>NZ_JBFUPJ010000003.1:0-619847 GCF_041355175.1 Variovorax sp. RCC_210 | reverse complement strand
CGCGACTCGGTCGATGGTGCGGGCTGGGAGACGCTGTTCGTGGCCATCGATGATCACGCAAGACTGGCGTTCACAGCCATGCATCCTGACGAGAAGCAGGCACAGGCAGTCCTGTTCCTGCGCAATGCAGTGGCCTATTACGCCCGCCTGGGCATCACCGTGCAGCGACTGCTGACGGACAACGGTTCGGCGTTCCGCTCGCGAGACTTCAGGGCAACTTGCGTCGAACTCGGGATCAAACACAGCTTCACGCGGCCCTACCGGCCGCAGACCAACGGCAAGGCCGAGAGGTTCATCCAGTCCGCATTGCGCGAGTGGGCCTACGGCTGGACCTACCAGAACTCAGCTCACCGAACCGATGCCCTGGCAAGCTGGCAGCACCACTACAACTGGCATCGCCCGCACAGCGGCATCGGCGGCATCGCGCCTATGTCCAGAATCAAATCGTCAAGAAACAACCTCTTGACGCTTCACAACTAGGCCGGCGGCCTGCGCTCGCTGTTCGAAGCCTCCAGGGCGCTCGAGGGCGCCCCCTTCGCCTTTCGCTGGGCCAACTTCCAGGGCGCGGCGCCGCTCTTCGAGGCGCAGCGCAGCGCCGCCGTCGACACGGCCATGGCCGGCGACCTGCCGGTGCTGGCCGCGGCCGTCGGCAAGACGCCGTTGAAGATCGTCGCCACGCGCGTCGGCAAGGCCGATTCGCTGGGCATCCGTGGTGCAGCCCGACTCGAAGTTGCGCAGCGTGGCCGACCTGCGCGGGCAGACCGTGGTCGTCTCGTCGGCGCGCGGCAGCATCTCGCAATACCAGCTCTACGGCGCGCTCGAGGAAGCCGGCGTCAAGCGCGAAGAGGTCACGGTGAAGTTCGTGCTGCCGACCGACGCGGCCGCGGCCTTTACCTCGAAGCAGATCGACGCCTGGGCGGTGTTCGACCCCTACTACACCATCGCGCTGCAGCAGGGAGGCCGCGTGCTGCGCGACGGGCGCGGCATCAACACGGCGCTGGGCTTCATCACGGCCACCGAGTCGTCGCTGGCCGACCCGGCCAAGCGCGCGGCCATCGTGCAGTTCCTGGACCGGCTCGCGCGCGCGGGCGACTGGGCGCTGGCCAACCCCGAGGCCTATGCGCAGGCGTACAGCCAGCTCACGCGGCTGCCGATCGAGTCGTCGCGCCTCATCACCGCGCGCGCGTCGGTGGCGGGCCGGCCGGTGAGCGAGGCCGACATCGCGGCGCTGCAGACGGTGGCCGACCGCTCGGCGCGCGACGGCATCCTGCCGGTGCGTGTCGACGTGCGCGCGATCACCGACACGAGCGTGTGGAAGCGCGCGGCGTGAGCGGCATCGACACGCCCTCCTCGATTGCGCCGCTGCGCGAGTTCGTGGTCGCCTTCGGCCGGCTGCTCGACAGCGCGCCCGACGAGCCCCGCATCCTTCGCGAAGGCGGCGCGCTGTTGCGCACGCTGGTGGCGCGCGACGACTGGCTGCCCGAGGCCTTCGCCCAGCCCGACCCCACGCGCTACCAGCAGTTCTTGCTGCATGCGGACAGCACCGAGCGCTTCTCGGTCGTGAGCTTCGTGTGGGGGCCGGGCCAGGCCACGCCGGTGCACGACCACACGGTGTGGGGGCTGATCGGCATGCTGCGCGGCGCCGAGTACAGCCAGGGCTTCGCGCCCGACGGCACCGGCCGCGTGCAGGCTCACGGCGACGCGGTGCGACTGGACGCGGGCGACGTGGAAGCCGTGTCGCCCACCGTCGGCGACCTGCACCGCGTGCACAACGCGCACGCCGACCGCGTGTCGATCAGCATCCACGTGTACGGCGCCAACATCGGCGCGGTGCGGCGGCATACTTACCCGACCGACCCGGCGCAGGACGTGCGCAAGCCCTTCGTCTCCGGCTACTCCAACGCGCTGCTGCCCAACCTGTGGGACCGCAGCGCCGAACTCAGGTCTTCCTCGACACCCGCATGACGACAGCCTCTGCTTCTGTTTCATTCCCCGTTCTTTCTTTCGCCGCCGTGCGCGAACGCCTTATCGCCCGCGAAGAAACCGCCCTGCTCGACGTGCGCGAGGAAGACCCGTTCGCGCAGGAACATCCGCTGTGGGCCGCGAACCTGCCGCTGTCGCGCATCGAGATCGAGGCCTGGCGGCGCATTCCGCGGCGCGACACGCTGGTGGTGCTGTACGGCGAGCACGGCGGCACGGACCGCGCCCCGCTCGCGGCACGGACGCTGGCCGCGCTCGGCTACACCCACGTGCACCTGCTCGAAGGCGGGCTCGAAGGCTGGCGCCGGGCCGGCGGCGAGCTGTTCCGCGACGTGAACGTGCCGAGCAAGTCCTTCGGTGAACTGGTCGAGCATGAAAGGCACACGCCTTCGCTTTCCGCGCCGGAGGTGAAGGCGCTGGTCGACAGCAAGGCGAACATCGTGGTGCTCGACGCGCGCCGCTTCGACGAATACCAGACCATGAGCATCCCCTCGGCCACCAGCGTGCCGGGCGCGGAGCTGGTGCTGCGGGTGCGCGAACTGGCACCCGACCCGGCCACGCAGGTGATCGTCAATTGCGCGGGGCGCACGCGCAGCATCATCGGCACGCAGTCGCTGGTGAACGCGGGCATTCCAAACCCGGTGGCGGCATTGCGCAACGGCACCATCGGCTGGAAGCTGGCCGGCCAGGTGCTGGACCACGGCGCCGCCCGGCAAGCCCGCGCCGCCGTGTCGGACGCGCACCGCGCGCAGGCCCAGGCCGATGCGCGGCGCGTGGCCGATGCGGCCGGCGTGCGCCGCATCGCGCTCGACGCCGTGCAGACGCTGGAAGCGCCCGGACGCACCGTGTACCGCTTCGACGTGCGCACACCCGAGGAATACGCGGCGGGCCACCTGCCCGGCTTTGCCAGCGCGCCTGGCGGGCAACTGGTGCAGGAAACCGACCACCAGGTGCCGGTGCGCGGCGCACGCATCGTGCTGGCGGACGACGACGGCGTGCGCGCGTCGATGAGCGCGTCGTGGTTGGCGCAGATGGGGTGGGAAGTCTATGTGTCGGACGCCGTGCCGGGCGTGGCCGATTTCACCGAGACGGCGGTGCCGGCGCCCGCCTATCCGCCGGTCGACCCGGCGGTGGCCGAGATTTCGCCGGCCGAACTGGCCGCGCTGCTGAAACAAGGCGACACCGCGCTCATCGACGTGACCACCAGCGCCAACTACGTGAAGCGGCACATTCCGGGCGCCTGGTATGCGATTCGTGCGCAGCTGGCGAACGCGATCGATGCGGTGGTGCCGGCCTCGCCGCGCTATGTGCTCACCTGCGGCAGCAGCCTGCTCGCGCGCTATGCGGCGGCCGATCTGCGCGCGTTGCTCGATGCGCGCGGCAAGAAAGATGTCGAGGTGCTGGTGCTCGCAGGCGGCAACACTGCGTGGTTCGCGGCAGGCCTGCAGGCCGAGACGGGCGAGACCCGCCTGGCCACGCCCCGTACCGACCGCTACCGCCGCCCCTACGAAGGCACGGACGCGCCCGCGGAAGCCATGCAGGCCTACCTGGACTGGGAGTTCGGCCTGGTCGCGCAACTGGGGCGCGACGGCACGCATCACTTCCACGTGATCTGAGGCTGGCGTTCAGCGGCGAAAGCGCGTTGAAAGGATGACAACAGAACGGTCACACTGTTGCGCCCGGGTAAAGGCGCACCGACTGGCGCGCCGCAGGTCATCCGGCGAAGTGGCGAGGCGTTGGTTGTGAACACCGACAACAACTCCCCTGGAGCTTCGCCATGAGATTCACCACCAGATCCACAGCGCTCGCCTTGTCTGCCGCCGCGCTGGCAGCCACCCTCACCGGCTGCGTGGTTGCGCCGGCCCAACCGGTCTATGCAGCGCCGCCGGGCGTGGCCTATGTGCAGCCGACCTACGTGTCGCCCGGCGTGGGCTTCGTGTGGGCCTATCACCCGCGCTACGGCTGGGGCTGGCACCACCCGCAGTACGGCTGGCATCGCGGCTGGCGCTGAAATGAAAAAAGCGGCGCATTGCGCCGCTTTTTTTACACCTCAGCTTGGCTGGGGTCAGCTCGGCTCGGCGCTCTTGAACAGTGCCGCAACCTTGCGCTTGCTCTTGATGTTGCTCGACACGCCGCGTGCGGGCGCTGCCTTGGCGGCGGCTTCCCATGCGGGCGTTGCGTCGGCCGCGCCGGGTTCGTAGGGCTTGTCGAAGAACGGGTCGCGCGAGGCAGAAGGCGCGCGGTGTGGGCGTCCGCCACCACCGCTGCCACTGCGACGGGCATCGCCGCCGCTCAGGCTGCTGCTGCGTTCACGCGGCTGGTCGAGCACATCGCGTGCGTCGCCGGCTTCGCCTTCTTCGCGCCAGTGGCGGCGTCCGTCGTTGATGCGGCCGCGCGGGCGGTCTTCGTCCCACTCGACGGGCTCGAGCTCGATCTTCTTCTTGATCAGCTTCTCGATGTCGGCCACCAGGCGTGCGTCGTTGCCGCCGCTGGCAAAGCTCACGGCCAGGCCGGACGCGCCGGCACGGCCGGTGCGGCCGATGCGGTGCACGTAGTCTTCCGCGTTGAAGGGAATGTCGAAGTTGAAGACGGCGGGCACGTCCTTGATGTCGAGGCCGCGGGCCGCGACGTCGGTGCACACCAGCAGGTCGACTTCGCCGGCCTTGAACGCGGCGAGCGCCTTCAGGCGTTCGTCCTGGCTCTTGTCGCCGTGCAGCGCGGTGGTGCGGTGGCCGTCGCGTTCGAGCGAACGTGCCAGGCGGGCGCAACCGAGCTTGCTGTTGACGAAGACAAAGGCCTGCGTGATGCCGCGCTGGCGAACGATCTGCGTGAGGGCGCGGCGCTTGTCGTCGTCGCTCACGCTGAAGAAGCGCTGCTCGACGGTGGAGGCCGTTTCGTTCGGACGCGCCACCTCGATGGTGACCGGGTTCTGCAGGTAGCTGCCGGCCAGGCGCTTGATTTCGGGCGAGAAGGTGGCCGAGAACAGCAGCGTGGTGCGCTGCTTGGGCAGGTAGCTGAGGATGCGCTGCAGGTCGGGCAGGAAGCCGATGTCCAACATGCGGTCGGCCTCGTCGAGCACCACGTACTCGACCTGGTTGAGCACCGCGTTCTTGGCCTCGATGTGGTCCAGCAGGCGGCCCGGCGTGGCGACCAGCACTTCGACGCCCTTCTTCAGTTCCAGCGTCTGGGGCTTCATGTCGATGCCGCCGAAGACGACCGTGCTGCGCAGGTTGGTGTACTTGGCGTACAGCTTGACCTGTTGCGCGACCTGGTCGGCGAGTTCGCGCGTGGGCAGGAGCACCAGGGCCCGGACCGGGTGCCGCGCGGGCGAGGTCGAGGCGTTTTCGTGCTTGAGCATGCGCTGGAGCAACGGGAGCGAGAACGCCGCCGTCTTGCCGGTACCGGTCTGGGCGGCGCCCATCACATCCTGGCCCGAAAGCACGACCGGAATGGCCTGCTCCTGGATGGGTGTCATGGTCTCGTAGCCCATTTCGGCCACGGCGCGCGCCAGCGGTTCCGCCAGCATTAGATTGGAGAAGGAGCTTGTCATTAAGCCTTCTATTGTCGCATTGCCGCAAAAAACGGCAGTGACGGCCGCATGACAACGCCCGCGTCGGCGGAATTGCTATTTATTCAATAGCAACCAAGTCAGCAATAACGCGCCCTGCGAGCGCTTCGAACTCAAAGACTGCGCGCGTTGAACGTGTCGCAGGCCTTGATTTCGCCGCTCTGGTACCCCGCGCCGAACCACCGCTGGCGCTGCGCGCTCGAGCCGTGGGTGAAGCTGTCGGGCACCACCGCGCGGCCCGCGGAACGCTGCAGCGCGTCGTCGCCGATCTTCTGCGCGGCGTTCATCGCGGCCTCGATGTCGCCCGGGTCGAGCCACTTCTTCGATTCCTGCGAGTGGTGCGCCCACACGCCCGCGAAACAGTCGGCCTGCAGTTCGACCCGCACGCTCATCGCGTTGTTCTGCGTCTGGCTCAGGCGGTTGCGCATGCCGTCGACCTTGGCGGTGATGCCGAGCTCGTCCTGCACGTGGTGGCCGACCTCGTGCGCGATGACGTAGGCCTGCGCGAACTCGCCCGGCGCGCCGAGCTGGTTCTTCAGCGTGTCGTAGAAACCCAGGTCGATGTAGACCTTCTGGTCGCCCGGGCAATAGAACGGCCCCATGGCCGATTGCCCCGTGCCGCAGGCCGTGGGCGTGGCGTTGCGGAACAGCACGAGCCGGGGCGCATGGTACGTGCCGCCGTTCTGCTTGAAGATGTCGGTCCAGACCACCTCGGTGTTCTTGAGCACCGTGGAAACGAAGGCCGCCTCGCGGTCGCCGGAGGGCGGCTTGGGCGCCGGCCCCTGTTGTTGCTGCTGCACCTGCGCCTGGCCACCGCCTCCGCTCAGCAGGCTGAGCACGGTGAGCGGGTTGATGCCGAAGACCCAGCCCGCGATCAGCGCCACCGCGATGGTGCCGATGCCGATGCCGCGCCCGCCGATGAAACCGCCACCACCGCCCCCGCCGCCACCTTCACCGCGGCGGTCCTCGACGTTGTCCGATTGTTCGTTGCCTTCCCATCTCATCGCGCTCTCCTTGCCGGCTTGGTGCTGGCGTATTTGCCGGGGTTCGCAGGATGGTACTTGCCGCCGCGCCGCGCGGGGTAACCGGGCGTCAGCGCCCGGCCCGGCATGGCGTCAGGTTTTAGGCAGAGTGACGCCGCGCTGGCCCTGGTACTTGCCGCCGCGGTCCTTGTAGCTGGTTTCGCAGACCTCGTCGCTCTCGAAGAACAGCACCTGCGCGCAGCCTTCGCCGGCGTAGATCTTGGCGGGCAGCGGCGTGGTGTTGCTGAACTCCAGCGTCACGTAGCCTTCCCACTCGGGCTCGAACGGGGTCACGTTGACGATGATGCCGCAGCGCGCGTACGTGCTCTTGCCCAGGCAGATGGTGAGCACGTTGCGCGGAATGCGGAAGTACTCCACCGTGCGCGCCAGCGCGAAGCTGTTCGGCGGAATGATGCAGTAGTCGCCGTGCATGTCGACGAAGCTCTTCTCGTCGAAGTTCTTCGGGTCGACCACGGTGCTGTGGATGTTGGTGAAGACCTTGAATTCAGGCGCGCACCGGATGTCGTAGCCGTAGCTCGAGGTGCCGTAGCTGATGATCTTGTGGCCTGCGGCCTCGCGCACCTGGCCCGGTTCGAAGGGCTCGATCATGCCGGTCTGCTCGGCCATGCGCCGGATCCATTTGTCGCTCTTGATGCTCATATGCGCTCGCTGCTGCTGCGGGGGAATCGGGGCCGAATTGTGGCATGGGCGCCCTTGCCAACGGCCCACCCGCGGCCTGCCCTCCCCCGGCGCGCGGGATCGGCCCGCCTGCTCAGCCCGCCCGCTCAGCCCGCCTGCGAGATCACCGTGCGCTCGACCAGCCTGTCGTCGCCCAGCACGATCATGGCGAACAGCATTTCCTCCAGCGTGTTCGCCAGCTTCGTCTTGCGCGCCAGCAGCGGCGTGGCCGCCGGGTTCAGCACCAGGAAGTCGGCCTCGCAGCCCGGCTGCAGGTTGCCGACCACGCCGTCGAGCCCCAGCGCGCGCGCCGCGCCGCCGGTGTGGCGCCACCAGAGCTCCGAGGGCGCGATGCTCAGGCCCGTCTTGGTCTGGCCTTCCCGGCCCACGTAGTACGCGGCCATCATGGTGTGGAAGGGGCTGAAGCTGGTGCCGCCGCCCACGTCGCTGGCCAGGCCGTAGGGGTAGCCCACGCGGTCGGCCGCGCCGAAGTCGAAGAAGCCGCTGCCCAGGAACAGGTTGCTGGTCGGGCTCACGGCGGCGGCCGTCTTCGTGTCGCGCAGCAGCGCGCGGTCGGTGTCGTCCAGGTAGATGCAGTGCGCGTACACGGCGCGTTCGCGCATCAGGCCGAAGCCGGCGTACACGTCCAGGTAGGAGCGTGAGTGCGGGTACAGCTCGCGCACCCAGGCCACCTCGTCGCGGTTTTCGGCCACGTGCGACTGGATCCAGGTGTCGGCGTACTTCGCGGCCAGCTCGCCCGCGCCGCGCATCTGCGCGTCGGTGCTCGCGGGCGCGAAGCGTGGGGTGATGGCGTAGCCCAGCCGGTCGACGTTGTGCCACTTGCGGATCAGCGCCTCGGAGTCGATCAGGCTCTGCTCGGCCTCGTCGCGCACGCCGTCGGGCGAGTTGCGGTCCTGCAGCACCTTGCCCGTGATCATGCGCAGCCCGCGGCGCTGCGCGCCCTCGAAGAAGGCATCGACCGAGGCCACGTGCGAGGTCGCGAAGGTCAGCGAGGTGGTAACGCCGTTGCGCAGCAGCTCGTCGAAGAACACGTCGGCCACTTCGTTCGAATGCGCGGGGTCGGCGAACTTGCTCTCGGCCGGAAAGGTGTAGTTCTCGAGCCAGGGCAGCAGCCCCGGCGAGGGCGAACCGATGATGTCGGTCTGCGGAAAGTGGATGTGCATGTCCACGAAGCCCGGCGCGAGGATGCGCCCTGGCAGGTGGGTGAGCTCGGCATCGGCATGGCGCGGCGCAAGCGCGGCGTGGCTGCCGGCATCGACCACGCGCTGGCGGCCGGTGCTGTCGGGGGCGACCACCAGCAGGCCGTCTTCATCGAAAACGGGCTGGCCGGCGGCATCGAATCGCAGGAGGGAGGCGCGGTAGGCTTTTTTCATCGTGGATGCGGAGGGTAATGCAGCCTCGGCGCACCGCAATTTCCATGCGCATATGAGTGCTATATGGGCTCCGTATGGCCTTCATATGGCCTCTATACAGCCTTTCCGCCCGATCAGCCCGGCGCAGCGGCAAGCACGCCGGCCGTCACTTCCGTCCTTGCCCCGGCGTCAGCCGCCGTGCAGCCGCGCAATCTCATGCATCACGCCCGGCAGCTCCGCCACGCTGTCGATCACGAAATGCGCCCCTGCGTCGCGCAGCCGGCGTTCCGCCACCTGCCGGCGCTCGGCCACTTCCGCCGGGGCGAGCCGGCCGAGCTCGTCTTCGGTCAGGCCGACCTCGTTGCCCGACAGCGTGAGCCCCACGCACCACATGCCCGCGTTGCGGCCTTCCTCGATGCCCGGGGTGGTGTCGTCGACCTTCACGCAGGCGCGCACGTCGCCCACCTTCAGCGCCAGCACGTTGGCCAGCGCCATGTACGGCCCCGGGCGGCCGCCGGCCGCCAGCTCGTCGCCGGCCACCACGTGGTCGGGCACGATGCCGGCCTGCGCGGCCAGCGGCAGCAGCACGTCGAGCACCTGGCGCGGGTAGCCCGAGCACGAGCCGATCTTCAGCCCCTGCGCGCGCAGCCACGCCAGCGTGTCGATGGCGCCGGGAATGGGCTTCGAATAGGCGCCCACCTTCTCGATCTGCATCGGCATGAAGCGCTCGTACAGCGCATCGATGTCGCTCGCGCCGGGCAGCGCGCCGAAGCGTTCCTGCCATTGCGCGCGGATGGCGGGCTCTTCGAGCAAGGTGCGGATGTGGTCGCGCTTGGACAGGCCCATGGGCCCGCGCGCCTGCGCCAGGCTGATGTGGATGCCGAAGCTGGCGAACGACTCCACGAAGATCTGCGTGGGCGCGAGCGAGCCGAAGTCCACCAGCGTGCCGGCCCAGTCGAAGATGACGGCCTGCAGGCTGTGCGGTGGCAAGGGAGCGTGGGTGGAAGGGGTGTTCATGGCGTTGGTGTCGATGAAGAAAGTTCGAAACTCGAATAGGTGGAATGTGTGGAATGGGTGCTCAGGCCGCGGCCACGAAGTTGCGTCCGCGCGCGCCGGCCAGCGCCTGCGCGATGCGGTCGCTCCAGTCGGCCTCGGCAATGCCGTAGCTCACCGGGTCCACGCTGACGCCCAGGTCCTCTAGAAAAACCGAGAGCGACGCGACGGCCTCGTCGATGTCGCAAGCGTCGAAAACCGACAGCAGCAGCGCATCCAGCGCCGGGTCGCGCCCGGCCGCCAGCCGCATGATTCGCGGCAGGCTGAACGAGCACGCGATGCCGTGCGGCGTGCCGTGCCGCAGCGTGATGTCGTACGACAGCGAATGCGCCAGCGCCGTGCGCGTGTTCGAGAAGGCCAGCCCGGCCTGCAGCGCGGCCGTGGCAAGGCGCTCGCGCAGCTCGGGCCGCCCGGGCTCGGCCAGCAAGCGGGGCAAGGTCGAGACGATGCTGCGCGCTGCGCTCACCGCCAGGCTGGCCGACACCGGGTTGCGGTGCACGTTCCACAGCGACTCGAGCGCGTGCGACAGCGCATCGAGCCCGCTGGCCAGCGTGGCTTCATGCGGCAGGCTCAGCATCAGCTCGGCGTCGACGATGGCGGCCTGCGGCCAGGTCCAGGGCAGCTGCAGCGACAGCTTGCGGGCGCGCGCCTGGTCCCACACGGTGGCCCAGGGCGTCACCTCGCTGCCGGTGCCGGCCGTGGTCGGCACGGCGATCAGCCGGCGGTGGCTGCGCCCGGCCGCGGGCACCGCGTCCGCGCCTTCGAGCAGGGCCATCAACTCATCGAAGCCGCCATGCGCGGGGCGCGTGAGCATGACCTTCGCGCAGTCGATCACGCTGCCGCCGCCGAGCGCGATGACGCAGTCGACGTCCGCATGGTCGCGCCACAGGCGCTCGTACATCGGGGCCAGCCACGCGACGTCGGGGTTGGGGAGCACACCGGTTTCCACGGCGGCCAGGCGCTGGCCCAGCAGGCCGCGAATGCGCTCGACCAGGCCGAGGCCGGTCGCCTCGGGAAACGCGATGAGAATGGCGCGCCGCGCGCCCAGCAGGCGCGGCAGCGCCTGCAGCGAGCCGCAGCCTGCGTGCACGTCGACGGGGTTGTAGCAGGTCCACATGGTCAGTGACGGCCGTTGCGCTGGATGCGATGGCGCAACTGGCTGGAGAGCGTGTCAGCGACGATCACCATCACCGTGATCACGATGATGCAGGTGGCGGTCTCGGTGTAGCGGAACAGCTTCAGGCTGCTCACCAGCTCGAAGCCCAGCCCGCCCGCGCCCACCATGCCCAGCACCGTGGCCGAGCGCAGGTTCACCTCGAAGCGGTACAGCACCACCGCGATCCACGCCGTGACCACCTGCGGCAGCACGCCGAACACGATCACCTGCAGCGGCCGCGCGCCGGTGGCGCGCAAGGCCTCGAGCGGACCCTGGTCGATCTCCTCGATGGCGTCGGCGAAGAACTTGCCCAGCATGCCCGCGCCATGCAGCGCGAGCGCCAGCACGCCGGGGAACGGCCCCAGCCCCACGGCCGAGACGAACACCAGCGCCAGGATCAGCTCGTTGATGCTGCGCACCACGTTCAGCGCCTGCCGCGTGCCCTGGTACACCCAGCGCCTGCTCTGCAGGTTGCGCGCGGCCAGGAACGACAGCGGAATGGCCGGCAGCACCGCCAGCAGCGTGCCCCACACGGCGATCTGCACCGTCTCCAGCGCGGGTGCCAGCAGCCGGCCCAGGATGTGGGTGTCGGGCGGCAGCGTGCGCCCCAGAAAGTCGACGATCTGCGGCAGCCCGGCCGCCAGCTCCGACCAGCTGAGCTGCGCGCCGTCGGCGCTCCACTGCAGCGCCCAGGCCACGACGCACAGCCCGACGAGCAGGTTGAACCAGCCGCGGCGGCCCTCGGGCAGCGGGCCGGTCCAGGCGTAGGAAGTCGAAGGGTGGGTAGATGAATTTTTCATGGTCAATGTTGTTCAGCGGTGCGCGCCCGCCACCAGCGGCGCGAGCCGCGCGGCCGGGCCGGCCGCGTCCTTGCGGTCGGCCGCGGGCTGCGGCGTGTAGATGCGGTCGATGTCCTCGGGCCCCATGGCCTGCGGCGCGCCGTCGAACACCACGCGGCCCTGCGCGAGGCCGACGATGCGGTCCGCGAACTCGCGCGCGTAGTCGACCTGGTGCAGGTTGCACAACACGGTGATGCCCAGCTCGCGCGACGCGTCGTGCAGGTACTGCAGCACCTTGCGCGAGGTTTGCGGGTCGAGGCTCGCCACCGGCTCGTCCGCCAGGATGAGGCGCGGCTTTTGCGCCAGCGCGCGCGCGATGCCCACCCGCTGCATCTGGCCGCCCGACAGCGAGTCGGTGCGCTCGTGCGCCTTGTGCGCCAGGCCCACGCGGGCCAGGCACTCGTGTGCCAGCGCGATGTCTTCGCGGCTGAAGAAGTGCAGCACCGACGCCAGCGTCGACACCGCGCCCAGGCGCCCGGTCAGCACGTTCTTCAGCGCGCTCAGCCGTGGCACCACGTTGTGGTGCTGGAAGATCATGGCCACGCGCTGGCGCAGCGCGCGGGTGTCGGCGCAGTGCACGGCATCCATGCCGTCGACGTTCAGCTCGCCGCCGTCGGCCACGGCCAGGCGGTTCACGCAGCGCAGCAGGGTCGACTTGCCGGCCCCCGATTCGCCCAGCACCACCACGAACTCGCCGGGCGCCGCGTCGAAGTCCACGCCGCGCAGCACGACGTTGTCGCCATAGCGCTTGGTGAGCTGCCGGATCCGGATCACTTCATGCTCCGCAGGTCGAGCTTGAGCGCCTTGGCCGTGTCGCGCACCACGTTGTAGGCCGCGTCGTTGGTGGGCTGGAAGCCGTTCAGCACGCCCTGGTCGCCCCACGGCAGGTCTTTCACGTTGGCCAGGGCCTGGGCGATCTTCGCCTTCAATGCCGGGTCGAGGTCCTTGCGCCACACCATGGGCGATTCGGGAATGGGGTTGGACGACCAGACGATTTCCAGCTCGTCGGCCTTCACCTGGCCCTTGGCGATGGCGCTCGCCAAAATGCGGTCGGCCACGGCGGCGGCATCGACCTTCTTGTTGGCCACGGCCAGGATGCTGGCGTCGTGCGAGCCCGAGAAGATCACACGGCCGAAGAAGGTCTCGGGGTCGTAGCCGGCCTGCAGCAAGCCCGCCTTCGGAAACAGGTGGCCCGAGGCCGAGGTCGGGTCGACGAAGGCGAAGGTGTGGCCCTTCAGGTCGGCGGCCTTGGCGATGCCGCTTTCCTTGCGGGCGATGATCACGCTCTTGTACGAGCTCTGGCCGGTCTTCTTCGTGACGGCCACGGCGAAGGCCTCGACATCGGCGACCTGGTTGGCCAGCACGTACGAGAACGGGCCCAGGTAGGCCACGTCGAGCTTCTTGGAGCGCAGCGCCTCGATCACACCGTTGTAGTCGGTCGCCACGAAGGGCTTCACCGGCATGCCCAGCTGCTGCTGCAGGCTGTCGAGCACCAGGCGGCTGCTTTCGATCATGGCCTGCGAGTCTTCAGCGGGAATCAGGCCGATGGTCAAGGGCTTGCCGGCCTTGGCGGGCTCGGCGGCCATGGCCGGCAAGGCGGTGGCGGCTGCCACGGATGCGAGGGTCAGGGCCATCAGGCCTCGGCGGAGTTGAAAGAGGGAAGCCATGGCGGTGTGTGTGTGAGGGGTTTTGAGTGAGTGGGCTGGGCGAATACCGCAAGGCTAAGAACCGCATGTGACAGCCACATATCAAAACGATCACGGATTTGTCACACATCCATTCAAACAATCTATGGATGTCAGCCGCCAAACTCCGCGCCTTCCTCTCCGTTGCCGAGCACGGCAGCTTCAGCGCCGCCGCGCGCGCCGTGGGGCTGAGCCAGCCCACGCTCACCACCCAGGTCCAGGCGCTGGAGCGCCAGCACAACGTGGTGCTGTTCCACCGCCAGGGGCACCGCATCGAGCTCACCAGCGTGGGCGAGCGGCTGCTGCCCATCGCGCGGCAGATCGCGGCGCTGGAGCTGGACTCGTACAACCTGCTGCACGACAGCGGCGACCTGCAGTCGGGCGAGCTCAGGCTGGGCGCCGTGGGGCCCTTCCACGTGATCGAGATGGTCGACGCCTACCGCAAGCGCTACCCGCGGCTGGACGTGTCCATCCGCATGGGCAATTCATCGTCCGTGTTCAAGGACCTGGAAACCTACGCGGTCGACATCGGCGTGCTGGCGCGCTTCCACGAGGCGCCCGGCTTCAGCGCCACGCCGTATGCGCGGCACGCGCTCATCCTCTTCGTGCACCGCGACCACCCGTTCGCCACGCGCGGAGAGATTCGGCTCGAGGAGCTGCACGGCCAGCCGATGCTGCAGCGAGAAAGCGGCTCCAGCACGCGGCGCGCGCTCGACGAGGCCTTTGCGCGTGCCGGCGTGCGCCCCAGGCTCGCGATGGAAATCGGCAGCCGCGAGGCGATCCGCGAGGCCGCCGCGCGCGGCATCGGCATTGGCGCCGTGTCGGAGGCCGAGTTCATTCCCGACGAGCGCCTGCGCACCGTGCGCATCGAGGGCGACCCTGCGGTGACGCAGACCTACCTGTACTGCCTGCAGATACGGCGCGAGAGCCGGGTGCTGGCTTCGTTTTTCGATGTGGCGCTGAAGCTGCGCAAGGGGGTGGGGGATGCGGGGGATTGAGGGGATTGGGGGATTCAGGATGCGGTGTTGCAGCCCGGAGGGCCCACCAGCTGCTCAACCCTCGTCCTCCTCCGCCTTTCCCCGCGCGATTCCGAGGCTCAACAAGCGAAGCGCCACATGAATCCCCAGCGGCCGCGACACCACGCCGCGGTACCCGTCGCCGAGGTCGCGCCGCGCGAAGGGTGAGAACGACTCCAGCGCGGCCCGCGCATTGGTCGCGCCGCACAGGGCGTTTCAAGGCGCAGCGGACATGCTCACTGCTTCGCGCAAAAGGCGCCACTTCTGCCCCGCGCGCAAAGAAATCCGAGCGCCGCGCAAAGGATTTTTTCCAGCCCCTTCCCTAGACTGGCACCCATGCCTCTTGCCGACACGCCCGCCTTCGCCGACAGCGCGCCACGCCCGCTGGCTCCATATTTCTCATCCGCCCGCCGCGAGGGCGACTGGGTGTTCGTCAGCGGCCAGATGGCGTTCGACGACCACTTGCGCATCGCGGGCGACACCGTCGGCGAGCAGACACGGCGTTGCCTGGCGCGCATCGACGGCATCCTGCAAGCCGAAGGACTGGCCCTGGCGGACGTCGTCAAGACCACGGTGTGGCTCGGCCAGGTCGCCGACTTTCCCGAATTCAACGAGAGCTACGCCGCAGTCTTCGCCGCCACGCAAGCCCCGGCCCCGGCGCGCTCCACGGTGCGCGCCGACCTGATGATGCCGGGCGCGCTGGTCGAGATCGAAGCCATCGCTCGCAACGCAGCCTCCCCCAAGGACTGATGCCATGACCACCTCTGCCGCACTCCACGCACTCCCCGACCTCGACCTCGACGCCATCCGCGACACCGCCCGCGCGAACGCCGATGCGCTGCTGCGCACGCCCGTCGCGCCGCTGCATGGCGCCACGGTCGAGCGCCTCATCGGCCGCGCCGATGTCGTCATGAAGCTGGAGCTGTTCCAGCGCACCGGCACCTTCAAGGCGCGCGGCGCGCTGAACTCGGTGCGTCGCCTCACGCCCGCGCAGAAGGCGCTCGGCATCACGGCCGTGAGCGCCGGCAACCACGCGGTGGCCGCCGCCTTCGCGGCGCGCGAAGCGGGCGTGAACGCGAAGATCGTGATCCAGGCGTCGGCCAATCCGGCGCGTGCGGCGCTGGCGCGCTCGTACGGCGCCGAGCTGCTGGTCGCGCCCGACGGCGCCACCGGCTTCGCCATGGCCGAGGCGCTGGTGCGCGACGAGCAGCGCAGCTTCATCCATCCGTTCGAGGGCGAGGCCGTGTCGCTGGGCACCGCCACGCTGGGCCTCGAGTTCGCCGAGCAGGCACCCGCGCTCGACGTGGTGCTGGTCGCGGTGGGCGGCGGCGGGCTGGCCAGCGGGGTGGCCACGGCCATTCGCAAGATGCTGCCGTCGTGCCGCGTGATCGGTGTCGAGCCCGAGGGCGCCGACGTGATGCGCCGCAGCTTCGAGGCTGGCTCGCCGCAGCGCATGGACAAGCTGTCGACCATCGCCGACAGCCTGGCGCCGCCCATGACGCTGCCCATGGCCTACGGACTGTGCCGTCGCCACATGGAACGCATCGTGACGGTGAGCGACGACGAGATCTGCCGCGCGATGGCGGTCATGTTCCGCGACGCCAAGCTGGCCGTCGAGCCCGCGGGCGCCACCGCGCTGGCCGCGCTACTGGGGCCGCTGCGCGAAGAACTGCGCGGCGCGCGCACCGGGCTCATCGTGTGCGGCGCCAACATCGACGCCGACACCTTCGCGCAGCAACTGGCGCGCGGCGAACGCTTGCTCGCGGCCTGAGCACGCGCAGGCCGCGAGCAAGCGTGCGCCGCGCAGGCGCCCGCCTCTCTTTTGTTTTTTCCCCTTGGAGCTCCCCCCGATGAAGCGACGCGCCCTCCTGTCCCTGTTGCCCGCCGGTGCGCTCGCCGGTGCCCTGCTGCCGCGCCTTGCCGGCGCGCAGGCCGCCGCGCCGGAACTGCCGCGCACGATACGGCTGGTGGTCGGCTACCCGGCCGGCGGCACGGCCGACGCGGTGGCGCGCATCTACGCAGAGGGGCTGCAGAAGCGCCTGGGCATCAATGTCATCGTGGACAACAAGCCCGGGGCGGGCGGCCAGCTCGCGGCCGACCAGTTTCGCGCGCTGCGGCCCGACGGCAGCGCGCTGCTGCTGGGCAACAGCCACATGTTCTCGACCCTGCCGCTGACCTCGCGCACGGTGCGCTACGACCCGGTGAAAGACTTCGCGCCGGTGGCGCGGCTCGCCACCTTCGAAGTCGCGCTGGCCGTGAGCGCCGAGCAGCCGGCGCGCAGCGTGAAGGAATACATCGCGCTGGCGAAGGCGCATCCGCAGGCGCGCAGCTTCGGCATTCCGGCCGCGGGCAGCTCGCCGCATTTCGTGGGCTACGTGGTCGGCAAGCAGGAAGGCGTCGAGCTGCTGCCGGTGCCGTACAAGGGCGGCGCGCCACTGCTGGCCGACCTGATCGGCAACCAGGTGCCGGCCGGCATCGACGCGCTGGGCGGCTTCGTCGCGTCGCACAAGACGGGCAAGATCCGCATCCTTGCCGTGACCGGGCCGCGGCGCAGCGCCTCCGTGCCCGAGGTGCCGACCTTCGGCGAGCTCGGCTACAAGTCGCTCGGCAGCTCGAGCTGGGTCGGCCTGTTCGCGCCACCGGGCACGCCGCAGGCCTTCATCGATCGCATCAACGCGGCCGTCATCGAGGTGGCCGCCTTGCCGGCCACGACGGCCAACCTGACCACCGCCGGCTTCGATACCGCGCCCAGCACGCCGCAGCAGCTGCATGACGCGGTGCGCAGCGAACTGGCGCTGTGGCAGCCGATCATTCGCGAGTCCGGCTTTCAGATCGACTGACGACGATGCACCCCGACACCCTGTTCAGCGCCGACTTCGCCACGGCGCGCGCCAAGTTCCTGGCCGCCTGCACGCTGCGCGGGCTGGCCCCGCAAACCCACGTGCATCCGCTGGCCGGCGCGCACGGCGAAACGCTGGCGACCGACGTGGTGCGCATCGGCCCGGACGACGCCGCGCGCCTGCTGGTGCTGACTTCGGGCGTGCACGGCGTGGAGCTGTTCGCTGGCGCGGGCTGCCAGGTCGACTGGCTGCTGACGCACGCCGCCGACGCGCTGCCGCGCGACACCGCCGTGGTGCTGGTGCACGCCATCAACCCGTGGGGCGCGTCGTGGCTGCGGCGCTATACGGAAGACAACGTCGACCTGTGCCGCAACTTCATCGACCATTCGGTGCTGCCGCCCTCGCCGGCCTACGCGGCGCTGCATGCGGCCATCGACCTCGATCCCGACGATGCCGACGCCGCTGCGCGCGGCGACGCGATGCTGGCGGACTTTGCGCACGCACGCGGCAACGACGCGCTCTACAACGCGCTGATGGCCGGCCAGTACACGGTGCCGCACGGCATGGGTTTCGGCGGACAGGCGCCGACGTGGTCGCGCAAGACCATCGAGGCGGTGCTGCGCAAGCACGCGGCCGGGGCCGGCGAGGTGTGCCTGGTCGATTACCACACCGGCCTGGGCCCCTACAGCTACGGCTCCATCGTCGCGCTGCAGCAAGGCGCGGACCTGGTGCGCATGCGCGAGGCGTTCGGCCCCTGGGTGGTGGCCGTGCACGAAAGCGACGCGCCCGAAGACTTCGCGCCCGTCACCGGCCACACCACGCCGGGCTACGAGCGCACGCTGGCCCACGCGCGGGTGACGGCCGCGGTGCTGGAGTTCGGCACCGGCCGGCCGCAGCGCATGCTGGAGCTGCTGGTGCGCGACCAGCGCGAATGGGCCTCGGGCGCGGGCCGCGCGCGGTTGTCCGCGGTGCGGCGCGAACTGCTCGAATTCTTCTATCCGGCCGATGCGGCCTGGCAGCAAAGCCTTGTCGACCAGTCGCGCCAGGTCATCGAACGGGCGCTGCGTTTTCTCTCGCGCAGGCCGCACACGACCTGAAGTGCGGGCGTATGCTTGCGACCCTCGTCAACCAGGACCGAGGACTCCGCACATGGACATGCCGTTCAGCCTGCCTTCCGCCTACGCGCTCGAATCGGCGCGCAGCTGGGGGCGCACGCAGGGCCTCACGGTCACGCCCACGGGGCGGGCGGCGCAGGGACGGCGCGAGTTCCTTTCGTTTCGCCCGGGCTTCTACCTTGCCATCGGCCATGTGAGGCATGTGGAGCACAGCCGCGAGGTCTATCGCAGCGGCGATTTCATCAAGCTGCACTTCAGGCTCGAAGGCGAGAGCCAGGGCGGCCAGCCCGACGCCCGCGCCACGCAGACGGTGCATGCCATGAGCGTCAGCACGCTGCTGCAACCGCCCGGCTCCACCAAGGAAGAGGTGTTTGCCAGCGAAGTGCACGAGCGCTCGGTCACGCTGTGCTGCTCGCGCAGCTTCCTGGTCGAAGAGCTGGGGCTGGCCGCGCAGCAGCATTTGCACGGACCGTTCGGCGCCTTCGTGCAGTCAACGCCCGCGCACTTCGAGCTGCTGCGCTTTCCGCTGGCGCCGGCCCAGCACGACATTGCCGCCGCCCTGCTCGACGATGCGCGCGACGACGCGTTTCGCGGCCTGTATGCGGAGGGCAAGGCCTTCGAGTTGCTGCACGGTTTTCTGACGAGCCGGCTGGGCGACCGTGATGCGCCTTATGGAGCCGAGACGCAGACGCTTCAGGCGCGGGAAGCGATCCATGCACGGGAAGGACTGGCGCCGGTCAAGCACTACATCGACGCGAACCTCGACCAGCCCTTCGACATGCGCGCGCTGGCGCGGCGCTTCGGCCTCAGCGAGAGCCGCCTGGCACGACGCTTTCGCCAGGCCTTCGGGCTGGCGCTGTTCGCGTACGTCGCCCAGGCCCGGCTCGCGCGGGCGCGCTCGCTGCTGGAGGCCGGGCGCATGAGCATCACCGAGGTGGCGCTGGAAGTCGGCTACGGCCACGCGGCCAATTTCAGCACCGCGTTCAAGCGGCACTTCGGCATCACGCCGCACGGGCTGCGCAAGGCGGCGCGCGAGGGGCGCGTTCCGGTCATGTGAGATATCGAACGGGGCGAGCGAACAGTGCATGCGGTGCAGGCGCACCCGTTCACGCAGGCCGCGGCCTGTTCGGCGCCAGGAAAGGCGCCAGTAAAAACATCAACGTGCCCGCGGCCACCAGCGCCCAGACGGCCACATGAAAGCTCCCCGTCAGGTCGCGCAGCAGCCCGAGCGTGAGCGGCCCCAACGCACCCAGCAGGTAACCGATGAACAGCACGAACGATGTCCACGAATTGGCTTCGTCGGCGCTCGACGTGTGGTCCAGCGGCAGGGTCATGCCCAGGGCGAAGGAGCCACCGATGCCGCCGGCGATCAGGGGAATGGTGACCAGCGGCGCGAGGTTGGGCGCAACGGCCATCGCGCACAGTCCCACCAGTGCGATGCCCGCGAACAGGCCGATGACCCCTCTGCGGTCGTCGGACTTGCCGAGCAGCGCAGGCAGCGGATTGGCCAGCATGAAGGTCGTCGTGAAACTCGCGAGCGCCAGCACCGTGGTGGTGTGCGTGGCGCCGAACTCCCGGTACATCGGCGCGAGCCAGGAGAGCAAGCCGAAGAACAGGAAGTTGTTGGTCGCGAAGTAGAAGGCCACCAGCCACGCCTTCGATGAACGCGCCGGATGCGCATGAGCGGCATCTGCAAGCGCAACGGGTTGCGCAGGCAGCCGGCGTTCCGAGCGGGCCACGTACAGCCACGCGGCAATGGCGGTCAGGCCCGGCAATGCCCAGAACCCGGTGCCCAGGCGCCAGCCGCCGCCATGCGCTGCCAGCGGACCGGTGATGGCCGCGGCAAGGGTGCTGCCCAGCCCGAGCGACATGGCGTACAGGCCCATCAGCAGGGACACGTGCCGCGGGAACCGGGCCTTAACGAAACCCGAGATCAACGCGCCGGCGACGGCGATGCCCGCGCCCACGCCGGCCGTGGTGACGAGCAGCAGGGCCGTCGTTCCCACGAAGGCCCTGAGCAGCGTGGCAACGCCCAGCACCGCCAGCGCGGCCAGGACCACGCGGTCGCGCCCGAAACGGCGCGCCAGCCACGGGGTAGGCAATGCCAGCAGCCCCATGAGCACGTTCGGAATCACGGTCAGCAAGGAGGCCTGCGTGTTCGAGATTCCGAACTCGCCGCGGATCTGCTCGAGCATCGGCCCGATGGAAACGATGCCGGGGCGCAAGTCCATGGCCACCAGCACGATGCACGCGATGGCGGCGGCGAGCGTCATGGCCGAAGGGGTTGGCGTTGCGGTCACGGCGCTCGCTGTTTGCTGGGGCGTCGTGCGCCAGCCGAACGGTGCCGGCGCGAGGGTGTGGGTCGTGGTGGAAGACATGGCGTCGAGCTCGTTCGTTGGTCTGGGTTGGCTTCAGTCGATGGCTCGCGGGATCAGCGCCGAGGCACCGGCGCCGATCTCCGCCGCCCTCTGCCGAGATGTCACTTCGCGCTGGCGTTGACCGCCGCGATGATCACGGCCGCGACATCCTTGGGGCGCGACTGTTGCGGCACGTGGCTCGTCGGCAATGTCGTCGTGGTCGCGCCGATCTTCCTGGCCATGGCGCGCTCCAGGTCGGGCGAGATGATGCGGTCGTTGGCGCTCACGATGAACCACGAGGGGCGCGTCTTCCACGCGGCCACGGTCGTCTTGTCTTCGAGGGCCTTGGCCTGCAGCGGACCTTGCGTCACGGCCATGACCGCGGCCTGCGCGCGCGGCACGTCCGGCGCGAAGTCTTCGGCGACGGCCTGGGGCGGCAGCGTGAGCCAGCCCTTGGCGTCGGCCACTAGCCGCTTGGCGCCCGGCGACGGCGGGTAGTCCTTGCCCAGTTCGGCGGACGACTGGCCCGCGTCCGGCGCGAAGGCCGCCACGTAGACCAGCCCGGCCACCTTGTCGTTGTCGCCTGCCTCGGTGATCACGGTGCCGGCCCACGAGTGGCCGACCAGCACCACCTTGCCCTTCTGGTTGTCGATGGCGCGGCGCGTGGCCGCGACATCGCCGGCGAGCGACTCGAGACCGTTCTGCACGGCGGTCACGTGGATGCCCTTGGCCTGCAGCAGCGGAATCACCTTGGCCCAGTCGGAGCCGTCGGCGAAGGCGCCGTGCACGAGAACGACCGAAGGGAGGTCGGCTGCGACCGCATTGCCGCCGAGCAAGGCTGCGGAAGCGAGTGCGACGGATGAAAGCGCGTTGCGAATGGTCATGGGAAAGCTCCGGTGGATGTCGGTGTGGGTTGAAGTAGGGAACTCAGGAAAAGTGGCAAGGAGCGCGGGCCTCAGCCTGCGACCTTGCTCCAGCAGCAACCGGGCAGCCTCGGCCGAGGAGCCAGGGTTCTGACCGGTGATGAGCAGGCCGTCCGCGACGACATACGAGGACCAGTCGGCACCCTTGGAATACAGGCCGCCCTTCGCCTTGAGTTCGTCTTCGACCAGGAAGGGCACGACCTTCGTCAGGCCCACAGCCTCTTCCTCGGTGTTGGTGAACCCGGTCACGTTCTTGCCTTCGACGAGCGGCTTGCCGTCGGCGCGCTTCACATGGCGCAGCACACCCGGCGCATGGCACACGAGGGCCACGTACTTGCCGGCAGCGATGAACGATTCGATCAGCGCGATGGAGTGCTTGTCTTCCGCCAGGTCCCACAGCGGGCCATGGCCGCCCGGATAGAAGACCGTGTCGAAGTCGGCCTGCGAAACGCTGTCCAGACGCACGGTGCTGGCGAGTTGCGCGGTGGCTTCTGCGTCGGCTTCGAAGCGCCGCGTCAGGTCGGTCTGGAACGAAGGCTCGTTGCTCTTGGGGTCCAAGGGCGGCTGGCCGCCGTTGGGCGAAGCCAGCACGATTTCCGCGCCGGCCGCCTTGAAGGCGTAGTAAGGGGCAGCAAGCTCTTCGAGCCAGAAGCCGGTCTTGCGGCCGGTGTTGCCGAGTTCGTCGTGCGAGGTCAGGACCATCAGAATCTTCATGTCGTTTCTCCAGAAAAAGTTGATAAGCAAAACATTAGACCGGTCTACTAGTAATCCGGCCTGAAAAAAGCACCTCGGTTCGAAGTGCATCCAGACCTGCCCCGTTCAGTGGGTCAGGTGAAGAATTTGACGCGTGGTTTTCAAGGCGGCTTCGAAGGGTTCGCGGTCTCGCACGATCTTGACCATCACGCTGGCGCCCAGCCACAGCTGGTAAAGGCTTTGCGCGGTCTCTTCGGGCGAGCCGTGGATGGAGAGCGACTTTTCCGCGATGCCGGCTTCGAGCGCCCTGGCCAACCGGCTGGTGATGCCGGCGGTGCCCTTCTTCAGCGCGAGGCGCATGGCTTCGGACAGGTCAGCGACCTCCGCGCCCAGCTTCACGGCCAGGCATTTGCCTTGGCAATCCATGAACGACTGCGTGTCGCGCCAGTCGGCGAAGTAGTTCATCACGCGCTGCGCCATGGTCTGGCCGGGCTTGGCGAGCGTCCTGTCGATTTCGGCCAGGTACTCGTCGAAATAGCTGTCCAGCAAGGCTTCGCCGTAGGCTTCCTTCGAGCTGAAGTAGTGATAGAACGAGCCCTTCGGAACGCCCGAAGACGTCAGGATTTCATTCAGGCCGACGGCCGTGAACCCTTTGGCCGCCATCATTCGCTGGCCCGCCGCAAGGATGTTGTCGCGGGCGCTGGTGGATTCGGGAGTGATCGTCTTAACCATGGCGCAATTCTAATGATGAAATAGACCGGTCGTCTAGTGTCCGTGCAAACTTTTTTGCGCGGCTCGAAGACCGGCTGCCCATGCGCCATCCCGGAAAGGCCTGGACCACCGTGAACCCCTCCGTTCCCGCGCGCGTGCTCCCGGTGATCGTGTTCTCGCAGTTCGCCGGCACCTCGCTGTGGTTCGCCACCAATGCCGTCATGCCCGACCTGCAGGCGGCCTGGGGGCTGGCGCCGTCCGCGGTCAGCACGCTCACGTCGGTGGTGCAGCTCGGCTTCGTCATGGGCACGCTGGTGTTCGCGCTGCTCACCATCGCCGACCGCTACAGGCCCACGCGCCTGTTCCTCGTGTGCGCCGTGGCCGGTGCCGTAGCGAATGCGGCGGCGGCCTTTCTCCCCACCGGTGCCTGGGCGGCCTTGCTCGCCTCGCGCTTCGCGGTGGGCTTCCTGCTGGCGGGCGTCTACCCGGTCGGCATGCGCATCGCGGCGAGCTGGTACCGCGAAGGCCTGGGTGCGGCACTGGGCCTGCTGGTCGGCGCGCTGGTGCTCGGCACGGCGCTGCCCTATGGCCTGCGCGCGGCCGGCTGGGGCGAAGGCGCGCCTTCGCTGTTGTCGTGGCAAGGCGTGCTGCTCGGCGTGTCGCTGCTGGCCATTGCCGGCGGGCTGGCGACCGCGCTGCTGCTCCCCGACGCGCCCCACGGCGTTGTCGCACGGCAAAAGATCAGCGCCCGCGGGCTGGTCGCCATCTGGAGCGACCGCCGCTTGCGCGCCTCGGTCTTCGGCTACTTCGGCCACATGTGGGAGCTCTACACCTTCTACGTGCTGGTGCCGTTCATCCTCGCGAGCCGCGTGGCGGCACCGGCGGTGAGCGCGACGGCGTTCTGGGTCATCGCGAGCGGGGTGCTCGGCTGCGTCGGCGGCGGCCTGCTGGCGCGGCGCATGGGCAGCGCGCGCGTCGCCCGCACCCAGCTGGCCATGAGCGGCGCCTGCGCGCTGGCGGCGCCCTGGCTGCTGCACGCGCCGCTGCCGGTGTTCACGGCGTGGCTGCTGGTGTGGGGCATCACGGTGGCCGGCGATTCGCCGCAGTTCTCCGCCCTCAGCGCGCGCAATGCGCCGCCCCAGCTGGTGGGCAGCGTGCTGACTTTCGCCAACTGCATCGGCTTCGGCATCACGGTGCTGAGCATCGAGCTGTTCGTGCGCGGCACGCGGGTGATGCCGCTGGAAGTCTTGTTGCCGGGCCTGGCGCTGGGACCGGCGGTCGGGCTGTGGATGCTGCGGCCGCTGCTCGCGGGGGAACCCGCGCGCTCCCGATAGAGCCGAGCCCACGCTGTGCACCGGCGCAGGTCTTCGGCCGCCTATGCCTACCCCTCTGCCGACTCGACCCGCCCGCTGATCTTCTTCGCATCCTCCGGCGTCGCCGGGTTGTAGACCACCATGCTGAGGTCCGTGCGCCCGTCCACCGCGAAGGCCGAGTACTCGAAGGCCAGCGGCCCGAGCGTCGGATGCGTGATGTGCTTGACCGCCTCCCCATGCGCGCCGCGGATCTCGTTGTCGGCCCACATGGCCTTGAACTCGGGGCTGAGGTGGCTCAGCTCATCGACCAGCGGCTGCACCGCCGCCGCCGCGCCGGCGCGCGCCGCATCCACCCTGAACGCGCCGAGCACGAAGCGCGCGACGCTCTCCCAGTCGAGCTGCTCGGCGCGCGGCCTCGGGTCGAGAAAGATGTAGCGCAGGATGTTGCGGCGCTCCGGCGGCAGCGAGCCGTAGTCCAGCAGCATCACGGTGGCCGCGCGGTTCCACGCGACCACGTCCCAGCAGGCGGTGCGGATGATGGCCGGGCTCGGGTCCAGCGCGTCGAGCACGCGCTGCAGCCGCGGCGTGACGCCTTCGCGCTGCTGGTAGCGCACGTCGGGCGGACGGCCCAGGCCCAGCAAAAAGAGGTGCTCGCGCTCGAAGTCCGTGAGCATCAGCGCATGCGCGATGCGCCCGAGCACTTCCGCCGACGGCGCGCCGCCGCGCCCCTGCTCCAGCCACGTGTACCAGGTGGGGCTGATGTGGGCGCGCTGCGCCACTTCTTCGCGCCGCAGGCCGGGCGTGCGGCGGCGCTGCACCGAGAAACCCAGCGCCGCCGGGTCCAGCTTGGTTCGCCTGTCTTTCAGGTACGCGCCGAGCGCGCTTTCGGGCGGGGGCACCACGCGCTTGTCCATCCTGTTAGCTTTCATACCATGATGAGCTCACTACTTTACCGGGATGAGCGCAGCGCAGACAGTGCTTCCTTCGACGTTTTTGGAGACTGTTCCATGCAGGTATTTGTCACAGGCGCCACCGGCTTCATCGGCTCGGCGGTGGTGAAGGAATTGATTGCGGCGGGGCACGGCGTGCTCGGCCTCTGCCGCTCGCAGGAGAAGGCCGCCGACCTGGCCGCCGCCGGGGCCGAGGTGCTGCTCGGATCGATCGAGGACGCGGACATCCTCACGCAGGGCGCGGCCCGTTCGGACGGCGTCATCCACCTCGCGTTCAACCACGACTTCTCGAAGTTCGCGGCGAACTGCGAGGACGACCGCCGCGTGATCGCCACGCTCGGCGCGGCGCTCGCGGGCTCGAAGCGCCCCTTGCTCGTCACCTCCGGCACGGCCATCGCCAACACCGCGCCGGGCCAGCCGGCGACCGAAGACGGCGCGACCGTCGGCTCGCAGACGAACCCGCGCGCGGCGTCCGAAGAAGCGGCCGCGGCACTGGCGGCGGACGGCATCAACGTGTCCGTCGTGCGCCTGCCGCAGGTGCACGACACGCGCCGCCAGGGCCTCATCACCTACGTGATCGATGTCTACCGCGACAAGGGCGCGTGCACGTACATCGGAGACGGCAGCGTCAGCTGGCCCGCCGCGCACATCTCGGACGTGGCCCGCCTGTACCGGCTCGCGCTGGAGCGGGCCGAGCCGGGCGCGAAGTACCACGCGGTAGCGGAAACGGGCGTGTCGTTTCGCGACATCGCCGAAACGCTGGGCCGCCGGCTCGACCTGCCGACGCGCTCCATCGCCGCCGAAGACGCAGCCGCCACCTTCGGCTGGCTCGCGATGTTCGCGGCCCACGACATGACGGCATCGAGCACGCAGACGCGCAAGCAACTCGGCTGGGAACCGGGCGGCCCGCGCATGCTGGACGACCTGAAGCAGCTGCAGCTCGACGCGCACTGACCGTCGACGAGCCCGCCCTCAGTCCCTCAAGTCCCTCAGTAAGGGCTGGCGGTAGGCCGCACGATCACCTCGCTCACGTCCACGTCGTCCGGCTGGTCGATCGCGTACGCCACGGCGCGCGCAATCGCCTCTGGCTGGATCGCGATGCGCCGGAACGCCTTCATCGCGTCGCGCGCGCTGTCGTCGGTGATGGAGTCCGCCAGCTCCGACTCGACCACGCCGGGGCTGATGACCGTGACGCGGATGCGGTCCGTTTCCTGGCGCAGCCCGTCGGAGATGGCGCGCACCGCGTACTTGGTGGCGCAGTACACCGCCGCGGTCGGCGAGACCGCGTGGCCGCCGATGGAAGAGACATTGACGACCTGGCCCTTTCCGCGCGCCTCCACGCCCGGCAGCACGGCCGCGATGCCATGCAGCACGCCGCGCACGTTGACGTCGATCATGCGGTTCCACTCGTCGACCTTGAGCGCGTTCAGCGGCGACAGCGGCATGACCCCCGCGTTGTTGACGATCACGTCGACCGGCCCGTACGTGGCCTCCGCGAAGGCGACGAACTGCTGCATGTCTTCGAGGCGCGTGACGTCCAGCGCGCGGGCGCTCACGCGCAGGCCCTGCTCGCGCAGCTCGAGCGTCAATGCCTGCAGGCGCTCGGTGCGCCGCGCGCCGATCACCACGCGGTGCCCCGCCGCGGCCAGCGCGCGCGTCACGGCCTCGCCGATGCCGCTGCTCGCGCCGGTGACGAGAACGACCTTGCCTTGATTCGTGTTGCTCATTGCGTCTCTCCAGAATGTGATGACGCAAATGCTATTTGCCGGGGCCTTGTGCGCGAAGACCTGAGAGTCCGCGTTTGTTGCACGATCCTCCACGACATGACGCGCGCTCCTGGCGCAAAAAACGACAAGCTGGTCTACATCGCACGGTCGTTCAGGCCTTATCCGCCTTGTCCGCCTTTCCCGCCGCGTTGGCGAACTTGCTCAACAGCCGGTCGACCATCCAAGGCCGCGTGTCGCGGTCTTCCGCCGCCTCCTTGCGGCGGATGGCGTCGCGCACGACGATGGAGCCGATGTAGCGGATCGGCTCCGGCGGAAACAAACCCAGCGGCCCCTGCAGCAGCGGGCTGCGCGTCCATGCGTTGTCCTCGTCCAGCAGCAGCGACGACAGGATCTGTCCGCCCATATACGTCGGGCCCACGCCGTTGCCCGAATAGCCGAAGCCGTAGTAGATGTGCGGCGCGCCGTCGAGCTTGCCGAAGAACGGAAAGCCGGTCACCGAGCGGTCCGAGGGGCCGTTCCAGCTCGCGGTCACGGGCACGTGGCGCAGCGAGGGAAAGAAGTCGTCCAGCGCGCGCTTCAGGTCGGCCTCGTACGGCGAGCGCTGGTCGAACACCGGCGCGATGCGCCCGCCCCAGGCGAAGGTGTTGCCGCCCTTGCCCAGCATCAGCCGGCCGTCGGCGGTGGTGCGGTAGTAGTACACGAAGGTGCGCGAGTCGAGCACCGACACGCCGTCGGTCAGGCCGGTGGCGCGCAGCAGCTCGGGGCACTTCTCGGTGATGACCATGTCGCTGGACACGATGGCGATGCTGCGCTCGAACTGCGGCAGCGCGCCGGCCATCCACGCGTTCATCGCCAGCACCAGCTTCGGTGCCTCCAGCGTGCCGCCCGGCGTGCGCACCACGGTCGGGTGGCCCGCGCTGAAGTCGGTCATCGGGCTGCGCTCGTAGATGCGCACGCCCATGCGCAGTGCCACGCGCCGCAGGCCGCGCACCAGCTTGCCCGGGTGCACCGTCGCGGCAATGGGCGAGTACACGCCCGCCAGGTTGCGCGCGGAGCCCGAGCGGCGCGCCACCTCGTCGGGCGGCAGGGTGCGGTACGAATGGATGCCGCAGTCTTCCAGCCCCTTCATCACCGGGTCCAGCGTGCCGACCTGCGCTTGCGAGGTGGCGGTGTAGAGCGTGCCGTCCTGCCGCAGCTCGGCGTCGATGCCGTGCGTGCGGCAGAAGTCGGCGATGTGCTGCACGGCGGCCTCCGAGGCCTTCACCAGGCGGATGGCCTCGGCCTCGCCGAACAGCCGGCGCAGCGTGAAGAACTTGGCCGACCAGGTCAGCAGGCAGCCGCCGTTGCGCCCGCTCGCGCCCGAGCCGCACAGGTCGCTTTCGAGAATGGCGATGTCGAGCGCCGGGTTGCGCTGCTTCGCCTGGATGGCGGTCCACAGCCCGGTGAAGCCGCCGCCCACGATGCACACGTCGGCGCGCTGCGCGCCCTGCAGCGCGGGTGCGAGGTCGCCGTCGTTGAAGAGAGCCTGTTCGATCCAGAAGGGGCGCATGTCGCGTGCTCTCCAGCGTTGTCAGGGCTTGCGCCGCATCTCGTAAGAAAAACCGTTCTCGCGCTCGATGAAGAACCCGAGGCGTTCGTAGAGCGCCCTGGCCGGGTTCGCCTTCAGCACGCTGAGCGTGAGGTCGGCACCGGCGCGGGTGGCCTGCCCGGCCACCTCGGCCAGCAGGGCCGCGCCGATGCCGCGGCCCTGCCACGCGGGCACCAGCTGGATCTGGATGACCACCCATTCCAGCGCGTCGCGCGACACCTTGAGCAGGCCGACCGGCGCGCCCTCGTGCAGCAGCACTTCGGCGCACTCGAAGCGGTGCATCAGCCGCGCCTTGTGGTGCGCGTCGTCGATCTCCGCGCCGGAGGCGACCAGGTGGCCGTTCATGGTTCGTTGCCGCAAGGCGAGCAGGAAGGGAATGTCGTGCGGGGTGGCCGGGCGGCGCGACAGCGCCGGCGAATTCATTGGCACGGGCACCGGCAGCGGCACATCCATGCCGGTGCCGCTCACGCGCGCTCCATGGCGGCCTGCTGCGACGCCGCCACCATGTGCCGCGCGTAGTGCGCCAGGTCGGGCGTCTTCGCGTCGGCGCATTTGGCGCTGTCGTCCCAGCGGCGCAGGCGCACGGCGTCCAGCGCATGCGGCAGGGCTTCGAACCGCAGCGCCTGCGCGTCGTCGAACACGCCGCCCTGCAGCACCAGGCTGCGCTGCGAGTCCGCGGACAGCGCCTGCAGGTAGCCCGGCTCGCGGGCGCACAGGTAGCGCTTGGCGTCCACGTGCAGGCGAATCGGGTCCAGCGTGGCCGGGCCGAAAAGGTGCTTCAGCACGGCGCGGCTGCGGTACTGGTGCAGGTCGTCGGTGCCCTGCTGCGTGGGCGTGCCGCCCATGTCGTGCAGCAGGTGGCCCAGGTCGTGCAGCAGGCTGGCGGTGATGAGCGCGCTGCTCGCGCCGGCCTGCTCCGCCAGGTGCGCGGACTGCAGCGCGTGTTCCAGCTGCGTGACGGGCTCGCCGTCGTACTGCGCGTGGCCCCTGGCCTCGAACAGGGCGACGATACCCGGGATGTCCAGCGGTGCGGAAAGCGATGGGGAAAGCGGTGCGTCGGTTACCACGGCAGCGAATAGGTCTTGGTGTTGGTGAAGCTCTTCATCGCCTCGAGCACGCCTTCCTTGTAGCCCAGGCCCGAGTCCTTGATGCCGCCGAAGGGCGTGAGCTCCAGCCGGTAGCCCGGCACTTCGCGCACGTTGACGCTGCCCACGTTCAGCTCGCGGATGAAGCGCGTGATGTCGTCGAGCCGGTTGGTGCAGATCGACGACGACAGCCCATAGGCCGTGCCGTTCGAGATGCGAATGGCGTCCTCGATGGTCTTGAAGCGGATCACCGGCGACACGGGCCCGAAGGTCTCGTGTTTGGCGACCGTCATCTCGGGGCTGACGCGGTCGAGCACCGTGGGCGAATACGAGGCGCCGTCGCGCACGTTGCCATGCAACAGGCGTGCGCCGGCCGCGATGGCCTCGTTGACCACGGCCTCGAAATGGCGGGCGGCCGCCTCGTCGATGACGGTGCCCACGTCGGTGGCCGGGTCCATCGGGTCGCCGTGCTTCAGCGCGCGGGTCTTCTCCACCAGCAGTTCGACGAAACGGTCGGCCACCGACTCCTGCACCAGCATGCGCTTGATGGCGGTGCAGCGCTGGCCCGAGTTCTTGTACGAACCGCTGGCCGCGAGCGTGGCGGCCTCCTCGATGTCGGCGTCGTCCATCACGATGATCGGGTCGTTGCCGCCCAGCTCCAGGATCTGGCGCTTGTACACCGCCTTGCCCGCGATGTACTTGCCGATGGCCACGCCGCCGGTGAAGGTGACCAGGTCGACGTCGGCATGCGTGAGCATTTCGTCGGCAATCTCGCGCGGGTCGCCAGTGACGACCGACAGCATGGGCGGCGGCAGGCCCGCTTCATAGAGGATGTCGGCCAGCAGAAAGGCCGCCAGCGGCGTCTTCTCGCTCGGCTTGAGCACCATGCGGTTGTTGGTGGCAACAGAGGGCGCCACCTTGTGGATCACCTGGTTCAGCGGGTGGTTGAACGGCGTGATGGCGGTGATGACGCCCTGCAGCGGCTCGCGCAGCGTGTACACCTTGCGGCTCTTGCCGTGGTGCGTGAGGTCGCAGGAAAACACCTGCCCGTCGTCGACCAGCGCCTGGTTGGCCGCGAACAGCAGCACGTCCGACGCGCGGCCCACTTCGTACAGCGAGTCCTTGCGCGACAGGCCCGACTCCATCGTGATGACGCGCGAGATCTCGTCCAGCCGCGACGCGATGATCTCGCCCGCGCGCATCAGGATCCTGTAGCGCTCGTAGCGCGTGAGCGTGGGCTTGTAGTCGCGCGCGATGCGGTACGCCAGGCGCACGTCTTCCAGCGTGGCCTTGGGCACCGTGGCGATCACTTCGCCGGTGTAGGGATAGGTGACTTCGATGGTGCGGTCGCGATGGATTTTTTCTCCGGCGATGCGCAGCGCTTCCTTGTGGACGGTGCCTGGCTTCAACATGGCTTGGCTCATGGGGTGCTCCGGGGTGCGTCTGCTGCGCGTCATTGCGCGTGGTTCAGGGCGAGGTCGAGGGCGTCGAAGTTGCGCAGCCGGCGGCCGGGCGCAATGCCGGCGACGGGCCGGTTGCAGATCAGCGGCACGCGCTGCTCCGACACGCCGCCGTGCGAGCGCAGCGGCACCTCGAGCGCCGACAGGTCGTGCCGGCTGGCCGAGGTGCCGATGACGGTGCTTTGCTCGCTGACCACCACGATGTCGCCGATGCGGTCCGGCGGCAGCTCGAAGCGGTCGGCGGCCTCCTTGCGCGAGAGCACCAGCTCCATGCCGGGGATGCCCTTGATGCGGTCGATCCAGCCGGGCACGCGCGCCTCGTCGGGCGCGTACACGGTGGCGAAGGAACCGAGCGCGCCGTGGTGCACCACGTAGGGGTCGGTGATGGGCAGGATGACCCGCGCCTCGTCCTTGCCGTACCAGCCGTCGAGCACGTCCTGCAGGTAGATGACCTTGGGCGCGCCCTGCGCGTCGTGCTTGTCGTTCATGCCGTGGTCGGCCGTGAGCACGATGGTGGCGCCCATGGCGTCGAGCTGCGACAGGTAGCCGTCCATCATGGCGTAGAAAGCGTTGGCGGCCGGGCTGCCGGGCGCGGCCTTGTGCTGCACGTAGTCGGTGGTCGACAGGTACATCAGGTCGGGGCGGCGCGACGCCATCAGCTTCACGCCGGCGGCGAAGACGAACTCCGACAGCTCCGCGCTGTACACCGAAGGCACCGGCATGCCGACCATCTCGACCACGCCGTCGATGCCGTTCTCCTCGACGGTGGCCTGGTCTGCCTTCTCAGAGGAAAAGCAGATGCCCTTCATGCGATGGCCCAGCAGCTTGCGCAGCTTGTCCTTCGCGGTGACGACCGCGAGCTTGGCGCCCGCGTCGGCGAAGGCGGCCAGCACGGTGCCCGCGCGCAGGTACTTCGGGTCGTTCATCATCACTTCCTGGCCCAGCTCGCGGTCGAAGAAGTAGTTGCCGCAGATGCCGTGCACCGCGGGCGGCGCCCCCGTCACGATCGACAGGTTGTTCGGGTTGGTGAACGAAGGCACCACGCAGTCGGCCAGCAGGTCGGCACCGGTCTTGCGCATGCGTTCGATGTACGGCGCCACGCCGGCCGCGATGGCCGCGTCCAGGTAGGCGGGCTCGCAGCCGTCGACGCACACGACCACGACGGGTCGGCTCATCCAGCGATAGCTCCGGGCGTTGACTTCCAGCGTTTTCACGGTCATCTCGGGTCTCCTTGCGGGTCAGGTTGTTCTGCGGGGGGGATGTGAGGTCTGGGGGGCGTGCGGCGAGCCGGGCGCCGGCGTGGTCGCAGTGGCTGCAGTAGCTGCTGCGCCATCGGTGCGGCCCATGGCCTTGTGCATGCGCGCGCGGCTGCCGGCAACGTGCCGGCGCAGCACCTGGCCGGCCGCCTCGGGGTCGCGGCTGGCAATGGCGTCGACGATCTCGCGGTGCTCGTCGGCCGACACGCGCAGGCCGCCGCCGGTGTCGAGCGCGCGCATGCGAAACAGGTGCAGCTCCTTCACCAGGCGCTTGTAGGTCTCGGTGAGCTTGCGGCTGCCGGCGGTGTCCAGCAGGATGTCGTGGAACTGCAGGTTGAGCTGGGCGTACTGCTCCAGGTTCTGCGCCAGCGCGGCTTCGCGCATCGGCTCGATCATGGCGCCCAGGCGCTCCAGCGCGTCGGGCTGCATGCTGGCGGCCACGCGCCGGCCGATGATTTCCTCGAGCGCCTCGCGCAGTTCGTAGATCTCGTCGGCCTCCTCGAACGAGATCTCGCGCACGAACACGCCCCGGTTCTTCTCGTTGCGCACCAGGCCCGCCTCTTCCAGCGCGCGCAGCGCCTCGCGAATGGGCCCGCGGCTGGTGTTGAAGCGCTGCGACAGCTCGCTCTCGTTGATGCGGCTGCCCACCGCGAGCTCGCCGTTCATGATGAGTCGCTCGATTTCTTCCTGCATGAGCATCGGCAGCGAGCTCGATTGAAGGAAGGCCAGGGCGGAGGTGGAGTTGTGCGTTGCCATGGCCGCTATTTTGGCCGCGAATTGAAAACTGTCAACAATCTTTTATTGACAGTCCTCAGTTCACAATCTACATTGACCTCACCCGAAACCTGGAATGCGATTTCGGGCGCCCGCCAACAGTCCCCTCGCGGGGATCCAACAGCCAGCCGACCAGGAGTGAGAGATGACGATCCATTCAAGCGCACGCCGCCTGACACGAGCCCTGCGCAGTTCCCTCTGCATCGCTGCCACCGGCCTTGCCGCCGTGGGCGTTGCCGCATTGAGCTCGGCGCCGGCCTGGGCCCAGCGCACGCCGCTGCTGGTCTACACGGCGCTGGAAACCGACGCCATGAAGCTCTACAAGGACGGCTTCGAAAAGGCCAACCCCGACATCGAGGTGAAGTGGGTGCGCGACTCCACCGGCATCGTCACCGCCAAGCTGCTGGCCGAAAAGGCCAACCCGCAGGCCGACGTGGTGGCCGGCCTGGCCGCCAGCAGCCTGGCGCTGCTGGCCCAGGAAGGCATGCTGCAGGCGTACGAGCCCAAGGGCTTCGGTGCGCTCAACCCCGCGTACTCCGACAGCGCCCGCCCGCCCTCGTGGGTCGGAATGGACGTGTGGGCCGCCACCATCTGCTTCAACCGCGTGGAGGCCAAGAAGCTGGGCCTGCCCAAGCCCGAGAGCTGGCAGGACCTGGCCAAGCCCGTCTACAAGGGCACCATCACCATGCCCCACCCCGCCTCCAGCGGCACCGGCTACCTCGACGTGTCCTACTGGCTGCAGAACATGGGCGAGGCCGAGGGCTGGAAGTACATGGACGCGCTGCACCAGAACGTGGCCCAGTACGTGCACTCGGGCTCCAAGCCCTGCAAGCAGGCGGGCGCGGGCGAGTTCCCCATCGGCATCTCCTTCGAGTTCCGCGCGCACCAGGTGAAGAAGTCGGGCGCGCCCGTGGACCTGGTCTTTCCGAAGGAAGGCCTGGGCTGGGACATCGAGGCCACCAGCATCATGAAGACCAGCAAGAAGATGGAGCAGGCCAGGCGCTTCGCCGACTGGATGGCCAGCAAGGAGGCCAACCAGATCACGGCGAACTGGTGGGCGGTGGTGGCCTACCCGGGCGTGGCGTCGAAGCTCGAAGGCATTCCGGACAACTACGAAAAGATGCTGGCGAAAAACGACCTGAACTGGGCCGCCAAGAACCGCGAACGCATCCTCGCGGAATGGAGCAAGCGCTACGAGGGCAAGGCCGAACCCAAGTGAGCTGAGCGGCGATCCGGTTTTTCAAACCCTGCGACGCCGCGCCGCGCGGCGTTCGTCTCACCGAGTGCGAACCATGGACATGACCGCTGGAAAATTCATCGCCGAAGAGGCGCGCGCCGCCGCGCTGGAGATCGTGGGCGTGCGCAAGGACTTCGAGACCTTCAGCGCGCTGCGCGACATCCACCTGCGCGTGAACGCGGGAGAAATGCTGTGCTTTCTCGGCCCCTCGGGCTGCGGCAAGACCACGCTGCTGCGCATCATCGCGGGGCTGGAGACGCAGACCGCCGGGCAGATCCTGCAGAACGGCAAGGACGTCTCGTGGCTGCCGCCCGACCGGCGCGACTACGGCATCGTGTTCCAGTCGTACGCGCTGTTTCCCAACCTCAGCATTGCCGACAACGTGGGCTACGGGCTGGTCAACTCGCGCGCGCGCAGGGCCGAGATCAAGGCGCGCGTGGACGAGCTGCTGAAGCTGGTGGGCCTGCCGACCTCGGGCCACAAGTACCCCAGCCAGCTCTCCGGCGGCCAGCAGCAGCGCGTGGCACTGGCGCGCGCGCTGGCCACCCGCCCCGGCCTGCTGCTGCTGGACGAGCCGCTGTCCGCGCTCGACGCGCTGGAGCGCATCCGCCTGCGCGGCGAGATCCGCCGGCTGCAGAAGCAGGTGGGCATCACCACCATCATGGTCACGCACGACCAGGAAGAGGCGCTGTCGATGGCCGACCGCATCGTGGTCATGAACCACGGCGTGATCGAGCAGGTCGGCACGCCTCTGGACATCTACGAGCAGCCGGCCACGCCCTTCGTGGCCGACTTCGTGGGCAAGGTCAACGTGCTGCGCGCCGTGGCGCTGGGCCGCCAGCGCTTCAAGGTCGGCGACCTGGAGCTGCAGTGCGACGCCTGCGACGGCGCCTTCACGCCGGGCGACGCGGTCAACCTCTACCTGCGGCCCGAAGACCGCATGGCCGAGAACCTGCGCGAGGACACCGCCAACCGCATGAACGTGCTGGTGAGCAAGGTCGAGTTCCTGGGCGGCCTGTGCATCGCCGAAGTCACGGCGCAGGCGCTGCACGGCCAGACGCTGGGACTGCACTTTTCGCTCAACCAGTTGCACGACCTCGACATCCGCGAGGGCAACACCATCGAGATCGCGCTGCGGGCCAACCGCATTCGCGCGTTTGCGGCGCCGGCCGCCCAGGCGGTCGCATGAACACGCTGGCGCACACACCCCACGGACCGGGCGCGTCCGCCATGGCCCCGCCGGCAGCCTCGCGCCGCACAGGCATGCGCTGGAGCCGCGACGAGATCATCGCGCGCGCGGTGCTGCTCGCGGTGATGGCCATGCTGTTCGTGTTCCTGGTCGCGCCGCTGGTGACCATATTGGCGCATGCGGTGCAGGACAAGGACGGCCGCTTCGTCGGCCTGGCCCACTTCATCACCTACTTCCAGACGCCCAGCCTGCTGCGCGCGGCCTGGAACTCGGTGTGGGTCTCGGCGGCGGTGGTGGCCATCGCGGTGCCCACGGCCTTCGTGTTCGCCTATGCGCTCACGCGCAGCTGCATGCCCGTGTGGCTGAAGGCCACGTTCAGGCTGGTTGCGCTCATTCCGCTGCTGGCGCCCTCGCTGCTGTCGGCCATCTCGTTCGTCCAGTGGTTCGGCAACCAGGGCTCGCTCAAGTTCCTGCTGGGCGGCATGTCGATCTACGGCGCGCCGGGCATCATCCTGGCCGAGGTCTACAACACCTTTCCGCATGCGCTGATGATCCTGGTCACCGCGCTGTCGCTGGCCGACGGCCGGCTGTACGAGGCCGCCACCGCGCTGCGCACCCGGCCGCTGCGCCAGTTCATGACCATCACGCTGCCGTCGTGCAAGTACGGGCTCATCAGCGCATCGACCGTGGTCTTCACCTACGTGGTGAGCGACTTCGGCGCGCCCAAGGTCATCGGCGGCAACTTCAACGTGCTGTCGGTCGACGTGTTCAAGCAGGTGGTGGGGCAGCACAACTTTTCCATCGGCGCGGTGGTCGGCATGCTGCTGCTGCTGCCCTCGGTGATTTCCTTCGCCATCGACTACGTGGTGCGCCGCAAGCTCAAGGCGCAGCTCACCGCGCGCTCGGTGCCCTACAGGCCCAAGCCGCGCAAGGTGGTCGACGCACTGCTGCTGGCGTTCTGCGCCGGGGTGTGCGCGCTGCTGCTGGCCACCATCGGCATGGCCGTGTACACCTCGGTGATCACGCTGTGGCCGTACGACCTGTCGCTCACGCTCAAGCACTACCACTTCGTGCTGCTCGAAAGCGACATGGCCGCGGCCTACTTCAACAGCCTCACGGTGGCGGCCATCACGGCCGTGGCGGGCTCGTTCATCGTGTTCGTGGGCGCCTACCTGATCGAGAAGACGCGCAACCTCGGCATGATGCGCCGCACCATGCACATGATGGCGGTGCTGTCGATGGCCGTGCCCGGCCTGGTGCTCGGCCTGGGCTACGTGATGTTCTTCAACCACCCGGCCAACCCGCTGGGCTTCCTGTACCAGACGATGGCCATCCTGGTCATCTCGATGGTGGTGCACTACTACACCTCCAGCCACCTCACGGCGGTGACGGCGCTCAAGCAGATCGACAACGAGTTCGAGGCCGTCTCGGCCTCGCTGAAGGTGCCCTTCGTCAAGACCTTCTTCCGCGTGACGGTGCCGGTATGCCTGCCCGCCATCCTGGACATCGGGCGCTACTTCTTCGTGGTGTCCATGGCCAGCCTGTCGTGCGCCATCTTCCTGTACACGCCCGACACCATCCTGGCGTCGGTGGCGATCATGCACATGGACGACGCCGGCGACATCGGCCCGGCCGCGGCGCTCGCGAGCCTGATCGTCGTCACCTCCACCGTCGTGTGCATCGTGTATTCGCTGCTCACGCGCGTGCTGCTGGCGCGCACGCAGGCCTGGCGCCTGTCGGGGCGCACCTGAGACCGCGTGCCCCTCGCCCTTCCGACCCTTCCCGCTCTTTCGCTCTTTACCTGTACGGAGACATCACGATGAGTTCGACCACCAGCCCCATCCTCCTCACGCCGGGCCCGCTCACCACCTCGCAGCGCACGCGCCAGGCCATGCTGCGCGACTGGGGCTCCTGGGACGGCGACTTCAACAAGATCACCGCGCGCATCCGCGAGCGCGTGCTCGACATCGTGCACGGCCAGGGCACGCACGAATGCGTGCCCATGCAAGGCAGCGGCACCTTCTCGGTGGAAGCCGCCATCGGCACGCTGGTGCCGCGCAACGGCCACGTGCTGGTGCCCAGCAACGGCGCCTACTGCCAGCGCCTGGCGAAGATCTGCCGGGTGCTCGGTCGCAAGGTGACCACCATCGACTACACCGAAGACCAGCAGGTCCAGCCTGCCGACGTGGAGCGCGCCCTGGCCGCCGACCCCGGCATCACGCACGTGGCGGTGGTGCACTGCGAGACCGGCGCCGGCGTGCTCAACCCGTTGCACGACATCGCGCAGGTCGTGGCCCACCACGGGCGCGGCCTGATCGTCGACGCCATGAGCTCCTTCGGCGCGTTGGAAATCGACGCGCGCAAGACGCCGTTCGACGCCGTCATCGCCGCCTCCGGCAAGTGCCTGGAAGGTGTGCCGGGCATGGGCTTCGTGGTGGCGCGGCGCGCCGTGCTGGCGCAGTGCGAAGGCAACTGCCACTCGCTGAGCATGGACCTGTACGAGCAGTGGGTGTACATGGAGAAGACCACGCAGTGGCGCTTCACGCCGCCCACGCACGTGGTGGCCGCGCTGGACGAAGCCATCGCGCAGTACCTCGAGGAAGGCGGGCTCGCGGCGCGCGGCGGCCGCTATGCGCGCAACTGCAAGGCGCTGGTCGATGGCCTGGCCGCGCTCGGCCTGCGCAGCTTTCTGCCGCCCGGGATCCAGGCGCCGATCATCGTCACCTTCCATGCGCCCGACGACGCCAACTACGACTTCAAGACCTTCTACCAGGAGGTGAAGAAGCGCGGCTACATCCTCTACCCCGGCAAGCTGACCCAGGTCGAGACCTTCCGTGTGGGCTGCATGGGGCACTTCGGCGAGGCGGGCATTCCGGGTGCGGTGGAAGCCATTGCGCAGACGCTGAAAGCCATGGGCATCCGGCAAGGCACGGCGGCAGTGGCGGCCTGACAGGGTTCGCGAGGCACGAAGAAAGGGACGCATCGCGTCCCTTTTTTTGTTCGCCATCACCATCGCCAGTGCCATCGCCTGTGTCGGTGCCGGTGAAGCGCTTCAGCGGCGAATGAACACCGCGATGCCCGCGCTGATGAGGCAGCTCGCCGCCACGATGGGAAACACCATCGACGTGTTGCCCGAGTGGTCCAGCATGCGGCCGATCAGCGGCTCGCCGAGGCCCGCGAGCAGGTACGAGAAGAAGTTCATGACACCGGTGGCCGTGCCCGAGCGCTTGGCACCGACCAGGTCGGGGCAGAGCGCCCAGAACGAAGAAGCCGGGCCGTAGACGAAGAAGCCCGCCAGAAAGAGCAGCGCCAGCCCGCCGATGCTGGTGGGCAGCAGGTACATGCCCACGGAGGCCAGCGCCCCCAGCAGCATGTACAGCACGATGGCCTTGTAGCGCTTCGAGCCGAACACGCGGTCGGAGATCCATCCGTTGGTGAGCGCGCCGAAGGCCATGCCCACCGGCAGCGCGACCGAGATCCAGGCCGGGTCGATCATGCCGTCGGCCATCTTGCTCCAGTCCTTGCCCAGGAAGTGCACCGGCACCCAGACGATCAGCCCGTAGCGCGCCGCGTTCTGGAAGCCGATGGACAGCGCCGCGATCAGCAGCCTGGGGTTGGAGATCACGGCCTTGTAGCGTGACCAGGAGCTTTCTTCGGAGGTCTCCTGGGTGGATGCCACAGTTGACGCATTCACCGCGTTTGCAGCCTTCGCGTCTTCCGCATTGGCGATGCCCGTGTCCGGCGACTTGAAGCCCAGGTCTTCCGGTCGCTCCCGGGCAATCAGGTAGAACGCAATGCCGCCCACGAGCATCAGCAGCACGGGCAGCCTGAAGATCCAGCGCCAGTCCAGGTGCAGCACGTTGACCACGATGATCGACGTGACGAAGGACAGCACCGACGCGCAGCCCGCGGCGAAGGTGTAGCAGCCGAAGACCTTGCCGCGCTCCCCCGCGCCCCACCAGTTCGACAGCAGCCGGCTGCCCGGCGCCCAGCCGAGCGCCTGGAAGTAGCCGTTGACGCCCCAGGGGATCGCCAGGCTCTTGAAGCCGACCGCGAAGCTCACCACCCAGTTGGCCGCGCAGGACAGGATGGCGCCGGCCGTCATCACGCGGCGTCCGCCGAACTTGTCGGCCAGGTTGCCGTTGATGGCCTGCCCGATGGCGTAGCACCACAGCAGGCTGGCCGAGGCCCAGCCCAGCACCTCCTTCGACAGGCCGAACTCCTTCTGCAGCCCCGGAATGGCGAAGCCGAAGGTCTGCCGGCCCGTGTAGAAAAAGAAGTAGCAGAACATGGCGGCCAGCAGCATTCGCCACTGCGCGCGCCGGAATGATTGCGCCAGCGGCGGCGCGTACGTGCCGGCCCGAAGGCCCTGGTTTGCCAATTGCATGGTTTGTCTCCTGTCTTCCTGGCGGACGTGGGTCCGCGGAACCGGCTCGCAGGCCGGCATTGTTGTGGAACGCTCTGCAGATTCAACTAGGCGGAGACCGCCCCGATGAAATTCTTTCCGCGCGCGCCTTCCATGGCGCGCGCGATCATGGCGGCAGCCTCGCCGTCCGCCACGCCGTAGTCCGCGAACTCGGTCTTCACGCCGAGCCCTTGCAGAAACGCGCGCAGTCGCGCGGCGCCCGCGGCCAGGTCCGTGCCGAACAGGCGTTGCAGCGTGCGGTCGCGGTCGGGCGAGCGGGCCCAGGCCTTCTCCAGCACCAGCGGCAGCGTGAACGAACAGGCGATGCCGTGCGGCAGGCCGTGGCGCAGCGTCATCTCGTAGGAAATCGAATGCGCCAATGCGGTCTTGGTGTTGGAGAACGCCAGGCCGGCCTTCAGCGCGGCCAGCGCCATGCGCTCGCGCAGGTCGATGCTGCCCAGGTCGGCCCGCAGCGCCGGCAGGCACTCGAAGATGTCCTGCACCGCCGAGATCGCGAAGGTGTCGGAGATCGGGTTCGCGTTGACGTTCCACACCGACTCCAGCGCATGCGAGAGCGCGTCGAGCCCCGTGGACACCGTGGTGCCCGCGGGCACCGAGAGCATCAGCTCGGGGTCGACGATGGCCGCCTCGGGCCAGGTGGCGTCCAGGTGCAGCGAGTACTTCTTCTGGTTGGCCGCGTCCCACAGGGTGGCCCACGGCGTCACCTCGCTGCCGGTGCCCGCGGTGGTCGGCACGGCAATCAGCGGCTTCACGCCGGCGGGCACGAAAGGCTTGCCGGTGGCCAGCAGGCCGACCAGTTCGTCGAACCGTCCGCTGGCCGTGCCCACCATCAGCGCCTTGGCGGTGTCGATGGCGCTGCCGCCGCCCACCGCCACGATGGCGTCGCAGCCGTCGGCCGATTGCCAGAAGCGGTTGTACAGCGCAGCCAGGTGCGCCACATCGGGGTTCGGCCGCACGTCGTCGATCACGCCGAGCAGCGCGTCTTTCAGCAGCGCGCGCAGGCGCGCGACCAGGCCGAGTTCGCGGGCCTCGGGAAAGGTGACGACGACGACGCGGCGGCCGGCAAGAACGGCGGGCAGCTGCGCGAGGCTGCCGCGACCGCAGTGAATGGCAACGGGGTTGTGGAACGCGTGGGGCATCGGGCTTGTCTCCGGTATCGGTTGGTGTTGCTGCGTGGTGTCGGCGTGCGCATGTGGGCGGCTGCAGGGCAGTGTCGAAGCCGCGCGCCATCGCGTCCAATCGCATTTGCGATGCCCGCGTGGTCGAAAACCGATGGACAGCCGCCGGCGCGAATCGTCACGCGGGAAAGCGCGCATGCACACACCCGCGCGCATGTGAGAGCCTTGCCCGACCCCAAGACCGCGCCCCGCGAGGACCAGCGCCGCGCCCATGTTTCACCAGTACTACAAATCGATCCGTTGCTTTCACGCCGTGGCGAAAACGGGCGGCTTCACCTCGGCGGCGCAGTACCTGCACATCGGCCAGCCCACGGTGACCGACCAGGTCAAGGCGCTGGAGACGCGCTTCAGCGTGGAGCTGCTGCTTCGCACCGGCCGCAGCGTGCGCCTCACCTCGGCGGGCGAGCGGCTCTACGCCATTACGCAGGGCCTGTTCGGCCAGGAGGAAGAAGCCATCCAGTTCCTGCAGAGCGCGCACAAGCTGAAGGTGGGCCTGGTGCGCGTGGGCGCCGTGTCGCCGCCCATGGCGCTGGAGCTGGCGCGCAACTTCAGGCAGGCGCACGCGTCGCTGGAGCTCACGGTGTCCATCGGCTCCGAGGCATCGACCCTGCGCGGCCTGTAGGACTTCGACATCGACGTGGGCATCGTGGCCGAGCCCGCGGATGTCGAGGGCCTGCACGTGGTGCCCTACCGCAACGAACGCATCGTGGCCGTGGTGCCCGAAGACCACCCCTGGACGAAGCGCGCCGCCATCTCCACCGCCGACATCGGCGGCGAGATGGTCATCCTGCGCGAACCGGGCTCCAAGACCCGCCATCGCGTCGAGCGTGCGTGCCGCCAAAGCAATGTGCGGCTGAACTGCGTCATGGAAATCAACAGCCGCGAGGCCATCCTGCATGCGGTGGCCAACGGCATGGGCATCGGCTTTGTAACGCAGGTCGAGTTCATTCCGCTGCCGGGCCTGGCGGCCGTGATGATCGACGACGACGCGCTGTCGATCGGTTACTCGCTGTGCTGCCTGTCGGTGCGGCAGGAACGGCCGCTGATTCGGGCGTTGTTCGGCGTGGCGTTGGGCTGAGGCGGGTGGGTAGTGCCGTTGGCGGTAGGGCCACCACGAAGCTGGCACAAGCAGAAACATGTCTTTTTCTGCGTCTAGATCTATCGAGGTGTTGCGGCCTTACAGCTCGGCGCCAAGGAAGGCAACGTCCTCCCCTTCTCAAAACGGGCCGCAAGTCCAGTCTTGACATTGAACGCACCGTCCCGAACTGGTCATTTCCTGCCCCGTTGCGCCGCTCCGGCGCTGGCAGTAGCCTTTGGCCCCAAGTGCCCCTGCATTCCTTCCACCCCGCCGTCGCCCAGTGGTTCCTTCGAACCTTCCCCGGCCCCACTTCCGCGCAGACCGCGGCGTGGCCGGCGATACGCGCCGGGCGCGACACGCTGGTGGCCGCGCCGACCGGCTCGGGCAAGACGCTCACGGCCTTTCTCGCGGCGCTGGACGACCTGGTGCGCCGGGGCCTTTGCACCGACCTGCCCGGCAGCCTGCCGGACGAAACGGCGGTGGTCTACGTGTCGCCGCTGAAGGCGCTGTCGAACGACATCCGCCTGAACCTCGAGGCGCCGCTCGCGGGCATTCGCGCCGAGCTGGCGGCGCTGGGCCTGCCCGATGTCGACATCCGCACCGCGGTGCGCACCGGCGACACGCCGCAGCGCGAGCGCCAGCAGAGCCTGCGCCGGCCGCCGCACATCCTGGTGACCACGCCGGAGTCGCTCTACGTGCTGCTGGGCTCGGCCTCGGGCCGCAAGATGCTCTCGACGGTGCGCAGCGTGATCGTCGACGAGATCCATGCCATTGCCGCGAGCAAGCGCGGCAGCCACCTGGCGCTGTCGCTGGAGCGGTTGCAGGCGCTGTGCGAGGCGCACGCTGACGCACGAGGTGACAAGGGATCGCGGCCGGTGCGCATCGGCCTGTCCGCCACGCAGAAGCCCATCGACGAGGTCGCGCGCTTCCTGGTCGGCGCCGGCGCGCTGCGCGCCGACGGCACGGCCGATTGCGCCATCGTCGACATCGGCTACGCCAAGCAGCGCGACCTGGCGCTCGAACTGCCGCCCACGCCGCTGGAGGCCGTGATGTCGGGCGACCAGTGGACGCAGGTGTACGCGCGCGTGGCCGAGCTGGTGTGGCTGCACAAGACCACGCTGGTGTTCGTCAACACGCGCCGCATGGCCGAGCGCGCGGCGCGGCACCTGGGCGACATCCTGGGCAAGGAGGCGGTGGCGGCGCACCACGGCAGCCTGTCCAAAGAGACGCGGCTGTCCGCCGAGCAGCGCCTGAAGCGCGGCGAGCTGAAGGTGCTGGTGGCCACCGCGTCGCTGGAGCTGGGGCTGGACATCGGCGACGTCGACCTGGTCTGCCAGATCGGCTCGCCCCGCGCCATCGCCACCTTCCTGCAACGCGCGGGGCGCTCGGGCCATGCGGTGGGCGGGGTGCCGAAGGCGCGGCTTTTTCCGCAGTCGCGCGACGAGCTGGTCGAATGCGCCGCGCTGCTCGACTGCATTCGCCGCGGCGAGCTCGACGCGCTGCGCGTGCTGCCCGCGCCGCTCGATGTGCTGGCCCAGCAGATCGTGGCCGAAACGGCCTGCCGCGAATGGAACGAAGACGAACTCTTCGCGCTCGTGCGCCGCGCCTGGCCCTACGCGAGCCTCACGCACGCGCGCTTCATGGAAGTGGTGCGCATGGTGTCCGAAGGCTTCACCACGCGGCAGGGCCAGCGCGCCGGCTACGTGCACCGCGACGCGGTGAACCACCTGCTGCGCGAGCGCAAGGGCGCGCGCATGACGGCGCTGACCTCGGGCGGCACCATTCCCGAGACCGGCGACTACACCGTCATGCTGGAGCCGCAGGCCGACAAGATCGGCACGGTGAACGAAGACTTCGCGGTCGAGAGCCTGGCGGGCGACGTGTTCCAGCTGGGCAACACCAGCTACCGCATATTGAAGATAGAACCGGGCCGCGTGCGGGTCGAAGACGCGCAAGGCGCCGCGCCCAACATTCCGTTCTGGCTCGGCGAGGCGCCGGGGCGCAGCGACGAGCTGTCGTTCGGCGTGTCGCGGCTGCGCGAAGAGGTGGCGCAGGCGCTGGAAGCGGATGGCCCCGAAAATCGAAGCAAGGGCAAGGGCGCCATGGTGCTCCTCACGCAGGCCCTGGGGCTCGGCGACGAAGCCGCTCGCCAGATCGTCGATCACCTCGCCCACGCGCTGGCCGTGCTGGGCGCGTTGCCCACGCAGCGCACGCTGGTCATGGAGCGCTTCTTCGACGCATCGGGCGGCATGCAGCTGGTGATTCACTCGCCCTTCGGCAGCCGGCTCAACCGCGCGTGGGGCCTGGCGCTGCGCAAGCGCTTTTGCCGCACCTTCAACTTCGAGCTGCAGGCGGCGGCGACCGAAGACGCGATCGTGCTGTCGCTGTCGACCAGCCACAGCTTCGCGCTCGACGAGGTGGCGCGCTACCTGCACTCGGCCTCGGCGCTGCACGTGCTGGTGCAGGCGCTGCTCGACGCACCGCTTTTCGGCGTGCGCTGGCGCTGGAACGCGACCACCGCGCTGGCGCTGCCGCGCTTCAGCGGTGGGCGCAAGGTGGCGCCGCAGCTGCAGCGCATGCGCTCCGAAGACCTGCTGGCGGCCGTGTTCCCCGACCAGGTGGCGTGCGCGGAAAACATCGTCGGCGAGCGCGAGGTGCCGGAGCACCCGCTGGTCGCGCAGACGCTGGACGACTGCCTGCACGACGCCATGGACGCCGAAGGCTGGCTCGCGCTGCTGCGCCGCATGGAGGCCGGCGAGGTGCGCGTGCTGGCGCGCGACCTGCCCGCGCCCTCCCCGCTCGCGATGGAAGCGCTGAACGCGCGGCCCTATGCGTTCCTGGACGACGCGCCGCTCGAAGAGCGCCGCACGCAGGCCGTGCAGAACCGCCGCTACACCGACCCCGAGAGCGCCGACGACGTGGGCCAGCTCGATGCGGATGCCATCGCCAGCGTGCGCGAAGAAGCCTGGCCGCAGCCGCGCAACGCCGACGAGATGCACGAGGCGCTGGGCATGCTCGGCGCGCTGGGCGACGACGAAGTCGCTCGGCAGGCGGACTGGAAGAAGTGGCTCGCCGCGCTCGCCAAGGCGGGCCGCGCGACGCGCCTGCTGGTCGAAGGCAAGGGCCGCAGCGCGCGCGGCCTGTGGGTGACGGCCGAGCGCCTGCACCTGCTGCAGGCCATCGCGCCCGAAGCGACGATGCAGCCCACCATCGAGGCGCCCGCCGATGCCGAGCAGCCGGCCGACCGTGAAACCGCGCTGCGCGAGCTGCTGCGCTCCCGCCTCGGCGGGCTAGGCCCGGTCACCGTGGCGCAACTGGCCGAGCCGCTGTGGCTGGCAGCCACCGAGGTCGAAACCGCCCTGCACGCGCTGCAGGCCGAAGGCAGCGTGCTGCAGGGCCGCTTCACGCCCGGCACCGCGCACATCGAGTGGTGCGAGCGGCATCTGCTGGCACGCATCCACCGGTACACGCTGAAACGCCTGCGCCGCGAGATCGAGCCCGTGGCGCCGCGCGACTTCGTGCGCTTCCTGTTCGCGTGGCAGCGCATTGGCGCGGCCTCGCGCGTGAGCGGGCCGGAGGCGCTGTCGGGCATCCTGTCGCAGCTCGAAGGCTACGAGGCGCCCGCGCCGCTGTGGGAGGCCGAGCTGCTGCCCGCGCGCGTGAGCGACTACGCAGGCGCGTGGCTCGACGACCTGTGCACCGCCGGGCGCGTGCTGTGGACGCGGCTGCGGCCGAACGCCACCGAAACCCGTGATGAACGTGATGGACGTGACGGACGTGAAGCACGCAAGGGCACGGGCAGCCTCTCGTTGCGCGCCACGCCGGTGGTGCTGTTGCCGCGCCGCAGCGCCGCGCTGTGGACCAGCCTGGCGCCAGCCCCGGTGGACGACGACACCCTGGGCTCGCGCGCCACGCGCGTGGCCGCGCACCTGGCGCAGCACGGCGCCTGCTTCTTCGACGAGATCGCGGCGGGCACGCGGCTGCTGCCGGTCGAGATCGAAGAGGCGCTGACCGAGCTGGTCGCCAAGGGACGCGCGCGCTGCGACAGCTACGCCGGGCTGCGCGCCCTGCTGGTGCCGGCTTCGAAGCGCGCCTCGGCCGACACGCGCCGTCGCCACCGCACGCCGCTCTTCGGCATCGAGGATGCGGGCCGCTGGACGCTGGTGCGCCCTCCGGCGGCCGCCGAGGCCGTGGCCGCTGCGTCCGCAGAAGCCATCGAGCAGGTGGTGCATGTGCTGCTGCGCCGCTACGGCGTGATCTGCTGGCGCCTGCTCGAGCGCGAGGCCGCATGGCTGCCGCCGTGGCGCGAGCTGGTGCGCGTGTGCCGGCGGCTGGAAGCGCGCGGCGAGATCCGTGGGGGCCGCTTTATCGCAGGCGTGTCGGGCGAACAGTTCGCGCTGCCCGAAGCGGTCGCCTCGATGCGCCAGGTGCGCAGGGAGCCTGGCGACGGCGCGCTCATCGCGCTGGCGGCAAGCGACCCGGCCAACCTGCTGGGCACGCTCGTCAACGGGCCGAAGGTGCCGCGCGTGGCGGGTTCGCGCGTGCTCTACCAGGACGGCGTGCCGATCGCGACCAGCGTGGCGGGCGAGTTCGCCGCGCTGGTCACGCTCGATGCGCAGCAGACGCAGGCCGCCCGGCGCGCGCTGGCGCTGGACGCGCCGTTGCGGCTTTTCGAGCTGGCCATGCAGCAGGTCGGTTAAGCGGAGGTCGAACGAGCGGCTAAGCGAAATCCGGCGCGCTCAGTTGACCTCGGCGCTGTGCCCGCCACCACGCGCCATCACCTCGACCGAGCGCACGCCCGGCAGCTTCTGCAGGCGCTGAACGAAGCCGTTGATGTCGTCCGACGACACGCGCACCAGCTGCACCGTGATGTCGTCGAGCTGCCCGCCCGGCTGCACCGCCACGAGAAAGCGGCGCAGCCGCGCAGGCTGGATGCCCAGGCCGGCCTCCAGCGTCTCGGGGCTCACCGCGCCGTGCTCGGCGACCACGCCCAGGCGGCAGCTCTGGCTTCGCGCGCGGTAGGCCTCCTCCAGCGGCTTGATGCCCGCGAGGATCACCAGGATGATCACCGTCGAAGCCGCCGCCGGAAAGTACAGCCCGCCGCCCACCGCGAGCCCGATGGCGGCTACGGTCCAGATGCTGGCCGCCGTGGTGAGCCCGCGCACGATTTCGCCACGCGCCAGGATCGCGCCCGCGCCGAGAAAGCCGATGCCCGACACCACCTGCGCCGCGGCGCGCGAGGGGTCGAGCACCACATGCTCGCCGCGCAGGCTGTCGGCAAAGCCGTAGGCCGACACCAGCATGAAAAGGCAGGCGCCCACGCTGACCAGCATGTGCGTGCGAATGCCCGCGGCCCAGAGCAATCGCTCGCGCTCCAGGCCGACCAGGCTACCGAGGGCAGCCGCGACCAGGAGACGGATGAGGGTTTCGCCGTGGGAGAGAAGGATGGAGCTTTGCATCGCATCCAATCTAGCGGCGGCTCGCGGGCGCGTCACCGGCGGTGAACGCCCATGCGTCGTAAGAACGCGCCGACTTCGTGAACTTGGCGAGGGCGCTCGGCACGCGCCTTGCGCACCCAAGCCTTTGGTCCTTCATGCTGCCAGGGCCCGAGGCCCTGGCAAGGCCCTCGACTTCAGGTCAGGCAGTGACCGGCGACGCAGCCACCAGGTGTTCCGTCAGGAACCACACCTGCAGTTCGTTGGTGCGCAGCACGTTGCTCACGAACACGTCGTTGCTGCCGTCGTCACCCGACTCGTCCACCGCCTTGGCGGCCTTGCGCGCGCCGATGATGATGAGCTCGTGCGCCTCGGCAAGCCGGCGGATCTGCACGGCAGCCGGCTCGCGGCCGCGCGGCGGGCGCTTGATCTTGGTGGTCTCCGCAATGTCGGCCGCCATCGCCAGTGCGATGCCGCCCAGCAGCTGGATGCGCTCGGCCAGGATGTCGACGAGCAGCACCTGCGCCTCGAAGTGCTGGTCGTACATCAGGTGCAGCTGGTTGAAGGTGGGGCCCACCACTTGCCAGTGGTGCTTCTTGTACATGTCGCGCAAGGTGATGGTGTCGGCCAGGCACTGGTTGAGCAGCGCCACGCTGTCCTTGCAGACCTTCTCGGAGAGGCCGTTGGGCATCTTGATGATTTCGCCGAACTTCTGCGTCTCGTGGCTCGGCTGGTCGAGGTCGGGCGCGACTTCGCTCGCCTTGCCGCGGGCAGGGGTGGGGGCGAGGTTGGGCTTCTTGGTACGGGAAGGTGCTGCCATCTTGGACTCCAGTGTTAGATGAAATGGTTGTAGCGGTTGCGCAGTGGCTTGTGCGTAGGGCAGCAGGCCGCGTTGGGGCTGCTGCAGGCGCGAACGTGTCACGGCCGGTGCCTCGTTGAAGGCCTGCACGGGCCTCAAGGAGACCGGTCGAGGAAGTCGTCGCGCGGATGGCGGGTGTCGCCGAGTTCGGGCACCAGGTATTCGGAGATCAGGCCTGCGATGTCGGTGCTGCGCACCATCAGCCCCACGACCATGCTGAGCGAGAGCAGGCGCCAGGGCTTCACGAGCACCACCAGCGAGCCCGTGCCCGCCGCATAGGCCATGAGCCGGGCCGGATGCCGCTCGGCGTAGTGCTGCAGGAAGGGCGTGGCCAGCTCGGTGGCGGTGCTCAGGTGGCTGCGGCGCCACCAGCGGCCGACGACGCTCTGGCTCACGCCCTGCTGGACGCGCTGCGACAGCGAACCGGGTGAACCGGTTGAATCGGATTCGTCACCCGGCTGCGCAGCCTGAAGCGCGGGCCGTGCAGATCGAGCGGGCGCGCGTGGATGCGCGGGCGCCATCACTGCGACAAGCGCCGCACGGGAAGCGGCGAGCCGCGCTTTCGCCTGGGCAAGGGTCTTGACGTCTTCGGCCATGGTCGTGTCGGAAGAGAAGAAGCAACGGCGTTGCGAAGCTGCTATTGCCGTTCAGGCACGCGCCGAGCCCCGTCGGTGCGGGGACTCAAGCTGCGTAGGCAAAGGCCCAGACCCACGCGCTCCGAGGGCGAAGCACGGGGCGCTTCGGGCCTTATCGCGCCGTCTGCCCGCTTGTCAGACAAAGGCCGCACGCAGGCGCTCGCCCGCGAAGGCCTGCGCCTCGCGCGCCTTCTCGAGCACCGCGGCAGCGCCGAAGAACTCGTGCGCCACGCCTTCGTATTCGCGCCGCTCGACCGGTACGCCCGCATCGCGCAGCGCGTCTTCCAGCTTGGCGCCGTCGCTGCGCAGCGGATCGAGGCGCGCGTTGATGAGGGTCACGGGCGACAGCCCCGCCAGGTCGGCCTCGATCAGTTGCAGCCGCGTGTCCTTCAGGTCGGACTCGTCGCGCACCAGGTGCTCGACGAACCATTGCACCATCGCGCGGTTCAGCGGCTTGGCGATCGCGTTCTCGATGTACGACTCGGTGTTCAGGCTGGTCTGCGCGACCGGGTACACCGACACCACGTGCCGCGGTGCCGGCAGGCCCGCGTCGCGCGCCGCGATGGCGGTGGCCACGGCCAGGTTACCGCCCGCGCTCTCGCCGGCAATGGCAAGGCGCGCCGGGTCGCCGCCCAGCGAGGCGGCGTTGGCGGTCAGCCAGCGGTAGGCGGCCAGCGCGTCGTCCCACGCGGCCGGGAACTTGTGTTCGGGCGCCTGGCGGTAGTCCACCGACACCACGATGGCCTGGGCCGCATGGGCCAGGCCGCGCGCGCCGCCGTCGTACACGTTCTTGTCGGCAATCACCCAGCCGCCGCCGTGGAAGTACAGCACCACCGGAAACGGCCCCGTGCCGACCGGCGTGTACACGTTGGCGGGCAACGGGCCGGCCGCGCCGTCGACCGAAGCGGTGGTCATGGCAATGCCCGGCACCAGGTCTTCGGGCCGTGTCGACTTGCCCTGCTTCTGCAGCAGCGCCTTCACCGCGTCGGCCCCGGTCGGCTGCTGGCGCGCCTCGGGCACCGAGAGCTTCTCGATGGCCTTGGGGCCGAGTTCTTCGTGGGCCTTGGCCAGCTCGAGCTGGTCGTCGTCGGCGCGCAAGGCGGCCACGGCGTTCGACAGCGCGTTGATGACGGGGTTGGGTTTGCCATCGTCGCTGCGGCGGCTGGAATCGGCTTGGCTCATTGGTGGATGTCCTTGAGGGTGTTGAAAGGGAAAGAGGAAAGAGGGAAGAGGAAGGGCGTTCAAGACGGGTTGAAGCTCGGCCACTGACCTGCGCGGCCACGTCGGACGGCGCCTCCTGATCTCGCGCATGGGCTTCCTACCCAACATGTAGCGGAGGCATGTGCGCCCCGCGCTCGGGCACCTCGCCTACCCCGCTTCGCGTGGGCGGACGACTGAAGCGAAAACGCCGCGGACAAAAAGTTACCGCTCCACAACAAGGAGCAGCCATGGCTCAATACGGCGTCAATACACCGGTCAGCGTCACTGAAGGGGCCCTCAGCCAGAGCGGCGTGTCATGGGGCGCGATCTTCGCGGGGGCGGCGGGTGCCGCGTCGCTGTCGCTGATTCTTCTGCTGCTGGGCACCGGGCTTGGCATGTCGTCCGTCAGCCCCTGGGCCAACCAGGGCGCGAGCGCCACGGCCGTCGGCGTGGCCACCATCCTGTGGCTCACGTTCACGCAGATCGCGGCCTCGGGCATGGGCGGCTACCTGGCCGGGCGGCTGCGCACCAAGTGGGCCGGCGTGCACACCGATGAGGTGTACTTTCGCGACACGGCGCACGGCTTTCTCGCATGGTCGGTGGCCACGCTGTTGACGGCCGCGCTGCTGAGCTCGGTGGTGGGCTCCATCGTCGGTGCCGGCGCGCAAGCGGGTGCCACGGTGGCCGGTGGCGCGGCGACGGCAGCCACTGCTGCGGGCGCGGGTGCCGCGGCTTCGCAGTCCGGTTCGGACAGCAGTTCCGGCCCGACCAGCTACTTCATCGACTCGCTGTTCCGCCGTGATGCCACCGCAGCCGCAGCTCCCGCCGCGGCCGATGGCAGCACCGCGCCCGCTATGGCGCCTGCCATGCCTGAGCGCAGCCCCTCCTCGACCAATGCCGAAGTCAGCCGCATCTTCCTGAACAGCATCCGCACCGGCGCGCTGCCGCCCGAAGACGCGAAGTACGTGGGCCAGGTGGTCGCGCAGCGCACCGGCCTGAGCCAGCAAGACGCCGAGAAGCGCGTCAACGACACCTATGCCAAGGCCCAGGCCGCACTTAAGGATGCGCAGGCCAAGGCCAAGGAAGCGGCCGACGCGGCCCGCAAGGCCTCGGCCTATGCCTCGCTGTGGCTGGTGGTGTCGATGCTCATCGGTGCCTTCGTCGCGAGCTTCGCCGCCACCTACGGCGGCCGCCGCCGCGACCTTTGAGCCGCAGCGGCCTGTTTAACGACCCGTTCAACGACCTGTTCAAAGACATCCACAAACACACCAAAGGAGATTCCCATGCGCTCACTTCTGCTGCTTTTTCTTGGCGTGCCGATTCCGGTCATCATCCTGATCGCGTTGTTCTTCCACTGATCGACGGATTGATCGACGCCGCCAGGACACCGCCTCCCGGCGCCCTCCCATGACCGCGGCGACCTGGGACCTGATGATCGGCGCGCTGCTGATCCTGATGGCACTGTCTGGCACGCTGCTCAAGACATTGCCCATCAGCGCCGCGGCGCTCTACATGGCCCTGGGCTTCGCGCTGGGGCCGGGCGGCTTCAACCTGGTGCGCATCGGCATCAAGGCCGATGCCGCGCTGGTAGAGACCATCAGCGAAGTGGCGGTGCTGGTGTCGCTCTTCGCGGTCGGGCTGCGCCTGCGCATCCGCATGCAGGTGTCGAGCTGGCGGCAGCCCGTGCTGCTCGCCACGCTGGGCATGGTCATCACCATCGCGCTGATGACGCTCGCGGGCCTGGCCCTTCACCTCTCACTGGCCGCCGCGCTGTTGCTCGCGGCCATCCTCGCGCCCACCGACCCCGTGCTGGCCTCCGACGTGCAGGTGCGCCACGAGAACGACCAGGACGACCTGCGCTTCGGCCTCACCGCCGAAGGTGGATTGAACGACGGCGCGGCATTTCCTTTCGTGATGCTCGCGCTGGGCCTGGCCGGCGCCCACCACCTGGGGCCCTGGGGCCTGCGCTGGCTGGGGCTGGACGTGGTGTGGCCCATCGTGGGCGGGCTGGCGCTGGGCTGGACGTGCGGCGCCGCCTTCACGCGGCTGGTGCTCTTCCTGCAGACCGAGAAGAAGCAGGCACTGGGCATGGAAAGCTTCCTGGCGCTGGGCCTCATCGCGCTGACCTACGGCATTGCGCTGCATGCGTCGGTGTACGGCTTCCTGGCCGTCTTCGTGGCGGGGCTGAGCATGCGCAACGTGGAGCGCGCGGTGGAAGACGAGGCCGACGAGGTGCGCTCGGCCGCGAAGCCGCCGCAGGCCAAGGAGGCCGCCGCCGCACACGCGGAGACCGCGGGCGCGATGACGCGCGACGTGCTGGAGTTCGCCCGCGAGCTGGAGAAGTTCGTGGAGCTGGCGGCCATGCTGGTCATCGGCTGCCTGCTGCGCACGGAGATGCTGACGCTCAGAAACCTGCTGATCGCCGTGCTGCTCATTGCCGTGGCGCGGCCGGTGGCGGTCTACATCTCCACCCTGCGCAGCGACTGGACCGCGCCGCAGCGCCGGCTGGGCGCATGGTTCGGCATACGGGGCGTGGGCTCCATGTACTACCTGGCGTACGCGACCACGCACGGCGCCTCGTCGTCGGAAATCGGCAGCATCGGCGGCGCCGTGCTGGTCACCGTGGCGGTGTCGGTGATCGTGCATGGCATTTCCGCCACGCCTTTGATGAACATCTACCAGGCGGCCACGCAGCGCCGGCGCTGAGCAAGGGCGCTTCCTTCAGCCCGTCCTTCAACCATTACTTCGAATGCTTCGGACCACGCGCGAGAGGAACCGCGCGCAGCGAACGCTTGTGCGCCCTGTGCTCGCTGTGGGCCTTGCGCGCCATCCGCGAGACGACCGTGCTCGCTACCGTGACCACCACCAGCCCCACCAGTTGCTGTGTCAGCGTGGCCACGGCCTTGCGCGTGCGCTTCTCGACCAGGCGCTGCGCGTCTTCGATGTGCGAGGTGCCCTTGCCGGGGGCAGCCACCACCGTGCCATCGGTGCCGGCCTTCGCCTGCTCCGCCGCGGTATCGGTGGCCGCCTGCGCCTTGGCCGCCGCCACCGAGCCGTGCGCGTTGGCGTACACCTTGGTGAACTCCGCGCCCAGCAGGAAGATCTGCGCGGCGTAGTACACCCACGCCAGCAACACCACCAGCGAGCCGGCCGCGGCAAACGATTCGTTCATGCCGCTCTTGCCGAGGTACAGGCCGATCAGCACCTTGCCGATTTCAAACAGCACGGCGGTGACGAGGGCGCCGATCCACACGTCGCGCCACGCGATGGGCGCGCTGGGCATGAACTTGAAGATCATCGCGAACAGCAGCGTCAGGATGCCCAGCGACACCAGCACGTTGGCGCCCTGCAGCAACAGCTCCCAGCCGGGGAACAGCCCGGTGCTCCAGCTGCCGAGCGCCGCCAGCGCGGCACTGACCACCAGCGACACCATCAGCAGGAACGCGAGCCCCAGGATGAGCCCGAACGACAGCACGCGCGCGCGCAGCACACCCCACACCCCCGTGGGCTTGACGCGCTCGGGCACGTGCCAGATGCGGTCGAGCGCGCTCTGCAGTTCGGCGAACACCGTGGTCGCGCCGACCACCAGCACCACGATGCTGATGCCGCCGGCAATGAGGCCGCGCGACGGCGCGCTCGCGCTCTTCACCAGCCCCTGCACCGCCAGCGCGCCGTCTTGCCCGATGAGGCCCGACAGCTGCGCCGCGATCTGCCCCTGCACCGCCTCGGCGCCGAACAGCGCGCCGGCCACCGCGATGACGATGACCAGCAGCGGTGCCAGCGAGAACATCGTGTAATAGGAAATCGCCGCGCCCATGCTCGGGGCCAAGTCGTCGATCCAGGCCATGACGGCGTCCCTGCACAGGTGGTACAGCTGCACGGTCTTGCTGGTGGACTGCAAGCTGGACTGCGGCTTGGGCTGCGGCGGGAGGATGGCGGTGTTCAAGGCGGGCTCCGGAATACGGGTCACTGTGCCGCCTGGCCGGTGCGCTGCCATCCGCCAGAAGCGAACGCGCGGGTAGGCGAAGGGCTCACCGACGCTCGCTGGCGCTGCCGAACAGTCAGAGCCAGTCAGAGCAGGGCGCGCTTGCCTGATGGCAGCGCGACCAGCGGGCGTCCTACAGGCTGGCCCGAGGCGGCGGCCGAAAGTCCTCACTTCTTTCATCCTCGCCTGCAACGTTTCCAACCATGAGCGCCCTTCCCAAGTTCAAGCCCTACACCCACGCGGCCGGCGGCTGGGGGTCGATGAAGGCCGTCACCACCTCGCTGCTGCGCGAGCACATCGCCATCAACGGCACGCGCGCGCTGCTGCACCAGAACAAGCCCGACGGCTTCGCCTGCGTGAGTTGCGCGTGGGCCAAGCCCGAGCATCCGCACCCGGCGGAGTTCTGCGAGGCCGGTGCCAAGGCCACGGCCTGGGAGCTGACCAGCAAGCGGCTGCCGGCCGAGTTCTTCGCGCAGCACACCGTGGCCGAGCTCGCGCAGTGGAGCGACCTCGACCTGGAAAGCGGCGGGCGCCTGACGGTGCCGCTGCGCTGGAACCGCGAGACCGATCACTACGAGCAGGTGAGCTGGCAGGAGGCCTTCGACGGCATCGGCGCCGAGCTGCGGCAGCTGCGCGCGCAAGACCCGGAGTCGGTGGTGTTCTATGCCTCGGGCCGGGCGTCGCTGGAGACCAGCTACATGTACCAGTTGCTGGCGCGCCTGTACGGCAACAACAACCTGCCCGACAGCTCCAACATGTGCCACGAGAGCACGTCGGTGGCGCTGCCGCAGACCATCGGCGTGCCGGTGGGCACGGTGACGCTCGACGACTTCGAGCACACCGATGCGATCTTCATCTTCGGCCAGAACACGGCCGTGAGCAGCCCGCGCATGCTCCACCAGCTGCAGGACGCACGCCAGCGCGGCGTGCCCATCGTCACCTTCAACCCGTTGCGCGAGCGCGGGCTCGAGGCCTTCGTCAACCCGCAGTCGCCGCTGGAAATGCTCACGCCCGCGCAGACCACCATCAGCACGCAGTACCTGCAGCTGAAGACGGGTGGCGACATTGCCGCCATCACCGGCCTGTGCAAGGCGCTGGTGGCCATGGACGACGAGGCGCTGCGCAATGGCGGGGCGCGCGTGCTGGCGGCCGACTTCATCGCCTTGCACACGCACGGCTTCGAGGCTTTCGCCTCGTCGGTGCGCGCCGCGTCGTGGCCCGACATCGAGGCCGAAACGGGCCTGGCGCGGCGCGAGCTGGAAGCGGCCGCGCACGTGTTCGCGGGCGCCAAGGCGGTCATCGGCATCTACGGCATGGGCCTCACGCAGCATCGCAAGGGCGTGCAGAACGTGCAGATGGTGAGCAACCTGTTGCTGCTGGGCGGCCACATCGGCCAGCGCGGCGCGGGCATCTGCCCGGTGCGCGGGCACTCGAACGTGCAGGGCCAGCGCACGGTCGGCATCAGCGAGAAGCCCGAGCTGGTGCCGCTGGACAAGCTGGGCGAGCTCTACGGCTTCGAGCCGCCGCGCAAGAAGGGGCTCAACACCGTGGAGGTGTGCGAAGACCTGCTGAAAAGCGATGGCAAGGTGCGCGCGTTCATCGGGCTGGGCGGCAACTTCGTGCGGGCCGTGCCCGAGACGGCGCTGGTGGAAGCCGCCTGGCCGCGCATGCGGCTCACGGTGCAGATCGCCACCAAGCTCAACCGCAGCCACATCGTGCACGGCGAGGTGTCTTACCTGCTGCCCTGCCTGGGCCGCATCGAGATCGACCGGCAACGCAGCGGCGAGCAGACCGTGTCGGTCGAAGACTCGACCGGCTGCATGCACGCCTCCAAGGGTTTGGCCGAGCCCGCGGCGGACACGCTGCTGTCCGAGGCCGCCATCGTCGCAGGCATTGCCAAGGCCACGCTGGAGCCGAACGCGAAGGTGCCGTGGGACGACTGGGTGGGCGACTACGCGCGGGTGCGCGACGCCATCGAGGCCACGTGGCCCGATGTGTTCCGCGACTTCAACGGGCGCTTTCGCACGCCGGGCGGCTTCCACCGCCCGATTCCGGCACGGCACCGCGTGTGGAAGACCCCCACCGGCAAGGCCAACTTCATGAGCTTCGACAGCCTCGTGGCCGACCCCGACACGCCGCAGACCGGGCCCGACGTGCTGCGGCTGATGACGCTGCGCAGCGACGACCAGTTCAACACCACCATCTACAGCCTGGACGACCGCTTTCGCGGCGTGTACGGCACGCGCAAGGTCTTGCTGATGCACCGCGACGACATCGCGCGGCTCGGCCTGGCGGAAGGCGTGCTCGTGACCGCGTCGACCGCGGTGAACGACGGCAAGCTGCGCGAGGTGGCGGGTCTGCGCGTGACGCCGTACGACATTCCGCGCGGCTGCGTGGGCGGCTACTACCCGGAGTGCAACCCGCTGGTGCCGCTGGCGCACCACGCGGAGCAGAGCAAGGTGCCGGCGGCCAAGTCGGTTCCGGTCCGGCTGCGCGCAGAGGCTTGAGCGGGCAGGTCGGACGGGTGTGACGGGGGCGCTTTCAAGCCGAATGGAAATCGTCCGACACCGTGTGCGAATGGTGTCGCGAACATGGCCTGCTCCAACGTTCACGAACCAGGAGCCCACCATGATCCGCAAGCTGGCGTCCGGCGAATACCGCCTCTACTCGCGCAAGACCGACCCCAAGACCGGCAAGCGCCGCAACCTCGGCACCTTCGATTCGCGCGAGAAGGCCGAGCAGCATGAGCGCGAAGTGCAGTACTTCAAGCGGCACTGACGGCGCCGCACCCTGAATGAAAAAGGCCCGAGGCGTTGTGCTCGGGCCGATGTTTCAGGGACTGTCAGGTCTTGTTGGCGCGCTGCCGGTCGACCTCGGCTTCGGCGTCCAGCCAGTCCTGCCGCTCGTCCCCGCCCTGCCCGCCCCTGCGCTCGTAGGCCTCGTAGGCGGCGCGGCGGATGGCTTCTTCGCGCGACTGCGGGTCTTCGCCTTGGGGCTCTTCGCTTTGTGCTTGCGGCTGCACTTGTTCCGCAGGCTCGCGGTTGGGCACCGGCGTCAGGTCTTCCGTGAGGCCGAGCGCGGCCGAGTCGTCTCGCTTGCTCGACTGCGCACTCTTGCGCTTGGCCTGCATGCGCTCCTGCGGCGCGGGGCCCGAGACGTCTTCGCCGGCCGCGTTCTTGGTGGACGAGAACTTCTCGCCGCCGCCAATGTTGTCCACGCCCCCGCTGGTGGTGGGGCGGCTGCCGTCGCCGGAACCGGCGACTGTCGGGTTGCTCATTTCAGTACTCCTTCGAGTGGTTTGAACGTGTTGGGGAACGTGCTGGAGAACGCGGCGGATTCGTCCTCGATGGGTTCGAGGTTTTGCGTTTCGCGCGCAGTGGCGCGCGGGATGCGCTCGCGAGTGCGAGTCGGACAAGCACTCGCGCCGGTGCGAACGCCGGCACCGTCAACGGGAGGCGAAGCGGTCCTACGAACGCGCCAGGGCTGGCTCGCAATCTTCGCCTTCCCCACTTTCCAAATTCCAGGAGTTCTCCATGACCACCACCAAGCGCGCCACGCCCGACGCATGCTCCCTGCTCGACACCGACCACAAGAACGTGAAGAAGATGTTCACGGCCTATGAAGAACTCGCACACTCCAAGGCCGCGAGCGCGCCGGACAAGAAGCGCGAGCTGGCCCAGCAGATCTGCGCGGAGCTGACCGTGCACACGCAGATCGAGGAAGAAATCTTCTACCCCGCCGTGCGCGAAGCCATCAAGGACACCGACCTGCTGGACGAGGCGGAGGTCGAGCATGCGAGCGCCAAGGACCTGATTGCCCAGCTGCAGGACGCCACGGACATCGACGAGAAGTTCGACGCCAAGGTGAAGGTGCTGGGCGAATACATCGACCACCACGTGAAGGAAGAGCGCAACGAGCTGTTTCCGAAAGCGCGCGCGGCGCACGGGCTCGACCTGGTCGGCATGCGCGAGCAGCTCGCACAGCGCAAGGAAGAACTGATGGCGGAAATGACTGTCGTGGCCTGATGCTGGCCAGGCGCTCGCGGCCGCGCACCGGGAGCGCCTTCAGCCTTCAGCCTTTGGGCGACGACGACAGCAGCGCCAGCGTGTCGCTGTCGCGCTCGCCGCCAAAGCCTTGCTGCAGCAGCAGGCCGATGCCCGGCTCATCGGGCGCGGCAACTTCGAACAGGGTCATGCACGAACAGAGCTTCAGGTCGTCGGGCGAGCCGAAGATCTGGTGGATGGTGCGGTCCTGCACGCCAAGCACCAGTTGCGTGCAATGGCGCAGGCGCTCCCGCAGCGCGGGGTGCGCCCAGTAGGCAACCGCTTCGTCCAATCCTTCGATGCCGAAGAACTTCGCGGTCGAACTGCGCCCCAGCGCGCGCAGTTGCGGAAAAACGAACCACATCCAGTGGCTCGCCTTGCGGCCCGCCGCGAGCTCTTCGCACACCGTGGCGTACACCGGCTGCTGCGCGGTAACGAAACGTTCAAGATCGAAGGGCATGGGTATGGCTCCGGCGGGTGGGCGCGGTGGACGCTGTGGACGTGATGGGACTGGCTAGTCCAGCTCCACGTCCAGCAGGCGAATGTACTGCTGGCCGCCGTGCATGTCGCGCTCCAGCGCGCCGCCTTGCGGGCGTCGGCGCGGGTACGAGATTTTCACGACCGACAGATCGGCGATCTGGAAGCACTTGACCTGCGAGCCATCGACATCGAACAGCGTGCCGATGGCGGCGGGCTGCAAGGCCTGCGCGCCGGCGTAGCGCTCGAAGCTCTCGCGGTCGGGGAACGACAGGTCGACGGTGATCCAGAACGGTCCCGCGTTTTTCGAGCGCACGTGGCGGCAGACTTCACTGACCTTGGGCATGTTGCAACTCCGTGGTGTCGACGAACTCGGTGCGTACCAGCTCGAGGCCGTGGCCCACGTGGACCACGTGGTTGAGCATGAACTCGTACACCGCGCCCCGCTCGATCTCGGCGGGCGAGAACGGAAAGGCGTAGCTGGGCAGGGGCATGTCGCGTTCGAGCGGCATGTGGAAGAACATGGGGTTGCAGGTCTTGGCGATCTGCGTGGCAAGCTCCTGCGTGGCGGCGGTCGCGACGAAGAGCAGGCCGATTTCGCGCGGCGGCGCGGCGCCCGCCTCCACCGGCAGGCCCGACACGGCATTCCAGCCGTAGGGCCGAAGCGAAATGTCGAACACACCGGCACGCGCGCCCATGGTGTCGTTCACGCGCTGGCACAGCACCTGGTGCATCTGCGCGATGAAGCGCTCGATGTGCGCGAGCACCGCGCGGTCCTGGATGCCGACCAGCATCAGCGTCTGGAAGGCGCCGGTGGAAGCACCTTCTAGCTTCATGGTGTAGGGCCGGGGCAGGAAGCGCGAGCCGCTCACGCGCACCACGCGGTCGTTGACGGCCTCGTACCTTGCGTCGGTCACGTCGAGCACGCCGCCCGGCTCGTGCAGCAGGAAGGGGTCGCTGTTCTCGTAGAGCATGTGGGCGGACACGGTGCGCGGCGTGCAGAGGTTGCTCGCGTTCAGCGGCTCGACCTCGAAGGCGTCGCGCCCCACGCGGATCATCACGCCGCCGTCGCGCGAGTTGACGGTGCACAGGCCACCGCACTCGGCGATCTTTCCCGCATGCCAGGCGGGGCCGGCGCCGGCGCCGCGCAGCAGCGGCAAGGCGGCCAGCACGGCGGTGTCGGTCGTGCGCCCGCCCAGCACGATGTCGGCGCCCGCCTCCAGCGCGGCCATGTACGGCTCGGGCCCCATCAGCGCGACGATGTGCTCGCAGGCGTCGAACAGCGCGGCGCCGTCGCCCGTCATCGGCGCCAGCGGCGTGACCTGGCCCGCGCCGGCCCTGGTCTTCAGCAGCGCGGGCTGCTGCTCCGAATACAGCAGCGCGATGCGCGGGCGCAGGCCGTGCTCGCGGGCGATGTCCAGCGCGATGTCGCGCATCCAGTCGAGCGCCGTGTCGCAGCCCGAGGTGCCGCAGGAGCCGATGAGCAGCGGCAGGCCCGAGCGCGCCTGCGCACGCATCAATATCGCCAGGTCGGACTTGACGGCGTCGCGCGAGTACTTCGACCTGCCCGTGGCCAGGTAGGCCGGGCCGCTGTCGGTGGAGCCCGCATCGCAGGCGATGGCATGCGCGCCGGCCGCGAGCCCGGCCTCTACATCGGACTCGCGCACGCCGGCGCCCAATGCGCCGGTGGGGACCAGCACGTTGACGGTGTCCTTCAGGCGCTCGGAAGGGTCTGGCAGCCCGGTCATGGGGCGACCCCGGTTGCGTGCGGCACGTTGCCCATGCCTGTGCCCGTCGGGAAGAAATAGCTGTCTGCGTCTGCCATGAATGTCTCCTTGCAACGATGTCGAACGACGAAATGTCTGGCGCAGGGCCAAGCCGACGAGGCACCTGGCAGCACCTCGTCGTGACGGAAAAGAAAAAGAAGAAAGTCCCGCGCGGACCGCGTGCTTACTGCCCGCCGAGACGCGCCAGGATCATCAGCCGCACCTGGTCGACGTGGTGGTGCATGGCCTTCTGCGCGCGCTCCGCGTCGCCGACCATCAGCGCGTCGATGATTTCCAGGTGCTCCTCGCACACGGTCTTGCGGCGCTGCGGCAGCCGGCCGAACCTGAACATGGCGGTGCGCATGCGCAGGTCGCCGATGACCTGCTGCAGCACCGGGTTGCCGCAAGCCGCGGCAATGAGCGCATGCAGGTCGCGATCGCTGGCGGCGAATTCGGGCGTGACGACGTCTTCGGGCAGCTGCAGCGCCTCGCCGATGCGGCTTTTCAGCAGCTCGAGTTCAGCCACTGCGACACGGCCGGCGGCCAGCCGCGCGGCCTCGCCCTCGACCAAGCGGCGCACGTTGAGGATGTGCATGTATTCCTCGATGGGCAGCGCCCGCACCACCAGCGCGCCGTTGCGCTGGCGCTCCAGCAGGCGCTCGCCTTCCAGGCGACGCACGGCCTCGCGCAACGGGGTGCGCGAGATGCCAAGCTGCAGCGCGATCTGGCGCTCGGTCACCACTTCGTTGGGGGCCAGCTCGCCGCTCAGCAGCATGCCCATCATGGCCTTGTGGGCCACCTCGGACAGTGCCAGCGAGGGCTCGAGGGCCGCGTCTGGCGCCGAATCGACATCCGGTTCGGCAAGGAAAGGTTTCGCGTTCATGGGCCGGAGTATAGAAACAAATTCCTGTTGCGTCCACTTGGTATACCACTTGCACAACACAGGTGCTTCACTGATACTCCGCTTCCATCCGGCTGCGCGAAAGCGCCCGGCGAGGGGCGATGCGGCCGCGTCGCCCCTCACCCGATGCACCCGAACACACCCACTGCACAAGACAGGAGACATGCACATGACCCATCAACCCAGACGCTTCGTTGGCCTCGCGACCAGCCTCGGGACCAGCTTTGCGACCGGCCTCGCAACAGGCCTCGCCCTGCTCGCCGCAATCAGCGCCGCCCCACCGGCGCACGCCCAGGCGGACTACCCCGCCAAGTCGGTCCGCATCATCATCGGCACACCGCCGGGCGACTCGGCCGATGCCAATGCGCGCTCGCTCGCCACCCAGCTCGCGCGCCAGACCGGCCAGCCCTTCTTCGTGGACAACAAGCCGGGCGCGCACGGCATCATTGCGGCCGAGTCGGCAAAGAACGCCGCGCCCGACGGCTACACGCTGCTGCTGTCGACGGGCGGGCCGATGGCCATCAACCCGTCGCTCTACAAGAAGCTGCCCTACGCGCCGCTGAAGTCCTTCGAGCCCGTGGTGCCGCTGTCGACCGGGCCGCTGTACCTGGTCGTGAACAACGAACTGCCGGTGAAGAACCTGAAGGAGCTGGTGGCCTACGCCAAGGCGCGCCCCGGCAAGATGAGCTACGGCTCCGGCGGCAGCGGCACCACGCAACACCTGGCCATGGAAACGCTGAAGAAGTCGATGGGGCTGGACATCCTCCACGTGCCCTACAAGGGCTCGCCCGCGGTGCTGCAGGACTTGATCGGCGGGCAGATCCAGCTGGCCTTCGACGCGGGCGCGTCGATCCTTCCGCAGATCCGCAACGGCAAGGTGCGGCTGATCGGCGTGGCTTCCGATGCGCGTTCGCCGCTCACGCCCGACATGCCGACCCTGACCGAGCAAGGCGTGCCGGCCTTCCGCGCCGTGGTGTGGTCGGGCCTGTTCGTGCCCGCCGGCACGCCGGCACCGGTGGTGGCCAGGCTGAACGCGCTCGTCAACCAGGCGCTGCGCGACCCGGCGTTCGCCGCGCAGATGCGGGCGCAAGGCGGCGAGCCCGCGGGCGGCGGCAGCGCCGAGTTCAGGACCTTTCTCGAAGCCGAGATCGGCCGCTGGGCCAAGGCCGTCGCCGACTCGGGCGCAACGATCGATTGAGGGCGCGATGCCGAAGACACTGCTGGCGGCGGCCGGTGCCGCACTGGCCACACTGGGCGCGGTGCTTTGCGGCTGCGCCTCTACAGCGCTGACGGGCGCGCCGGATTCTCGCGAGGTGTTCTTCGTGGGCGGCACCTACGTCGGCGAAGGCGCCCACCAGGTGATGCGCGGCGCGATGTATGTCGAGCACCTGCGCCCTTCACGGCCCACTCGCAAATACCCGCTGGTGCTCATCTCCGGCACGGCGCAGACGGCGGTCAACTGGATGACCACGCCCGACGGGCGCAAGGGCTGGGCGCAGTACTTCGTCGAGCAGGGCTACGAGGTGTACATGGTCGACCAGCCCGCGCGCGGCCGCTCCGCCTGGAACCCCGGCGTCGACGGCGAGCTGCGCAGCTTCTCGGTCGCCACGGCCGAGGCGCTGTTCACCCGCTCCGACGGCGATTGGCCGCAGGCCAGGCTGCACACCCAGTGGCCCGGCACTGGAAGAAAAGGCGACCCGGTGTTCGACCAGTTCTACGCCAGCCAGGTCGCCTACCTGGGCTCCAACGTCGACACGCAGACCGCCATGCAGGCAGCCGGCGCCGCGCTGCTCGACCGCATCGGCCCCGCGGTGCTGGTCACGCATTCGCAGGCCGGCCCTTTCGGCTGGCTGATCGCGGATGCGCGGCCGCGGCAGGTGAAGGGCATCGTGGCCATCGAGCCGCAAGGCCCGCCCATTCGCTCGGGCAGTCGCAACACCGCAGCCTGGGGCGTGGCCGACATCGCGCTGGCCTACACGCCCGCCGCGGCGCGGCCCGCCGACCTGCAGGTCGAGCAGCAAGCCGCGCCCGACGGCCCCCAGTTGCAGGCGTGCTGGGTGCAGAAGGAACCCGCGCGGCAGTTGCCCAGCCTGAAGACGATGCCGATCACCGTCATTTCCACCGAGGCCAGCTACCACGCGCCCTTCGACCACTGCACGGTGCGCTGGCTGCGCCAGGCCGGCGCCACCGTCGAGTTCACGCGACTCGCCGACATCGGCATCCACGGCAACGGCCACATGGTGATGCTCGAGAAGAACAACCTCGACGTGGCGGGTGTCGTCAGCAGTTGGGTCGCCCGCGCCGTCCATTGACGCGCTGACGCGCTGACGAGCGCCGCCACTCGCGGACACGCGCCGACCTCGCACCACGGCCATTTGCGTTCGCTCCCTACACCGGGGCGCGCCTGGAGGCGTCAGAAAGGAACGTTCTTTCAACGACCTCCAGAGAAAGCAACACGCCTTGAACTACGTCGTCTCCCACCCCTGGTTCCAGACCTGGGTCGCCGCGCTGATCGCAGTGCTGGTGACCACCCTCATTCACCGTGCCGCGCAGATGGTGCTCATGCGCGCCACGCGTTCGTCGATCACCGTGCAGGCCGTGATACAGGCCGTGCGCACGCCGGCCGGCATCGCGCTGCCGCTCATGGCGCTGCAGGCCGTGTGGCAGGGCGCGCCGGACGACCTGCGCTACATCGACAAGGTGCGCCACCTGAACGGCCTGCTGCTCATCGCCGCCATCACCTGGGTGCTGGTGCGCGTGGTGCAGGGCTTTGCCAACGGGCTCATCGCCTCGCATCCGGTGGATGTGGAAGACAACGCCAACGCGCGCCGCATCCTGACGCAGACGCGCGTCATCTCGCGCAGCGCCATGACGGTGCTGGTCGTCATCGGCGCGGCGATGATGCTGCTGACCTTTCCGGGCGCCAAGCAGCTCGGTGCCAGCCTGCTGGCCTCGGCCGGGCTGATCGGCATCGTGGGCGGCCTGGCGGCGAAGCCGGTGTTCAGCAATTTCATCTCGGGGCTGCAGATTGCGCTGGCGCAGCCGATTCGCATCGACGACGTGCTCATCGTCGAAGGCGAATGGGGCCGGGTGGAAGAAATTACCGGCAGCTATGTGGTGCTGCGCATCTGGGACGACCGGAGGCTGATCATTCCGTTGTCTTACTTCATCGAGAAGCCGTTCCAGAACTGGACGCGCAGCAGCGCGCAACTGCTGGGCTCGGTGTTTTTCTATGTCGATTTCGGCATGCCCATCGCGCCGCTGCGCGCGGAAGTGGAACGCATCGTGCGCGCGGCGCCGCAGTGGGACCAGCGCTTTTTCAACCTGCAGGTCACCGACACCACAGAGCGCACGATGCAGGTGCGCGTGCTGTGCACGGCCGCCTCGTCGGGCCAGGCCTTCGACCTGCGCTGCCTGGTGCGCGAGGAGCTGCTCGCGTTCATGCAGCGCGAGTACCCGCAGTACCTGCCGCTGCACCGCCTGCACACCGAGGAACGCGCGGGCCGCGTCGACGGCAACAACCTGGACGCGGCCACGGTGCGCAACGACGCGCTGGCCGCGGGCCCGTCACCCGCCGCCTGATGCTTGAACGGGCTCGCCGGGCGGCTGCGGTTCGACGCGCGGCGCCGTGAGCGTGGCGCTGGCCATGTCGAGCGCGAAACGCAGCTGCTTGCCGTCGGACACCAGCTGCAGCTTGAGGCTTGCGGCGAGCTGATCGCACCGCAGTTGCCCGCTTGCAAATTTCGCGACGACGTTGCGGGCCGACAGCGACGCCACCTCCGCCGTCGCGCCCTGGCCCACGGCCTTGGCGCGCAGGGCGATGGCATTGCGGCCCTCGGCCCAGCCCTGCAGCTCCGCCTGCAACCCCGGCGCCGCCAGCAGCCCATCGCCGAGTCGCACCTCGCCCGACAGCGCCGTGCGGCCCAGCAGCACGCGCGCCTGCTCCGTGAGCCCCTGGCCCTGCGCGGCCACACCCTGGCGCAGCATCGATTCGGCGAAGGCCTGCAGCTGCAGCTTGCCGCGCTCGGACACCCACGGGCTCAGCAAGGCCCCGCGCTGCTCGAACTCCACACCCGCGAGCGGCGCCGACGCGAACTGGTACAGGTAGCTGCGCCCGTCCGGCGCATCGACATACAGGCCCAGCCGGCTCACGCCCATGCGCGAGTCGGGACCCACGTGCTCGACGGTCGCGTCGTTGAAGTCGATTTGCCCGTGCCGAACGGGCACCGTCACGTCGGCGTCGAACAGCAGCATCGCGTCGGTGATCTTCGCGCGGACGGTTCCGGCGGCGGTGCCGAGCGGGTCGAGGCGCCAGGCGTCGGCCGTCGGCGGGGCTGCGGCGGCGGCTGCCGAAGACGGCGCGGTCACCGGGCCTTGCAGCTTCACGGCGATGAGCTCCACCCTGGCCGCGTCCACCGACGCAATCTGCGGCACACCCGCTTCGGTGCGCAGTTGCGCGACCAGCTCGTGCACGACGACGCCGCCGAGCTCCAGCACCAGCGAGCCCATGGCAAGCCGAAGCGCCGCGGCCTCGAGCTTGCGGACCCGCAACTCGATGGCGCCGTTGTCACCCGGCGTACAGCTGACGCCTTCGACCGCGCAGCGATTGCCGGTGGCGCCGGCGGCGCCGTCCGAAGCGTCGAGCTTCAGACCGAGTGCGAGACCGAGGAGGGAGGAAGCGAGTGGCGTCGTCATGGCCCCCTTTTTAATCCGGTTCCGCCCCTTTCGGTCAGATCGGTGGGCCGAGCAGCGCCTCTCGAATCTCTTCCCACGAGGCGCGATCGGGCGCGCAGAGCAGGCCGCCCGAGGTGTGCGCGGGCCTGTACGCGCTCGCATCGAAATGCGCGCTGTAGCCGCCCGCCTCCTGGTGCAGCAACCAGCCCGCGGCGTGGTCCCACGGCATCAACCTGTAATAGAGCAGCAGGTGGCAGTGGCCGGCCGCCACCATCCGGTACTCGTGGGCGGCGCAACGCAGCCAGAAGTTGAGCGCGATGCGCGAGAGGTTCTGCGTCACCGTGGCGCGCAGGGGCTGCGGAAGAAAGTTGGTTCCGGCCACGCCCTGCATGTCGCGCACCGGAACGGCCGGGGCCACCTTCAGGTCCGTGGTGGGCCGGCCCGCGCCCTGCCGCCAGGCGCCCTCGCCGCGAATGGCCAACGAGGTGTCCTGGCACACGGGGTCGTGAATGGCGCCGAACACCACCTCGCCCCGCACCGTGGCCGCAACCATCATTCCGAAGAGCGGAACGCCGCTGGAGAAATTCTTGGTGCCGTCGATGGGGTCAATGACGAAGGCCAGGTCGGCGCTCGCAATCTGCCCCATCAGGTCCGGGTCGCGCCCTGCTGCTTCTTCGCCGACGAGGGCGGCGCCCGGAAACGCCTTGCGCAGCCGCGCCGAGATTTCGCGCTCGGCGGCCTCGTCGGCGTCGGTGACGATGTCGAAGGCCGATGTCTTCTCGCGCGCCTCGTTGGCGATGGTTCCGTTGAAGCGCGGCATGACTTCGGCGCGCGCGACGTCCGCGAGGATCTCGTGCACGAGCAGCGCGTCGCGGTGGGTGAACAGCTTCATCTGGGCCTTCCTGGGCAAGGCGCGCGCGGGTGGCGTGCCACCGCGGATTTGAGCAGGATTCGACCGCTGCGGCGGCAGGCCGTCTAGTCGTCCTCGAGGTTGCCCCGCTCCCGGTCGTGCCTGAAGGCAGCCAGCATGGCCATGAGCAGGACGCCCGTGACGACACCGAGCAGGTACAGCACCACCAAGTGAAAAACGCTGAAATTATTCATTGCGAAACATGCAGTCCAGTGTCGCAACGCCGCGGCTGTCGCATCTTTTTTCCTACCCTCGATAACCTCTACGCCGGGGTGCAACGACCCGAAGTTTCCCTGTTCAGCGCTCCCACGGGAAGATAGGCGGGCGAGCTTGCGGGAGGCTGACCTTGCTTCCTTCGAAAAGCGCACACCGCTCGACGCAACAACCGCAGCAAAGCCCGTGCCACAGCGCGCGCCCTCCATCGATGCTGCCTATATGTAACGCAAGTTGCATCGATAGGACAGTTGAACGCCCGCTCCTAAAGTTCGCCCCAGACCCGCATTCCCCGTATTTCCCCACATACAGAACAAAGCCAGCGCCGCACGGGGCGCCAGCCGGAGACAAGCAGCATGGAGCGATCTTTCGCCGAAGAAGTCAAACGCCTTTCGCTGGGCGCCGACGAGGTATTCCATGGCGAGGGCATCCTCGCCGTCACCAAGGCGCTGCTGCAGTCGGGCGTGAGCTACATCGGCGGCTACCAGGGCGCGCCGGTGTCCCACCTGATCGACGTGCTGGGCGACGCGCGCGGCCTGCTCGACGAGCTGGGCATCTACTTCGAGAACAGCGCCTCGGAAGCCGGCGCGGCCGCGATGCTCGGCGCCTCCATCAACTACCCGGTGCGCGGCGCGGTGACGTGGAAGTCGACCGTGGGCACCAACGTGGCCTCGGACGCGCTCTCCAACCTCGCCTCCGCCGGCGTGAAGGGCGGCGCGCTGGTCATCCTGGGCGAAGACTACGGCGAGGGCTCCAGCATCATCCAGGAGCGCACGCATGCTTTCGCGATGAAGTCGCAGATGTGGCTGATGGACCCGCGCCCCAACCTCGCGTCCATCGTCGATGCGGTGGAGCGCAGCTTCGAGCTGTCGGAGGCCAGCCAGACGCCGGTGATGCTGCAGCTGCGCATTCGCGCCTGCCATGTGCACGGCAGCTTCGTGTGCAAGGACAACCGCGCGCCCGCGATCTCCACGCGCGAGCTGATCGACACGCCGCAGTTCGACTTCGCCAACATCAACCTGCCGCCTTCGATCTACGCGCAGGAGCGCATGAAGATCGATTCGCGCTGGCCCGCCGCGCTGGACTTCATTCGCCGGGAAAAGCTCAACGAACGCTTCGACGGCGACTGCACCGACATCGGCCTCATCGTGCCCGGCGGCCTGTACAACGGCACCATTCGCGCGCTGCAGCAGCTCGGCCTTGCCGACGCCTTCGGCCACAGCCGCATTCCGCTGCAGGTGCTCAACGTGGTCTACCCCATGGTTCCCGACGAGCTGGTCGACTTCTGCGCCGGCAAGCGCGCGGTGCTGATGGTGGAAGAGGGCCAGCCCAACTACATGGAAGACGCGCTGCACGCCATCCTGCGCAAGGCCGGCTGCGACACGCGCCTGCACGGCAAGGACATCTTCCCGATGGCCGGCGAGTACACCGGCGAGGTGCTGGTGCGCTGCATTTCAGACTTCATCCGCCAGGCGCAGCCGCAGGCGCTGGGCGGCGACGGCGCGCTGCAGGTGGCCGACGCCGCCGCGCCGCTGGCCACGCTCAAGCCGCAGGCCGTGGCCGCCCTGGGCGTGCCGGTGCCCAACCGGCCGCCGGGCTTCTGCATCGGCTGCCCCGAGCGCCCGGTGTTCGCCGCCATCAAGCTGATGCAGAAGGAGCTGGGCGCGGTGCACGTGAGCGCGGACATCGGCTGCCACACCTTCGGCACGCTGCCGCCCTTCAACACGGGCAGCACGGTGCTGGGCTACGGGCTGGGGCTGGCAAGCTCGTCGGGCATCGGCCCGCTCATGGGCAACCGGGTCGTCAGCATCATGGGCGACGGCGGTTTCTGGCACAACGGCTTCACCAGCGGCGTGGTGAACGCGGTCTACAACGGGCAGGACTCGGTGCTCGTCATCCTGAAGAACGGCTACACCTCGGCCACGGGCACGCAGGCCATTCCGTCGTCGCCCACGCAGCCGTCGGCCCGGCCGCTCACGCTGGACATCGAGGCGGCGCTGAAGGGCGTGGGCGTGGCGTGGGTGCGCAAGGTGACCAGCTACAACGTCGCGGAAATGCGCGACACGCTGCAGGAGGCCATGACCACCGAGCAAGGCGGGCTGAAGGTGATCATTGCGGACGGGGAATGCCAGCTGGAGCGGCAGCGCCGCATCAAGCCGGTGAACGCGGCCAAGCTGAAGCGCGGCGAACGCGTGGTGCGCACGCGCTTCGGCATCGACGACGACGTGTGCACCGGCGACCACTCGTGCATTCGGCTGTCGGGCTGCCCGTCGCTCACGGTCAAGCCCAATCCGAGCGCGCTGCGCACCGACCCGGTGGCCACCGTGAACCAGGGCTGCGTGGGCTGCGGCCTGTGCGGGGAGAACGCGCATGCGGCCATTTTGTGCCCGTCGTTCTACAAGGCCGAGATCGTGCAGAACGCCGGCACCTGGGAGCGGCTGCTGCACCGCCTGCGCGGCGGGGTGATCGGGCTGATGGCCGGAAAGGCGCGCACGCCGATGGGTTCGCTCGGCACGGCGAAGGCGGTTGCGGCATGAACGACCTGAAGACATTTGCCGCGCCGTCTGCGTCTGCGTCTGCGTCTGCGTCTGCGTCTGCATCGGCATCGGCATCTGCGTCTGCATCCACGCCACGCATCGTCACGGTGCTGGTGGCCGCCATGGGCGGCGAAGGCGGCGGCGTGCTGGCCGACTGGCTCATCTCCGCCGCCGAGGCGCACGACTTTCCGGTGCAGAGCACCTCGGTGCCCGGCGTGGCGCAGCGCACGGGCGCGACCAACTACTACATCGAGATCTACCCCGTGCCCAGCGCGCAGCTGAACGGCGCGCGGCCGGTGTTCTCGCTCACGCCGAACCCGGGCGACGTCGACATCGTCGCGGCCTCCGAACTGGTCGAGGCCGGGCGCGTGCTGCAGGGCGGCTTCGTGCACCCGCGGCGCACCACGCTCGTGGCCTCGCTGCACCGCGAGTACGCGGTGTCCGAAAAGTCCGCCATGGGCGACGGCCGCTACGACGGCCAGCGCGTGACGGAAGCGGCCGAGCGCCTGGCGCAACGCACCTTTCTCTTCGACATGCGCGCGCTGGCATGGCGCAACGGCACCGTCATCAACACGGTGATGTTCGGCGCCATGGCGGGCAGCGGCGCCATTCCTTTTTCGCGCGAGGCCTGCGAGCAGGCCATTCGCGCGTCGGGCAAGGCGGTGGAGGCCAGCCTGAAGGGCTTCGCTGCGGGGTACGACCATGTGACCCACCACACGACGGGTGCCGCCGCCGCAATCTCCGAGGCGCCCGCCGCGCCCACACTGCCCCTGCATGCGCGCGCAAGGGCCTTGCCCGAGCCGCTGCGCGAACTGGCCAACCACGGCCTGCAACAGGTGGCCGACTACCAGGACACGCGCTACGCCGACCTCTACATGGACCGCGTCGACGCCGTCTGCAAGGCCGAGCAGGCCTGGGCCGGCGACTTTCCGGTGGCGCGCGAAACCGCGCGCTACCTCGCGCTGTGGATGAGCTACGAAGACGTGATTCGCGTGGCCGACCTGAAGACGCGCGGCGACCGGTTGCAGCGCGTGCGCGACGAGGTCGGCGCGCGCCAGGGCGAGCCGCTGCGCCTGACCGAATACCTCAAGCCCGGCCTCGACGAGGTCTGCTCGCTGCTGCCCACGCGCGCGGCCGACTGGCTGCGCAAGCGCCTCGCGCACAAGGCCCACAAGCTGAGCGTGGGGCTGCACATGCGCACGGACACCGTGCGCGGCTTTGCCATGCTGTGCGCGCTGCGCTCGCTGCGGCCGCTGCGGCGGCGCACGTCGCGCTATGCCTTCGAGCAGGCCATGATCGAACGCTGGCTCGACGCCGTGCGCCGCACGCTCGCGCTCAGCCCGCGGCTGGCCTTCGAGCTGGCGCTGTGCGGCAACCTGGTGAAGGGCTACGGCGAAACCAGCGAGCGCGGCCACCGCAACCTGGGCGCCGTGCTCGACGACATGCACGGCCTGCTAGGCGTTAACACCCACGACAGCGCCTCGCTCGACGCGGCCGCCGCGCGTGTGCGCGCCGCCCGCGAGGCCGCGCTGGCCGACCCCGAAGGCCGCACGCTGGCACGCGCGCTCGGCCTGCCGCCCCCGCAGGTGCGCAGCCACCCGATACACATCGTGCGGAGAAAGCCCGCGCGCTGAAGAACAACAAGATTCCCCAGCCAAGAAGCCAAGAAACCAAGAACCATCCGGAGACAACAAATGAAGACAGACAAGCCCCACGCCCGACCCTCCTCCCCGCGCTTCGGCCGCCGCGCCGTCAACACCCTGCTCGCGGCCGCGGCGCTGCTGCCGCTGGCCTCGGTGGTGCACGCGGCCGACGCCATCAAGATCGGTGCCGTGGTGTCCGCCACCGGCCCCGCCTCCTTCCTGGGAGACCCGCAGCAGAAGACGCTGGAGATGTACGTGCAGAAGATCAACGCGGCCGGCGGCGTGCTCGGCCGCAAGCTGGAGCTGGTGCTGTACGACGACGCCAGCGACGCCAACAAGGCCAACGCCTTCACGCGCCGGCTCATCATGCAGGACGAGGTCGACGTGATTCTGGGCGCTTCCACCACCGGCTCCACCATGGCGATGGTGCCGCAGGCCGAGGCGGCAAAGGTGCCGATGATTTCGCTGGCGGCCGCCTCGGTCATCGTCGAGCCGGTGAAGCTCTGGGTGTTCAAGATGCCGCACTCCGACCGCATGGCCGCGGAGAAGGTGCTGGGCGAAATGAAGCAGCGCGGCTTCACGCAGTTCGCGCTGTTGTCGGACACGGGCGGCTTCGGCAAGTCGGGCCGCACCGAGACGCTCAAGCTCGCCGGCACGCTGGGCCTGAAGGTGGCCGAAGACCAGACCTACGGCGAGAAAGACACCGACATCACGCCGCAGCTCACGCGCATCAAGTCGTCGCCGGCGCAGGCCATCCTGGTGTTCGGCACGGGGCAGGCGCCGGCCATCATCGCGCGCAACTACCAGCAGCTGGCCATGAAGCAGCCGCTGTACACCACGCACGGCCAGGCCTCGACCGAGTTCATCCGCATCGCGGGCAAGTCGTCCGAAGGCATCCGCATGCCCTCGCCTGCGCTGCTCATCGCGCAGGCGCTGCCCGACAGCGACACGCAGAAGAAGGTCAGCGTGAGCTACGCGAAGGACTACGAGTCGCAGGCGAAGATGGACGTGTCGACCTTCGGCGGCTACGCGCACGACGCGCTGTTCCTGCTGGTCGACGCCATCAAGCGCGCCGGCGGCACCGACAAGCAGAAGGTGCGCGACGCCATCGAGGCCACCAGCGGCTTCGTCGGCGTGAGCGGCATCTACAAGATGTCGGCCACCGACCACATGGGGCTGGACGTGTCGGCCTTCCGCATGGTCGAGGTGAAGGAAGGCGTGTTCAAGGAAGTGCGCTGAGGCCCGCGCGCCGCGAAAGACGCGCATGAAGCTCAATGCGAACGACCACCGCCGGCACGCACGCCGGCGGCTGCCCCGCTTCGTCTTCGACTATGTCGACGGCGGCGCGGACAACGAAGACTGCCTTCGCCGCAACACCGCCGACCTGGCCGGCCTGCACCTGCTGCCCACCGCCCTGCGCGACACCCGCCATGCCGACACCGGCATCACGGTGTTCGGGCGGCGCTGGTCGGTGCCCGCGGGCGTGGCGCCGGTCGGCTTCTCGGGCCTGGTGCGGCCGCACGGCGACACGCTGCTGGCCTGCGCCGCCGCATCGGCCGGCGTGCCGCACGTGCTGTCGACACCGTCGAACGACCGGCTCGAGGCCGTGCGCGAGGCCGCGCTGGCACGCAACCCCGAGGCCGTGCAGTGGATGCAGCTGTACGTGATGGGCGACCGCGCCATCGCAGAGCAGTTGGTGCGCCGCGCGCGCCATGCCGGCTACGGCGCGCTGGTGCTCACGGTGGACGCGCCCGTGAGCGGCCTGCGCGAGCGCGATGTGCGCAACGGCTTCAAGCTGCCGTTTCGCTTCACGCCCTCGACGCTGCTCGACCTGGCGCTGCACCCGGCATGGTCCCTCGGCATGGCGATGCAGGGGCGCTCGCCTTCGTTCGTGAACCTGAGCGAGTCGAACGACGGGGCCACCTCGCCGCAGGTGCAGGCCGCCCTGCTCTCCCGCACCATGGACCGCACGCTGGTGTGGGAGCACCTGGCCTGGCTGCGCCGCCTGTGGGACGGGCCGCTGGTCATCAAGGGCCTGCTGCACCCCGACGACGCACGGCGTGCCGTGTCGCACGGGGCCGACGCCATCGTGGTGTCCAACCACGGCGGGCGGCAGCTGGACGCGGCGCCCTCCACCATCTCGGTGCTGCCGCGCATGGTGGACGCCGTGGCCCGGCGCATTCCGGTGTTCGTCGACAGCGGCTTCCGGCGCGGCAGCGACGTGGTGAAGGCGCTTGCCACCGGCGCCACCGCGGCCTTCGTCGGCCGCCCCGCGGTGTGGGGCATGGCCACGGGCGCAGAAGCCGGCGCGCGCGGCGTGCTGGCGGCGCTGTCCGACGAAATCGCCCGCACCATGATCCTGATCGGCGCCGACCGCGTGGCCGACATCTCGCCGGAGCACCTGCTCGCCAACGCACGAGACCCCCAAGCCTTTCAAGCCGGAGACACCCATGGCTGACTTCATGCAATTCGTTTTCTCGGGGCTCACCACCGGCGCGATCTACGCGCTGGCCGCGCTGGGCTTCTCGCTGATCTACAACGCCAGCGGCGTCATCAACTTCGCGCAGGGCGATTTCCTGATGCTGGGCGCCATGGTCACCGCCGCCCTGCTGGGCGCGCACCTGCCCTACGGCGTGGCCATGGTGGGCGGGGTGCTGGCCACGGTGGTGGCGGGCCTGCTGCTGTACCGCCTGGCCATCAAGCCGGCGGGCGAGGCCAGCGTGGTGTCGCTCATCATCATCACCATCGGCGCGTCGATCTTCATCCAGGGCGTGGTGCAGATCGTGCTCGGCAAGAACCAGCAGACGCTGCCGGCGTTCAGCGGCGATGCCTCGCTGTCCATCCTCGGCGCCTACGTGCTGCCGCAGAGCCTGTGGGTGCTGGGCACGGCGGCCGTGCTGGTGGCGCTGTGCTTCGCCTTCTTCCGCTTCACGATGGTCGGCAAGGCGATGCTGGCGGTGGCGGCCAACGCGCTGGCGGCGCGCGCGGTGGGCATTCCGACCTCGCGCATCCTGCAGCTGTCGTTCGGCCTGTCGGCGCTGCTGGGCGCCGTGGCCGGCGTGGTGGCCGCGCCCATCACCACCACGGTGTACGACATCGGCCTGATGCTGGGCATGAAGGGCTTCGTCGCGGCCACGCTGGGCGGCCTGGGCAGCGCGGGCGGCGCGGTGGTGGGCGGGCTCATCGTCGGGCTGCTGGAGGCGCTGATGGCCGGCTACGTGTCGTCGGCCTACAAGGACGCGGTGCCGTTCGTGATGATCGTCTTCATCCTGCTGGTGATGCCGCACGGGCTGTTCGGCGCCAAGACTTCGGACCGCGTATGAACATGTCGAAGAGCGCTTTCCTGCGTCCCTCGCTTCTGGTGCTGGCCCTGGTGCTGGCGCTGCTGCCGCTGGCCATGCCGAACAACTACGTGGCCGACGTTGCCGTGCGCATCGCGCTGGCGGCCATCGCGGCCATCGGGCTGAACCTGCTGATGGGCTTTGCCGGGCAGATCAGCATCGGCCACGCGGCCTTCGTGGCCATCGGCGCCTACGGCAGCGGCATCGTCACGGTGCGCTTCGGCTGGCCGCCGCTCGCGGCCATCGGCGGTGCGGCGGTCGGAGCGGCCGTGGTGGCCTGGCTGATCGCCAAGCCGATCCTGCGGCTCAAGGGCCATTCGCTCACCATGGCCACGCTGGGGCTGGGCGTGATCGTCAACATCGTGCTCATCAACGAGGTCGACTGGACCGGCGGGCCCGACGGCATGCCGGTGCCGCCGCTGGTGGTGGCCGGCTTCGCGTTCGCGAAGGTGATGCACTGGTACGCGCTGGCCGCGGTGCTGCTGTGGCTGTCGGTGCTGCTGTCGCTCAACCTGTACGAGTCGCCCGCGGGCCGGGCGCTGCGCGGGCTCAACGGCTCGGAAGTGGCGGCGCGCGTGATGGGGGTGGACGTGGCGCGATTCAAGGTGCGCGCCTTCGTGGTCTCGGCCGTGTTCGCGGCGGTGTCGGGCAGCCTCACGGCGCACTACCTGGGCTTCATCAGCCCTTCTCTCGCGGCCTTCACCCATTCGGTCGAACTCGCGACCATGGTGGTGCTGGGCGGCATGGCCTCCACCTTCGGCGCGGTGCTGGGCGCCGCGCTGCTCACGGCGCTGCCGCAGTTGCTGGGCGGCCTGCACGGCTACGAAATGGTGTTCTTCGGCCTGGTGCTGATGCTCACCATGATGTTCCTGCCCAAGGGGCTGGTGCCCTCCATTGCGCAGCGGCTGCGCAGGAAGGCCTGACATGCTCGAAGTGAAGAACCTCAGCAAGTCCTTCGGCGGCGTGCACGCCATGCAGGACGTGAGCTTCAGCGTGCGCGGCGGCTCGGTGCATTCGGTGATCGGGCCCAACGGCGCGGGGAAGACCACGCTGTTCAACCTGATCAGCGGCGTGTACGAGCCCACGCGCGGCGAGATTTTGCTGAACGGCGAGAACGTGGCGGGCCTGGCGCCCGACCAGCTGGCGCGCCGCGGCATGAGCCGCACCTTTCAGAACCTGCAGATCTGCATGAACATGACGGCCTGCGAAAACGTGATGCTCGGTGCCCACCTGCACACGCGCAGCTCGCTGCTGGGCGGCATGACGGGCGCCACGCGCCGCGCCGACGCCGCGCTGCGCGAAGAGGCATTGCGCCTCATCGACTACGTGGGCGTGGGCCACCATGCCCACGCACATGCCACGCAGCTGTCTTTCGGCCTGCTGAAGCGCCTGGAAATTGCGCGCGCGCTGGCCAGCAAGCCGCGCATCCTGCTGCTCGACGAACCCGCCGCCGGCCTGAACGACACCGAGACGCACGAGATCACCGAGCTCATCCGAAGCATCGCCGCCTCGGGCGTGACGGTGCTGCTGGTGGAACACGACATGAAGCTGGTCATGAACATCTCCGACCACCTGCTGGTGCTCGACTACGGCCGCAAGCTGGCTGAAGGCACGGCCGCCGAGGTGCGCGCCAACCCGCAGGTGATCGCCGCCTACCTGGGCACAGAAGCGGAGGCCGCATGAGCGATACGGCACTGGAGGTACGCGGGCTCTTCGCGGGCTATGGCCGCATCGAGGCGCTGCACGGCATCGACCTGCGCGTGGGGCAAGGCGAACTGGTGGCGCTGGTGGGCGCCAACGGCGCGGGCAAGACGACGCTGCTGCGCGCGGTGTCGGGGCTCATCAAGGCCAGTGCCGGCAGCGTGACGCTGTTCGGCCGCGAGATCGGGCGCGACAGCGCGGACGCGCGCGTGCGGGCGGGCCTGTCGCAGGTGCTCGAGGGGCGGCAGGTGTTCGGGCCGATGTCTGTGCAAGACAACCTGCTGCTCGGCGGCTACACCCGCCCCGACGGCCGGCCGCAGCGCCTGGCCGAGATGTACGCGCTGTTCCCGGTGCTCGAAGAAAAGCGCCTGCTCGCCGCCGGCACGCTCTCGGGCGGCCAGCAGCAGATGCTGGCCATTGCACGCGCACTGATGAGCGAGCCCAAGGTGCTGCTGCTCGACGAGCCGTCGATGGGGCTGGCGCCGCTGCTGGTGAAGGAGATCTTCGGCGTGATCGCCAGGCTGAAGGCGCGCGGCATCCCGATCTTGCTGGTGGAGCAGAACGCGCACGCCGCGCTGTCTGTCGCGGACGTCGGCTACGTGCTGGAAACCGGCGCCATCGCGCTCGGTGGCCCCGCTGCGCAGTTGCTGCGCGACGAGCGCGTGAAGGCCGCCTACCTGGGACTGTGACATTCAAGCCATGAACATTTCTCTAGACAGCAGCCTGCTCGTCACCGATGTGCAGGCGCGCGCGGTCAACGTGCCGCTGGAGCACCCGGTGCGCACCAGCGTCGGCGTGGTGGCGACGGCGCCGCTGGTGCTGATCGACCTGTACACCAACCAGGGCGTGGTCGGCCACGCCTATGTGTTCACCTACACGCCGCTGGCGCTGCGGGCCACGCGGCGCATGCTGCTGACGCTGGGCGGCGTGCTGAAGGGCCAGCCGCTGGCGCCCGTGGATCTCGACCAGTTGCTGGCGCAGCGCCTGCGGCTGCTGGGGCGCACAGGCATTGCGCTCATGGCCGGCGCGGGGCTGGACATGGCCGCGTGGGACGCATTGGCCAAGGCCCGCGGCGTGCCGCTGGTCGAACTGCTGGGCGGCAGCCGCCGCGCCATCGAGGCCTACGACAGCCACAGCATGGACGGGCGCGAGCTGGGCATGGCGCGCGCCGAAGGCGCCATGCGGCAGGGCTTTCGGGCCATCAAGACGAAGATCGGCTACGCCACGCTGGCGGAAGACCTGGCCATCGTTCGCGCGCTGCGCGGCGTGGTCGGCAACGACACGCAACTGCTGGTCGACTACAACCAGGGGCTCTCGGCGCCGGAGGCGGTGCGCCGCATTCGCGCGCTGGAAGACGAAGGCATCGGCTGGATCGAGGAGCCCACGCTGCAGGAAGACTACGCGGGCCATGCGCGCATCCGGGAGAAGGTGCGCCTGCCCATCCAGATGGGCGAGAACTGGTGCGGCCCCGACGAAATGGCCAAGGCGCTGCAGGCCGGTGCCTGCGACCTGGCGATGCCCGATGCCATGAAGATCGGCGGCGTCACGGGCTGGCTGCGCGCGGCGGCTTTGGCGCAGGCGCATGGGGTGCCGATGTCGAGCCACATCTTCCAGGAGGTCAGCGTGCACCTGCTGGCCGTGACGCCCACGCGCCACCTGCTGGAGCGCATGGACCTGGCGGCGCCTGTGCTGGCGCGGCCGCTGGCGTTCGAGAACGGCACGGCAACCGCGCCGGCCGAGCCGGGAACGGGCATCGGGTGGAACGAGGAAGCGATTCGCCAGTACCTCGTCTAGTCATCGATTTACCCACTTGACGGGTATTTATTTGAATACCCATTCCATGGGTATTTTGACAAATACCCATCACATCGATAAGCTGATGGTTACCCACTTCATCGGTAACCACCATGCAGCAAGTTCTATCGGTCCCCTCGCAGCTCGGCGTGCTGCTCAAGGCCGCCCGCAAGGAGGCGGGCATCTCCCAGGTGAAGCTGGCCGAACGCCTCGGCATCAGCCAGAGCCGCATGTCCCACATGGAGCTCAACCCCGGTTCGGTGAGCCTGGAGCAGCTGCTGGCCCTGTTCGGCGTGCTGGGCCTCGAAATGCTGGTCGGTTCGAAGAACCCGGGCAGGCTCTCGACCTACGCGACAGGCGCCGACCCGGCCGGCCCACGGCATGTCGCCAACGAGCCGCCCGCGTCGGAATGGTGAGCATGGCGCGCACACCGAACATGCCGGCGCTTTCCATCTGGGCCAACGGCGAGCGCGTCGGCACCTGGCGCATTCCCGCGCGGGGCGCCGACGAGCTGAGCTACGACGACGCCTGGGTCGGCTCGGCCACGGGGCGCCCGCTCTCGCTGTCGCTTCCGCTGGTGGGCGGCTTCACCCACAAGGGCCCGGTCGTCCAGAACTACTTCGACAACCTGCTGCCCGACAGCCAGCCGATTCGCGAGCGCATCGCCAGCCGCTTCCGAACGCGCACGACCCAGCCCTTCGACCTGCTGCAGGCCATCGGCCGCGATTGCGTGGGCGCCATCCAGCTGCTGGGCGAAGACGACGGCCCGGCGAGCGTCGACCGCATCGAGGGCGACCCGATGAGCGAGGCCGATGTCGAAAAGCTGCTGCAGCAAACCGTCGACCCGGGCAGGTTCGCGGCGCAAACGGCGCCCGAGGACGAGCTGCGCATCTCCCTGGCCGGCGCCCAGGAAAAGACGGCGCTGCTGTGGCACCAAAGCCAGTGGGTGCGCCCGCATGGCTCCACGCCCACCACGCACATCCTGAAGCTGCCGCTGGGCCTGGTCGGCCATCGCAAGGCCGACTTCACCACCTCGGTGGAAAACGAATGGCTCTGCCTGAACATCCTGCAGGAGTACGGCGTTCCCGTTCCCCGCACCGCCATCCTGCGCTTCGGCGCGCAGAAGGTGCTGGCCGTCGAGCGCTTCGACCGCCGGCTGCATTCGTCCGGCAACTGGTGGCTGCGCCTGCCGCAGGAAGACTTCTGCCAGGCCCTGGGCAAGCCGTCGCACCTGAAGTACGAGGCCGACGGCGGCCCCGGCATGATCGACCTGGCGGGCGTGCTGCGAAGCTCGCTCGACGCCCAGCAAGACCTGGGCACGCTCATTACCGTGCAACTGCTTTTCTGGATGCTGGGCGCGCCCGACGGGCACGCGAAGAACTTCAGCATCGCGTGGCTGCCGATGGGCCGCTACCGGCTGACGCCGGTGTACGACGTGATGTCGATCTGGCCGGTGGAAGGCAAGGGCCACAACCAGTTTTCCAAGCACGAGGCCAAGCTGGCCATGGCGTTGGTCGGCAAGAGCAAGCACTACCAGTTCAAGGCCATCCAGCGGCGGCACTTCAACGCCATGGCGCAGAAGTGCCACTACGGGCCCGACGCCGAAGACCTCATCCAGCGCGTGCTCGCGGCAACGCCAGGTGTCATCGAGCGGGTCGGCGCGCGCCTGCCGGCGCAGTTTCCGGCCGCGGTGTCGGGCCCGATCTTCGAAGGGCTCGCGCGCTCGGCCCGAACGCTGGGCAAGATGTCGGCTTTCTAGCAAGCCCGTCAGCAGCCCGCTCCCTCAGAGCTTGCCGAGCGTCTGCACGATCTCTTCCACCAGCCAACGGTGCGCGGCGCTGTATTCGTGCCGCGCATGCCAGTGCGCCTGCACCTGAAAGTCGGGCAGCGGCACGGGCAGCGCCAGCGCCTTCAGCCCGCCCTGCCTCACGTACAGCTCCGCCACCCGCGAGGGCAGCAGCACCAGCAGATCGCTTTGCGACAGCAGCTGCGGCAGCACGGTGAACTGGGGCACGCGCGCCACGATGTTGCGGTTGATGCCGCGCTCGGCCAGCGCCTCCTCGATCAGGAAGTGGCCCGAGCGCGGCGACGACACCATCACGTGCCGCGCCGAAGAAAACTCCTGCAGGCTCATGCGCTCGCCGATGGTCGGGTGGTTGGCCGACATCAGGCACACGTAGTGCTCGCGAAACAGCAGCGCGCTGCGCATGTGCGAGGCCAGCGCCGGGATGTTGCCGATGGCCATGTCCAGCCGCCCGGCCGACAGGTCTTCGCCCAGCGCGTCGGCCATCTGCACGATGTCGATCTCGATGCGCGGTGCCGACTCCTGGAACTTGCGCAGCAAGGGCGGCACGAAATACAGCACGCCGATGTCCGACATGGCCAGGCGAAAGCGCCGTGTCGAGCGCTTGGGGTCGAAGGCGGTGTGCAGTTCCAGCGTGCCCTCCACCGAGGTCAGCGCCTCGCGGTAGCGCTGGAACAGCTGGTCGGCCAGCGTGGTCGGCACCAGGCCGCCGGTGCCGCGCGTGAAGAGCCGGTCTGCATACACCTTGCGCAGCTTCGCCAAGCCGTAGCTGATGGTCGGCTGCGTCACGTCCAGCCGTTCGGCGGCCTGCGTGACGCTGCGCGTTTCATGGATCGCGACGAACACGCGAACGAGGTTGAGGTCGAGGTGGCTCATGGGTCTTGGCGGAGGCTGGAATGTGCCACAGACCGCACGGGCTCGCGCGGGGGTCAGACCACCAGGTGCCGCTCCAGCGTCTCGCGCGGCAGGTCGGCCGCGGCGCCCGCGAGCGAGCATTCGCCATGGTCGATGGCCAAAATGTCGTCGGCCACCGCCAGCAGGAACTCCAGGTTCTGCTCGACGATGACAAAGGCGGCGCCCTGCGCCTTGCGCGCGCGCACCAGCGTGGCCATGCGCTCGATGTTCTCGGGCTGCACGCCCTCGGTCGGCTCGTCGAGGATGGAGAGCGGCGCGCGCAACCCCAGGGTGCGCGTGAACGACAGCAGCTTCCGCTCGCCGCCGCTGAGCGAGCCGGCGCGCTGGCCCATGCGCTCGGCCAGCCGCGGGAACGCGGCCAGCCCGTCGGCATAGCGCGTGGCGTCGCGACCGCGCAGGTGCAGCCACAGGTTCTCGGCCACGCTGAGGTCGCCGAAAACCACGTCTTCCTGCGGCGCGTAGGCCATGCCGGCGGCCAGGCGCTGCTGCGGCGGCACGCGCGCCAGGTCGCGCCCGCCGAGCGTCACGCGGCCCTGCTTCAGCGGCAGAAAGCCGGTGAGCGCGCGCATCAGCGTGGTCTTGCCCACACCGTTGCGGCCCAGCACGCCGAGCACCCGGCCCGGGCCGACCGCACCCGCCAGGCCGCGCAGCACCATGGTGTCGCCGTAGCCGCAGACCACGTCCGCAAAGTCGAGCAACACCTCGCTCATTTGCGTGCTCCCGCGTACACCGCGCGCACGGCCGGGTCGGCCTGTATCTGCGCCAGCGGGCCGCGCGCCAGCAGCTTGCCCTGGTGCAGCACGTACACCTCGCCGCCGATGGAGGCCACCGCGCTGATGTCGTGCTCGATGACCAGCGCGGCCGCGCCGAGGCGGCCGGTCGCGGTCTTGATGGCCTCGATCATGTGGTGCGTCTCGCCCGGCGAAAGCCCCGCGCAGGGTTCGTCGAGCAGCACCAGGCGCGGCTGCGGCAGCATGGTCATCACGAACTCCAGCGCCTGGCGCTCACCCTGCGACAGGCTGCCCGCCGGTGACTGCAACTGCCTGGCGAGCGAGGGGAACAGGCCCAGCAGCTCGCCGCGCAAGGCGCTGTCCCATGCGAGCGGCGCGCGCTGCAACGACGCGGCCGGGCGCATGCGCCCCGCCCACAGCGCGACGTCGAGGTTCTGGCTCACGCTCAAGCCCGGGAACACGGACGGAATCTGCAGCTTGCGCCCCACGCCCTGCCGCGCCACGCGCCAGGCGGTGGCGCCCGAAATATCGACGCCGTCGAGCAGGATGCGCCCGGTGCGCAGCGGCAGCCGGCCGGTCATCACGTTGAAGGCCGATGTCTTGCCCGCGCCGTTCGGGCCGATCACGCAGCGCAGGCCGGGGCCCTGCAGGTCGAACGCAAGGCCGTCGAGGATGCGCACGCCGCCCTGCGCGCAGGCGACCTGCTCGAACGCGAGGCGCACGTTGGCCGGCTGCGCGGGCACCGGCGGTGCCAGGGTTCGCGGGAGCGACGCGGCTTCGTCGGGCGCGCTGAAGGGCTTGAAGCGCCGCCCCATGCCGGCCAGCCCCGCCAACCCGTCCGGCAGAAAGCGCACCACCACGATGAAGATCGCGCCCACGGCCACCTCCCAGTAGGCGAAGTGATCGCGCAGCTCCGACGAGGCATAGCCCACGAACACCGCCCCCAGCAACGCACCCAAGGGGCTGGCCTTGCCGCCGACCGCCGCCCAGATGACGAACTCCGTCGACAGCACGAAGCCCATGGTCAGCGGCGTGACGATGCCCTGGTGCATCGCGAACAGCACGCCGGCCAGCGCCGCGAGCATCGCCGAGAAAGCGAAGGCCACGGCCTTGATGCGGTCGGTGGCATAGCCGAAGAGCTGCAGCCGCTCTTCGTTCTGCGCCAGCGCGCTCCACAGCAGGCCCAGCGGGCGGCGCAGCACGCCGCCCAGCAGCAGCGTGGTGCCCAGCGCGCATGCGGCCACAACCCAGTAGAAGCTGCTGTAGCGCTCGGTGCCGGGCAGTTCCGGAATGTCAGCCATGCCGTTGAAGCCGCCCGTGACCGCGCTCCACTGCTGCGCCGCGAGAAAGCCGAGCATGGTCATCGCCAGCGTGATGAGCGAGAAGAACGGCCCGCTGCGGTGGCTGCGCGCGAACACCAGCCGCGCCGTCAGGTAGGCCAGCGCCGCGGGCAGCAGCAGCGCCAGCGGCAAGGCGGCGTACCACCCCGGCTGCTGCTGCGCGGCCTTCAGCGTGCCGCCGGCCAGGTAGGCCCCCAGCCCGAAGAACAGCGCATGGCCCAGCGGCAGGAAGCCCAGCCGGCCCCAGCACAGCGCCACGCCCTGCGTCGCGATGCCGTAGATGAGGAACAGCGCGATCTGGTAGGCGATGAAGTCGTTCGACACGAAGGGCAGCGCCACCAGCACCAAACCGAGCAGCCAGGGGCCCGCGGCGGGCGTGCGCCAGCGCGATGCGCCGGACCGAACGGGTCGCGCAGATAGTGCAGTTGGCGCAGATGGCGCCGACAGCGTGGAATCAACGGCGTCCAAAGAGTCCATTCGGTTTCAACCAGAGAAAGAGGATCGACAACACCAGCACCACCGCATAGCCGCTGGTCTGGCCCGTGATGCTGCTGACGACCGACTGCGTGCCGCCGATGACGCCCACGCCGCCGCCGAAGCCGACCAGCGTGCCCAGGCCACCGACCACCAGCACGAAGAAGGAATCGAGCAGGTAGTCGACACCGATGCCGGGCTCTATGCGCACCAGCGGCGCCAGCAGCACGCCGGCCGCGCCGGCCAGCACCACGCCGATGACGAAGGTTTGCGAGGCGAGCCGGCGCGTGTCGATGCCCAGCGCCTGCGCGAGCACGGGGTTGCCCGTCATGGCGCGCACGCGCAGGCCCATGGTGCTGCGCCGGTACCACAGCGCCAGCGCCACCATCAGCACCACGGCCAGCGCAATCAATGCCAGCCGGTAGCCAGGGTACTGCACGCCGCCCAGCGACACCGGCGCACCCAGCGTGCTTTCGATGTTGCGGTAGCCGCGCCCGTACACCGCCTCCACCGTCTTGCGCATGACCATGGCCAGGCCCCAGGTGGCCAGCAGGGTGTCGAACGGGCGCGCGTACAGCGGGCGAATCAGCCAGCGCTCCGCCGCGTAGCCGAGCACGCCGCACACCCCCATGGCCAGCGGCATGGCCGTGGCGATGGGCCAGCCCCACGACTGCACGGTGACCACGGCGTAGGCGCCCAGCATCACGAACTCGCCGTGCGCCATGTTCATCACGCCGAGCAGGCCGAACACCACCGCCAGCCCGAGCGTGGTAAGGCCCAGCGTGGCCAGCGCGTAGGCCAGGTTCAGCGCGTGCAGCAGCCAGCTGGTGTCCATGACCGCGTCACACCTTGCAGGTCTGGCCGGAGGCGATGTGCGCGAAGGTCTTCACCACGCGGAAGCCCTTGTCACCGACATCGGCCAGGTAGATGTCCTGGTCCACGTGCCGCGCATGCATGGTCACCGCGCCGCGCGGGCCGCTGTAGCTCGCGCCTTCGCTGGCCGGCTCCATCTTCGCCACGTCGAGCGACTTGGCGCGCGTGGCAATGGCCTCCAGCATCAGGAAGCCTTCGTACACCGATTCGGCCAGCCCGTTGAGCGCGGGCGCCTGCGCGCCGAAGCGCTTGAAGTACGCCTCCGAGAAGGCCTTGGCCGCGGGCGTCTCGATGTTGGCGAAGTAGCCCGCGCTGGAGTACAGGTTGCGCGCGTTGGCCAGCCCGATGCCCGCGAGCGTGTTCTCCTCGAGCAGCGAGCCCAGGCGGATGGCCTTGTCGGCCAGCCCGAAGCTCGCGAAGGCCTTGTTGAAGGTGACCGAGGCACCGCCCACCAGCGACACCAGCACCGCGTCCGCCCCGCTGTCGCGGATGCGCGCGAGGCTGGAGTCGAAGTTGTCGGCGGTGAAGGGCAGGTACTCGTCGCCCACCACCTGCGCGCCGGTCTGCGCGATGTAGCCCTTGGCCGCGGCGTTGGTGTTGCGGCCCCAGATGTAGTCGTTGCCGATCAGGTACCACTTCTTCGGCTTGCGCTCGGCCGCGAGCCAGGGAATGACGGGCGCGAGCTGCTGCGCGGGCGTTTCGCCGTTCACGTAGGTGCCGCGCGCGCACTCGCCGCCTTCGTACACGGGCGTGTAGAAGTACGGCACTTGGCCCTTGAACAGCCCCACCAGCGCGCCGCGCACGGCGCTGTCGTGCATGCCGATGACCGCCTGCGCGCCCTGCCCCTTCCAGAGCTTGAGCGCGGTCTGCGAGGCCTCTGCCGGCGGCAGGCCCGCGTCGCCGAACAGCGGGTTGATGGTGCGGCCCAGCACGCCGCCGCGTGCGTTGATCGTCTGCACGGCCAGTTCGGCGCAGGCCTTGGCCGACGGGCCGAAGAGCCCGGCGGGCCCGCTCATGGGCAGCATCACGGCCACGTTGAGCGGCGACGCCGCGCGCACGCCCGCCGCGCTGGCGGCCGCGGCGGCTGCAAGGCCGTGGAGGAAGGTACGACGGTCCATGGGAACTCCTGGTTGGAATGAAAAAGAACGAGGCAGCGCAGGCGCGCTCAGAACACTTGCAGCACCCAGCGCGCTCAGCGCAGCCAGGGCGCGGACGGCAACGGCGGCAGCACCGCCTCCACCGCGGCGGCCAGCGCCAGCAGGCCGCGGTCGCTGCCGGCCGGCCCGTCGAGCCCCAGGCCCACGGGAAGGCCGCCCGCGAGCCCGGCGGGCAAGGTCACGCCCGGAATGCCGGCGTTGCTGCCGGGGTCGGTGTTGCGGATGAAGGCGGAAAAGGTGGGCAGCGCTTGGCCGTTCAACTGCACTGTGACGTCGTGCCCCACCGGCGCGGCCGTGAGCGGCGTGGTGGGGAACAGCAGCGCCCGCACGCCATGCGCCGCGAAGGCTTCGGCGTACACGGCCTGCAGCCCGCGCCGCGCCTGCAGCGCATGCGCGTAGATGGCCTCGGGCACCGCGCCCTCGCCCATCAGCGGCTGCACGATGGCGGCCACGTCGGGGCTGCCGATGGCGTCGACCAGCTGCCGCAGGCTCACGCCGCGCTGCGCGTAGCGAAGGTAGTCGCCCATGTCCCGGATGAACTCGTACAGCGCAATCGGAAAACCCGCCGCCTCGTTGAAGCCCGCGAGCGCCGGCAGCGGCACCTCGACCAACTGCGCGCCGGCGCTGCGCAGGCGCTCGATGGCCTCCTGCGCCACGCTGTGCACGCCCGGCTCCAGCCCTTCCCAGAAGCCCGGGCCAGGAAGGCCCAGCCGCACGCCCTGCAAAGACACGGGCACCAGCGGCTGCGCGCTGCCGCTGAGCACGCCGTCGAGCAGCGCGCAGTCTTCCACGCTGCGCGCAATGGGCCCCGCCGTGTCGCGCGTCAGCGAGATGGGCGCGATGCCCCGGCCCGGCACGCGCCCGGTCGTCGGGCGCAGGCCGACCACGCCGCACAGCGCGGCGGGCACGCGCACCGAGCCGCCGGTGTCGGTGCCGATGGCCGCGGGCACCAGCCCGGCGGCCACCACCACGCCCGAGCCCCCGCTGCTGCCGCCCGGAATGCGCGAGGGCTCCCACGGGTTGCGCGCGGCGCCGGTCACGCTGTTGTTGGTGGTGATGCCCATCGCCAGCTCGTGCATGTTCGCCTTGCCGGCAATCAACGCACCGGCCTTGCGCAGGCGCTGCACCACTTCGGCGTCGTGCTGCGGCTGCAGGCCGGCCAGCGCCCGCGTGCCCGCCGCGCTGGGCAGGCCCACGGCGTCGATGTTGTCCTTGAGCGCCACCGGCACGCCCAGCAGCGCCAGGTCTTCGCCCGCCGCGATGCGCGCGTCGGCTTGCCTGGCCTGGGCGCGCAGCGCCTCGGCGTCGAAGGCGACATAGCCGTTCAGCGCGGCGTGCGCCTCGGTGCGCGCGATGAGCGCGTCGGCCAGGTCCACGCTGCGCAGCGTGCCGGCGCGCAGCTGCTGGCGCAGCGGCGCGACGCCGAGTTGAGACAGCGGTACCTGTTTTGCCTGTTGCGTGAGGTTCATGTGTGTGTTCCCGTAACGATGGCCCGATGCTAGGAACCGCCACCGCCCCCCACACCTAGCACCATTGATAGGGTGCCTACGGGTCGGCCCCGATACGTGCGCGCCGGCCCGGGGCTAGCATCGCCGGGACCGAAGTTCGCACGGTCTTTGCTTGACCCACGCCATGCACCTTTCCACCACACAGACGCGCGCCCTGGGCGACGTGATGCGGCTGCTGGCCGAAGCGACCGACCCCGACGCCCTGCGCGGCGACCTGGCGCTGCCCATGCTCGACCTGCTGCACGCCGACACCTACGTGTCCTTCACCTGGGACAGCGCCGCGCACTGCTTCGCGCGCGTGAAGGCGTTGAACATGTCGGTGGAAAACCTGCGCAGCTGGGACGAGTACTACCGCTTCGTCGACCCGCTGACCTTTCCGATGATGGAGCGGCGCCACCCCACGCTGGCCACGCAGATCCTCTGCCAGCAAGACCTGTCGCGCACCGAGTTCTTCAACGACTTCCTCAAGCGCGACCGCATGCACTGGGGCGTGAACGTGTATGTGTTCGCCGACGGCGAATGCACCGGCGACATGCGCATCTGGCGCCACCGCGAGCGCGGCAACTTCGACGCGAACGAGATCGAGGCGCTGCGCCTGGTGGAGCCCGCCTTCGCGGGTGCGCTCGCGCGCTTCAGGTGGGAGGCCACCCCGGCCTCGTCGGCGCGCGCGCACGAAGACGTGAGCGAGCTGCTGCAGCGCAAGTCGGCGCTGAGCCAGCGCGAGGCGCAGGCGGCCGCGCTGGTGGTGTCGGGCTGCCCCGACAAGCTCATCGCCAAGCGCATGGCCGTGGGGCTGCCCACGGTGCGCTTCCACCTGGGCAATGCCTTTCGCAAGCTGCGGGTGGACAACCGCACGCAGCTGGCGGCGCGGGTGCAGTCGATGATCAACGGCGAGGCGCTGGCGGACGGTTGAACCTGCGGGCCCGCCGGGCGTTCATCCCGTCTGTTCCGCCGGCATTCCCGGCAGCGCGTCGCCCTCGGCGTGGCGCAGGCAGTCGAGCATCTTCGCCACCGCCGCGCGTTCGGCGCTGCCCACGTTCCAGTACATCGACACCGAGCCGAAGCCCGACAGCCGCATCGGCAGGATGCGCATCGCGCCCAGCCGGGCAAAGCGCTGCGCCGTGCGGTGCGAGGCCAGGCCGATCATGCTGCTGCTGTTCAACAGCGTGACGTTGACCGTGACCGAGTTCGACTCCACGTGGTCGCGCGGCAGCGCACGGCCTTCGGCGGCCAGCGCGGCCTCCAGCGCGTCGCGAATGGGCGTGCCGCGCGGCCACACCAGCCAGCGGTAGTCGAGCATGTCGGCCCAGTCTATGGTCTCGTGCTTGAACAGCGGGTGCTGCGGGCGCGCGACGAAGTGCAGCGGCTCCATGTAGAGCACCTCGGTGCGAATCAGCTCCTGGTCGTACGCGGCCGTGGTGCGCCCCACGATCACGTCGAGCTCGGCATGGGCCAGCTGGCGCATCAGCAGGTCCATGGTGCTCTCGACCAGGCGCACGTGCGAGCGCGGCATTTGCTGCAGCAGCCGCAGCACGGCCAGCGGCACGGTGTCGGAGGCCGAGGCGCCCGAGGTGCCCACCGCCACCAGGCCGCTGCCGCCTTCGAGCATCGCGGCCATGTCGTCGCGCGCCATGTCCAGCTGCGCCTCGATGCGCCGCGAATGCGCCAGCAGCGCCTCGCCGTGCACCGTGGGCCGCAGGCCGCGTGCCAGGCGCTCGAACAGCGTGAGGCCGATGTCGTCTTCCAGCTCCTTCAGCCATTTCGACAGGCCGGGCTGGGTGGTGTGCAGCTCTTGCGCTGAGCGGCTCATGTTGCCGGTGCGCGCCAGGCTCTGGAGCATCTGCAGGTTGCGCAGGCGCAGCCGCTGGGTCCAATCCATGGGGTAAACCCTTAAATCAATACGAATCCGGATATGGATGCGAACAAAAGATGATTTTACGGAGTATGGATAGGCACCAACAATCCGGGCATTCCGCCTTTTTCAGGCGGGACGAACGCGAGACAAAAGATGGCCGACACCGCCCCGAACACTTCACCTAGCCCCACCCCCACCGGCTACGAAGCCGACAGCCGCAGTGCCTACTACGCCCGCATCGGCCAGCAGAACATGGCTCCGCTGTGGGAATCGCTGCACGCGCTGGTGCCCAAGCAGCCCAGGCCCAAGGCGGTGGCTGCGCTCTGGAAGTACGCCGACATCCGCTCGCTGGTGATGCAGGCCGGCCAGCTCATCAGCGCCGAAGAGGCGGTGCGCCGCGTGCTCATCCTGGAGAACCCGGGCCTGCCGGGCACCTCGAGCATCACCTCGACGCTGTATGCCGGCCTGCAGCTGATCCTGCCCGGCGAAATCGCGCCCGCCCACCGCCACACGCAATCGGCCCTGCGCTTCATCGTCGAGGGCAAGGGCGCCTGGACCTCGGTGAACGGCGAGCGCACGACCATGCACCCCGGTGACTTCATCATCACGCCCTCGTGGAACTGGCACGACCACGGCAACCCGACGGTGGCCGAAGGCGGCGAACCGGTGGTGTGGCTCGACGGGCTGGACATTCCGCTGCTGGTGCACCTGGACGCGGGCTTCGCCGAGAACCACAGCGAGGCCATGCAGGCCGTGGTGCGGCCCGAAGGCCACAGCTGGGCGCGCTTCGGCCACAACATGATGCCGGTGCGCCACCGCGTGAGCGACCCGACATCGCCCATCTTCAGCTACCCCTACGAGCGCAGCCGCGAGGCGCTCGACAGCCTCTACCGCTTCGGCGAACTCGACGCCTGGGACGGCGTGAAGCTGCGCTACACCAACCCCGCCACCGGCGGCTGGCCGATGCCCACCATGGCCACCTTCATGCAGCTGCTGCCCGCGGGTTTCCAGGGCAAGACCAGCCGCAGCACCGACGCCACCGTGTTCAGCGTGGTCGAGGGCCGCGGCACGGTGCGCATCGGCGAGCAGCACTTCGACTACCAGCCGCGCGACGTGTTCGTGGTGCCTTCGTGGCAACCGGTGCAGCTGGCCGCGGTGAGCGACGCGGTGCTGTTCAGCTACTCCGACCGCCCGGTGCAGGCCGCGCTCAACCTGCTGCGCGAAGAGCGCAGCTGAGTCTTCCCTTTTTCATTCTTCTTTTTCATTCCTTTTTTCTGGAACACGACACATGGCCTTCGTCTTCAACCCCGCCCCCACCGTCGCGATTCCGGTCGCCGGCAGCGACGAGCAGTTCGCGGTGCGCCGCGTCTACTGCGTCGGCCGCAACTACGCCGCGCACGCCCGCGAAATGGGCTTCGACCCCGACCGCGAACCGCCCTTCTTCTTCTGCAAGCCGGCCGACGCCGTGATTCCCGTGGCCGACGGCCAGACGCTGGAGCTGCCCTACCCGGCCAAGACCGCCAACTACCACTACGAGGCCGAGCTGGTGGTCGCCATCGGCCTGGGCGGCAGCGACATTCCGCGCGACAAGGCGCTGGAGCACGCCTGGGGCTACGCCGTCGGCCTGGACATGACCCGCCGCGACCTGCAGATGAAGATGCGCGAAATGGGCCGCCCCTGGGAAATCGGCAAGGCCTTCGACGCCTCCGCCCCCATCGCGCCGCTGCACAAGGCCGCGACCGTGGGCCACTTCGACAACGCCGCCATCTGGCTGACCGTGAACGGCGCCGACCGCCAGCGCAGCGACGTGTCGCACCTGATCTGGTCGGTGGCCGAGACCATTGCCGACCTGTCAACCTACTTCCGCCTGGAGCCCGGCGACCTCATCTACACCGGCACGCCCGAAGGCGTGGGCGCCGTCGTGCGCGGCGACCTGATGAAGGTCGGCATCGACCGCCTGGGCGAACTCTCGGTGCGCGTGGCCTGATGCAGCTCTACAGCTTCTTCAACAGCTCGACCTCGTACCGCGTGCGCATCGCGCTGGCGCTGAAGGGGCTGCCCTTCGACTACGTGCCGGTGAACATCCGCGCCGGCGAGCAGCGCGAGGCGGGCTACGTGGCGCGCGTGAACCCCTCGGCCGCCGTGCCCGCGCTGGTGGACGGCGACTTCAGCCTGGGGCAGTCGCTCGCGATCATCGACTACCTCGACGCCAGGCACCCCGTGCCGCGGCTGCTGCCGCAAGACGCGGCCGCGCGCGCCCGCGTGCTGGAGCTGTCGAGCGTGATCGCCTGCGACATCCACCCCGTCAACAACATGCGCGTGCTGCGCTACCTGCAAGACGTGCTGGGCGTCACGCCGGCGCAAAAAGACGCCTGGTACCGCCACTGGATCGACGACGGCCTGGCCATGGTCGAACGCCTGCTGCAAAGCCACGGCCACGGTGACTGGTGCTTCGGCGATGCGCCCACGCTGGCCGACTGCTGCCTGGTGCCGCAGATTGCCAACGCGCAGCGCATGGGCTGCGACACCTCGGCCCACGAACGCGCGATGCGCGTGTACACGCATGCCATCGCGCACCCGGCGTTCCAGGCCGCGGAGCCGCGCAGGCAGCCCGACCACACGGCCTGAAAAAGGCGCAAAAGGCGCAAAAGGCGCATAAGGCGCGCCGCGCTGCGCGCCTTGCACGTCTTTGCGTGTTCGTGCCTCCAGAAAACAGCGAGAGACAAATGTCAGCCCCAACCCTCATTCACGTTCCGTCCTTCATCGACAGGCAGCCGGTCTCGCGCTTCCAGGTCATGATCGTGGCGCTGTGCTTCCTGATCGTGGCCATCGACGGTTTCGACACCGCCGCCATCGGCTTCATCGCGCCGGCCATCGGCGCGCAGTGGAAGCTCACGCCGGTGCACCTGGCGCCGCTGTTCGGCGCGGGACTCATCGGGCTCATGATCGGCGCGCTCGGCATCGGCCCCTTCGCCGACCGCTTCGGGCGCAAGACGGTGCTGCTGGCCAGCGTGTTCTTCTTCGGGCTCATGAGCCTGCTGTCGGCCTGGTCGTCGTCGCTAGAGATGCTGATTGCGCTGCGCTTTCTCACCGGCGTCGGCCTGGGCGGCGCCATGCCCAACGCCATCACGCTCACCGCCGAGTACTGCCCCGAGCGGCGCCGCTCGCTCATGGTGATGACCATGTTCTGCGGCTTCACCATCGGCTCCGCGCTGGGCGGGCTGGCGGCGGCGGGCCTGGTGGAGGCCTACGGATGGCATTCGGTGCTGGTGCTGGGCGGCGTGCTGCCGCTGGTGCTGCTGCCGGTGCTCGCCGTGCTGCTGCCCGAATCGGCGCGCTACCTGGTGGTGGCGGGCAAGCGCACCGACGAGGTGTTGCGCACGCTGCGCCGCATCGCGCCCGGCCACGTGCCTGCCCAAGCGCAGCTCGCGATGCCGCCCGCGCCGCGCGCCGGCTCGCCGGTCGGCCACCTGTTCGCGCCCGGCCTGCTGCACGGCACGCTGCTGATGTGGCTGGCCTTCTTCTGCAGCATGCTGGTCATCTACCTGCTTTCCAGCTGGCTGCCCACCGTGCTCAAGAGCACCGGCGCCACGCTGAAGACCGCCGCGCTGGTGACCATGCTGTTCCAGGTCGGCGGCACCGTCGGCACGCTCACGCTCGGCTGGTTGATGGACCGGCTCGACCCGCACCGCGTGCTGATGGCCGCGTATGTGATCGCCGGCGTGTGCATCGCGATGATCGGCACATTCGGCGAGCAGCACGCGGTCGTCGGCGTGCTCGTGTTCCTCGCGGGCTTCGGCGTGTCCGGCGGGCAGGTCGGCGCGAATGCGCTGTCGGCCGCGTTCTACCCGACCGACTGCCGCGCCACCGGCGTCAGCTGGGCCAACGGCATCGGCCGCATGGGCTCGGTGCTGGGCTCCATGGGCGGCGGCGTGATGCTGTCGATGGGCCTGGGCCTGCCGACGCTGTTCGTGGTGGTCGGCGTGCCGGCGGTGCTGGCCGGGCTGGTGCTGATGGTGCTGGGCTCCGCGCGGGGCGGGCGGCACGCGGTGGCCTGAGCGGCATCCGGGCGCCAGGCTCGCTCAGCGTGTGACGCGTCCCTGCACGCCCTCGACCAGCCAGTTCATCTTCAGGATCTGCTCGTCGCTCAGTTGCGCGCCCTTGGCGATCACGACGCGGCCTTCGTTGTCGCGCACGTCGGCCGCCACCGCGCGAAACGGCTGCAGCTTGCCCGCGGCGATGTCCTTCTGCCGCGCGAGCACCTCGTCCTGCACGGCCTTGGGCACCTTGGTGCCGAAGTCGCCCACGCGGATCATTCCTTCCTTCACGCCGCCCCAGAGGTTGCCGCTTTTCCAGCTGCCGTCGAGCACCGCCTTCGCGCGCTGCGTGTAGTACCCGCCCCACTGGTGCGTGACCGCGACGAGCTGCGCGTCGGGTGCCACCTTGCGCATGTCGGAGTGGTAGGCAATGGCCATCTTGCCGCGCTCCTGCGCCGCCGCCATCACCGCCGTGGAGCCGGTGTGGAAGGCCACCACGTCGGCGTTCTGGTTGAACAGCGCCATGGCCGCGTCGCGCTCCTTCGGCGGATCGAACCACTCGTTGAGCCACACCACGCTGACCTTGGCGGCCGGGTTCACCGAGCGCATGCCGAGCGTGAACGCGTTGATGCCCTGCAGCACCTCCGGAATCGGAAAGCCCGCCACGTAGCCGGCCATGTTCGTCTTCGTCATGCGCCCGGCCGCGACACCCGCCAGGTAGCGGCCCTCGTAGTAGCGCGCATTGGCCGTCGCCACGTTGGGCGCGGTCTTGTAGCCGGTGACCGACTCGAACTTCACATCGGGAAAGTCCTTCGCCACCTTCAGCGTCGGCTCCATGTAGCCGAAGCTCGGCGTGAAGATGAGCGTGTTGCCCTGCTGCGCAAGGTCGCGGATGACGCGCTCGGCATCGGCGCCCTCGGCCACGTTCTCGACGAAGGTGGTCTTCACCTTGTCGCCCAGCGCGGCTTCGACGGCCTTGCGGCCCTCTTCATGCTGGCGCACCCAGCCGGCGTCGGTGATAGGGGTGACGTAAACGAAGCCGATCTTCAGGGGCGGCTTCGCGGGTGCCTGCGATGTCTGTGGAGTCTGAGAAAGAGCGGGAGATAAACAGCAAGCGGCAACCCACGCCAGAACGGCGCGGCCCGCGAGGTTTTTGTACATGGTGGTCCTCTACATGGCCCCGGGGAAAACGGAATCCGCACCTGCCGGGACGCCAGGTGCGAAGGGGGAGCATTTTAGGCGGGCGAAAACCGCTAGCCGGCGAAGCCTGCGTTGCCGGCTATTCGGCCGCTGAAGAGCTCGGAGCCCGCCTCTTCCTACCTGCGCCTGCCGTGCCGCGCCATTGCTCCCAAGGTGGCGTTCCCTCGAATGCCGTGGCCAGCCGCTCGATCAGCAGCCGCGCCTTCCAGGGCACGTGCTTTGCCGTGGATGTCACGGCATGCAGCGGCAACTCGGGGCTGTCGAAGCCCGGCAGCACTTGCAAGAGTTCGCCGCGCGCCAGGTGGTTCGCAAACACGAAGCCGGGTGCATAGGCCACGCCCAGGCCCGCCAGGGCGAGCTCCAGCATCATCGATGTGTTGTTCGCTTCCACCCGGCACGCCCGCGAGAGCTGCACCGGCGCCGAGCCCGGCGCGCCGAACATCCATGGCGGCGTCGACACATCGCCCAGATAGCCGATGCGGGCATGGGCTTCGAGCTCTTGCGGCGTGCGGGGTGTTCCGGCACGCCGCAGGTAGGCGGGCGTTGCGCAGGCCATGAGACGGCAGCCGGCCAGCCGCCGCACCACCAGGTCGGAATCGGGCAGGCGGCCGATCCGCAGCGCCAGGTCGAGCCCCTCTTCCACCAGGTCGACGAAGCGGTCCTGCAGCTGCATTTCCACGCGCACCGCGGGAAACTCCTGCATGTACCTTGCGACCACCGGGCCGAGGTACATCGCCGCGAAGGTCACCGGTGCCGCCACGCGCAGCGTGCCCCGCGGGCTCGCGTGCTTGTCGACGGCCTCGTTGTTCGCTTCCTCCAGGTCTTCGAGGATGCGCTTGCACTTTGCGTGGTAAGCCTGCCCGGCGTCTGTCAGGCTGAGGCGGCGCGTGGTGCGCTGCACGAGGCGCGCGGGCAGCGCCTGCTCCAGCGAAGAGAGATAGCGCCCGGCCATCACCGCGGAGATGCCGAAGCGCCGGGCCGCGGCCGCGATGCTCCCTTCATCGATCGCCGTCACGAAGACGGCCATGCTCAGCAATCGGTCCATGCAAGCCCCACTATGTACTTTTGATACTGACTGTACATCTCGCTGAACGTCTTATCTATCCAGCCGCAGGAATGAACAATGGCCACCGGAAAGCGGCAAGGGTTGCCGCCGCCCATCACTCAAAGGCATGGTCATGAAAATCCTGGCAAACGGCGTCCGTCTCGAGGTTTCGCAACAAGGCGCTGGCGACATGGCGCTCGTGTTCCTTCACTACTGGGGCGGCTCTTCGCGCACATGGGCGCCGGTCGTCTCGCGGTTGTCGGACACGTTTCGCTGCGTGGCACTGGACGGCCGCGGGCAAGGCAGCTCCGAGGCACCGGGCGCAGGCTACAGCGCCGTCGACCTCGCCGACGATGTGCTCGCCGCCGTCGAGCAACTGGGCATCGGCGACTACATCCTCGTCGGGCACTCCATGGGCGGCAAGACGGCGCAGGTCGCGGCCTCCCGACGCCCCGTCGGGCTGCGCGGCATTGCCATGGTCGCGTCGTCGCCGCCCTCGCCCATGCAGATCGACGACGTGCAGCGCGCCCAGATGAGAAAGGCGTATGCGAACCGTGAAGCGGTCGAATGGACGCTCGACAACGTGCTCACCGGCAGCCCGCTGTCGCGCGAAGCACGGGAACAGGCCATCGAAGATGCCCTGCGGCTCAGCCCGCAGGCCAGCCTGGGCTGGATCGACACCGGCACACGCGAAGACTTCAGCCACAGGGTGGCGGCCATCGACGTGCCCGTGGTCATCGTCGCGGGCGAACTCGACCGCGTCGACCCGGTGGCGGTGGTGCGCGACCACATCGCCGCCCGCTACCCGCAGGCCGCGGTTCACCTGATTCCAAACCGCGGGCACCTGCTGCCCGTGGAGGCACCGCAGGAGGTCGCGGACATCCTGCGCACGTTCGCACGCGCGGCGCGTGCGGCGTCACCGCGCTGATCGCAGCCCGTCGAACTCGCCGCGAAGCGCCCGCACCAGTTCCGCGACCGAAGGAACCGACCCCACGCCCGACACCGAATGCCCGGCGCTCCACAGGTCGGCCCACCGCTGGACCACGGCGCCCTCCGAACCGCCGCCGAAACGGCTGCGTGCTTCCTGCACCGACACCGTCTCGTCGAGCGCTTCGGGGTCCAGCCCGGCCTGCACGACCGAAGGCCGCAGAAAGTTCGCGGGCAAGCCCGTGAACGCGCGCGTGGTCATCACGTCGTCCAGCGAGCTTTGCGTGAGCATCTGCTTGTAGGGCGCGCTACCCAGGCTCTCGCGCGTGGCGATGAAGCGCGTGCCCATGGAGCCCAGGTCGCAGCCCAGCGCCACGGCGGCCTTCAGTGCCACCCCGTCCGACAGGCCACCCGCCAGCACCAGCGGCCCGTCGAACAGCGCTCGCACCGCTCGCACGAAGGCGAACGGGTTGGCCCAGCCGGTGTGCCCGCCCGCACCCGCCGTCAGCAGCACGAGGCCGTCGACACCCGCCTCGATGGCGCGTTGCGCATGGTGCACCGAGGCCACGTCCGCCAGCACCATGCAGCCGCCCGCGTGCAACGCGGGTACCACCGAGGCAGGCGAGCCCACGCTGGTGATCACCACCTCCGCGCGATGCCGCACGATGAGGTCGACCTCGGCCTTCACCTTCGCGGGGTCGCGCCGCATGATCAGGTTGGGGCAGTACGGCGCGTGGCGTGCGCCCTCGGCTTCGGCTTCGGCCTGTTCAGCCTCCGTGCGCAGCCGCCGCAGCCACGCGTCGAACTCTTCGAGCGATGCGCAATTGGCGGTGGTAAACGCGCCGACCACGCCGGCGCGGCATGCCGCCGAGACCAGCTCGATGCCGGACACCCGCAGCATGGGCGCCGCGATGAGCGGCAGCGCAAGGCGGTCTAGAAAGGGCAGTCGATGCCTGCTCATGCCGCGGTCCGTTCGAGTGAAGAAAGCCGGCCTAGCGATGCACGCGCCTCGTCCAGCAGCCGGGCCACGATGGCCGCGAGCGGCTCGATGCGCGTCGCGAAGGCAATGGCCGGCCCCAGCGACAGCATGCCGCGCTGCCAGTCGCCCTGGGCATAGCAATGGTCGCGCGCGGTGCGCCCGCTGATGAGGTCGCCGAATGCCGCATGGTCGGCCGCGCCGGCACGCTCGATCTCGTCGATGCGCTGCGCGGTGTCGTTGCGCAGCACCCGCCAGGTGTTGCCCAGCGTGTGCAGCAGCCGCACGGTGGAATGTTCGTCGCAGCCCAGCAGGTGCTCCTTGTACGCCCGGTGCGCGCCGATCTCCTCGCACACCAGGAAGCGGCTGCCCATCATCACGCCCTCGTGCCCTTGCGCGAGCGCCGCTGCAATCTGCCGGCCGTGGCCGATGCCGCCGCCCAGCACCACGGGCACGCGGAACTGCTCTGCGGCCAGCGCGCCCATCAGCATGGTGGGCAGTTCGTTGGTGCCGGGGTGGCCGCCCTCTTCCATGCCGATGAGCGCCACGGCATCGGCGCCCGCGCGCTCGGCCGACAGCGCGTGGCGGATGCTCGGCGCCTTGTGCAGCACGATGGCGCCGGCCTCGTGCAGGGTGCCGATCAGCTCGTTGGGCGCGTAGCCCGCAGTTTCGAAGTGGCGCACGCCGTGCGCCAGCGCCATGTCGAGCCAGCGCCGCACGGCCGCGTTGGCCTCGGGCCGGCTCGACAGCGTGAGGTTCACGCCGAAGGGCCTGCCGCCGGCGAGCTCGGTGCATTGCACCAGCGCAGCGGCAAAGTCTTCGTCGCTGTCGAAGGAGCGCGGGGTGATGAAGCCCATGCAGCCGGCGTTGACCAGCGCCGCCACATAGCGGGCGTCCGACAGCCACATCAGCCCGCCGCCCAGGATGGGGTGCGCAATGCCGAACAGCTCGGTGATGCGCGTGCGAAATACGGGTGCCACGGCGTCAGTTCCGCGCGCTGTCGAGCGCCGGCGCGCCGCCGAGCGCGCCGGCCCGCACACCGGCCAGGGGCACGGGGTAACGCGCCACCGGCAGCACGGCGCCGTCTTCGAACTTGCCTCGCCGGGCGAACTGCGGCAACGCCGCCACCTTCGACGGCTCCACCACCGGCGCCGCGGGCACGTCGTGCCGCTGCAGCAGCGCGAAGACCTCGTCGGCGTCGCTGTGCGCCAGCGCTTCTGCAATGCGCGCGTTGATGGGGCCCGCCGCGGCCTTGCGTGCCTTCATCGCGCGGAAGTCTTCGCCACCGTAGGGCGCCAGGTCGAGCGCCTCGCACAGGCGCACCCAGAAGTGGTCTTCCAGCGCGGCGATGGACACGTGCCGCCCGTCGCGGCAGGCGAAGGCGCCGTACGCGGGCTTGACCAGCGTCGCTTCGCGCTGCGCCTCCAGCGTGTGGGCACCGGCCTCGCGCCAGGCGCCGACGCGCGGGTTCATCCAGTGCAGCGCGCAGTCGGCGAGCGCCACGTCCAGATGCTGGCCCTGCCCCGTGTGCTCGCGCTGGTACAGCGCCGCGAGCGTGGACGACAGCGCATACATCGCGCCGCACAGGTCCGCCACCGGCAGGCCGAAGCTTTGCGCAGGTCCGCCGCCTTGCACGCCCGACACCGCGAGCACGCCCGCGGCGGCCAGGTAGTTGATGTCGTGGCCCGGCAGGTCGGCCCACGGGCCGTCTTGCCCGTAACCGCTCAACGACACGTACACCAAGCGCGGAAACGCCGCGCGCAGGCTGGCCGCGTCCAGCCCCAGCCGCGCCATCACGCCGGGGCGGTACGACTCGACCACCACGTCGGCCGTGGCGATCAGCGCGCGCACCTCCGCGCGCTGCGCCTCGTCCTTCAGGTCGGCCAGCAGGCTCTGCTTGCCGCGGTTCACTGCATCGAACACGCCCGGTCCCATGCGGCGCACGTTGTCGCCACCGGGCGGGCGCTCGATCTTGATGACGCGCGCGCCCATCTCGGCCAGGCTCTGCGTGAAGAACGGGCCCGGCAGCAGCTCGCTGAAGTCGACGACGGTAATGCCGGCCAGCGGCGGCGCCACCGGTGCCGCGCTCTTGCTAGCAGCCGTGGCCGTAATAGCAGCCGAGGCCGTGGTCATGCGGCGCCCCCGGTGCGTTCGATGATCACCGCGTCGAGCGGCATCGCGCCCTCGCCCTTCGCGCCGACCCACACCGGGTTCAGGTCCATCTCCTCGATGCGCTCCCCATGGCGCACCACGAAGTCCGAGATGCGCACCAGCAGCTCCTCCAGCGCCGCCACGTCGGCCGCGGGCCGCCCGCGCGCGCCGTCGAGCAGCGGAAAGCAGCGCATCTCGCGCACCATCGCCGCCGCGTCGCGCGGGCCGATGGGCAGCAGCCGGCGCGTCACGTCGCGGAAGATCTCGACGTAGATGCCGCCCAGCCCGAAGGTCATGACGTGGCCGAACACCGGGTCGCGCGTCACGCCGATCATCAGCTCGACGCCGCCGCGCGGCGCCATCTTCTCGATGAGCAGGCCGTCGACCTTCGCCTCGGGCTTGTGCCGCGCCACCGAGGCCATGATGTCGCGCCAGGCCGCGCCCACCTGCGCCCCGTCCTGCAGGCCGACCTGCACGCCGCCGATGTCCGACTTGTGCACGATCTGCTCGCTGGCGATCTTGGCGACCACCGGGTAGCCCATGCGGTCGGCCAGCGCGCGCGCTTCCTCGGCCGACGTGGCGAGCACGTTCGGCAGCAGCGCCACGCCCGCTTCGCGCAGCTGTTGCTTGGCCTGCGCCTCCGAGAGGCTGCGCGTGGCGCCTTCCTGCAGCGGCGCGGCCAGGGGTGGCAGCGCGACGGGCCGCATGTCGGCGTTCGCGCGGCGCCAACGCCCGTATTCCACCCAGCGCCCGATGGCGGAAATGGCCTTGCCCACCGAGCGCGGCGGCGCAAAACCCGCTGCCACCAGCCGCTGGTAGCCCTCGCCGAGGCGGTCGCTCATCCAGATGGGCACGATGGGCGCGGCGCAGCCCTTCTGCGCGTTGATGATGTTGTCGGCCATGCGCGTGGTGGTCTCGCCGTAGTCCAGCGCAATGGGCACGATGGTCAGGCCCAGGTTGGCGTCGTTGGCCACGCAGCCCAGCGTGGTTTCCACCACGGTCTTGTCGCTGAGCACCATGGCGGTGGTGTCCACCGGGTTGCCGATGGCCGCGTAGTCGGGCAGCTTGGCGCGCAGCACCGCCGTGGTCTCGGGCGTGAAGGCCGCGAGCGTGAGGCCGGCCGAGCCGACCGCGTCGGCCGCCAGCGCCGCCGTGCCGCCCGAGGAGCAATAGATGCCCAGCGCCTCCTGCGCGCCCGGCATGGCGCGCGCGAAGAGCCAGGCGGTGTCGACCAGTTCGTCGATGTCGTCCACCTCGATCACGCCGAACTGCCGGAACACGGCGCTGTTCACCTCGGCCGAGCCCGTGAGCGAGGCGGTGTGCGACTGCGCCGCGCGCCGCCCGTACTCCGACTTGCCCACCTTCAGCCCGATCACCGGCTTGCCGTTGGCCGCCGCGCGCTGCACGGCCGCCACGAACTTCGGCCCGTCCTTGATGCCTTCCAGCAGCGTGACGATGACCTTGATGTCGGGCGCGTCCGCCATGTAGTGGATGAAGTCGGCCACCTGCAGGTCGACCTCGTTGCCGGTGGAGGCCCACAGCCCGATGCCGATGCCGCGCTCCATCGCCTGCATCACGTTGCGCCCGAGGCCGCCGCCCTGCGTGGCCAGGCCGATGGGGCCCTTCACCAGGTCGTGCGGGAACGAGGGCGAGAAGGTCAGGCCGAGCCGGCCGTTGACGTTGGTCAGGCCCGGGCAGTTGGGGCCGTACAGGCGCAGGCCGCTGCGCGCGGCGATCTCCTTCATGCGCAGCTGCTCGCGCTCGCCCTCGGCACCCGCCTCGCCGAAGCCCGAGCTCAGGATGACCGCGAAGGCCACGCCGCGCGCGGCACATTCCTCGATGACCGTGAGCACGCCGCTCGCGGGCACGGCCACCACGGCCACGTCCGGCGTGGCCGGCAGCGACGCCACACTGGGCCAGCAGCGGTGGCCGCGAATCTCGGGCTTCGTCGGGTTCACGAGGTAGACGTCGCCGCCGAACTCCGAATGCGTGAGCAGGTTGGTGAGCGTGCGTTCGCCGATGCCGCCTTCGCGGTCGGACGCGCCGACCAGCGCGATCGAACGCGGGTTGATCAGGCGCGACAGGTCGGCCGGGCCGTGCGCGGTGTTCTTGGTTGTCTCCATGGTGCGTGTTCCTTTTGTTGTTCTTGTGGGTTCAGGCAATGGCCGACATGCCGAGGATCTCGCGCCCGACGATCAGCGTCTGCACCTCGGTCGTGCCTTCGGGAATGGTGCCGCCGCGGGTGTCGCGGAAGATGCGCTCTATCGGGTAGTCGGTCGAGTAGCCCAGGCCGCCATGCACCTGCAGCGCCATGCTCGCCACCTCGTGCGCCGCCTCGGTGGCGTACAGCTTGGCGATGGAGCAGGCCATGCGCGCATCGGCCTGGGAGTCGAGCGCGGCGGCGGCGCGCAGGCCCAGCGCCCGCGCGGCTTCCACGCGCACCGTCATGTCGACGATGAGCTTCTGCACCAGCTGGAAGCTGCCGATGGGCTTGCCGAACTGGGTGCGCGTGCGCGCGTAGTCGATCGACAGGTCCAGCGCCGACTGCGCCGCGCCCACCGCGCCCATGGCGATGTTCACGCGCGCGCTGTCCAGCCCCACCAGCATGCGCTTGAGCGCGCTGCCCTCCTCGCCGATGAGGTTGGCGCGCGGCACCTTCACGTTGTCGAAGTTCAGCTCGGCCGTGCCGGTGCTGCGCAGCACCATGGTATCGACGCGGCGCACCTCGTAGGGCGACACCTCGCGCTCGACCAGGAAGGTCGACAGCTGGCCCTGACAGTCGGCGCTGAAGGTGCGCGCCACCACGATGCCAAAGTCGGCGAAGGCGCCGTTGGTGATCCACAGCTTGCGGCCGTTCAGCACGTAGTGGTCGTCCACCAGGTCGGCCCGGGTCTGTATCTGCGCGATGTTCGAGCCCGTGCCCGGCTCGCTGATGGCCGTGAAGCAGCGCCGCTCGGAGGCCAGCAGCGGCTTCAGGAAACGCTCTTTCTGCTCGGGCGTGCCTTCGGCGGCGATCTTGTGGATCGGCCCGTTGGTGATGTTGAGCATGGTGCGCATCGACAGCCACGCGTAGCCCGCTTCTTCCATCAGCATGGCCCAGGTGAGCTGGTCCATGCCCATGCCGCCCTCGGCCTCGGGCAGCCGCCCGCCGATGTAGCCGAACTGCGCCAGCTCTTTCATGATCTCGAAGGGAAAGCTCCGCTCGACGTCGTGCTTCGCGATGAGCGGCGTCACCTCGCTCTTCATGAAGCGGCGAATGCTGTCGCGCAACAGCGCCTGGTCGGCGTCAAGGGTGAAACTCATCGGGTTGTCTCCTGAGGTTGGATGAAAGGGGGCGCGCGCCGCGCCCGTGCGCTACGAAGCGCCGGGCTCCCTGGCGTTGCGTGGACGAAAGACCAGCGCCTGCACTTCCTGCAGGGCTGCGAGAAAAGCTTCGCGCTGCTGGCGCAGGCGGTCGGTGGGGCCGGCCACGGACAGGGCCATGGGCTCGCCGCCCACGTAGCCCGCCACGGCGAGCGCCGCGAGGCCGTCGCCGCCCTCGTTCTCGACCCAGATCCAGCCCTGCGTGCGGGCCTGCTCGACTTGCGCCTCGAGCACGGCCAGGTCGACGATGGTGCCCTCGGCAATCTTGCGCAGCGGCTTCAGCCGCAGTTGGCGCGCGGCCTCTTCGGGCGTGCCCAGCGCAAGCACCGCCTTGCCCAGCGCCGACACGTGCAGGCTGAGCTTGTCGCCCACGTTCTGCATGTAGCGCAGCGGGTGCCGCCCTTCATTGAAGGCCAGCACCTTCACCACGCCGCCTTCGAGCCGGCCGCACAGGCCGGTCTCGCCGGTCTTGTCGCGCAGCAGTTCGGCCGCTTCCGAGGCCACTGCGTACAGCGGGTCGCTCGCCGAAATCTCCTTCGCCACCGACAGCAGCCGGGCCGTCGGATAGAAGCGGCGGCTGCGCGCCGTGCGCAGCAGGTAGCCGAGCTCGTGCAGCGTGTGCAGCAGGTCGGAGCAGCTGCTCTCGGGCAGGTCCATGAGCCGCGCGAGGTCGGAGTTGGAGAGTTCGCGCTTTTCGCGGGCGAACAGCTCCAGCAGCGACATGGTGCGGGCGGCGGCGGGGACGAGTGTTGGCATATTTCCTCCGATATTTCGTAGACAGGCACGAATATTAGCGGAGCAGCTTGCAGGCAAGTTCATTCTTGAAGTCGCAGTTTCCATTTTGATGTGTCGAAATTCATCGGCACATCTCCTCTTGTTTTTCTACGATTGATCGAAGTATATTGCGATTACTCGTAGACAAACGAGACCAAAAAACCAACTGGAGACATGCATGGACAAGTTCTGGAAGAAGGCGCTGGCTGGCCTGTGTGCGGTGGTCGCGGGCGCGGCGTCGCTGGGCGCCGCGCAGGTTGCGCAGGCCGCGGACGTGGCATGGCCGACCCGGCCGATCACCTTCGTCGTGCCGTTCACGCCCGGCGGCATCACCGACAACACCTCGCGGGTGCTCGCCAAGCTGGTGGGCGACAAGCTGGGCCAGCCGGTCGTGGTGGACAACCGGCCCGGCGCGGGCGGCTCCATCGGCGTGGAGGCGGCCTCGCGCCAGCCGCCCGACGGCTACACCATGATCTACGGCACCCAGGGCACGCAGGCGGCCAACCTGGCGCTGTACAAGAACATCCGCTACGACCCGGTGAAAGACTTCGTGCCGGTGCACGCCATGTCGGAGACGCCGCTGATCCTGGTGATCAACCCCGCGCGCCCGTTCAAGACCGTGCCCGAGCTCATCGCGTACGCCAAGGCCAACCCCGGCAAGCTGAACTTCGGCTCCGCCGGCCCGGGCACCGGCACGCACCTGACGGCCGAGCTGTTCCAGGTGGCCACCGGCACCAAGATGACGCACGTGCCCTACAAGGGCAGCAGCCCCGCGCTCACCGACCTGATGGCCGGCAACCTCGACCTGATGTTCGACTACCCGGTGGTGGTCATGCCCTTCGTGAAGGCCGGCAAGCTCAAGCCCCTGGCCGTCACCGGCAAGACCCGCCTGGCCATCGCGCCCGAGATTCCGAGCGTGAGCGAACTGGGCTTTCCCAAGGCCGAGTCCACCGCCTGGAGCGCGGTGTTCGTGCCCGCGAAGACGCCGCCCGACATCGTCAAGAAGCTGGGCGACGCCATCGCGCAGGCCATCGCCGACCCCGAGATGCAGCAGGTGACCGAGAAGTTCGGCAGCGTGCCGCTGAAAGACCTGCGCGACGCGAAGCTGGGCGAATTCGTGAAGAGCGAGATGACCCGCTGGCGCGAGGTCGTCCAGGAATCCGGCGCCAAGCTGGAGTGAGTGCGCCTTGTCTCTTTCCTCTCCCCCCGTTCAGTCCCTCCAGCACATGACCCAAGACCTCACATCGATGATGCCGCAGCGCCCATCGCTCTACCGGCTCGCGGCCGACGGCCGCTCGCTCGACTTTCTCTTCGCGCAATGCCCCGCATGCCACGCGCTGAGCTTTCCGGCCAATGCGCCCGGCTGCATGCACTGCGGCCACGCGATCGACGCCACGGACACGGCCACGCAGGTGGCGCGGCCCGGCGGCGGCACGCTGCTGGAATACGTGACGCTGCACGTGCCGCTGGTGCCGGGCATGCCCGCGCCCAGCATCGCGGGCGACATCCGCATCGCCGAACAGGTGGTGGAAGAAGGCGTGGTCGCCGTGGCCGACGAGAGCGCCCTGCGCCCCGGCATGGCGCTGCGGGCCGTGGCGGTGCCGCTGGCCTCGGGCGACAGCTATGGCTGTGCGTTCGTACCGACCGAGGAGGTCGTGCGATGAGCGGCAATTGGATCGACGCCAATGACGGCGTCTACGTCGTGGGCATCGGCATGCACCCGTACCAGTTTCCGAGCGACACGCCCTACACCCACCTCGGCCTTACCGCGGTGCGTGCCGCGCTGGCCGATGCGGGCATCGACTGGAAGCAGGTGCAAAGCGCCTACGTCGGCACCACCTCCATCGGCATGGCCGCGGGCCGTGTGATGTTCCGCCACCTGGGCTCCACCGGGCTGGCCGTCACGCAGGTGGAAAACGCTTCGGCCTCCGGCTCCTTCGCGTTCCGCCAGGCCTGCATGGAAGTGGCGCACGGCATCAGCGACGTGGTGCTGGCCATGGGCGTGGACAAGCACGGCGACGGCCGCCGCGCCGCCAACAAGGACGGGCTCGAACGCCTGAGCGACACCGCCACCATTCCGGCCGTGAAGTTCGCGCTGATGGCGCGCAGCTACCTGCGCGAGCGCGGCGCCGGCATGGAGGCCATGGCCAAGGTGGCGGTGAAGAACCACGGCAATGCCTCGCTGAACCCCTACGCCCAGTTCCGCAAGCCGCGCACGCTCGAGCAGGTGCTCGCCTCGCCCAAGGTGGCGGGCGACCTCACGGTGCAGCAATGCTGCCCGCGCGGCGAAGGCGCGGCGGCCGTGCTCCTGGTGTCGGGCCGCGCGCTGAAGCGCCTGGGCCTGGACGCCCGGCGTTGCGTGCGCGTGCGCGCGTCGGTCGCCAACAGCGAGCGCGACGAAACGGTGTACGGCCAGGGCCCCATCGACCTGGTGCGCAGCAGCGCGCAGGCCGCGCTCGACCAGGCCGGCATCGCGCCCACGCAGCTCGACCTGCTCGAACTGCATGACGCGTTCTCGGTGGAAGAGCTGCTCTACAGCGAGGCCATCGGCGTGTGCGCGCCCGGCGAAGGCGCGGCCTACCTGGAGCGCGGGGACTCGCGCATCGGCGGGCGCTGCGCCATCAACGCCTCGGGCGGGCTGATCGGCATGGGCCACCCGCTCGGGCCGACCGGCATCGGGCAGATCGCGGAAATCACGCGGCAGATCCGCGGCGAGGCCGAAGGCCGCCAGCAACCGAACGCGCGCTGGGGCATGGCCCACATGATCGGCCTCGGTTCGGTGGCCGTCGCCCATGTGCTCAGCGCCGCGCAGGCCTGAGCGAACCACACACAGGAAGGAACTCACTCCCATGACCGCATCCACCCCCGCGCTCGACACGCTGCTGTACGAGGTGCGCGGCAACGTCGCCATCGTCACGCTGAACCGCCCCGAGCGCATGAACACGCTCGGCGGCTCGATGAAGCCCGACCTGGCGCGCGCCTTCTTCGAGTACGCCCGCACCGACGAGCGCGTGCGCGCGGTGCTCGTCACCGGCAGCGGCGAGCGCGCCTTCTGCGCGGGCGCCGACATCAAGGAGCGCGCCGGCAGCCAGGCCTCGGGCACCGACTACTTCGTCGCGCAGAAGGCCACGCACGACCTGTTTCGCAACATCGAGGAGTTCGAGAAGCCCGTCGTCGCGGCCATCAACGGCGTCGCGCTGGGCGGCGGGCTGGAGATTGCGTTGTGCTGCGACATCCGCATCGCGGCCGACAGCGCGCGCTTCGGGCTGCCCGAGATCAAGCTCGGCGTGATTCCGGCGGCCGGCGGCACGCAGCGGCTGCCGCGCCTGATCGGCGAGGCGCGCGCCAAGGAGCTGATCCTCACGGCCGACCTGGTCGATGCCGACACCGCGCTGCGCTACGGCATCGTGAGCCGCGTGCTGCCGCAGGCCGAGCTGCTGCCCGCGGCATTGGCGCTGGCGCAGCGCATTGCCGAGCACCCGCCGCTGGCGGTGCGCTTTGCCAAGCGCGCCATCAACCGCGGCATGCAGGTCGACCTCGACTCCGGGCTGGAATACGAGCGCTACGCCGCCGCCATGATCATCGACAGCGAGGACCGCAAGGAAGGCATGCGGGCGTTCGTCGAGAAGCGCAAGCCGGTGTTCACCGGGCGCTGAGCGCCCTCTTCTTTCTGCACGACGACCTCAACGAACAAAGAAAGCACACACATGAAACTCGGATTGGAAGGCAAGGTTGCGCTGGTGACCGGCGGCGGCCAGGGCGTGGGCCGCCAGATCTGCATCGAGCTCGCGGCCGAAGGCGCGCGCGTGATCGTCAACGACCTGTTCGCCGAACGCGCGCAGGCCGTGGCCGCTGAAATCACCGCGGCCGGCGGCCAGGCGCTCGCGGCGCCCGCGGACATCACGCGCGCCGAAGAAGTCGAGGCCATGGTCGCCAAGGGCGCGGCGCACTTCGACGCACCGGTGACGGTGCTGGTGAACAACGCCGGCATCATTCCCGAGCGGCGCGAGAAAGGCGGGCGCACGCCCCCCTTTCTCGACATGCCCACCGTGGACTGGGCCAAGATCGTGAACCTGAACGTGTACGGCACCATGAACTGCTGCCGCAGCGTGCTGCCGGGCATGGTCGAGCGCAAGGGCGGGCGCATCGTGAACATCATCTCGGAGGCCGGGCGCATCGGCGAGGCCAACATGGCGGTGTACTCGGGTGCCAAGGCCGCCATCGCGGGCTTCGGGAAAGCGCTGGCGCGCGAGCACGGGCGCCACGCCATCACGGTGAACTCGGTGGCGCTGGGCGCGGTGTCGCACGCGGGCATCAAGGACGGGCCGCTCAACATCCATGCGACGCCAGAGAACGACGAGCGCCTGGGCAAGATGCTGAACGTCTACCCCATCTCCAAGGGCGTGGGGCGCCTGTCGCGGCCCGAAGACATCTCGGGCCTGATCGCGTTCCTGGCCTCCGACCGCGCGCTGTTCATCACAGGGCAGACGATCGGGGCCTCGGGCGGCTTCGCGATGGTGTAGCGGGCACTTCTTCAACGCGCGCCGCGGTCTTCGGCGGCATGCACGAAGCGCCCAGCACCAGGTCGAGCCCGATGGTCACCTTGCGCGGCGCGCCGGCCGTCTTGCCCCCCAGCCGCTCGAGCATCAAGTGCGCCGCGGCCTGCGCGGCCTCTTCGATGTTGAAGCGCAGCGTGGTCAGCGCCGGGTGCATCAGCGCGAAGGCGTCGTCGGTGCCGATGCCCACCACCGACAGATCTTGCGGAATACGCAGCCCCCCGGCGCGCACGCTGCGCAGCGCGCCCGACAACAGGCGCGTGCCCAGCGCGATGACGGCCGTGGGCGGCGAGGCCAGCTCGAGCATGCGCGCCATCTGCGCCTCGGACGACTGCACGGCCGAGCTGAGCATGCACACCAGCGCCTCGTCGAAGGCCACGCCGCCGCGCGCCAGGCCGTCCTGGTAGCCCAGCAGCTTCTCGCGGCCGGGGCGAATGGCCACGCTGGGGCCGAACAGCGCGATGCGCCGGTGGCCCAGCGACACCAGGTAGTCGACCGCCTGCGCCACGCCCTGGCGATGGTCCTGGTAGACGGCGTCGCCGTCGCAATCGACTTCGCGGTCGACGATGACCAGCGGCAGCTTGCAGCGCGCGAACGGATCGACCTCGCGCGACAGGCCCTCCACGCTCGGCGAGGCGATGATGCCTTCGAGCCGCCGGTTCTCGAACAGCGTGAGCAGCTCTTTCTCGCGCGCGGGCTGGTCGTAGGTGCTCGCCACCAGCAGCGAGAAGCCGGCCGCCTGCATGCGGATTTCCACCGCGGCGAAGAAGGCCGAGAGAAACGGGTTGGCCATGTTCGACACCATGAACCCCACCGCCTTGCTGCGCCCGGTCTTCAGGTGCCGGGCGTTGAAGTTGGGCACGTAGCCCGTGGCCTCCACGGCGCGCTCCACCCGGCGCCGCACGTCGGCGCTGACGTAGCCGCTGTTGTTCAACACCCGCGACACGCTCGCGATGGACGCGCCCGATGCGGCGGCCACGTCGCGCAGCGACACCGACTTTGCAGTCTCCGTGCTCATTGTTTTCCCTTATGAAAACGTTCCATGGCTTGCGAGCGGCCAGGGCATCTCTTAGCCTCGGCAGCGTTATGAAAACGTTTCCACATCTTAATGAATCGGCGCGGGGCGGCAACAAGCGTTTCGCGGGTCGCACGGTGCTGGTGATCGGCGGCGGGCAGGCCAGCAGCGCAGCCGGTGAAGCGAAAGAAGCCGGCGCGCCCATCGAGACCATCGAGCCCGTTGGCAATGGCCGCGCCATCTGCCTGCAACTGGCCGCGGGTGGCGCCCGCGTACTGTGCGCCGACCGCTCGGCCGATGCGGCAGCGCGCACGGTCGCCGACATCGCCGCGAGCGGCCTCGCCGAGCAAGGCGAGAACGACCTCGCCAGCGCCCTTGCCCTCACCGCCGACATCTCGCTCCCCGAAGACATCCGCGCGCTGTTCGACGGGCTGGCGCAACGCGGTATCGCCATCGACGGCCTGGTGCTGAACGCGGGCATCAGCGACCGCAAGTCGCTGCGCGACATCACGCCCGAGAGCTGGGACACGATCTTCGGCGTCAACCTGCGCGGCCACGCGCTGTGCGCGCAGGCCGCGCTGCCGGCCATGAACCACGGCGGCGCGATCGTCTTTGTGTCTTCGCTCGCGGCCGAGATGCCCGCGGGCCGCAACCCCGCCTACGAAAGCTCGAAGGCCGGGCTCTCGGCGCTGTGCCGCGCGACGGCGCTGGAGGCGCATGAGAAAGACATTCGCGCCAACCTCGTGCGCGCCGGCCTCATCGACACGCCCATGGGCCGCGCGGCCAGCGCCGCGCGCCCGGGCCGTGCGGCGGGGCCGCTGCCCTTCGGCCGCCAGGGCACGGCATGGGACATCGCCCACGCGGTGTGCTTCCTGCTCTCGGACGAGGCCGCCTACATCAACGCCGCCGAGCTGGCGGTGGACGGCGGGCTGCGCCACGGCATTGCGCGCGCGGCGCCGCCGGCCTCTTCCTGACACGTCCGCAGGCACGCCTGGCACGTCCATTCACGCCCAGCCACGCCCAGCCCCATCCGATCTCTTTCAGCATTCCCGGAGACATCCCCTTGAAAAGAAGAACCCTCGCATTCACCGCAGCCGCGGCCCTGGCCGCGCTGTGCGCACCCGCTGCCTGGTCGCAACCCGCGCCCGCGGCATGGCCCGCCAAGCCCCTTCGCCTGGTCGTGCCCTTTCCGCCCGGCGGTGCCGCCGACCTGTTCGCGCGGCTGATCGGCGCGGAGCTTGCGCAGTCGCTGGGCCAGCCGGTGATCGTCGACAACCGGCCCGGCGCGGGCGGCAACATCGGCGCGCGCGAAGTGGCCTCGGCCGCGCCCGACGGCTACACGATGCTGCTGGGCACGGTGGGCACGCACGCCATCAACCCCACGCTGTACGGCAACCTGCCCTACGACACGCGCAAGGCGTTCACGCCCGTGGTCATGGTGGGCTCGGTGCCCAACGTGCTGGTGGTGAACCCGCAGCTGCAGGCGAAGTCGGTGGCAGAGCTCACGGCCCTCGCCAAGAGCAAGCCCGGCAAGCTGAGCATGGGCTCGTCGGGCAACGGCAGCAGCATCCACCTGTCGGGCGAGCTCTACAAGCACCTGGCGCAGGTCAGCATCCTGCATGTGCCCTACCGCGGCGGCGCCGCTGCGCTCACCGACCTGATCGGCGGGCAGATCGACCTGATGTTCGACAACCTGCCGACCTCGCTGCCGCACATCGCCAAGGGCTCGCTGCGTGCGCTGGCAGTCACGGGCGCGCGCCGCTCGGCCTCGCTGCCCGACGTGCCCACCATGGCCGAAGCCGGCGTGCGCGGCTACGAGTCGACGGCCTGGTCGGGCCTGTTCGTGCCGGCCGGCGTGCCCCCTGCGGTCACGCAGCGGCTGCATGCCGAGGTGGAAAAAGCGCTGCGCACCGACAAGGTGAAGGCGCGCTACCGCGACCTGGGCGCCGACGCGCCCGAGATGAGCCAAAGCGCCTTCGACGCCTTCGTGCGCAAGGAATACGACAAGTGGGCCGAGATCGTTCGTGTGTCCGGCGCGAAGGCCGAGTAAGCACGCCGAGTAAGCACGCCGAGTAAGCACGCCGAGCAAGAAGGCAAAGACAAGACATACCCATGCGCCCCATCGACTTCCTGCTGCGCAGCGCGCGGCGCCATCCCGACAAGATCGCCATTTCCGGCCCGGAGGGCGAGATCAGCTACGCCGAGCTGCTGGCCCGCACCGAGGCACTGGCCACCGCCTTCCAGGCGCTGGTGCCCGACGCGCGCGGGCGCATCGCGATCTGCGCGGGCAACCACATTTCCCATGTCGTGGCGTTGTTCGCCACGCTGCTGGCGGGCCGCATCTGGGTGCCGCTGAACCCGCGCGCCGGCCAGGCCGAATTGAGTCGCATCGTCGAGTTCACCGAGGCCGCGCTGGTCGTGACCGAAGCAGGCCTCGAAGACAAGGTGGCAGGCACGCGCGCACGCCGCATCGGCTACGTGCCGCAAGACGCCGCCCACACCGGTCGGCACGCCGAATGCGAGCTGAGCGCGCTGGTCGCCGTCTACCGCGGCCGCCGGCCCGCCGACGTGCGTCACGACCTGGGCGAAACGCAGGCCATCAAGTTCACCGGCGGCACCACCGGCGCGCCCAAGGGCGTGATGCAGAGCTACCGCGCGTGGAACACCACCATCGTGTCGATCGCGCATGCCATGCGGCTCGACGCCGACGAACGCTACCTGGCGGTGGCCTCCATCACGCACGGCACCTCGACCTTCCTGCTGCCGGTGCTCGGCTGGGGCGGCACCGTGCTGCTGCCCACCTCCACGCAGCCGCGCGACGTGCTCGAGCAGCTGGAGCGCGAGCGCGTGAGCGCCGTGTTCATGCCGCCCACGCTGATCTACAGCCTGCTCGAGGACGAGACGGCACGCACGCGCGACTGGTCGGCGCTGCGCCACTTCGTGTACGCGGCGGCACCGATGCGGCGCGACAAGATCATCGAGGCGCAGCAGGTGTTCGGCCATGTGGAAACCGGCTACGGCCAGACCGAAGCGCCGGCCATCATTTCGTACATGCCTGTACAGGACCTGCTCGACGCGCGCAACCTCGACTCGGTCGGGCGCGCCGCGCTGATGACCGACATCGCCATCATGGACGCCGCGGGCAAGCTGCTGCCCCCGGGCGAGACCGGCGAGGTGGTGGTGCGCGGCGACCTGCTGATGTCGGGCTACTGGAAGCAGCCCGAGAAGACCGCCGAGACCTTCCACGACGGCTGGCTGCGCACCGGCGACGGCGGCTACCTCGACGAGCGCGGCTACCTGTTCCTGAAAGACCGGGTGCGCGACATGATCATCACCGGCGGCTTCAACGTGTACCCCACCGACGTGGAGAACGCGCTGGGCAAGCACCCCGCGGTGTACGACTGCGCGGTGGTCGGCATCGACGACGACAAGTGGGGCGAGGCGGTGCACGCCGCCGTGCAGCTGCGCGCCGGCGAGCAAACCACGCAGGCCGAACTCATCGCCTGGGTGCGCGCGCATCTCGACCCCGTGAAGACCCCCAAGGCCGTGCACTTCTTCGACCCGCTGCCGCGCACCGCGAACGGCAAGGTGTCGAAGAAGGACGCACGCGCGGACATCGTCCGGCGCATGCAGCACGACAGCACCAAGGCCACGACATGACATCGCCAATCGCACAACACGAACATCACCAAGCCACGCAGGACGGCACCCCGCGCCACGCCCTGGTCACCGGCGGCTCCTCGGGCATCGGCCTGGCCACCTGCCACACGCTGATGGCGGCGGGCTGGCAGGTCGTCAACTTCGACATCCAGCCGCCGCCCGATGACAGCTCCGGCGCGTTCGTGCGTGTCGACATGGGCGACAAGGCCGCGCTGGCCGCGGCGCTGGCCGAGGCCACCGCGCAGCGCGCCTTCACCGGCCTGGTGAACAACGTGGCGGCCATTCGCCCGGCGCCCATCGAAGACACCTCGCTGGACGACTTCGACCTGCAGATGGCCGTCACCACGCGCGCCGCCCTGCAATGCACGCAGGCCGTGCTGCCCGCGATGCGCGCGGCCGGCCACGGCCGCATCGTGAACATCACCAGCCGCGCGGCGCTGGGCAAGGAGCTGCGCAGCGGCTATTCGGCGGCCAAGGGCGCGCTCAATGCGCTCACGCGCACCTGGGCGCTGGAGCTGGCGGCCCAGGGCATCACGGTGAACGCCGTGGCGCCCGGGCCCATCGCCACCGCCGCGTTCAAGGCCGCCAACCCGGCCGACAGCCCGCGCACGCAACGCATCGCGCAGGGCATTCCGGTGCAGCGCTTCGGCGAGCCGGCCGAGGTGGCGCACGCGGTGGGCTGCTTCATGCACCCGATGGCGTCGTTCATGACCGGGCAGGTGCTGTACGTGTGCGGCGGGATCACCGTCGGGCTCGCGGGCTGAACGCGGCGGGAACCACATACGCAAATACCGACATACGCGAGGACACCCCATGCCCATCAAGACCGACATCGGCTACACCACGCCCGACACCATCTGGGTGCGCGGGCGCAACCTGTCCACCGAGCTCATCGGCAAGCTCGACTTCGTGGAAATGATCTGGCTCCTGACCTTCGGGCGCACGCCCGAGCCGCGCGAGAAGAACATGGTCAACCTGCTGCTGGTGACGGCGGCCGACCACGGCCTCACGCCCAGCGCCATCACCGCGCGGCTCACCTGGCTGGGCGCGCCCGAGTCGCTGCAGGGCGCCGTGGCGGCCGGCCTGCTGGGCGCGGGCAACAACTTTCTGGGCACGGTGCAGAACGTCAGCGAGCTCCTGCTGCGCGAAGCCGCGCCGCTGGCCGACGACGCCAGCGATGCCGACGTGCGCGAGCGCGCGACGCAGGTGGTGCGCGAGCACCGCGCGGCGCGCAAGTCCATTCCCGGCATCGGCCACCCCATTCATGTGAACGGCGACCCGCGCGTGCCGACGCTCATGGCCGTCTCGAAGGACAACGGCTACTTCGGCCGCCACTGGCGCCTGGCACTGGCCATTGCCGACGTGCTGCGCGAAGACCACGGCCGCAACCTGCCGCTGAACGCGGCCGGCGCCAACGGCGCCGTGCTGGCCGACATGGGCCTGGACCCGTTGCTGGGCCGCGGGCTCGCGCTGATCGGGCGCGCGGCCGGGCTTGTGGCGCATGTGTACGAAGAGCGCTCGTCGCCGACCGGGCAGCAGGTGTGGGACCTGGTGCTGCGGCAGGACGAGCGCAACGTGCTGCCGGCGTCGCGCTGACAGGCGGGCGCAGACTGAGTGCCGCGCAGGGACGAGGCGCAAACCCGGCCCAACTGAGGCACAGTCTGTGCCATGCATCCCATCTGGTTCCTCGTCTTCGACCGCTTCCAGCTGCTGGACGTCAGCGGTCCCCTGCAGGTGTTCTCCAGCGCGAACGAAGAGCTGGTGCTCTCGGGCCGCGAGCCGCTGTACCAGACCTCCATCCACGCATTGCAGGCGGGGCCGGTGCGAAGCTCCAGCGGTGTAGAGCTGGTCGCGGGCGCGCTGCCGCGCAGGCTCTCGCGCGACATCGCTTCGGTGCTGGTGCCCGGCGGCCCCGGCATCTGGCGGCCGGGCTTGCCGACGCCCGATGCACTGCAGGCACAGCGGCTCGACGCGCTGATTGCCTGGGTGCGGCGGGCCGCGCCGCGCTTCTCGCGCATCGCGTCGGTGTGCACCGGCGCATTCGTGCTGGCGCGCGCGGGGCTGCTCGAAGGCGGCAGCGCGGTCACGCACTGGGCGGTGTGCGACCAGCTGGCCAAGGAGCACCCGGGCGTCGATGTGCAGCGCGACGCCATCTACTCGCGCCAGGGCCGCGTGTGGACCTCGGCCGGCGTCACCGCGGGCATCGACATGGCGCTGGGCATGGTCGAGGCCGACGTGGGCCGCGAGATTGCGATGAGCGTGGCCAAGAAGCTGGTGGTGTTCTACAAGCGGCCCGGCGGGCAGTCGCAGTTCAGCAGCGCGCTGCTGGCGCAGACGGCCGACGACGCGCGCATCGACACCCTGCACACCTGGATGGGCGCGCGGCTGCACAAGGCGCTGTCGGTCGCCGACATGGCCGAGCAACTGGCCATGACGCCGCGCACCTTCGCGCGCTTCTACCAGCAGCACGCCGGCATCACGCCCGCGCTGGCCGTGGCGCGCATGCGGCTCGAAAAAGCCTGCCAGCTGGTGGAAACCAGCCGCCAGAGCCTGAAGTCGATCGCGCAGCAATGCGGCTTCAATTCCGAAGAGGTGCTGCGCCGCGCGTTCGTGCGGCACCTGCACGTGTCGCCCACCGAATACCGCGAGCGCTTCGCGGCGCGTTGATCAGGCGCCTGCACGCATTGCCGGTTTCCTCACCTAGCGCAGCACCTGGCGCATCACCTCGCCGATGGCGCGGGCCACGGCATCGACGTTGCGGTGGTTGAGCCCGGCCACGCACATGCGGCCCGACATCAGCAGGTACACGCCGTGGTCTTCCCGCAGCCGCGTGACCTGCGCGGCCGACAGCCCCGTGTAGGTGAACATGCCCCGCTGCACGAGGTAGCGCGACAGCGTGGCACCGCCCGGCAAGTCCTGCCGCTGCAGCGCCGCATGGATCGCGCCGCGCATGGCCTGGATGCGCGTGCGCATGGCGGCCAGCTCGCGCTCCCACAGCGCGCGCAACGCGGCCGACGACAACACCGCAGCCACCACGGTCGCGCCGTGCGTGGGCGGGTTGCTGTAGTTGGCGCGCACGGTGCCGGTGAGCTGGCCCAGCATGCGCTCGGCCTCGGCCTTCGACGCGCACACGATGCTCAGCGAGCCGACGCGCTCGCCGTACAGCGAGAAGTTCTTCGACAGCGAACTCGCGACCAGGCAGGCCACGCCCGCATCGGCCAGCACCCGGGGCGCGAAGGCGTCTTCGTCGAGCCCGTCGCCGAAGCCCTGGTAGGCCATGTCGACGAACGCGATCAGGCCGCGCTCGCGCATCAGCGCGGCAACGGTGCGCCATTGCGCCTGCGTGAGGTCCACGCCCGTGGGGTTGTGGCAGCAGGCATGCAGCAGCACGATGCTGCGCGCAGGCAGCCCGCCGATGGCGTCGCACATGGCATCGAAGCGCAGGCCGCCGGTGGCCTTGTCGCAGTACGGGTAGGTGCCGACGCTGAAGCCCGCGGCCTCGAACACGACGCGGTGGTTCTCCCAGCTCGGGTCGCTGACCCACACGCCCGCGCCCGGAAAGTGCTTCTTCAGGAAGTCAGCGCCGACGCGCAAGGCGCCCGAGCCCCCGAGCGACTGGATCGTGGCGATGCGGCCTTCGGCGCGGGCCGCGTGGCCGGGGCCGAAGACCAGCGCCTGCAGCGCGTCGCGGTACGCCGCGAGCCCCGCCATCGGCAGGTAGGAGCGTGCACCGGCGCGCGACTGCAGCTCGGCCTCGGCCTGCGCCACGGCGGCCATCAGCGGCAGCGTGCCGCTGTCGTCCAGGTACACGCCGATGCCGAGGTTGGTCTTGCCGGGCCGGGTGTCGTTCTGGAAGTCTTCGTTCAGCCCGAGGATGGGGTCGCCCGCGTGGGCACCGATGTGGTCGAACATGGCGGCAATCACTTTCGGTGGCCTTGGCAGTTTCAGTGCGGCACGAAGCCGCTTTCGTTCATCAGCGTGGACAGCACGGCCGACGCCTGCACCAGCCGCTGCTGCTGCTCGGCCGGCGTCATGGGCGCGGGCGTCATCACGTAGCTCTTGAACTTGGCGACCACCTCGGGGTTGGCCAGCACGCGGTTCAGCGCCGTGTTGTAGCGCGCGACCAGCGCGTCGGGCATGGCCGCGGGGGCGTAGATGCCCAGCAGGTCGGTGGTGTTGTCCAGCCCGGCCAGGCCGGCCTCGGCGAACGACGGCACGCCGGGCAGCAGCGGCGTGGTGCGCGTGACCGCGAGAATGCGCAGCGTGCCGGCCTGGTGGTACTGCTGGAAGTCAGAGATGCTCGACACGCCGGCCGCGAGCTGCCCCGCCAGCAGGTCCTGCACCATGGGCGGCGCGCCGCGGTACGACGCGGCCACCGTGTCGGCCTTGAAGGTGCGCGACACCTTCGCCGCCACGAACTCGGGCGAGCTGGCCGGCGCGGGCACGCCGATGGACGACTCGCTCTGGTGCGCCGCGAACCACGCGCCCAGCTCCTTCAGCGTGTGCGCGTGGGTCTTCGGGTTGACCGCGAGCGCGAGCTCGAAGGTGGCCACGCCGCCCACGGTGCGAAAGTCTTTCGCCGTGGCGAAGCCCGGGTTTTTTACCGTGAGCGGCACCGTGACCACCGTGTGCGTGTTGCTCAGGAAGAGCACCGAGCCGTCGGCCGGCGCGGCCTTCAGCGCCTGCGCGGCAATCTGCCCGCCCGCACCGGGCTTGTTGTCGACCACCACCGGGTGGCCCAGCTCGGTGCTGAGCTTTTCCGCGACGATGCGCGCGGCGGTGTCCGCCGGACCGCCTGGCGTGTAGCCGACCAGCAGCCGGATGGGGCCGCTGCCCTGCGCCTGCGCGGTCAGGCCGACCAGCGACAGCGACAGGCCCAGCGACAGGCCCATCAGCCATGTGCGCAAGGCACGCCAGGGACGATGCGAAGAGATGCGTTGAAACATGGAGACCTCGAATGAAAGTGCCGGTGACCGAAAAGGCTCAACGCGCGCGCCGCGCCGCGAGCAAGGCCCGGCGCTGCTCGACGATGGGGCGCAACCTTTCGCGCATGGCCTCCACCAGCGCGGCCGGCGCCTTGTGCGGCGTGCCGCTGTCGAACGGCGGTTGCGGGTCGTATTCGGCGAAGAGCTGCACGCCGCGTGCCACGTCGTCGCTGCTGGCCAGGGCAATTGCCTTCAGCGCGCAGTCGATGCCCGAGGTCATGCCCGCGCCGGTGATGCGGTTGCGGTCGACCACCACGCGCTCGTCCACCGCGATGGCGCCGACCTGCGCCAGCAGCTCGTGCGAGCCCCAGTGGCAGGTGGCCTTGTAGCCTTCGAGCAGGCCGGCCGCGCCCAGCACCAGCGGGCCGGTGCAGATGCCCACGATCCAGGTGGCGCCGCGCGCCTGCTGCGCGAGAAACGACAGCGTCTGCTCGTCCTGCAGCAGCGCCGCGATGCCGGGGCCGCCCGGCACCACGATCATGTCGAGCTGGCCGCAGCTTTCATAGGAGGCGGTGGCGCGAAACTCCCAGCCCAGCTCGGTCTTGAGCGGCTCGGTGTGCTTCCACACCAGGTTCAGCGTGGCGCCGGGAATGCGCACCAGCAGGTCGGCCGGCGCCACGTAGTCGATGGCGGTGATGTCGGGAAAAACAAGCATGCCGATGTTCATGGCGCGGCTCTCGGGGGGTTGCGATGAGGGCCAGTCTAGGAACGACGGCGTTGTCCGCGAAGACAGAATGCCCACGATTCCTGCCACGGCGGCGTTGCTGAACGCAGGCCCCGCCGCCAGCGTTGCTACCCGCCGATCATTCGGCTTTGCAGCAGCTCACGCAGCAGCGGCAAGGCCGGCGCCTCGGCACGGTTGGCCAGGGTGAACAGGCCGAAGCGCGACACGCTGCGTCGCGCCGGCTTCACCGGCAACTCGATCAGTTCCGGCGCGGCGTTGCGGATGCCGTTCAAGATCGTGTCGGTCTCGCGCACCATCCTCATCAGGCTTTCGAAGTCGTTGCATTGCGCGGCCAGGCATTCGTCGGGGTGCGCGGTGGGTCCGTAGGCTTCGATCATCGAACGGGCGATCTCGTCGTCGAGCAAGGTCGAGGCGATGGGGTATTGGTTGATTTCCTCGAAGCTCAGCGTGCCGCGCACGCGCGTAAGCGGATGGCCGGGCCGGCACATGAAGGCGCCGCGCATCTCGACGATCGAGCTCACGTTGAGATCGGTCGCCGGCTTCACGGAGCGCACCTCTACGACCAAAGCATCGAGCGTGCGGTTGCGCAGGCCGCGCACCAGCTGTTCCGAATCGCCGTGCGAGCACGACACGCGCAGCGACGACCCCTGCGCGGCAGCCAGCTTCAGGATGGGCGTCATCAGCAGCATGGCCGGGGTCGAGCCCAGGCCCACGCGCAACGAACCGGCGCGCCCTTCGGTCAGGCGGCGTCCGCAGGCCACCAGTTCGTCGGCGTCGATGATGAGCTTGCGCGCGCGCTGCACGATCTCGCGGCCGAACGCGGTGACTTCGCTGCGGTGGCCGACGCGGTCGAACAGCGGCTGGCCCAGCTCTTCTTCCAACGCCTGGATGCTGCGGCTCAAGGCCGGCTGCGTGACGAAGGCCTCGCGCGCGGAGTGCGTGAAGGAGCCGGTGGCGGCAAGGGAAATGAGGTGCCGAAGCTGGACCAGGGTCATGGTGCGCATCCAATCAAATGATGACTTCAATTCATCATATTCCATACAACAATGCATTGGACTTTGCTTTGAACGCGCCCTAGATTCGCCTTCAGGGCTGCAGCGATCTCCGCCGCCAGCGAACCACGAAGTCCACGAATGAACAGCACGCGCCCGCGCCGCACCGCGCCCCATCGGCTGGAAACCCTCGCCGTTCACGCCGGCCGCGGCATCGACCAGGGCACGGGTGCGGTGGCCCCGCCGATCCAGCTGTCGACCACCTTCGAGCGCGACGCGGACGGCGGCTACCCACGCGGCTTCATGTACGGGCGCAACCGCAACCCCGGGCGCGCCGCGCTAGAGGAAGCGGTGGCCGTGCTCGACGGGGGCGCGGCCTGCGCAGCCTTCAGCTCGGGCGTGGCCGCGGCCACCGCGGTGTTCCAGGGCCTGCAGCCCGGCGACCACGTGGTGGCGCCGCTGCACGGCTACTACGGCACGGTCAACGTGCTGCAGCGCATCTTCGCGAAGTGGGGCGTGCAGGCCTCGTTCGTCGACATGAGCTCGCTCGACGCCGTGCGCGATGCCTTCAACGAGCACACGCGCATGGTGTGGATCGAAACGCCGTCGAACCCGCTGCTGCATTGCATCGACATCGCGGCGGTGGCCGAGCTGGCCCATGCGCGCGGCGCCCGCGTGGTGGCCGACAACACCTTCGCCAGCCCGGTGGTGCAGCAGCCGCTGCGCCTGGGGTGCGACATGGTCACCTACTCCACCACCAAGTACCTGGGCGGCCACAGCGACGTGCTGGGCGGCGTGGTGGTCTCGCGCGAGAACGACGCGCACTTCGAGGCCGTGCGCGCCGCGCAGGTCTACGGAGGCAGTGTGCTGGCGCCGTTCGACTGCTGGCTGCTGATGCGCTCGCTGCCCACCCTGCCGCTGCGCATGCGCGCGCACTGCGCCAACGCGCAGCGCGTGGCCGAGTTCCTGGCGCAGCGGCCCGACGTGACCGCCGTGCACTACCCCGGCCTGCCCGGCCATGCCACGCACGCCGTCGCCGCGGCACAGATGACGGGCTTCGGCGGCATGCTTTCCTTCGAGGTCGAAGGCGGCAAGCCGGCCGCGCTGGCGCTCGCGGCGCGGCTCGCGCTGTTCACGCGCGCCACCAGCTTCGGCGGCGTCGAAAGCCTCGTCGAGCATCACGCTTCCATCGCCGGCCCGCACAGCACGGTGCCGCAAGGCCTGCTGCGGCTGTCGGTGGGCCTGGAACACGCCGACGACCTGGTGGCCGACCTGGCGCAGGCGCTGGACGCCAATCGCGCAGGCACTGGCACCGACAACGGCATCGACAACTGACCCCCTCACTCAACCCAGGAGCCCCATGGACACGGTACTTTCAGGCGTTCGCGCCATCGAACGCGAAATGGTCGCGATCAGGCACAAGATCCACGCCAACCCCGAGCTCTCGTTGAAGGAGCACGCCACCAGCGACCTGGTCGCGCAAACGCTGGCCTCCTACGGCTACGAGGTGCATCGCGGCCTGGCCGGCACCGGCGTGGTGGGCACGCTCACCTGCGGCAGCGGCACGCGCCGCCTGGGCCTGCGCGCCGACATGGACGCGCTGCCCATCCACGAGAACACCGGCCTGGACTACACCAGCCGGAACCCGGGCGTGATGCACGCCTGCGGCCACGACGGCCACACGGCCATCCTGCTGACCGCCGCGCGCCACCTGGCGGCCACGCGCAATTTCGACGGCACGCTGCATCTCATCTTCCAGCCCGCCGAAGAGCGCGACTGCGGCGCCGAGATCATGGTCAAGGCCGGGCTGTTCGAAATGTTCCCCTGCGACATGGTGTTCGCGCTGCACAACGCGCCCGGCGAACGGCTGGGCACCTTCGGCTTCCTGACGGGCACCTTCATGGCGTCGGCGGACACGGTGCGCATCACGGTGCGCGGCAAGGGTGGCCATGGTGCCAAACCGCACGACGCGACCGACCCCGTGGTGGCGGCGGCGCACGTGGTGCTGGCGCTGCAGACCATCGTCTCGCGCAACACCGACCCGCGCGACACCGCCATCATCACGGTGGGCGCCATCCATGGCGGCGAAGCCTCGAACGTGATTCCCGAGGAAGTGAAGCTCACGGTGTCGGTGCGTGCCTTCACCCCGGCCATCCGCGACTGGCTGCGCACCCGCATCCCCGAGGTGGTGAAGGCCCAGGCCATCGCGATGCAGTGCGTGGCCGAGGTCGACTACGGGTTCGGCTGCCCCGCCACCATCAACGACGCGGCCGCCACCGAGTTCGCACGCGAAGTGGCAGTGGAGTGGTTCGGCAAGGAAAGCCTGATCCCGAACATGCGCCCCAGCACCGGCAGCGAAGACTTTTCCTTCATGCTCGAAGCGGTGCCCGGCGCATACTTCTACATGGGCAACGGCACGGGTGACCACCACAGCACCGGCGGCTGCATGGTGCACAACCCGGGCTACGACTTCAACGATGCGCTGCTGCCCATCGCGGCCAGCTACTGGGTCCGACTGACAGAGCGCTACCTGCGCGCCAACGCCTCCTGAGGAACACGCCATGAAGCGCTTCGTTCGTGCCAATTCGCGCCGGGGCCTTCTGGCCGCGGCACTGCTCGGGGCGCTGGCCGGCCCGCTGTGCGCACAGACGCTCACCGTCGGCCTGAAGGGCGAGCCGATGTCGCTGGACCCGGCGTTTCGCGCCATCACCACCGACATGGTGGTGGCGCGCCACATCTTCGAGCCGCTGGTCACCTCCGATGCGGACATGAAGCTCAAGCCCGCGCTGGCCACCGAATGGAAGCTCGTCGAGCCCACTGCGTGGGTGTTCAAGCTGCGCCCCGGCGTGAAGTTTTCCGACGGCACGCCCTTCACCGCCGACGACGTGGTGTTCTCCTTCGAGCGCGCGCTCAAGGTGCCCAACAGCCCCTCGCCCATGTCGATCTTCGCGCGCGGCATCCAGCGCGTGAAGGCCGTCGACCCGCTCACCGTGCGCATCGAGACCGACGCGCCCAACCCCAGCCTGCCGCGCGCGCTGGAGCGGCTGATGATCATGTCGAAGAAAAGCGCCTCGGGCCCTGCGCCCGAAGGCAAGACCACGGCACAGCTGAACGGCGGCGACGGCCTGGTCGGCACCGGCCCCTTCGTGTATGTCTCGTGGACCCGCGGCGCGGAGATAGCCCTGGCGCGCAACCCGCTCTACTGGGGCGAGCCCGTGCACTGGCAGAAGGTGGTGCTGCGCTTCGTGACCAACCCGGCCGCGCGCATCAGCGCCTTGCTGTCGGGCGGCATCGACATCATCGAAGACCCCACGCCCGACGACCTGCCCCGGCTGCTGAAGGATCCGCAGGTGAAGGTGTCCAGCGCGCCCACCACGCGGCTGGTGTACATCGGCCTGGACACCGCCGCGCCCAAGTTCGCGGGCCTCGACGCCAATCCGCTGAAAGACGTGCGCGTGCGCCGCGCGCTGGCGCTGGCCATCGACCGCAAGGTGCTCGGCGAACGCATCATGGAAGACGTGGGCCTGCCCACCGCCGGCACCATCGCGCCCATGATGGAAGGCGGCAGCGCCGCCGCCAGGCTGCCCGCGGCCGACGTCGCGGGCGCGAAGAAGCTGCTGCAGGAGGCCGGCTACCCCAACGGCTTCACGATGACGCTGGGCGCGCCGAACGGCCGCTACATCAACGACGCCAAGGTCGCGCAGGCCGTGGCCTCCATGTGGGGCCGCGCGGGCGTGAAGGTGTCGCTGGACACGCCCACCACCGCCATTTTCTTCAAGAACCTCGTGGCCTACGACTATCCGAGCCACATCACGGGCTGGGCCGACCTGGTGTCGACCGACCGCATGCGCGCCCTGTTCGCCACCCGCGGCGGCAAGCCCAGCGACGGCGCCACCAACTACGAGCGCTACAGCAACCGCGAACTCGACGCGCTCATCGAGCGCGCATCGTCCACGCTCGACGAAGCCGAGCGCATCGCGCTGGTGCGCAAGATCGAGAAGACCGCCGTGGAAGACGACGTGGCCGTGATCCCGCTGCACTTCGAGAAGACGGCCATGGCCATGCGCAAGGGGCTGAGCTACGCCACGCGGGCCGACCAGATCTACATGTCGCAGTACGTGCGCGCCGCCGGCGCGGCCGTGGCCGAGCGCGGCACCGACCGCAGCAAGTAGGACCGGGCATGCCGGGCTTCGTCTTCGCGCGGCTGATGCAGGCCGCCATCGTGCTGCTGGCGGTGTCGGCGCTCGTGTTCGTGGGGGTGTACGTCATCGGCAACCCGGTGGACGTGATGATCAACCCGCTGGCCACGCAGGCCGAGAAGCTGGCCGTGGCGCAGTCGCTGGGGCTGGACCAGCCGGTGTGGGTGCAATACGGCCGCTTCCTGGCCGGTGCGCTGCATGCGGATTTCGGCCGCAGCTTCCTGGCCGGGCAACCCGCGATGCAGCTCATCTTCCAGCGCGTGCCCGCCACGCTGGAGCTGGCGGTCACGGCCATCCTGGTCGCCACGCTCGTCGGCGTGCCGCTGGGGCTCTACGCGGCGGTGAAGCCCGGCGCGTGGATCTCGCGCGCGGGCATGGGGTTTTCGATCGTGGGGCTGAGCCTGCCGTCGTTCTGGATCGCCATCGTGCTGATCATGGTGCTGGCCGTGTGGGCCGGCGTGCTGCCCTCGTCGGGGCGCGGCGACACGCGCATGGTGCTGGGCATTCCGTGGAGCTTCCTGACGCTCGACGGCCTCGCGCACATCGTGCTGCCTTCGCTCACGCTGGCGTTGCCCAAGATCGCGCTGCTGGCGCGGCTCACGCGCGCGGCGGCCATGGAAATCGTCGGCAGCGAATACATGCAGTTCGCGCGCGCCAAGGGGCTGCGCCGCTCGCGCATCGTGGGCGTGCACATGCTGCGCAACCTCCTGGTGCCGCTGGTGACGGTGATCGGCATGGAGTTCGGCCGGCTGGCGGCGTTCTCGGTCATCACCGAATCGATCTTCGCGTGGCCCGGCGCGGGCAAGCTGCTGATCGACTCCATCGTGCAGCTCGACCGCCCCGTGGTCGTGGCCTATGTGATGGTGGTGGTGTCGTTCCTGGTGGTGCTGAACCTGGTGCTCGACCTGCTGTACGGCGTGCTCGACCCGCGCATTCGTTTGAAGGCAAGTGCCGCATGACCAAGCTCCCGCCGCCGGAGGCCTCTTCAGCCTTGCCGGCTCCACCTGCCGTGCCTGCAGCTCCCGCCCTGCCTAAGAGAACGCCGCCCCAGGGCCGATGGCGCAGCACCTTCGAACGCCTGTTCGAAAGCCGCGTCACCGTGTGCGCGAGCATGGTGCTGGCGCTCATCGTCCTGGCCGCGCTGCTGGCGCCGTGGATCGCACCGCAGAACCCCTACGACCTTGCGAGCCTCGACATCCTCGACTCCAAGCTGGCGCCAGGCAGCCTCTCGGGGGACGGCCGCATGCGCTACTGGCTGGGCACCGACGAGCAGGGGCGCGACATGCTCTCGGCCATTCTGTTCGGCCTGCGCATCAGCCTCTACGTGGGCGTGCTCGCCACGCTGGGCGCGCTGGTCATCGGCACGCTGATGGGGCTGCTCGCGGCCTTTTCGCGCGGCTGGGTCGACGCGCTCATCATGCGCATCGTCGACATCCAGCTGGCGCTGCCCGGCGTGCTCATCGCGCTGGTGCTGCTGGCCATTCTCGGCAAGGGCGTGGACAAGGTGGTCATCGCGCTCATCGTCGGCGGCTGGGCCTACTTCGCGCGCGCCGCGCGGGCCGCGGCCATGGTGGAGCGCGACAAGGAGTACATGGAGGCGGCCGTGTGCCTGGGCTTCGGCCGCGCGCGCCGTTTGCTGCGCCACCTGCTGCCCAACTGCATGCCGCCGCTGATCGTGATTGCCACCATCGAATTCGCCGAGGCGATCGCGGCCGAGGCGGCGCTGTCGTTCCTGGGCGTGGGCGTGCCGGTGAGCGAGCCGTCGCTGGGCATGCTCACGGCCAACGGCTTCGACTACCTCATGTCGGGGCGCTACTGGCTCAGCCTGTTCCCGGGCCTGGCGCTGGCCATTGCCATCCTGGCCTTCAACATCGTGGGCGACAGGTTCCGCCAGATCGTCAATCCGAGGGGCGAACGATGAACGCATCCATCACCCATGACACCCATGGCATGCAAGACCTGCAGCACTTGCCGCCCGACGCCGTGCTGTCCGTCTCCGGCCTGAAGACCTGGTTCGACACCCGCGAGGGCATGGTGCGCTCGGTCGACGGCGTAGACCTGGAACTGGCGCGCGGCGAAATCGTGGGGCTGGTGGGCGAGTCGGGCTCGGGCAAGAGCGTGACGGGCTTCTCGATCATGGGGCTCATCGACCCGCCGGGCCGCGTGGTGGCGGGGCGCGTGCTGCTGGGCGGGCGCGACGTGGTGGCCGAAACGCCGGAGGCCCTTCGCTCGCTGCGCGGGCGCAAGCTCGCGATGATCTTCCAGGACCCGATGATGACGCTCAACCCCGTGCTCAGCGTGGGCACGCAGATGACCGAGGCCGTCACCGCGCACGAGAAGGTGTCGAGGAATGAGGCGCGCGAGCGTGCGCTGCAAAGCCTGGTGCGCGTGGGCATCGCGGCGCCGCAGAAGCGGCTCGATGCCTATCCGCACGAGCTCTCGGGCGGCATGCGCCAGCGCGTGGCCATTGCCATTGCGCTGCTGCACCGGCCCGACGTGATCATCGCGGACGAGCCCACCACCGCGCTCGACGTGACCATCCAGGGCCAGATCCTCTATGAGATGCAGCGGCTGTGCCGCGAGTCGCGCACCGCGCTGCTGTGGATCACGCATGACCTGGCGGTGGTCGCGGGGCTGGCCGACCGCGTGGCCGTGATGTATGCGGGGCGCATCGTCGAGTCGGCGCCCACGCGCATGCTCATCGAACGGCCGCGCCACCCCTACACGGCCGGGCTCATCGGCGCGGTGCCGCGCATCGGGCAGGCGCACGGCCAGGCGCTGGCGCAGATTCCGGGCAGCGCGCCCAACCCGCTGGAGGCGCGCACGGGCTGCTCTTTCGCGCCCCGGTGCGCGCGTGCGCAGCCACAGTGCCGCGAGCATGAACCCGGGCTCACCGAGCCCAGCCCTGGCGTGAGCTGGCGGTGCTGGTTTCCGCTCGATGTCGCGGAGGCCGCATGAACGACGCGATGCCGGTTTCCGCCCCGGCTGCACTATCGGCAGGAGCGCCGTTGCTCGAACTCAAGGGCATCGAGAAGCGCTACGGCGCCCGCAGCCCCGGCATGGGCGCGGCCCTGATGGCGCGCCTCGGCCTGCGCCCGCCGGCCAACGAAGTGCACGCGGTGCGCGAGGTTGACCTGTCGGTGCGGCCCGGCGAGGTGATCGGGCTCGTGGGTGAATCCGGTTGCGGCAAGAGCAGCCTGGGCCGCGTGGCGGCGGGCATCGCGAGGCCGAGCGGCGGCGAGATCATGTTCCGTGGCGAGAACGTCGACACGCTGGCCCCTGCAAAACGCCGCGCCTTCGACCTGGGCGTGCAGATGGTGTTCCAGAACCCCTTCGCGTCGCTGAACCCGCGCATCCGCGTGGGCGAGGCCATCGGCGAGGCGGCGCGCGTGCACGGGCTGGTGGCGAAGGCCGACCTAGCCGACCATGTCGCGCAGCTCATGCGCAAGGTCGGGCTCGACCCCGCGTACGCACAGCGCTTTCCGCACCAGTTCTCCGGCGGCCAGCGCCAGCGCATCGTCATCGCGCGCGCGTTGAGCGTGCAGCCGACGCTGCTGGTGTGCGACGAGGCGGTGGCCGCGCTCGACGTGTCGGTGCAGGCGCAGGTGCTGAACCTGTTCATGGCGTTGCGCGACGACATGAACCTGGGCTACCTGTTCATCAGCCACAACCTGGCGGTGGTGGAGCGCATGGCCGACCGCGTGCTCATCATGTACCTGGGAAAGATCGTCGAGTCCGCTCCCGCGCGCGACCTGTTCCTGCGGCCGTCGCACCCTTACACCCGCGCGCTGCTCAACGAGATTCCATCGCTCGATGGCGGCGCGCGGGTCTACATCCCGATCAAGGGCGAGCTGCCCTCGCCGATGAATCCGCCCGGAGGCTGCGCCTTTCATCCACGCTGCCCGCAGGCCATGCCGGTGTGCAGCGTGCGCAGCCCGGTGCTGGAGACGGTGGCGCCAGGGCACTCGCGGGCCTGCCACCTCGATGCCGCACCGGGCGCCTGACGCTCATGGCTCTCCAATTCGTCAGTTCACCAACTCGTCAGTTCACCAACTCATCCCACGGCGTGCTGCCCACCGGCAGCTCCGGCCGCGCCGTGAGGCTGCGCAGCGGCTCGCCCGCTTCGTAGCGGCGTATCAGGTCCTCCGGGTCGAAGCGCACGCCCATGAAGTTGCGCACATACGCGCCGCCGCCGAAAAAGGCGTCCAGGTCTGCGGGCCGGTCGAAAACGTCGTACTGCAGCTCGACGCGGTTGCCGTCCGGGTCCTTGTAGTACAGCGACACCGTGGGTCCGTGGTTGATGCTCCAGTACGGCGTGACGCCCGCCGCCTTCAGGCGCCGGAAGGTCGCGAGCAGCCGCTCCAGCGTGGCGAAGGTGAAGGCGATGTGCTCGAGCCCGGCCAGCGCGTCGTCGGCCACGCCCAGGTCCGGGCGAGCGATGAGGCCGATGCGGTGGTGCTCGTCGTCGTAGGTCATGAAGCACAGCATCTCGTTCTCGAAGGCCGGCCAGGCCTGCAGCAGTTCGAGATACCAGGCGCGCGAGCGCGGCAGGTCGCTCACGCGCAGCACGACATGGGCCAGCTTGGAGGGGCGGATGGGCTCGGCGGCGGCGTCCGGTAGGGTTCGGGGGGTCATGGTGTCGTTGTCTCTCTTGTTTTTTTGAATGGTGGGTCGTTGCTCAGGGCAGCGGCTCGGCGATCACCGTGTTCTCGATGGCGCCGATGCTTTCGATCTCCACGCGCACCACGTCGCCCACGCGCAGGTAGGTCGGCGGGTCCATGAGGCCGCCCACGCCGGCGGGGCTGCCGGTGGTGAGCACGTCGCCGGGCTCCAGCGTGAAGGCGGTGGTCAGCTCGACCAGCATGTCTTCCACGCGGTGGGTCATCTCGGCGGTGTTGCCGTCTTGCCGCAGCTCGCCGTTGACCCAGGTGCGAAGGCGCAGGCGGTGCGGGTCGGGCAGCTCGTCGCGCGTCACCAGCCAGGGGCCGAAGGGGCCGTGCGTGTCGAAGGACTTGCCCAGCGTGTGCGTGGGCGCGCGCATCTGCCAGTCGCGTACGCTCAGGTCGTTGACCACCACGAAGCCGGCCACCATGTCCATCGCGTTCTCGCGCGTCACGTGCCGGCAGCGGCGCCCGATGACCACGCCCAGCTCGCCCTCGTAGTCGAACTCGCCCGACACGGCCGGCAGGTGCACCGGGTCGAAGGGGCCGGCGACGCAGCTCACCTGCTTGTTGAACCAGACCTGGCCCGGCGCCCTGACCAGGCCGATCTTGCGGGCCTCTTCCAGGTGCGAGGCGTAGTTGCCGCCCAGGCCGAGGAACTTGCGCGGCGCGGGCACCGGCGCGCGCAGGCGCACGCTGGCCAGCGGCAGCCGCCGGGCTTTCGGCGTGGCGCGTTCCAGCCACTGCCAACCGGCGGCTTCCATGTTCAGCATCGACAGCAGCTCGCGCGGCCCGTTTTCGAGTGCGCTCACGTCGAGCACCTCGTCGCGGCGCACGAGGCCGAAGCCCTCGTGCCCTTCGAACGCGAAAGACACGAGCTTCATGCGAGTACCGCCTGTGCGCGGTCGCAGAACGCAACCAGGGTCGGCCTGTGGACGGAAGGATCGCAGGGCGGGCGCGGGTCGATGAGCAGGGCTTTCATAGAGCATTCCGGGATATAAGAACGGCCATCATCCGGCGAGCGAAGCGCGCGATCCAGCGGGTCGGCTGGAACGAATCGTTCCGCGGGCGCAACGACGAACCGCGCTGCTTCGACCGCACCACTGCCACATTTGCGCCATGCACGACATCAACGACCTGGTCTATTTCGCGAAGGTGGTGGAGCACGGCGGCTTCAGCGAGGCCGGCCGCCAGCTCGGCATTCCGAAGTCGCGGCTCAGCCGGCGCATCACCGCGCTGGAGGCCCGGCTGGGCGTGCGACTGCTGCAACGCTCGTCGCGCCGCGTGACCCTCACCACCGCCGGCCAGGGCTACTTCGAGCAATGCCGCGCGCTGGTCGAGCTGGCGCAGGCGGCCGACGACGGCGTGAAGCAGGCATCGAGCGAGCCCGCGGGCGAGGTGCGCATCAGCTGCCCGATGACGCTGGCGCAGGTGTGGCTCACGCCGCTCATCCCCGGCTTCATGACGCTGCACCCCAAGGTGCGGCTGCAGGTGCTCATTTCGAACCGGCGCATCGACCCGGTGCAGGAGCGCATGGACGTGGTGCTGCGCGTGCGCAGGCCGCCGCTCGAAGACTCCGACCAGGTCGTGCGCAAGCTGGGTGAATCGGTCGACGTGCTGGTCGCAAGCCCCGCCTGCCTGGCCGCGGTGGGCCGCCCCCGCGCACCCGAGGACGTGGCCGGCTTGCCGACGCTCTCATTGCCCGCGGTCGGCGAGCGGGCGCGCTGGCAACTGAGCGACGGGCAGCGCGTGGTGGAAGTGCGCCACGAGCCCCGGCTGGTCACCGACGACATGTTCGCGCTGAAGGAGGCCGCGGTGAACGGGCTGGGCCTGGCCTTGCTGCCGCGCAAGATCTGCCACGACGACCTGCGCGCCGGGCGGCTCGCGCTCGCGCTGCCGGGCTGGGCCTCGCCGCCGGGGCATGTGCAGGCGGCGTTCACGAGCCGCAAAGGGATGATGCCGGCGGTTCGGGCGTTGCTGGACTATCTGGACGGGCACCAGCAGGTCGATTAGCCGCCTTGATGGCGCCCTGCGGGCCGAGGCCCTGCGCAGGTCCGGCCTTACGCGTGGCCGTAGCCCCACGCACCGCCGGTTCCCAGCGCCGCCCGGAACGCATCGCGCCCGTTGCCTGCGAGCCAGGCACGGAACGATTGCAGCTCGGGGTTCAGCGCGCGCAACGCGGCCAGGTCGGCCTTGCCCACCAGGCGTCCGTCGTCGAGCAGGGCCGTCAGCTTGGCAAGAAAGGGGTTGCCCCTCAGCACATCATCGGAAAACCGCGCGTACGTGATCGGCCGGCCCGCCGCCTCGGTGAACAAGGCCTGCAGCTGCTGGCCGGTCACCTTGTCGCCCGCGAGCTCGAAGGCCTGCCCACCGAAACGGGCAGGGTCCGCGAAGACCTTCATCACGAGCTTGCCGATGTCTTCCACCGCCAGCAGCTGCATCGCCTGCTCGGGCTTCATGAAGAAATTGAAGCGTCCGGTGTCCAGCCCGAAGCCGGGCATCACCAGCATTTCCATGAACGCGGCCGGCCGCACGATGGTGAAGGTGATCGGCAGCGTGCGCACATGTGCCTCGATGCGCGCCTTGCTGTCGAAATGGCCCATGCCGGTGAGCCCGTCGCTCACCGCGCCGGTCGAGGTATAGACCAGGTGCTCGACGCCGCTCTCGAGCGCCAGGTCGGCAACAGCAATGCCGTAGCGCTCTTCTTCCTCGTCGCTGAGCCCGAGCGCCGGGCCCTGGCCCGAACTCGGCTGCACGCTGAAGACGCCGTGCACGCCCTTCATCGCGTTGCGGATGGCCTCGGTGTCGGCGAAGGTGCCGCGCACGATGTCCGCACCCGCCTCGCGAAGTGCCAGCGACCTCGCGGACCCAGGGTCTCGCACCAGTGCGCGCACCTGCCATCCGGCCTTCAACGCCGCCGCGGCGACCGACCCGCCCTGCTGTCCGGTGGCGCCGAAAACCAGGATTCTCTTGCTGTCCGACATGAAAAATACCCTCGTGAATGAACAAGGGTTACGAATCTATACTCACGAAAAAATGGCCGGCGGCGGCACATTGCTTAACCTGAGGCACACGGATGGTACGGCTGCAGAAAACAATCAACGGGCGGCCCTACGCCGAGACCGAGCAGGGCCCTCGCTTCACGCCCTGCGCACCCCACGGCGTGCTCGCGCGGCTGGGAGACAAATGGACGATCCTGGTCATGTCGCACCTTGCTGTAGCACCCGGCCACCGGCTTCGTTTCTCGGCGCTCAAGACCGGCATCGAGGGCATCACCCAGCGCATGCTGACGCTCACCCTGCGCAACCTGGAGCGCGACGGGCTGCTGGTGCGGCACTACTTCGCGGAAGTGCCGCCACGCGTGGAGTACGAACTCACCGAAATGGGCGCGGGCATGCTGCCCGCGCTGGAAGGGTTCACCTCGTGGATACGGGACCACTGGCCGCGCATCGAGGAATGCCGGCGCAGCTACGACGAAGCGCGGCAGTGAGCCGGGCAGCACGCTGAAAACGCATCCGCGGCGCTTTCAGTGCGCCAGGATCTTGTCCAGGAAGTCCTTGGTGCGCGGCTGGCGGTTTTCCGGGTGGCTGAAGAACTCGTCCTTCGGGCAGTCTTCCAGGATCTTGCCGCCCACGTCGATGAAGATCACGCGGCTGGCCACCTTGCGGGCGAATGCCATTTCGTGCGTAACCACCATCATGGTCATGCCTTCCTTGGCCAGGCTCACCATCACGTCGAGCACTTCGCCGACCATTTCGGGGTCGAGCGCCGAGGTGGGTTCGTCGAACAGCATCACGATCGGGTCCATCGACAGCGCACGCGCAATGGCCACGCGCTGCTGCTGGCCACCCGACAGCTGGCCCGGGAATTTGTCCTTGTGCGCCATCAGGCCCACGCGGTCGAGCATCTTCAGGCCGCGGGTCTTGGCCTCGTCGGGCGTGCGGCCCAGCACCTTGATCTGCGCGATCGTGAGGTTCTCCGTCACCGAAAGGTGCGGGAACAGCTCGAAGTGCTGGAACACCATGCCGACCTTGGAGCGCAGCTTGGGCAGGTTGGTCTTGGGGTCGTGCAGCGGAATGCCGTTGACGGTGATCTCGCCCTTCTGGAAGGGCTCGAGCGCGTTCACGGTCTTGATGAGGGTGGACTTGCCCGAGCCCGAAGGCCCGCACACCACCACCACGTCGCCCTTGGAGATGCTCACCGAACAGTCGTCGAGCACTTGCACCGGGCCGTACCACTTCGATACGTTCTGAATCTTGATCAAGTCACTGCCTTTGAAAACCGGAGGGGCTGAAAGCCGAAGCCGGGTATTTCACGCGCACGCCTTAGATTTGTGAAATTTAAATATCAAATCAATTGATATCCTCTGCCAATCAATCCGATTGCGCGCACGCAAGGCTGTTCGCCACCGCGCTGACGCGGCATAGTGGCTGCCTTCACAGCTCCGGGCCGCGCCATGAATCTGCAGCAACTTCGTGACTTGAACGCCGTGATCACGCATGGCGGCTTCCGCTCCGCGGCACGCGCGCTCGACGTCTCGCAAGCCGGCCTGACCAAGAGCGTGGCGCGGCTGGAGAACGAACACGGGCTCTCGCTGTTCGAGCGCACGGCCAAGGGCGTGGCGCTCACCGCCGACGGCCAGGCCTTTCTTCCGTATGCGCAGGCGGCGCTCATCGAGGCCACGCGGGCCGAGGAATGGCTGCGCGGCGCGCAGGGCCGCCGGGCGACACAGGTTGCGCTGGGCGTGTCGGTCGAGCCGTCGCTGCGGCTCGTGCCTGCCGTGCTGCAGGACTTTCGCCGCGCGCTGCCGGACGTTGCCATCCACCTGACGCAAAGCGCGAACTCGGAACTGCTGTCAGCGTTGCGCGACAACAGGCTGGAACTCGCGGTCATGCGGCTGCCCGAGAAGCTCGACGCGGCCGACCTGCGGGTGGACGTGCTCTACGAGTCGGAGGCGGTGATCGTCGCGCGCGCCGGTCACCCGAGCGCCGGTGCGCGCGCCATCGGCGAGCTGGCCGGCCTGCAATGGGTGGTGGTGGGTGCGCCCGGGCGACCCGGGCAGGACGACGAAAGCATCCAGGAGCTGTTCCTGCAGCAACAAATGGGGCGACCGCGCATCGCCGCGGTGTCCGATTCGCTGTTCGGCGCCGTCTCGATGCTGATCGACTCCGACTGCGTGTCGCGCATGCCAAGGTCCATCCTGGACCATCCCTTGACGGCGCGGCAGCTCGTGGAAATCAAGCTCCCGCACCCCTCGCGGCGCTACGAGGTGGGCATCGTGTCGAGGGCGAGCCGCAGGCTGAGCCCCGAGGCGAAGACGCTGGTCGCGATGCTTCGCTCGTTCTCGCGCATCAGCCAGGCCGCGTCGCGGCGCCCTCCGCCCTGAAACTGCCATCGCGAGCGCGCGCGATGGCATGCGTTCAGCCCCGAGTTCAGGCCTGCATGCAGGCCCGTGTCTAGGCCCGCGTGTAGGCCCGTGTGTAGGCCGCATACAGCCTTGCGAAGACGGCGCCCGGCGTGCCGTCCCCGATCTGCTGGCCGTCGAGCGCGACCACCGGCACCAGCTCCTTCACCGCGGACGACAGGATCAGCTCGTCCGCGTCGAACACCTCCGCGCGCGACACCTCGCGAAGCTCGAAGGGCAGACCTTCCTCAAGGCAGAGCGACTCCAGCAGCCCGTAGCGCACGCCTTCGAGCACCCGGTTGCTTTTCGGCACGCCCAACACCCGGCCGTTCTTCACCAGCCACACGTTGCTGGCGGAGGCCTCGCTGAGCTGGCCGTCGCGGAACATGATGGTGTCGGCGACGCCCGCGTCCACGCTCAGCTGCTTCGAGAACACAGCGCCCAGCAGGCTGGTGGACTTGAGGTGCGCCTTGCGCCAGCGGAAGTCTTCGGCCGCGATGCAGGCCACGCCATGGCGGCGTTGTGCCTCGCTCGGCACGGGCATGCGGTTGACCATGGCGAACACGTTGGGCGCGATGCCTTGCGGCATTGCGTGCTCGCGCATCGCGACACCGCGGGTGACCTGGAAATACACCAGCTGGTAGCGCATGCCACTCGGGTGCGGGTCCGCTTCCGCATGCATGGCCAGCAAACGCATCGTGAGCGCGTGCCATGCGTGGCGCGCCATCGGCTCGGGAATCCTCATCTCGGCCAGGCCGCGCGCCAGGCGCGCCATGTGCGCATCGAACATGAAGGGCTGGCCGTCGTAGGCGGGCACCACGTCGTAGATCGCGTCGCCGAAAAGAAAGGCCCGGTCGAGCACCGACACCCGCGCCTCGCGCAGGTTGGTGAACTCGCCGTTCAGGTAGCAAGGCCAGGGCGGAATGGTGTCGGGGATCTGTGTCTGGAAAGAGGCGGGAAACGGCGTGTCGAGCGGCATGGAAGTGAACTCCTGAAATGCCCGGCATCGTGTGCGCAGTGCTGCGGCGCGTCCACCGCTTCGGCGTCATCGGGATAGCCGTTGCGCATCGCCCGGCCGCGGTCGCGCGCCTGCCCCGCGGCCCGTTCGTTGCCGGCTGATAGCGATGTGGAATCGCGATGCCGCCCGCGGCATGGACAGCCCGCGCCGCAGCAAAGACCATTCGCCGGTCTCCCTCCACTCTCCTCGAAGGAAAAAAATGCGCAAAGCTTTCTCCACATGGATCGTCGGCGCCGCGCTGTTGACGGGCTTCTCAATGAGCGTTGCGCAGACGGGCGCCCAGCCGCCGGCGGCACCGCTTTCGGGCACGCTGAAAAAGCTCGCGGACACCGGCACGATCGCCCTCGGCGTGCGCGAGAACCAGGTGCCGTTCGCGTATGTCGACGACAGCCAGAACGTGATCGGCTTCACCGTCGACATCTGCAAGGCGCTGGTCGAGAGCCTCAAGGCCGACGCCGGCATCAAGACCCTGAAGGTCGAGCTCAAGCCCGTCACGGCGCAGACCCGGCTCGCGCTGCTGGGCAATGGAACCATCGACATGGACTGCGCCAGCGTGACCAACAACGCGGCGCGCCAGAAGCAGGTGGCGTTCAGCAACACCTTCTTCCTGACGGCCACCGCCTTCGCGGCCAAGAAGGCCAGCAACCTGAAGTCGATTGCCGACCTCAAGGGCAAGACCGTCGTGGCGGTGCCGGGCTCGAACCACATGGTGATCCTCAACGAGCTCAACCTGAAGCAGAACCTGAACCTGCGCATCGTCAACGCGAAGGACCAGCCCGAGGCCTTCCTGATGCTGGCGACCGACCGGGCCGCGGCGCTCGTCAGCGACGACGTGCTGCTGGCCAGCGCCATCGCAAGCGCCAAGGACCCGGGCGACTACGTGATCTCGCCCGACACCCTTGCACCGCCCGAGCCCTACGGCCTGGTGATGCGCCGCGACGACCCCGAGTTCAAGGCCGCCGTGGACAAGGCGCTCAGTGCCTACCTGGCTTCGCCCGCGGCCAAGGCCAACTACGACAAGTGGTTCGTTCAGCCCATTGCGCCGCGCGGCCTGCGAATGAACTTCCCGATGAGCCCCGCCCTGCGAAAGGCCTACGCCAAGCCCACGGACTCCATCGACCCGGCCGCCTACTGAGCGCAGGTGAACGCGTGAACTACCAATGGAACTGGCGGGTGTTTCTCGAGCAGTCGCCCACGGGTGGCGGCGCCTACGGCTACCTGCTGGCCGTCGGGCTCGCATGCACGGTGGCCGCCACGCTGCTGATCTACATCGTGGCGCTGACACTGGGCACCGCAGTGGGCGTGCTGCGCACGCACCCGTCCGCCAAGGCGCAGGCGGCGGGCCGCATCTATGTCGAGCTGTTTCGCAACATCCCGCTGATCGTGCAGCTGTTCGTCTGGTACTTCGTGCTGCCCGAGCTGCTGCCGAAGGCGGCCGGCGACTGGGTCAAGCAGTGGCCGGGCGGCCCGTTCTTCACCGTGGTGGCCGGCATCGGCTGCTACATGGCCGCGCGCGTGGCCGAGCAGCTGCGCAGCGGCATCCACGCGCTGGCGCGCGGCCAGCAACTGGCCGCAGCGGCGCTGGGCCTCACGCTGGCACAGACCTACCGGCACGTGCTGCTGCCGCGCGCGTTCCGCATCATCTGGCCGACGCTGACCACCGACGCCATGAACACCGTCAAGGCCACGTCCGTCGGGTTGACCATCGGCCTGGTCGAGCTGACCGCGCAGGCGCATGCGATGCAGGAGTTCTCGTTCCAGGTGTTCGAGGCTTTTCTCGCGGCGCTGGGCATCTACGTGCTGCTGAACTTCGCGGTCGTCACGGCCATGCGCCGCTTCGAGCGCCGTCTCGAACTGCCGGGCTTCGGCGCAAGGTGAGCGGCATGTTCTCCAGCTTCGACTTCGCCTCGGTCTGGCATGCGTTGCCCTACATGCTCACGACCGGGCTGGCGTTCACCGTCAAGCTCACGCTGGTCGCGGGCTTCTCGGGCCTGCTGCTGGGCTGCGGCATCGCGATGGCGCGGCTCAGCGGCAACCGCGTGCTGCGCGCCGCCGGCGACGCGTACGTCAACCTGTTCCGTGCCATTCCACTGGTGCTCGGGCTCTTCGCCTTCTATGTGCTCGTTCCGTACACGGCGGCGTGGGCGGCGGGGTCGCCCACGCCGGTGGCGGTCGGCGCCACCGCGTCCGCGTACCTGACCTTCGTGCTCTTCGAGTCGGCGTACTTCTGCGAAGTCATTCGCGCCGGCATCCGCTCGATTCCGAACGGGCAGGCGGCCGCGGCGCAGGCGCTGGGCATGAACGGCACGCGCACCATGCTGTACATCGTGCTGCCGCAGGCCCTGCGCAAGATGCTGCCGGTGCTGCTCACGCAGTTCATCGTGCTGTTCCAGGACACCTCTCTGGTGTACGTGCTGTCGCTGGACGACCTGTTCGGCACGGCCTCGAAGATCGCGCAGCGCGACGGCCGGCTGGTCGAGATGTACCTGTTCATCGCGCTCTTCTACTTCTGCGTTTCCTTCGCGCTTTCCAGCTATGTGCGCACGCTGCAGGCGCGCATTGCCCGCGCGGGCTGACATCCAGGCACCCGGACACCGGAAACCCAACCACCCTCCCCAACGTCGAAAGAAACCTCCCGTGAGAAACGCACCCGTCTACCCCCCGCACATCGAGCAGCTCAAGTCGTACTCGCCGGGCTTGCCGATGGAAGACCTCGCCCGCCGCATCGACATGCCGCTCGCGCACATCGTCAAGCTCGCATCGAACGAAAACCCGCTGGGGGCCAGCTCCCGTGCGTTGGCCGCGCTGGCCGCGTCGTCCATCGACCTCTCCCGCTACCCGGACAACGACTGCACCGACCTCACCCAAGCGCTGGCGCTGCAGCTCGACGTGCCGCCCGACTGGATCGTGACCGGCGCCGGCTCCGAAAGCGTGATCGGCATGGCTGCCACGACGCTGCTGAGCGCGGGCCGCTTCACGCTCTACGCGCAGTACTCGTTCCAGGCGTATGTGAACGCGGCGCAGCGCGCGGGCGCCACCGCGGTGGTGGTGCCGTCGCCGGACTTCACGGTCGATCTCGGCGAGATGCTGCGCCTCGGCGCGCGCCAGCCCGTTTCGCTCGTGTACATCGCGAACCCGGGAAACCCGACCGGCACCAGCCTCGACCCCGATGCGCTCGAGGCCTTCATCGCGGCCCAGGCCGACGGCACGGTGGTGGTGCTCGACGAGGCCTACCTGGAGTACCTGCCCGCCGCCGCGCGGGGCGACGCCGTGGCCTGGGTGCGGCGTCACCCCCACCTGCTCGTGACGCGCACCTTCTCCAAGGCCTACGGGCTGGCCGGTCTTCGCGTGGGTTACGGCATCGCGCAGCCCGCGCTGGCCGGCATGCTGCGCCGGGTGCGCGCGCCGTTCCAGGTGTCGCAACCCGCGCAGGCGGGCGCCGCAGCCGCGCTCGGCGACGGCGATTTCCTCGCGCGCACGCTCGCCGTCAACAGCGAGGGCCACGAACAGCTGTGCGCCGCCTTTCGTGCACGGGGGTTGCGCCACCTGCCGTCGTCGACCAACTTCGTCTCCGTGGAAACGGGGGACAGCGCCGCGCTGGCCGGCCGGCTGGAACAGCACGGCCTCATCGCGCGGCCGCTGGGCTCCTACGGCCTCAAGAACTGGCTGCGGGTGAGCATTGGCACGGCCACGGAAAATTCGCGCTTCCTCGATGCGCTCGCGCAAGAACTGCGGCCGGCTTCATGACCGCCCGCACCCCCATGGCATTGATCGACGCCATCGTCGCGCGCACTGACGCCAACGCCGCGCTGCGCCGCGACATTCACGCGCACCCCGAGCTGCGCTATGAAGAATTCCGCACCGCCGACCTGGTCGCGGCCGAGCTGGCGCAATGCGGCATCGACGTGCACCGCGGCCTGGCGCGCACCGGCGTGGTGGGCTCGCTGCGCCAAGGCAGCGGCAGCAGGTCCATCGGCCTGCGCGCCGACATGGACGCGCTGCGCGTCACCGAGCTCAACACCTTCGGCCACGCGAGCACGCACCCCGGCAAGATGCATGCGTGCGGCCACGACGGCCACGTCGCGATGCTGCTGGCGGCGGCGCGGCACCTGGCGCAAACGCGCCGGTTCGACGGCACCGTGCACTTCATCTTCCAGCCCGCCGAAGAGGGTGGCGCGGGCGCGCGCGCGATGATCGACGGCGGCTTGTTCGACCGGTTTCCCGTCGATGCCGTGTTCGGCATGCACAACTGGCCGGGCATGGCCGAGGGGCAGTTCGCCGTGAGCCCGGGCGGCGTGATGGCGTCGAGCACCGAGTTCACCGTGATCGTTCACGGCAAGGGCGGCCATGCGGCGCTGCCGCACGCGGCCGTCGACCCGGTGCCCGTGGCCTGCGAGCTGGTGCAGGCGTTCCAGACCATCCTCTCGCGCAACAAAAGCCCGGACGAGGCCGCGGTGCTGACCGTGACCGTGCTGCAGGCCGGCCAGTCGAACAACGTGATTGCGGACAATTGCGAACTGAGGGGCACGATCCGCACCTTCTCGCTGGCCACGCTCGACCTGATCGAACAGCGCATGACCCAGATCGCCAGCCACGTGTGCAGCGCGCACGACGCGCGCAGCGAGGTGCGCTTCAACCGAAGCTATCCGCCCACCGTCAATTCGGCGGCCGAGGCCGACTTTGCCCGTGGCGTCATCGCCGGCATCGTCGGCGAGGGCAACGTCCTCGTGCAGGAGCCCGCCATGACGGCGGAAGACTTCGCCTTCATGCTGCAGGCGCGGCCCGGTGCCTATGCCTTCATCGGCAACGGCGACGGCGCCCATCGCGCGATGCCGCACGGCCCGGGCCCCTGCAGCCTGCACAACCCCAGCTACGACTTCAACGACGCGTTGATTCCACTGGGCGCCACCTACTGGGTGAGGCTGGTCGAGCGCTTCCTGGGCTGAGGGCTTCAGTCGACCGTGATGTTGCGTTCCTTGATCAGCTTCGACCAGGTGGCGCCTTCGTCGCGGACCATGCGCGCAAGCTCCTGCGGCGTGCTGGAGGTGGCCTCGAAGCCCAGCTCGCGCAGCTTGTTCACGATGTCCGGGCTCTTGAGCACCTTGTCGGTCTCGATGCGCAACCGCGCCACCACGTCGACGGGGGTGTGGGGCGGCGCGACGAAGCCCGACCAGCTTTCCAGCGCCAGCTGCGGCATGCCTTGCTCGGCCACGGTCCGCACCTCTGGCAAGGCGCTCATGCGCGTCTTGCTGGTGACCGCGAGCGGGCGAATCTTGCCGGCACGTATCTGCGGTAGCAGCGTGCTGGGCGCTTCGAAGAACAGGTCGACCTGGCCGCCGAGCAAATCGTTCAGCGCCGGCGCGCCGCCCTTGTAGGGCACGTGCGTGATCTCTATCGCCGCCTCGCGCCTGAATGTCTCGCCCACCAGGTGCGGCGTGGTGCCATAGCCCGGGGACGCGAAGCTCAGTTTGTCGGGGCGCGCCTTGGCGGCGGCGATCACGTCGGCGAGCGACTTGTACGGCGAAGCGGCATTGACCACCAGCACCAGCGGAAACTGGCTCACGGTGGTCACGGGCGTGAAGTCCGACGGCTTGACGTTGACGCCCTTCTGCAGATACGGCGCGATGGTCAGCGTGCTCGCGTTCGCCAGGAACAGCGTGTAGCCGTCGGGCGCGGCGCGCGCCACGTTGGCCGCGGCAATCATCCCGCCCGCGCCGGGCACGTTCTCGACCACCATCGGCTGGCCGAGGCCGGCCGACAGGCGGGCGGTGATGAGCCGTGCCACCACGTCCGACTGGCCGCCGGTCGCGAACGGCAGGATGACCTTGATCGGCTTCGAGGGATAGGCATCGGCCGCCAGGCCGGCCTGCGGGGCGAGCCCGAGCGCCAGGGCGGCGCCCAGGCCGTAGAGCAGTTTGCGTCTTGTCATTGGTTGTCTCCGTCGTGTTTGTTTCTTGAAACCGCAAGGTGTGCGGTGGTGTGCAGCGCCTCAGTAGCCCAGTCGCCTGTCGACCTCGTCGAGCAAGGGCTCGCCTTGCGACAGGCGCCGCAGGTTGTCGATGAACTGCGCCACCACCGGGCCGACCGAAGGCTGGGCCGCGATGTGCGGCGTGACCAGCACCTTGTCGTGCCGCCAGAAGGCGCTGCTGGGCGGCAGCGGCTCGGTCGCGAACACGTCGAAGGTGGCGCCGCCCAGGTGGCCTTCGTCCACCAGCGCCAGCAGGTCCTGCTCGACCACGATGCCGCCGCGCGCCACATTGACCACATAGCTGCCCGTGGGCAGCTTCGACAGGCGCGAGCGGTCGAGCAGGCCGGTGGTTTGCGCGGTGATGGGCAGCAGGCACACCAGGTAGTCGCACCGCGCGAGAAACGCGTCCATGCCGCCCTCGCCCACGAAAACCGGCACGCGGGCCGCACGCGCTTCGGAGCGCGTCCACCCGATCACCTTGAAGCCCAGTGCGCCGACCACCTCGGCCACCACCGAGCCGATGGCGCCCAGGCCCATGACGCCGACCGTGACGTCGCGCGCATCGGGCACCGGCAGGCGCTTCCATTCGCCCGCCGCGTGCTGCGCCTGCATTTGCGGCAGCGCGCGGAAGTGGCTGAGGATCTGCAGCGACACGTACTGCGCCATGCTCAGGCCCAGGCCCGGTTCGACCGCGCGCGTCACCTTCACATGCCCCGGCAGGTCGGGCGCCGAAAGAATGCCGTCGGCGCCGGCGCCGACCGATGCCGCGAGCTGCAGGTTGGGCAGGCGCGGCGCGATGCCGGCCGGCAGCTTGAACGCGAAGAGCGCGGTCACGTCGGGGTCGGCGCCGGCACCGAGCTCGGTCACGATCTGCAGGTCGGGCGCGCGCTTGCGCAGTGCTTCGTAGCGCGCGGTGACGAAGTCGGAGGTCAGCAGCATCAGGACCTTGGGGGGCCGTGCGTCAGCGACTGCCTCAGCGGCTGTTCCAGCGGGTATTTCTGCGGGTGCGTTCATGCAAAGGTTCTCTCGAAGGTGAAGTGGGGGTTGTGCCGCCGCGCCTGGCGCACCAGCAGTTGCCAGCGCAGGTCGACCACGTCGGGGCGGCGCAGAAAGGCCTTGGTCTGGCGCGCCTCTGCGGGCGGCAGCTTCTTGGGCGTGCCGACGGCCATGGCCTGCAATTGCACACGCGCCGCGAACTCGAGCACGGTGGCCGCGATGGCCGTGTCAGCGATGGATTCACCGACCACCACCGAGCCGTGGTTGCGCAGCAGGATGGCCCGGTTGGTGCCCAGCCGCGCGGCGATGCTGGCGCCCTCCTTCTTGTCGAGCACGATGCCGTCGAACTCGTCGAACAGCACGATGTCTTCGTAGAACAGCGCGCCGCTCTGCGTCACCGGCTCGAGGTTGCTTCCCACGATGCCCAGCGCCAGCGAAGCCTCGGAATGCGTGTGCAGGATGCAGCACACCTCGGGCCGGGCTTCGTAGATCTCGGTGTGGATGTTCAGCGTGGGGTTGCAGGGCAGCGCGCCCGTGACCGTGCGCAGCTCGAAGTCGGATTCGATCAGCTGCTCGGCCGTCGCCTCTTCGAAGCCGAAGCCGTAGGGAATGCTCCAGAAAGTGCGGGCGTTCGGCAGGCGAGCCGTGAGGTGGCCTGAAATGCCGCTGCCCTGCCCGTCCATGGCAAGCACCTGGAAGGCGTGCACCAGGTCGTGGATCAATGCCGGCAATGCGTGGTCGTCGTTCATTCGTCGGGTTCCTTGTTTGAATTCAGTTCGTGGCCTGGGCATCGACGGCGCCGCCGACGTCGACGGTGGTCGCGTCGTAGCTGAACAGCCACTCATAACGCTGGCGCACGCTGTCCTCGTTCCATTCGCGGTCCACATAGCGGCTCGCCTCCGCGGCGTCGGCCAGCAGCGGGTTGTGAAAACGCGCCGCGTTGGCCGCGGAGCCGCGCACGATGCGCGAGGTGCGCTCCAGCCGCAGCGCCTGGTAGCGCAGCAAGCCGGCCGCGGGGTCGCCGCGGTGGGCGGCCAGGCAGCGGGCCAGCACCACGCCGTCTTCCAGCGCCATCACCGCGCCTTGCGCCAGGAAGGGCAGTGTCGAGTGGCAGGCGTCGCCCAGCAGCGTGGCCCGTCCGTCGGTCCAGCTGTCCATGGGCTGGCGGCTCAGCAGGGCCCACTTGAAGGGCTGGTCGATGCCCTGGATGAGCCGCTGCACGTCGTCATGCCAGTGCCTGAAGTCGTTCAGGCACTCGTCGACGCTGCCGCGTTCGGTCCACGACTCGACCTGCCAGTCGCTGCGCTCGACGATGCCCACGAAGTTGACGAGCCGGCCCTCGCGCAGCGGGTAGTGGATGACGTGGGCGCCGGGACCGATCCAGTTGGTGCCCAGGTTCGCATGCAGGTGGGCCGGCAGCTTGTCGCGCGGCACCAGGCCGCGCCACGCCACGCAACCGGTGAACTGCGCATCGCTCGGGCCGAACATGGCGCGGCGGATGCGCGAGTGCACGCCGTCGGCACCGACGAGAACATCGCCGCGCACGCGCTCGCCGCCCTCGAGCTCGACCTCGACGCCTTCGACGTCCTGCGTGAAGCCGACCGCCTTGGCGCCCAGCCGGATCGCGTGCGGCTGGCGTTCGCGCACATGGCGCGCCATCAGCGCATGCAGGTCGGCGCGGTAGATCAGGTAGTACGGAAAACCGTACTTCTGCACCGACTCCGCGCCCAGGTCGAACAGCTTCCACGTCTGCCCGGTGTTCCACAGCCTGACCTGCTTGCCGGCGGCCTGGGTCGCCAGCTGCGGCAGCTCGTCGCCCAGGCCGATGTCCGCCAGGCAACGCGAGCCGTTCGCGCTCACCTGGAAGCCCGCGCCGACCTCGCCCAGCTCGGGCGCCTGTTCGAGCACAGTGACGCGAAAGCCGCGTCGCTGCAGCGCCAATGCGCAGCAAAGGCCGCCGATGCCGGCGCCGGCAATCAGTACGTGAAGAGGTTGGGCCGCCATGTGTTTCTTTCCTTCATTGCCAATGGGCCCGATTGGCCACCGGGCAATTGCATCGCAGCGAGAGAAATTTGAGAAGTTAAACTATCAAATCAATTGATAGGCCCTGCTAATGAATATCAGCACCCGCCAGCTCCAGGCTTTCCTGGCCATCGCACGGCTGGGCAGCTTCACGCGCGCAGCCGAGGAAATCTTCGTGACGCAGGCGGGGCTGAGCCTGATGCTCAAGGACTTCGAGGCGCAGGTGGGTGCCCGCCTGTTCGACCGCACCACGCGCTCGGTGCGCCTCACGCCGGCGGGCGAGTCGTTGCTGCCCACCGCGCGCGGCATGCTGGCCGACTGGGACAACGCGACCGCCAACATTGGGCAGCTGTCGGCGGTGGCCGGGCAGCAGGTGTCGCTGGCCGCCACGCCGTTGATCGCGTCGAGCGTGCTGCCGCGCTGGCTGCACGATTTCCGGCAGGTGCAGCCGAGCATCCGGGTGAACGTGAGCGACCTCGACCGAAGGCAGATATTGCAGGGCATCGAGGCCGGCGAGGTCGACCTCGGGCTGGGTGCCTTCTTCAAGCCAGCGGCCGGCATCGAGCGCCAGTTGCTCGCCACGTTCCACATGGTGCGCGTCAGTCCGGGCGCCGGCACGCCGGCCCCGGCGCGCTCGCGCGGCCGGCGCGCGGGCGCGGGGCAGCGCGCGGCCTGGTCTGAATTCTCCGGCGAGCGGCTGCTCGCGCTGCCCAACGACAACCCCATCCAGAAGCTGGTGGATGCGCAATTGCGCGAGCTCGACGCCGCGCCCGCGCGCAGCGGTGCGCTGCAGAACATCCAGGCCATCATCGCGATGGTGGAGGCCGGGCACGGCGTGGCGGCGCTGCCGGGATTCGTGGCGCCTGCCTGCACGCGCTACGAGGTGGCGGTTCGAACACTGGTGGAGCCTCTGGTGCCCATCGACTTCTTCGTGGTGAGCAAGAAGGGGCGGCAAAAGAGCGAGCTGGCGTCCAAGCTGATCGACGAACTCGGCAAGCATTTTCAGAAGCTGAGCCAGATCAACTCGGCCTGAACAGGCAGTCGAACGATCGGAAAAAAACCTAGGGTTTTCCCTGTTTGCATACGAATGCAAGGTTTCGACATTGCATTCGTATGCAACGCCAAACCACTGGGAACACCCGATGATCAAATACCTCAAGCGCGGCAAGGACGTGCAAGTCCGTGCCGACGACGATGCCAAGGTGCGCGCCACCGTCGAAGGCATCATCAAGGCGGTCGAGGCGCGCGGCGACGATGCCGTGCGCGACTACAGCCGCCAGTTCGACAACTGGAACCCGGCCGACTTCCGGCTCTCCGCCGATGCCATCGAGAAGGCGCGCGAGAGCCTCTCGGCACGCGAGATCGAAGACATCGCCTTCGCGCAGAAACAGGTGCGCAACTTCGCGCAGATCCAGCGCGAATCGATGAAGGACGTCGAGGTCGAGACCTACCCCGGCGTGGTGCTCGGGCACCGCAACATCCCGATGGACGCCGTGGGCTGCTACATCCCCGGCGGCAAGTACCCGCTGCTGGCGTCGGCCCACATGAGCGTGCTGACGGCCAAGGTGGCCGGCGTGAAGCGCGTGGTGGCCACGGCACCGCCCTACCAGGGCGCGCCGCACCCGGCCATCGTCACGGCCATGGCCATGGCCGGTGCCGACGAGATCCTGGTGCTGGGCGGCGTGCAGGCCGTGGTGGCCATGGCCGTGGGCACGCAGACCATCGCGCCGGTCGACATGCTGGTGGGCCCGGGCAACATGTATGTGGCCGAAGCCAAGCGCCAGCTCTACGGCCGCGTGGGCATCGACCTGTTCGCGGGCCCGACCGAAACGCTGGTGATCGCCGACGACACCGCCGACGGCGAAATGTGCGCAGTCGACCTGCTGGGCCAGGCCGAGCACGGCCCCACGTCGCCGGCCATCCTGCTCACCACGAGCGAGCAGCTGGCGCACGACACGCTCGCCGAAATCGAGCGGCAGCTGAAGATCTTGCCGACCGCCGCCATCGCCGCCGTGAGCTGGGCCGAGTACGGCGAGGTGATCGTCTGCGACACGCAGGAAGAAATGCTGCGCAAGGCCAACGAGCTGGCATTCGAGCATGTGCAGGTGCTCACGCGCGACCCCGACTACTTCCTGGCGCACATGACCAACTACGGCGCCCTGTTCCTCGGCCCGCGCACCAACGTGAGCTTCGGCGACAAGGTCATCGGCACCAACCACACGCTGCCCACCAACCGCAACGCGCGCTACACCGGCGGCCTGTGGGTGGGCAAGTTCCTGAAGACCTGCACCTACCAGAAGGTGCTGACCGACGAGGCCAGCGCGCTCATGGGCGAGTACTGCTCGCGCCTGTGCCACATGGAGAACTTCGCGGGCCACGGCGAGCAGGCCAACCTGCGCGTGCGCCGCTACGGCACGCGGCCCGAGGTGCCGTGGTACCAGCCGGTGCCGGCGCTGTCGTGACCGGCGCGCTGCCCCGCTCGCCGGGCTTTCGGGTCGACGGCCGGCGCGCGCTGGTCACCGGAGCCGGGCGCGGCATCGGCCTGGCCGCGGCGGCGGCGCTGGCACGCGCCGGCGCCCACGTCACCCTGGCCGCACGCTCGGAGAACGAACTGCGCGAGGCCTGCGAGCTGATTCGCGCCGAAGGCGGCGCGTGCGACTGGCTGGTGCTCGACGTGACCGACTCGGCCGCGGTGACCGCCGCGCTGGGTGCCGCGGCCCCGTTTCAGGTGCTGGTGAACAACGCCGGCCTCAACCGGCCCAAGCTGCTGGTCGACGTGCAGGACGACGACATCGACGCGGTGTTCGAGCTGAACGTGAAGGCCACGCTGTACGTCACGCGCACGGTCGCGCGCGGGCTGCTCGCGGCCGGGCTGCCGGGCTCCATCGTCACCATCTCCTCGCAGATGGGCGTGGTGGGCAGCCCGCGCCGCACGCTGTACTGCGCGAGCAAGCACGCGGTCGAGGGCATGACCAAGGCGCTGGCCTGGGAACTGGGCCCGGCGAACATCCGCGTGAACACCATCTGCCCCACCTTCATCGAAACCGCGATGACGGCGGGCATGTTCGCCGACCCCGCCTTCCGCGACTGGGTCACCGAGCGCATCGCGCTGGGCCGGCTCGGCAAGACCGAGGAGATCATGGGCGCCGTGGTGTTCCTGGCCAGCGAGGCCTCGAGCCTCATGACGGGCAGCGCGCTGATGCTCGACGGCGGCTGGAGCGCGGCATGAGGTCGAACGCCACCGCGCAGGACGTCGCCAAACTGGCCAACGTGTCGCAGTCGGCCGTGAGCCGCACCTTCACGCCCGGCGCCAGCGTGTCGGAAGACACGCGCGCCCGCGTGATGATCGCGGCCAAGTCGCTGGGCTACCGGCCCAACGCCATGGCGCGCAGCCTGATCACACGGCGCAGCCGCATCATCGCGCTGGTCATGGGCTACCTGGAGAACCAGTTCTATCCGCTGGTGATCGAGAAGCTCTCGCAGAAGCTGCAGAAGCAGGGCTACCACGTGCTGATGTTCATCAGCGACGGCGACGAGACCGACGGCGTGCTCGACGAGATCCTGCAGTACCAGATCGACGGCATCGTCATGGCCTCGGCCATGCTGTCGCCCGACCTCGCGCGCCAGTGCGCCGACTCGGGCGTGCCGGTGGTGCTGTTCAACCGCGTGCCCGACACCAGCGCCTTCGCACGCCACACGACCAGTTCGGTCACCTCCGACAACCGCGAGGGCGGGCGCATGGTGGCCGAGCTGCTGCTCGCGCGCGGCCACAAGCGCATCGCGTTCCTGGCGGGGCTGGAAAAGTCTTCGACCAACCTGGAGCGCGAGCGCGGCTTCAACGAGGTGCTCGCGCAAGCGGGCGTGCAGGTGTTCCGCCGCGAGGTGGGCCACTACAGCTTCGAGCGCGCACGCGACGCGGCGCGCGCCATGTTCGCCGGCGTGCCTGCCGCCAGGCGCCCCGACGCGGTGTTCGTGGCCAACGACCACATGGCCATCGCCGCCATGGACGTGCTGCGCCACGAGCTGGGCCTGCGGGTGCCCGAGGACGTGAGCGTGGTCGGCTTCGACGACGTGCCGCAGGCGGCCTGGGGCGCCTACCGCCTCACGACCGTGGTGCAGGGCGTGGAGCCGATGGTCGAGGCCACGGTCGAGCTGCTGCACGAGCAGATGCAGGACGACGCGCAGCCGCGCAACGTGGTCATTGCGTGCCGCGTGGTCGAGCGCGACTCGGTGCGCGCGGCACGGCCCTCGCAAGGCAAACGAAGCAACCCAGGCAAAGCCAAGGTTTCGAAGCCCGCCTGAGCGGGACGATTTCATTCATTCCAGGAGACAAATCCATGAGCCCCCGAATCCGCCCCGCCCTGCGGGCCACGCTTGCCGCACTCGCACTCCCGCTCGCCCTTTCCACGTTCGCCGCATTGAGCGGCATTGCGGGCGTGGCGCATGCGCAGCCGGCCGCCTGGCCCACCAAGCCCGTCAAGTACGTCGTGCCCTTCTCCCCCGGCGGCGTGTCCGACGGCGTGGCGCGCCTGGTGGCCCAGCACCTGGGCGAGCGGCTGGGCCAGCCGGTGATCATCGACAACCGCCCGGGCGTGTCGGGCATCGTCGGCACGCAGGCCGTGGCGCGCGCGCCGGCCGACGGCTACACCGTCATCGGCGGCACCATCACCACGCACGCGGTCAACCCCTTCTTCAACAAGAACCTGGGCTACGACCCGGTGAAGGACTTCGTGCCCGTCAACCTCGTGGGCATGGTGAGCAACGTGCTCGTGGTGCCCGAGGGCAGCCGCTTCAACTCGGTGGCGCAGGTCATCGCCGAGCTCAAGGCCAAGCCCGACAGCCTCACCTACGGCACCGCGGGGCCGGGCACGTCGCAGCACCTGTCGGGCCAGCTGTTCGAGAACATCACGCACACACGCATGCGCCAGATCGTCTACAAGGGCGGCTCGCAGGCCATCGTCGACCTGGTGGGCGGGCAGATCGACATGGTGTTCGAGACCGTGGCCGCCGCGCGGCCCATGATCGACGGCAAGCGCGTGAAGGTGCTGGGCGTGACTGCGGCCAGGCGGCTCGCCAGCCTGCCGGGCGTGCCCACGCTGGCCGAGGCCGGCGCACCCAACTTCGAGATGCAGTCGTGGCAGGGCGTGTTCGTGCCCGCGGGCACGCCCAAGCCGGTGGTCGACCGGCTGGCGCGCGAGATTGCCGCCATCGTCGCCATGCCCGACGTGCAGGAGAAATTGCGCGGCCTGGGCGTGGAGCCCGACGGCCGCACGTCGGAGGCCTTCACCGCGTTCCAGCAATCGGAAATCGCGAAGTGGGGCAAGGTCATCAAGGACGCAGGCATCCAGGCCGAATGAGAGAGACAGCATGAAACACGACACACCTATCGCATCCCGTACATCCCTTCCAACGGCCTCGCGCCTGCGCCGCACCGCATTGCGCGCGGCCGCCGCATTCGCCCTGGCCGGCGGCATCGGCAACCTCGCATCCGCGCAAGCGCCCGCCGGCCCGGGCGGCTACCCCGCCACCGGCCGCGTCACCATCGTCGTGCCTTTCGCGCCCGGCGGCGCCACCGACATCGTCGCGCGCCTGGTGGCCGAAGAGCTCGGCAAGCGCTGGGGCACGGCCGTGGTGGTCGACAACCGCGCCGGCGCGGGCGGCGGCATCGGCACCGAGTACGTCGCGCGCGCCAAGCCCGACGGCTACACGCTGCTGCTGGGCACGCAGACGGCGCTGTCGGTCAACCCAACGCTGCTGAAGAAGGTGAGCTACAACGTCGACAAGGACTTCGCCCCCGTGACCGAGCTCGCGAGCACGCCGCTGGTGCTGCTGGCGGGCAACAAGTCGGGCGCGACCGACGTGAAGTCGCTCATCGCGGTGGTCAAGGCCAAGCCCGACGCAGTGTCCTACGGCTCCAGCGGCAACGGCACCTCGCAGCACCTCACGGCGCTGATGTTCCTGAACCGCATCGGCGGCAAGGCGGTGCACGTGCCGTACAAGGGCAGCAGCCAGTCGCTGGTCGACCTGGCGGGCAACCAGATCGACATGCAGTTCGACAACATGACCACCGCGCTGGCCTTCGCCAAGAACAGCCAGGCCAAGGCGCTGGCCGTGACCAGCGCCGCACGCTCGCCGCTGGCACCCGAGCTGCCCACGCTGGCCGAGTCGGGCGTGCCCGGCTTCGAGGCCGCGACCTGGCTCGGCCTGCTCGCGCCCGCCGCGACGCCCGCGCCGGTGGTCACCTGGCTGAACGGCGAAGTGGTGGCCGTGCTGCGCTCGCCCGCGGTGGTCGAGCGGCTGGCCGCGCAGGGCTTCACGCCCAAGCCGATGACGCCGCAGGCCTTTCGCAAGTTCATCCAGGACGAGACGCTGAAGTTCGCCGAGCTCATCAAGACCAACCACGTGACGCTCGAATGAGCGCCGCGCCGCACCCGGTGCTGAGCGAGGCGCTGGCCCGCAAGCTGCGCTCGGTCGACACGCCCACCATTTGCAACGCGCTCGAGCTCGCGATGGGCGGTCGCAGCGCGCAGGGCTTCACCCGTGGCACGCTGGTGGCCGCGCCGCAGCCGATGGCGCCGATGCTGGGCTTTGCGCGCACCGCGTGCATTCGCGCCGCGCAGCCTTCCACGCGGCCTGCGGCCGACATGCGCCAGCTGCGCCTGGACTACTACCGCCACGTGGCGCCCGTGAACGGCGTGCCCACCCTCGTCGTGATGCAGGACCTGGACGAGCACCCCGGCATCGGCTCGTTCTGGGGCGAGGTCAACTCGGCCGTGCACGAAGGGCTGGGCGTGGCGGGCGTGCTGACCAACGGCTCGGTGCGCGACCTGGGCGACCTGTCGCCGCGCTTTCCCATTCTTGCGGGCAGCATCGGCCCTTCGCATGCCTTCGTGCACGTGGAGCGCATCGGCGAGCCGGTGGAGGTGTTCGGCCTGCGCGTGGCGCACGACGACCTGATTCATGCCGACCGGCACGGCGCGGTGCTCATCTCGCCGTGTTACCTGCAGGCGCTGCCCGAGTGCATCGACCGCGTGCAGCGCAAGGAAGCACCGCTGCTGGCCGCCGCGCGCGGCCCCGGCTTCAACCTGGCGAAGATAGAGGCCGCCATGCGCGAGGCCGACGACATCCATTGAAGGACACACAGACACCATGGACCATCCTGTTCATCCTCATCACCCGCTCGACACCCGCCTGCCCGCGCTGCTGAAAAGCGGCCAGCGCCTGCGCGGCCTGTTCAATTCGCTGCCCAGCCCGGCCATCGTCGAGATGTGCGGCTACGCGGGTTTCGACTTCGTCATCCTCGACAACGAACACGGCAGCGCCAGCCTGGAAACCACCGAGCACATGCTGCGCGCCGCGCGCGCGAGCGGCATCGTGCCCGTGGTGCGTTGCCTGCGCCACGACATCTCGCGCGTGCTCGACATGGGCGCCAGCGGCGTGCAGATACCCATGGTCGGCAGCGCCGAGGAAGCGCGCGACCTGGTGCAGCAGGTGCGCTACCCGCGCGTGGGCCGGCGCGGCAGCGCGTTCAGCCCGCGCGCCGCGGGCTACGGCGCGTTCCCCGGCGTGGCGCACACCGAGCGCAGCAACGCGGGCGTGGCTCTGATCGTGATGATCGAGACGCCCGAAGCGGTCGAGCAGGCCGCCGAGATCGCGTCGGTGCCCGGCGTGGACGCCGTGTTCGTCGGGCCTAACGACCTGTCGCACGCCATGGGCTTCGACAACAACTGGAAGGCGCCCGAAGTGGAGGCCGCGATCCAGCGCGCGCTGTGCGCCATTCGCGACGCGGGCAACTGCGGCGGCGTGATCGCGCTCACGCCGCAGGACGAAGACAAGTACGGCCAGTGGGGCGCGCGGTACTTCGCGAGCACCACGACGGGCCTCATCACGCAGGCCTTCCAGCAGGCCTCCGGTGCGGGCGGGCGGCGGCCGGCGGCGGGCGCGCTGGGGTACTGATTTTTCCTTTGTTGCAAGGGCATGCACGGCGGTGCAGGCATGCCCCTGCGCGCTCGATGAACGGGAAGGGTTAGCCCTGTTTGCATGCCTGTGCAAGGTTTCGACATTGGGTCCGCCGCGGGGCGCTGGGCATTGGGCCCTGTGCTCCGCGCCCGACGACACCTTCACCACGGAAAGACTTCGATGCGACTCCAACGATCCCTGCTGCCGCTGCTCATGGCGATGGGCGCGCAATGCGCACTGGCCCAAGGCATGCCTACGCCCACGCCCACGCTCAACGCTTCACCCGCACCAGCCGCTGCAAGCGCGGCCGCCCCCGCCCTGCCCTACAAGCTGCACACGGTGACCACGCCCGATGGCGTCAAGCTGCATGTGCAGGAATGGGGCAACGCTGCCGGCCCCGAGATCGTGTTCATCCACGGTTTCATGCAGAGCTACCTCTCGTGGCGCAAGCAGTTCGACAGCGACCTGGCGAAGACCTTTCGCATCGTCACCTACGACATGCGCGGCCACGGGTTTTCAGACAAGCCGCAAGGCACCGAGTACTACACCGACAGCAAGCGCTGGGCCGACGAACTCAAGGCCGTCATCGAGCAGACCGGCATGAAGCGCCCCGTGCTGGTCGGCTGGAGCTACGCGGGCCGCGTGCTCGGCGACTACCTCATGACCTACGGCGACAGCGGCATCGCGGGCATCGACTTTGTCGATGCGTCCACCAACGGCCCGCTGAACGCCAAGGCGCCGGCCGGCGCGATCGCTCCCGGGCTGGTGTCGCCGGACGAGGCGGTGAGCATCGAGGCCACGCGCGCGTTCCTGCGCGCCTGCTTCTCCACGCAGCCGACGGCGGCGGAGTTCGAGACCATGCTCGGCTTCAACACCATGGCGCCAGGCTACGTGCGGCGCGCCATGTCGGGCCGGCCCGCGCCCTACGAGGCCGCGCTCAAGACCGTGAAGGTGCCGGTGCTCGTCACGCACGGCATCGAGGACAAGGCCGTGCTGCTCGATGTGGGGCGGTACACGGCGGCTACCGTGCCAGGGGCGAGGCTGTCGCAGTACCCGGGCGTGGGGCATGCGCCGTTCTGGGAAGACGCGGCGCGGTTCAATCGGGAGCTGGGGGCGTTTGTGCTGGCGGCGCAGGCGCACTGAAGTCGCTGAAGGCACTGAACGTGCTGCAGGCAGGTCGCTGCGATGGCGGCCTGCAATGGCGGCCTGCAATGGTTGAGTAGCGCCCCTCAGGAGACCAGAAGCCTGACCCCGTCGGGCAGATGAATCTCATCGCAGTTGTGCCCCGCCCCCCCGCGGTCGACCACCACGAAGTTCGCCACGCGCTGCGTCACCACCAGGGGGTGATGCCACACCCCCCGCGCGTAGTTCACGCCTTGCCGCCCGTCGGTGACGAAGGCGCGCACGTCTTCCACGCACACCGTGTCGCCCGCGGGCGCCACCACCACCAGGAAGCTGCTGCCGTCCATCGGCACGAAGGCCTGGCTGCCCAGCGGATGCCGCTCCAGCATGGCCACGCGCAGCGGCAGCGCGTAGGGCTGCGTCTCGAAGATGTTCACCAGCGCGCGGCCGCCTTCGGGCCCGAGGTCCACGTGCGCCAGGTCGTGGTGGCGCGCCGTCATGCCGGCGTTGATGGACAGGGGCGGCCGCTGCCCGCTCTCGATGACATCGCCGAACGCCGCGAAGGCCTCGCGCGTCAACGGCTGCGCGACAAGCTCTAGCGCCTGCGCCTCGGTGGGCAGGAAATGGGGACGGGCAAGCGTCAACGAAAGCTCCTGTTCTTCTCTGGATCAACTGGTATGACCAGTATGCCTTTCAGACGGAAATCCGGTCAATGCAAGGGGCTCAGGGAAATCCACTATCCGTGAATGAAAACTCCCGCGCTATCGTCGCCCGGCGCCACAAGTCCTACTGGTCATACCAGTAGCCACCATCCACAGGACACGCATGTCAACCACCACACTCCATCCGGCGCAGCAGTCGGCCTCCTCTTTTGCCGCGGCCGAGAACGCGCTCTACAAGAAAGTGGCCTGGCGGCTCATGCCGTTCCTGATGCTGTGCTACGTCGCGGCCTACCTCGACCGCGTGAACGTGGGCTTCGCCAAGCTGCAGATGCTCAACGACCTGCAGTTCAGCGAGGCGATGTACGGGCTGGGCGCGGGCCTGTTCTTCATCGGCTACTTCTTCTTCGAGGTGCCCAGCAATCTGCTGATGCACCGCATCGGCGCCAAGGCCACCATCTCGCGCATCATGATCACGTGGAGCCTGATTTCCGCCGCGATGATGTTCGTGACGACGCCCACGCAGTTCTATGTGCTGCGCTTCCTGCTCGGCGCGGCCGAGGCCGGCTTCTACCCCGGCATGATCCTGTACCTCACCTACTGGTTTCCCTCGCACCGCCGCGCGAAGATGGTGGCGGTGTTCATGTGCGCCATTCCGGTGTCGGGCGTGCTGGGCGGGCCGCTGTCGGGCTTCATCATGGAAGCGATGCAGGGCATGGGCGGCCTGCGCGGCTGGCAGTGGCTGTTCCTGATCGAGGCATTGCCCTCGCTGGTGATCGGCCTGCTCGTGATCGTGTACCTCGACAACAGCATCCAGGCCGCGCGCTGGCTCACGCACGAGGAAAAGACGCTGCTCGCGCGCAACATCGCCGCCGAGAACGCCACCAAGACCGACAACGCGCCCATGTCGCTGCGCGCGCTGTTCGCCGACCGGCGCATCGTGAAGATGGCCGTGATCTGCTTCTGCACGGTGATGGGCCAGTACGGCCTGACCTTCTGGCTTCCCACGCTGGTGCGGCAGTCGGGCGTGTCGGGCGCGCTGAACATCGGTCTGCTCACGGCCGTGCCGTTCGCGGTGGCCATCTGCTCGATGCTGCTGGTCAGCCGCAGCTCCGACCGCATGCGCGAGCGCCGCTGGCACCTGATCGTGCCGTTCTGCTGCGGTGCGCTCGGCCTGATGCTCAGCGCCATCTTCAGCAACAACGTGTACCTGTCGCTCGCCGCGCTGGCGCTGGCGGCCGGCGGCAGCCTGGCCACGTCGCCGCTGTTCTGGAGCCTGCCGACAGCCATTCTGTCGAGCGCCGGCGCGGCCGCGGGCATTGCGCTGATCAACTCCTTCGCCAACCTGGCGGGCTTCGTGAGCCCGTACATGATCGGGCTGATCAAGGACGCGACGAAGAGCACCGACATCGCGCTCTTCGTGCTGGCCGGCGTGCTGCTGTTCGGCGCCTTCCTCACCTACACGGTGCCGGCGAAGCTGGTCAACAAATAGGCGGTGAGCCAGCGAGCAAACCTGCAGGCAGGGCGAGGCCCGCGGTGCGGCCCAAGTAAGATTTCGGTCCCCACGCGAACACGCCCTCCACAGACACCGCCCATGCCCACCACCCCCGCCGTTGCCACCACCGCAGCCCGCCTGATCCAGCAGCGGATTGCCGACGGCACCTACGCGGCCGGCGGCCTGCTGCCTTCGCAGCGCGAGCTGGCGGAAGAACTCGGCATCAGCCGCACGTCGCTGCGCGAGGCGCTGTCGACACTGCAAGGCACGGGCCTGGTGAGCGCGCATCCGGGCAAGGGCATGTACGTGGCCGAAGCGCCTCCGCCAGCACAGGTCCCCGCGCAGGCCCCTTCGGCGCCCGACTGGCGGTTTGCCGGCTCGCACTCGCTGACCGACGTGTATCAGCTGCGCTTTGCGCTCGAGAATTTCGCGGCGCGGCTTGCCTGCCTGGTCGTCGAAGCCGAAGACCTGGCCGCGCTGCGGGCCAACGCACAGGCCCTGCGGGCCTGCATCGACGCCTCCGACTTCGCGCAGGCCACACAGCTCGACTTCGAGTTCCACATGCAGATCATCGGCATCGCGGGCAACCAGGCCATTGCCGACGTGCTGCGCAACAGCGCCGACGTGATGCAGGAAAGCCAGCGCCTGCCGTTCTACAAGCGCGGCGCGCGCCATGCGACGTACGAGGAGCACATGGCCATCATCGATGCGCTGGCCCAGGGCGACGCCACGCTGGCGCAGCAGGCCATGGCGCAGCACATCGTGCAGGCCGCGCAGCGCGCGGGCGTGCATTTTCCGACCGGGTTCAACGGGCCGTCCGCGGCGGCCTGAGCCTCGCGGGGCACCACATGCCCCCATGTCGCCGCATCCCTTGAATTGAGGATTGCGACCTACCCTCAATTGCATACATTGCTCTTCACGCCCCGGCGCCGACCTGTTCGGCAAGAAAAGCCGAGGCCCATGGAGGAATGAAATGCCGCTCTTCTGCCTCATGAGGCTTCAGCACGCCCGTTTCCCGCTGCGCCTGGAAGAGCCGGAAGAGGTCAGGCGAATCTCCGTGCTGGCTGCCACCGGGCTGGTCGATGCGGAGTTCGGCGCCCACCCTACGCTGCGAGGCTCCTATGTGGCGCCGCGGATCGTGGTCGTGAAGGGCATCACCACCGATGGCCTGCAGGAACTCGCGCGCTTCGTCAACGAGCGCGGCCGGGGTCGCGGCGCCGTGCATGGCCCTGCCGCCGCCGATAGTCAAGACGGTGAGGTTAGTACCCGTTAGCAACGATCTTTTCCTGATGTAACCGCGTCAGCAGAGTAATACCTCCGTCCTATCAAACACCCTAGGATGGCGGCAAGAACATTGGAGAGAGATGTGCCACGAGTGACTTCAGCCCCCTCCCGTGGCGCGATGCGCCCGCCTGTGCCCATCGGTCGCGTACACGACGAGCGGGCCACACGATGAGTGCCGCCGACGCGCCGCCCGTCGCCCCCGCGCGCCATGTGCTCGACCTTCCCCTGGACCGCCCACGCCCCGCCGGGCACGGCACCGACATGCGGCGCACCGCGCGCACGCTGGACCCTGCGCTGCTCGCGGCGATGCGCGCGGCCAGCGAACACGCAGGCTTCGACCTGTTCGATGGCCTGCTGGCCGCCTTCGTGGCAACGCTGTACCGGCTGAGCGGGCAGGACGACATCGCGGTTGGCATTCGGACGAACGGAGCGCAGGCCGATGAAGGGCTGACGCTGCATGTCGCCCCGCATGCCGCACAGCCCTTCGATGCGCTCATGAGCGAATGCCACGCGGGCGTGCAGGCTCGAAGCCCGAAACAGCAGCAACAGCCGCACGGGCTGACCAGCGTGCGCTTCGCGTTCGACCCGAGCGCCGCCGAGAGCGATGAGTCCTTCGATCTCTCGCTGGTCCTGCGCCCACATCAAGACGAGAACGGTACCCTGCGCGCCGAAGCCCGCTACAACGCCGACCTGTTCGACGAAGCCAGCGTGCAGCGCTGGCTAGAGATGTTCGCGTGCGTCGTGCGTTCGGCCGCGGCCCACCCCGCGGAACTCGTCGGCCGCCTCGACGTGCTGTCGCCCGAAGCGGCGCGCGAATTGGCCGCGCTGCAGCCGCCGCCCACCGCCCTGGTGGGCGAACCTTTCGCGCACGCCGGCTTCATCGCCTATGCCGCCCGGCACCCCGCGCACATCGCCGTGCGCGACGGCGAACGCGTTTGCAGCTACGGCGAGCTCGATGCACTTTCCAACCGCCTGGCCCATGCCCTGCGCGCACGCGGCGTGGGCCGCGGCCAGCGCGTGGGGCTGTGCCTGGAGCGAAGCGCCGACATGTTTGTCGCGCTGCTGGCGGTGCTGAAATCGGGCGCGGCCTATGTGCCGCTGGACCCCAGCTTTCCGCAAGCGCGGCTCGACTACTACGCGCAGGACGCCGGCTTCAGCCTGCTGCTGACCGCCTCGGGCGTTGCGTCGGCCCCGCGCACATGGTGCGAGGGCGCCGCCGCCCGCGTGTTCGAGATCGACCGCGACACCGCCTGGCACCAAGCCCCCGCGGACGCGTTGCCACCGGGCGACCAGGACGCCCGGCCCGACGACGCCGCCTATGTCATCTACACCTCGGGCTCCACCGGCAAGCCCAAGGGCGTGTGCGTGCCGCACCGGGCCGTGGCCAACCTGCTGCAGTCGATGCAGCGCGAGCCCGGCATCGGCCCGCGAGACCGCATCGCGGCGGTGACCACGCTGTCGTTCGACATGGCGGTGCCCGAGGTGCTACTGCCACTGGCCGCGGGCGCGCAAATCGTGCTGGTGCAGCGCGAGACCGCCATGGACGGCCAGCGCCTGCGCGCGCTGCTGGAGGCGCAGCGCATCACCATCCTGCAGGCCACGCCCGGCATGTGGCAGCTGCTGCTCGAGGCGCAGTGGCAAGGCCGCAAGGAGCACGACGCGAGCCCCGGCCTGCGTGGCTGGATCGGCGCCGAGCCGGTGCGCGCGCACCTGGCGCTGGCGCTGCTCGATCGCTGCACCGCGCTGTGGAACCTCTACGGCCCGACCGAGACCACCGTGTGGTCGACCGCCTGGCACATGCAGCGCGACGCGGTGGCCGCGCGCGGCGTGGCCATCGGCAAGCCCATCGACAACACCGGCGTGTGGATCCTCGACGCGCAACTGCAGCCCTGCCCCGTCGGGGTGCCGGGCGAGATCTGCATCGGCGGCGCCGGCATGACGCTGGGCTACCTCGAGCGCGCCGAGCTCACGGCCGAGCGCTTCGTGAGCGTGCGCATCCTGGGCACCGACACGCCGGTGTACCGCACCGGCGACCGGGGCCGGTGGCGCAACGACGGCCTGCTGGAGCACCTGGGGCGGCTCGACTTCCAGGTGAAGGTGCGCGGCTACCGCATCGAGCCCGGCGAGATCGAGGCGCGCTGCAACGAACATGCGGGCGTGTCGCGCAGCGTGGTCGTGGCGCGCGAAGACCACCCGGGCGACGTGCGCCTGGTGGCCTACCTGGCGCTCGTGCCCGGCACGGCGCTAGACCGCCGCGCGCTCACGCAGCACCTGCGCGAGCGCCTGCCCAGCTACATGCTGCCGCAGCACGTGGTCACGCTCGCGGCGCTGCCGACGCTGCCCAACGGCAAGATCGACCGGGGCGCGCTGCCCGCGCCGCATTCGGTGCAGGCAGTACAGGTCGAGCAGCCACCGATGCCCGCGGCCGTTCGGCCCCCGCTCGTCGTTCGGCCCGACCGGCGGACCGCGCCGCTCACGCCCGCGCAGGCGCGCATCCATCACGAGGAAACGCTGCACCCCGGCCGCGCCTTCCACAACATGCCCTCGGCACAGCGGCTGCAAGGCGCGCTCGACGTGGCGCGTTTCGAGGCGGCACTGCGCGCCATCGTGCTTCGCCAGCCCGCGCTGCGCACCTGCATCGGCGCCGATCCGCAGGGGCAAGCGATGCAGTCGATGGCGCCGCACGTCGACTTCGCGCTGCCCACCATCGACCTGCGCGGCCTGCCGGCCGACCAGCGCGACGCCGAGCTGGCGGACCGCATGCAGGAGCTGGCCGACCGCCCCATCGACATCCGCACCGCGCCGATGGCGCATGCCGCGCTGTTCCAGCTCGACGAGGAAGACCATGCCTTCGTGTTCGTGCCGCACCGGCTGGTGTGGGACGACGGATCGTTCGAGCTGCTGCAGCGCGAACTCGCTGCGCTGTATGTGCGGTCTTCGCTGTCGAGCGACGCTTTGCCCGCGCTCGCCAGCACGCACGGCGACCACGCCGAGTGGCTGGCCGACTGGATGCAGGCGCCCGCCTTCGATGCACAACTCGGCTTCTGGCGCCAACGCGCCGCGCCCGCGTCCCTGCCGCTGCCGCGCACCGACATGCCCCGCCCCACGGGCCGCCGCGGCCGCAGCGGCCAGGGCGGCGTGCAACCCATCGGCATCGACCCCGCCGCCACGCGGCGCCTGCACGACACGGCGCACGGCCTAGGCACGACGCTCGACGTGCTGGCCCTCGCCCTCTACGCGCTGACCCTGGGCCAGGTGACCGGCCGCGAAACGGTCGCCATCGCCGCGCCGGTGCGCGGGCGCCAGCAGCCCGAGGCGCACGACGTGATGGGCCCGTTCGACACCGTGGTGCCGGTGCGTCTCGCGCTCGACATGCAAGCGTCGTTGCCGCAGTTCGTGCAGCGCGTGCAGCAGGAGCTGCTGGCGCTGGCCGACCACCAGCACGCGCCGTTCGAGCAGTTCGTGGCGCCGTGCCCTTGGAGCTTTTCTTTCATCGATGCGCGCGAGCATCCGGCGCAGCTCGCGGACCTGCACACGCGGCGCATGCCGCTGGCGCAGCGCGGCGCCACGGAAGACATCGCGCTGCGGCTGGTCGAAGGCGCGCATGGCCTCGAAGGCGCGCTGGCCTGCAACAGCGGCATCTACCTGCGCGAGACCGGCGCCCGGCTGCGCGAGCGCTACCTCGAGCTGCTGCACCGCGCGGCCGACCGGCCCGAAGCCACGCTCGCGTACATCGCGAGCACCGAGGGCTCGGCCAGCGCGGCGTGGCTGCAGAAGCTCTCCGCAGCCGACGCGAGCGCAAGGCGCGAGGCCACGGCCGTCGCCGAAACCGTGTCCCCCACGCCACCTGTGACGGCCCACCTGGCCAACGCCGAGCAGGCCCAACTGGCACAGGTGTGGGCGGGCGTGATTCGCATCGAGGTGAGGGACATTCGCGCGAACGACAACTTCTTCGAGCTCGGCGGCGATTCGCTGCTGGCGCAGCGCGCGGTGCAGCAGACCGAGAAGCTGCTCGGCTACCGCGTGGAACCGCAGCGCTACCTGTACGAGACGCTCGGGCAGATCGCGGCGTCGGCAACAGGTGCGGCAGCGGACGGCGAGTTGCGGAGCCCCAGCCAAGACGTGACCGACGAGCAGGACATGCCGGACATCGCGATGGCGCCCGGCGCGCGCGGCCCCGGCTTGCTCGGGCGTGCATTCGGCGGCTGGCGGCGCAAGGGCTGAAGCAGCGCCTCGGCTTCTTTCGATTTTTCCGGCGCGCGGCTTACTCGGTGTCTGGCGCCTGCAGGCTCGCCGAAATCTGGTACTCCACCCAGCCCCAGTAGTGGTCGAGCGTGGTGCCGTCGCGCACGGCTTTTTCCCAGTTGGCGAGCGCGAAGGCCGGATGCTCGGTGGCGGGCGCGTACTTGTCGCGCAGGCCCGCGGCGCCCAGGTCGATTTCTTCGGCGAAGGCGTCCATCGACAACGATGCCTCGGCCGCGGTCACGCCACCCGTGCCGAATGCGCCGCCCGTGCCGCTGTCCGGCCCGCCCGCCAAATTCCTTCCGGCCAGCACCACGCAGTCGCGGCCGCGCGCCTTCGCCTTCAGCAGCGCCATGTCGGCCTCCTTGAGCGACGCGCTGGTGTCGCGCGTGGTCGTCAGCGGCGCGATGCCGATGGACACGGTCAGCGGCATCGCCTGCGAACCCGTCACGAAGGGGTGGTCCGAAAACGCCTGGCGCACGGCCTCGACGCAGGCGTGCGCCTCCACCAGCGGCATCGCCTCGAAGACCAGCCCGAATTCCTCGCCGCCCAGCCGTGCGATGGGCACCTGGCCCGGCACCAGCGCGCGCAGCCGCCTGGCGACCTCCACCAGCGCCACGTCGCCCGTGTCGTGGCCGAAGCGGTCGTTGATCGACTTGAAGAAGTCCAGGTCGATGATGGCCACCGACGCCTGCGAGCCGCTGTCGACCACCGCCTGCGCGGACTGCATGGCCGTGTTGAAGCGGCGGCGGTTGGGCAGGCCGGTGAGCGCGTCGGTTTCCGACAGGTCGATGAGCTTGCGGTTCAGCAGCGACAGCTCGCGGTGCGCGGCGCGCAGGGCGTCCTCGCGCTGGATGAGTTCGGTCACGTCGGTCCAGACGCCGGCGGTGCCGCCCGCGTCCCACGCCTGCTCCTGCACGCGGTAGAAGCGCCCGGTGCGCGCGCGCATGGTGAGCGGTGCCTGCACCGGGCCGCGCGCGGTGCTCAGGCACAGCTGCTCGTAGACCTCGTCGCCGCCGAAGATGTCCTCGAACTTCTTCCAGTAGCCGCCCTGCTGCGCGCCGCGCCGCTCGATGGCCGGCACCCGCTGGATCAGGCCCATGAAGTGCTCGGAGAAAAACCTCGAATTCACGTAGCGCAGCACGCCCGCCGTGTCGTGCACGATGAGGCCCACGTTGGCCACGGCCATCAGGCCCTGCAGCAGGCTGCCCTCGGCACCGGGCGCCTTCTGCGCCGACACGTCGGACCAGATCTTGAAGCGGGCGCCGTCGGGCTGCGGGAACATGCGCAGCTCCAGCCAGCGGCCGTCGGGGCGCTGGTACTGGAACGGGCCTTCTTCGTGCGCGTGGCGGTGGATGGCGTTGCGCGCGGCATCGGCGCGCTCCTGCGCGGAGGCCTGCGGATGCTGCAGCGCCAGAAAGGGCTCCAGCGTCTCCAGGAAGGGCGTGCCCACCCGCAGGAAAGGCGCCACTTCGGGAAAGAAGGCGAGGTAGCGCTCATTCCAGAACGTGATCCGGTCCGACGCGTCGTAGCCGCACACGGCGGACGCGCCGTGCGCCATCAACGCCTGCGCCAGAAACTCTGAGCCGGAAACCATCTGAATCGTCAACCCCTGGCTGTTTGGAGCCGTACGCCGCGCACGTCCCTTCCTGACCAGATTGTTTCACGAATCAACAATTACGCACCTGATTTCCGTTCAGGGCATGCCCACCCCACCCCCTTGCGTTGAAACGGGGCGCGCGGCTCAGTGCACGTCCAGCGTGTCGTCCACGATCACCTGCAGCAACCCGCGGGAGCAGCGCTCCACCCGCGCGCTCACCTGCCAGGCGCGCGCCAGCATGCCGGCGGTGATGGCCTCCTCGGGCGTGCCGAACGCCGCCACGCGACCCTCATGCAGCACGGCCACGCTGTCGGCGAAGCGTGCCGCCAGGCCGATGTCGTGCAGCACCACCACGCCCACCAGCCCGTGCTCGCGCACCAGCTGGTGCACGCTGGACAGCACGCGCACCTGGTAGCGCAAATCGAGCGCGCTGGTGGGCTCGTCGAGCAGCAGCACCTGCGGGCGCCGCGCAATGGCCTGCGCCAGGCTCGCAAGCTGCCGCTGGCCGCCCGAGAGCTCGGCCAGCGAGCGCATCGCCAGCGCGCCGATGCCCAGCCGCTCGAGCGCGTCGAAGGCCTGGTCGACATAGGCGGCGCGCGAGTCCGCCATGGCCGACGCCACAGGTGAACTGGCGCGCAGGGCGCTGATCACCGTCTCGACCACGCTCAGCCCGATGGCCGGCGGCAGCGTCTGCGGCATGTAGGTCATGCGGCGCGAGCGCTCGGCGGGCGCCAGCTGTGCGAGGTCTTGCGCGCCCAGCAGCACGCGCCCGCGCACCGGGCACAGCCCCGCGATGCCGCGCAGCAAGGTCGACTTGCCGGCCGCGTTGGGACCGATGAGCGCGGTGAGCGTGCCCGGCGCCAGCGGCGGCAGGTTCAGCGCGTCGATCACCGTGCGGCGGCCGTAGGCGATCGACACATCGGACAGCGCCAAGGCCTGGGTGCGGGTTTGTTGTTGCACCGGCTGCTGCGTCACGCGCGGCCTCCCCGGCTGAACACCAGCACCACGAACACCGGCACGCCCACCAGCGCGGTGACGATGCCGACCGGCACGATCACGCCCGGCAGGATGAGCTTGCTCGCGATGGACGACAGCGACAGCAGCAGCGCGCCGACCGTGGCGCTGGCCGGCAGCAGGAAGCGCTGGTCCTCGCCCACGCACAGCCGCGCCATGTGCGGACCCACCAGCCCGATGAAGCCGATGGGCCCGACGAACGCGACCGCGAACGAAGCCAGCAGGCTGATGCGCAACAGCGACGCCACGCGCAGGCGCTTCACGTCCACGCCGAAGCTGCGCGCGCGGTCTTCGCCCAGGCGCAGCGCGGTGAGCCGCCACGACGCGCGCAGCGAGAACGGCAGCACCAGCAAGAACGCCGCGGCGAGCACGCCCACCTTGTCCCAGGTGGCGCGGGCCACGCTGCCCAGCGTCCAGAAAACCAGCTGCTGCAGCACGTCTTCGGTGGCCACCAGCTGCAGCATCGCCACCGCGGCATTGCAGCTGAACACCAGCGCGATGCCGAACAGCACCAGCGACTCCACGCCGGCCCCGCGCAGGCGCGACATCAGCTGCAGCAGGAACACCGAGGCACAGGCGAAGACGAAGGCGCAGGCCGCCACCACGCCGTTGTACGAAAGGCCCGGCACCGCGAAGCGGAACACGATGGCCAGCGAGGCGCCCAGCGCCGCGGCCGACGACACGCCGAGCGTGAACGGGCTGGCCAGCGGGTTGTCGAGCACGGTCTGCATCTCGGCGCCGGCCAGGCCCAGCGCGGCGCCCACCAGCACGGCCATCACCCCGTAGGGCAGGCGCACGTTCCACACGATGACCTCGGTGGTGCGGTCCAGGCTGCCCGGGTGCAGCAGCACCTGCAGCAGGTCGGCCACGCTCAGGCCCGACGAGCCGGTGACCACGTCGGTGACGAAGCTGGCCGCCAGCAGGCACAGCAGCAACGCGAGCAGCGCGGTGCGGCGCGCGAGCACTGCGCGGTAGCCCGCGTGCGCCGCGTCGCGGGCCTGGGCACGAAGCGCCGGTGCCTGCGATATCGCCAGAGGCGCCACGGTGGAAGGCACGCGCATCGGCTCAGCGCGCGGCGCTTGTGGCGCCTGCCGCGTTCGCGGCGTTCGCCAATGCCGCGTCGGTCGCCTTGCCGACCAGGTACTGCCCGTCGTTGCCGATGGTGAGGAAGCGGTTGAACACCTCGTCCTGCGTCTTCGCCGGGTCCAGCGTCTTGAACAGCGCCGGGTGCGTCCACTTGGCGAGCGCCTCGATGGCCACGATGTTGAACGGCGAGTTGTAGAAGTCGTGCCACAGCCCGTGCGCGCGGCCTTCGCGAAGGGCGCGCAGTTCCTTGAACTCGGGGCGGGCCAGCACCTTCACCAGGCTGGCCTGCGCGTCGGCTGCGTTCACGCCCGCGCCCAGTTGCAGGCCGGGGCTGCGGTTGCCGGTGGCCACGTACACGTCGGGGTCGGCCTTGAGCACGTATTCGACGCTCACGTCGCCGATGGCGCCGGGCACTGCGGCGGCCGCCACGTTGCGCCCGCCCGTGGCCGCGACCATGTCGCCCATGCCGCCCTTGCCCGTGGTGTGGCCCGGCGCCTGCCAGATGCCCGCCAGCAGCTCGACGAAGACCTTCGGCCGCGCCGCCTCGGGCAGCGGCGCCACCGCGTCGGTGATGCGCTTGAGGTGCGACGCATAGAACGACACGTAGGCCTGCGCCTCTTCCTCGCGGCCCAGCGCCTTGCCCAGCAGCGCGATGCTGCGCGGCGTGTCTTCGATGGGCTTGACGCGGAAGTCCACGAACAGCACGGCCACGCCGGCTTTCTCCAGCAGGTCGGCCACGCCGCTGTGCTCGGTGGGGCCGTGGCCCGCGATGCTGAACACGGCCACGTCGGGCTTGAGCGACAGGATGCGCTCGGCGCTCACGCTCTGCTCCGACGCCTGGCCGATGAGCGGCACGTTCTTCACCTCGGGGTACTTCGCGGCGTAGCGGTCGAAGGTGTGCGGGTCCATCAGGCGCAGGTCGTTCTGCCAGCCGGCCACGCGCTTGAAGGGCGCGTCGCGGTCCAGCAGCGCCAGCGCGTAGAAGAGCCGGCCCTCGCCGAGCACGATGCGCTCGACCTTGTCGGGCACGTTCACCTTGCGCCCGAGGATGTCGGTCACTTCCACGGCGTGCGCCGGGGTGGCGAAGGCGAGCAAGGCGCAAGCGAAGAAGGCGCCCGCGGCGGCAAGGCGCAGCGCGGGCTTGAAGATGGCAGTGGTCATGGTGTCGTCTCGATGCCCGGCCAGCGGCGCGGCGCGGGAGCTCCCGGCATCGACTTCCTCAATAAAATGCAAATCGTTCTTGTTTGGGAACACGCAGCACTTTATTGAGGCGACCCTTGAAAAATATGTTGGCCGTACGGCCGTGTGCAATGGAATGTGGCCAGGCGGCGTTTCAACACAATCCATTACAAAGCGCCGCTTGCGGTGGCGTTGGCCTGTTCGGAGGGGTTCGGTGAGCACCGGTGACCGCATCCTGGTGGTCGACGACGACCCCGACATCCGCCAGCTGCTGTGCGACTACCTGCGCGAGGCCGGCATGCGCCCCGCCGCCGCCGCGGACGGCCAGGCCATGTGGGCCTGGCTGGAGCACCACGTGGCCGACCTCATCGTGCTCGACCTGATGCTGCCCGGCACCGACGGCCTGGCCCTGTGCCGCGCGCTGCGCGAGCGCACGCGGCTGCCGGTGGTGATGCTCACGGCGCGCGGCGCGCTGATCGACCGCATCGTCGGCCTGGAAATGGGCGCCGACGACTACCTGCCCAAGCCCTTCGATCCGCGCGAACTGCTGGCGCGCATCAAGGGCGTGCTGCGCCGCACGCAGGAATTTCCGCCGCATGCGCGCGCCGAAGAAGCCGGCGTACTGCACTTCAACGGCTGGCAGCTGGACACGCGCACGCGCCAGCTCACCTCGCCCGCGAACGTGCTGGTAGCGCTCGGCGGCACCGACTACCGCGTGCTGCGCGAACTGCTGCGCCACGCCAACCGCACGCTGAGCCGCGACTACCTGATCGAGCACGCCTTCGACAAGGAGCGCTCGCCCTTCGACCGCGCCATCGACGTGTGCATCAGCCGGCTGCGCCAGCACCTGGAAGAAGACGCGCGCAGCCCCGCCGTGATCCGCACCGTGCGCAACGCGGGCTACGTGCTCACGGCCGAGGTGACGACCCGCGCCATGGCCGGTTCGTGACGCGCGCCTTGCACACCCTGGGCCGCTGGGCGCGGCGCTGCTGGCCGAGCTCGCTGTTCGGGCGCATCGTGGTCATCCTGGTGACGGGCATGCTGATGGCGCAGATGCTGACCAGCTCCATCTGGTACGACATGCGCTACGGCCAGCTGCTCGAGGTGCCGGCGCGCCTGGTGGCGAGCCGGCTGGCCGACACGGTGCGGCTGGTGGAATCGATGCCGCCCGAAGGCCGCGCCGCCCTGCTGCGCACGCTGAGCGCCGACACGTTCCGGCTCACGCTGAGCGATGCGCCCGTTTCGTCCGCCGCGAGAACCGCATCGGCATCTAGCTCTACTTCTACTGCCTTCGCGGACACCGAGCAGCTGATCGCCTCCGTCTTCGCGAAACGCCTGGGCCAACCGCCGACACCGCCCTTGCAACCAGGACCGCAACCGCAACTCCAGCTGCTGGACCTCGGCCTGCTCGGCGACGACGCCCGGCCCGCCGGCACCTGGGCGCTGCTCGAATCGCATTCGCCCACCGGGCGCTTCCGCATCCAGGCGCGCCTGTCCGACGGCCGCTGGCTGCAGCTCGACGCGCTCGAAGGCCAGGGCGGGCGCGACCCGCGCCCGATTTCGGCGCTGGTCGACTACCTGCTGCGCATCTACCTGTTGCGCATCGTCGTCGTGGTGGCGATTTCGCTCGTCGCGGTTCGCCTGGCCATCCGCCCGCTGGAGCGCATGGCCCAGGCAGCCGAAACGCTGGGCCGCGACATCCACAGCCCGCCGCTGGCCGAGCAGGGGCCGCGCGAAGTGCGCAAGGCCGCCGAGGCCTTCAACGCGATGCAGCGCCGCCTGATCGCCGGCATGGCCGAGCGCACGCGCTTCCTGGCCGCCGTGTCGCACGACCTGCGCTCGCCCATCACCCGGCTGCGGCTGCGCACCGAGTTCCTGCCCGACAAGGCACTGCAGGACAAGTTACGCACCGACCTGCAGGAGATGGAAAACATGGTCAACGCCACGCTCGACTTCGTGCGCGGCATCGATGCCGAAGACCGGCGCCAGCACATCGACGTGAGCGCGCTGCTGCACAGCCTGGCCGACGACTGGCGCGAGACCGGCGCCGACGTCATGGTGACCGGCCAGGCCCTGCAGCCCCTGCACGGCTTTGCTCAGAGCCTGAAGCGCTGCGTGCAGAACCTGGTGGAGAACGCGCTGCGCTACGGCGAGCGCGCGCACATCGTCGTCGAGGACAGTGCCGGGCTGCTGCGCATCGCCGTGCGCGACGACGGGCCGGGCATTCCGGCCACGCAGCTCGAACAGGTGTTCGAGCCCTTCTACCGGCTGGAGGCCTCGCGCAATGCGAGTTCGGGCGGCTTCGGGCTGGGCCTGAGCATCGCGCGCACGGTGGTGGCCGCGCACGGCGGGCGCATCGTGCTCGCGAACCGCGCGGAGGGCGGGCTGGAGGCCTTGCTGGAGTTTCCGCGTGGCGGGGATGCCCTGCCGGCCTGAACCAACGCCCAGACCGCGCTTTCCGGCCGGCGACCGGGACATTGGCCTACTCGAATGTCGGCACTTCGCCGTACGGATGGCCGCGCGTGTCGCGAGAGCCTTGCGTTTCAGGTTTCAGATCCGTCATCCACAGAAGAAAGGCCAGCCACCATGACCGCTGCAAATACCGCCATGCCCGCATCGATCGCCGACGACACGCTGACCCCGCTGGACATCTCGCAGGCCGTGCTCGAAGGCGAAGAGAACCCGAACGTGGCCCGACCGCTCACGCCGAAGGAACAGGCCGCGCGCGGCGCTGCCGCCGCAGGCCACGCCGCGCTCGGAAGGGGCGCCCGCCTGAAGCGCGCCCTGCGCAGCCCCGCGGTCGCCTGGGGTGGCGCGGCCGCCACGGGCATTGCGCTGGCGCTGTTCTACGCGCGTCGCACGAGCCGCATCTGACGAGCCGCAGCTGATCAGTGCGCGGCGGGGTCGTGCGCGGCATCGCCGTGCAGGCCCATGCCGGCGCCCATGCCGCCGCCGGCCGTACCAGCGCCGGCACCGCCCCCACCACCTCCTCCTCCGCCGCCACCCTTCGCACCGCCGCCGCCTTCGCGCGCGGCAGTTCCCTTCGATCGCACCGGCCCCTGCTTGGGAATGCCCAGCTCCGCCGGAATCGGGTCGAGGTCGAGCACATCGCGAATGAACAGGCGCAGCGACACCACCAGTTCCGCCGTTTCCACGGGCCGCCCTTCGACCATGTCGTTGGCCGCGCGCGCGGCCAGGCGCACCTGTTCTTCAGTACCCAGCAAGATCACGTCCGACAGCGCGGCCTCGACCGCATCGCGAATGCGCCGCCGGCGGTCCGACGCGGCAAGCGCCGCCGCCTCGGCGCCTTCGCGCAGGCGCAGTTCGCGCAGATGGCTGGGGTCCACCGACAGGTCGCCCGTGAACGAACCGCCCAACACCTTGTAGGCGGCGATGAGCGTCTTCAGCCGCTCGTTGATCTGCCGGTTGGCACGCTCGCGACGCTGCTGCACGCTGTGCATCACCAGCAGGCGAATGCCGACGGCGACAAGGGAGACGACGACAAGGCCGAGCAGCGTGGTCAGCAGGCCTTGCCAGGAGCTGAAGTCGAGGGAGTTGCGCATGGTGCCGAACGATCATAGGCGCACATGTGTGCGCACATGCGCAGCGCGGCGCCCCTTGCGCGCAAGCCGCGCCGCGGTCCTACACCAGGGCGGGAGCCGCCGCCGCGACCGCGACCGGCCCGCTGCCCGCTTCGGCCAGCGCCTTGGCGAACAGCTCGTTGCGGTGGTGCAGGCCCATGCGCTCGAACGCGCGGTTGCGGTAGGTCTTCACCGTGCCGGCGGAAATGCCCAGGTCGGCCGCGATGCCGTCGTAGGTCCAGCCGCGCAGCAGCCGCTGGCACACCTCGCGCTCGCGGCGCGGCAGCTCGGCCAGCGCCGCGGGCTCGGGGTTGAGCGCGACCACGTCGCCACCTTGCCCTTGCAGGTCGCTGAACGGCTGCTGCGCCGTGAGCCGAAGGTGCAGCTTCACCGTCGCCAGCAGAGGCGCCGCCACGCTGCAGAGCAGGTCGACCTCGTCGTCGCGGAACGACGACTGCGCCATGCCCCGGTACAGGTTCACCGCCAGCACCGCGCCGCGGGCGTCGCCTTCCACCAGCGACACGCGCTCGCGCAGGCCGTGGCGAATGTAGATGGCCTTGCGGTGCTCCAGCGGAATCTCGCGCGCGTGCCAGCGCGTGACCACCGCATTGCCGCCCTGCACCACCTCGCGCGCTTCCAGAAAGGTGCGGTCGCGGCTGTAGAGGCCCTGTCGGTACACGCGCCACGAATCGCGGGTGCCGTCGGCCATGCCGAAGGCACCGCCGCCGTAGCTCTCGGGCGGCGCATCGGGGAACAGCTTGTAGATCGACATCCAGCACATCGGCAGCATCCGGTTGAGCTCGCCCAGCGCCTTGGCGCTGAAGTCGGGCTGGCCGGTGCAGCCGATGACGCCGGCCAGCGCCAGGCTGGCGCGCTCCGACGCACCCGCCGGGTCGTGCCGCGGCGATTGCTGCGTGAGGGGAATCAGGTCCATGTGCGCAAGCTAGCGGCAACGGGGCGATCTTCCAACCGGGTTGACCCTGTTCCGGCCGTTGCGCAGGCTCAATCGCCCTTGAAGCCCGTGGCCGCCACCACCTTCTGCCAGCGCACCGTCTCGGCCGCGATCATGCTGCGCGCGTCGGCGGCGCTGCTGCCGGCGATGCTGAAGCCCGCCTCTTCGAGCCGGCGCCGCACCTCGGGTGCCTGCACCGCCGCCACCGCCTGCGCGTTGAGCTTGTCGAGCACCGCTTGCGGCGTGCCGGCGGGCGCGAACAGCACGAACCACGCCGAGAAGTCGGCCTTGGGAAAACCCGACTCGGTGAAGGTGGGCACCGCCGGCAGCAGCGGCGAACGCTGGGGCGCGGTGGTGGCCAGCGCGCGCATCTTCTCGCCCTTGACCTGCGCCATGGCCAGCGCGGTCGACACGAAGGCCGCCTGCACGTCGCCCGCGATGATGGCCGTGACCGCGTCGCCGGTCGCGCGAAAGTGCACCGGCTCCACCTTGAAGCCGCCCTGCTCCGCGAACATCTCGGCGCCGAAGTGGCCCGGCGTGCCCGCGCCGAAGGTGCCGAAGTTGACCTTGTCCTTCTCGGCCCTGGCCATCTTCACGAAGTCGGCGACGGTCTTCGCGGGCGAGCTGTTGGGCACCACCAGGATGAAGTCGGTGCGCACCACCTCCGACACCGGCACCAGCTCGCGCGCCGGGTCGTACTGCAGCTTGGAGAACGCCGCCGGCGCGATGCTGATGGCGCTCACGTCGGCAATGAGCAGCGTGTAGCCGTCGGCCGGGCTCTTGGCGACGAACTGCGCGGCAATCTGCCCGCCCGCGCCCGCGCGGTTCTCGATGACCATCGGCTGGCCGATGGTCTCGCCCAGGCGCTGCCCGAGCACGCGCGTGAGCACGTCGGGCCCGGTGCCGGGCGCGAAGCCCACGGCCAGGCGCACCGGCCGCGTCGGGTAGGCCTGCGCGGACGCGGCCGGCTGTGAAAAGGAAAGCTGCGGCCAGCCCAGCGCCAGCGATGCAGCGGCGCCCGCCGCGCCTGCAGCGAGGCACCCCCTGCGGGTCAACTTCATGTCGGCAGGCGTGTTTGCAGGCGTGTTGGCAAGCGTGTTCTTGGGCGTGTTCATCGGTTTGTCTCCGTTGGTTCTTGAAATCGAATGGCTCTGAAGTTCTAGCGAGCAACGCCGCTCAGCGGCCCTGGTAGTCGGGGCTGCGCTTTTCCATGAAGGCGCGCGGCCCTTCGCGCGCGTCGGCACTGGCGAACACCGCCTTCTTCGCGCGGTCTTCGAGCCGGTAGCCGACGTCCAGCGGCACGCCGTTGGCCTCCATCACCGTCTGCTTCACGGCCTGCACGGCGAGCGGGCCGTTGGCGGCAACTTGCAGCGCCACCTCGCGCGCCTTCGCCATCAGCTGGTCGGCGGGCACCACGTGGTTGACCAGCCCGCATTGCAGGGCGGCCTGCGCGTCCATCGGCCGGCCGGTGAGCATGAACTCCATCGCGCGCGCATGGCCGATCTGCCGCGGCAGCCGCACCATGGAACCCGCGAAGGGAATCAGCGCGCGCTGCACTTCGGGCAGCCCGAAGCTCGCGTGCGCGGCGGCAATACGGATGTCGGTGCCCAGCATCGTCTCGAAGCCCGCGGCCATGCAGGCGCCGTTGATGGCCGCGACCACCGGCTTGTGCAACGCGAAGTCGCGCAGCGACGAGGCCGCCAACACCAGCGGGTCGGCGAGCATGCGGTGCTCGAAGGCGTCGGCGGGCGCGCGGTCGCCGGTCATCAGCGGAAGCGTGGTCGCCAGGTCGCCGCCCGCGCAGAAGGCCAGCTCGCCCGCGCCGGTGAGGATGGCCACGCGCAGGTTCGCGTCCGCGCGAAAGTCGACGAAGGCATCGGCCAGCAGGCACAGCATGCGCGGCGTGAGCGCGTTGCGCGCCTGCGGTCGGTCGAGCGTGATGGTGGCGACGTGGCCGTTCTTTTCGTAGCGGATGTCGTCGTTCATGCGCCGGCTCCTTGCGCCGTGCCGACGCGGCAGGTCAGCGCGAACACGCCGAGCAGCTTGCGCACCTGCGCGGCGGTGTCGATGTCATCGAGGGCAGCGGAGTGATGGCAAGCGATTTCCTCCTCGGCCAGCGTGCAGTGCACCACCAGCCCTTTTCCCTCGGCGCGCACATCGACCTGCACCCGGTCCGCCAGCCCGTTCTGCGCGAGGCGGTCCTGCACCACCCAGCGGATCGCCATGGCGCGCAGCGTGGGCTTGTAGAGCTTGCCGATGGCGGTGACCGGCAGCGCGTCGAGCACGAAGATCGCCTTCGGGTACGCAGGCCGTTCCGGAATGCGCGCCTGCGCGAACGCGGCGAGCTCGTCGCTGCCCACCGTGCGGCCCGGGCGCAGCGACACGTATGCCACCGGCACCTCGCCCGCATATTCGTCGGGCGCGCCCACCGCCGCGGCCAGCAGCACGTCGGGGTGCGCCATGAGCGCGTCTTCGATGACCACGGGGTCGATGTTGTGGCTGCTGCGGATGATCAGGTCCTTCGAGCGCCCGGTGACGAACACGCGCCCCTGCGCGTCGATGCGGCCCACGTCGCCCGTCACCAGCCAGCCGCCATCGACGAGCACGCCGGTGTTGTTGTCGGCGTCGGTGTAGCCGGGGCCCACGTTCGGACCCTGGATCTGCAGGATGCCTTCCGGGCTTTCATCACCCGCCGCCAGCGCCACGCCGCCCTCGTCCGCCACGCGCACCCGGGTGAACGGCAGCGGCCAGCCGACCGAGCCCGCCACGCGCGGCGCACCCGCGGGCTCGATGGCGATCACGCCGCCGCACTCCGTCATGCCCAGGATGTTGCGCACCGCGATGCCCAGGCGCTGCTCGAAGGCGTCGGCCAGGTCCGAAGGCAGCGGCGAGCCTCCCGTGAGCAGGCAGCGCACGCGCGACAGGTCTTCGCCCTTCAGCGGCACGCCCAGCAGCGTGGACATCACGGTCGGCACCGCCGCCAGCAGCGTGACGCGGTGCAGCGCCACGAACCGCCAGTACGCCTGCATGAAGGCCGTGTTGCGCAGGCCCAGCAGCGTCGGCAGCACCACCTCGCCGCCCGCGAGCAGGGTCGACAGCCCGTAGACGAAGGAGCCCGCCACATGGAACAGCGGAAAGCCGTTGAGCACCACGTCGTTCTCCGTGGTGCCGTACATGCATGCCGCGCCCCATGCCGCGTGAAGCTGGTTGCCGTGCGTGTGCTGCGCGAGCTTGGGGCGCCCGGTGGTGCCGCCGGTGTGGAACAGCGCGGCGATGCGGTGGGCATCGGGCGCGCGCGGCCGCTGCAGCGGCGCGTCGGACTGGGCGGCGAGCAGCGCGTCGAAGTGCAAAGCGTCTTCCTTGCCCTGCCCGATCTGCGTGTCTTGCTCGCAGCCCACCGCGATCACGTGCGCCAGCGATTTGCAGCGACCGCGCAGCCCCGGCACGCGGGACCAGATGTCCAGCTCGGGGTGGGGGCCCAGCGCCACCAGCACATTGACCTGCGCCGCATCGATCAGCTCGGCGATGTGCGCCTCGCCCAGCAGGTAGTTGATGGGGCAGGCCACGCCCGCCGCCTCGGCGCCCCACAGCGTGAAGTAGGCCTCGGGAATGGCGGGCAGCAGGAAGGCCACGCGCGGCTGCGCGTCGCCGCACAGCGCGGTGAACGCACGCGCCGCGCGCCGCACCTGCGCCACCATCTGCGCATGCGTCCAGCGCGCGGGCGGCACCGACGGGTCGGCGCTGCGAATGAAGGTGATGGCGGGCCGGCCGGCGTGCCGCAGCGCGGCGTCTTCCAGTGCATCGAGCACGTCCGCGTGCGGCATGAACTGCGCGTAGGGGGCGGCCTCGATGCGCCGGATGTCCTCCAGGCTGCGAATGCCCGCATCGGCGTCGACCCCGGGATCGACATCGACGGCCGTGCCGACTGCTTGTGCTGCTGCTCTCAAACGCGCGCTCCCAGGTCAGGGGTGTCAGGGGGGCCCGTTGCCGGGCAAGTGTCTGACGGGAGCGTAAGCAGCGAGCGCCGCGGCGTCTGTCTGCCGCGATGGGGACAGGCTTACCCTGAGACGGTGGCGCCCACCTTGTAGCGCGCGGCAGGCGCCGCGTTCGACAGCCGGGTCGACATCGCGCGGCGCGCCGCCTCGAAGGCGTTCCATTCGTCCTGGCTGGGCAGTGCCGGAATGGTCACCTGCTCGCCCTGGTCGAGCCCCGCGAGCGATGCGTCGACCATGTCTTCAGCCGTCATCACCCACTCGCCCGGCAGGTTGTGCACCGGCAGGCCGGCAATGTCCCAGAACTCGGTGGCGGTGGCGCCCGGCAACACCGCCTGCACCCGCACGCCTTTGCCCGCCAACTCGTGCTGCAGCGACTGGCTCAGCGCCAGCACGAAGGCCTTGCTGCCGCCGTACACGCCGTTGAGCGTTTCCGGCGAAATCGCCACGATGGACGCAATGTTCACCAGCGTGCCCGCGCCGCGCGCCACGAAGCCCGGCACGGCGGCGTAGGTGAGCCGCGTGAGCACGCTCACGTTGAGCGAGATCATGGCTTCCATCTTGTCGATGTCCGACGCCAGCAGCGGCGCGGTGGCGCCCACGCCGGCGTTGTTCACCAGCATCGTGATGTCGCCGCGCGTGCGCAGCACGGCCTCCACGCGCGCGATATCGGCCTTGTCGGTGAGGTCGGCCGGCAGCACCTCGACCTTGCGGCCGGTCTCGCCGCCCAGGCGGTCCGCCAGCGCGGCCAGGCGTTCACGGTTGCGCGCCACTAGGATCAGGTCGAAACCGCGGCGTGCCAGCCGGTCGGCGTACACGGCGCCGATGCCGGAGGATGCGCCGGTGATGAGGGCGGTGCCCTGTGTCTTTGCGCTTGGATTTGCGCTTGGATTTGCAGTCATGGAACTTCCTTTGGATGCCACGTCGTTGTGTGGCGGTAGGGGAAGTTTGCTGCGCGCGGGCCATGGCGTAAATGTCATATAAGCCACTTTTCAGGACATCCGGCGTGGCCGGCCGACTTCAGGATTTCAGGCGGTCGCGAGCGCGCCCGCCTGCTGCCGAGCCGTGCGCCGCACGCTCTGCGGCGGCTGGCCCATCGTGCGCAGGAAGGCGCGGCGCATGCGCTCGGGGTCGCCGAAACCTGTTTCTTGCGCCACCACGCCCAGCGCCAGGTTGCCCTCGTCGATCAGCGCGCGCGCCGCTTCCACGCGCAGGTTTTCCACCGCCTGCGCGGGCGACTGCCCCGTGTCGGCCTTGAAGGCGCGGCTGAACTGGCGCGGGCTCAGGTGCGCGACCTCGGCCAGCTCTTCCACCGACAGCGCATCGCGCAGGTTGGCGCGCGCATGCAAAAGAGCCTGCTGGATGCGGTCGGAGCGCGGCTCCAGCTCCAGCAGCGTGGAGTACTGCGACTGCCCGCCCGCGCGCCGGTGGTACACGACCAGCTTGCGCGCCACGTAGCGCGCCGTTTCCACGCCCATGTCTTCTTCCACCAGCGCCAGCACCAGGTCGATGCCCGCCGTCATGCCGGCCGAGGTCCACACCGGCCCGTCGTTGATGAAGATGCGGTCGGGCTGCACCTTGACGGCCGGGTGGCGCTGCTGCAGCTCCTGCGCAAAGGCCCAGTGCGTGGTCGCGCGGCGCCCGTCGAGCAGGCCTGCGTCGGCCAGCCCGAAGGCGCCGGTGCAGATGCTCGCCACGCGGCGCGCGTTGCGCAGGCTGGCGCGCAGGTAGCGGCGCATCTTCTCGGAGGTGGGCAGGAGCGTGAGCGCGCCGGTCATCAGCAACGTGTCGAACCGGGCCGTGCCGAAGCGCCGGGTGTCGGCGCTCACGCCCGAAGAGCTTCGCACCAGGCCCCCTTCTTCCGACAGCAGCTCGACCTTGTAGACCGGCTTGCCGGCGTGGATGTTGGCAAGCTCGAAGGCGGCGATGACCGCCAGCTCGAGCACCTGGAAACCGGGAAAGACGATCAAGCCGATGCGCTTCATGGCGATGTCCTGAAAAGAGGGTTAGGGGTCATTCGAGACGACAGCCTAAACCTTCTCGCCCGACCGGGGCTGCCGCGGGGCCATGCGCCGCGGCTTGCGCACAATGGCCGCATGCCCGACCTCCGTGAATTGACCCGCCAGTTTCCCCGCCCCGGCCGCCTCGACGCCATTCTTCTGCGGCCCGCGCGCCGAGCGCCCGTGCAGTCCGTCGAGGAGGCGGTGGTGCTCGAAGGCCGCGGCCTGCAGGGCGACCGCAGCAGCAAGGCGGCGAAGCCGGGCGGCAAGCGACAGGTCACGCTGGTGCAGGCCGAGCACCTGCCGGTGATCGCCTCGCTCTGCGCGCTGGACGCCGTGGCCGCCGAGGTGCTGCGCCGCAACTTCGTGGTGTCGGGGCTGAACCTGCTCGCCGCCCGCGCGCTGTTTCGCGACCAGCCGCTGGTGCTGGGCATCGGAGCAGAAGTGCTGCTGGAAATCAGCGGGCCGTGCGAGCCGTGCTCGCGCATGGAAGAAGCGCTCGGGCCCGGTGGCTACAACGCGCTGCGCGGGCACGGCGGGGTGACGGCGCGGGTGCTGCGCGGCGGGGTGGTGCGGGTGGGGGATATGGTGAGTTGCGGGGTGGGGCATGTGGGGATTCAACCGGCATAACAACCGACAAAAAGAACCGGCAAAAGAACCGGCAATTCAACCGGCAACCTGATTCGGCACTGGCACGCTCAAGTCGTTGATTCAGAAGACTTTATTCGCGCCAAAAGCCAAAAAACAACCGGCAACTCTTGCGCGCCGCAGCGCTCGCTTTCTTGGGCTCCGACGGCTCGCCCCCCGCCCCTCGCGATGCCTCCCGCCGCCATTCGGCAGGCGCCAATTCGCCCGCCGCGTCACACAATGGCCGTTCCCCATGACGCACCCGACGACAACAACGACCGCTCCCGCGCCCGACACCGCGGCGAGCCCCCAACCTCCTGCCCAGTCCCAGGCCCAGGCCCACATGCACTGGCAGCGCAACCTCGCCGTGTGCATGTTCGGCTCGTTCACCACCATCATCGCGATGACGCTGCTGCTGCCCTTCCTGCCGCTGTACGTCGAGCAGCTGGGCGTGAAGGACCACGCGGCCATCGTGCAGTGGTCGGGCGCGGCCTATGGCGCGACCTTTCTCAGCGCCGCGCTGGTGGCGCCGCTGTGGGGCCGGCTGGCCGACCGCTACGGGCGCAAGCCGATGCTCATTCGCGCGAGCCTGGGCATGTCGGTGGCGATGGCACTGATCGGCCTGGCGGGCAACGTGTGGCAGCTGGTCGGGCTGCGGCTGCTGGCCGGGCTGCTGGGCGGCTACGCCTCGGGCTCGATGGTGCTGGTCGCCACGCAAACGCCCAAGGACCGCACCGGCTGGGCGCTGGGCACCATGTCGTCGGCCATCATGGCGGGCAACCTGGTGGGGCCGCTGGTGGGGGGCATGCTGCCGCCGCTCATCGGCATTCGCGCAACCTTCTTCGCCGCGGGCGCGATGATCTTCGTGGCCTTCCTGGCCACGGCCTTCCTCATTCGCGAGCAGAAGCGCACGCCCACCGAGAAAAAGCAGAGCGGCACGCCCGAGGCCGGCTGGGCCGCCGTGCCCGACAAGCGCCCGCTGGTGGCCATGCTCTTCACCGGCATGCTGCTGATGCTGGCGAACATGTCGATCGAGCCCATCATCACCGTGTACGTGGCCACGCTGGTCGAAGACCCGAACCGCGTGACGATGATGGCCGGCCTGGTGATGTCGGCCGCCGCGCTGGGCAGCATCCTCTCGGCCTCGCGGCTGGGCAAGCTGGCCGACCGCGTGGGGCACTGGAACGTGATCGTCGGCTGCCTGGCGGTGTCGGCGCTGCTGCTGGTGCCGCAGGCCTTCGTCACCTCGGGCTGGCAGCTGGTGGTGCTGCGCTTTCTGATGGGGCTGTCGCTGGGCGGGCTGCTGCCCTGCATTGCCAGCGTGATCCGCCACAACGTGCCCGAGCGCGTGGCCGGCAACATGCTGGGCTACTCGACCTCGGCGCAGTACACCGGCCAGGTGGCGGGCCCGCTGCTGGGCGGCTTCGTGGGCGGGCACATCGGCATGCGCGCGGTGTTCCTGGGCACCTGCGTGCTGATGGCCGCGGGCGCCGGGTGGAACTGGCTGGCCAAGCGGCGCCAGCCCTAGCCGGGCGCCGCGTGTTGCGCGGGGCGGCCCCGGCGCACCTTGACTGCTACTCCCGGATCGTCACGCTGTGGTAGGCCACGTCGGCCTTGATGTCGGCCTCCGAGAACGGCACGCGCAGCCATTGCCCGGCGCTGTAGGCGCGCGTGTAGTCGGCGTGGTGCGGCGACGCGGGGTCGTCCGAGAGCGAGAAGCTGAGCAAGGTGTGCGCCTCCACGCCGCCTTGCGGGAAGCGCACGACCTGCATGTAGCTGTTGCCGTTGGGGTTGCCGTCCATGCTGTAGCCGCCCTGGTCGAGCCGGTTGTCCGAGCACAGGATGGTGAAGTAGCCCTTGTCGTCGCAGCCGCCCGACAGCGGAATCTTCCGGCCGTTGCGCGTCACGAACAGGGTGTCGCCGCGCGCAGCGTCCAGCGCGTAGCCGCTGGCCTGCACGCGCAGCACGGCCGCGCCGAAGGCCTGGCGCAACTGCGCCGCGGCCGAGGCCTGCAGGCCGCGCGGCGTGCCGATGGGGTCGCTCGCGCTGAAGGGCACGGCGTACAGGCGCGCCGCCGGCAGCAGCTCGGCGCGCGACCAGAACTCGTCCCACACGTGCGCGCCGCGCGCCGTGGCCACGCCGGTGTCGTTCCATGCCTTGAGCACCGCGCAGGCGGGGCCGGTGGCCACGCTGTGCGGCGGCGAGAACACCTGCTGCGTCTGCGGGTCGGCCTTCACGGCGATGCGCCTCGCGCCGCACACCAGCGCCAGCGCGCGCGCCTTGAACAGCTCGGCCGTGTAGGCGCGGCTGTTCAGGGCGACGCGCTTCACGGTGTCGACCGTGGCATGGCTTTTGACGCCCTGGGCAATGAGGTGCCCCAGCCGCGTGCGATAGGTCTGCGGCTCCTCGCCGGTCGGGCCGAAGAGGGCCGGGTAGCCCGTGAGCGGCGCCTTCGGGTTGGCCAGCCAATGGCTGTCGTTCATGTTGGCGACGTAGTCGGCGCGCAGCAGGCTGGGCATGCGCGAGGGGCCGACGGCGCCCTTCTGCACCGAGTCGGCATCGGTCTGCCAGTCGCAGGCGCTGCGCGAGCCGTCGAACACCGGCACGCGCGGCATCGCGGCCCCCAGGGCCTGGCCGGCCGGCGTGGTGCAGTCCTTGACCTGCGCGCTCGACACATTGGGCACCGCGCCGATGTCGGCATACCAGGCCCGAGCGCTGCCGCGTCCCACAGCCACGGTGTTGACCCACGGAATGGACGCCTCTTCGCGCTGCGCCGCGACCAGCTCGCCGAGCGACCGGGCCTGCCCCCAGCGCAGCCAGGTGCGAAAGGTGCGGTAGTTGTCGGCGTTGATGTCGCGGATGGCAAAGGCCGTGTTCGCGCTCCAGGCCAGCGCCGGGTCGATGGCGCCCAGGTTCACCAGCGGGCCGTAGGCCGAGGTGTACAGCGTGCGCGTCACCGGCACCACCGCACCCGAAGGCTGCTTCACGTTCACGGTGAGGGTGCGCGGCTGCATCTTCACGGGCTGGCCGTCGCGCAGGTAGCTGGTGGCGTCGCCGGGCACCAGCTTCAACTGGTACAGCCCGAAGCGCCGCGCCGCCGACACCGTGTGGCTCCAGGCCACGTCCTGGTTGAAGCCGATGAGGATCACCGGCACGCCCAGGAACGACGTGCCGCTCACGTCGAGCTGCCCGGGAATGGTGATCTGCGCCTGGTAGAAGCGGTCGGGCCCGCGCCAGTACCAGTGCGGGTTGCCGAACAGCAGCGGGCTTTCGTCGCCCGTGGCCGCGCTGCCGAAGCCGATGACGTTGCTGCCCACGCCGGCCTTGCCGCCGACCTCCATCGCGAAGCGTTGAGGTACCGATGGCGCCGCGTCGCGCGACGACAGCTGCGCGCCCGGTGGCACGGCGGTGGCGATGTTCGCCACGAAGTTGCTGTAGCCCGCCGCCAGGTTGGTGGCGTACATGCGGCGGTAGATGTCCTGCGCGGTCACGGGCCGCAGCCAGGGCGCGTCGCGGCAGGCGGCGTGCGCGGCGGCTTCGCTTTCGAGGTCGCGAAGGTCTCTCAGGTAGCGGTTGTAGCCCGCGGCAAAGCCTTCGACCAGCCGCCGGATGCTCTCGGGCTGCGCGCGCGCCATGGCGTCGACCGCGTCGTCGGCCAGCACGTGCTTGTGGAAGAAGTCGGCGTCGATGTTCTTCGGCCGGCCGATGGTGCTGTTGGCCGGAATCTGCGCCTCGGCGCCGAAGAACTGCGAGCGCTCGCCGCGAAAGGTGACGAAGCCCTCGGCCAGCGTGCACAGGTCGTCCTGCGCCTGCGCGTAGGCGTAGCCGTAGCCCGCGCCGGCCCAGTCGTCGGCCTTGATGTGCGGCACGCCCATGGCGGTGCGGCGGATCTCGGCCTGGTAGGTGGGTTTGGAGATTGCCCGGGGTTCAGGTGCCGGGTGGTCGGAGGTGCCGGCGCAGGCCAGGAGGGACAGGAGGGCCAGGGCGACCGGCACGAAAAAAAGCGGCCCGAGGCCGCGTGAAAAATTGGCGCGCATGCCTGATGACGTTCTGGCCGCGCTTTTGTTCACGGGCGTGCACACGCCGCCGTCGTGCGCGCGCCCGAACCTGTGCCTACTCGCTGATGACGGCGGTGCGGAAGTCGGCGTTGGCCTTGATCTCTGCTTCGGAGAACGGCATGCGCAGCCACTGGCCGGCGCTGTAGGCGCGCGTGTAGTCGCCGTTGTGCGCGGAGGCCGGGTCGTCCGACAGCGAGAAGGTCAGGAAGGTATGGGCCTCCACGCCGCCTTCGGGGAAGCGCACCACCTGCATGTAGCTGTTGCCGTTGGGGTTGCCGTCCATGGTGTAGCCGCCCTTGTCCAAGCGGTTTTCAGAGCATGCAATGGTGAAGTACCCCGGGCCGCCGCAGCCGCCGTACAGCGGAATCTTCTTGCCGCCGCGCGTGGCGAACAGGTAGTCGCCGCGCGCCGCGTCCACCGCGTAGCCGCTGGCCTGCACGCGGGCCACCGCGGCGCCGAAGGCCTGCTGCAGCAGCGTGCCGGCGCTGCTCTTCAGGTCGCGCGGCGTGTGGATCGGGTCGGCCGCGTCGAAGGGCACGTTGTAGAGCGTGGCCGCCGGAATCTGCGAGGCGCGGTTCCAGAACTCGTCCCACACATGCGCGCCCTTGGCGCCGCTCACCCCGGTGCCTTCCCAGGCCTGGAGCGCGGCGCAGGCCGCCGACACGTCCACGCTCGGGCCGATGGCTTCGCTGGTCAGCGGGTCGGTGGCGACGTTGATCGCGGGCGTGGCGCACACGATGGGCAAGGCCTGCGTCCTGAACAGTTCGGCCGTCAGCGAGCGGCTGTTCAGCACCATCTGCTTGACGGAGCCGGGGGTCGCGCCCTTGGCGCCGTAGCTGTCGCTGCCGTCGATGCGCGCCTGCGCCAGCACGTTGCCCATGCGAGTGCGGAAGCTCACGGCCTCGGTGCCCGCCGGACCCATGATGTCCGGGTAGCCGGTCATCGGGGCCTTGGGGTTGGCCAGCCAGTAGCTGTCGTTCATGTTGGCGACGTAGTCGTCGCGCTGCAGGTTGGGCATGCGCGACGCGCCGATGGCGCCCTTCTGCGCGGAGTCGGCGTCGGTCTGCCAGTCGCAGGCGCTGCGCGAGCCGTCGAAGATGGGCACGCGCGGCAGCGTCGGCTGCATCGTGGCACCCACGGCCGTGGTGCAGTCCGTGACCTGGGCCGGCGTCACGTTGGGCACGGCGCCGATGTCGGCGTACCAGGCCTTGGCGCCGCCACGGCCCACGGCCACGGTGTTGACCCACGGAATGGCCGTTTCCTCGCGCTGGATGGCGATGAACTCGTCCAGCGATTTCGCCTGGTTCCAGCGCAGCCAGTTGCGGAAGGTGCGGTAGTTCTCGCCGTTGATGTCGCGGATCGCGAAGGCCATGGTCTGGCTCCACGCGAGCCCGCTGTTCAGCGGCGCCAGGTTGACCATGGGGCCGTACTCGCTCTTGTAGAGCGTGCGCGTGACCTGCGTCATGCTGCCGTCGGTGGCCTTCACCTTCACGGTGATGTCGGTGGCCTGCATCTTCACGGCGGCGCCGTCGCGCATGTAGCTGGTCGGGTCGCCCGAGGCCAGCTTCAGCTGGAAGAAGCCGAAGCGCCGCGCGGTCGACACCGTGTGGCTCCAGGCCACGTTGTCGTTGAAGCCGATGAGGATCACCGGAATGCCCAGGAACGAGGTGCCGCTGATGTTGAGCTGGCCCGGAATGGTGAGCTGCGCCTGGTAGAAGCGGTCGGGCCCGCGCCAGTACCAATGCGGGTTGCCGAACAGCAGCGGGCTCGCGTCGCCGGTGGCCGCGGTGCCGAAACCGATCATGTTGCTGCCCACGCCCTCGTGGCCGCCCACCTGCAGCTCGGGCTCCTTCACGTTCATCGTGGCGAGCTGCACCGCGGCCTGCCTGCGCTGCCGGTCGAGTTGCCGGTCGAGTTGCCGAGCCGAGACCTTGGTGAGCACTGTCGCCGCAGGCGCTGTCGCATTCGCGATCTGCGCGAGGAAGTTGCTATAGCCCCCGGCCAGGTTGGCCGCGTACATGCGCCGGTAGATGTCGTCGCTGGTGATGGGCTTCACCCAGGCCTCGTCGCGGCACGCCGCATTCCTGGTGCCGCCGGCCTTCACGTCGCGCACGTAGCGGTTGTAGCCCGCGGTGAAACCTTCGACCAGCTGCTTCAGGTTGTCGGGCTGCGCGTCGATCATCTTCTTCAGCACGTCGGCCGAGATGACGTGGCGGTGGAAGAAGTCGGAGTCGATGTTCTTCGGCAGGCCGATGGTGCTGCTGGCCAGCAGCTTGGCGTCGGCGCCGAAGTACTGCGAGCGCTCGCCCCGGTAGGTGAGGAAGGAGTCGGCCATGGTGCACAGGTCGTCCTCGGCCTGCGCGTAGCCGTAGCCGTAGCCCGCGCCGGGCCAGTTGTCGGCCAGGATGTGCGGCACGCCCATGGTGGTGCGGCGGATCTCGGCCTTGTAGGTGCCTTCGGGCGGCGGGTTGGTGGGCGTGGCCGGGTTGTTCGGAAGCGGCAGGAACGAGAAGCCGTTGCCGCCTCCCCCTCCGCCCCCGCAGGCGGTCAACGTGGCGGCCGCGGCGAGCGCGAGCAACGACAGCGGCACCAGGCCGCGACGGAAGGTCTGTCTCATGAATGAAGTCTCCAGTTGATGCTCTCTTGGCGGAGCACGTTGGAGCTTAGGGAGCGTGGATGCGCGCGGCTTGTACGCAGCCGCTGCGATGCCTAGGGTTGGTGCTGATGCGTCACGAGTGCGCGATGGCCGTGCGATGCCCGTGTGGTGGCGATGCAATGGCCGTGGCCGCGTCAATGCAGCCCGTGCTGGCCCCAAGCGTGCGAGGCCTGTGCGTCCGCCGTCACGCTCACCTGGTTCGCCAGGAACGACGGCGCCAGGCCGAAGTAGCGCTGGAAGGTGCGGCTCATGTGCGCCGCGTCGGTGAAGCCGCTGACCAGCGCCACGTCGGTCAGCGAACGGTGCCCGGTGAACTGCTGCACCGTGCGGCGCACCTTGGTCCACAGCGCGTAGCGCTTCACCGAAACGCCCACCTGCTCGGCGAACAGGTGCGTCAGCCGGTCGGGCGACAGGCAGGCCACGGCCGCGAGCTCGCGCAGCGCGATCTGCCCCGCGTGCGCGCGAATGGACTGCAGCACGCGGTCGATGCGCGGGTCGATGGGCGCCGCGACCTCGGGGTATTCGGTGATGGCCTCGACCAGCTTGGCGCTGAGCAGCTGCAGCCGGTCATCGGGCAGCGCGCCGCGCTGCGCGGGTTCGAAGTCGTCGCGCAGCCGGCCGAAGCGGCGCGCGTCCACAGGCTGGATACCGTGGCCGCCCATGCGCTTGGCGAGCATGCGGTAGGCGATGGAGGCGGGGTCGAGGTTCAGCGAGAGCAGCCCGCAGCCGTCGACGTCGAGCCGGCGCGACACATGCGGCGCCACCAGCGCGGCGGTGCACTGCACGCGCGTGCCGTCGGCCGCCTCGAGCGTGAAGGGATGGCCGCTGACCGAGGCCAGCAGCGTGGCCGACGAACGGGCCGTCAGGCCCGACTGGATGGCCGGCGTGATGTACAGGAACCGGTCGTCCCACAGGTGCAGGAAGTTGTGCGTTGCCATGCCGTTTCGCTTCTGGTTTTGTCTCCAGCGGCGGATTCTCCACGAAGTCGGGAGTGCGGCAGGCTGTCGTGCGGCGGGCCGTGCCGCGGTGGCCCGGCCCTCGGCGCGCTACTTGTACTGCGAGAAGTTCTTCTTGTTCTTGCCGTGGATGTAGCCCGACGCGGTAATGGCCGGGTACTTCTGCGCGCCCTCGGGAAAGCCCAGGTCGGTCGGGTCGATCACGGCGTCGGGGTTGGGGTCGAAGAAGATCGCGATGGAGTGCCGCTCGTTGCCCGAGCGGTTGATCACGCGGTGCAGGTTGGAGCTGAGCGTTTCGTTCGACCAGCGGTGCAGCAGGTCGCCGATGTTGCACACCAGCGTGCCCGGAATGGGCTGCGCCGCCACCCATTCGCCCTCGCGGTTGCGCACCTGCAGGCCGCCGTTCGAGTCCTGCAGCAGCAGCGTGAGCACGCCGAAGTCGGTGTGCGGCGCGGAGCCGAAGCGCTCTTCGCTTTCGTCCTTGGCGGTCGACACCGGGTAGTACACGAGCTGGCCGCGCGCCATCGGGCTGGAGTAGCGCGAGGCGAAGAACGAGCGGTCCAGCCCCAGGCCCAGCGCAATGGCCGACAGCAGGCGGTGGCCGATGCGGCACACAGCGTTGTAGTAAGGCAGCAGGTCCTGGCGCAGCGCGGGAAACTCGGCGTCGGGCCAGACGTTGTCCGCGATGAGCGAGTCGGCGCCCTTCTGCGCGACCAGGTGCGCGGCCCATTGCTCAGGGCCCCAGAAGAAGATCTCCTTCAGGTCGTGCGTCTTCGAGCCTTCGAGCCGCGCGATGCCCGAGGCCATCCAGCCGCGCTGGCTGGTGTTGACCGGGTGCAGGCCCTTCACTTCGGGCGGCAGCGCGAAGTAGTCGCGCATGGCCTGGCCGGCGCCGTCGATCACCTCCTGCGGAATACCGTGGCCCTTGATGTAGAAGAAACCGATGCGCTGCGAGGCGTCCATGACGCGCCTGGCGACGTCTTCCACGGCGCCGGGCGCGTCGGCGACCAGGCCGGAGATGTCGATGACGGGGATGTAGTCTTCGTCGACCTTTTTGGCCTCGAAGTAGGTCTTGCTTTCAGTGGCCGGCGCCACTGGGTTGGCCGGGAGGTTGGTGGAAGGCGTGGTGCTGGACATGTGAGTTCCTGTTCAACGAAATCGGAAACGTAAAAAGAGGGTTGCTGGAGAACGCGTTCAGCTCGCGGACAGTTCGACGGCGCGTTGCCGCGCGGCAAGCGCGGCGCGCTCGACCAGCTGGCGCAGCGCGCCGTCGTGCTCGAACACGGCAATGGCCGCGGCCGTGGTGCCGTTCGGCGAGGTCACGGCCTGGCGCAGCGAGACGAAATCGGCACCGGGCGCATGTTGCTGCGCGGCGGCGCCCCAGGCGGTGTCGGCCGCGAGCTGCCGCGCAAGGGCCGGCGCCAGGCCCAGCGCAACGCCGGCCGCGGCCAGTGCCTCGCTGAACAGGTGGTAGTAGGCCGGGCCGCTGCCGCTCAGCGCGGTGACGGCGTCTAGCAGGGGCTCCTGTTCCACCCAGTGGGCCGAGCCCACGGCCGCGAACAGCGCCGCGATGCGCTCGCGCAGTGCCGCGTTCGATGCGCCCGCCGCGGTCCCCGCGAACAGGCCGGTGCAGCCCGCACGCAGGATGACCGGCGTGTTGGGCATGGCGCGCACGACCGGCGTGCCCGCCGGCAACGCGGCCACCAGCGACGCCACGGGCACGCCGGCCGCGATGGACACCACCGCCGCGCCGCGCAGCAGCGAGGCCGGCAACGCGCGCAAGGCCTCGACGGCCTTCGCCGGCTTGACGGCCAGCACCACCAGCTCGATGCCCTCGCCCGCACCGGCGGCCACCAGCGCGTCCACGCTCGCATGACGGCCGGCGTGGGCCGCCTGCTCAGGCGTGGCGACAGGGTCCACCGCCAGCACATTGCTGGCCAGCCCGCTCGCCTTCCATGCTTCGCCCAGTGCGCCACCCATGTGGCCGTAGCCCAGGAACAAGACCTTCATTCGAAACCTTTGCTTTGAAAAAATCTGCTTTGGAAAAAACGCGGTGCGTCGTTCAGCCAGTGCTCATCAGCCGACGCTCATCAGGCTCGCGTTGCCGCCGGCCGCCGCCGTGTTGACGCTCAGGCTGCGCTCGATCAGCAGCCGCTCCAGCACGATGCCGGTGTCGCCGGGCGCAAGGCCCTGCAGGCCGACGATGGGGCCGGGGCGCAGCGCCAGCTGCTCGCTGATGCCGCGCAGCTGGTCGGAGTCGCCGTGATGGATCACCGCGGTAAAGGCGCCTTCGTGCGTCCAGTCGCCCACCCACTCCAGGGCGGCGCGCACCTCCGCCGGCAGGCGCGCGGCCAGCGCGCGCGGCGCCTCGGCATCGGGCCATGCGGCGCGCGCGCCCACGCTCAGCACCGCCGCCAGCTGGCACAGCAGGTCGGCCTCGCCGGCGGCCAGGCACAGCACCGCTTCGCGCGCCGACAACCGAAAGGCATTGCGTTCGCCGGTGGGCCCGTCGAGCAGCAGCTCGGTGCCGCTGCGCGACTCGCCCGCGTAGCGCTCGCACAAGGCGGCCAGCTCGGGGCGCGGCGGCGTGGCGCTGTCGCACCACTGCCTGAGCGCGGCGAGCGGCGCCGGCATCGAAAGCGGGCCGTCGCGTTGCGCGCCGCAGGCCGGCGCGCTCGACAGCAGCCGGTTCAGGTACAGCGGCCCGCCTGCCTTGGGCCCGGTGCCGGAGAGACCTTCGCCGCCGAACGGCTGCACGCCGACCACCGCGCCGACCATGTTGCGGTTGACGTACAGGTTGCCCACCTTCACGCGCGACACGATCTTCTGGATGGTCTCGTCGATGCGCGAATGCACGCCCAGTGTGAGGCCGTAGCCGGTCGCGTTGATCTGGTCGAGCAGCGCATCCAGTTCGGTGCGCGCATAGCGCAGCACATGCAGCACCGGCCCGAAGACCTCGCGGTCGAGCTCGTCGATCTGCGCGATCTCGATGAGCGTGGGCGTCACGAAGGTGCCGGCCAGCGTGTCGCCGCCGTGCGCGCGCGCCACCTGGAACACCCTGCGGCCCTTGGCGCGCATGGCTTCGATGTGGCGCTCCAGCGCCTGCTTGGCCTCCAGGTCGATGACCGGGCCGATGTCCACGCACAGGTGCTCGGGGTTGCCCAGCGTGCATTCGGCCATGGCGCCTTGCAGCATCTCGATGGTTCGCTCGGCGATGTCTTCCTGCACGCACAGGATGCGCAGGGCCGAGCAGCGCTGCCCCGCGCTGTCGAAGGCCGAGGCGATGACGTCGGTCACCACCTGCTCCACCAGCGCCGAAGAGTCCACGATCATCGCGTTCTGCCCACCGGTCTCGGCAACCAGCGGAATCGGGCGGCCCTGCGCATCGAGGCGCCCGGCAATCACGCGCTGCAGGATGCGCGCGACCTGCGTCGAGCCGGTGAACATCACGCCCTGCACGCGCGCATCGGCCACCAGCGCGGCGCCCACTGTCTCGCCCGTGCCGGGCAGCAGCTGCAGCACGCCCGGCGGCAGGCCGGCGTCGTGCAGCACCTTCACCGCCTGCGCCGCGATCAGCGGTGTCTGCTCGGCGGGCTTGGCCAGCACCGTGTTGCCGGCGGCCAGCGCCGCGGCCACCTGCCCGGTGAAGATGGCCAGCGGAAAGTTCCAGGGGCTGATGCACACGACCGGCCCCAGCGGGCGGTGCGTGTCGTTGCTGAAACCCTGGCGCACCCGGGCCGCGTAGTAGTGAAGAAAGTCGACCGCCTCGCGCACTTCTGAAATCGCGTTGGCCAGCGTCTTGCCCGACTCGCGCACCAGCAGCCCGAGCAGCGGCTGCATGCGGCCTTCGAGCAGGTCGGCCGCGCGCTCGAGCATGTCGGCGCGCTCCGCGGCGGGCGTGGCCTGCCAGATCTGGAAGGCGTCTTGCGCGGACTGCAGCGCAAGCTGCACGTCTTGCGCTGTGGCGTCCTGCACGTGGCCGACGATGTCGTCGTGGCGCGCGGGGTTGCGCACCGCCTGGCGCACGCCCGAGCCCCCGCTCGATCCCCCGACCATGCCGACGCTCGCGGCCGCCGGCTGCCCCAGCAGCGGCTGCGCGAACCAGTTCTCGCCGGCGCCCTGCAGCAGCGCGCTGGCCAGCGAGCCCAGCCGCTGTTCGTTCGACAGGTCGAGCCCCGCCGCATTGGCGCGGTCGGCGTACAGCGCGCGCGGCAGCGCGATGCGCGGGTGCGGCAGCCCCGTCACGCCGTCGGCCAGGCCCTGCGCCTCGACCACGGCCACCGGGTCGGCCACCAGCGATTCGATCGACAGCGTCTTGTCCGCGATGCGGTTGACGAAGGAGGTGTTGGCGCCGTTTTCCAGCAGGCGGCGCACCAGGTAGGCCAGTAGCGTCTGGTGGCTGCCCACCGGCGCGTAGATGCGGCAGGGCCGCCCCAGCTTGCCCTCCGCGACCGGGCCCACGACCTGGTCGTACAGCGGCTCGCCCATGCCGTGCAGGCACTGGAACTCGTACTGCCCCTCGTAGTAGTTCTGCCCGGCCAGGTGGTAGATGGCCGCCATGGTGTGCGCGTTGTGCGTGGCGAACTGCGGGTACACCGCCTCGGGCACGGCCAGCAGCTGGCGTGCGCAGGCCAGGTAGGACACGTCGGTGTGCACCTTGCGCGTGTAGACCGGGTAGTCCTCCAGCCCGTCGACCTGCGCGCGCTTGACCTCGCTGTCCCAGTAGGCGCCCTTCACCAGCCGGATCATCAGCCGGTGGCGGCTGCGCCGCGCCAGGTCGACCAGCCACGCGATGGTGCTGGCGCAGCGCTTCTGGTAGGCCTGGATCACGAAGCCGATGCCGTTCCAGCCCGCCAGCGCACTCTCGTGGCACAGGCGCTCCAGCAGGTCGAGCGAAAGCTCGAGCCGGTCGGCTTCCTCGGCGTCGATGTTCAGCCCGATGTCGTACTTGCGCGCCAGCAGCGTGAGAGAGAGCAGCCGCGGGTACAGCTCGTCCATCACGCGCGGGTACTGCGCGCGGCTGTAGCGCGGGTGCAGCGCCGACAGCTTGATGGAGATGCCCGGCCCGCGGTAGATGCCCGCGCCCGAGGCCGCCATGCCGATGGCGTGGATCGCCTGCTCGTACGAGGCCATGTAGCGCAGCGCGTCGGCGTCGGTGAGCGCGGCCTCGCCGAGCATGTCGTACGAATAGCGAAAGCCCCGGGCCTCCAGCTTGCCGGCGTTGGCCAGCGCCTTGCCGATGGTTTCCCCGGTGACGAACTGCTCGCCCATCAGGCGCATCGCCATGTCCACGCCCTTGCGCACCACCGGCTCGCCGCCGCGCGTGAGCACGCGGCCCAGCGAATGGCTCAGGCCCGACTCGTTGTGCGTGGCCACCAGCTTGCCCGTGAGCATCAGCCCCCAGGTGGCGGCGTTGACGAACAGCGAGGTGCTCTTGCCCAGGTGCGGCTGCCAGTTGCCGTTGCTGATCTTGTCGCGAATGAGCGCGTCGCGCGTGCCCCGGTCGGGAATGCGCAGCAGCGCCTCGGCCAGGCACATGAGCGCCACGCCCTCCTGCGAGGACAGCGCGAACTCCTGCAGCAGGTTCTGCACCACGCCGGCACGGCCCGCCGCCTGGTGGTTGCGCAGCTTCTCCGACAGGCTGCAGGCCAGCCGGTGCGTGGCCGCGGCCATCTCGCCGGGCAGGCGCGCCTGCGGCAGCAGCATGGACACCTGCTCGGCCTCGGGACGGCGGTAGGCCGCGGTGATGGCCGCGCGCAGCACGCTTTGCGGCAGCACGTTTTCCGCGAAGTCGAGAAAGGGCTGGTGCTCGCGCTCGGCCACGGCGGACGCGGCGGCGCTGTTCGCTTCGGGCCCGTTCGCTGCGCCCGAGCCGTCGCCGAACACGTCGGCCAGCGGGAGCCCGCGCTCCAGCATTTCAAGGTGCGAATAGATCGCGTGCTTGATCAGCCAATGCGGCGTGCGGTCGACCTTGGCAGCCGCTTTCTTCAGGCGTTCGCGGACGCTTTCGTCCAGCTTGACGCCGAGTGTGGTCAAAGACATCTAATTGCTTTGGCATGGGAATTTAATTGGAGCGGATGTTAGTTCAACAAAGACGCAGGTGCAACCACGTCAATTGAAGGGTGCAACCTGCCACGCATTTTTTAGAACGGTTGCACCTTGCTGGCCTGCTTATTGCTGACCCAGCATTCCATGACACCTGAATCCGCTCCAGCCCGACAGCCTGCCGCCCGCAAGGCACCGCAGCGGTGCGGAAACGGCGCTTGCACTGGCAATTCCGCCCGTTCAGTGCCGCCAAAAAGGTGCAACCCAAGATCCAAAAAGGTGCAATTCTTTTCATTGCCTTCCATGCAGAAAAATTAGCACGTCCCGGGCGCCGAATTCGCGCTCAACGCATTTTTTCAACACCACTTTTTATATCTTCCCGGCAATTGCCGGGACGGGTCCTGCTGCGCATTCAATTCAATTGAATGCGCGATTTCCGAAAAATCATTTTTTCAACACCGAAGGAGTTCCCATGCAACGCAGAGCCGTATTCAATCAACTGGCAGTGGCAGGCGCCGCCGTCGCGGCCACGGCCGCCACCGCGGGCCAGGCGTTCGCGCAGGCAGCGCCGGCTTCCACCGCGCCGGCCAGCGGCTCGACGCTCGACAAGGTCCAGAAAAGCGGCGTGCTGCGCGTGGCCGTCATTCCGGGCCAGGAGCCCTACTTCCACAAGGACCTGGTCTCCAACGCCTGGACCGGCGCCTGCCTGGACATGGCCGCCGACATCGCGACCACCCTGCGCGCCAAGGTCGAGACGGTGGAGTCGAGCTGGGGCAACCAGATCCTGGACCTGCAGTCGGGCAAGGTCGACCTGGCCTTCGCCGTGAGCCCCACGCCGCAGCGCGCGCTGGTCATCGACTTCTCCACGCCCATCCTGGTGCACTCGTACACCGCCATCACGCGCAAGGGCTTCGCCAAGACCACCACCTGGGAAGACCTGAACAAGCCCGCCGTGAAGATCGCGGTGGACATCGGCTCCACGCACGAGACCATCGCGCGGCGCTACTGCCCGAAGGCCAACATCCTGGGCTTCAAGACGCGCGACGAGGCCGTGCTGGCGGTGGCCACCGGCCGCGCCGACTGCACCGTGGTGCTGGCCGTGCTGGCCATCTCCACCATGAAGAAGAACCCGACGCTGGGCACGCTGGTGATCCCCAAGCCCACGCTCACCATGCCCACCAACCTGGGCATCCGCATCGAGACCGATCCGCGCTGGAAGAACTTCCTGAGCGTGTGGGCCGACGGCAACCGCTTCAGCGGCCAGACGCGCGAGTGGATGCTCAAGGGCTTCGCCGCGCTGAGCATCAAGCCGGAAGAGATCCCGAGCGAAATCCAGTTCTGATCTCGTCCGCCGCATGGAACAAGCTTCATACGCATGGGACTTCGGGTCCCTGGTGCCCTACCTGCCGCTGATCTGGCGCGGGCTGGGCGTGACGCTGGCCTTCACCGTCAGCACGGTGCTGGTCGGGCTGGTGCTCGGGCTGGTCACGGGCGTGCTGCGCAACCCCACGATGACGCGCTGGGTGAGCGTGCCGCTGCAGATCTGGACCGAGATCTTCCGCTGCACGCCGCTGCTGGTGCAGCTGGTGTGGGCCTACTACGCGCTGCCGGTGCTCATCGGCGTGGACATGTCGGCCACCACCGCCTGCTTCCTGGCGCTGTCGTTCTATGCGGGCGCCTTCTACAGCGAGATCTTCCGCGGCGGCATCGAGGCGGTCGACCGCGGCCAGTGGGAAGCCGGGCGCGCCATCGGCATGCGGCGCGGGCGCATCTTTCGCCGCATCATCCTGCCGCAGGCCTTTCCGCTGATGATTCCGTCGCTCATCAACCAGACCATCATGCAGCTGAAAAACACCTCGCTGGTGTCGGCGGTCGCGGTGGGCGACCTGCTGTACCAGGGCTCGGTGATCACCGGCGCCAGCTACCGGCCGCTGGAGGTCTACACGACCATCGCGGTCATCTACTTCGCGGTGCTCTTCCCGCTCACCCTCATTGCCACGCGGGTGGAACGCCGCCTGGCCGCCAAGTGATGTCAACGCCTTTCACTCCTCCCGGCGCGCCGCCCCAGGCCGCGCCCATCCTCGAGGCCACGGCCATCCACAAGTCCTTCGGCGACCACCACGTGCTCAAGGGCGTCTCGCTCTCGGTGCAGGCGGGCGAAGTGGTGACCCTCATCGGTGCCAGCGGCTCGGGCAAGTCGACCTTCCTGCGCTGCATGAACCTGCTGGAGATGCCCGAGGACGGGCAGCTCGGCGTGGCGGGCCACAGCTTCGCGTTCAAGGGCGCGAGCCGCGCCCCCAAGGACGCGCAGCTGGCCGCGCTGCGCGCGAACATCGGCATGGTGTTCCAGCACTTCAACCTGTTCCCGCACATGACGGTGCTGCAGAACATCATCGAAGGCCCGGTGCAGGTGCAGGGCAAGCGCCCCGACGAAGCCAAGGCGCTCGCGATGACGCTGCTGGGCAAGGTCGGCCTCGCCGAAAAAGCCGACCAGCATCCGGGGCGCCTGTCGGGCGGCCAGAAGCAGCGCGTGGCCATTGCGCGCGCGCTGGCCATGCAGCCGGCCGTGATGCTGTTCGACGAGCCCACCTCCGCGCTGGACCCCGAGCTGGTCGGCGAGGTGCTGGCCGTGATCCGCGAGCTGGCCGCCGACGGCATGACGATGGTGTTGGTGACGCACGAGATGGCCTTCGCGGCCCATGTGTCGGACCGCATCGGCTTCATGCGCGACGGTGTCATGGCCGAGATCGGGCCGGCCGAAGACATCATGCACAGGCCGAAGGACCCGAAGCTGGTGTCGTTCCTGGAACGCTTTCACGCGGCGCGCCAGGGCTGAGCCTGAACGTCGGTGAGAACGTCAGTTCAGCGGCGGCGCCCCGGCACGCGCCCTCAGCGCAGCGCCACGCCCACCGGCTGCACATGCTGCCGCACGGCCTCGAGCAGCAGCGTGGCCAGCCGGCTCGCGGGCGCTTCCGAATGCGCCTGCGCGCGGTACAGCACCAGCGAGATCTGCGGCAGCGCCGGCAGCGACAGCACCGCGCGGTCGAGCGTGCGCACGTGCGAGGGCAGGCCGAAGGGCGTGCGAACCGTCAGGCCCAGGCCGGCCGACGTGGCGGCCCACAGCGCCGCCAGGCTGGCGCTGCCGAAGGCCCGGCGCCACGGCAGGCCGGCGCGGTCGAGCACGGCGATGACGATCTCGCGCAGCGGGCACGGGGCGTCCAGCATGATGAGCGGCAGCGGCTCCCTGCTCTTGGGTTGTCGGGCGGCGCCGGCACGGTGTTCGCGCTCGGTCCACCAGGGCGCATCGACCCGGTCGGGGGCGGTCGGGCCTATCCAAAGCAGCGGCAGCCGCGCCACGCGCTCGGCATGGGGCGAGAGCGGCTGGTCGCCCGCGTCCCACGCCAGCGCCAGGTCGAGCTGGCCGAGCTCGAGCCGCTCGCGCAGCTCGCCGCTGCGCGCCACGCAGGCCTCGATGCGCACCTTGGGGTGGGCGCGCGCGAAGCGCCCGAGCACGGCCGGCAGCAGCGTCTCGCCGAAGTCTTCCTGCAGGCCCAGGCGCACCCAGCCCTGCAGGTCGACACCGCGCATGGCGGCGCTGGCCTCGTCGTTCAGCTCGAGCATGCGGTGCGCGTAGGCCAGCAGCGTTTCGCCGGCGTCCGTAAGTGACAGGCCGCGCCCCTCCTTGCGGAACAGCACGGTGCCGGCCTGCGACTCCAGCTTTTTCAGCTGCGCGCTCACGGCCGAGGTCGAGCGGCCCAGCCGGTCGGCCGCGCGCGCGTAGCTGCCGAGCGCCATGCCGGTGGAGAAGGTGCGCAGCACGTCGAGGTCGAACATTACCTGGGTCATTGGAAGTCCTTGCCTGTCTGAATAGTCCTGCTTTTCAGGACGATGGGCCCATTATTTTCTGATTTTCAAAACCTTCGCAACGGCGGACACTGCGCCGCAACATGACACATCCGCCCTCTTCTTCCCTCGCGTTTTCGCGCCGCCACCGCTGGAAGGTGCTCGCCGCCGGCGTGGCCGCCAACGCGGCGTTCTCGGTCGCCTTCAGCGGCATTCCCATGACCGCGGTGCTGATGCGCACCGGCTACCAGCTCGACAACGCCACGCTCGGGCTGGTGCTCGGCCTCATGGGCCTGGGCATTGCCGTGAGCGAGCTGCCCTGGGGCCTGCTGACGGACCGCTGGGGCGACCGGCCGGTGCTGCTGGTGGGCCTGGGCAGCACGGCGCTCGCGCTGGTGGCGATGGCGCTGTGGGCGGCGCCTTCTTCCGGCCACATTCCGTCGCTCGGCTGGCTGGCCGCCGGGCTGCTGCTGGTGGGCCTGCTCGGCGGCAGCGTGAACGGCGCGAGCGGGCGCGCGGTGATGACCTGGTTCGACGCCGGCGAACGCGGCCTCGCGATGAGCATCCGCCAGACCGCCGTGCCGCTGGGCGGCGGCATCGGCGCGCTGGTGCTGCCCTTCGTGGCGCTGCACTTCGGCTTCGCGGCGCTGTACGGCCTGCTGGCGCTGCTGTGCGCGCTGAGCGCAGGCATGAGCTGGGCCTGGGTGCACGAGCCGCCCATCGCGAAGGCCACGCCGGCCAGCGCGATGCCGTCGGGCAGCAAGGCAGCTGAGACGGTCGATACCGCTGCCCCCGCGACCGGCCCGCTGCGCGACGCACGGGTGTGGCGCATCGTCGCGGGCATCGGCATTCTTTGCGCGCCGCAGTTCGCGGTACTGTCCTTCGGCACCGTGTTCCTGCACGACTTCGGCCATGCCGGCCTGGGCACCATCACCGCGACGATGGTGTGCGTGCAGGTGGGCGCGATGGTCATGCGCGTGTGGAGCGGCCGCTGGACCGACCGGCGCCGCAACCGGCCTGCCTACCTGCGGGCCTGCAGCACGCTCAGCGTGGCGTTGTTCGCGGGGCTGGCGCTGCTGGTGCTGGCGGGCGGCGCGCACGCGGCCGATTCGGCGGCGCTGCGCATCGCGCTGGTGGTGCTGCTGGCGGCGAGCGGGGTGTGCGTGTCGGCCTGGCACGGCGTGGCCTACACCGAGCTCGCCACGCTGGCCGGCGCAGCCCGCGCCGGCACCGCCCTGGGCATGGCGAACACCAGCGTGTTCCTGGTGTGCTTCGTCACGCCCTTTTCCATTCCGCACCTGCTGGCGGCGCAGGGCTGGCCGCTGGTGTGGCTGGCGGCCAGCGCCTGCGCGCTGGTGGCGCTGCCGCTGCTGGTGCCGCGGCCTGCCGCTGCGTCAGCCTCAGCGGCGCCGGATCAGAAGGTGGCGAAGACGGCGTTGAGCCGCTCGACGTAGCCGCGCTTGGCGGCCTCGTCGATGAAGCTGCCCTCGAAGCTGTTGGCAGCCAGCTGCCAGGCGTGCCGCACGCTCAGCCCGGTGGCCGCGAAGGTCTCCAGGAAGTTCTGGTTCATGTAGCCGCCGAAGTAGGCGGGGTCGTCCGAGTTCACGGTGGCGACCAGGCCGGCGTCCAGCAGCGTGCCCAGGTTGTGCTGCGCCAGGTCGGGGAACACGCACAGCTTGAGGTTCGACAGCGGGCACACGGTGAGCGGAATGCGCTCTTGCGCGAGCCGCGCCATCAGCGCCGGGTCCTTGGCGCTCTGCACGCCGTGGTCGACGCGCTCGACCTTCAGCACGTCGAGCGCGCTCCACACGTACGCGGGCGGGCCCTCTTCGCCCGCGTGCGCGACCAGGTGCAGGCCCAGCTCGCGGCAGCGCGCGAACACGCGCGCGAACTTCTCGGGCGGGTGGCCCACCTCGCTCGAATCGAGCCCCACGCCGATGAACTTGTCGCGAAACGGCAGCGCCTGCGCCAGCGTGTCGAAGGCCTCTTCCTCGCTCAGGTGGCGCAGGAAGCAAAGAATGAGCGAGGCGCTCACGCCCAGCTTCGGCCCGGCCTCGACGCAGGCGCGGTGCAGGCCGTGCACCACGGTTTCCATCGCCACGCCGCGCGCGGTGTGCGTCTGCGGGTCGAAGAACATCTCGGTGTGCACCACGTTGTCGGCCGCGGCGCGCTCCAGGTAGGCCCAGGCCATGTCGAAGAAGTCCTGCTCCTTCAGCAGCACGCTGGCGCCGGCGTAGTAGATGTCCAGGAAGCTCTGCAGGTTGGTGAAGGCGTAGGCCTTGCGCAGCTCCTCGACGCTGGCGTAGGGAATGCGCACGCCGTTGCGCTGCGCGAGCGCGAAGATGAGCTCGGGCTCCAGCGAGCCTTCGATGTGCATGTGCAGCTCGGCCTTGGGCATGGCGCGCAGCAGCTCGGGCAGGCGGTCGGCGGGAATGCGGTCGAAGCGCGCGTCGTAGGTGGGGCGAAAGTCGGTCATGGGGGGAGGCATCTGCGTTGTGATCGCGCACAGCATAAAGGCAGCCACCGCCCGAGAGATACACGAAACCTTACAGCTTGCATTCGCGCCCGCGCCGCGTTTTCAATAAAACGCACAAAGCTTCTATCCAGAATCCGCCGCAGCGCCGCCAATCGGAAGCTCTGCCACTCCCGTCTTTCGCCCGCCCGTCCATGCACGCCGACAGCAGCTTTTCTTCGGCAACAGGCCCGGTGCAGCGACCGGTGCCCGCCCCTGCGCACCCTGCCCCGGCCCCCGCCACGGACGGCCTCGGCTGCACGGCCAGCCACCTGAGCCAGGACCGCGACCTGCTGGCCAACGGCGTGCGGGTCTACCGCAAGACCGTGGACGGCCCGCAGCGCCAGCACGTGGAAACCGCCGCCAGCGGGCGCGGCGTGCTGGTGGGCGTGTCGCTGCGCGACGGCCACCGCCGGCGCGTGCTGCACGAGCACCACGCCGTGCGCCACGACTTCGGCAAGGGCGCCATCTACATCCGCGACTTCTGCGACCGCTACCGCGCCGACATGGAGACCGGCTTCGACTTCGTGCTGCTCGAAATTTCCCACGCCGCGCTCGAACGCGCCCTGGACGACCGAGCCGGCCCGCGCGCCGGCGGGCTCGCGGCCGTCACGGCCGAGCGCGACGACGTGCTCGCCCATCTCGCGCAGGCGCTGGTGCCGGCGCTGCACGACCCGGCCGACACCAGCCTGCTGTTCGTCGACCAGGTCTGCCTGGCCGTCACCAGCTACCTGGTCGATGCGCACGGCCGCGCCGCGCCGCCGAACGAGCCGCGCACGCAGCGCGTGCTGTCGCGCTCGCACGAGGCGCGCGCCAAGGAAATGCTGCGCAGCAAGATCGACGGCGCCATTTCAGTCGCCGAGATCGCGGACGCCTGCAACCTGTCGCGCAGCTACTTCATTCACGCGTTTCGCGAAACCACCGGGCAGACGCCGCACCAGTGGCTCATCGCGCAACGGCTGGAGCGCGCGCAGGCGCTGCTGATGGACTTCGAGCGCCCGCTGGCGGACGTGGCCGCGGCCTGCGGCTTTGCCGACCAGAGCCACTTCACGCGCGTGTTCTCGCAGTACACGGGCTCGCCGCCGGGCAGCTGGCGGCGCAAGATGCGGGTGGCGCGCTGAACGGCGCGCGCGCCGGAGCAAGTCTTTTTCTTCTTTTTTCACACCCCTACATCCATCCTGCGAGGCCTTCATGAGCGCACCGTCCCACGCGAACCCGAACCCCCTCCTCACGCCCGACCCCGCCACCGAGCACATCCTCGGGCCGGCCTCGGCCCGCGTCACCCTCATCGAGTTCGGCGACTTCGAATGCCCGTCGTGCCGCCAGGCCCACCCGGCCGTGCAGATGATGCTGTCGCACTTCGGCGCGCAGGTGCGCTTCGTGTTCCGCCACTTTCCGCTGCGCGAGGTGCACCCGCACGCGGAGCTGGCGGCGGAGGCCGCCGAGGCCGCGGGCGCGCAGGGCAAGTTCTGGCCCTATGCAGAGCTGCTGTTCAACCACCAGAGCCACCTGGATGCCACCCACCTGGACGCCTACGCCGCGCAGCTGGGCCTGGACATGCCGCGCTTCGAAAACGAGCTGAAAGACACCGTGTACCGCCAGCGCGTGCAGGAGCAGGTCGAGATCGGCCGGCGGCTCAACGTGCGCGCCACGCCCACCTTCTACGTCAACGGCGAGTTCACCGACGTGTCTTTCGGGCTGGAGCACCTGCGCAGCGCCATCGAGCGCGCGCTGAAGTAGGCACCGGGCACGCGGCCTGCCTCATCCCGAGGCCTGCACCGCCTCCACCAGGTAGCGCACGAAGGCCTTGCCCGCGTCGGGCAGCGCGCGGCCGGCCAGGGTCTCGATCTCGAGGTGGCGCTCGTTCATCTCGCGGTCTTTCAGGGCAATGGCGACCAGGGCCTTGCTCTGCAGCAGCGTGCGCATCGACAGCGCACCGTAGAAGGCGATGCTGCCGCCGCCGGCCGCGGCAAAGCTCAGCAGCGCGTTGGCGTGGTTGCTCGACATGGCCTGCGCATAGCGCAGCCCCTGGCGGGTGCAGCTGGCGTCCAGCAGCCGGCGGATCGAGCTGTCTTCCTGCGGCAGCCCCAGCGGGTAGGCCACCACCTGGCGCAGCGTGAGCTGGCGCTGTTGCGCCAGCGGATGGTCCCTGGCCATCACGGCCAGGATGGGGCTGGGGTGGCGCAGCTCGATCTCGATGCCGGGCTCGGGCACCGCGCTCAGCGTGATGCCCACGTCGGCCTCGCCGTCGCGCACCCGCCGCGAAACGTCGCCGGGCGGGCACACCTCCAGGTGAAAGCGGATGCCCTCGTGCTTGCGCCTGAAGCGCGCCACCAGCGTGGGAATGAAGTCGAAGGCGAAGCCCTCGGTACTCGCGATGCGCACATGCCCGCTGCGCAGGCCGCGCAGGCCCGCGATGTCGTTCGCCACGCGCTCGATGTCCTGCTGCGCCCGCTTCGCATGCGCGGCCAGCAGCTCGCCGGCGGCGTTGGGCACCATGCCGCGCGCATGGCGGTCGAACAGCAGCGTGTCCAGCTCGCGCTCCAGCCGCGCCACCTGGCGGCTCACCGCCGAGGGCGCCACGTTGAGCTTGAGCGCCGCGTCCTTCACCGAGCCGGTCTTCACGACCTCCAGAAAGTAGCGGACCGCGGTTTCCTGCAAGGCGCGAAGCGTCATGAATTCCTTCGGTGGAAAGGGGTGCGCCGCGGCGGTGTGAAGACGGCGCCGATTGCCGTTTCGGCAACGCACGATTCTAAACATTGCGCTTGTGGCAGCGCGTTGCGGCTCCTAGGATGAACCTGCGAGCCCTACCGGCCCTTACCGGTCCACGCTGGCCCGCACCGGCCAGCCCCTTCCCTAGCCCCCCAGGAGTTCCCCCGATGAACCGTCTCCCGCTCATGGCACGCATGGCATGGCTGTGCTGCTTCGGCTTCGGCGCCCTGCCGTTCGCCGCCCTCGCCGCCGAGACCGCTTTTCCCTCGCGCCCGCTCACGCTGGTCATTCCCTTTCCGCCCGGCGGCGCGACCGACGTCAACGGCCGCGTCATCGCGCAGCGCCTGGGCAAGGAACTGGGCCAGCCCGTGGTCATCGAGAACCGTGCGGGCGCCGGCACGGTGATCGGCGCGAGCTACGTGGCCAAGGCCGCGCCCGACGGCTACACGCTGCTGGTCAGCTCGGGCACCACCTTCACCGTGAACCCGGCCATTCGCGCCAACCTGCCCTACGACCCGGTGAAGGGCTTCGACCCCATCGGCATCGCCGGGCGCACCGGCCTCGTCCTTCTGGCCAACAGCGAGGTGCCGGTGAAGACGGTGCAGCAGTTCGTCGACTACGTGAAGGCCTCGCCCGGCAAGTACTCGTACGGCTCCTTCGGCACCGGCACCACCGCGCAGTTCGCCGGCGAAAGCGTGCTGCACGCGGCCGGCCTGAAGATGACGCACGTGCCCTACAAGGGCAGCGCGCCGGCCATGACCGACCTGATGGGCGGGCAGATTCCGTTCAGCATCGACACCGTGAGCGCCGCCATCCCGCAGCTGAAGAGCGGCAAGATCAAGGCCATCGCGCTCACCACGACCAAGCGCTCCGCGCTGCTGCCCGACGTGCCCACCCTGGCCGAGAGCGGCTACCCCGACATCGACATGGACACCTGGCTGGTGCTGGCCGCGCCCAAGGGCCTGCCGGCCGACGTGAAGGCCAGGCTGGAGAAGGCGCTGGCCGTGACCATCGCCGACCCCGACACCCGCGCCAGGCTGCTGGCGCAGGGGCTGGAGCCGGCCTACAGCAACGCCGCCGCGGCCAGCGAGCTCATCAACCGCGAGCTGCCGCTGATGCGCGCGGTGGCGGCGCGCGCCAACATCACCGCCGACTGATGAACACCACGCACACCTCCATGGAAGGCCGCCAGGAACCCGGCGCCGACCTCGTCGAGACCTCCGCCGTCGCGCTGCGCCGCCTCATCGGCCGCAAGCAGGTCTCGCCCGTCGAGCTGCTCGAGGCATGCATCGCGCGCATCGAGCGCGTGAACCCGTTCGTCAACGCCGTGACCGCGACCTGCTTCGAGCGCGCGCGCGCCGAGGCCCGCGCCGCGGAAAGCGCCGTGATGCGCGGCGACACCCTGGGCCTGCTGCACGGCCTGCCGCTGGGCGTGAAGGACCTGGAGCCGACCGAAGGCCTGCTCACCACCTGGGGCTCCGCCATCTACCGCGACCACGTGCCCACGCAGGACATCGAGCTGGTGGCGCGCCTGCGCCGCGCGGGCGCCATCGTCGCGGGCAAGACCAACGTGCCCGAGATGGGCGCGGGCGCCAACTCGCGCAACGCGGTGTGGGGCGCCACCGGCAACCCGTTCGACCCCAACCTCAACGCGGGCGGCTCCTCGGGCGGCTCGGCCGCCGCGCTGGCCTGCGACATGCTGCCGGTGTGCACCGGCTCCGACACCGGCGGCTCGCTGCGCATTCCCGCGGCCAAGTGCGGGGTGGTGGGCTTCAGGCCCTCGCCGGGCGTCGTGCCCAGCGTGCGCAAGCCGCTGGGCTGGACGCCCCTTTCGGTGGTCGGCCCCATGGGCCGCACCGTGGACGACGCCTGCCTGCAGCTGGCCGCCGCTGCCGGCATGAGCGCGGGCGACCCGCTGAGCTACCCGCTTGACCCGATGTCGTTCCTGGCGCCCGCGCACGTCGACCTGGCCGGCCTGCGCGTGGCATGGACCGAAGACTTCGGCACCTGCGCCGTGGACGACGACATCCGCGCCACCTTCCGGCAAAAGATGGGCGCCATGCGCCACCTGTTCGCGCGCTGCGACCCGGTCGACTTCGACATGGGCGAGGCGCACCGCTGCTTCGACGTGCTGCGCGCCGAGGCCTTCGTGGCCGGCATGCACGCGGCCTACGAGCGCGACCCCGCGAGCCTGGGCCCCAACCCGCGCGCCAACTACGAGATGGGCGCGCGCATGAGCCTGCTCGACAGCGCCTGGGCGCAGGCCGAGCAGACCCGCCTGCTCCAGCGCTTCCAGGCGACCTTCGCCGACTACGACCTGGTGCTGTCGCCGACCACGCCGGTCTCGCCCTTTCCGTGGACGCAGCTGTACGCCAGCCACATCAACGGCGAACCGCAGGCCAACTACTACCGCTGGCTGGCGCTGACCTACGTGGTCACGCTGACCACGCACCCCGCCATTTCGCTGCCCTGCGGGCTCGACCACGCGGGCATGCCCTTTGGGCTGCAGGTGGTGGGCGGCTTTCGCGCGGACCACCAGGTGCTGGGCGCGGCGCGGGCGATGGAAGAAGCCTTCGCGGCGCATGCGCAACTGCGCCGGCCGCGGCCCGACCTGGCCGCGTTGCGCGAGGCGCAGCCCGCGCTGCGCTCGATCGTGACCACGCCGCCGGTGTTCAACAGCGCCGCAGCGGGCACCGCCGCCGTGTCGGCGGTATAGCGCCGTATAGATAAGCGAAGCGCGGCTACCTGAAAGCGAGGGGAAAAGCCTGCGCGGGCCAGCCCGCATGCCGCTGCTGCCACGCCGGCTCGCGCCGCAGCAAGGGCGCGTACGCATGCAGCTCCTGCGGCGCGATGTCGTAGGTGCGCCGGAACGCCCGCGTGAAGCTCGACGCGTTGTTGAACCCCAGCCCCGCCGCGATGTCCTGCACGGCCAGGTTCGGAAAGCGCACCAGCTCGTCGGCGGCCGTTCGCAGCCTGCGGGCGCGGATGTACGCGGCCAGCCCGCCGTGGTGCAGGAACAGGCGGTACACGCTGGCGCGCGACAGCTGCAGCGACTGCAGCACGCTCTCGGGCGACAGCCCCGGGTCGTGCAGGTGCGCCTCCACGTGGCGGCAGACCTGGCCGTACACCGCGGCGCGCACCGCCGCACGCGCGTCGCCCGACAGCCCCGCCTCCCGGCTGAAGGCCGCCACCAGCAGCTGCACCGTGGTGCGAAAGCTGTCGCCCGCGTCATCGCGGGCCAGCCCCACGATCTGCCGGCTGAGCGCCAGCAGGTGCGACACCAGCATGCGCGTGAGCGGCGTGTTGGCCTCCACCCGCCGGCCGTGCAGCGAGGCGGCATCGGGAAAGGCCTTTTCCACCACCGCCCGCGGCACGAAGAACATCAGCATGCGCCCCTCGTGGCTGCGGATGGTGCAGGGCTGGTCCATGTCCAGCGCCAGGATGCTGGGCACTCTGGGCGCGCGGTGCTCGTCCGCGCGCATCCTGTGGCCGCGGAACTCGGCCGGAATGCCTTCGACGAACAGGTTGAACGAGATGTCGCGCACGCTCTCGGTCGACACCCGCCCCAGCGAGCGCACCGCCACGTTGGGGCCGGTGCGCATGTCGAAGAAGGTCAGGTCGTCGACCGTGTAGCGCGCGAACGAGGCGTCGAACACCGCCCCGTCTTCGAGCGCCGGCACGGGCTGCACGTCGTAGACGGTGCTCATGCGCTCCTGCCAGGCCGGCAGGCTGTGGCGGGCGTCGCCCTGCACCCCGAAACTGCTGTGGACGATGCCGGGGGCCAGCATGGGAGGCTGCGGGGGCAGGAGCAGGCGGTCTGACAGGAATCGATCTTCGGACATCACAAGGCAGGCAAAGGCACAGGAAGCACAACAAGCAGGGGGTTCGAACGACGGCGCGTTCGGCGCGAAGTTATACGAAAAGAGTATGACATTGCATCTCGAATCGGTATTTCCGAATATGACAGCCGCTGCCTAGCATGCGCCCATAAACAGGAGACGAGACATGAAGAGGATCCACACACTGGCGCTGGTGTGCGCCGCCGGCATGGCATGCACGGCAATGGCACAGCCGCAATCGCAACCCCAATCGCAGCCCCAGGCCGCCCCCTGGCCGCACCGCGCCATCAAGATAGTGACGCCCACGCCCCCCGGCGTGGGCTCCGACCTGTTCGCGCGCAGCTACGCCGAGCAACTTTCGCGCCTGCTGAAGGTGCCGGTGATCGTGGAGAACAAGCCCGGCGCGCTCTCCACCATCGGCACCGACGCGGTCGCCAAGGCCGCGCCGGACGGCTACACGGTGCTGTTCTCCACCAGCAATCCGTTCACGATGACGCCGTTCCTGCTCTCCAAGCTGCCCTACAGGCCCACGGAAGACCTGGTGCCCGTCACGCAGGCGCTGAAGGGCGGCTCCTTCATCGTGGCGAACAACGCGGTGCCCGCGCGCAACGCCGATGAACTGGTCGCGCTGGCCAGGCGGCAGCCGGGGCATGTGAGCTTTGCCTCGTACGGCTCGGGCAGCACCTCGCACCTGGGCTTCGAGCTGCTGCAGGAGGCCGCCTCCGTGCAGATGCTGCACGTGCCCTACAAGCAGGGCGCCATGCCCGACGTGATCGGCGGGCAGGTGATGCTGGGCTTCGAGCCGCCCATCTCCGCCCTGCCCAACATCAAGGCCGGCCGCGTGAAGGCGCTGGCGTACACCGGCAGCCAGCGCAGCCCCGCCCTGCCCGATGTGCCGACGCTGGCCGAGCGCTATCCCGGCCTGGAAGTGTCGACGTGGCTGGGCTTCTGGCTGCCCGCGCGCACGCCGTCGCACATCGTCGAGCGCCTGGGCCAGGCGATCCATACCGTCACCCGCTCGCCCGAGATGGCGCGGCAGATCGCCGACGCGGGGCTGGAGCCCATGGGCACCGGCCCTGAAGACACGCGCGCCATCATCGAGCGCGAAGCCGCCACCATGGGCCGGCTCATCAAGGCCAAGGGCATTCGCATCGACTGACGCGGGCCGGCCTCCTCTCTCTTCCCTTTTCTTCCGTTCGCTCCCGCCTTCGAGAGCACGCCGACAACGGCGGCGGACTCCTGGCACTCGACCCTTGCGCCACGCCAGGGCCGCGGGAGCGCGCGCGCCCTGCTCACGCCTCTTCAAGCCTGTTCACGCCTTTTTCTACAACCAGGAGACAACACCCCATGATCCGTTCCACCCTCGTGCTCGCCGCGGGCTGCCTCGGCCTGCACGGCCCCGCGCTCGCGCAATCGACCGTGTCCCTCTTCGGCACGGTCGACCTCAACCTCACCTTCGCGAAATCGGGCGAGCGCTCGGTCCGCGCGATGGACCAGGGCGGCAACGTGCTGCCCAGCCGGCTGGGCTTTCGCGGCACCGAAGACCTGGGCGGCGGGCTGGCCGCGAGCTTCTGGCTCGAGGCCGCCACGCTGCCCGACACCGGAGAGTTCCAGGGCGTGGGCTGGCAGCGGCGCTCCACCGTGAGCCTCTCGCACAACAGCTTCGGCGAGCTGCGCCTGGGCCGCGACTACACGCCCAGCTTCTGGAACGTGTCGCAGTTCTCGCCCTTCGGCACCGTGGGCGTGGGCGGCTCCAGCAACATCGTCGAAGGCTGGCCCTTCGGGCTCGGCGGCGCGAAGACGCTGGTGCGCGCCAACAACTCGGTCGGCTACTTTCTTCCGCGCAACCTGGGCGGCTTCTACGGCCAGGTCATGGTGGCGATGCCCGAAGGGCAACAGGGCATGAAGTACTCGGGCGCTCGGCTGGGCTACGCGTCGGGCTCGCTCGACATCGCGGCCAGCTACGGGCAGACGCCCGTCGAAGGCCGGCGCTACCGCAACGCCAGCCTGGGCGGCAGCTACGACTTCGGCGTGGTCAAGCTCTACGCCAACTACCTGCGGCAGAAGAACGCGCCGGAGAGCCAGACGCACGCGATGCTGGGCCTGAGCGTGCCGGTGGGCGCGGGCGTGATCAAGGCATCGATCGCGCGCGCCAACCGCTCGGGTCCGGGCGTGGACGCCGACGACGCCACGCAGGTGGCGCTGGGCTACGTGCACTGGCTCAGCAAGCGCACCGCGGTGTACGGCACCTGGTCGGTGGTGCGCAACAAGGGCAACGCGGCCTATGTGGTGAGCGATGCGCTGTCGGATCCGCAGGCCGGCGCGAACTCGCGCGGCCTGCAGTTCGGCATCTCGCACAACTTCTGAACGAGGGAGACAAAAAAAAGACCGGACGCCTCGCGCGTCCGGTCTTTCAGGTCTTCAGGAGAAATACCGCGGATAGTCCGCGCCGTCGAGCCCCGGCACCACCACCGCGCGCGGGTCGTTGCCGGCGGCCTCCAGCAGGTCGGCCGCGTAGTCGGTGACGCAGCCCGCGAGCAGCTGGCGCGGGTCTTCCAGAATCACGCGCAGCCGGGTGTTCAGCGCGTGCCAGTCGTCCGGCCCGGCAATGGCGGGCATGTCGCTCACCTCCATGGCGCCGGGCTGCAGCACGGGCCGGCTGCCACGGCCGGGCGCAAAGCGCGGATAGCCCTCGTACATCAGCGGGCCCAGGTCGCTCATGGCGCGCGTGGCCCACCACAGCTTGCGCATCGGCGCCTCGTGCGCCGCCACGGCCGCCAGGTCGACCGGACGCTCGAAGGTGGGCGCCGGCGCATGCGGCGCGATGTACACGCGCTCCAGCGGCAGCGCATGGTGCGAAGACGCCAGCACCATCGCGCACACCGCGTTGGTGCTCCACGTGACGCCGGCGGTGGGCCGCCCCTGCTTGCCCACGATGAGCACCATGGCGTTCGCCCAGTCGATGCGGTGCCGCTCGAACCACGCGATCGCGCGGTGCGCGGTGTCGAGCCCGACCAGGAAAAAGGTCGCGATCATCACCTGGTTCATCGGCACGCTCGCGCCCACGGCATCGCCGCTGGCTTCGAGGTAGTGCGCGCGCAGGTCGGCGGCGGTGAGCGTCTCGGGCTGCGCCAGGGCGCGGGCGATGTAGCGCTCGGTCAGTTCGCAGGCGTACTGCACCATGTTCGCGATGTCGGTCTCTCGCCCGCGGTAGGCGGGCACCGCGATGTGGTCGCGCCAGAGCGCGACGCTGTTCGCCGCGCGCGCCGCCGCGGTGGCGGCGAGCAGGCGCTCGGCCTCGCTGCGCCACAGCGTGCCCGCGGGATCGATCTCGCGCAGGCGCACCAGCGAGGCCAGCGCGGGCCCGAAGTGCGACACCGCCGCCAGCTCCTTGAAGCCGCGCGTCGTCAGCCGGTAGCCCTCGACCTCGGGCGGCTTGCCGCGGCCGGGAAAGAGAATGAAGTCGGCCGCCGTCGCCACGATCAGCGCCGCGTCGGGCGCGGCCTCGGCGGTGGCGCGGGTCATCTTCGCGCCCAGGCTGTCGGGGCTCGCGGTGTAGGTCTCGAACAGGCGCAGGAACTCGGGGCTCTGGAAGTTGGGCGCGCTCATCGGGCGTCTCCCGCCTGTGCCTGCGTTTGCGCCTCCCCCAGCCGGTACACCTTGCTCGGCGTGCGAAAGCGAATGTCCGCGCCCAGGCTGTTGGCGACCACCAGGTAGGCCTGGCCGTCTTCCTCGAAGGCGCAGGCATCGGTGCCGCCCAGCGTCGGAAACTCGCGCCGCACCGCCAGCCGGCCGTCGACGAAGCGGTAGCCCACCGAGGTCATCGAGGTGATGGGTGCCTCGCGGCTCCCCAGCAGGAAGTTGACCTGCACCAGCTCGCCGCCCTGCGCGTCTTCGCGCCAGATGAACTCGCGCCCACCGGGGCCGCTCAGCGTCTGGTGCGCAACGAAGCCGCAGCCGTTGCCGCTCCATCGCAGCAGCACCGTGTCGTCGTGCAGGCACGCAAAGGCCAGCCACGCTTCGCCGCCGTGCTCGAAGAACTGGAAGGCGCGGCCGGTCTTGCCCTCGAGCGGCTGGAAGTCCTCGAAGCGCGTGCCGCTCCAGAGCATCACGCGCGAGGGCGCCACATGGTCCGCGTAGGCCAGGAAGCGCTGCTCCCCGATCTCGAAGAACGCGAAGTTGTAGCCCCACACCGACTCGATGACCTGGAACTCCACGAAGCGCTCGCCGTTCCATTCGTACAGGGCCGATTTCGACGGATGCCGCGGCACGTTGCCTTCCATGGCCACGCCCTGCGCCAGCGCAAGAAAGTGCCGCTCGCCGATGGCGAAGTGCGTCCACTGCTTGGCTGCGAAGGTGGGCACGCGCTGCAGCTCGGTGAAGGCGCCGTCCTTCAGCTCGAAGATGACCGAGTCGACATTCAGCTCGTAGGGCCCGGTGCCCGACTTGAGGCTGGCGGTCGCAAGGAAGGCGCGTTCGCCGATGCGGAAGAACTCTGCGTCTTCCCCGCCCGGCACCGGCAGCCGCGCGTGCGGCTCGAAGGCCTCGCCCTGCCAGCGGTAGACGAGCGCATCGACGTTGCTGCTGTCGCCCACGGTGATCATTGCGGGCTGGCCCGGCACGTCGAGCGCCAGTTGCGGCACCACGAGGTAGCGCGTGCCGTCGTGAACGAAGGTCTCCACGGCGCGTGCGCCGGAGGTGTCGAGGTCCTGGATGCTGTGCATGGTGGGGCTCCCTGGGGTCGGCATGCGCACCTTACTGCGAAAGCGGCCCGAAGCCGAACAGCCGCGCCGGGTTGTCCACCAGGATGCGCCGGCGCGCGTGCGCACCGGGCACCCAGCTGGCGAGCAGGTTCAGCAGCTCGCCGGTGTCGCGCCCGCCTTCGGGAATGTGCGGCCAGTCGCTGCCCCAGATGGTGCGCTCGGGCAGCGCGTCGACGATGGCGTGCGCCAGCGGGCGCAGCTTGTCGTAGTTGCCGTCCTTCGCCACGCGGTAGGGGCCCGAGAGCTTCATCCAGCCGCGGCCGTCGGCCAGCACGCGCAGCAGGCGGTCGAAGTCCTGCCGCGTGAGGCCGTCGCTTTCCAGCATGTAGCCCATGTGGTCGATGACGAAGTCGGCATCGATATCGCCCAGGTACGGAATGAGGTCGCGCACCACCCAGCCCGGCGTATAGAACTGCAGGTGCCAGCCCAGCGCCTGGGTCTGGCGCACGCTGCGCTGTATGTACTGCACCAGCTCGGCGGTCGGCAGCGACGAGCGCAGGAACAGGTCGAGCCGCAGCGCGCGCACGCCGCGCAGGTGCATGTCCTGCAGCGCGGTCTGCGCGATGTCGTCGGCCACCATGGCCACGCCGCGCGCGCGTTCGCCGGCGATGTCCAGCGCGTCGAGCATGCAGCGGTTGTCGGTGCCGTAGAAGCTGGGCTGCACGATCACGTAGCGCGCCAGGCCCAGCGACGCGCACATGGCGTCCAGCTTGGCGAGCGGGCCGTCGGGCAGCGTGTAGTGCGGGTGTGCTACGTGCGGGTAGCGCGCTTCGCTCTCGAACACGTGCACGTGCGCGTCGCAGGCGCCGGCGGGCACGTCGAAAGACGGCCGCGCGAGCGTGTCGGCGGCGCGCATGGGCTTGGAGGTGAGGATGTCTGCAGAGGTCATGGCGAGTCGGAAGTTTCGATGGAGGCGAGCGCCAGCCGCACGCGCTCGTGCGCGGCGGCCAGCAGGAGATCGGTGTCGATGCCGGTCATGAGGAAAGGGGCCGCGCCGCGGCGCACCAGCTCGGCGGAATAGGCCGCGTCGGCGATGCCGCCGATGGCCAGCGGCTTGCCCGCGCGCAGGCAGGCGGCCAGCGCCGCCTCGTGCGCCTCGCGCACCCGCGGGTGGCGAAAGTCGCCGGGCACGCCCAGCTCCGCGCTCAGGTCGTTGGTGCCGATGCCCACGATGTCGATGCCCGGCACGGCGGCAATGCCGTCGATGTTGGCGATGCCCAGCGGGCTTTCGATGAGCACCTTCACGGCGGTGGCGCGGTTCATGGCCGCGTTGAACTCGGCCGCGGCCAGCTTGCGGTAGCCCAGGTGCGGCAGCGCGCCGATGGCCGAGCGGTGGCCCAGCGGCGGAAAGCGGCAGGCCGCCACCAGGTCTTCGGCCTGCGCCACGGTCTCGATGCGCGGCGCGATGATGCCCGCCGCGCCGCCGTCGAGCAGCCGGCCGATCACGCCGTACTCGCGCTCGGGCACGCGCACGAAGGGCATCAGCCCGATGTCGAGCGCCGCCGCGCAGATCTGCGCCGCCGCATCGATGCCGATGCTGCTGTGCTCCAGGTCCACCCAGATGGCGTGGTGGCCGCTGGCCTTGGCGATGCGTGCGATCTCGGGCGTGCGCGAGCAGCGGATGCCCAGCGCCGCCACCGGCAGGCGCTGCCGCAGGCGGCTCACGACGAGGTTGGTCGATGCGTCGGCGGGTGCCGAAGCCGTGTCTGGGGCCATGCGGAGTGTTCCTTCAGATGCGTTGTGAACGCGCTGTGAATGCGTTGCGGGTGCGTTGCGAATGCGTGGTTGTGCGGTTGCGGGTTGATGCTAGAGAATGGTCTTCATACCGGGAAATACCGAATTCGGATGGCTTTCGATACGCAGGAGATATCGTGGAACTTCGACACCTTCGCTACTTCGTCGCCGTGGCCGAAGAGCTCAACTTCACCCGCGCCGCCGAGCGCCTGTACATGGCGCAGCCGCCGCTGAGCACGCAGATCCGCGCGCTCGAAGAAGAGCTGGGCGTGCAGCTGTTCGAGCGCGACAAGCGCCGCGTGTACCTCACGCAGGCGGGGCGCCACTTCCTGGACCGGGCGCGCACCATCCTCGCGTCGGTGCAGAGCGCGAAAGACGAAGTGCACAGCGCCGCCGTCGGCGAAATCGGCAAGCTCAACCTGGGCTTCACCGCGTCGTCGATGCTCACGGCGGCGCTGCCCGCGGCCATTCGCGACTACCGCGCGAGCTTTCCGGCGGTGGAGCTGCGGCTGCAGGAGATGGCCTCGATGCACCAGCTCGACGCCATCAACGCCCGCGCGCTCGACCTGGGCGTGCTGCGCAAGCCCAACGTGGGCATTCCGGTGGGCGTGACCATCGAGGAGTGGTACTCGGCGCCGCTGGTGGCGGCCATGCCGCAGCAGCACGTGCTCACGCGCGGCAAGGGCATCCACATCAAGGAGCTGCAGGACGTGCCGCTCATCGTCTACCCGCGCGACGCGGGCATCGGCCTGTACTGGAAGGTGCAGGAGCTGTGCGCCAAGGCGGGGTTTCGCCCGGCGGTGATGCACGAGACGCGCGAGGCCTCGACCATGATCGGCCTGGTGGCCGCAGGCTTCGGCGTGGCCATCGTGCCGAACGACACGCAGTGCATCCAGCTCGAAGGGGTGCTGTACAGCCGCATCCTCGACAAGGATGCCGTCTCCAGCCTGTACCTGGGCCACCGCGACGCCGACGCCAACCCGCACCTGGACAGCCTGCTGCGGCTGCTGCGCGCGAGCCGCAACCGCTAGCAGCCGCTGGCCGGCCAGTCCGCTGGCCTGCCAATGCAACAGCTCGCCAGCTCGCCCGAAGGTTCAACCGCCGGACCGGTCCGCGGGCCGGCTGCGCGCCACCCACCCCAGCGCCGCCGCCGCCACCAGCGCCGGAATGGCCGCCAGCATGAACAGCCGGCTCCACGAGAGCTGCGCGCTCATCAGCATCCCGCCCACCAGCGGCCCCACGATGGAGCCGACGCGGCCGATGGACATCGACAGGCCGACGCCGGTGGCGCGCACGCTGGCCGGGTAGTAGTGCACGCACAGCGCCGGGATGTTCATCTGCCCGCCGATGACCAGCAGGCCGATGGCGAACACCAGGCAGAACGCGACAAGCTCGCCACCCATCTCCCTGCCGACCACGCTGTCGACGACATGCAGGCCGAACAGCGGCACCAGCAGCGCCCCCAGCGCCAGGCAGATGGCCACCGGGCCGAAAGGGCTGCGCCGCGCCACCACGAAGGACATGGCGAAGGCCCCGGCCACGCCGCCCACGTTCAGCATCACCCCGGCCAGCGCCGAGCGTTGCGGGCTCATGCCGTTCATGGCGAGCACGCTGGGCGTCCAGCTCAGCAGGAAGTAGCTGACCAGCAGGATCATGAATGCGGCGGTCGCGATCATCGCGGTGCCCACGGCCCGGCCATCGGCGACCACCTCGGCCAATGGATGCCTGACGGGTGACGGCGAGGCGCTGCCGCGTGCCGGGTCATTCGCTGGTTCATGCCCCGGCTCGGACATGGCGAACACCAGCGGCAGCAACGCCAGCGCGAGCGTTCCGCCGCCCACGAAGATGCCGCGCCAGCCCACCTGCTGCATCAGCGCGGCGGTGATGGCGCCGCCGGCCACCGCGCCGATCGGAAAGCCCAGGAACATGCGCGACACGGTGGCGCTGCGCCGCTCCGGGTGCGCATGCTCGGCCGCGAGCGCCGAGATGGTGGGAATGGCGCCGCCCAGCCCGATGCCCGACAGAAAGCGCCACGCCATGAGCTGCTCCGGCGAGCTGGCGCCGGCGCTCAGCAAAATGAAGCCGCCCGCCACCGCGATGGAGCCCAGCAGCAGCCTGCGCCGCCCGAAGCGGTCGGCCGCCGCGCCCACGGCCACGGCGCCCACCACCGCGCCCGCGAAGCTCATGGCGAACACCTTGCCGAAGGCGCCCGGCGGCATGCCCCATTCCCTGGAGACCAGCGGTGCGACGAAGGAGAGCATGAGCGTGTCGTACCCGTCGATCAGCGCGACCAGGAAGCAGACGACAACGGCGAAGCGGCTGGCGCGCGATGTGCGCGAGCCGCCGGGGAGCGGACGGGCCGCCCCGCGCACGGGGAGCGATGACATGGTTTTCTTGTCTCCTTCGGTGGTGCGCCTTGCGCGCGCCCCGCGCCGTCAGCTCACGGGCAGGGTCGGCGTCGCAGGCGCTGTGTCCGGCCGATGCTAGGAGTGGCCATGCATATCCGCCAATACATTTTCAGGGGGCCATTTGGGTAGCTTTGGCGTATGGATCGACGCCCTGGACGAACTGGGGCGGTCTACGCCAGCGCAGCTTCCACGCCCGCGCCCAGCGCCTCGTCCACCAGCCTGAAATGCGCCACCTGACGGCGTTGGATGCCCTCGGGCACGCCGGCCATCGCCGCGGCGAGGTTGGCGGCCAGGCGCGCGCGCTCGCCCTCGTCCATGCGCCGGTACAGCACGCTGGCCTGTGCGTAGTCGCCCAGCCCCTGGCGGTCGTCGAAGCGCATGGCGTCGCCCTGCAACGTCAGCGCGGGCTCCGCGTGGCGGCGGTCGGGGCGCGGGCCGCCGAAGGAGTTGGGCTCGTAGTAGGCGTCGGTGCGCGGCGGCACGTTCAGCCGCATGGCGCCGTCGGCGTGGTACGTGTGCACCGGCGACTGCGGGCGGTTCACGGGCAGCGCCGCATGGTGCGTGCCCACGCGGTAGCGCTGGGCGTCGGCATAGGCCAGCAGCCGGCCTTGCAGCAGCTTGTCGGGCGAGATGCACAGGCCTGGCACCAGGTGCGCCGGGTTGAAGGTGGCCTGCTCGACCTGCGCGAAGTAGTTGTCGGGGTTGGCGTCCAGCGTGAGCTCGCCCAGCTCGGTCAGCGGAAACATGTCCTGCGGCCAGACCTTGGTCGGGTCGAAGGGGTTGAACGGCAGCGCCTCGGCCTGGGCGTCGCTCATCAGCTGCACATGCAGCGACCAGCGCGGATGCTCGCCGCGCTCGATGGCCTCGAACAGGTCGCGCTGCGCGCTCTCGCGGTCGTCGGCGATGGTGTCGCGCGCCTGCGCGTCGCTCAGGCACCGGATGCCCTGCCGCGTGCGGAAGTGGAACTTGACCCACGCCCGCTCGCCGGCCTCGTTCAGCAGCCCGAAGGCGTGCGCGCCGTAGCCGTGCATGTGGCGGTAGCTGGCGGGCAGCCCGCGGTCGGAGAACAGCATCACGATCTGGTGGATGCTTTCGGGCGAGAGCGACCAGAAGTCCCAGATGGCGGTGGGCGAGCGCAGGTGGCTCACCGGGTGACGCTTGAGCGCGCGCACCAGGTCCGGAAACTTCTGCGGATCGCGGATGCAGGCCACCGGCAGGTGGCTGCCGACCAGGTCCCAGTTGCCCTCCTGCGTGTACGCCTTGAGCGCGAAGCCGCGCATGTCGCGCTCGGCATCGGCGCAGCCGCGCTCGCCCGTGAGGCCCGAAAAGCGCACCAGCACCGGCGTGACGCGCCCAGGCTGCAGGCAGTGCGCGCGCGTGTGGCGCGCGATGTCGCCGGTGATGCGCAGCGTGCCGAAGGCGGCCGCGCCCTTCGCATGCAGCACGCGCTCGGGAATGCGCTCGCGCGCCAGGTAGGCGAGCTTCTCGGCCATCTGGTAGTCCTGCAGCAGGATCGGCCCGCGCGGGCCGGCGGTGATGGAGTGCTGGCTGTCCGCCACGGGCGCGCCGCCCGCGGTGGTCAGGGTGGGGGGCCTGTGGTGTGTGCTCATGGCGATCTCCCGGATCGGTTCTCGCGCGAATGGTGGCGCCGATGAGCGCGCGCGTCTTGAACAAGAGTGGCCTGCTTTGAACCTGCGGCTCGCCGGCGCGACATCGCTCGAATCTGCAAATCCGAGCCCAAGCCTGCAAGACGGCGCGCCGCGGCGGGTGCACGATGGAGCCCCGTCGTCTCCCATAACCCCGATCGCTCTCCTTTTTCTCTATTCCCGCACCCCACCGCCATGAAACCCACCCTGCCCCAACTCATGAGCCTCAACGGCGGCTTCGTCGACACCGCCGGCTTTCTCGCGCTGCACGGCCTGTTCACCGCGCACGTGACCGGCAACTTCGTGACCATCGGCGCGGCGCTGGTGCACGGCACCTCGGGCGCGATCACCAAGCTGCTGGCGCTGCCGGTGTTCTGCGTGGTGGTGATGCTCGCGCGCTGGCTGAGCTACGGGCTGCCGCGCATGGGGTTGCCGGTGTTGCGCACGATGCTGGTGCTGAAGACGGTGCTGCTGCTGGCGGGCGGCATCGTGGCCATGCACTTCGGCCCGTTCGAAGACGGCGACAGCGCCGCCGCGATGCTCGCGGGGCTGGTGCTGGTGTCGGCCATGGCCATCCAGAACGCGGTGCATCGCATTCACCTGGGCAGCGCGCCGCCGACCACGCTGATGACCGGCACGACCACGCAGGTGATGGTCGACCTGGCCGACCTGCTGCGCGGCGGCCAGCTGCCCGAAGAGGCCGCTGCCGCCCGCGCGCGCATGCGGCGCATGGCCGCGGCCGTGGCCTGGTTCGCGGCCGGCTGCGCGGCGGCGGCGCTCATCTACGCGCGATGGAACGTGTGGTGCTTCGCCGTGCCGCCGGTGCTGGCGGCGTTGTCGGTGCTGCTGCAGGGCCGCACGCACGAGGGCGACCCGATGGTGCCCGCACCCCAGCCGCAGTCGCAGCCAGCGGCTTCAGCGCGTCACTTGTAGAGCCAGCGCGCCATCAGGCGCGTGTAGCGCGGCATGACCAGGTACACCATCAGCCCGACGATGGCCGCCGAAGCCACGAGGTGCTCCAGCCAGTAGCCGGACAGCACGGGCACCGGCGCGAGCACGCGGTGCACCACCGCCGGCACCAGCATGGTCAGCGGGTAGATGACCGACAGCGTCAGCAAGAACTGCTTGTAGCGCCTGGCCGGCGGCTGCCCCGGGGCGGGGTGGAACCAGAACTCCAGCCCGCTGCGCGTTTCCACCTTCTCGTCGGCGTCGAGCAGCGGCGCCACCTCGTCGACCAGCTGCTTGCGCGCACCGGAGGCGAACCAGTCTTGCGCATGCGCGAGCGAGTCGAAGCGGATGGTGATGGTGTATTGCAGCCCGCCCGCCGCGGGATGGATGACGTTGACGCCGCGGTGCCCCGGAAAGCGCGCGGCAATGGGCACCACCTTTTTCAGCCACTGCTCGTAGGCGGCCACGGACTCGCGCCTGACCGTCTGCTGGATGACTGCGGTGACGGTCTCGGCACCCGGCACGGCGCGCCCGGCGATTTCGTCGAGCGTGGCGGTGCGCAGTTCGGGGTGGCGGTCATCGGTGGTCATCGGTGGTCATGGGTGGTCATGGCTGGTCATGGGTAGGTCGGCGGCGGGCTTCCTGAATGCCGAGCCTCAGAGGCCGAGCAGCTTGCGACCTTCGTCGGCCAGCAGGTCGTGCGTGTCGGCGTGCGCGCGCATGTAGGCCGCGAACACGGGGCACTGAGGAATCACGCGCAGCCCGCGCTCGCGCGCCGAGGCCAGGCCCGCCAGCACCAGCTTCTTGGCGATGCCCTGCCCTTGCAAGGCTTCGGGCACCAGGGTGTGGATGAAGGTGATGACGTCGCCGTCCAGCGAATAGATGGCGACCGCGCGTTCGCCCTGCGACGCGTACTCGAAGCGGTGCTTGGCGGGGTTGTCTTGAACGGAGGGGGGTGTGGAATCTGTGGTCATGAAAAGCGTTCCTTTGGAAGTCGTCAATGCAGCCGCGCTGCAAGAGGCAAGTCAAGCGGTGCAACGAGCGGCGCATCGAGCGGTGCAACAAGCGGTGTCTGGGGGCTGGCCTGAACGTCGGCATTGTTCCCGAAGCGGTGCACCAGGTGGGCGCAAATCGCCAGCGCCAGGTGTCGCTGCACGCCGGCCGCCGCGGGTCGTGGCCGCTCGAACAGCGCCAGCACGGCCGCGCCCAGGCTGTACATCACGGGGTCGACCAGGCCGGGGGCGCAGGCCAGGCCGCTCACGGGCGCCATGTTTTCCGCGCGCGACAGTTGCGCCACGGCGCGCACCAGCGCGCGCGGCACGTAGAACTGCAGCGCGTCCAGCGGCGTGCCCAGGTAGCTGGCGACCTCGTCGCGCAGGTCGACGATGCTGATCGCGCCCGGCACGTAGCCGCGCACCACCGCGGGCCGCCCGCGCACCCACAGCTCGTGGTGCGCCGCGGCGGCCAGGTGCAGGGTGACGAGGAAGGCGTCTTCGGCCGGAATCTCCGGCTTCATGCCCAGCTGGTCGGGCAGGCAGGTGATGCGCGTGACCGCGAACGGCATGGCGGCGGCATTCGATGCCGCCGCCGCGTTCAAAGCCGGCAGCATGACCAGCGCGGGCGCCGACGGCAGCTCGAAGCAGCGCCCGAGCAGGTCGCCGTAGGCGCCCGTCGGTTGCCGCGCTGGATGTGCCGTGGGCACGCCGGCGCTGCGCCTCAGCCCTGGATGAACGCCAGCAGGTCGGCGTTGACCTGGTCGGCGTGCGTGTTGCAGGTGGCGTGCGGCGCGCCGGCATACACCTTGAACTGCGCGCCCTTGATCATTTCCGCCGCGAGCTTGCCGGTGGCCTCGATGGGCACCACCTGGTCGTCGTCGCCGTGGATCACCAGCGTGGGCACGTCGATCTTCGCCATGTCGGGGCGGAAGTCGGTTTCCGAGAACGCGGTCACGCAGTCGATGGTGGCCTTGATGGAGGCTTGCAGCGCGATCTGCAGCGTCTGCTTGAACACGCCCTGCGACACCTTGGCGCCCGGGCGGTTGGTGCCGTAGAACAGCGTGCTGAAGTCGTCCAGGAACTGCGGGCGGTCGGCGACCAGGCCGGCGCGAATGCCCGCGAACAGCGAGGCGTCGGGGCCCGCGGGGTGGTCGGCCGTTTTCATGAACAGCGGCGTGACGGCGCTGATGAGCGCCAGCCTGGCCACGCGCGCCGTGCCCTTGCGCGCGATGTAGCGCGTGACGTCGCCGCCGCCCATCGAAAAGCCCGCCAGCACCACGTTGTTCAGGTCGAGCGTCTCGATGAGCTCGGCCAGGTCGTCGGCGAAGGTGTCGTAGTCGTAGCCGGTCCAGGGCTGGCTCGAGCGGCCGAAGCCGCGGCGGTCGAAGGCGATGGTGCGGTAGCCGCGCTCGGCGAAGAACAGCATCTGCGCGTCCCACATGTCGGCGCTCAGCGGCCAGCCGTGGCTGAAGACGATGGGCTGGCCCGAGCCCCAGTCCTTGTAGTAGAGCTCGGTGCCGTCGCGCAGGGTGAGTGTGGTCATGGTTTTTCCTGTGGAGTCGAAAGGGAGGAAGGCCGGAACGAAAAAGGGAAACGAAAAGGGAAACGAAAAGGGAACGGAACGCGAAAGCCTGCTCAGCTCTGCCTCACCGACTCGAACAGGAACCACGTGCGGCGCTCGGCCTCGTCGATCCAGTTCTCCAGCACGCTGGCGGTGGCCACGTCGCCGTGCTCGTCGCACACGGCATGCGTGGCGCGCATGAAGCCGGCCAGGCGCTGGTTGTCCTCGCGCAGCTCGGCCAGCATGCCGATGGGGGTCACGAAGTCGGCGTCGTTGTCCGACAGGCGCTGCAGGCGCGTGGCATGGCCGGTGGAGCGCAGCGTGGTGCCGCCCACCTTGCGCACGCGCTCGGCGATGGGGTCGACCGTGGCGAAGATCTGGTCGGCCTGCTCGTCGAGCAGCAGGTGGTAGTCGCGAAACGACGGGCCCGACATGTGCCAGTGGAAGTTCTTGGTCTTGAAGTACAGCGCGAACACGTCGGCCAGCAGCACGTTGAGCGCGGCCGAGATGTCCCGCGTGGCGTCGGCGCCCAGGTCGCTGGGCGTGTGCAGCGACGCGGTGCGGCGTGCCTTGGTGCTGTCGGCCAGGGCCTTGACGGACCGGGCGGGCTTTGGCGCCTTGGAAGGTTTGGATGTGGCCATGGAGTTCCTTGGTTGTCTGGGGTCGGAGAAAAGTCGGAAGGAAATCAGAGGGAAATCAGAGCGAAAGAAAGTGGTGCACCACGGGCTTCTCCGGCCCGATGTGGAAGCGCACGGCCTCGCTTTGCAGGTCGGCGTCGGCATGCGACACGCGGTGGTGCTGGCGCAGGTGCTCGGCCCACGACTCGACCAGGAACCACTCCATCACGCGCTCGGCGTCGCCGGTGTGCTCGGTCACGCCCCAGGCGTAGGCGCCGTCGCGGCGGCGCTCCAGCGACAGGCGTTTCATCGCGTCGAGGAAGGCCGGGCGGTCTTCCTTGCGGATGCGGTATTCGACCTGGATCATCACGGGGCCGCGGTCGTGCGCGATGGGCTCGGCCACCAGCGGCTCGGGCCAGTGGTTGGAGGCCTGCAGGTCCGACTCGCCCGTGGGCAGCCGCGCACGGTGGAACAGCAGCGCCACGATCACCAGGCCGACCGCGCCGGCCACCAGTGTGTAGGGCACGCCGATTTCCTGCGCGACCAGGCCCCAGCCCAGGCTGCCGGCGGCCATGGCGCCGTTGAACACCGTGAGGTACACGGCCAGCCCGCGCCCGCGCACCCAGTTCGGCAAGATGGCCTGCGCCACGCCGTTGAGCGTGGTCAGCGCAATGATCCAGCCCAGGCCCAGCAGCAACAGCAGCAGCACGGCCAGCCATTTGGGCGGCGCGAACACCAGCGCGCCCATCACGGCGGCGGTGATCACCGAGGCCAGCAGCACCAGGCCGTCGGCGTCCAGCCTCGCGCGCAGCCGCGGCATCACCAGCGCGCCGGCGATGGCGCCCGCGCCCACCGCGCCCAGCAGCACGCCGTAGAAGCCGGCGGTGCCGCCCAGCATCTGGCGCGCCACCAGCGGCAGCAGCGCCCACACCGAGCTCGCGAACAGGAAGAACACGGCCGCGCGCAACAGCACCCTGTGCAGCTCCTTGCTGGCGCGCGTGTAGCGCAGCCCGGCACGGAAGGCGCCGAGAAAGTTCTCCGACAAGCCGCTGTCCACCGCCGCCGGGCGCTTCCACCACAGCAGCGCCGCGATGACGAACACATAGCTCAGCACGTCGGCGCCGTAGGTCATGGCCGCGCCGAAGCTCGCGAGAATCAGCCCGCCCGCGGCCGGCCCGATGGAACGCGCGATGTTGATGCCCAGCGAGTTGAGCGCCACCGCGCTCTTCAGGTCCGCGCGCGGCACCAGCTCGGGCACGATCGACTGCCAGGTCGGCCCCATCAGCGCCGCGCCGATGCCGCCGACGAAGGTCAGCGCGATCAGGTACTCCACCGTGAGGTTGCCGGTGTGCGACAGCACCAGCAGCGTGCCGCTCACGCTGGCCAGCACCAGCTGCACGAAGATCAGGAAGCGCCGGCGGTCGAGGATGTCCGACAGCACGCCCGCCGGAATGGCCAGCAGGAAGATCGGCAGCGTGGCCGCGGTTTGAATGAGGGCCACCGCCGTCGGGCTGGCCGACAGGTCGGTCACCAGCCACGAGCTGGCCACGTCGCGCATGAAGCTGCCGATGTTGCCCAGCACGGTGGCCGCCCACAGCACGGCGAAGACCGGCTGGCGCAGCGGGGCGAAGCTGCTGGCGGCCTTGGCCGGGGCCACGGGCGTTGCCGGCGCAGCAGGCGATGCGGAGTGCGCGTGCTCAGCCATTCGCACGCTCCTTCAGGTCATGCCATGCCACCAGCACGAAGCCGCCGACCAGCCCGAGGTGCTCGAAGAACGAGTTCGCGGCCATGAAGCGGCCCTGCCCCACCGGCATTTCCCAGAAACGCAGCGCCACGAAGGTGGCGAACAGCGTGAACGCGCCCAGCGCCAGCGCGCCCAGCCAGCGGTAGAAGCCCGTGAGGATGAGCGCCGAGGCGCCCAGCTCCAGCACGATGACGGCCAGCGCCATCGGCGCCGCGGGCGACACGCCGAAGTGGTTCATCTCGGCGATGGCCGAGGCGAAGTCGGTGGCCTTGTTGAAGCCGCCCTGCAGGTAGGCGGCGCACAGCAGCAGCAGCGCGAACCAGCGCAGCGCCGCAGAGGTCAGGGGCGAGGCCAAGGGAGAGTTGTTCCAGCGCATCGTCATACCGCCCAGCACGCGCAGCCGAGCGCGCCCCAGAAGCTCTTCAGGTCGGCAATGGGCAGCTTGCTGCTCCAGGCGGTGGCGTGCTGGTGGCCGTGCACGTAGCAGTCGTTGGCGCAGGCGCAGGCGGCGGCCGCCTGGCGCATCACCTTCTGCAGCGGAGCGCCCTCCTTCGTGTCGGCCCAGCCGGCATAGCCGCCGAAGGTGCGCGCGGGCGACCAGTCGGGCATGGCCGCGGGGGGCGTGCCTTCGTCCAGCGGCGCGAACGGGCCGGCGCCGTAGACGATCTTGCCGCCCACCATGGTCAGCAGCGCGGTGGTGTCGGCAATGTCCGATTCGGCGCAGCCGAAGAAGTCGCGGTCGGGCACGATCAGGTCGGCCAGCTGGCCGGCCTCGATGCGGCCCTTCTTGCCGACCTCGTTGGAGAACCAGGTGACCTTTTCGGTCCACATGCGCAGCGCGGTCTCGCGGTCGACGCAGTTGCGCTGCGGGTACAGCTGCATGCCGCCCACGGTGCGCCCCGTGACCAGCCACGACAGCGACACCCACGGGTTGTACGAGGCCACGCGCGTGGCGTCGGTGCCGGCGGACACGTTCACGCCCTTCTCCAGCATGCGCTTCACGGGCGGCGTGGCCTCGGCCGCGCCGGCGCCGTAGCGCTCCACGAAATACTCGCCCTGGTAGGCCATGCGGTGCTGCACGGCAATTCCGCCGCCCAGCGCGGCGATGCGGTCGATCGACTTCTCGGAAATGGTTTCGCAGTGGTCGAAAAACCAGTTCAGGCCGGCCAGCGGTGTGTCCTGGTTGACCTTTTCAAACACGTCGAGCGCGCGCTCGATGGTTTCGTCGTACGTGGCGTGCAGGCGCCAGGGCCAGCGGTTTTGCGCCAGCACGCGCACCACCTCTTCGAGCTCGCCTTCCATCTCGGGCGCCATGTCGGGGCGGGGCTGGCGGAAGTCTTCGAAGTCGGCGGCCGAGAACACCAGCATCTCGCCCGCGCCGTTGTGGCGGAAGTAGTCGTCGCCCTGCTTGTATTTGGAGGTGGCCGTCCAGTTCAGGAAGTCCTGCTTTTCCTGCTTGGGCTTCTGCGTGAACAGGTTGTAGGCCAGGCGAATGGTGAGCTGGCCGGCGTCGGCCAGCTGCTGGATCACCTGGTAGTCGTCGGGGTAGTTCTGGAAGCCGCCGCCCGCGTCGATGGCGCCGGTGACGCCCAGGCGGTTGAGCTCGCGCATGAAGTGGCGCGTGGAGTTGACCTGGTAGTCCAGCGGCAGCTTCGGGCCCTTGGCCAGCGTGGCGTACAGGATGGACGCGTTGGGCTTGGCCAGCAGCAGCCCGGTGGGGTTGCCGGCGCTGTCGCGCACGATCTCGCCGCCGGGCGGCGCGGGCGTGTCGCGCGTGTAGCCCACGGCGCGCATGGCGGCGCCGTTGAGCAGCGCGCGGTCGTACAGGTGCAGGATGAACACGGGCGTGTCGGGCGCCACGGCGTTCAGCTCTTCGATGGTCGGCAGGCGCTTCTCGGCGAACTGGTGCTCGGTGAAGCCGCCCACCACGCGCACCCATTGCGGCGCCGGCGTGATGGCCACCTGCCGCTTGAGCATGCCCATGGCGTCGGCCAGGCTGCGCACGCCGTCCCAGCGCAGTTCGAGGTTGTAGTTGAGCCCGCCGCGAATGATGTGCAGGTGGTTGTCGATGAGACCGGGCAGCACGGTCTTGCCCTGCAGGTCGACCACGCGGGTGGCGCTGCCGGCCAGCGGCAGCACGTCTTCGCCGCGGCCCACGCGCAGGAAGCGGCCGTCCTTGATGGCCACGGCGCTGGCCGTGGGGTTGGCGCGGTCCAGGGTGGTGAAGCGGCCGTTGTGGAGGATGAGATCGGGTGTCTGGGTGCCGGACATGTGGGAAGTCTTTCGGGCGTTGGTGGGGGCGCTTGCCGTGCCGGCGGCCTGGGCCGTTGCCGTCCCGGCGGCCTGGGCGCTTGCCGTCCCGGCAAGGGCCGCGGCGCCGAGCGTGCCGAGGCACAGCCGGCGGCGTTGTTCGTCGAGTGGATCGCTCATGCTTCCTTGCGCGGCGCGGCGCCCGGTTCGGTCTTGGCGCACTGCGGCAGTTCGCCGAACACGTGCGGCTTCACCTGGTGGTGCAGCCACGAGGTCGCCGTGGCCTGCGGCTTGAGCACGCTCTTGATGAGCGGCGGGACCTGCTCGCCGAGCAGGATTCCCAGAAGCCCCACCAGGGCGATGACCGGCGGCGCCGGCGAGCGCACCTGGAACAGTGCGTAGATCACGCCGACCAGCAGGCCGAGCGCAAGCGACAGGACGTAGGGCTTCATCTTCGTCACCGCGGGTTTCAGCCTTCGTGCGCGCCGAACATGGTCTTGGCGTAGGTCACGCCCAGGCCGTAGGCGCCGCCGAACTTCTTCGCGATGCCGGTGGTCATCTCGTAGGTGTCGGTGCGGGCCCAGTCGCGTTGCAACTCGAGCAGGTACTGCAGCGAGGTCATGGGCTGCGCGCCGGCCTGCACCATGCGGTCCATGGCGCGGTTGTGCGCCTCGGCGGACACGTCGCCGCAGGCGTCGGCAATCACGAACACCTCGAAGCCCTGGTCGATGGCCGACAGCGCCGGGCCCACGATGCACACGCCGGTCCACAGGCCCGACAGCACGATGCGCGGCTTGCCGATCTCGTTGACGCGGGCGATGACGGCCGCGTCTTCCCAGGTGTTCATGGAGGTGCGGTCGAGCATCTTCTGGCCCGGGAAGGCGTCGGTGATCTCGCTGAACATCGGGCCCGAGAAGCTCTTCTCGGCCACCGTGGTGAGGATGGTCGACACGCCGAAGCCGGCGGCCGCGTTGGCCACCAGCGCGGCGTTGTTGCGCAGCGTGATCGCCTCGATGGAGTGCGTGGCGAAGGCCATCTGCGACTGGAAGTCGATCATCACCAGCGTGTGGTCCTTGGGGGTGAGGAGCTTGGCGCCGGCGGTGGGGGTGGCTTGGATGGACATGAGATGACTCCTTGAACGAGGTGAGTGAAAGAAAGAAAAGAAAAAATGGAGGGGGGGCAATGGGGCATCGCCCCGTGGCGTGCATCCTCGTTTCACCGAGGGTGCGTGTCTTGTCGATTAATGAGGCCGTTTGGACATTTGCCGCCGCTCAGAAGGCGGGCAGCTCGTTGGGGCGCAGGTCGAACACCAGCACCTCGGCGCCTTCGCCGCGTGCCAGCGTCAGTTGCCGGGCGTCGCGCACCCGGGCGCCGTCGCCTTCGGCCATGCGCTGGCCGTCGACCTCCACGCTGCCGCGCGCCACGTGCACATAGGCGTTGCGCCCGGGGCCGAACGCCAGCGAGGCAGCTTCGTCGCCTTCGAACAGGCCGGCGTACACGCGGGCGTCCTGGTGCACGGCGAGCGAGCCGTCGGTGCCTTCCGGCGAAATGATCAGGCGCAGCCGGCCGCGCTTTTCCTGCGGCGCGAAGTGCACCTGCTGGTAGCGCGGCGCCACGCCCTTGGCGCCGGGCACGATCCAGATCTGCAGGAAGTGCAGCGGGTCGGTGGCCGACGAGTTGAACTCGCTGTGGCGCACGCCGGTGCCGGCGCTCATCATCTGCACGTCGCCGGGGCGAATGACCGAGCCCGTGCCCATGGAGTCCTTGTGCTCCAGCGCGCCGTCGAGCACGTACGAGAAGATTTCCATGTCGCGGTGCGGGTGCGTGCCGAAGCCGCGGCCGGGCGCCACGCGGTCGTCGTTGATGACCAGCAGGTCGGAGAAGCCTTCCTGCGCCGGGTCGTGGTAGTGGCCGAACGAGAAGGTGTGGCGCGACTTGAGCCAGCCGAAGTCTGCGATTCCACGGCTCGAGGCGCTGCGAATGTCCAACATGATTCGTTCCTTTGCAATGTTCGAGTTCGATTTGATTCAATCGAATTCACAATGGTGTTCGGAGGAAATCCCCGAGGCATGGGACGAATCTTCGGCGTTGATGCAGGGGCTGTTGGCGAAACCTTTTGGCGTCTATGATCGAATTTTTCGAACATCGATTCGAGCCCACATTTTTTGCAAAGGAGCCGCCGTGCTCAAGCTCAGCCTGGAAGCCATCGAGGTGGTGGACGCCATCGACCGCCACGGCTCGTTCGCCGCCGCCGCCGGGCGCCTGAACAAGGTGCCTTCCACCATCTCTTACGCGGTCGGCAAGCTGGAGGAGCAGCTGGGCATGCAGCTGTTCGAGCGCAACGGCCCGCGCGTGACGCTCACCGCCGCCGGCAGCGAAATGCTCAAGGAGGGGCGCTGGCTGCTGGGCGCAGCGAGCGACCTGGAGTCGCGCATGCGGCAGATCGCCACGGGCTTCGAGTCGGAGCTGCGGCTGGTGCACGACTCGCTCATTCCCACGCAGGCGCTCATCGACGACGTGCGCGCCTTCGAAGACCTGCGCTGCGGCACGCGGCTGCGCATCGGCTGCGAGGCGCTCACCGGCAGCTGGGAGGCGCTGCGCGAGGGGCGCGCCGACATCGTCATCGCCGCGGGCGAGGGACCGGCGGGGGGCGGCTACCAGGCGGTGATGGTGGGCAGCCTGGCCTTTGCCTTCTGCGTGGCGCCCACCCATGCGCTGGCGCGCGCGAAGCAGCCGCTGCAGCGCGGCGACCTGCTGGAGCACAACGCCATCGTGGTGAGCGACAGCGCGCGCACGCTGTCGGACCGCACCGTCGGCCTGCTGGCAGGGCAGCCGCGCATCGCGGTGCCTTCGATGGTCGCGAAGATCGCCTGCCAGGTCGCCGGGCTGGGACACGGCTTCCTGCCGCGCGCCTGCGTCGAGGGTGAGCTGGCGCGCGGCACGCTGGTCGAGCTGCAGACCGAGGAGCCACGCGCGCCGGAGGCGTTCTGGCTGGGCTGGAAGACGGGCCTGATGGGCGAGGCGCTGAAGTGGTGGGTCAAGCAGCTCAACCGGCAGCTGGTGCCGGCCCTGCTGCCGCGCTCCGTGTGAGGCTCAGCGTGCCGACGGGCGCGCCCTGCCGCTGAAGTGCACCGCCGCCGCGGCGAGCCCCAGCGCCACGCCGAAGACCACGATGCCCGGCCAGCCATAGCGCGTCATGAGCCAGCCGCTGACCATCACGCCGAGGGCGCCGCCGGAGAAGGTGGCGGTCATGTACAGGCTGTTGATGCGGCCCTGCGCCTTGGGGTCGACCGCGAAGGCGCGGGTCTGGTTGGACACCAGGCCCGACTGCACGCCGATGTCGAGCACCACCACGCCGATCACCAGGAACACCAGCGAATGTTCCGCGCCGGCCAGCAGCAGGAAGGCCACCGTCACGATGCCGATGCTGGCAGCCACCACGCTGCGCGGCCCGAGCTTGTCGGTGGCGCGCCCCCCCAGCGACGCGGCCATGGCGCCGGCCGCGCCGATGATGCCGAAGCCGCCCGCCCAGGCACTGCCCAGGTGCCAGGGGCCGCTGGCCAGCAGCGCCGCCAGGTTCACCCAGAAGGCATTGAAGCCGGCCCACAGCAGCGCCTGCACCATCATCGATTCGCGGATCGGCCGGTGGTCGCGCGCCAGCGGCCAGAGCGAGGCCAGCAGCCGGCCGTAGGACAGGTCGGTGCTCGGCACGCCGCGCGGCAGCAGCCTGGCGGCAGCGATCCACACCGGCACCATGAAAGCCGCCTCCATCCCGTACACCGCGCGCCAGCCCCAGGCCGCGCCGACCACGCCGCTGAGGGTGCGGCCCAGCAGGATGCCGACCATGATGCCGCTGACCACCGTGCCCACCGAGCGACCGCGCTCGCTGGGCAGCGACATGACGGCCGCGAAAGGCACCAGCTGCTGCGGCACGCAGCTGACGATGCCGAGCGCGAACGACGCCGCGATCAGCGCCCAGATGCCGGGCGCCAGCGCCGCCGCCGAGGCGAACACGAAAGCGCCCACGATCTGCCCCAGCACCAGCTTGCGGCGGTCGAAGCGGTCGCCCAGCGGCAGCAGCAGCGCCAGCCCCACCGCGAAGCCCAGCAGCGCCGAGCCGGCGACCAGGTCGACCTGGGCCACGCCCACGTTCATGCCCGAGGCGATCAGCGGCAGGATGGGCTGCGTGCAGTAGATGTTGGTGATCACCGCGCCGGCGATCACGGCCATCATGACGATCTTGCCGCGCGAGGCGACCGCGGGGGCTGGGGAACTGGCGGATGCGATGGTTGTGGAGCCGGTCACGGCGCTCTCCTGGGCTTGTGTGCCTCCGGCTGCGGCGAAATGCCGCTCTGCGTTTTTTAGGAGGTCACGGCTGCAGGTTAGGTGTTTGCATGCATGAAGAGAATCCCTCAAGATCGGGAATGATTCTTCCGAAATTTGGTAGCCACGCATGAACCGTCTCGATGCCATGTCCATCCTTGTCGCGGTCGTCGACGCGGGCAGCCTGTCGGGCGCCGCGCGCCTGCTCGACATGCCGCTGACCACGGTCAGCCGCAAGGTGGCGGAGCTGGAAGCGCACCTGAAGACGCGCCTGCTGCACCGCACCACGCGGCAGCTGTCGCTGACCGAGGCCGGCATTTCGTACGTGGCCGCGTGCCGGCGCATCCTCGAGGAGATCGGCGAGGCCGAGCGCGCCGCGACCGGGGAATACGCCTCGCCCAAGGGCGAGCTGGTGGTGACCGCGTCGGAGCTGTTCGGGCGGCTGCACGTGGTGCCGGTGGTCGCGGAGTTCCTCGCGCACTACCCCGAAATCGGCATCAGCCTGGTGCTCACCGACCGCGTGGTGCACCTGATGGACGAGCACGCCGACGCGGCCGTGCGCATCGGCCAGTTGCCCGACAGCACCTTGATGGCGACGACCGTGGGCACGGTGCGGCGCGTGGTGTGCGCCAGCCCGGCGTACCTCGCGGCGCACGGCGTGCCGGCCGCGCCGCGGGACGTGTCGGCGGACGTGGCGGCGCACGACTGCATCACCTTCGAGGTGCTGGCGTCGATGCGCGCCTGGGCCTTCGGCGAGGGCAAGTCGGCGCTGTCGGTGCCGGTTCGCTCGCGGTTGACGGTCAACACGGCGGAGGCCGCCATCGCCGCCGCAACGCTGGGGGTGGGGCTGATCCGCGTGCTGTCCTACCAGGTGGCGGACGCCGTGCGCGCACAGTCGTTGCGCATCGTGCTCGATGAGTTCGAGTCGGCGCCCTTGCCCGTCAGCCTGGTGCACACCGGACAGGCGCCGTTGCCGCTGAAGCTGCGCGCGTTCCTGGACTTCGTGACGCCGCGGCTGCGCGAGCGGATCGCGGGCATCTTGTGAAAACATCTTTTTGAAAGGCTCGGACCATGCGTAGACAGTGCAAAGCAGCGAACACCGGCTGGAGCGGCGCCGTCTTTTCGGCGGTGGGATCAGCGCTCTTCGGCGCGCTCATTTGCGGCGCGGCATCGGCCGTGGCTGCGCCGGTCGAGGTGCTCAAGACCATGCCGGCACAGGGCAGCGTGCGCCAGGGCGATGTGGTCTACGTCGACGACGGGCGCTGCCCGGCAGGCCAGGTCAAGAAGATCATCGGAGGCAACCAGAAGACCGGCGTGGCGCGGCAGGTGGAGTGCGTGAAGCGGCCACAGGGCGATTCCGCGGGGTCGGGCTCCTGAAGGCACGCGGGGCCAAGTGGCGAGCCGCACGCTGCTTGCGGCTTAGAGAACCCGCAGCACCTCGAACTGCTGCCGGACCGGAGCGACCTGTAGCGACACCTCATCGCCCTCGCATTTGCCCAGCATGGCCCTGGCCAACGGGGCTTCGCTGCTGATGACCTGAACAAGCTGGGCGCCGCTGACCAACTGCATGCTGCCCCCATCCGGGCCGAGAAAGAGCTGTTGCTGCCTGTCGTCGGAATCGACCAGGCAGACCAGCGCGCCGAGCTGTATGCCTTTGACGGCGTCGTAGGGACGCGGGCGGAATCGGCGCCAATCGGCCATCGCCTGGCGTATGGCTTCTGCGCGCCGAGCTTGGCCGGTGGCCAGGTAGGCGGCCTCGAGCCCCAACGTGTCGTATTTGTTTTCGGCGATGTTTTCTTCGTGCGTCGCCGTTTCATGCGCCGCCTGCACTGCCTGCTCGGCTTGCAGCAGGTCTTCGGCGAGCCGTTCCAGCACCTGCTGTTGCAGCAAGAATTTATCCATGGCGAAAGGTCGGCATCTCGAACGAGCGGGGGGTGGGTTTTGAATATGAAGGGCTCCAGAACCCTTCGACGCTGCTGTGCGCTGGAGGTTGACTTCTGACCGAAGGTCGCCAGCAGATCGCATTTTGCCGTGCCCCCCCGGCCAAGCCAGCACACGGGCAACGCAACTGAAAATCGGCGCCGAGGGAGCGAATGACCTGATCGACAGGGCCGTGGCCCCGTCGTCATTTCGACATTGCGCACTTGGTTGCCGAACTTACGCTTGGCATTTCGATCTTCCAACCACACTCGAGCCCCTTCGATCCGTCAAAATCCCCAGTCCGCTCCCCCGGCCCGCACCGCGGTCCGCTCACATACCCCCATGCAATTCAAGACTCCCTCCATCCTCCCGCTCGCCTTCGCAATCGCTGCCAGTGCCCTGGTTCCCGGCGCGACCGCTTTCGCGGCCACCCATGCCGCCAAGCCCGCCGCCCAGAAGAAGGCCGCCACCGCGCCCGCCTCGGCCCCCCTGGCCGGACAGACCGCCGTGGCCGGCGGCCCGCCCGCGCTGCCGGCCAAGGCCTGGTTGCTGATGGACTTCGACTCGGGCGAGGTGCTGGCCTCGGCCAACCCCGACGAGCCGCTGCCGCCCGCGTCGCTCACCAAGATGATGACCAGCTTCCTGGTGGAGCAGGCGCTGCGCTCGGGCAAGCTCAAGAAGGACGACCTGGTGTCGGTCAGCCAGAACGCCTGGTGCCGCGGCTCGAGCACCGAGTCCTGCATGTACCTGCCGCTGAACAGCCAGGCGACGGTGATCGACATCCTGCGCGGCATCATCATCCAGTCGGGCAACGACGCGTCCAAGGCCATTGCCGAGCACATGGCCGGCTCCGAAGAGGGCTTTGCCAAGCTCATGAACGCCGAAGCCCAGCGCCTGGGCATGACGCACACGCACTTCGTGAACCCCACGGGCCTGCCCGACCCCGACCACAAGTCGTCCGCGCGCGACCTCGCGATACTGGCGCGCGCCATCATCCGCGACAGCTCCGACTACTACCCGATCTACGCGGAGCGCGAGTTCAAGTACAACAACATCAAGCAGGGCAACCGCAACGCGCTGCTCTACACCGACCCCACGGTCGACGGCCTGAAGACCGGCCACACGCAGGAAGCCGGCTTTTGCCTGGTCACTTCGTCCAAGCGCAACGGCATGCGCCTGATCACGGTCATCCTGAACACCAACAGCGCCCAGGCGCGTGCGGACGAAACGCGCGCCCTGCTCGGCTGGGGCTACGCCAACTTCGAGAAGGCCACGCCCATCGAGCCGACGGCGGTCGTCGCGTCGCCCAAGATCGCCTTCGGCAAGGCCGACACCGTGGCCGCGGGCCTGGGCGCGCCCTGGACCATCACGGTGCCGCGCGGCCAGAAGGTGAGCACCTCGGTGCAGGTCAAGGCCGACCTGGAAGCACCGGTGGCCAAGGGCGCGGTCATCGGCAAGATCGTCGCGGAGTCGAACGGCAAGCAGGTGGCGGAAACGCCGCTGGTGGCGCAGGCCGACGTGGAACGCGCCGGCTTCTTCCTGCGCATGTGGCAGCACCTGATGCGCCTGTTCGGCAAGTGAAGCGCGCTTGATTTGGGCGTGAGGCGGGCGTGAGGCGGGCGTGAGGCGGGCGTGATGCGGACGTGACGCGGGCGCGCTGCGCTTCCTGCCAGCATCAGTACGCGCCCGGCGGCTCCGGCTTGCGGAAGGGCTTGTAGCGCGTTGCCCCGCGCACGCGCCCCAGCGGCGTCTTCAGTAGATGCCATTGCCGGGCGCGGTGTCGACGATCTGCTCCAGCAGCTCCGCGCACACCGGGTGCGCCTCAAGGGGCCAGACGTCCTACAACCCCTTTGCAACAAATAAAACTTGTTGCAAGACAATGGCGTCTCCCTGAACGATGCGGCGCTCCCCGGCTTCGCGCCACGTCTCCACCATGCAAAAGAAACTCAGCAAACTCGCGGCCGAAGCCGCCGACAAGGGCCGCTGGGCGCTGGCCGCCGCGGCGGTATGTGCGGCCACCAGCGACACGGTCGACGACCACATCAACGTGCTGGGTGCCATGCACGAGGTCGGCCTGCTGAAGAACAGCATGGCGCCCTTCGCCAAGGCCTGGCGCGCCGATGCACCGGCCTTCACCGCCGCCTGCGTGGCGCGGCTAGAGCACGGCGATGCGGACTATTGGGCGCTCGCGGCGCTGCTCGGCCTGCAGATTGCCGACGTCGGGCCCCAGTTCATCAACGCGGGCTTCGAGCTGCTGGCCATCACGCGCATTCCCGCATTCAAGGACCCCGAACTGCACGTGGCCACGCTCGCGCGCCGCCAGCCGGCCAGCCCCGAGGTGCTGACGGCGCCCGTCGACCTGGGCTGGAACGCGAAGACCGGCGAACTGCTCGACGTGAGCCGCTGGCGGGCCATCGTGCTGGAGCAGCACGCGGGCACGGCGCCGCAACTGAGCGGCAGCGGTTTCGGCAGCTACTTCATGCGCGCCAAGCTGCCCTACGGTTGCTGGCGCCTGCTGCACGACAGGTTCACGCTCGACGCGGATGCGGCCGTGGCGCCGGATGCAACGCTCTGGACACAGACGAAAGACGGACAGTGAGCGAAGCCTACAGAGACCAGACCCGCAGGCGCCTGCAGCTCACCGCCGTCGAGATGGGCGTGACCGCGGTGCTGGGCTCGTTGCTCGCCGTGCTGGCGCGGCTGGCGATTCCCACGCCCGAATACATCTGGCTGCGCCTGCTGTTGCTGCCGATGACCGCGCTGTTCGCCTGGATCATCGTGCGTGCCCCCTCGGTGCGCGGCTACGGGCTGGCGTGCATGGCGACCATTGCCACGGTCAGCTTCAACAGCTACCTGGGCGCGCTGGGCACCGACCGGCCGCTGATGTACTTCGTGCCGGCGGCGGCCATCATCGTGCTGGCCACCAGCTTCTTCTGGATCACGCTGGCGCAGTGGATCGGTGGGGCGATCGCCTGCTATGCCTTCTTCCTGCCCTTCGTGCTCGACCACACGGCCAGCCGCACCGACACCGTGTTCGGCCTGCTGTTCGCGACGATGGCGCTGGCGACGAGCTTCGTGAGCCACCTGCGGATACAGGACTACCAGCGCCGCGCCTTCGACCAGGAGCACCGGCTGGCCCGCCTTTCGGTCACCGACACGCTCACGGGCGCGCGCAGCCGCGCCGACTTTCTCCAGCAGGCCGAAGACGCGGCGGCCCGCGCCCGCGCGACGGCTGCGCCGCTGACGCTGCTGTACCTGGACATCGACCATTTCAAGCGGCTCAACGACGCGCACGGCCATGCGGCAGGCGATGCGGTGCTGCGCGGCATGTCGGGCGTGCTGCAGCGCGCCCTGCGCGACAGCGACGTGTTCGGTCGGCTGGGCGGCGAGGAGTTCTGCGTGCTGCTGCCCGACCAGGGCGAAGACGGCGCGCGCAAGTTGGCGGACCGACTGCGCGGCCTGCTGGCAGCGGTGCCCCGGCCCGACGGGCAGCTGACCGTGTCGGCCGGCATCGCGTCTTTGCGCGACGGTGAATCGGTGCTGCAGACGCTGCACCGGGCCGACCTGGCCATGCTCAGGGCCAAGGAGGCCGGGCGGGATACGGTGCGGGTGGCGGACGAGGTGCGCTGAACGCGCTGACCCGACTGACCCCGCTGGATTCCTCGATGACCTTTCAGGCGCCTGCGTCGGGGTCGTAGCACCCGAGCAGCCGCCCCACATCCCGCAGGTCGCCCCGCACGACCACGTCGGCATCGATCTGCGCCAGCTGCTTCGCCCGGTCCGCATCGCCGATGCCGACGAACTCCAGCCCCAGCGCCCGCGCGGTGAGCAGGTCCCACACGCCGTCGCCGATGGAAACCACCCTGCCGCCGGCCGGCACGCCGTGCCTGGCGCGTGCCTTGTCGATGGCGGCCTGCACGATGTCTTCGCGGGTCTCGTGCTCCGACGCGGTGGCCAGCAGGTCGGCGTCGAAGGCATGCGCCAGCAGCGCCATCTTCCGGTGTGCGCCGTGCCGCAGGCTGCCGGTCGCGAACGCGGCGATCCAGCCGGCCTGCGCGATCTGCGCCAGCAGCTGCGATGCGCCCGCGATCTCGTCGCACGCACGGGCCTCGCTCGCGTCGGTGTCGCACAGCGCGTCGTACTCACGCTGGTAGCGCGCCTCCAGCAGTTGCAGCGGCGGCTCGCCGTCGAAGCCGGCTTCTTCCCACGCCTCCCTGAAGATGGCGCTGTCCGAGTGATGTCGGTAGCTGCCCCACTGGGTGCGCAGCCGCGGAAAGTCGAAGCTGCGCAGCGCGGCTTCGAACGCGCGCTGGTGCAGGGCCACGGTGTCGGTCAATGTGCCGTCGATGTCGAACACGACGATGGGTGTGGCAAGGCTGTTGCGCATGTGCAGGTTGTGTCAGGTCGTTTTCAGGTCGTTTTCAGATCACCACGCGCCGCCCGGTCAAGGGCCTGGGCTCGGGCTCGCGCGCCAGCAGGGCCTTCCAGCGGTTCAGCGCTTCTTCCAGGCGCGCGCGACCGCGCACCGCGCCCAGCGACAGCCGCACCGCGTTCGGTGCCTCCGCGCCGATGGAAAACGCCGCAGAAGGCGTCACCGACAGGCCTTCGGCCAGCGCCGCGCGCGCCAGTTCGGGTGCGGTCCAGCGCGAGGGCAGCGCCTGCCACACATGGATGCCGCGGCCCGATTCGCTTTGCGGCAAACCGAGGATGCCGCTGGCCAGGTCGTGGCGGGCCCAGGTCTCCGCGCGCACCTGCTCGAGCAGGTGCTTGGCCGAACCGTCGTGCACCCACTGCGTCGCCAGCGCGGTGGGCAACGGCGACGCCATGAGCGCGAACGCGCGCAGCGCGTCGAGAAAGTTCGCCTCGTTCTGCGCCTTGTCTTGTGTGTCGGGCAGCCGCACGTAGGCCGTACGCAAGCCCGGCGTGAGGCATTTGGACAGGGTCGACAGGTAGTACGTCGATGCCGGTGCATGGCAGGCGATGGGCTCCGGCGGCTGCGCCTCGAAGAGCCAGTAGGGGTCGTCCTCGATGATGCGCAGCCCCTTGCGCTGCGCCACCTTCGCGAGCTGCCGCCGGCGCGCGGCGGGCATGGTGCGGGCCACGGGGTTCTGGATGGTCGGGTTCAGGTAGAGCACGGTCGCGGTCGCGCCCTGCTCCGCGCAGGCCTGCTCCAGCGCATCGGGCCGCATGCCGTGCTCGTCGGTCGCCACTGCGATGACGCGGCGGCTCAGGCGCTCGGTGACGGAGATGAGGCCCGGGTACACCAGCGGCTCCGCAAGCACGGCGTCGCCGGGCCGCGTCAGCGCGAGCACCAGCGCGGCCAGGGCCGACTGCGCGCCGGGGCACACCGCCACCTGCGACACCTCCAGCGGCCCGAACATGGGCGCGAGCCACCGGCAGCCGGCCATGCGGTCGGCGCGGCTGCCGCCGCCGGGGTGGTAGGTCATGAGCAGGTCGGCGTCGTTGCGCGCGAGCACGTCGGCCAGGCCCTTCTGCAGCAGCGCGAACAGGTTGGAGCCCTCGGGCGCGGGCGGCATGTTCATGCTCAGGTCCATGCGCGGCGCGAAGTCGACCGCGGGCGCCGACACGAAGGTGCCGCCGGGCCCGCGCGACTCGACCAGCCCGCGGCCCTTGGCCTCGGCGTAGGCGCGGGTGACGGTCGTCAGGTCCACGCCCAGCAACTCGGCCAGGCGGCGCTGCGGCGGCAGGCGGTCGCCCGGCTGCAGCTGCCCTTCGGCCACCGAACGCTCGACCAGCGAAAGGATGCGCAGGTAGCGCGAGCCCTTTCCGGCGGCAAAGACCTCGGCCCATTTCCACTCGATTGCTTGCGTCATGTATGGATTATGTATGAGTCACTTTGCCTAGTTCGCACGGGTATTTCGGGCGAATAGCATACAAATTCGCCAATAAATATCCATACATATCCATACATTGGGTTGTCTTGCATGCCTCCAACTGACCATCCCCCTTCGAAGCCAGCGAAAGTCCTGGCCCGCCAAGCCGCGCGCTGGAGCAGCCTCGGCCTGCTCGCGCTTCTCTCCGGCTGCGGCATGACGCTGTTCGACCCCAAGGGCGACATCGGCGCGCAGGAAAAGACGCTCATCGTCCTGGCGCTGGCGATCATGCTGGCCGTGGTCGTCCCGGTCATCGTGCTCACGCTGTGGTTCGCCTGGCGCTACCGCGAGACCAACACCGACAAGCAGGTGGTGTATGCGCCCAGGTGGTCGCACTCCACGCGCATCGAGGTGGTGGTGTGGGGCATTCCGTGCGTGATCGTCGCGTTTCTCGCGGTGCTCATCTGGCGCACCACGCACTCGCTGGACCCGTACAAGCCGCTCGTGTCGCAGACCCCCGCGCTTCGCGTGGAGGTGGTGGCGCTGAACTGGAAGTGGCTCTTCATCTACCCGGACCTCGGCGTGGCCACCGTCAACCAGCTGGCCGTGCCCGTCGACACGCCCATCGCTTTCAAACTCACCGCGCATTCGCTGATGAATTCCTTCTTCATTCCACAGCTGGGCAGCCAGGTCTACGCCATGCCCGGCATGCAGACGCAGCTGCACCTCGTCGCCAACCACGCGGGCGCCTACGACGGCATGTCCGCCGCGTACAGCGGCCACGGCTTCTCGGGCATGAACTTCAAGGCGGCCGCCATGACGCGCGCCGACTTCGACGGCTGGGTCGCGCAGGCCAGGGCATCGCGCCAGGCGTTGTCGCTGGACGCCTACCGCCAGCTGGAAATGCCGAGCGTGAAGAACACGCCCACGGTGTACGCGCGGGTGGAAAACGGCCTGTTCAACGCCATTGCCAACCAGTACATGGGCATGAGCGTGGAAGACATGGCGGCCAGCGACATCTGCGGCCCCGAGACGCCGGAGTTTCCGCTGCGGCTGCAGGCCGCGCGGCCGATGTCGGCATCCTTGCAGCAACCCGTCGGCGGAGAGTGAGCGCCATGCCAGTGTTCGGAAAACTCGACCTCTCCGCGGTGCCCCTGCACGAGCCCATCATCATGGGCACGCTGTGCGTGGTCGTCGTGCTCGGCGCGGCGCTGCTGGGCGCGCTCACCTACTACCGCAAGTGGGGCTACCTGTGGACCGAGTGGTTCACCTCGGTGGACCACAAGCGAATCGGCGTCATGTACATCCTGCTGGCGCTGGTGATGCTGCTGCGCGGCTTCGCCGACGCGCTGATGATGCGCGTGCAGCAGGCCATGGCCAGCGGCGGCAGCGAGGGCTACCTGCCGCCGCACCACTACGACCAGATCTTCACCGCGCACGGCGTGATCATGATCTTCTTCGTGGCCACGCCGCTGATCGTCGGGCTCATGAACGTCATCGTGCCGCTGCAGATCGGCGCGCGCGACGTGGCCTACCCGTTCGTCAATTCGCTGAGCCTGTGGCTGGGCGTGGCCGGCGCGGTGCTGGTGATGATGTCGATGTTCGTCGGCGACTTCGCCGCCACCGGCTGGGTGGCCTACCCGCCGCTCTCGGAGCTGGGCTACAGCCCGACGGTGGGGGTCGACTACTACATCTGGTCGCTGCAGGTGTCGGGGCTGGGCACCACGCTCACGGGCATCAACTTCATCGTGACCATCCTGCGCATGCGTGCGCCGGGCATGACGCTGATGAAGATGCCGGTGTTCACCTGGACGGCGCTGATCACCAACATCCTGATCGTGGCGATCTTCCCCGTGCTCACCGCCACGCTGGCGCTGCTGACCATGGACCGCTACCTGGGCATGCACTTCTTCACCAACGACCTGGGCGGCAACGCCATGATGTACATCAACCTCATCTGGGTGTGGGGCCACCCCGAGGTGTACGTGCTGATTCTTCCGTGCTTCGGCGCGTTCTCCGAAATCATCGCCACCTTCTCGCGCAAGCCGCTGTTCGGCTACACGTCGATGGTGTACGCCACGTCGTCCATCGGGGTGCTGTCGTTCTTCGTGTGGCTGCACCACTTCTTCACCATGGGCTCGGGCGCGAACGTGAACGCGTTCTTCGGGATCATGACGTCGATCATTTCCATTCCCACGGGCGTGAAGCTGTTCAACTGGCTGTTCACCATGTACCGCGGGCGCATCCGCTTCCACTCGGCCACGCTGTGGACCATCGGCTTCATGGTGACCTTCGCCATCGGCGGCATGACGGGCGTGCTGCTGGCCATTCCGGGGGCGGACTTCGTGCTGCACAACAGCCTGTTCCTGGTGGCGCATTTCCACAACGTGATCATTGGCGGCGTGCTGTTCGGCTGCCTGGCGGGCATCAGCTTCTGGTTTCCCAAGGTGTTCGGCTTCACGCTGAACGAGTACTGGGGCAAGGTGGCGTTCTGGTGCTGGCTGGTGGGCTTCTACCTGGCCTTCATGCCGCTGTACGTGCTGGGCTTCATGGGCATGACGCGGCGCATGAACAGCTACGTGGTCGAGGGCTGGCAGCCGTGGCTCGTCGTCGCGCTGTGCGGCGCGGTGGTGATCGGCATGGGCATCCTGGCGATCGGCGTGCAGTTCTACGTGAGCATTCGCGACCGCAAGCACCACCCCGACCTCACGGGCGATCCGTGGGACGGGCGCAGCCTGGAGTGGGCCACGGCCTCGCCGGCGCCGTTCTACAACTTCGCGCTGGTGCCGCGCATCGATTCGCTCGAGCCCCACTGGGACGCCAAGCAGGCCGGCACCGCCTACCTGCAGCCGGGCCGCTACGAAGACATCCACATGCCGCGCAACACCGGCGCCGGCGTGGTGGTGTCGGCCTTCGCGCTGCTGCTGTGCTTCGCGCTGGTGTGGCATATGTGGGCGGTGGCGGCCGCGGCGCTGGTGGGCGCCATCGCGACCTTCGTGGTGCGCTCGTACGACCGCGACGTCGACTACTTCGTGCCCGCCTCGGAGGTGGAGCGCATCGAGAACGCGCGCTTCGCGCAACTGAAGGGAGCGACGGCATGAGCACGCTGAACATCGCAAACACACATGGGCACGGCGAAGGCCACGACGACGGCCACGCGCATGGCGGCGAAGCCCAGACCACCATGGGCTTCTGGATCTACCTGATGAGCGACTGCCTCATCTTCGCGGTGCTGTTCGCCACCTTCGGCGTGCTCGCGGGGGCCACGGCCAACGGCCCCACGGGGCGCGGCCTGTTCGAGCTGGAGTTCGTGCTGGGCGAAACCATGCTGCTGCTGGCCAGCAGCTTCACCTTCGGCCTCGCGATGCTCTCGCTGCAGGCGAGCACGCTGCGCCGCGCCACCGGCTGGCTCGTTGCCACCTTCGTGCTCGGCGCGGCCTTCGTGGGCATGGAGGTGTACGAGTTCGCGGAGCTGATGCACCGCGGCGCCGTGCCGCAGGCCAGCGCCTACCTGTCGGCGTACTTCACGCTGGTGGGCACGCACGGGCTGCACGTGAGCTTCGGGCTGGTGTGGCTGGCCGTGATGCTGCACCAAGTCCACCACTTCGGCCTCACCCCCGTCACGCGCCGCCGCATGGCCTGCCTGAGCCTGTTCTGGCACTTCCTGGACCTGGTGTGGATCTGCGTCTTCACCTTCATCTACCTGCGAGAGTTCACATGAACGCCACCCACGCCCCGTCGAACCACACGTCCTTCCACGCCGCGTCTTCGCACGGCTCCCTGCAGAGCTACACCATCGGCTTCGCGCTGTCGCTGCTGCTCACCTTCGCGTCCTTCGGCGCGGTCATGCTCGACGTGCTGCCGCGCCAGATGCGCCTGCCCGTGGTGGTGGGGTTGTGCGTGGCGCAACTGCTGGTGCAGCTGGTGTACTTCCTGCACATGGGCAGCTCGCCCGACCAGCGCGCCAACACCGGCATCTTCGTGTGCACTGCGGCGCTCATCGTGATCGTCATCGCGGGATCGCTCTGGGTGATGCACAACGCCAACGCGAACATGATGCCCATGCAGTTCTCGCCGGCCGAGGCGCGCGCCAAGGAATGACCGCCATGCACACTCCCGCGCACGCTGCGGCGCTGCTGCCGCCCATCGACATCCGCAAGCGCAGCCTGAACATCGAGATGATCTTCCACGAGGGCGGCCCGCGCGTGAGCCGGCCCCTGTTGGTGGCGTCGGCGTGCGCGGTCATCCGCAACCCGTACGCGGGCCGCTACGAAAGCGACCTGCTCGCGTTCATGGAAGCCGTGAAGCCCCTGGGCGCGAGCCTGGCGGAGGAACTGGTGCGCTCGCTGGGGCGGGACCAGGTCGAGGCCTACGGCAAGGCCGCCATCGTGGGCGTGAACGGCGAGATGGAGCACGGCGCCGTGTGGCACGAGGCGGGCGGCTGGGCCATGCGCGAGGCACTGGGCGAGCCCAAGGCCATCGTGCCGTCGGTGAAGGCCGTGGCGGGCGCCGGCTACCGGCTGATGGTGCCGCTGCACCACGTGCACGCGGCATATGTGCGCAGCCATTTCTCATCGGCCGAGATCGGCATCCAGGACGCGCCGCGGCCCGACGAAATTCTGTTCGCGCTGGTGATGTCGAACGGCGGGCGCGTCCATTCGCGGGTGGGCGGGCTGGCGGCGGAGCACATTGCCGGGCACGACGGGCAGCGCTAGAAGGTCGCGCCCGGCTCGGCGCCTTGTCCAGCAAAAACGACAACTGACTTATTCGCATGCGAACACCCCCACGAACTGAAAGGAAATGTTGCTAAAGTTGTAGCCATCATGGCCCGACGAAACGAAGCGCTTGCGTGGCGCCTGCTGTATGTGGTGCTTGCGGTCGTCGGATTCGTGGGGTGGCTGCCTGCGCAAGCCCTCACGCTGGTCGACAAGGCACAGCTCACGCTGAGCGTGCGGGGCCCATCGAAACAAGCCCAGGCGGCATCCCGAACCGAAACCGCCACCCTCCCCTACGACTGGGACCAGCACCAGGCCTCCTTCGACGGGGAGGCCCGCTTCAGCTTCGACATTCCACCGGGCGACCCCGCCGCCCCCACGGCCCTGTTCGTGCCGCGCCTGGGCAACAGCTTTCGGGTGTCGGTGAACGGCCGGGAGCTGGCCCGCTTCGGCGCCTTTCCACCGGGCCCGTACGACGACGCCTCCTTCGCGCCGCAGTACTTCGTGCTGCCGCCCGCGGGTTCGGCGGCGCCGCAGCGCGTGGACATCGTCATCGCGGCGCAGACCGCGCGCCAGGGCGGCCTGTCGCCCGTGGTGGCGGGCACCGAGGCCGAGATTCTTCCGCTGTACGAGCGCGCGCTGTTCTGGCAGATCAGCGGCGGGCGCTTCATTGCCATCGTGAGCGGGGTGCTGGGCGCGCTGTCGCTGCTGGTGTGGATGCGCCAGCGCGAATCGATCTACCTCTACTACGGCCTGGGTGAGCTGCTGTGGTCGGTGCAGACGGCGCGCGTGCTGTTCACGCATGCGCCGCTGGCCTGGCCCTGGTGGGGCGTGGTGCCGCTGGCGGCCTTCCAGGCGGCGGTGCCGTTGCTGTGCCGCTTCGCGCTGTCGGTGGTGGGGCGCGACCACACGCCGCTGGCGCGCGCACTGGGCCTGATGGCGTGGCTCGCGCCGGTGGCGGCGGTGCTGGGCATCATGGTGCCGTGGCTGTGGGTGATGCCGCTGTGGCGCACGCTGAGCCTGGTGGCCGCGCTGGCGATGATGGTGGTCGTGTTCCGCACGGCGCTGCGCAGCGCGGTGCTGGAGCACCGGGTGCTCGGCATCGCGGTGGTGCTGATCGTGCTGTGCGGCGCGCGCGACGTGTGGGTGATGCGCACCTCGCCCGAGGCCTACGCGATGGTGCCGTGGATCCGCATGGCGTGGGTCGGCTTCGCGGTCACGCTGGCCTGGGTCATTGCCGAGCGCATGCGCAAGGACGCGCGCGCCATGGCCGCCATGAACGCCTCGCTGGAAGCCGAGCTCGCCGAGCGCAACGCCGCGCTCGAGGCCGTGTTCGCGCGCGAACGCGAAGGCGAGAAGGCGCGCGGCGCGCTCGAAGAACGCCAGCGCCTCACGCAGGACCTGCACGACGGCCTGGGCGGGCAGCTCTCGGGCTTGCTGCGCCTGGCGCAGCAGCCGGGCACGGCGCTGGTCGATGTGGAAGTGCACCTGCGCGACGCGGTCGACCAGCTGAAGCTCACGGTGGACGCCATGCACGGCTGCGAGGGCGACGTGGCCTCCGCGCTGGGCAGCGTGCGCTACCGGCTGGGGCCGCGCCTGCAGGCTGCCGGCATCGACCTGCACTGGGACGTGAGCCCGCTGCCGACCATGACGGGCTGGACCGTGCGCGAGTCGCACCAGATGCAGATGCTGCTGTTCGAAGCCTTCGCCAACATGATGGCGCACGCGGGCGCGAGCCAGGCCAGCCTGCGCGCACGGCTGCTGCCTGCGGGCGAGGCGATGGGAGTCGTGGTGGAGGGCCCGGCCCAGCCCGGCGCCGACATCGTCGAGGTCGAGCTCTGCGACAACGGCCGCGGCTTCGACGCGCAGGCGAAGTTCGCGGGCAAGGGGCTGGTGAACATGCATGCGCGCGCCACCGCGCTGGGCGGCACGCTCAGGGTGCGTTCGCAGCCCGGCGAGACCCGGCTGTGCTTGCACCTGCCAGTGCCGCAAGAGCAGGCGCAGGCGCAAGTGCAGGCTCAGGAAGCGACGAGCCCGGTGCTTCTGGCCTCTCCGGCCCCTCGGGCGGTGTGACGCGCACGCGCGCCTCGAGCCGGGTGCACCCCGGCGCCGAGGCGATTTCCAGCGTGCCGCCGATGCGCGCGATGCGCGCATGCATGCTGCGCAGGCCGATGCCCAGGATTGACCCCGCCACGCCCTGAACATCGAAGCCCACGCCGTTGTCCTCGATCGACAGGCTGAGCTGGCCGCCGTGGTGCTTTGATTGCCTTGGTCGCATCGCCCATCGTCCAAGGCCAGCAGCCGCACCTCGAACTCGCTCGCGCGGCTGTGCTTGATGACGTTGGTCAGCGCCTCTTCGAGAAAGCGCGTGAGCCCCAGCAACTGCTTGGGCGACAGCTCGCAAGGCCAGCGCGCCGGCAGCTGCCACCGGCTGGCCACGTTCAGCTCCTCGAAGATGCGGTTGAAGCGGTGGCGAATCGGCGCGATCCATTCGGCCGGCGTGGCCGCGATGCGCGCCGTGGCGCTGGAGCTGCTGTCGATCACCTGGCGCAGGTCGTCGCGCAGCGACTTGAACATCGACAGGTACTGGTGGGCCTCCAGCGCGTGGGCCGACTGCTCCACCAGCGCGATGGAGCGCACCAGCGAGCCGCCCAGGCCGTCGTGCAGGTCGTGGGCCAGCTGCAGCCGTTCGCCGAGGCGGGCGTTGGCCAGCGCCAGCGCGTGCTCGCGCCCGAGCGTCTGCGTGAGTTCGTGGCGCGTGATGGTGATGCGCTCTTCCAGCTCGAGGTTGAAGCGCTCGATGCGCCGCAGGTTGCGCGTCACGCTCCACGCCAGGATGGCCGACATGCCCACCATGATGAGCGGCGCCGACACCGTGGTGTAGGCCAGCCCGTCGGGCAGCACGCGCAGCACCATCAGCACGTCGTGCACCGCCGCCACCAGAAAGCCCAGCACGCAGACCGCCAGCAGCAGGTGCTCGGGCTGGCGCGTGAATGCGGCCCGCCCCACGAAAGCCGCGCACGCCCCCATGAACAGCGCCGCGCACGCCAGGAAGGCCACGCCCTGCGCGGCGCCCAGCCCGTCGCGCGAAATGAACGCCACCACCGCCGCACCCAGCCCGGCCGCGAGCCACAAGGCCCGCTCCGCGCGCACGAAGCGCAGGCCGCCGAAGCGGCACAGGAAGATGCAGAACGACGAGGTGTAGGCCAGCAACGCCACCGTCACCCAGCGCGACCAGCTGTCGGTGGTGGCGAAAGGCCAGGGCGTGGAAACCACCGTGTTGCTCGCGAACAGCAGCCAGGTGAACGACGTGAGGGCATACCAGCCGTAGCTGCGCTCGCTGCGCCGCATGAGCCATAGCGCCAGGAAGAAGCAGCCCAGCGTCATCGAGATCACCAGGTTCAGCGCGGGCAGCGAGCGCCGCAGCAGCACCTGGTGGCTGTACAGCGGCTCCACCGTGTCGGCCGTGCCGATGCGCACGCGCCCCAGCCCCGCGCCGTCGACGGGGTTGCCCACCACCTTCACGAACACGGTGTTGGCGCCGGGCCGCAGCACCGAGGGCGGAACGACGAGGTAGCGCGGCGTGTTCCAGCTGCGGCTCAGCGGCTCGGCCAGGCTGCGGTCGGTCCACAGCAGGTCGTCGTTGACGTACACCGCGCCGGCCATGTTGATGTAGTCGATGGCAATCGCCAGCGGTTCGGTCGCCGGGGTGCAGGGCCAGTGCCAGTCGATGCGGTACCAGGCCGTGCCGTCGTGCCCGGGCCAGCGCTGCGACCACAGGTCGGGCAGCGACACGGGCGTCCAGCCCGCGGTGGGCCGGCCCGTGCCGTCAGTGTCCAGCCCGTTGGCGCGGACTGCCGAGACGCCGTCGACCTGCGGCTGGCACGCCTGGGCCCAGGCGGCGGGCGCCACCGCTAGGCAACCCACGAAGATCAGGCAAGCAAGCCACGCGAGCGCGCCGCGAAGACCGCCTTGGTGCGCGAGGACACCGCGAGCTTCTGGTAGATGTGCTTGATGTGGCATTCGACGGTGTGCTTGGACAGGAAGAGCTGCTCGGCGATCTCGCGGTTGGTCAGGCCCTGGGCAACCAGCTGCAGGATCTCGCCCTCGCGCCGGCTGAGCACGTCGGCATCGACGTGGCCCGGCGTGGTGGCCGGCGAATGCAGCAGCTCGAGGATACGGCTGGCAATAAAGGGGTCGATGGGCGCGCCGCCGCGCAGCACGCTGCGGATCGCCAACGACAGCTCGATGTCGTCGCGCTCCTTCAGCACGTAGCCGGTGGCGCCGGCACGCAGCGCCGTGAGGATCACGTCTTCGGTGCTCCACGCCGAGATCACCAGGATGCTCAGCGCCGGATCGTCGGCGCGCAGCTGCTCGATGAGCGACACGCCGTTGCCGTCGGGCAGCTCGATGTCCACCAGCGCCAGCGCGTGCGGTTGCGCCGCGATGCAGGCCTGGGCCTGCGCGATGGTGCCGGCGAACACCAGCGCGTCGGCCTCGTAGCCGAACTGCGTCAGCAGCGTGTGGATGCGCCGCTGCATCAGCGGCTCGTCTTCCACCACCAGCACCGGCGCGGGCAGCAGGGCCTCGCGCCACTCGGGAGCGGCTTGCGTTCGCGGCGGGGCGGCGGCGGGGTCTAGCGGCATGCCGGCTCGCGGGGCGGGAAGGTCGGGGTCTTGGGGGAAGGCCGGGTCATTGGGTCTGGAGGGTTCGGAGATCGAGCGAGGTTGCGCGGGTTGCGCCGGCAGGTGGGGATGGTAGTGACACGGGTGCGCGCCGGCATCCCTGGAAGTAGGGAAACTCGAAAAGCGCGGCAGCCCGCGCAAGCCTGCGCAGGCTCACGCAAGCTCATATGGGCCCGGCAACCCATGTCGTTCGCTTAAGATGAGAGTCATTCTCAACTGACGCCTCCCGTTTTCGCCATGTCATCCGCCAATGCCGCTGCCCACGGGGCCATGCACGTGTTCTACGAAGAGCACCACGGATGGCTCAGCGCCTGGCTGCGGCGGCGGCTGGGGTGCTCGCACAGCGCGGCCGACCTGGCGCAGGACACCTTCGTGCGCGTGCTGCTGCGCCCGCAGGTGCTTCCCACGCTGCGCGAGCCGCGGGCCTATCTGTCGACGCTGGCCAAGGGCGTGGTCAGCGAGCATTGGCGCCGGCAAGCGCTGGAGCGCGCCTACCTCGAGACGCTGGCGCTGCTGCCCGAGCCTTTGGCGCTGTCGCCCGAAGAGCGGCTGGTGCTGCTGCAGACGCTCGACGAGATCGACGCCATGCTCGACGGCCTGGCGCCCAAGGCGCGCGAAGCCTTCGTGCTCTCGCAGCTCGAAGGGCTGACCTACGCGGCCATCGCCGAGCGGCTGCAGATCAGCGAGCGCACCGTCAAGCGCTACATGCAGCAAGGCTTCGAGCGTTGCCTGGCGCTGGTCGAATGAACGCCTCCGTCCGGCCACCGGCGAACCTCGCAAAGCTCACCAAACTCACGCCCCCCGGCCCGCTCGACCCCGCCGTGCTGCGCGAGGCCGCGCGCTGGCTGGTGCGCCTGCACTCGGGCGAGGCCGGCCCCGGCGACCACGCCGCCTGCGCGCGCTGGCGCGAGGCCGACGCCGCGCACGAGCAGGCCTGGCAGCGCGCGCAGCGGCTGTCGCAGAAATTCGGCGCCGTGCCACCCGCGGTCGGCATGCCGGTGCTGGCGCGCCAGGGCCGCGCGAACCGCCGCGCCGTGCTGCGCACGCTCGCGCTTTTTGCTGCGGCGGTTCCGGCCGGGTACCTGGGCTGGCGCCACATGCCGTGGCAGGCGTGGTCGTCCGACGAGCGCACCGCCACCGGCGAGCGCCGCGAGCTGCAACTGGCCGACGGCAGCCGGGTGCTGCTGGACACGGCCAGCGCCGTCGACATTCGCTTCGACGAGCGGCAGCGCACCGTGCGCCTGCGCGCGGGCGCCATCGCCGTCGTGACCGCGCCCGACCCGCTGGGCAGCAGCCGCGCGCGCCCTTTCGTGGTGGAAACCGCGCAAGGCCGGCTGCGCGCGCTGGGCACGCGCTTCACCGTGCGGCAAGAAGGCGAGGCGCAAGACCGTGGCGCCGTGCGCGTGGCCGTCACCGAAGGGGCGGTGGAAGTCACGCTGCGCAACGCCACCGCGCCGGCACTGGTGCTGCCCGCCGGACAGCAGACGGTGCTGGGCGACGCAGGCGCGGCGCCGCCCGAGCCCGTGTCCACGCAAAGCCAGGCATGGACCCGAGGCGTGCTGTACGCCGACAACATGCGGCTGGCCGACTTCTGCGCCGAGCTCGCGCGCTACCGGCCCGGCATCGTCCACTGCGCGAGCGAGGTCGGGGGCCTGCGGATTTCGGGGGCGTTCCAGCTGCGTGACACCGACTACGTGCTCTCGATGCTGGCCACCTCGCTGCCCGTGCAGGTGGTGACGCGCACGCGCTACTGGGTGAGCGTGGTGCCGGGCTGAACGCGCCGGCGCCCGAAGAATTTTTCATCTCGCTGTCCCTTTTTCGAATCTCGTCGGGCAAGCCATGGAGCCGCGCTGTGATCGCGGCACCGACAAGGAACCCAGAAGACCATGGCATTGCCACGTTTGCGCACCGGCGGCCCCGCGTGCGGCACTTTCACCCCCCTGCCCTCCGTGTCCGCCACGCGCCTGACAGGCGCCGCGCACGGTGCGCGCAGCCTCTGCCTGGCCATCGCCATCACCAGTGCTGCCGGCGCAGGCGGCGCGATGGCGCAGCAACCCGCGCCGGCCGCGGCCGCGACCGCAACCGCGAACGCAATCGCGCGTACGGCCTACGACATTCCCGCCGGCGCGCTCGGCCCGGCGCTGTCGCGCTACGCGGCCGAGGCGGGCGTCACGCTGTCCTTCGAATCCGCGCTCACCGAAGGCCGCAGCACCGCCGGCCTGCGCGGCAGCCACGCCGTGCCCGAGGGCTTCGCGCGGCTGCTCGCCAACACCGGGCTGGAGGCCGTGCCGCATGAAGGCGGCGGCTACACGCTGCGCCGCGCCACGGCCGCCGCCGCACCCGTGGCCGGTGCCGACGGCACCACGCTGAGCGAAGTGCGCGTCACCGCGCAGGCCGAGCGCAGTGCCACCACCGAAGGCTCCGGCTCGTACGCGAGCCGCATCGTCACGGTCGGCAAGGGGGAGCAGACGCTGAAGGAAATTCCGCAGTCCGTCACCGTCGTCACGCGCCAGAAGATGGACGACCAGAACCTCACCACCATCGACGCCGTGCTGGCCAACACCACCGGCATCACCATGTACAACAGCCCGATGGGCGGGCGCTACGTGTACTCGCGCGGCTTCATGGCCGACACCTACCAGTTCGACGGCGTCAACCGTGCCTTCTACTACCCGCAGGCCAACAACTTCACCAGCAACACCGCCATCCTCGACCGGGTGGAAATCGTGCGCGGCGCCACCGGCCTGCTGCAGGGCGCGGGCACGCCCAGCGCCACCATCAACATGGTGCGCAAGCGCCCGCTGGCGGACAAGCAGCTGCTGGTGTCCGCCAGCGCCGGCTCGTGGAACAACGTGCGCACCGAGGTGGATGCGACCGGCCCGCTGAACGAGGCCGGCACCCTGCGCGGCCGCGCGGTGGCCAGTTTCGAGGACCGCGACTACTTCTACGACGTGGCCAAGAGCCGCACCGGCGTGCTGTACGGCGCGCTCGAGTACGACCTGTCGCCGCAAACGCGCCTGACGCTGGGCGCGAGCTACGAGAAGCTGAAGTCGGTGCCCTTCTTCCACGGCCTGCCGCGCTACGACAACGGCGCCGACCTGCGGCTGGCCCGCTCGACCTTCCTGGGCGCCGACTGGAACCGCTGGAACAGCGAGCAGACCTCGGTGTTCACCGAGCTGGCCCACCGCTTCGACGCCGACTGGACGCTCAAGGCCACGGCCACCTACACGCGCGAGAAGCACGACATCAAGTACCTGTACTCCAACGGCGCGATCAATCCCGCGACGATGGCGGGCTCGACCACCTTCGCCGGCCTGTTCGACTTCGGCACCGACAACAAGGGCCTCGACGTGGCGGTCGACGGCAAGTTCGACGCCTTCGGCCGGCGCCATGCGCTGAGCTTCGGCGCCAACACCGGGCGCATGGTGAGCCGGGGCGACTTCGGGCTGATCGCGCTGGGCGTGCGCAACGACGTGCTGAACCCCGACCACCAGATCGGCGAACCGGTCACGGCCGACTTTCTCGCGCGGCGCTACCGCGGCGCCGCCACCGTCACCGAGATGACGCAGTCGGGTGCCTACGGCGTGGCCCGCTTCAGCGTGAGCGACCCGCTCACGCTGGTGCTGGGCGCGCGCGTGTCGCGCTACAAATGGACCAGCCGTCTGCGCGACACCGGCGAGGCCTACGACGACCCCTACCGCGAAAGCGGCGTGCTCACGCCCTACGGCGGCCTGGTGTATGCGCTGAACAAGCAGTGGTCGGCCTACGTGAGCTACGCCGACATCTTCCAGCCGCAGAACGCGGTGACGGCCGCGGGCGTCATGCTCGACCCGATCAAGGGCAAGAACTACGAGGCCGGGCTCAAGGGCGAGCTGATGGACGGCAAGGTCAACGCATCGCTCGCGGTGTTTCGCATCGACCAGAGCAACCGCGCCGAGCAGGACATGGTGAACCCTTGTTCGGTGGGCGCGTACTGCTACGTTTCGAGCGGGCGGGTGCGCAGCCAGGGCGTCGACGCGGAGATCAGCGGCGAGATCGCGCGCGGCTGGCAGGTCTTCGGCGGCTACACGCTCAACAGCTTCCGATACCTCGACGACACCTCCAACGCCGGCGTGGCCTTCGCCAGCACCTACACGCCCAAGCACATCCTGCGGCTGTGGACCGACTACCGCCTGCCCGGCGCGCTGAACGCGTGGACCGTGGGCGGCGGCGTCAACTTCCAGAGCGAGAGCTCGCGCACCACCGGCAACATCAAGATCGCGCAGCCCGCGTACGCGGTGTGGACCGCGCGCGTGAGCTACCAGATCAACCGCAGCTGGTCGCTGGCGCTGAACGTGAGCAACCTGTTCGACAAGGTCTACTACCAGACGGTGGGCGCGCCGGGGTGGGGTAATTTCTACGGGGAGCCGCGCAATGCGACGGTGACGTTGCGCGGGAGGTTTTGAAACGGGCGGCGCGCCTCAGCCGCGCCGCGCAGACTTCCGCCGCGCCAGCTCCGCCGCCTGCGCCCCGATCAACCGCGCCCTCGCCCGCATCTGCTCGACCACGCCCTGCACCCGCGCGTCGGGCAGGCGCTCGGTGATGGTCGCGATGGCAAGGCCGGCGACCGTGCGGCCATCGGCCAGGCAGATCGGCACCGCGACTGCGCGCGAGCCCGGCACCACGCCGACCGGGGCATAGGCATAGCCCTGCGCGCGCGTGCGCACCGCGCGCTCCAGCAGTTCGGCCGGGTCGACGTGCAGGGCCTCGAGCCGTCTCGCGTTGCGCCGCACCACGTCCGCCGCCTCGTCGGCCGGCAGCGACGCCAGCAGCACCAGGCCGCTCACGCCCACGCCCAGCGGGCGGCGCGCGCCGATCTCGATGGACAGCACCTTCACCGGAAAACTGCCGGGCCGGCGGTCGATGCACACGGAGTCGGTGCCGTTGCGGATGGTGAGGAACGCGGTGTCGCCCAGGCTCTCGCTCAGGTGGCGCAGGTGCGGCTCGGCGATGGCCTGGATGGGAAAGCGGCTCGCGCGCGCCAGCCCCAGCAGCGACACCTCGCCGCCCACCAGGTAGCGGCGCGTGGCCAGGTCCTGCTCCACCGCGCCCTCTTCCACCAGCACGCGCAGCAGGCGGTGCACGGTCGGGCGGTTCAGGCCGGTGTGGCTCACCACGTCGGTCAGCCGAACGCCGCGCTCCTGCCCCGTGGCCAGCACGCGCAACACCGCCAGCGCACGGCGCACGCTCTGCGCGCCGGCCGTGGTGCCTTCACCTTCGCCCCCGCCTTCGCCTTCGTCGTCAGCCGCGGTTGCCATCGGTGACCGCGTCCGTCACTGCACCTGTCACCGCCCCCATCACCGCTCCCATCACCGACTTGGGCGTCTGCTGCATGCCGCGCAGCGTGACGATCTCGCCCAGCGTCGCGTAGTTCGGCCCGCCGATGCGGCAGACCGGGTCGAGCGCGCGGGTGTCGACCTTGCCGTCGCGCATCAGGCCGTCGCGCAAGTGAAACGCCGTGACCTCTCCCACGAAGAACTCGGCGCCCGTCTCGCCGAAGGCAATCACGCGCTCTAGCCTGCACTCCATGCTGACCGGCGCGTCCGCCAGGCGTGGCACGCGCACCGTGCTGCTCGGCAAGGTGCCCAGGCCGAGCAGCTCGGCCTCGCTCACGTCGGGCGCGTGCTCGGCGCTGCTCTCGTGGATGGCGACCATCTGCGAGGCGTCGCCGATGTTCACCACGAACTCGCCCAGCGCATGGATGTTGGCGCCCGTGTCCTTGCGCTGGCCCGCCTTGCGGCCGATGTTCACGCCCAGCAGCGGCGGCTTGTTCGACACGAAGGTGAAGCAGGAGAACGGCGCGAGATTGACCACGCCGCCGGGCGACAGCGTGGTGATCCACGCGATGGGACGCGGCACGACGATGCCGCTCATCAGGCGGTAGGTGGCTTCGGGCGACAGGTCGCCAGCGGCGAAAAACATGGCAGGGCCTCGTGAGGTGGCTGGGGCCCCGATTGTGGTCAGGCCCGCGGCGGCGCCGAATGGCGACTTCAGAAAAACATCCACGATATGGAACAACGCGAGGATATTGCATTGCAGCATCCGAGTGCCGGTTCTTAGAGTTCACAGGTCGCCGATCAAACCGCAGCGAACGCGCGGTGCCGGTGCCGAACCAGGAGACAAAGAATTGAAAGAACTCATCGCCACCCTCGCCGTGGCCACGTGCGCGGGCCTTGCCGCGCTGCCCGCCATGGCGCAAGACGCCTGGCCCGACAAACCCGTGAAGCTGGTGCTGCCCTATCCGCCGGGCGGCAACGTGGACGGCGCGGCGCGCATCATCAGCGAGCAGCTGCAGGCCGTGTTCAAGCAGCCCTTCATCGTGGACAACCGCCCCGGTGCCGGCGGCATGATCGCCGCGGAATACGCGGCCAAGTCGGCGCCCGACGGCTACACCTTCTTCATGGGTGCGAACGGGCCCATTCTTTTCTCGCCGACCATCTTCAAGCGCAACGCCTACGACTGGAAGAAGGACTTCGCGCCGGTCAGCTCGGTGTCGTTCACGCCGCTGGTGCTGCAGGTGCACCCTTCCACGCCCTACAAGACGGTGGCCGACCTGGTGGCCGAGGGCAAGAAGCCCGGCAACACGCTGACCATGGCCTCGCCCGGCGCCGGCACGCAGAACCACCTGGTGAGCGAGTACCTGCAGCGCGAAAGCGGCGCGCACTGGACCACGGTGCACTACAAGGGCAACGCGCCGGCCACCACCGACCTGCTGGGCGGCCAGGTGCAGTTCAACTTCGACCAGATCTCGGTGGCCGGCCCCTTCATCCAGCAGGGCCGCACGCGCGCGCTGGCCGTCACGTCGCCCAAGCGGCTGCCGCAGCTGCCCGACGTGCCGACGCTGCAGGAGTCGGGCTTCAAGGACTTCAGCACCGAGACCTTCACCGGCATCCTCGCGCCGCGCGCGACGCCCAAGGAGATCGTGGCGCGCCTGTCCGAGGCGCTGCAGAAGATCCTCGCGGACAAGGCCGTGCAGGCCCGCTTCCAGACGCTGGGCTCCGAGGCCCGCGGCAGCACGCCCGCGCAGTTCACCCAGTTCCTGACCAAGGAAGACGCGCGGTGGATGCCCGTGATCAAGCAAGCCAACATCACCGCCGAATGAGCGCCATGACGTCCACAGCCGCACCGGCCACGCCAGCCACACCGGCCACGGCCTCCGTGCGCACCAGCATCTACATCGACGGCTTCGGCCACAAGAACCCGATTCCGGCGGCCTGCCGCGTCGGCCCGCTGCTGGAGAGCGGCAGCATCCAGGGCAACGACCCCGCCACCGGCAAGCCGGCCGACGCCATCGAGGCGCAGTGCCGCTTCATGCTCGACAACGTGCGCCGCATCGTCGAGGCGGCGGGCGGCGGCACGCAGCACATCGTGAAGCTCACCGTGTGGATGAAGGACCGCAGCCAGCGCCCCGCGCTCAACGTGCCCTGGCTGGAGATGTTCCCCGACGCCGCCTCGCGGCCCGCGCGCCACGCCATCGTCGCGCCCGAGCTCGACATGGGCAAGCTGGTGGAGTGCAGCTTCACCGCGTGGATCGCCTGATTTCCCACCACCCGCTCAAGCGCCTTCAGAACCCACACATGCCCGACTACCTCCCCTTCGACCCCCATCCGCGCGCGCCTGTGCCGCTGCCGCCCGCGCTGTCGTGCGACAGCCAGTTCCACGTGTTCGGCCCGCGCGAGCAATACCCCGTGCGCCCCAACGCCGCCTATGAAATGCCCAGCGCCACCTGGCAGGTCGCGCAGAAGCTGCACGCCACGCTGGGCATCGCGCGCGGCGTGATCGTGCAGGCCACCACCTACGGCGCCGACCACACGGTGGTGCTCGACGCGCTCGCGGGCCTGAACGCCGGCGGCCCGCGGCGCTACATGGCCTGCGCCAACGCCGCCGTGCTCACCGAGCGCGACGACGCCTACCTGCACAAGCTGCACGACGCCGGCGTGCGCGGCGCGCGCTTCACGCGCGGCGGCCTGGGCATCAGCCTGAGCGCGGCCGAGCAGGCGCGCGCCTTCGCCCGCGTGAAGGAGCTGGGCTGGTACGTGAAGGTGCAGCCCGAGCCCCACGGCATCGCCGAGCAGCTCGCCACCTTCGAGTCGCTCGACGTGCCCGTGCTGCTCGACCACATGGGCCGCGCCGACCCGGCGCGCGGCGACGCCGACGCGAGCCTCGCGCGCATGCTCGAACTGTTCGGGCGCGGCAACTTCTGGGTGATGCTGTCGCTGTCCGAGAAGCTCTCGAAGACCGGCGAGCCCTGGAACGACGTGGTGCCGCTCGCGCAGCGGCTGATCGCGGCCGCGCCCGACCGCTGCGTGTGGGGCAGCGACTGGCCGCACCCCGTGTCGGTGAAGCAGCCGCCCAACGAGGGCGCGCTGCTGGAGCTGCTCTACCGCTTCGCGCCCGATGCCGCCGTGCGCCAGAAGATTCTTGTCGACAACCCCGCCCGCTTCTTTGGATTCGAGACCGCATGAAACTCATCAGCTACCTGCACGGCGGGGCCTCGCACTGGGGCTGCGTCATCGGTGACGGCGACAGCAACAGCGACGGCCAAGGTGTGGTCGACCTGGGCCGCCGCCTGCCCGCCTTCGCGTCGGTGTCCGCGCTGCTGGAAGGCGGCGAGGCCGCGCTGGCCCAGGCCCGCCAGGCGGCCGAAGGCGCCGCGCCCGACCACGCGCTGGCCGACGTGCGCCTTGCGCTGCCCATCGCGCGGCCGCGCCGCGTGTTCTGCATCGGCGTGAACTACGCGCACCGCAACGCCGAGTACAAGGACGGCAGCGACCTGCCGAAGTACCCGAGCATCTTCATGCGCGTGGCCGAATCCTTCGTGGGCCACGGCGAGCCGCTGCAGCAGCCGCTCGAATCGCAGCAGCTCGACTACGAGGGCGAGATCGCCATCGTCATCGGCCGCCGCGCGCGCCGCGTGAAGGGCGACGAGGCCCTGGCCTGCATCGCCGGCCTCACCTGCATGAACGAAGGCACGGTGCGCGACTGGGTGCACCACGCCAAGTTCAACGTCACGCAGGGCAAGAACTTCAACGCCTCGGGCGCCATCGGCCCGTGGATCGTCACGGCCGACGAATTTCCGCAGGGCTACGGCGCGCTGCGCGTGCAGACGCGCGTGAACGGCGAGCCGCGCCAGGACGACACCACCGCGCACCTGATGTTCGACTTTTCGTACCTCATCGGCTACCTGTCGACCTTCACCACGCTGGAGCCCGGCGACATCATCGCCACCGGCACGCCGACCGGCGCGGGCATTCGCTTCGACCCGCCGAAGTTCCTGCAACCGGGCGACGTGGTCGAGGTCGAGGTGAGCGGCGTGGGCGTGCTGCGCAACGGGGTGCGGGCCGAGCAGGCCGAAGGAGCTGCCGCATGAGCCTGGACGCCAGCACCCTTTCGCAGGCCGCCGAGCGGCTGGAGCAGGCGCAGCACACGCGCGTGGCCTGCCGCCAGTTCTCGCTGGACTACCCCGACATGAGCATCGACGACGCCTACGCGATCCAGCATGCGTGGATGCAGCTCAAGCTGCGCAACGGCCGCACGGTGAAGGGCCACAAGATCGGGCTGACCTCCAAGGCCATGCAGCGCGCGGTGAACATCGCCGAGCCCGACTACGGCACGCTGCTGGACGACATGTTCTACCGCGACGGCGCGGTGATTCCGACCGAGTGCTTTCTGCAGCTGAAGATCGAGGCCGAGCTGGCCTTCGTGCTGGCGCGGCCGCTGTCGGGGCCCGACTGCACGCTGTTCGACGTGCTCGACGCCACCGCCTACGTGACGCCCGCGCTCGAGATACTCGACGCGCGCATCCAGCGCGTCGACCCCGAGACCCAGCGCACACGCAACGTGTTCGACACCATTTCCGACAACGCGGCCAACGCGGCGCTGGTGCTGGGCGGGCGGCCCTTCAAGCCGGCGCTGGTCGACGCGGACATGCGGCGCATCGGCGCCATCGTGAGCCGCAACGGCGAGGTCGAGGAAACCGGCCTGGCCGCCGGCGTGCTCAACCACCCGGGCTACGGCGTGGCCTGGCTGGCCAACCGGCTGCACCGCTTCGGCGTGACGCTGGAGGCCGGGCAGGTCATCCTGGCGGGCTCGTTCATCCGGCCGATCGAGGTCGGCAAGGGCGACACCGTGGTGGCCGACTATGGCGATTTCGGCACCGTGTCGTGCCACTTCGGTTGAACGCGGTGAATGCCATGCCGGTGCCGGCGAACCATTTCAAGCGTGCGCTCGCCGCCGGCGTGCCGCAGATCGGCCTGTGGTCCACGCTGCCCGACCCTTATGTGTCGGAGATCGTCGCGGGCGCGGGCTTCGACTGGGTGCTGCTCGACACCGAGCACACGCCCACCGACGTGCCGCACATGCTGCACCAGCTGCAGGCGGTGAGCGCGGCAGTACCGGCCAACGCCGCGCGGCCCACCTCGGCCGTGGTGAGGCCCGACTGGAACGACACGGTGCTCATCAAGCGCTACCTCGACATCGGCGCGCAGAGCCTGCTGCTGCCCTTCGTGCAGAACGCGACCGAGGCACAGGCCGCGGTGCGCGCCACGCGCTACGCCCCGCACGGCGTGCGCGGCATGGGCGGCTCGACGCGCGCCTCGAACTTCGGGCGCACCCGCGACTACGTGGCCGCCGCGCAAGACGAGCTCTGCGTGCTGGTGCAGGTGGAAACACGCGAGGCGCTGGACCATCTCGACGAGATCGTGGCGGTCGACGGCGTGGACGGCGTCTTCATCGGCCCGGCCGACCTGTCGGCGAGCCTGGGCCACCCGGGCGACCCGGGGCACCCGGAGGTCAGGGGCGCGATCGACGACGCGATACGCCGCATCCGCGCCGGCGGCAAGGCGCCCGGCATCCTGATGCTCGATGAAGCGAGGGCGCGCGAATGCCTGGACCTGGGCGCGCTCTTCGTGGCGGTGGCGATGGACCTGCAGATACTGGCGCGCGGCGCCGAGGCGGCGGCGGCGCGCTTCCAGGCGCGCAACGGGGATGCGCGTTCGGGCCCGGTGGCGTACTGACCGGCCCGCGCTCAGCCTGCGTTGAGCCGCCGCCAGCGTGCCGGCGAAGTGCCCATCTGCGCGGAGAACACCCGCGTCAGATGGCTCTGGTCGGCAAAGCCGCAGGCCGCGGCGATGTCCACGATCGGCAGGTCGGCCTGCGCCAGCAGGCGCCGCGCCGCCTCCACGCGCTGCGACACCAGCCACGCATGCGGCGTCTGGCCCGTGGTCTGCTTGAAGGCCTTGCTGAAATGGCCGCGCGACAACGCGCACTCGCTCGCCACCTCGGCCAGCGACACGTCTCCGGCCAAATGCTCGATCAGGAAGGCCTTGGCGCGCCGCTCCTGCCAGGGCGCCAGCCCGCGCGGCTCGGCGTTGGCCGCGCCGGCCACGCCGCCGTAGGCGTGCAGCACGTGCGCCTTCAGCGCCAGCGTGAGGTGGTCGACGAACAGCCTGCTCGCCGTTTCGGGCCGTAGCAGCGCGGGCAGCATGGCCCGGCCGATGTTCGCCACCACGGGGTCGAGCGTGCCGGCCTCGCAGCGCAGCGCACCCACGCGCGGCACGTGCATTTCTTGCGCGAACGAATCGAGGGTGGCGCGCGGCATGTGGAACAGCATCGAATGGAACGGGCTGAACACGTAGGCCGAGGCGCATTCGCTCAGGTCGGCGATGTGCAGCGCGCCTTCGTGCTGCAAGCCCAGCCGCAGCGTGGCGCCGCCCTTGCAGATGCTGCGGCTGCCGCCGGAGTCGATTTCCACGCTGAGCACGAAGGCGTCTTCGCTGGGCAGCGGCGGCAGCACGAACAGGTGCGGCTGGTCGTAGTGCATGCACGCGATGCCAAGCTCCGAGCCCCAGCGCGAGGTGCTGACCAGCGAGGGCACGGCATCGATGCCGTACTGCCTGGCCAGGTGCTGGCCGAAGCGGTTGTCTTGGCAGGTGGGCGTCGGCATGCGGCGCATGTTATGCCCGCCAGCCTGTCTTGTGATGACACGGGTCATCGCCGGGGGCCGGTTTCAGTCGCGGGCCAGCTCCGTCCTGGCTGCGATCGCCCTCTCGCAAATACCAGAGGACACCAGGGGACACCGAGTGAAGCCTCTCAGCGGCGGCCCGCCCTCTTCTTTTGGTCACGGCATTGTTTTTCCAGCGGCCCGTCGTCTCCGCCCGCGTCCAGCCCGGCATAGACGCCGCAGGGCCACTCGAGCCGGGTGAGGTACCAGTACGGCGGCTCGCTGGCGCAGATGTCCATTTCCTTGACCTTCCATTGGCCCGCGGATTTCTTCAGCACCACCCACAGCATCTTGTCCAGGTCCGGATGGCATTCGGTCTTCGCCCAGTCGGGCGAGCCGCCCGAAGGCGACACCAGCTCGCCAGTCAGCACGGCCCAGCCGGCGTCCACGTTCAACACGCCGACCTTGATCCTGACGGGCTGCCCCGCCTTGCCGGCCGCCACCGGGCGGGCCGCGTCGAGCACCGCGCGCCGCTCGGCGGCGTCCATGGCGCTCGCCGGAGCGGCCCACATGGCGACCAGCGCGAGCAGGCCGAGCAGCGCCGCGCGCCATTCGAAGACACGGCGCTTCATGCACCACGCACCCCGGCGATCTTTGCGCCCGCACTTGCAACTCGAATTCATCTCTTGCATCTCCCTGCGTTCGGGCCTGTCCAGAATCGACAACGGGCCACCCCCTTGCAGGGGTGGCCCGTGAACCGGTCAGCCTGAAACTGACTTGCTGAATTACTTCTTGTCGCCGCCCGGCACCTTGCCTTCCACGCCCTTGACGTAGAAGTTCACGCCCGACAGGAACTTGTCGTCGGCCACGGCGTCCTTGGCGACCACTTCCTTGCCGTCCTGGCCCAGGATCGGGCCCTTCCAGATCACGAAGCTGCCGTCCTTCAGGCCCTTCTTCACTTCCTCGACCTTGGCCTTGGCTTCGGGCGGCACGTCTTCGGCGATCGACACGAGGTCGATGGCGCCTTCCTTCACGCCCCACCACGCCTGGCCGGTGGCCCACTTGCCGTCCAGCGCTTCCTGCGTGGCCTTGATGTAGTACGGCGCCCAGTTGATGGTGGCCGAGGCCAGGTGGGCCTTGGGGCCGTAGGCGGTCATGTCGGAGTCCCAGCCGAAGGCGCGCTTGCCCTTTTCCTGCGCGGTCTTCAGCACGGCCGGCGAGTCGGTGTTCTGGAACAGCACGTCGGCGCCGCCGTTGATGAGGGCGGTGGCGGCTTCGGTTTCCTTCGGCGGGCTGAACCACTCGTTCACCCACACGACCTTGGTCGTGATCTTCGGGTTGACCGACTGCGCGCCCAGCGTGAAGCTGTTGATGTTGCGCAGCACTTCGGGAATGGGCACCGAGCCGACCACGCCCAGCGTGTTGCTCTTGGTCATGGCACCGGCGATCACGCCGGCCATGTACGCGCCTTCGTACGTGCGGCTGTCGTAGGTGCGCATGTTCTCGGCCGTCTTGTAGCCGGTGGCGTGCTCGAACTTCACGTCCTTGCTGTCGGCCGCGACCTTCAGCATGGGTTCCATGTAGCCGAAGGTGGTGCCGAAGATGAGCTTGTTGCCCTGGCCGACCATGTCGCGGAACACGCGCTCGGCGTCGGCGCCTTCGGGCACGCTTTCGACGAAGGTGGTCTTGATCTTGTCGCCGAATTCCTTCTCCAGCGCCTTGCGGGCGTTGTCGTGCGCGAAGGTCCAGCCGCCGTCGCCGACCGGGCCGATGTACGCGAACGCCACGTTCAGCGGCGCTGCCGGTGCCGGCGCGGCCGCGGCGGGTGCCGGAGCCGGTGCGGGCGCCGCTGCCGGTGCTGCCGCTTCTTCTTTCTTGCCGCAGCCGATCAGGGCCGCCGAAGCGACCGCCGTGAGGGCGGCCAGCTTGAGCAGGGAGCGCTTGTTCAGATCATTCATTGTCGAAAATCCTCAAAAAAGGACGGGTTGGCGGAAAAACGAAAAACGCGATTATGAGCCGGGGTAGAACGGTTTCCCGATGGAAGCCGGCATGTTCGCGCGGATGAACGCGGGGTTGCGCGAGATCAGCGCCAGCACCACGATGGGCGCGATGTACTGCAGCATGCTGAGGAACTGCGCCGGCACGTCGACGCCGCTGCTCTGCAGGTGAAAGCCCAGCATCGACACGCCGCCGAACAGGTACGCGCCCAGCAGCACGCGCATCGGCCGCCAGGTGGCGAAGGTGGTGAGCGCCAGCGCGATCCAGCCGCGCCCCGCCACCATGCCCTCGACCCACAGCGGGGTGTACACGGTCGACAGGTAGGCGCCCGCCAGCCCGCACAGCGCGCCGCCGGCAATCACCGCCAGGAAGCGGATGCGCCGCACCGGGTAGCCCAGCGCATGCGCCGACTCGGGCGACTCGCCGACCGAGCGCAGCACCAGCCCAGCGCGCGTGCGGTACAGGAACCAGATGAGCCCCACGGTGAGCACCACCGCGAAATACACCATCGGGTGATGGCGGAACAGCGCCGGGCCCACCAGCGGAATGTCGCTGAGCACCGGAATCGCGTAGGACACGCTTTCGGGCAGCTTGGCCTGCACGAAGTTGATGCCGGCAAAGGCCGAGAAGCCCACGCCGAACAGGCTCAGCGCCAGGCCGGTCGCGTACTGGTTGGTGTTGAGCCAGATGACCAGCACGCCGAAAAAGGCCGCCAGCAAGGCGCCCGCCGCCATGCCGGCCAGAAAGCCCAGCCAGGGGTTGTGCGTGACGACCACGGTGGCGAAGCCCGCGATGGCCGCGCACAGCATCAGGCCCTCGGCGCCCAGGTTGACGATGCCGGCCTTCTCGTTGATGAGCAGGCCCAACGCCGCAATGGCGAGCACGGTGCCCGCGCTCAAGGTGGAGCCGAGCAGGAGTGCGTAGCTTTCCATGGTCAGTGGCCCCCTTCGGTGACGCTCGCGACAGGCGCGGTGATCGGTGTGCTGGCCTGCAGCGAGGCCGTGCCGGAGGTGATGGCCGCGGCTGCCTTGGCGGCGGCCTTGCGCCGGATGCGGTAGGCAATGAGCGTGTCGCAGCCCAGCAGCGTGAACAGCAGCAGGCCCTGGAACACGCCGGTGAGCGACTTGGGCAGCCCCAGGCGCGACTGCGCGAGCTCGCCGCCGATGTAGAACATGCTCATCAGGATGGCCGAGAAGATCATGCCCACCGGATGCAGCCGCCCGACGAAGGCCACGATGATGGCCGCGAAGCCGTAGCCCGCGGGCACGTACGGCGTGAGCTGGCCCAGCGGGCCGGCCACTTCGAGCGCACCGGCCAGCCCGGCCGCGCCGCCCGAGGTGAGCAGCGCGATCCACACCGCGCGGCGCGCCGAGAAACCGGCGTAGCGCGAGGCCGCGGGCGCCAGGCCGCCCACCTGCTGCGCGAAGCCCGCGCGCGTGCGGAACAGGAACACCCACAGCGCGCCCGCCCCCACCAGCGCGATGACCAGCCCGATGGTCACGCGCGAGCCCTTGAACAGGCGCGGTATCTGCGTGACCGCCTCGAAGGTCTTCGACTGCGGAAAGTTGTAGCCGTGCGGGTCTTTCCAGGGCCCGTAGACCATGTAGCCCAGCAGCAGCGTGGCCACGTAGACGAGCATCAGGCTCACCAGGATTTCATTGGCGTTGCACTTGTCGCGCAGGAACGCGACGATGCCCGCCCACACCATGCCGCCCAGGATGCCCGCGACCAGGATGGCCGCCACGATCCACTGGCCGGTGTTCTTGTCGGCCAGCAGCGCCACGCCGCCCGCCGCGATGGCGCCGAACACGAACTGCCCCTCGGCGCCGATGTTCCACACGTTCGAGCGGAAGCACACGGCCAGCCCCAGCGCGATGATGAGCAGCGGCGTGGCCTTGACCATCAGCTCGCCGATGGCGTAGCCGTTCTTGATGGGCTCGTAGAAGAACACCAGCAGGCCCTTCACCGGGTCCTTGCCGAGCGCGGCGAACAGCGCCACGCCGATGAGCACGGTGATCAGCAGCGCCAGGATCGGAGAGGCGTAGCTCCAGAAGCGCGACAGCTCCGGGCGGGGTTCGAGCTTAAACATGGGCTGCTTCCTTCGTGGCGGGGGCCGCGCCTGCGGCGTCCCACAGGCCGCTCATCCACTCGCCGACCTGCGGCAGCGTGGCCGCGGCGCGGTCGATGGACGGCGACAGCCGGCCCTTGGCAATGACGTGCAGGCGGTCGCAGATGTTGAACAGCTCGTCGACCTCCTCGCTGATGACCAGCACGGCGCAGCCGGCGTCGCGCAGCGCGAGTATTTCGGCATGGATGAGCGCGGCGGCGCCCACGTCCACGCCCCAGGTCGGCTGCGAGACGATGAAGAGCTTGGGGTTGGCGTCGATCTCGCGCCCGACGATGAACTTCTGCAGGTTGCCGCCCGACAGCGAGCGAGCGGCTGCTTTCGGGCCGCCGGCCTTGACCTTGAAGCGCTCGATGATGCCCCGGGCCTGGCGCTCCAGCGCGCCGGTGCGAATCCAGCCGCCCCGGCCCACCGCGTCGCTGCGCGTGAGCAGCAGGTTGTGCGCGAGCCCCAGCGTGGGCACGGCGCCGCGGCCCAGCCGCTCTTCCGGCACGAAGTGCAGGCCCAGTGCGCGGCGCGCGCGCGGGCGCAGCCGGCCGGCCGGCTTGTCGAACACCCGCACCATGGCGGCCTCGGCGCGCACGTCTTCGCCCGACAGCGTGTACAGCAGCTCGCGCTGCCCGTTGCCCGACACGCCGGCAATGCCGACGACCTCGCCCGCGCGCACGTCGAACGAAATGCCGTCGAGGTCCATGCCGAACTGGTCTTCGCGCGCCAGCGACAGCCCCTGCACGCGCAGCGCCACGGCGCCCGCGTGCACCGGGCGGTGCTGCAGCGGCGGCGGCTCGCTGCCGATCATCAGGCGCGACAGCGACTGCGTGCTCTCGTTCTGCGGGTTGCACACGCCCGTGACCTTGCCGCCGCGCAGCACGGTGCAGGCGCTGCACAGCTCCTGGATCTCGTGCAGCTTGTGGCTGATGTAGAGAATGCTGCAGCCCTCCGACGACAGCTTCTTCAGCACCGTGAACAGCTTGACGACCGCCTGCGGCGTGAGCACCGAGGTCGGCTCGTCGAGGATGAGCAGCTTGGGGTTGGTGAGCAGCGAGCGGATGATTTCCACCCGCTGCATCTCGCCCACCGACAGCGTGTGCACCGGGCGCGCGGGGTCGATGTCGAGCCCGTATTCGCTGGCCTTGGCCGTGATGCTGCGCGCCACCTCGGCCAGCTGCAGCGACTTGTCCAGCCCCAGCCACACGTTCTCGGCCACGGTAAGGGTGTCGAACAGGCTGAAGTGCTGGAACACCATGCTGATGCCCAGCGCCCTGGCCTGCTGCGGGTTGCGCAGGTTGACGGCCTGGCCGTCGAAGGTGACGGTGCCTTCGTCGGGCTTGACCGACCCGTAGATGATCTTCATCAGGGTCGACTTGCCGGCCCCGTTCTCGCCGAGCACGGCATGGATTTCGCCGGGCGCGACCGACAGGGAGATGTCGCTGTTGGCCACCACCGCGGGGTACCGCTTGGTGATGTGCGCGAGCTGGAGTCTGGGGGTTGTCATGCCGGTTCTTCGTGGGTTGTCTCGTTCAACATCGACGGGGGCGGTGTACAGCTATAAGTTTAATAGCGTCTCCACCCCCCGCCCTTCCCCGGCCGCGGCTCCCCGGAATGCCCGATGGAGCCTCGGTGACAGCGCCTCAGTGGGCGCCGACGTACGCGAACTTGAAGAGGAACACCGCCGCGATGATCCACACCGACACATGCACTTCCCGTGCCCGTCCGGTGAACAGCTTGAGCACCGCGTACGAGATGAAGCCGAAGGCCAGGCCCGTGGCAATCGAGTAGGTGAAGGGCATGGCCAGCGCGGTGAGCGCGGCCGGAATCACCTCGGTGGTGTCGTCCCAGTCGAGCTCGACCAGGTCGCGCAGCATCAGGCAGCCCACGAAGAACAGCGCCGGCGCCGTGGCGTAGGCCGGCACCGAGCCCGCCAGCGGCGAGATCATCAGGCAGGCCAGGAACAGCAGCGCCACCACCACCGCCGTGAGGCCGGTGCGCCCACCGGCCTGCACGCCGGCGGCGCTTTCCACATAGGCCGTGGTGCTCGAGGTGCCCAGCAGCGAGCCCGCGAAGATGGCGCCGCTGTCGGCCAGCAGGGCCTTGTTCATGCGCTCCATCTTGCCGGGCACCAGCAGGCCGGCGCGCTTGGCCACGCCCATGAGCGTGCCGGTGGCGTCGAACATCTCGACCAGGAAGAACACCAGCACCACGTTCAGGATGCCGCCCTTCAGCGCGCCCATGATGTCCAGCTGAAGAAAGGTGGGCGCCACCGAGGGCGGCGCCGCGAACACGCCGTGGAACTTGTTGTCGGCCACGAAGAACGACAGCACCGTCACCGCCAGGATGCCGATGAGGATGGCGCCGCGCACCTTGAGCCGGTCGAGCACCACGATGATGAAGAAGCCCAGCGTCGCCAGGATGACCGGCGGCGTGTGCAGGTCGCCCAGCGTGACGAAGGTGGCCGGCGACGCCGCCACCACGCCCGCGCTCTTCAGCGCCACCAGCGCCAGGAACATGCCGATGCCCACGGTGATGGCCGTTCGCAGCGAATGCGGTATGCCGTCGATGATCAGCTTGCGCAGCCCCGTCACCGTCACCACCAGGAACAGGCAGCCCGAGATGAACACGGCCCCCAGCGCCACCTGCCACGTGTAGCCCATGCCCAGCACCACCACGTAGGAGAAGTAGGCGTTCAGCCCCATGCCCGGCGCCATGGCGATCGGGTAGTTGGCGTACAGCCCCATGATCAGCGTGCCCAGCGCCGCGATGATGCAGGTGGCCACGAACACCGCGCCCTTGGGCATGCCCGCGTCGCCGAGGATGCTCGGGTTCACGAAGATGATGTAGGCCATGGTGAGGAAGGTGGTCAGCCCCGCCACCAGCTCGATGCGCACGGTGGTGTTGTGCTCCGCGAGCTTGAACACCCGCTCCAGCAGGCCCGAGCCGCTTGCGCTGCCCACAGCCGCACGCGCAGGCGCGGACTCGACATGCCCCGGCGCGCGGGGCTCGGCGCCTTGCGGCGCCTGTTCAAACGTACTCATTTCGCTTGTCTCCAGCTGTTGTAGTGGCGGTTTTCTTCATCGTTGCCCCGCTCACGACGCCGGCGCGAACGGGGATCTCTCAGGGATCGGAGGTGTCAGGCTCGGCGGCGGGCGGGTGCACCGGGGCCGGCATGGTGGAGAGTGCGGCGCCTGGCGTGTGCAGCGCGACGCTTGGTGGGCGCAGCGACGCCGCCACGCCCTTGATGCAGTCGCGCAGCCAGCGCGCCGAGCTCGACGAATGGGTGCGCTCGTGCCAGAGCTGGTAGTACATGAGCCGGGGCAGCGCCACCGGGCAGTCGAGGATCTTCAGCGGCAGCCGCGCGGCGAAGCGCTCGCAATACTGGCGCCCGGTGGTCAGCACCAGCAGGCTGGAGGCCACCATGTCGGGAATGAGGCCGAAGTGCGCGCAGCGCGCCGTGATGTTGCGCTGCCGCCCCAGCTCGTCGAGCATCTGGTCGATGATGCCGCGCCCGCCCGGGTGCATGGGCGTGGGCGCGATGTGCTCGGCCGCCAGCCAGGTCTCCAGGTCCCAGCCGCGGCGCACCGCCGGATGGTCCTTGTTGACCAGCGAGACCACCTCGTCGCCGAACAGCCGCGCCATGTGCAGGTCTTCCGGCGGCTTGAGCCAGTTGCCGATGACCAGGTCGACCTGGCCCAGCGCCAGGTGGCCGTGGTAGTCCGAGTCGGGCGAGAGCGCGTGGATCTCGATCTGGCACAGCGGCGCGTCGCGCTTCACCTGCGCCACCAGCATGGGCAGGAACAGCGGGTCCATGTAGTCGCTGGCCGCGATGCGGAAGGTGGTGGCCGCGGACTGCGGGTCGAAGCCGCGCGCGTCCGAGAACAGCATCTCGGCCGCGCGAAGGATGCTCGCGGCCGGCTCGATCATGCGCAGCCCCGCGTCGGTGGGCACCATGCCCGAGCCCGAGCGCACCAGCAGCGGATCGCCCGAGAGCTCGCGCAGCCGCTTCAGCGCGGCCGACACCGCCGGCTGGTACATGCCCAGGCGGATGGCGGCGCGCGAGACGCTACGGTCGGTCAGCACGGTGTGGAGCACCCGGATGAGATGCAGGTCGATCTTGTCGAAAAGCGCTTGGTCTCTCATGGCTGTTCACACCTTTCTTGTCTGTGCGAACAGTTATACAGCGCGACATTTGGCGAAACCGGGGGGTTGAAGAAAGCTCGGACCGTGCGAGCACGGCCCGCTGTCATTCGGCCGCGGCGCCCTGCACCACCGTGATGGCGCGAAGAATCGACTCGCTCGTGGCCGGCGCCTTCAGCGGCGGATCGACCCTGTGCCCGCCCGCAGCGGACACCGCGTCGCGGATCGCGAAGAACACCGAGAACGGCAGCAGCAGCGGCGGCTCGCCCACGGCCTTGCTGCGGTGGATGGAGTCCTCGAAGTTCTGGCCTTCGAACAGGCGCACGTTGAACACCGGCGGGCAGTCGTTGGCCGTCGGAATCTTGTAGGTGCTGGGCGCATGCGTGGTGAGCTTGCCGCTTTGCGGGTGCCACACCAGCTCCTCGGTGGTGAGCCAGCCCATGCCCTGGATGAAGGCGCCCTCGACCTGGCCGATGTCCACCGCCGGGTTCAGCGACTTGCCCGCGTCGTGCAGGATGTCGGCGCGCAGCAGCTTCCACTCGCCGGTGAGCGTGTCGACGATCACCTCGCTCACCGCCGCGCCGTAGGCGTAGTAGTAGAAGGGGCGGCCCTGCATCTTGTCCTTGTCCCAGCTCAGGCCGGGCGTGGCGTAGAAGCCGTCGGACCACAGCTGCTTGCGGTCGAGATAAGCCTCGCCCACCACGGTGCTGAAGGCCAGCGTTCGGCCGTTGACCTCGACCTTGTCGTTCGCGAAGCGCACCTCGCCGGCCTTGCCGCCATGGCGCTCGGCCGCGCAATCGGCCAGCCGCTCGCGGATCTGGCGGGCCGCGTCCTGCGCGGCCTTGCCGTTCAGGTCGGCACCGGTCGAGGCGGCCGTGGCCGAGGTGTTGGCCACCTTGGTGGTGTCGGTGGCGGTGACGCGCACCCGCTCGAAGCTCACGCCCAGCTCGTGCGCCACCACCTGCGCCACCTTGGTGTTCAGGCCCTGGCCCATCTCGGTGCCGCCGTGGTTCACCAGGATGGAGCCGTCGGTGTACACGTGCACCAGCGCGCCGGCCTGGTTGAAGTGCTTCACGTTGAACGAAATGCCGAACTTCAGCGGCGCCAGCGCCAGCCCGCGCTTGAGCACGGTGCTCTTCTTGTTGAAGGCCGCGATGTCTTCGCGCCGCGCGCGGTAGTCGCTGCTGGCCTCCAGCTCGGCCACCAGTTCGTGGACGATGTTGTCGGTCACGGTCTGGCGGTAGGGCGTGACGTTGTTCTCGGCCTTGCCGTAGAAGTTGACGCGCCGCACGTCGAGCGGGTCGTGCTTCAGCTCGCGCGCCACCGAGTCCATGATGTTCTCGATGGCGATGGCGCCCTGCGGGCCGCCGAAGCCGCGGAACGCGGTGTTGCTCTGCGTGTTGGTCTTGCCCGAGAAGCCGTGCATGGCCACGTTGGGCAGCCAGTAGGCGTTGTCGAAGTGGCACAGCGCGCGCGTCATCACCGGGCCCGACAGGTCGGCCGAATGGCCGGCGCGCGACACCATGGTGATTTCCGCGCCGAGGATGCGCCCTTCGTCGTCGAAGCCCACTTCGTACTCGTACCAGAAGCAGTGCCGCCGGCCCGTGACCATGAAGTCGTCGTCGCGGTCCAGCCGCAGCTTCACCGGGCGCTGCAGCTGGCGCGCGGCCACCGCCGCCACGCAGGCGAACAGCGCCGACTGCGATTCCTTGCCGCCGAAGCCGCCGCCCATGCGCCGGCATTCCACATGCACCTCGTTCGACTGCAGGTGCATGGCGTGCGCCACCAGGTGCTGCATTTCGCTCGGGTGCTGCGTGGAGCAGTGGATGTGCAGCGCGCCGCCCTCCTTCGGAATGGCGTAGCTGATCTGGCCCTCGAGGTAGAACTGCTCCTGCCCGCCCACGTCCAGCGTGGCCTTCAGGCGGCGCGGCGCCTGCGCGATGGCCGCGCGCACGACGGCCTCGTCGCCACCGTTGGCGGCACCGCCGCTGCGCACGATGTGCATCGGCGGCACCACGTACTGGCCGCGCTCGTGGGCAGCCTGCGGGGTGAGCACGGGCGGCTGCGCCTCGATGGTCAGCGCGTCTTTCGCCTTGGCGGCGGCGCGGCGGGCCGCGTCGCGCGTCTCGGCGATCACGGCGAACACCGGCTGGCCCAGGTAGCGGATTTCGCCGCCGTCGTTCACGGGCAGCAGGATGGGGTCGTCGTGAATGATCGAGCCGCAGTCGTTGGTGCCCGGAATGTCCTCGGCGGTGATGACCGCGACCACGCCAGGCATGGCGCGAATGGCGTCCAGCGACAGCGCCGTCACGCGGCCGTTGGCGGCCGGCGACAGGCCCAGCGCGCAGTGCAGCGTGCCGGCCAGCTCGGGAATGTCGTCGATGTAGGTGGCCTCGCCGGCCACGTGCAGGTGCGCCGACTCGTGCGGGCGGCTGATGCCCACGCGCATGCCGCGCTCGTGGGCCAGCGCCTCGGCGCCCACGTCGATGCGCGCGGCGGTGTTGGCAAGGTAGTCGGCAAAGGCCTCGGCGGGCTGCAGCAGGCGGGCGTCGATGGGTTTGTTCATGGTCAGACGCCTTGCGCGGCTACGTTGGGGGCATGGGGCATCACGCTCCACACGCTGGTTTCTTCCAGCGACAGGGCGTCTTCGGCGCGGGTTTCCAGCCACAGGCGCTGGACGAGGTTCTGCGCCACCAGCAGCCGGTAGTCGGCCGAGGCGCGCATGTCCGACAGCGGCTTGAAGTCTTGCGCCAGCGCCAGCTTGGCGGTGGCCACGCTGGCCTGCGTCCAGGGCTTGCCGAGGATGGCGGCCTCGGCGTTGGTGGCGCGCCGTACGGTGGCGGCCATGCCGCCGAAGGCCAGGCGCACGGCCTTCACCGTGTCGCCGCCTTCTTCGAACTCGATGGCGAAGCCCGCGCACAGCGCCGAGATGTCGCAGTCGAAGCGCTTGCTGATCTTGTAGGCGCGCACCTGGCGGCGCAGCGCCGCATGCGGAATGGCCAGCCCCTGCACGAACTCGCCGGGCTGCAGCTGGTTCTTCATGTAGTCCAGGTAGAACTCGCTCAGCGGCATGCGGCGCACCGCGGCGCCGCGGCGCAGCTCGATCTGCGCGTCGAGCGACATCAGCACCGGCGGCGAATCGCCGATGGGCGAGCCGTTGGCCACGTTGCCGCCCATGGTGCCGGCATGGCGGATGGGCGGCGAGGCAAAGCGCAGCCACACGTCCGCCAGGCTGGGCACGCGCGCCACCAGCGTGGCGAAGGCCGATTCCAGCGAAGCGCCGGCGCCGATGTAGAGCTCGCCGCCTGCATGGCCTGAACTGTCTGCAGCATCCGAACCACCCGCGCGGTCCTCGATGACCTTCATCTCGGCCACGTCGCCCACGTAGATGATGTCGCCCAGGTCGCGGAACTGCTTGTTGACCCACAGCCCCACGTCGGTGGAGCCGGCCAGCAGCTGGGCGCGGGGCTTCTGCTCGCGCAGCGCGGCAAGCTGGGCCAGGGTCTTGGGCGCGTGGAAGTGGTCGATGCGGGCGCCGAGCGGGGCGGCGTAGTCGAGCCCGTCGTTCTTCAGCGCGGTGAGCGCGGCGACCACGGGTCGGGTGTCGAGCCGCACGGCGGGCAGGTCGAACATGCGCTGGCCGGCGTCCAGGATCGGGCGGTAGCCGGTGCAGCGGCACAGGTTGCCCGACAGGTCGTCGGCCAGTTGCTGGCGCGTGGGCTGGGTGCCTTCGACCTGGTGGTGCTCGTAGGTGGACCACAGCGACATCACGAAACCGGGGGTGCAGAAGCCGCACTGCGAACCGTGGCAGTCGACCATGGCCTGCTGCACCGGGTGCAGGGTGTGCACGGCGTGGTGCTTCTTGTCGGCGGCGTTTTCAGCTGCCTTGTCGATCTTGCCGGCCGCGCTGGCCTTGAACTGGCCCTTGAGGTCTTCCACCGTGAACAGCGCCTTGCCGTGCAGCGTGGGCAGGAACTGGATGCAGGCGTTGACGGTCTGCAGGCTCAGGCCGTTGATGGCGCCGGGGGCGTCGGTGCCGCCGGCCAGCTCGCCGATGACCACCGTGCAGGCGCCGCAGTCGCCTTCGTTGCAACCTTCCTTGGTGCCGGTGCAGCGGGCGTCTTCGCGCAGCCAGTCGAGCACGGAACGGGTCGGGTGGACGCCGGTGACGTCGACGATCTTGCCGCGATGGAAAAAGCGGATCGGCTGGGCCGGCTGGACCTGCGGAAGTGTGTGGCTGCTGCTCTCGGTGCTCATGCTTTGTGGGGCTCGTGGGGGACCCGTTGTGGGTCAGTCATGGACGTTAGCGACTTGTTCGGTGCCCTGCATACGGGGTCGCCCATAAAGCGTATGTGGGGGCTGGTATGCCACGTACGGGGAAACCCTTGGCGCAGCGCTGCAATTACCGGGCCACCCGGGCCGCCGGGCCATGCCCGAGGGGCCAGTTGCCGTCAGCCCGCGCGGATGGCCAGCCCGGCGGAAGCCACCAGCGTCGTGCCCGCCGCGGCCAGCAGCCCGCCCACAAGCCACTTCAGCGTGCGCGGCTGCAGCTTGTTCGGCAGGCGGTGGTGCAGCCGCGTCACGCCGTACACCACCGGCACGGCGCAGCCGGACAGCAGCGCCGAGTAGGCCGAGAAGTGCCCGGTCGGCACCACGATCACGAGCCGCACCAGCGAGCTGAAGCCGAACATCAGCAGCAGCGCGCGCCGCACCAGCTCGCGGTCCAGCGGCTGGCGGTACATGTGGAAGACGATGGGCGGCCCCGAGCTGGAAAACAACCCGCCCAGCACGCCCGACAGCCCGCCGATGAGCGCGAAACTGCGCGGCCCCGACACCGCCGGCAGCGGCCGGCCCTGCAGCACCAGCAGCACGGCGCAGCCCAGGATCGACACGCCCAGCAGCCCGCGCAGCCAGTTCACCGCGCCGCCGCTCAACCAGGTGAGCAGCATCAGCCCGACGATGACGCCGACCGTGCTGCCGTTGAGCGCCGGCTTCATCAGCTGCCAGGGCACCACGCCGGGCCGGGCGCGAAAGTAGGTCCAGGCGTTGACCAGGCTCAGCACCGTGGCGGCGTTGGCGGTGTCGCTCACGCTGGCGATGTGGAACACCGACACCAGCCCGAGCAGGATGAGGCTGAAGGCGAAGCCGGTGAGGTTCTGCGCGTAGGTGGCGAGTGCCACGCAGGCCATGAAGACCGCCACCGGGCCGGCCTGGGAAATGATTTCTTGCACCGGGACCGTCGTCAGCGGCAAGCGCCGGCCGCGACGAACACGGGGGCGGTGGCGAACGGGGGCTGGAAATGCGGGGCCGGGAAAAAGCGGGACAAGGGGTGCGGAGCGAACATTCGAAAGACCGGGAAAGCGGCGAGGCGCGAGGCGGGAAGGCGTCCCGAGAATACCGCGCTGAAGACGCGAAGACGCGGCACCGCGCTATCGCGCTATCGCGCTATCGCGCCGCAGGCGTGAACCTGCGGATCGCGCCGCGGCCCGCTCAGCGCACCAGGTCCCAGCCCATCATCAACGCCGCGAACCCCATCAGCGCCGTGCCGCCCCAGCCCAGCCAGCGGGTGCGCCGGCCGGAGGTGAACACGCCCATCACCTTCTCGCGGGTCACCAGGATCATCATGGCCGCCATGATCGGCACGGCCACCACGCCGTTGATGACCGCGCTCCAGTACAGCGCCTTCATCGGGTCGATGGGCGTGAAGTCGAGCGCCGTACCCACCAGCGTGGCCACGGCGATGATCCCGTAGAACTCCTTGGCCTCGCGCCAGTGGCGCTCCAGCCCCTCTTCCCAGCCGAAGGCCTCGGCCACCGCGTAGGCGGCCGACGAAGCCAGCACCGGCACGGCCAGCAAGCCGGTGGCGATGATGCCGCCGGCAAACAGCCAGAACGCGAAGTCGCCGGCCAGCGGGCGCAGCGCCTCGGCCGCCTGCGCGGCGGAGGTCACGTCGTGCACCCCGGCCGAATACAGCACCGACGCGCCCACCACCATCACGAAGAACGCGATGAGGTTCGAGAAGGTCATGCCCACCCAGGTGTCCAGCCGCACGCGCTTCAGGTCGTGGCGCACCTCCACGTCGTTACCGCGCTGGCCGCCCTTCAGGCGCAGCTCTTCCACCTCTTGCGAGGCCTGCCAGAAGAACAGGTAGGGCGAGATGGTGGTGCCCAGCAGGGCGACGATCATCATCCAGTAGTCGCCGCTCCACTGCAGCCTGGGCACCACCAGGTCGTGCAGCACGTGCGACCACTCCACCTGCACCACGAACACCGCCGCCACGTAGGCGAACAGCGTGAGCGTGAGCCACTTCAGGATGTGCGCCAGCTTGCGGTACGGCACGAACACCTGCAGCAGCACCGTGACCACGCCGAACACCAGCGCATGAAAGTGCGCCCCGCCGCCCACCACCAGCTGCAGCGCCTCGCCCATGGCCGCGATGTCCGCGGCAATGTTGATGGTGTTGGCCACCACCAGCAGGAACACCAGCACCACCAGGAAGCCGCGCGGCATGTGCTCGCGCAGGTTGGCCGCCACGCCCTTGCCCGTGACCCGCCCGATGCGCGCCGACACCAGCTGAATGGCGACCATGAAGGGCAGCGACAGGAACACCGTCCACAGCAGCCCGGTGCCGAACTGCGCGCCGGCCTGGGTGTAGGTGGCGATGCCGGACGGGTCGTCGTCGGCTGCGCCGGTGACGACGCCCGGGCCGACGTGGCGCAGGAAGGAGGGAATGCGTTTTTTCATGTTCGTCCCGATGGTTGCATGCCGAGCCTGACCTGTACATGAACCCTGGGCCGGTTCATGCCTTGGCCTTTTCCGAAAACAGCGCGGTGATGACCTGGCGCAGCCACCGGTTGCCCGGGTCGGCCTCGAAGCGCTTGCTCCAGTGCAGCGACACCGTGAAGTCGCGCAGCGGAAACGGCGGCTCCACGATGGCGTAGTGCCCCTCCTCGGCGAAGCCGCGCGCGATGTTGCGCGGCATCACCACCGCCAGGTCGGTGGCGCGCACGATGGCCGGCAGCACCATGAAGTGCTCGGTCGTCAGGCGCAGCCGGTCTTCCAGGTTCAGCAGCTGCAGGATGCGCAGCGTGTCCGCGTGCGTGCGCACGGCCACGTAGTCGAGCTCCTGCAGGGCCGCGAGCAGCGCCTGCCCGCTGCGCCGCCGCTTCACGAACGGGTGGTCGCGCCGCAGCAGCACGATGTAGCGGTCGCGCAGCAGCTGGGTGCGCTGCGTGTCCTTCACGCGCGGCAAAAAACCGAAGGCGAAGTCGACCTTGCCGCTGTCCAGCGCGGCGGCGATGTCGCCAGTGGCCAGCGGCATGGTCTCCACCCTCACGCCGGGCGCCAGCTCGCGCAGCCGCGCCATCAGCGCCGGCAGGAAGCGGCCTTCCCCGATGTCGCTCATGTGGATGCGAAACAGCTTGCGCGAAGCCGCCGGCTCGAAGCGCTCGGGCTCGCTCAGCGCCTGCTGCAGCAGGGACAGCGCCGACTGCACCGACTCCGCCAGCCGCTGCGCGCGCGGCGTGGGCGCCACCCCGCCGGGGCTGCGCGTGAACAGCGCATCGCCCAGCAGCAGGCGCAGCCGCGTGAGGCCATGGCTGGCCGCGGGCTGGGTGAGGCCGAGCGCCTCGGCCGCGCGGCTCACGTTGCGGGTGCGATAGACCGCATCGAAGAGCCGCAGCAGGTTGAGGTCGACCGCGTCGATATGCACGGATTTCATATTGGATAGCCGGATTATTTTATTGAAGTATGGCCCCGGCGTGACCACACTCGCCCTGTTCCCGCTCATCCCCCGAGCCGCACGGAGCCGCACAGCGCCACATGGCCGTGCGGCGCCACATAACGACGAGACACGATGGAAGTTTCATTCAGCAAGGAAGTGGAAATGCTGCGCCTGGGCGCCGGCGATACCTTCCACGGCGAGGGCATCCTCGCCATCACCAAGGGCCTGCTGCAGTCGGGCGTGGCCTACGTCGGCGGCTACCAGGGCGCGCCGGTGTCGCACCTGCTGGACGTCATGGTCCAGGGCAAGGCCTACATGGACGAACTGGGCGTGCACGTGGAAGCCTGCTCCAACGAGGCCTCGGCCGCGGCCATGCTGGGCGCCTCCATCCACTACCCGCTGCGCGGCGCGGTCACCTGGAAATCGATCGTCGGCACCAACGTGGCGGCCGACGCGCTGTCGAACCTGTCGTCGCCCGGCGTGACCGGCGGCGTGCTGGTGGTGGTGGGCGAAGACTATGGCGAAGGCGCCAGCGTGATCCAGGAGCGCACGCACGCCTACGCGCTCAAGTCGAGCATGTGCCTGCTCGACCCGCGGCCCGACCTGGGCGTGATGGTGCGCATGGTCGAGGAAGGCTTCCGGCTGTCGGAGGCGTCGAACATGCCCTGCCTGATGGAGCTGCGCATCCGCACCTGCCACGTGCGCGGCAGCTTCGAGTGCAAGGACAACGTGGCGCCGGCCGTGTCCACGCGCGCGCTGATGACCGAGCCGGCCGGCTTCGACTACATGCGCCTGGCGCACCCGCCCGTCACCTTCCGCCACGAGAAGCTCAAGGGCGACGCGCGCATTCCCGCGGCGCGCCGCTACATCGTTGAGAACAGGCTGAACGAACTGATTCCGGGCGGGCGGCATGCCGACCTGGGCATCGTGGTGCAGGGCGGGCTGTACAACGCGCTCATCCGCAGCCTGCAGCAGCAGGGCCTGGCCGACGCCTTCGGCGACACCGACATTCCCATCCTGGTGCTGAACGTGACCTACCCTCTGGTGCCCGAGCAGGTGGCCGACTTCTGCGTGGGCAAGCGCGCGGTGCTGGTGGTGGAAGAAGGCCAGCCCGAGTACATCGAGCAGGACATCGCCACGCTGCTGCGCCGGCGCGACATCCAGACGCCGCTGCACGGCAAGGACCTGCTGCCCGCGGCGGGCGAGTACGGCGTGGAGGTGCTGTCGGGCGGCATCGGCGCCTTCGTGGCGAAGTACATCGCGGCCAGCAACACCGACGACAGCAACAACAGCAACGACAGCAACGGCACCAGCGAAGCCAGCGACGCAGCCTCTTCCGCGCGGGCCTGGCTCGCCGGCAACCGCGAGCGCCGCGAGGCCGTGGCCCGCCAGCTGAGCACGCCGCTGCCCAACCGGCCGCCCAGCTTCTGCATCGGCTGCCCGGAGCGGCCCGTGTTCTCGGCGCTGAAGCTGGCGCAGCAGGAGACAGGGCCGGTGCACATCGCGGCGGACATCGGCTGCCACGCCTTCGGCACCTTCGAGCCCTTCTCGATGGGCCATTCGATCCTGGGCTACGGCATGAGCCTGGCGAGCCGCGCGGGCGTGGCGCCCATGATGAACCGGCGCACGCTGTCGATCATGGGCGACGGCGGCTTCTGGCACAACGGCCTGCTCACCGGCGTGCAGAGCGCCCTCTTCAATGGCGACGACGCAGTGCTGCTGATCTTCAAGAACGGCTACACCTCGGCCACCGGCACGCAGGACATCATCTCCACCCCCGACGACGAGGTGAAGGAGCGCGCCGTCGACAAGCAGCAGAGCCTGGTCGACAAGAACCAGACCATCGAGGCCACGCTGAAGGGCCTGGGCGTGCAGTGGATGCGCACCGTGACCACCTACGACGTGGAGCGCATGCGCAAGACGCTGACCGAGGCGCTCACCAGCGACTTCAACGGCCTGAAGGTGGTGATCGCCGAGGGCGAGTGCCAGCTGGAGCGCCAGCGCCGCATCAAGCCCTGGCTCGCGAGCCTGCTGAAAAAGGGCGAGCGCGTGGTGCGCGTGAAGTACGGCGTGGACGAAGACGTGTGCAACGGCGACCACGCCTGCATTCGCCTGTCGGGCTGCCCCACGCTCACGCTGAAGGACAACCCCGACCCGCTGAAGGTCGACCCGGTGGCCACCGTGATCGACGGCTGCGTGGGCTGCGGCCTGTGCGGCGCCAACGCGCATGCGGCCACGCTGTGCCCCAGCTTCTACCGGGCCGAGGTGGTGCAGAACCCCAAGTGGCACGAGCGCCTGCTGCATGCGCTGCGCGGCGGCCTGGTGCGCGCACTGCAACCGGCGTGAGGGGCCAAGGCATGGAACAGAACAGGCCCCTCACCTTGCTCGTGTGCGCGCTGGGCGGCGAAGGCGGCGGCGTGCTGACCGAATGGCTGGTCGACATTGCGCGCCACGCCGGCTACGCGGCGCAGAGCACGTCCATTCCCGGCGTGGCACAGCGCACCGGCGCCACCACCTACTACATCGAGGTGTTCCCGGTGCCGCTCGCGCAGCTGGGCGGCCGGCGCCCCGTGTTCAGCCTGAGCCCGGTGCCCGGCGCGCTCGACGCGATCGTGTCGTCGGAGCTGCTGGAAACCGCGCGCCAGGTCGGCAACGGCATGAGCGCGCCGCTGCGCACGCTGGTCATCAGCTCGTCGGCGCGCATCTTCACCACCGCCGAGCGCATGGAGCCCGGCGACGGCCGCGCCGACGCGCAGCGCCTGCTCGACGTGGTGAAGGCCTTCAGCCGCGAGCACCACGTGTTCGACATGAACGCCATCGCGCGCGACAGCGGCACGGTGGTCAGCGCCGTGATGCTGGGCGCCATCGCCGGCAGCGGGCTGTTTCCGTTTCCGCGCGAGGCCTACGAGCACGTGGTGCGCGGCGGCGACACCAGCGCGCCCGACAAGCTCAACAGGATGGCCGCGGCCAGCCTGCGCGGCTTTGCCGCCGCCTTCGACGCGGTGAGCGCGCCGCGCGCGCAGGCCGCGTTCGTCAGCAGCGTGCTGGCCGGCGACGGCAACGACGCGCCGCCTCCGCCCAGCGCCCTGCCCGCCGAACTGGCGCGCCGCTTTCCGCCGGCCGTGCACGACATGCTCACCCTGGGCCATGCGCGCGTGCTCGACTACCAGGACGCCGCCTACGCCGCGCTCTACGCGCAGCGCCTGGGCCGCGTGCTGGACGCAGAGCGCGCCGCCGACCCGGCCGGCGCGCAAGGCTTCGCCATCACCCGCGAGGCCGCGCGCTGGCTTGCGCTGTGGATGGCCTTCGACGACATCGTGCGCGTGGCCGCGCTCAAGGGCCGCGCCAGCCGTGCGCAGCGCGTGCGCAAGGAAGTGCGCGCGGGCGACGACGACATCTTGAAGGTCTACGACCACTTCAAGCCCGGCGCCGCCGAGTTCGCGGCGCTGCTGCCGCCAGGGCTCTCTCGTCGCGTGACGGCGTGGGACCGCGGCCGGCAGGCGCGCGGCCTCGCGCCGTGGGCGCTGCCGCTGAAGGTGGGCAGCCATTCGGTGCTGGGCATGGCGTCGCTGCGGCTGCTGGCGTCGCTGCGCTGGCTGCGCCGGCGCGGCAGCCGCTTCGGCGAAGAGCAGGCGCTGATCGAACGCTGGCTCGCGGCAGTGGAAGCCGGCACGCGCGATGGCTGGGCGCTGGGGCACGAGCTGGCGTTGTGCGGCCGGCTCATCAAGGGCTACGGCAGCACCAACGAGCGCGGCAAGGAAAACCTGCTGCACGTGACCGACCACCTCGCGGCGCAGCCCGGCGTGCCGGCGGCCGAGCGCGCGCAGGCCGTGGCCGCGGCGCGCAACGCCGCGCTGGCCGACGACGCGGGCCGCGCGCTCGACGCCGCGCTGGTCGAACACGGCGCGCCGGCGCGGCCCGTCAAGGCCCAGCCGATCCGCTGGATGAAGCGCAAGCCCACGGGCGGCGCCTGATATCAGTGATCAGCGACCAGCGACCAAGGCCACGTCGATGACCCTGCTGCTCAACGTCGAGGACTACCGGCGCCGCGCACGCCGCGTGCTGCCGCGCCTGGTGTTCGACTACATCGACGGCGGCGCGGAAGACGAGCGCTGCTTGCAGCGCAACCGCGACGCGCTCGACGCCGTGCCGCTGGTGCCGGAGTGCCTGCGCGACACCAGCGCGCTGGACATCGGCATCGAACTGTTCGGCCGGCGCTGGAACGCGCCCTTCGCCATCGCGCCCATCGGGCTGGCCGGCCTGGTGCGCCCGCGCGGCGACGCGTTGATGGCGGCGGCCGCGCAGGCCGCGCGCGTGCCCTTCGTGCTGTCGACCGCGTCCAACACCCGCATCGACCACGTGCGCGCCGCCGCGCCCGACGCCACGCTGTGGATGCAGCTCTACGTGATGGGCGAGCGCGCCATCGCCGAGCGCGTGGTGCGGCGTGCCCGCGCCGCCCGCTTCGAGGCGCTGGTGCTCACGGTCGACGTGCCGGTCAGCGGGCTGCGCGAGCGCGACCTGCGCCACGGCTTTCGCGTGCCGATGCGGCTCACGCCGGCCACCGTGCTCGACATGGCGCGCCACCCCGGCTGGCTGCTGCGGCTGGCGCAGGGCGGAATGCCGCGCTTCGAGAACCTGCTGCCCCACCACGGTGACAGCGAGGACAGCGACGGCGGCAACGAGGCACCCGTCTCCGCCCAGGCGCAAGCCGCCCTGCTCTCGCGCACCATGGACCGCACGCTCACCTGGGACAGCCTGGGCTGGCTGCGCAAGCTGTGGGACGGGCCGCTGCTCGTCAAGGGCTTGCTCGGCGCGGAAGACGCCAGGCGCGCCGTGCGCCATGGCGCCGACGGCATCGTGGTCTCCAACCACGGCGGCCGCCAGCTCGATGCGGCGCCGGCCAGCATCGCCGCGCTGCCGCGCATCGTCGATGCGGTCGGCGGGCGCATTCCGGTGCTGGTCGATGGCGGCATCCGGCGCGGCAGCGACGTGGTGAAGGCGCTGGCACTCGGGGCCAGCGGCACGCTGGTCGGCCGCGCGCCGGTCTACGGCCTGGCCTGCGCGGGCGAGCAAGGCGCGCTCGCCGTGCTGCAGCTGCTGGCGCAGGAAACCGAACGCACCATGACCTTGCTGGGCGCCACGCAGGTGCGCGAACTGGGCCCGCGCCATGTCGACCGGAGCGAATTCCGTTCGCCTTCCGAACAAGCCGCGAGCGTGCCGGCGCGCAACGAAAACACGCTCGGGAAAGCCTCCATATACCCGGCGAGCGCGACTGCCTAGATTGCGCAACCAGTTCAAACACATAACGAAGGAGACCATGACCACCACCCGCCACCCCCACCGTTCCAGGGCCCGCGCCCTGGCCCTGATCGCGGCCACCGCCGCGCTGGCGCTCGGCCTGCCGGCCGTGCAGGCGCAGGACAAGCCCGTGCAGCTCAAGCTCTCCAGCTGGGTGCCCGCGCAGCACCCGCTCAACCCCGCGCTGCAGGCGTGGGCCGACGACATCAAGAAGGAGTCGGGCGGCACCATCACCGCCATCCTGTTTCCGTCGGAGCAGCTGGGCAAGGCCTTCGACCACTACGACATGGCGCGCGACGGCATCGCCGATTTCTCCTACGTGAACCCGGGCTACCAGCCGGGCCGCTTCCCGGTGATGGCCGGTGCCTCGCTGCCCTTCCTGTTCGCCAACGGCAAGGAAGGCTCGGCCGCCATCGACGCCTGGTACCGCAACTACGCGGCCAAGGAAATGAAGGACGTGAAGTACTGCTTCGCGTTCGTGCACGACCCCGGCACCTTCCACTCGCGCAAGAAGATCACGCTGCCCACCGACGTCAAGGGCATGAAGGTGCGCCCGGCCACCAGCACCGTGGGCCAGCTCATCACCTCGCTGGGCGGCACCAACGTGCAGGCCTCGGCGCCAGAGTCGCGCGACATGCTGGAGCGCGGCGTGGCCGACGCCATCACCTTTCCGTGGGGCTCCATCGGCCTGTTCGGCATCGACAAGGTGGTGAAGTACCACATGGACGCGCCGCTGTACGTCACGCCCTTCGTGTGGGTCATGAACAAGAGCAAGTACGACGCCATGTCCGTCGCGCAGAAGAAGGTGGTGGACGACCACTGCACCAGCGAGTGGGCGCAGAAGGTGGCCGCGCCGTGGGCCGACTTCGAGTTCGCGGGCCACGCCAAGATGGCGGCGCTGCCCGGCCACGAGATCTACAAGCTCACGCCCGAGCAGCTCGACGCATGGCGCAAGGCAGCGGCACCGTCGGAGACGCAATGGGCCGACAGCGTGAAGAAGGTGGGCGAAGACCCGAAGGCCGTCATGGACGCGCTGAAGGCCAGCCTTTCCAAGTACAAGTCGGCGCTCTGAGCCATGACCGCCCGGTCCGCCAGCTACATGGACCGCGCGATCAACCTCATCGAATGGCTCGCCGCCATCTTCGTGGGGATCGTCGCGCTCAACATCTTCGTGGCCGTGGTGCTGCGCAAGTTCTTCGACACCTCGATTCCCGACGCGTACGACTTCGGCCGCATGCTGCTGGGCATCCTGATCTTCTGGGGCATCGCGGCCACCAGCTACCGCGGCGGGCACATCACCGTCGACCTGGTGTGGACCGCGGCCGGCCCGCGCATGAAGCGCGTCATCGACGTGTTCGCCACGCTGGTGCTGCTGTTCGTGGTGGCGGTGCAGACCGCCATGCTGTTCGACAAGGTGCGCGGGACCTACGTGGACAACGTGCAGACCTACGACCTGAACATCCCGACCTGGCCCTTCTACGCGGTGGCCTGGGCCGGCGACGTGTGCGCGGTGCTGCTCATCGCGATTCGCACGTACCGGCTGATCTTTCACCCTGAGCAACTCGAAGAAGTTCACGCAGAACAGAAGGCGGATGAATGAGCCCGGATGCAGTGGCAGTGCTGGGCTTCGTTGCCCTGTTTGTGTTGATGTTGTTGCGCGTGCCGGTCGGCATGGCAATGGGCCTCGTGGGCGTGGTCGGCTACAGCTACCTGGTCGGGCCCGGCCCGGCGCTGAAGCTGGTGGGCCAGACCTCGATGCGCACCGTGACCGACTACACCTTCGGCGTGATCCCGATGTTCATGCTCATGGGCGCGCTGGTGTCGGTGTCGGGCGTGAGCCGCGAGCTGTTCAAGGCCGCCAACTCCATGATCGGCCACCTGCGCGGCGGCCTGGGCGTGGCCACCGTGGTGGCATGCGGCGGCTTCGCGGCCATCTGCGGCTCGTCGGTGGCCACGGCGGCCACCTTCTCGGCGGTGGCGTACCCGGAGATGCGGCGCTTCAACTACCCGCAGTCGTTCTCCACCGGCGTCATTGCCGCGGGCGGCACGCTGGGCGCCATCCTGCCGCCGTCGACCGTGCTGGCCGTGTACGCCATCCTCACGCAGCAGGACATCGGCAAGCTCTTCATGGCGGGCATCGTGCCCGGCATATTGGCCATGGCGATGTACGTGATGACCATTGCCATCATCGTCAAGCTGCGGCCCGACTGGCTGCCCGGCGGCGAGGTCAAGCCGTGGTCGGAACGCTTCAAGGACCTGAAGAACGTGTGGGCGCCGCTGGTGCTGTTCGTGTTCGTCATCGGTGGCCTCTACGGCGGCTTCTTCACGCCCACCGAGGCCGGCGGCGTGGGCGCGAGCGGTGCGTTCATCCTCGGGCTGGTGCGGCGCAAGCTCGACGGCCCGAAGATCCGCGAGGCGCTGCTGTCGGCCACGCGCACGGCGGCGGCGGTGTTCACGGTGCTGATCGGCGCGCTGCTGTTCGGCTACTTCCTCACCATCACGCAGAGCCCGCAGAAGCTCACCGAGTTCCTGACCGGGCTGGGCATCGGGCGCTACGGTGTGCTCGCGCTCATCATGGTCATGTACCTGGTGCTGGGCTGCCTGATGGACGCGATGGCGATGATCATCCTGACCGTGCCCATCATCTACCCGGTGATCGTGCACCTGGGCTTCGACCTCATCTGGTTCGGCGTGATCATCGTGATGACCGTGGAGCTCGGGCTCATCCATCCGCCGGTGGGCATGAACGTGTTCGTCATCAAGAGCGTGGTGAAGGACGTGAGCTTCACCACCATCTTCAAGGGCGTGCTGCCGTTCATCGTGACCGACATCGTGCGGCTGGTGATACTGATCGCGTTCCCCATCATTGCCTTGTGGCTGCCGACGAGAATGGGCTGATGAGCAACAGCATCAAAGAAATCGTCTACACCGCACGCGTCGAGTTCGGCGACTGCGACCCGGCCGGCATCGTGTGGTTTCCCAACTTCTTCCGCTGGATCGACGCGGCCTCGCGGCACTTCTTCGCCGAGTGCGGCGTGCCGCGCTGGGAGGAAACCACCGAGACCCTGGGCGTCATCGGCACGCCGCTGGTGGACACCCACACCCGCTTCGTGAAGACCGCCAGCTACGGAGACACGCTGCACATCGCGGTGCGCATCACCGAGTGGCGCGAGAAGAGCTTCGTGCAGACCTACCGCGTGACGCGCGGGAGCGACCTGATCCTCGAGTGCGAGGAGGTGCGCATCTTCGCGGCCAAGCGCGAAGGCGGCGGCATTCGGGCGGTGGGGATTCCGGCTTCGATCCGGGTGCTCTGCGAGTAGGGAGCCGTCGGCGCGTCAGAGGGTTTCAGGCTTCGGCCTGCAGCCTGGCAAGCAGGCCGTCCACGCCGTGGTCGATCAGGTCGAAGACCTCGATGAAGTCCTGCTGGCCGCCGTACCACGGGTCGGGCACGTCGCCCTCGATGCCGTCGGCGAATTCGGTGAACAGGTGCACCTTGTCCGCGGTGCCCGCGGGTGCGAGCCTGCGCAGCGCGGCGCAGTGCTGGGCTGTCATGCCGATGAGCATGTCGACATGCGCGAAGTCGGCCTTGCGCACCTGGCGCGCGGCATGGGCATGCATCTGGATGCCGCGGCGCTTGGCCTCGGCGACGGAGCGGCGGTCGGGCGGGTTGCCGCGCTCTTCGTCGGAGATGGCGGCGCTGTCGACCTCGACATCGAAGCCGGCGGCGCGGGCCTTGTGCATGAGCAGGGTGTGGGCCGTGGGGGAACGGCAAATATTGCCGGTGCAAATAAACAAGATCGATTTTTTTCTCATCTTTATCGACAACCTGGCTGTGTGTTTCTCTCGTGCGGCGACGTTGCGTGGGCCCCACCGGGTAAGCCTGCGTCCTTCACGAACCATCGGCAATGGCCCATCGGCCAGCACCTCGAAGTCCATCATTCTCAGCTGCCAGCCGTCGGTCTCATTGACCGACACAAGCCTCACATGGAGCCACGCATGAAACTCATGACCGTCGAACTGACGCATGAAGACGGGACCGACCTCGCGAACTGGTCGACCTTCGGCGAGACGCTACCGGCCGAAGCCTTCGACCGCCTCATCCGCGTGCTGGCCGAAACGCGCCGCTCGATGGAGCCCGCTTTCCCCGAGAAGCTGCCGATGCTGGTGAAGGAGCCGCCGCAAGTCGACGGCCCCGCCTGGCAATGGACCATGCAGGCTGACGGCCACCTGATCCTGAACGCGCGGCATCCGGGGCTGGGTTGGATCGGCTTTCGCATGCCCGACGTGGAGGCCTTCCACGCCAACCTGTCGGACGTGCTCGCCCAGCGAAAAGCGCTGCGCGAAGAGCTCGATCCACCGATCCATCCGCCGTCGTGAAGCGCGATCGCACTGCGGCGCAAACGCAACAGCGAGGCGATAACCACCCTGGCGCCAGCGCGGGGACTTCAGCTGAAGGGTTGACGCATTTCATGCCGCGGTGCAACAATTGGCAATCTTCATTTCGGAGCCCCGTGCGTGGACAGTGCCAGTTGGATCAGTGACAAGACGCGTGCCTCGGCAGGCGTGACACACCCGGCTCTCTAGCGCAGGCTCCCTTGCGCTGCGTGGCCGTCGTGCACGCAGCGTGACCCTCTTGCCCTCGGCGGCAAGCGGTTCTCCCCCTTCCGAATCCCGTCGTCTCGTTACTGACTTTTTCAGTCAGCTTGCGTGCGTCCGTGCGCGAGGTTTCCTTCAACGCGAAGGAGCCTTGTCATGCGTCACTTTCATCTTCGTCGTCAGCCACACCACGAACCGCTGCGCGCTCGTGCGTCGGCGCACGTGCCCGTCGACACGCCCGTGGCAGTTGCTGCTGCTGCCGTGCCGGTGGCCGCACCGGCCGTCGAAGGCGCGCTGGACCAGGCCGCTGCGCTGTGGACCACGCGCCGCATCCGCAGCTTCCTGGTGCTGCAGCCCGCCCACGGCCTGCGCCGCTGAGCGCAGCGGCACCTTCCTCTCGCCCTTCTTCTTCACCACGCCTCGCAGCCCAGGAGCACACCATGGAACCAGCCTCTCGTTGGCGCCGTAGCGCGCCCCCTTCGCTTCGATCGATTGCAAAACCGCGGCACGCCGTCGCGCTTCGCAAGGGGTTGCTTCCGGCTGGTTGATGCCCGGAGGTTCTCCCGGGCGGGCGGCGGCCGCCCGAAGGAGAACCCCATGAACAACGTCCTCAAGTCTTTCTTTGAAAGCTTCCTGCGCAGCCGCCACATGCTGCATCACTTCGAGCGCTGGCAATCGCTGCTGGGCTCGAAGCCCGTCTCCGGCGGCTCGCTGCAGATGCCGCCCGACATCGCGAAGGCGCTGAACACCGCTTCGCGCACCGATGCCGGCGAAATGCTGGTCCGCCTCGACAGCTCGCCGCGCGGCCTGAGCGAAGGCCATGCGCAGGTGCTGCGCAAGCGCCTGGGCAGCAACGAGGTGCGCCACGAGCAACCGCTGCCCTGGTGGCAGCACCTGTGGCAGTGCTACCGCAATCCGTTCAACCTGCTGCTGACGGTGCTGGCGCTGGTCTCGTACGTCACCGAAGACATGAAGGCCACGCTGGTCATCGGCAGCATGGTGGTGCTGTCGACCGTGCTGCGCTTTCTGCAGGAGTCGCGCTCCAACAAGGCCGCCGACCGCCTCAAGGCGATGGTGAGCAACACATCGACGGTGCTGCGCCCCGCGCCCGGGCAGAAGGCCGGCGCGGCGGGCGACGAAGGCTTCGACACCACGCACACCGGCACGGTGCGCGTGGAGGTGCCGATGCGCGACCTGGTGCCCGGCGACGTGATCGCGCTGTCGGCCGGCGACATGATCCCGGCCGACTGCCGGCTGCTGACCGCCAAGGACCTGTTCATCAGCCAGTCGGCGCTCACGGGCGAGGCCATGCCGGTGGAGAAGTTCGTGGTCGACCGCGGCGCGCACGACGCGGGCGTGCTGGAGCGCGAGAACCTGCTCTTCATGGGCACCAACGTGATCAGCGGCACGGCCAGCGCGCTCATCGTGCACACGGGCGACCGTACCTTCTTCGGCGCGCTGGCGCAGCGCGTGACGGCCACCGACCGCGGCACCAGCGCGTTCCAGGCGGGCATTAACCGGGTGAGCTGGGTGCTGATTCGCTTCATGCTGGTGATGGCGCCGCTGGTACTGGTGATCAACGGCGTGGCCAAGGGCGACTGGTGGGAGGCGGCGCTGTTCGCGCTGTCGATCGCGGTGGGCCTCACGCCCGAGATGCTGCCGATGATCGTGACGGCCACGCTGGCCAAGGGCGCGGTGGTGATGTCGCGCCAGAAGGTGATCGTCAAGCGGCTGGAAGCGATTCACAACTTCGGCGCCATGGACGTGCTGTGCACCGACAAGACAGGCACGCTCACGCAGGACCGCATCGTGCTCGAACGCCACACCAACGCCTGGGGCGAGGACTCCGACCACGTGCTGCAGTTCGCCTACCTCAACAGCTTTCACCAGACGGGGCTGAAGAACCTGCTCGACAAGGCGGTGCTGAGCCACGCCGAGATGCAGCTGGAAACGCGCCTGCAAACGGCCTACCGCAAGATCGACGAGGTGCCCTTCGACTTCTCGCGCCGCCGCATGTCGGTGGTGGTGGCCAACGGCGGCAGCGAGCACCTGCTGATCTGCAAGGGCGCGCTCGAAGAAATCCTGTCGGTGTGCACGTCGGTGGAGCGTGGGGCCGAGGTGCTGGCGCTCGACGCCGAGGTGCTCTCGCGCATCCACCGCGTGGCGTCGGAGCTGAATGCAATGGGCCTGCGCGTGGTGGCGGTGGCCAGCCGCGCGCTGAAGACCGAGGCGCAGAAGCCGGCCTACGGGGTCGCTGACGAGTCGGGCCTCACGCTGCTGGGGTACGTGGCCTTTCTGGATCCGCCGAAGGAATCGACGGCGCCAGCCTTGCGTGCGCTGGCCGAGCACGGCGTGGCGGTGAAGGTGCTGACGGGCGACAACGAACTGGTCACGCGCAAGGTGTGCGCCGACGTGGGCCTGGAGGTGGGACGCATCGTGCTGGGCCGCGAGGTGGAGGACATGGCCGAGGCCGACCTGCGGCTGGTGGTGGAGGCGCACCAGGTGTTCGCCAAGCTCACGCCGGCGCACAAGGAGCGCATCGTGCACGCGCTGCATGCCAACGGCCATGTGGTGGGCTTCATGGGCGACGGCATCAACGACGCGCCGGCGCTGCGGGCGGCGGACATCGGCATCTCGGTGGACGGCGCGGTGGACGTGGCGAAGGAGTCGGCCGACATCATCCTGCTGGAGAAGAGCCTGATGGTGCTGGAGCAAGGCGTGATCCAGGGGCGGCGCACGTTCGCGAACATGCTGAAGTACATCAAGCTCACGGCGAGCTCCAACTTCGGCAACGTGTTCTCGGTGCTGGTGGCCAGCGCATTCCTGCCGTTCCTGCCGATGCTGCCGCTTCACTTGCTGGTGCAGAACCTGCTGTACGACGTGTCGCAGATCGCGATTCCGTTCGACAACGTGGACGACGAATTCCTGAAGAGCCCGCAGCGCTGGAACCCGGCGGACCTGGGGCGCTTCATGGTGTTCTTCGGGCCGCTGAGCTCGGTGTTCGACATCCTCACGTTCACGGTGATGTGGCACGTGTTCGCGGCGAACACGGTCGACCACCAGACGCTGTTCCAGTCGGGCTGGTTCGTGGAGGGGCTGCTGTCGCAGACGCTGATCGTGCACCTGATTCGCACGCGCAAGATCCCGTTCCTGCAAAGCCGCGCGGCATGGCCGCTGCTGATCATGGGCGGGGCCATCGCGGCGGTGGGCATCTGGCTGCCGATGGGGCCGCTGGCGCACTACTTCAAGCTGGAGGCGCTGCCCTTGATGTACTTCCCCTGGTTGATCGGCATGCTCGTCGGGTATGCGTTGCTCACGCAGGCAATGAAGGGGTGGTATGCGCGGCGGTATGGGTGGCAGTGACCCTTCTTGAGGCTGTTGTCCGGGGCGTGTGAACAGGCCGCCAGCGCGATCGCGCCCCTAACATGCACGCGTTGGCTTCCGACAAGACACGCAAATGACACCCAAGACACGCAAACTGCTGGTGCTCGACCTCGACGAAACGCTGATCCATGCGACGGAGCACGCGCTAGGCCACGACGAGGACTTTCGCGTCGGCCCCTACCGCGTGCATCTGCGACCGCATCTGTCCGACTTCGTGAGCGCCGTGCTCGCGCAGTTCGAGGTGGGCGTGTGGACGGCGTCCGGCGAAATCTATGCGTCGCAGGTGGTCGAGCGGATCTTTCCGAGCGGCACGCTGGCGTTTCTCTGGTCGAGCGCGCGCTGCACGACGTCGCGAGATTTCACGACCGGCGGCTACCAGACGATCAAGAACCTGCAGAAACTGAAATCGCGGGGCTACGCGCTCGAATCGATCATCGCCGTAGACGACACGCCATCGAAGTACGCCCGGAGCTACGGGAACCTGGTGACGGTGCAGGAGTTCGTGGGCGACCGCGGCGATGCGGAGCTGCCCTTGCTGGCCGCCTACCTGTCACACCTGGCGGAGGTGCCGAACGTGCGTAAGGTGGAAAAGCGCAACTGGCGCGAGCATGTGCAGCGCCAGGCCGGCGATGCGCCAGCGGCCGGTTGAACGACACGAACGAAATCGACAAAGACGGCTACAACAACGGCTGCAGCGACAGCCACGACAAGAGGGAACCCTTCGATGCAAGCCATCCAGAACATCAACCTGCACTCGCTGCTCGACACCTTCATCAGCGTGGCGGCGGCATTCATCCTCGGCTCATTGATCGGGCTGGAGCGCCAGGTGCGACAGCGCACGGCGGGCCTGCGCACCAACACGCTGGTGGCGGTGGGGGCGGCGGTGTTCGTCGACATGGCCAACCGGCTCGACGGCAGCGGCGGCGCGGTGCGCGTGGTGGCCTATGTGGTGTCGGGCATCGGCTTCCTGGGCGCGGGCGCGATCATGAAGGAAGGCGCCAACGTCACGGGGCTGAACACGGCGGCCACGCTGTGGGGGTCGGCGGCGGTGGGCGCCTGCGCCGGGGCCGATCTGCTGGGCGAGGCGCTGATCGCGGCGCTGTTCGTGCTGGCCAGCAACACGCTGCTGCGGCCGGTGGTGAACCGCATCAACCGGCAACCGATCAGCGAAGAGTCGAGCGAAGCGACGTATGTGGTGCGCGTGATCTGTTCGCGCGCGGCGCGGCCCGAAGTGATGGACCAGCTGCTGCTGTTGCTGGAGGCCGCGAACTACCCGGTGCGCGATGTCGACCAGCACCCGTTCGGGCCGGCCGACACCGAGATCGGTGCGACGCTGTATGCAACGGCGGTCGAGCCCGCGGAGCTCGACCGGGTCATCGAAGACCTGGAAAGCCTCGACGGCGTGCAGCAGGCCTTCTGGAACGCTGCCGCCGAAGAGTGATTCGACAATCGGGGCTCAAACGCCCAGGATCGACACGGCCTTGGTGTTCAGGTAAGCCTCGAGCGCTTCCGGGCCGCCTTCAGAGCCGTAGCCCGAATCCTTCACGCCGCCGAAAGGCATTTCCGGCGACGGCGTGGCGGGCTGGTTGATCCAGAGCATGCCCAGCTCGAGCTTCTGGCTCAGCAGGTGCGCGTTCTTGATCGACTTGGTGAACGCATAGCCGGCCAGGCCGAACGGCAGGCGGTTGGCTTCGGCGATGGCTTCTTCCAGCGTGTCGAAACCGCGGATGGCGGCGATGGGGCCGAAGGGTTCGTTGTTGAACACGTCGGCGTCCAGCGGCACGTCGGTCAGCACGGTCGGGGCGAAGAAGTTGCCGGTGTCGCCCACGCGTTCGCCGCCGGCGGCCACGGTGGCGCCCTTCTTGCGCGCGTCGTCCAGCACATGCGCCATGGCCGTCAGGCGGCGGGCGTTGGCCAGCGGGCCGATGGTCGTGCCTTCGGCCAGGCCGTCGCCGAGCTTCAGGCCTTCGGTGTACTTCACCAGCGTGCGGGCGAATTCTTCGCGCAGGCTGTTGTGCACCAGGAAGCGGGTCGGCGAAATGCAGACCTGGCCCGCGTTGCGAAACTTTGCGGCGCCGGCGGCCTTGACGGCCAGGGCCACGTCGGCGTCTTCCGCGACGATGACCGGGGCGTGGCCGCCCAGCTCCATGGTCACGCGCTTCATGTGCGAACCGGCCAGCGCGGCCAGCTGCTTGCCCACCGGGGTCGAGCCGGTGAAGGTGACCTTGCGGATGATCGGGTGGGCGATCAGGTAGTTCGAGATTTCAGCGGGGTTGCCGAACACCAGGCCCACGGTGCCGGGCGGAATGCCGGCGTCGACAAACGCCTGCAGCAGCGCCGCGGGCGATGCCGGGGTTTCCTCGGGCGCCTTCACCAGGAACGAGCAGCCGGTGGCCAGCGCCGCGCCGAGCTTGCGCACGATCTGGTTGATGGGGAAGTTCCACGGCGTGAACGCGGCGACGGGGCCCAGCGGCTCCTTCAGCACCAGTTGCTGCGCGGCCAGGTTGCGCGAGGGCACGATGCGGCCGTATACGCGGCGGCCTTCGTCGGCGAACCATTCGATGATGTCGGCGGCGGCCAGCGTTTCGCCCTTGGCTTCGGCCAGCGGCTTGCCTTGTTCCTGCGTGAGCAGCTTGGCGATGTCGCCGGCGCGTTCGCGGATCAGGCCGGCGGCGCGGCGCATGACGGCGGCGCGCTCGTTGGCGGGGGTGTTGCGCCACTTGTCGAAGCCGCGCTGTGCAGCGGCCAGGGCGCGGTCGAGGTCGGCGATGCTGGCGTGCGCCACCTTGCCGATGGCCTTGCCGGTGGCGGGGTTCACGACGTCCAGCGTCTTGCCGCCGGTGGCGTCGACCCATTCGTTGTCGATCAGCAGGCGGGTGTCGGTGTAGGTGGCGGTCATGCGAACTTTTCCTTCGAGGACTTGGGTGTGAAAAAGGGGAATCTGGGTGTCCGGCGCGGCATCCCCCGGGGGATGCGCTGTAGACAACGGCGGCCAAGACGGCATCAGGGCTGCCGGGGCCATAGATTAACCCGAGTTCACAATGCCCGCGCGGCGCTCGCGAACACCCCCGGAACAGCCCCGGAACAGCCTCGGAACCCCCCGCTTACAAGATCAGCAATGCCCGGAAGTCGTTGACATTGGTGTGCGTGGGCCCCGTCACGAACAGGTCGCCGATGGCATCGAAGTAACCGTAGGCGTCGTTGCGGTCGAGGTGGTCCGACAGCTTGCGGCCCGCGGCGGTGGCGCGCGCCAGCGTGTCGGGCGTGACGAAGGCCCCCGCGTTGTCTTCCACGCCGTCGATGCCGTCGGTGTCGGCCGCCAGCGCCCAGACCTGCGGCTGGCCCATGAGCGCGCCCGACAGGCCCATGCAGAACTCGCCCGCTCGCCCGCCCCGGCCCTTGGCCTGGCCGGGCTGGCGGGGGCGGATGGTGACCGTGGTTTCGCCGCCCGACAGGATCACGCAGGGCCGCGCGAACGGTTCGCCGCGGTGCGCCACGGCGCGCGCCAGCGCGGCGTGCACCTTGCCGACCTCGCGCGATTCGCCTTCGATCTCGTCGCTGAGGATGTGCGCTTCCACGCCCGCCTCGCGCGCCGCCTTGGCGGCCGCCTCGAGCGACTGCTGGGGCGTGGCGATCATGTGTGTTTCGTGCCCTTCGAACACGGCGTCGCCCGGCCTGGGCGTCTCGAGTTCGCCGCTTTCGAGGCGGGCGCGCACCGGCGCGGGCACCTCGATGCCGTAGCGGTCGAGGATGGCCAGCGCGTCGGCACAGGTGGTGGCGTCGGGCACGGTCGGGCCGCTGGCGATGACCGCGGCGTCGTCGCCCGGCACGTCGCTGATGGTCAGCGTGACCACGCGGGCCGGCGCGCAGGCCGCGGCCAGCCGTCCGCCCTTGATGCGCGACAGGTGCTTGCGCACGCAGTTCATCTCGCCGATGCCGGCGCCGCTGTCGAGCAGCTGCTTGTTGATGCGCTGCTTGTCGGCCAGCGTGAGGCCTTCGGCCGGCAGCACCAGCAGCGACGAGCCCCCGCCCGAAATCAGGCACAGCACCAGGTCGTCGGCCGTGAGGCCCTGCGCCAGCGCGAGCATGCGCTCGGCGGCCTGCTGCCCGGCCGCGTCGGGCACGGGGTGCGCGGCCTCCACGATCTCGATGCGCTGCGGCACGCCCTCGGGGCGCGGCGGAATGTGCTCGTAGCGCGTGACGACGAGCCCCGACAGCGGCGCGTCGGCCGGCCACAGCGCTTCGAGCGCCTGCACCATCGAGCCGCCCGCCTTGCCGGCGCCCAGCACCAGCGTGCGGCCCTTCTTGGGGTCCGGCGGCTGGGGCAGGTGCGCGCCCAACGTGGACAGCGGCAGCGCGCGGTCCACCGCCACCCGGTAGAGATGTTCGAGGAAGGCGCGCGGGTTGTCGCGCGGATCGGGGGCGTGGGTGGGGCCGAAGCCCGGTGTCGGTGCGGTCATGGCTGCTTTTGTCTCCAGTCCGGCGATTGTGCTGCGGACCTTGACCCGCCCCCGCCGGTCCTTGGTTGTCTCGGTCTAGTTGGTCTTGGCGCCGGCCTGGAACCAGCGGCTGATGAGCGCGCGTTCCTCGTCGGTGATGCCGGTGGCGTTGTTCATCGGCATGATCTTCGTGACCACCACCTGCTGATAGATCGCCTGCGCATGCGCGGCCACCTGCTCGGGCGAGTCGACGCGCACGTTCTTCATCTGCACCGCGGGGCCGTGGCACATGAAGCAGCGCTGCTCCAGCACCTTCTGCACCTGCGCGAACGGCACCACGGGCGCGGCAGCGGAGGCCACCGGCGCCGCCGCGGGCTCCGGCTTCATCCACACGATGGTCAGGCCCAGCACCACGATGCCCACCAGCGCGTAGGGAATCGGGTTGCCCGCGTTGCCCAGCTTGAAGCGGTGGCGCACCACGAAGAACTGCCGAATGGCCGCGCCGCCGAGCATGATCAGCAGCAGCACCACCCAGTTGTACTTGTGCGTGTAGGTGAAGCTGTAGTGGTTGCTGAGCATCGCGAACAGCACCGGCAGCGTGAAGTAGGTGTTGTGCACGCTGCGCTGCTTGCCGCGCTGGCCGTGCACCGGGTCGACCGGGCGGCCTTCGCGCAGGGCCTGCACGTTCTTGCGCTGGCCGGGAATGATCCAGAAGAACACGTTGCCGCTCATGGTCGTGGCCATCATGGCGCCCACCAGCAGGAAGGCCGCGCGGCCCGCGAACCACTGGCAGGCGAGCCAGGTCGCGAAGACGATGAACACGGCAATCAGCACGCCGACGATGGTGTCGCCGTTCTTGCGGCGCCCGAACACCTGGCAGATGCCGTCGTACACCATCCAGAACACGACGAAGAAGGCCAGCGCCACGGCAATGGCGGCGCCGGGTTGCCAGTCCATCTTCGACTTGTCGATGAGGTAGGTGCTCGCGTTCCACAGGTACGACATGGTGAACAGCGAGAACCCGGTGATCCAGGTGCTGTAGCTCTCCCAGTACGACCAGTGCAGGTGGTCCGGCAGCTTCTTGGGCGCCAGCGCGTACTTCTGCATGTTGTAGAAGCCGCCGCCGTGCACGGCCCATTGCTCGCCGCCCACGCCCTTGTCGAGCGACTCCTGGTCCTGCGGCTTCTCGAGGCTGTTGTCCAGCATCACGAAGTAGAAGGAGGCGCCGATCCATGCGATGGCGGTGATGACGTGGACCCAGCGCAGCAGCAGGTTCGCCCAGTCGAGGTAGTAGCTTTCCATGTGCTCTCTCTCAACCCAGCCGGCGCGTGGGGGCGCCGGGAAGGGGTTTCAGCCTGCTCACCACCGCGGGCACTGTAAGCAGAGAAAGTGCCGCGAACGCAGGCTCCATGAAATGGGCCTCGCTCCGCTGCGGCTTGTTGTGGACCGAAAGTGTATACAGTTTTGGCACGAATCGGCGTGATTATTTAGGGGCGGCTTCGCCGGGAAAACCCTGTTCAACCCAGCGATTGCAACAACTGTGCCGCCACCGCCACGGCGATCACCTCGGGCTCCTTGCCGGTGATGCCGGGCACGCCGATCGGGCAGGTGATGCGGGCCAGCTCGGCGGCCGTGAAGCCGCGTGCCTCCAGCCGGTGGCTGAAGGTCGCCCACTTGGTCTTGCTGCCGATCAGGCCGATGTACGGCAGGTCGTTGCGTTCGCGCAGGCGCTTCAGGCAGGCGATGACGATGTCGAGGTCTTCGGCGTGGCTGAAGCTCATGATGAGCACGCGGCTGCCCGGCGCCAGCGCGGCCACGGCGTCCTGCACGGGCTCGGAATGCTCGGTGTCGATCTGGGCGGGCAGCTGCTCGGGAAACACGCCGTCGCGGCTGTCGATCCAGCGCACCGAAAACGGCAGCGCGGCCAGCAGGCGCGCCAGCGCCGCCCCCACATGCCCGCCGCCGAACAGCGCCAGGGGCTCGAGCCGCGCGACCAGTTCGCGCTGCAGCGCCGGCGCATCGGCCGCCCCGATGCGCTGGTAAGACAGGAACATCACGCCGCCGCAGCACTGCCCCAGGCTCGGGCCCAGCGGGTAGCGCTGGATGCCGTCGAACGGCGCGCGGGTGCCGGCCAGCAGCTCGCGCGCTTCCCGGGTGGCCTGGAACTCGAGCTGCCCGCCGCCGATGGTGGCCGTGAGGCCGTCGGCCCACACCGCCATCCAGGTGCCGGCCTCGCGCGGCGCAGAGCCCTGCGTCGATTCGACGCGCACCAGCACCCCGTCTTCATGGCGAAGACGCGCGAGCAACTGGTCGACTGCGCCACTCATGAGCGATACCTTCGGTTGCCCGGGCCATGAAGACTCACGGTATAAACCCGGCGATGAATCGCCAGCTTACGCTCCGCCGCCTTGCACTCGCCGCCTCCGTTCTTTCCGCCGTGTGGCTCGCCGGCTGCGGCTCCACCGGCTCCGTGCCGGGCCAGCTGAGCGGCACCAACGTGGCCGTGGGCAGCGGCCCGGCGCCACGCGCATCGAGTGCATCCACCGCGCGCGAATACCGCCGCGACGCGGCGCGCCACATCTACGACACCAACCGCTCGCGCATCTACAAGGGCCAGCTGCCGCCGGTGTTGTACGCCGTCGGCACGCTCGAGGTAAACCTCGACGCGGGCGGCAAGGTGCGCGGCATGCGCTGGCTGCGCGCGCCGCAGCATGCGCCCGAGGTCATCGCCGAGATCGAGCGCGCGGTGCTGCAGGCTTCGCCCTTTCCGCCGGCCACGCGGCTCGGCGCGGTGACGTGGACCGACACCTGGCTGTGGGACGAGAGCGGGCGCTTCCAGCTCGACACCCTGACCGAAGGGCAGCAGCAAGGCGACTGACCTCAGGAGCCGCGGTACGTGGAGTAGCTCCACGGGCTCACGAGCAGGGGCACGTGGTAGTGCTGGTCGGTGTGCGCCACGCCGAAGTCCAGCGACACCTTGTTCAGGAAGTTGGGCTGTGGCAGCGTCACGTTGCGCGCCTTGAAGTAGCCCGCCACGTCGAACACCAGCCGGTAGGTGCCGGCCTTCAGCGAATTGTTGTCGTACAGCGGGCCGTCGCTGCGGCCGTCCGCGTTCAGCGTGAAGCGCTTCACCAGCGTGGCGGCGTCGCCGTCGGTGGTGTACAGCGCCACCTCCATGCCCGCGGCGGGGCCGCCGTGCATCGTGTCCAGTACGTGGGTGCTCAGGCCCATGGGGCGCTCCTTGAAAGTCCGGAAGCCGGATCGGTGGGTGGTCGAAAGGATCGGAAAATCACTTGATATTCCGGTGGACAAAAGTGTATACAGTTCACGCCTTTGGGTCTATCATGAAAAACATGGAGTCCTCCACCACCCGTTCGATCGTCGACGCGCTGACCAAGGCCATCGTCGAGCACCGGCTTCAGCCCGGCACCAAGCTGGCCGAGCAGAAGCTGGCCGACCACTTCGGCGTGTCGCGCACGCTGGTGCGGCAGGCCCTGTTCCAGCTCTCGCAGAACAAGCTCATTCGCCTGGAGCCCGCGCGCGGCGCCTTCGTGGCCGCGCCCGCGGTCGACGAGGCCAAGCAGGTGTTCAAGGTGCGCCGCATGCTCGAGGCCGAGATGACGCGCGAGTTCGTGCGCACCGTCACCCCGGCCAAGATCAAGGCGCTGAAGGAGCACGTGGCGCTCGAGAAATCCGCGGTGTCGGGCGAAGATGTCTCGGGGCGCACCGAGCTGCTGGGCGACTTCCACGTGCGCATGGCCGAGCTCATGGGCAACACGGTGCTGGCGCAAATACTGGGCGAGCTCATTTCGCGCTGCGCCCTCATCACGCTCATGTACCAGAGCACCAGCGCGGCCGAGCACTCCAACGACGAGCACGCCGACATCGTGAAGGCGCTGGCCGCCCGCGACGAAGAGCGCGCGGTGCGCCTCATGACCGAACACCTGGAGCACGTCGAGGCCAACCTCACCTTCGACCGCAAGGTTCCCACCAACGACATCTCGCTCGCACTGGCCTGAACGGCCCCTCAATGCACCGACCGCAATGACCGTCTACGACACCACCCTGCCCTACCCCCGCGACCTCGTCGGCTACGGCCGCAACCCGCCCCACGCGCAATGGCCCGGCGGCGCGCGCATCGCGGTGCAGTTCGTGCTGAACTACGAGGAAGGCGGCGAGAACGCCACGCTGCACGGCGACGCGGGCTCCGAGCAATTCCTCTCCGAGATGTTCAACCCGGCGAGCTTTCCCGACCGGCACATCAGCATGGAAGGCATCTACGAGTACGGCTCGCGTGCCGGCGTGTGGCGCATCCTGCGCGAGTTCGAAAAGCGCGGCCTGCCGCTCACCGTGTTCGGCGTGGGCATGGCGCTGCAGCGCTACCCCGAGCTCGCCGCCGCCTTCAAGGAACTGGGCCACGAAATCGCCTGCCACGGCTGGCGCTGGATTCACTACCAGAACATCGACGAAGCCACCGAGCGCGAGCACATGCGCCTGGGCATGGAAGCCATCGAAAAGCTCACCGGCGAGCGCGCCCTCGGCTGGTACACCGGCCGCGACAGCCCGCGCACGCGCCGCCTGGTGGCCGACTACGGCGGCTTCGAGTACGACAGCGACTACTACGGCGACGACCTGCCCTTCTGGATGAAGGTGCAGAAGACCGACGGCACGGTGGCGCCGCAGCTCATCGTGCCCTACACGCTCGACGTGAACGACATGCGCTTCGCGCTGCCGCAGGGCTACTCGCACGCCGATCCGTTCTTCCAGTACATGAAGGACACCTTCGACGCGCTGTACGCCGAAGGCGACGCCAATGGCGACAACAGCCCCAAGATGATGAGCATCGGCATGCACTGCCGCCTGCTCGGGCGGCCCGGGCGCATCACGGCGCTGCAGCGTTTTCTCGATCACATCGCGCAGCACGACCGCGTGTGGGTCTGCCGCCGCGTCGACATCGCGCGCCACTGGAAGCAGGCGCACCCCTTCGAAGCTGGAGCCGCCGCATGACACTCACCATCGCCCAACTCAATGCCGCGGTGCCCGCCGCCGCCGTCGCGCTGCTCGACGGCATCTACGAGCATTCGCCGTGGATCGCCCAGCGCGCGCTGGCCGCGCGGCCCTTCCGCTCGCTCGTGCACCTGAAGCACGCCATGGTGCAGGCGCTGGCGGCTTCGTCCACCGACGAGCAGATCGGCCTCATCCGCGCCCACCCCGAGCTCGCCGGCAAGGCCATGGTCAGCAAGACGCTCACGGCCGAGTCGACCAACGAGCAGAGCAAGGCCGGCCTGACCGACTGCACGCCCGAGGAGTTCGCGCGCATCCAGCAGCTCAACGCCGACTACAACGCCAAGTTCGGCTTTCCGTTCATCCTGGCGGTGCGCGGCCCGCGCGGCACCGGCCTGGCCAAGCGCGAGATCATCGACACCTTCGCGCGCCGGCTGCACCACCACCCAGCCTTCGAGCTGGGCGAGGCGCTGCGCAACATCCACCGCATCGCGGAGATCCGGCTGGACGACAAGTTCGGCGCCGACCTCACGCTGGGCAACGACGTGTGGGACTGGCAGGAACAGCTCTCCGCGCACACCGACCCGGGCTATGCCGAGAAAGGCCAGCTCACCGTCACCTACCTGACCGACGCGCACCGCGCCTGCGCCGCGCAGATCAGCGCGCTGATGCGCGACGTGGGCTTCGACTCGGTGCACATCGACGCCGTGGGCAACGTGGTCGGCCGCTACGAGGCCACGCAGCCCGGCGCCCGCACGCTGCTCACCGGCTCGCACTACGACACCGTGCGCAACGGCGGCAAGTACGACGGCCGGCTGGGCATCTTCGTGCCCATGGCCTGCGTGCGCGAGCTCGCGCGCCAGGGCCGGCGCCTGCCCTTCGCCTTCGAGGTGGTGGGCTTCGCCGAAGAAGAAGGCCAGCGCTACAAGGCCACCTTCCTGGGCTCGGGCGCGCTCATCGGTCACTTCGACACGCGCTGGCTCGAACAGAAGGACGCCGACGGCGTCACCATGCGCGAGGCGATGCGCCATGCCGGCCTGGACGAGGCCGAGATTCCGAAGATCCAGCGCGACCCGTCGCGCTACCTCGGCTTTGTCGAGGTGCACATCGAGCAGGGCCCGGTGCTGACCGAGCTCGACCTGCCGCTGGGCATCGTCACCTCCATCAACGGCAGCGTGCGCTACGTGGGCGAGGTCATCGGCATGGCCAGCCACGCCGGCACCACGCCCATGGACCGCCGCCGCGACGCCGCCGCCGCGGTGGCCGAGCTCATCCTGTACACCGAGCAGCGCGCCGCGAAAGACGGCGACTCGGTGGGCACCGTGGGCATGCTCGAAGTGCCCAGCGGCTCCATCAACGTGGTGCCCGGGCGCTGCAAGTTCAGCCTCGACCTGCGCGCGCCGAACAACGCGCAGCGCGACGCGCTGGCCATCGACGTGGTCAATGCGCTGAAAGACATCTGCGAGCGCCGCGGCGTGCGCTACGAGCTCGAGGAAACCATGCGCGCCGCCGCCGCACCCAGCGCGCCGGCGTGGCAACAGCGCTGGGAGAAGGCCGTGGACGCGCTGGGCATTCCCCTCTTCCGCATGCCCAGCGGCGCCGGCCACGACGCCATGAAGCTGCACGAGGTGATGCCGCAGGCCATGCTGTTCGTGCGCGGCATCAACTCGGGCATCAGCCACAACCCGCTCGAATCGAGCACCAACGACGACATCCAGCTGGCGGTGCAAGCCTTCCAGCTGCTGCTCGACCACCTCGCCGCCGACCAAGCCCACTGATTCACAGAAGAACAACCATGACCGACTACGCAAAGCTCGACGCCTGGATCGACGCCCACTTCGACGAGGAAGTGAAGTTCCTGCAGCAACTGGTGCAGGTGCCCACCGACACTCCGCCCGGCAACAACGCGCCGCACGCCGAGCGCACCGCAGAGCTGCTGAAGGATTTCGGCCTCGACGCCGAGAAGCACGCCGTGCCCGCGCAGGACGTGAAGGACTACGGGCTCGAATCGATCACCAACCTGATCGTGCGCCGCAAGTACGGGAACGACGGCATCACCGTGGCGCTGAACGCCCACGGCGACGTGGTGCCCCCCGGCGAAGGCTGGACGCACGACCCCTACGGCGGCGAGATTGCCGACGGCAGCCTCTACGGCCGCGCCGCCGCCGTGAGCAAGAGCGACTTCGCCAGCTTCACCTTCGCGCTGCGCGCGCTCGAGGCGGTGGCCAGGCCCACCAAGGGCGGCGTGGAACTGCACTTCACCTACGACGAAGAGTTCGGCGGCATCCTGGGCCCGGGCTGGCTGCTGAAAAACGGCCTGACCAAGCCCGACCTGATGATCGCGGCCGGCTTCAGCTACGAAGTGGTCACTGCCCACAACGGCTGCCTGCAGATGGAAGTGACGGTGCACGGCAAGATGGCGCACGCCGCCATCCCGACCTCGGGCATCGATGCGCTGCAGGGCGCGGTGAAGATCCTGAACGCGCTGTACGCGCAGAACACGCGCTACCAGCAGGTCACGTCCAAGGTCGAGGGCATCACGCACCCGTACCTGAACGTGGGCCGCATCGAAGGCGGCACCAACACCAACGTGGTGCCCGGCAAGGTGGTGTTCAAGCTGGACCGCCGCATGATCCCCGAGGAGAACCCGGTCGAGGTCGAGGCCGACATCCGCCGCGTGATCGCCGATGCCGCCGCCGAGAGCACGGGCATCACCGTGGACATCAAGCGCCTGCTGCTGGCCAACTCGATGAAGCCGCTGCCCGGCAACAAGCCGCTGGTCGATGCCATACAGAAGCATGGCGGCGAGCTGTTCGGCGAGCCCATCAAGGCCATGGGCACGCCGCTGTACACCGACGTGCGCCTGTACGGCGAAGCGGGCATTCCGGGCGTGATCTACGGTGCCGGCCCGCGCACCGTGCTCGAGTCGCACGCCAAGCGCAGCGACGAGCGCGTGGTGCTGGAAGACCTGCGCCGCGCCACCAAGGTGATTGCGCGCACGTTGAGCGACCTGCTGGCCTGATCTTTACTGCCTGGCCCGGTGCGGGCCGGACAAGCCGCGCGGCAGGCGCCGCGACAAGCTCAAATCTCAGGCCTGGGCTTGGTAGGCCTAGGCCGCGCTCACCGGCGCGGCGGCCGTCACCGCCAGCGGCAGGCGGGCCGCATCCCATGCGATCACATCCGGCAGCGGCGCCGGCCGCGCCAGGTGGTAGCCCTGCACCAGCTTGCAGCCCAGGGCGCGCAGCGCGTCGAGCTCGTCCTGCGTTTCCACGCCCTCGGCCACGACCTGGATGTTCAGCGACCGGCCGAGCTGCACGATGGCATCGACCAGCACCACGTTGCCCGGCGACGACGACAGCCCCAGGATGAAGCTGCGGTCGATCTTGACCTGGCGCACGTACTCGCTGCGCAGCGACGCCAGCGACGAGTAGCCCACGCCGAAGTCGTCCACCACGATGGCCACGCCCGCAGCCGACAGCGCGCTCAGCCGGCTGCGCGTGGCGTGGGTGTCGAGCGCCACCTCTTCCGTGATCTCGATCTGCAGCCGGCGCGGCGCGATGCCGCGCGACTTCAGCAGGCCCAGCACGATGTCGTCGACCGCCAGCTGCGCCATTTCGCGCGGCGACACGTTGATGGCAATGGGCACGCCCGCCAGGCTGGAGCCCGCGGCTTCCAGCTGGCGCATGCCGCGGCACACCTCGTCCACCAGGTGGCGCAGCAGCGGTTCGGCCAGGCCGGTGTTGGCGGCCGCGAAGATCACTTCCTCGGGCGAGATGTGGCCGTGGCGCGGGTGGTTCCAGCGCATCAGCGCTTCCAGGCTGTGCACCTCGCGGGCGTCGCTGGCCATGATCGGCTGGTACCACACGCCGATGGCGCGCGCCTCGATGGCATGCAGCAGGTCGCGCTCCACGTCCCGGCGCGTGGCGAGGCGCTGGTTGAGCGCGCTGTCGAACACCTGGAAGCGGTTGCGCCCGGTGCGCTTGGCCTCGTACAGCGCCTCGTCGGCAAAGCTGATCATGTCGGCGATGTCCGCGTCGTCCGTGACGACGATGCCGATGCTTACGCCCAGGTGCCCGCCGTAGTGCGCCGTGGCGAACGAGATGGAGCGGATCAGCGCCTGCGCGATGGCCGTGGGCGTCTGGCGCTCGGGCTTGAGCGTGTAGAGCACCGCGAATTCGTCGCCGCCCCAGCGCCCGAGGATGGCCTGCATGTCGACGATTTCCCGGCGCAGCCAGCCGGCCACGTCCTGCAGCACCCGGTCGCCGACCTTGTGGCCGAAGGCGTCGTTCACCGCCTTGAAGCCGTCCAGGTCGAGCAGCAGCAGCCCGTGCTGGCGGCCGTCGGGCGCGGCGATGTGCAGCGTGGCGGCCTCGGTGAAGCCTTCGCGGTTGAGCAGGCCGGTGAGCGAGTCGTGCGAGGCGCGAAACGCCAGCTGCTGCGTGGCGTCCAGCGACAGGGCGTGAACCTGCCTGAGCTGCCCGGCCAGCGCGGTGGCTTCGTTCTTCAGGCGGCTGCCGTCGCGAAAGGTCTTGTCGCTCTGCAGGGCGCCGCGCGCCAGCGCCGCGAGGTACAGCAGCACCATGGCCGCCAGGGCCAGGTTGTCGAAGCCGCCGGCATACACCAGGCAGCCGACCACCGAGAGCAGCGCCGGGGTGATGAAGCTGATGGGCACCGGCGCGTAGGCGATGCCGTAGGTGACCGAGCCCGCGCAGATGCCGCACACCACCGTGAGGTAGAACACGGCCTGCGGCGACGAGTAGCCGTGGCACAGCAGCGGAATCAGCGCCCACACGCAGCCCGACAGCGCGGCCATTGCCGACGCCAGCCGCAGGTGCGACGCCACCGGGCGGGCCGTGGGCGAGGCCGCCACGCCGGCCTCGGGCGTCGTGCCGGGCGAGGGAGCGAAGGCCCAGCGGCTCACGTAGCTGCGCAGCCCGTTCACCACCAGCGACAGCAGCAGCCAGCTCAGCCCCTCGAACGCGCGGCCCGAGTTCAGGGCCACCAGCGTCGCGGTAAAGCTCAGCACCACGTTGATCGGAATGGCGGCCAGCACGCTGCGGCGTATGGCGACCAGCTGGTCGGTGCGCACCATGCGGGACAGCACCTCGCCATCGACGGAAGCGGTAAGCGAAGGGGGGGGCGCGCTGGAATTCATGGAAGGGCCACAGTTTATAGAGGGCGCATGGGCTCACGGCCCGTTTCGGGGCTTTGCCGACCAAATTTAAAGCCGCCGGTGCACGCACTTTCGTTTGGCTTTCATCCCAGCGTCACGAGGTAAATCGACACTCTGCGGCCCTGGCGGGCGCACGCTTTTCACGCGCCTGTCATCGTTTTTTTCCTCGTCATGCCGCACCCCTTCGCTCCCCATTCCCTTCCCGCCGCGCTCCCGTTTCGCCGTTCCCTGTTCTCCACCCTGGCCGTTGCCACGCTGATGCTCGCGGGCTGCGGCGGCGGCTCCAACGGCGCCGGCTTCGTGCCGCTGCCCACCACGAGCCCTGCGCCGCCGGTCGTGGTGGCGCCGGCCGATCCCGCGCCCGTCGACCCCACCCCCACCGCCCCACCCGGCCGCTGGACCGTGGGCGACCTGCACGTGCACACGATCCAGTCGGACGACACCCAGCAGATCTCCACCCTCGACCAGGTGCTGGCCAAGGCCTTCGACCGCTTCGGGCTGGACTGGGTGGCGCTGTCGGACCACCTGCGCCTGTCGTCCTATGACAACGACGGCAACAAGCTGGCCAAGCAGATTCCCTTTTCACAGGGCCTGGCCCAGTACCAGGTGCCGCGCATCAAGGCGCTGCAGGCCGGCGGCAAGTACACGGACAAGACCATCTTCGCGTCCTTCGAGTGGGACATGCCGGCGCACGACCACGGCAACGTGGGCATCCTGGGCGACAAGCCCATGTCCGACGCCGCGCTGAAGGCCGCCAGCCAGTTCGAATACCTGTTCACCAACCGCGACGCCGCGCTGTTCCCGGCCGACGACGTCGCCGCCTGGGGCCCCAAGGCGGGCACCGGCTACAACACCCACGCCGAGACGCTGGCGGCCATTGCCTGGCTGAAGAAGAACTACCCCGACAGCAGCTACCTGCAGATCAACCACCCCTCGCGCAACGCCGGCTCGTACACCGCCGCCCAGCTGCGCGAGATGAACGACCTGGCGCCGAACATCGTGTTCTCGCTCGAAGGCATGGTCGGCAACCAGATGGAGCCCGACCGCGGCGGCTACAACAAGGGCGTGCCTTCGGACCCGGCCACCCTGCCGCTGCGCACCTACGGCGGCGTCGACTACCTCGTCGCCAAGCTGGGCGGCACCTGGGACGCGCTGCTGTCCGAAGGCCGGCGCATCTGGAACGTGGCCGACTCCGACTACCACTTCACCACCTCGCAAGGCCAGTACAGCAGCGGCTACGCCCCCGGCGAATACGCCAGGAACCACCTGTGGGGCGACGTGAAGGACCCGAAGTCGCTGCTCTCGGCCATGCGCTCGGGCAAGCTCTTCGCGGTGAACGGGGGGCTGATCGACGCGCTCGACTTCAAGGTGCAGGCCGCCAAGGGCGCGGGCGAAATGGGCTCCGACGTGGCCGCCACCGCGGGCGAAGACCTGAAGATCACCATCCGCTTCAAGAGCCCCGAGCGCAACAACTTCGAATACCAGCTTGGCAGCGGCATCTACGCCAACGTGAAGCCGGTGGTCGACCACATCGACCTGATTTCCGGCGACGTGACCGGCCCCGAGCTGCCGGGCACCCCGGGCTATTCGCGCGACACCAACCCCTCGACCCGGGTGCTCAAGCGCTTCACCCGCGCCGACTGGAAGGTGGACGGCGAGGGCTACTTCGCCGTGAGCTACACCGTGAAGGCCGGCAACAACCAGTATTTCCGCCTGCGGGGCACCAACCTGGGCACCGACGTGCCCAACGAGACCGCCGCCGGCGAGCCGCTGCCCGACGCGCAGACCACCGGCGCCGACCACGTGGCGCGCTTCAACGCCATCAACGCGCGCAACTATGCCGACCTGTGGTTTTATTCGAACCCGGTGTTCGTGAAGGTGGCGGCGAAGTAGCGCAGGTGGGCCCGGGCCTGGCCGGGCCCGGGCGGCCCGCCCTGGAGAACGGCTTTCGCACCCCGCCGGCGGCACCGCCGCGGCGGGGGCGCGCCCGCGTCGGATAGAGTCCGGGGCTCCAATTGCCCGGCAATGCGCAGCGCGAGCCAGACGCTGCGCGCCACGGGCGCGCCAGAAAAGCCATGAGAACAAGTTCGTCCGGGGGTTTGCGCAAGTGAAGCGCGATATTCGTCTCGCCAGGTCTTTGCTGGTGGCCGTGGTGATCTCCGTGTCGGCGGCCACCGTGTGGCAGGTCTGGGCCATGCACAAGCGCACGCTGGCCGAAATCGACACCAACAACCTCAACCTCGCCCAGGCCCTGAACACCTACGCCGAAGGCGTCTTCGCCCAGAGCGCCATCGTGCTGCTGGGCGTGGTCGAGCGGCTGGAAACCGAAGGCCGGGGCCCCGAGAACCTGCGGCGCATGCAGCTGCTGGCCGCGCGCCAGGAGCAGCTGCTGAACCAGCTGAACAGCCTGTCGATCCTCGACGCGCAGGGCGATCCGCTGATGCAGTCCAAGGCCGGGCTGCTCACGGGCACCGGCAGCGTGGCGCGGGCCTACTTCGTCTACCACCGGGACAACCCCTCGCGCGACATCTACATCGGCCCGCCAATCCGCAGCCGCGGCACCGGCGAATGGGTGGTCACGGTCAGCCGGCGGCTGGAAGACGGCGAGCGCAGGTTCGCCGGCGTGGCCGTCGTCACGCTGGGCCTGGAGAACTTCCTGCGGCCGTTCGGCACCATCGACATCGGCAGCAGCGGCGCCATCAGCCTGGCCACCACCACCGGGCAGCTGCTGGTGCGCTACCCCTACCGCGAACAGGACGTGGGCCGCGACTTTTCCAGGTCGGCCAACTTCCAGCGCCACTTCATGGACACCGGCGCCTCGGGCACGGCCTCGTTCCGCTCGGAACTGGACGGCACCGAGCGGCTCTACGCCTTCCGCAAGAGCGACCGCTACCCGGTGGTGACCACCGTGGCGCTCGGCAAGGACGAGGCGCTGCGGGGCTGGCGCCGCCAGGCGCTGCTCACGCTGGGCGTCGTGCTGGCCCTGCTGGTGGCCGTGGCGGCCGTGGGCCGCCGGCTCATCGTCAACATCAAGGAACGCGTGGGCGCGCAAGACTCGCTCCTGGCCACCCGCGAAGCGCTGCTGAAGGCCAACCGCCGCCTGGAGGTGCAGGCCACCGAAGACCCGCTCACCGGCCTGGCCAACCGCCGCAGCTTCGACGAGGCCCTGACGCTGGAGTGCCGCCGGGCGGCGCGCGAACAGACTTCGCTGTCGCTGCTGCTGTTCGACCTGGACCACTTCAAGCGCTACAACGACACCTACGGCCACGTGGCGGGCGACCGCTGCCTGCGGGCGGTGTCAGACGCGCTGAAGCACCGCGCCAAGCGCCCCGGCGACCTGGTGGCGCGCTACGGCGGCGAGGAACTGGCCATCATCCTGCCCAACACCGAGCTGGAAGGCGCCCGCAACGTCGCCGACCTGCTGATCGGGCGCATCCACGCGCTGAACATTCCGCACCGCGCCAGCCCGCACGCCCGCGTCACCGCCAGCGTGGGCGCCGCCACCCTGCACGGCAACGAGGCGCAAGGCGGGGAGCTGAAGCTCATCGAGGCCGCCGACCGCGCGCTGTACAGGGCCAAGCAGGGCGGGCGCAACCGGTCGATGACCTGACCGGCATCGGACCGACATCCGACCGGCGATCAGGCTTTGACCCGCTGCCTCAGAGCCTGAGCACGTTGGCGCCAAGGCAGGCGTCGAGCGCGCGCTCCAGCTGGCGGTCGTGCACGACCAGCGTGATCTCGACCGAGCCCGTGGACACCTGCAGTTCGAGCAGGTGCCCGCCGACCGCCTGAAAGTCGCTGCCCGCCGCCACGCCGTGGGCATGGATGGAGGGCTTGCCCTCCTTCCACGCGATGCTGCCGACCATGCTGCCCAGCTCGACGTCGCGAAAGGTGCGCGGGTCGAACTGCCTGGTTTCCCGGTTCCAGAAACCGAAGGTCGCGTGCACGAAGCCGAGCCCCGTGAAGCTCGCGCTGGGCAGCGCCTCTTGCACCGCAAGCCGCTCCAGCGCCGCGAAGACGTCGGCGCCTTCGCGCAGCACCATGAGATGGCCGGTGGGCGTGCGGATGTGGTCGGGTGAGTTCATGGGTGCGGGCTCCTTCCGGCGAAGTGTGCGGCTTTGCCCTGCGCGGAAAAACACCCCGCGCCGCAGAAGACTTGTGCCGCCGAATCAACAGCCGGCCTCCCGGCTCGCCCGCAATCCATTTCCCCGCGCAGTGCCTCTCCCCGATGCAGCTCGCCCGCCTCCCGCCCGGCAGTCAAAATGACTGCCCCATGACCCCGCCCAGCCTGCTCACCGCCCTGCTCCCCCTCATGGCCGACCTGGCGCAGGACCTGCCCGAGGCCGAGCGCCACCGGCGCCTGCTGGAAACGCTGCGCGTGCTGCTGCCTTGCGACGCCACCGCCATGCTGCGGCTCGAAGGCGCGTGGCTGGTGCCGCTGGCCGTCAACGGCCTGAGCGGCGACACCCTGGGCCGGCGCTTTCGCGTCACCGAGCACCCGCGCTTCGAACAACTGCTGGCCGCGCCGGGCCCGGTGCGCTTCGCGGCCGACTGCGGCCTGCCCGACCCCTTCGACGGCCTGGTCGACGGCGTGCAGGGCCACCTGCCGGTGCACGACTGCATGGGCTGCGCGCTGCAGGTCGACGGCCGGCCCTGGGGCGTGCTGACGCTGGACGCGCTCGACGTCGGCCGCTTCTCGCGCGTGGAGCTCGACGTGCTGCAGGCCTTCGCGAGCCTGGCCGCCGCCACCGTCGCGCTGGCCACGCGCATGCACGGGCTGGCGGCGCGCGCCGAAGACGAGCGCCAGCGCGCCGACAGCTACGCGCAGGCCGCGGCTCAGCTTGGCCACAGCGGCCACGGCCCGCGCCAGCTCATCGGCCACGGCGCCGCGCACAAGCGGCTCATGAAAGAAATTGCGCTGGCCGGCCCCACCGACCTGTGCGTGCTCATCCAGGGCGAGACCGGCACCGGCAAGGAGCTGGTGGCGCAGGCGCTGCACGCCGCCTCGGCGCGCGCCAAGCGGCCGCTGGTGAGCATCAATTGCGCGGCCCTGCCCGACAACCTGGTCGAGAGCGAGCTCTTCGGCCATGTGCGCGGCGCCTTCACCGGCGCCGTGGGCGACCGCCGCGGCAAGTTCGAGCTGGCCGACGGCGGCACGCTGTTCCTCGACGAGGTGGCCGAGCTGCCGCTGCAGGTGCAGGCCAAGCTGTTGCGCGTGCTGCAGGGCGGCCACCTGCAGCGCCTGGGCTCCGACCGCGAGCACCGCGTCGACGTGCGCGTCATTGCCGCCAGCAACCGCAACCTGGCCGACGAGGTGCGCGCCGGCCGGCTGCGCGCCGACTTCTACCACCGCCTCAGCGTGTACCCGCTGCTGGTGCCGCCGCTGCGCGAACGCGGGCGCGACGTGCTGCCCATCGGCGGCTTCTTCCTCGAAGAGGCGCGCTCGCGCATGGGGCTGGGCGCGGTGCGGCTCGACGCCGGCGCCCAGGCAGCGCTGCTGGCCTACGACTGGCCCGGCAACGTGCGCGAGCTGGAGCACCTGCTGGGCCGCAGCGTGGTGAAGGCGCTGGGGCGGCATGCGCAGCGGCCGCGCATCCTGACGCTGGGTGCGGAAGACCTGGGGCTGGGCGTGGGCGACGCGGCGGGAGCCACGGCCACGGCCACGGCCACGGCCACGGCCTCGGCCGCCAGCCCGCAGGCGGGCGCGGTGCCCTCACCGGCCGCGGCGCTCGGGCTGCGCGACGCCGTCGCGGACCTGGAACGGCGCATGGTGCTGCAGGCGCTCGAACAACACGGCCACCAATGGGCCGCGGCGGCGCGCGCACTGGGCATCGACCCGGCCAACCTCGCACGCATGGCGAAGCGGCTGGGCATCGCGCGGGGCTGAGGCACGGCGCCTGCCGCTGATCGCACCGACCGCACCGATCGCGCCGACCGCGCCTGTGGCCCTAGCGGTGCTTGCGCCGGTAGTCGCGCGGCGTGTCGCCCATCACGTCGGCGAACCGGCGCCGACCGTGCCGATACCACACCCGCAACAGCCAACAGCTCAGCGCCGGGCCGCGCGCAGCCGGCCCACCCAGAGGTACAGCCCGCTGCCCAGCACGGCGATGGCCGCGATGTCCAGCAGCGCCCACACGATCTTCAGCGGCAGGCCGCCGTAGTCGCCGAAGTGCAGCGGCCGCGCCAGCTGCAGCGCGCGCAGGTAACCCGGCATCTGCGCGACGGCCGTGAGCTGGCCGGTTTGCGCGTCGACCAATGCCGCGGTGAACAACCGGTGCGTCAGCGGCGTGTTGCCGTTGGTCCAGACCAGGTAGTGGTGCGGGTTGGAGAACGAGCGGCTCGGGAAGATCAGGCTGGTGACATTGCGCTGCGGCAGTGCGGCGCGCACCGTGTCGAACGCGGCCTGCGCCGGGCTGCGGGGCGGCGTCACCGCCTGGCCCTGGTAGCCGCTCAGCAAAGCGCTCATGTCGGTGCGCCGCCAGTGGGCCGACAGCGGCTTCGACAGCTCGTTCATCACGCCCGTGAAGCCCACCACCAGCGCCCACACCAGCACGCAGACGCCCAGCAGGTTGTGCCGGTCGAGCCAGGTCATTCGCCGCGTGCGGGTGCGCACCGCGCCGAACGCCAGCTTGCGCATGTAGGGCGCATAGAGCACCGTGCCGGACACCAGCGCCAGCACGAAGACGAGGCCGACGACGGCGAGCGTCATCTCGCCCGCGAAGCCGGCGAACACGTCCGTGTGCAGGCGCAGCAGCCACGCCATCCACGTTGCCATCGACCTTGCCGATACCGATGCGGCGCCGCCCGGCGGTGTGTCCGCCACGACCTCGGCGGTGCGCAGGTCGAACTCGACGCGGTGGTCCTTGCTGCGATCGGGGCTGTCGGCCGGCGCCATCACCACCTTGGCGCGCGGCTCGTCGTCGTCGATGAAGACGAAGCGCACCACTTCGCCGGGGTAGCGCTCGCGCGCGATGTGCACCAGCGTGTCGAGGCTGGCCCACTGCCCGGGCCCGGCGTCATCCACACCGGCTACACCAGCCACACCAGCCACACCCGGCAAACCAGGCAAACCAGGCAGAGGCGTGGTTGCCGCGTCCTCTATCTCCTGCGAGAAGATCAGCGGCAGCCCCGTGAGGCACAGCACCAGCAGGAACACGGTGCAGGCCAGGCTGCTCCAGGTGTGCAGCCACTGCCAGCGCCTGAGCGTGCGCGGTCGCACTTCAGAAGTCGAAGGTTGCCGACAGCAGGAAGGTGCGCGGTGCGCCGCGCGCCAGGCCGAACGAGCTCGACGCCGCGGCCCAGTAGTTCTTGTCCGCCACGTTCTCCACGCTGGCGCGCACGGTGGTCGGCAGCCCGGCGACGCGGGTGCGGTAGCGCGCGCCGATGTCCAGTCGCGTCCACGCCGGAATGCCCTGCGTGTTGGCCGCGTTGTAGTACTGCGACGAGGTGTAGATCAACCGCCCCGTGAGCGTCAGGCCCGGCACGCCAGGCAGGTCCCACTCGCTGCCGACGTTGAGCTGCGTGGTCGGCACGCCGATGGCCTTGTTGCCGTCGTACTGCCCCTTGAGCGTGTGCGTTTGCACGCCTTGCATGAAGGTGACGCCGCCGAGCACGCGCACGCCGCGCGTCACTTCTCCGAAAGCGTTCAGCTCGATGCCGCGGTTGCGCTGCTCGCCGTCGAGGCCGTAGATGTTCGTCGCGCTGTCGGTGAAGCCGTTGGGCTGCTCGATCTGGAACACGCTGGCGCTCATGGCGAGCCGGCCGAAGTCGTACTTGAGGCCGGCCTCGTACTGCTTGGCCTGCACCGGCGCAAACATCGCTCCCACGTTGCGCGACCCCGCAGGGGCGGTCGGCCCCTGGCTCAGGCCCTCGATGTAGTTGCCGTACACGCTCAGCTCCTTCGACACGCGCACCACCAGCGCCACCGCCGGCGTGAGCTTGTCGTCGTCGTAGGCGCTGGTGAGCGCGCCCGTGGTGGCGTTGAAGTTGCGCGCGCGCACGCGCTGCTGGCGCACACCGAGCGTGAGCTGCACCTGGTCGTCCAGCATGTGCAGGGTGTCCGACAGCGCGAAGCTGCCCAGGTCGGAGTCGGCTGTTTTCGGCGCGCTGCTCTTGTACGCGGCCAGGCTGGGCTGCGCGATCGCGGGCGGCGCGTACATGTTGCCGGTGTAGGTCGAGATCACCGGCGCGAGCACGCCCGACTCGGTGTGCAGCCCGGTCATGTTGAAGTTGACTTCGTGCCGCACCGCGCCCGTGTCGAAGCGCCCGCGCAGGCCGGCCATGCCGGTGCGGGTGTCCGAGTAGGTCGGCTGGTAGTACTGGTTGGCGCGAAAGTCGCCGGCCGCGTTGCGCAGGTAGATGAAGTTGTACAGCCCCAGGAACTCGTTCTTGCGCCCGCCCACGGCGGCGTAGGCCGTCAGGTTCGGCGTGATGTCGAACTCGCCCTGCACCATGGCGAACTGGTCCCTGGACTTTGCAAAGTACCAGGGCTGGCCGAGGCTCAGCGTGTTGTCCGGCGCCTTCGGAATCTGGAAGTTGGCGTTGTCGGTGTAGGCGATGCGCGTGGGCGCGTCGGTGCGCATGTCGTGGTAGCCCAGGTCGGCCGACAGCCGCACGCGGTCGCCGCGGTAGTCCAGCCCGAGCGTGGCGGAGCCGGCCCGCTGCGACTGGTCGTCCACGCCGGTGTCGCCGCTGCGGTAGGCGCCGTTGAAGCGCACGCCCCACTGCTGCTCGTCGCCAAAGCGCCGGCCCACGTCCACGTGCGAGCCGAACTGGCCGCCGGAGTAGTAGCTGGTGGTGAGCTGCGTGAGCGGCTCGTCGCCGGCGCGCTTGGTCACGAGGTTGATGTTGCCGCCCACGCCGCCGGTCGGCGCCATGCCGTTGAGCAGCGCGCTCGGGCCCTTGAGGATCTCGACGCGCTCGATCGACTCGAGCCCGCCCGTCATCTGCGGCGCCACGATGCCGTACAGGCCGTTGACGGCCATGTCCGAGGTCTGCGTGGGAAAGCCGCGGATGGTGAACTGGTTGATGTAGCTGCCGTCGGGCCAGATGGTGCGCACCGACGGGTCGTTCTTGACCACGTCGCCGATGGTGCGGGCCTGCTGGTCCTGGATGCCTTCTGCGGTGAAGCTCGTCTGGTTGAAAGGCGTCTCCAGAAAGTCCTTGTTCCCCAGCAGCCCGACCGCGCCGCCGCGCGCGACCTGCCCGCCCGCGTAGGCCGCGGGCAGCCGGCCTGCCGGCGCGGCGTTGGCCGTGACGGTGACCGCGGCCAGGGTGTTCGCCGCGCCCGCATCGGGCGGCGCCACGGGCGGGGGCGGCGCCTTGCGCAGCGTGTATTCACCGCTGCTGCCGCTGCTGCCGCCGCCACCGCGCACGGCCGACAGCCCCGTGCCCACGAGCAGCAGCCGCAGCGCGTCGTCCGCCGTGTGGCTGCCGCTCACGCCGGGGCTGCCGAGGCCCGCCGTGAACTCGGCGTTGACGGTGATCTGCAGGCCCGACTGGCGGCCGAAGCGAATGAGGTTCTGGTCGAGCGTGCCCGCGGGAATGTCGAAGCTCAGCAGCGCGGCGCCCGCACGCGGCACCTGCTGCGCCGCGGCCGGAAGCGGCGCCGTGGCCATGGCCGCCGCCATGGTGGCGAGCGCAAGGCACAGCAGGGCCCCGCGCGACGGCGGGACGGCATGAACCGAAGAAGAAAACGCAGATGCGGATGCGCGAACGGGCGCCATGGGCGGGTTCCTTGTAGAGGCTGAGGCAGAAAGGGCACGCGGCAGGCATCGCCCGGTAGGCGACGCGCGCAGCGCTTCTGACAAGGAGGCCCCGCGAGATCGAAAAAACTGCCGTCTCCTGCGAAAAAAAGTTGTGCGGGGTGCCGGTGGCCCCGGTACGCGACGCTCAGCGCGCCGCCGCCGGCCCCACCGACACCCAGTAGCGCGTGAAGCTCGACACCCGCACCGGCAGCGTTTTTTCGAGCGACGCCAGCACCCGGTCGGTCGCCTCGGCATCGGCCAGCGGCCACACGCCGGTAACGCGCAGGTCCGCCACCGCCGGGTCGCAGCGCAGGCGCCCGGGCCGGTAGCGCTCCAGCTCGCGCAGCAGGTCGGCCAGGCGCATGCGCGAGACGCTGAGCTTGCCGTCGGTCCAAGACTGCGCGGCTTCGTCCAGCGGCTCGCGCAGGTCGACGCCGCCGCGCGAGAAGCGCGCCTGCTCGCCCGCCTGCACCAGCACCGGCCTTCCGGGCACAGCGGACGCCACGCGAATCTCGACGGCCCCCTGCTCCACCGCGAGCCGCGTGAAGCCTTGAGGATCGTCGGGCACCTCATGCGGCACCTCGTCGCGCCGCACCGTGAAGCGCGTGCCCACGGGCGTGAGGGTGCCGTCGCGCGTGCTCACCATGAACGGGCGGCCCGCCGGGTCGTGCGCGGTCACCACGCGGATCTCGCCGGCATGCAGGGCGATCAGCCGGCGCTGCGCGTCGAAGCGAATGTCGAGCGCGGTGGCGGTGTTCAGCAAGAGCCGGGTGCCGTCGGGCAGCACCAGGTCGCGGCGCTCGCCGGTCGCGGTGCGCGCGTCGGCCATCGTGCGCGCGAGCTGGCTGCGCCAGGGCAGCTCGTCCAGCGCCAGGTATAGCGCGCTGCCGCCCACACCGGCCCACGCCAGGGTCTTGAGCAGCCGCCGACGCGGCACGCCCGCGGCCTGCACGCCCGCAGCCTGCACCAGCGCGGCGCGTGCGATGGGCGCGGGCACGCGCTCGGTGCTGCCGCGCAGCCGCCCGTCCATGGCCTGCAGCCGCTGCCAGGCGCGGGCGTGGTCCGGGTGGGCCGTGTACCAGCGGGAGAACGCGGCGTCGGCCTCGGGCACCGGCGGTTCCGAGGCGCGCCGCACGTACCAGCCAACCGCCTGTTCGACGATGTGCTTGTCGACCGGGGCGCCATCGTCCGGCACGCCGTCATGCACCGTGCCGTTCTGCACTTTGCCGTTGTGCGCCATGCCGGCAAGTGCGCTCATGGCGCCGGCGTGTACAGCGCCTGGTAGCAGTGCGTCAGCGCGCGCGCCATGGCTTTCTGCACCACGTTGACCGTCAGGCCCAGGCGCTCGGCGATCTGCGGATAGGTCAGGCCGTCGAGCTGCGCGAGCAGGAAGGCCTCGCACACCGCGGGCGGCAGCCCGTTGAGCAGGCGCGCGATGTCCTCCAGCGTTTCGAGGATGAGCAGCCGCTCTTCCGGCGACGGGGCGAACGCAATGGGCTGCGCGCTCAGCGCATCAAGGTAGGCCTGCTCCAGTGCCTGGCGCCGCCAGTGGTTGGCGACCAGCCCGTTGGCGATGGTCGCCAGGTAGGCCCGGGGTTCGCGCACGTCGGTGGGCTCGCGCTTGGCGAGCACCCGCACGAAGGTGTCCTGCGCCAGGTCGGCGGCGTCGAAGGCATTGCCCAGCTTGCGCCGCAGCCACGACTGCAGCCAGCCGTGGTGGTTGCCGTACAGAACGTCGATGCCGGTGGTTGACGCGGAGTTGGGAGCACTCACGATGCGGGCACTGCCCACGCCAGCGAGCAGATTCGGAAATAAGAATTGCTCGCATTATGGACGGATCGCCCCACGCGGTGCACGCGGCTTTACTGCCGAGCCCCGAACGAAACGGGATACGCCGCATGTACGGGTAGCCATCGAAGTACGCCATCGTGGCCAACGAAATGGCGGCGGCTTCTGAAAAACGAGAAAGCCGTGTCGAGGTCGCCTGCCAGCAACTGGTTGATTGCAGTCGGGCACAACGCCTCGTTGCCAACTCGCACCGATGCAGATGGCCACATGAGGCACAGCCCAAGCAGCATTTACTCCAAAGCCGACGCCGGCCCGAAGAACTCGAAGCGCGACTGCGCATCCGGCACACCCCATGCGCGCAGCCCGCGGCGCACCTGCTGCATGAAGGGCTTGGGCCCGAGAAAGTACGCATCGACGTCGCGCGTGTGCGCGGGCAGCCACTCGGTCAGCCGCGCCAGGTCGAGCCGGCCGACCGCGTGCGGCGCGGGTGCGCTTTCGCCAGTCACTTCGTCGTAGCAATAGAAGCGCTGCAGCCGCGGATGGCGCGCCGCCGCCGCCTCGACCTGTTCGCGAAACGCATGCACCTCGCCGTTGCGCGCGCAGTGGATGAACACCACCTCGCGCTCGGTGGCCAGCGCCTGCTCCAGCATCGCCAGCGTGGGCGTGATGCCCACGCCGCCGCTGATGAGCACCACCGGCCGGTCGCTGTGCGCCAGCACGAACTCGCCCGAGGGCGGCAGCAGCTGCAGCGTGTTGCCCACCTGCACGCGGTCGTGCAGGTAGTTCGATGCCACGCCGCCGGGTTCGCGCTTCACGCTGATGCGGTAGGTCTTGCCGTTCGGCGCGGCCGAGAGGGAGTAGTTGCGGCGAATGTCTTTTCCGTCCACCCGCAGCAGCAGGCCGATGTACTGGCCGGGCGCGAAGTCCATGAGCGCACCGCCGTCGATGGGCGCGAAGTGGAACGAGGCGATCTCCGCGCTTTCCTGCACCTTGCGCACCACCGTGAACTCGCGCGCGCCGCGCCAGCCGCCGGGCGCCGCGGCCTGGGCGTCGTACAGCTGCTTCTCGGCGCCGATGAGGATGTCCGCCAGCTGCCCGTAGGCGGCGGCCCAGGCGTCGATGACTTCGTCGGTCGCCACCTCGGCGCCCAGCACGTCGCGAATGGCCCGCAGCAGGCAGCCGCCGACGATGGGGTAGTGCTCGGGCATCACCTGCAGCGCCACGTGCTTGTTGACGATCTGCGTGGCCAGCGGGCCCATGGCTTCCAGCCGGTCGATGTTCTTCGCGTACATGAGCACGCCGTTGGCCAGCGCGCGCGGCTGGTCGCCCTTGGCCTGGTGGGTCTCGTTGAAGAAGGGGCGAACCTCGGGGTGCTCGGCCAGCAGCATCTTGTAGAAGTGGGTGGTCAGCGCCTCGCCGCCCTGTTCGAGCAGGGGCACGGTGGACGAGACGATGGCGCGTTGGGCGGGGGTGATCATGGGACCTTTGCGGTTGTCGATGAAATGGATGGCTTGTCCATTGCAACCGCCGTGCCGCGCCGCCACGCCTTTGAAATCAACGACTTGGCGCTGCTTCGAGTCGAATCGACATCCGGTCAATTCAAGTCGTTCTGACAATTTCATGTCAAAACGACTGCACTCGAAGAAACGAAGACCTATCCCGCCAGGCTGACCAAGGCGCTCCGCCGAGTCGGTGCTGCCAGCGCGGCACGCGCAGCCCGACGGCGGCTGACGTAGTCCGGGTGAAAGCATCGCCGGCTGCCATCGGCGAACTCCACCGTGACGGAGCCCGCGTCCGCCGCCACGACCACGCCTTCGCCGAAGCGCTTCACGCGCACCGGGTCGCTGGCCGCGAACGCCGGGGTCGCCTTTTCCTGTGGTGGCGTTGTCGTTGTCGTTGTCGTGGTCGTGGAATTTGGCGCGCCACCCGCCGCCGCGCTCACCGTTTCCGGCCCCACGACGATGGGCTGCGCCATCGCGACCTCGTGCGCGGCGATGCGCTGGCAGTTGTCGCACACGCCGCAGCGCTTCATGGCCGCGGCCGGGTCCAGGTCGTCCAGCAGCAGGTGCCAGCGGCACTGGCCCGATTGGGCGTAAGACAGCATGCGCTCCAGCGTCTCGCGGTCTTGCAGGCGCCGCGCCTTGTAGGCGTCGAGCATGGGCGCGAAGTCGATGGCGGCGCTCGGGCCTTGCCTGAGCGACACGTGGCCGCGGCGGTCGATCTTGATCACCTTCTCCTGCCTCAGCAGCGCGATGCCCGACTGCATCTTGGTGCGGGGGCGGTCCAGCGCGTCGAGCAGGGCCGCGGTGGTCCAGCCTTGCGGATGTTCCTGCTGTTGTTGGTGGGGATGTTCCTGCGGCGGCTCGGCCAGCAGCTGCCGGTAGATGGCGTCCAGGTCTTCCAGCTGCGGGTACTTGCCCGCCAGGAAGAACTGCTGCACCGCCCGGTCGCGCGCCTGGAACAGCAGCACGCAGCGAGCGCGCAGTCCGTCGCGCCCGGCGCGGCCGGCCTCCTGGTAGTAGGCGTGCAGGCTCGACGGCATCTGGCAGTGCAGCACGAAGCGGATGTCGGGCTTGTCGATGCCCATGCCGAAGGCGTTGGTCGCGACCATCACCCGCGCAGTGCCGGCCATGAAGGCCTCCTGCGCGTCGCTGCGCTCGCGCGCGCCCAGCTTGCCGTGGTACAGCGCCACCGACTCATCGCTGGCCCGCAGCGCCTCGTAGGCCTGCTGCGCGGCCTTCACCGTGGCGGCGTAGACGATGCCGCAGCCCGGCGCCTGGCGCACCCACTCGACGGTGCGTTGCAGCCGCGCCTTGTCGTCCGCCAGCTGCTCGACGGCGAAATGCAGGTTGGAGCGAAACGCGCCCGTGTCGACCAGCCCGGCGCGCGGAATGCCCAGGCACTTCATGACGTCGGCGGCCACGTCGTCGCTCGCGGTGGCCGTCAGCGCCAGCACCGGCGGGCTGCCCAGCGCCTTGATGGCCGGGCCGATGTCCAGGAACGCGGGCCTGAAGTCGTGCCCCCATTGCGAGATGCAATGCGCCTCGTCGACCGCCACCAGCGCGATCGGGTGGGCCGACAGCCGCTGCTGAAAGGCCGGCGCGGCGAGCCGCTCGGGCGTGGTCAGCACGATGCGCGCGCTGCCGTCGTCGATGGCCTGCTCGGCCTGCGCGAGCTCGTCGGCGCCGAGTGCGCTGTTCACCTGCACGGCATGGATGCCCAGGCCGCGCAGCTTGTCGCACTGGTCTTTCATGAGCGCGATCAGCGGCGACACCACCACCGTGCGGCCGGCGAACAGCACGGCGGGCAGCTGGTAGCACAGCGACTTGCCCGCGCCCGTGGGCATGACCGCCAGCGTCGACTCGCCCGCCATCACGCGCTGGATGACTTGCGCCTGACCGTTGCGCAGGCGGGCATGGCCGAAGACCTGGCGCAACGCGCGGTCCGCATCGGCGGTGGTGGGGCGTCGGGTGACGGCCGACGGGCCGTGTCGCGTGCCTGACATCAGCGCGCTGCTTCGCTGTCTTCGGGGTCGGCCTCCTCGTCCCTGTCGTCTAGATCCCTGGCGTCGAGGTCCGCAAGGTCCTCCGCGTTCACGGCGTCCGGGTCTTCGACCGAATCGGCCACTTCGGAAGCCGAATCGGGAAACACGCCCACCCTGTCGGGAAGGATGTCGGCGTTGGTCGCTTCCTCTAGCCCGCCTTCCGCCTCGGCGCGGTTGCCGGTGCCTGCGGCGTCGCTGCCGCTGTCGCTGGAATCGCTTGGGCCCAGGCTGTCTTCGTCGCTGCCCTTGGGTTCGGCCGGGGCGTGCTCGCCGCCCAGGATGCTGCTGGTTGCCATGTGTGGTGCTCCTTGATGAAAAGTGTCCCGGGTGCCGGGGTTTTCACAGAGCGTGGACGCTCGGGCGAGGCGGCAAAGTAGGAGATCGGCGCGTCCCCGTGCCTCACGGCGCTTTACATCGCATCGATTCGTTTCAGGCGGCCTTGCGTGCCGGTGCCTCGCGATGGGTGGAGGCGGTCTTGCGCGAGGCGCTGCCGGACTTGGCGGTTGTCTTCGTGGCTGTCTTCGTGGCTGTCTTTGCTGTGGTCTTGGCGGCTGTCCTGGCCGTTGCCTTCTTCGCCGCCGGTTTGCCGGTCGTGGCCTTCGCGCCTTTCGCGCTTTTTCCTCCTCGCAGGCTGCGCGCCAGCAACTCCGTCAGGTCGATCACCTCCGCGCTTTCGCCCGGCGCCTCTTCCTCCGGCTGTATCACCGTCTCCGTGTCGCCCGCCTTCACCTTCTTGTCGACGATCTTCATCACCGCGTGCTTGAACTCGTCCTTGAAGTCTTCGGGGTTCCACTTGCCCGACATGTCCTCCACCAGCTGCTGCGCCATCTTCATTTCGGCGGGCGTCAGGTGGGCGCCCTTCACGCCGGCGGCGGGCAGGTCGAGCCCGTCGAGCGTCTTCACCTCGTCGCCCCAGCGCAGCAGGTTCAGCACCAGCGCCTTGCCCGAGGGCACCAGCACGGCCAGGTGCTGCTTGGTGGCGATCACCACCTTGGCCAGGCCGACCTTGCCGGTCTTCACCAGCACCTCGCGCAGCAGCGCGTACACCTTCTGGCCCTTGTTGATGGGCGCCACGTAGTAGGGCCGCTCCAGGTACACGAAGGGGATCTCGTTGGCGTCGATGAAGCGCTGGATCTCGATGGTCTGGGTGGTGCGCGGGTAAACCGCCTCGATCTCGTCGGGCGAGATCACCACGTACTTGCCGTCTTCGTACTCGAAGCCCTTGACGATGTTGTCCTTGTCGATCTCGCGGCCCGTCTTCTTGTTGATGCGCTTGTAGCCCACCGGGTCCATGCTGCGCTTGTCGAGCCAGTCGAAGTCCACGCCCTGCTCGGTGCTGGCGGTGTGCAAGCCCACGGGAATGTGAACGAGCCCGAAGGTGATCGCGCCCTTCCACAGGGTTCTGCTGCTGGTGGCCATGAGGAGGTTCCTTCTGCGCTGAAGCGATGGATGGGGAAAGCGAACGGCGGCACGCAACTCGCCCTTTGCCGAACGCCGGCCATGGAAGGCTGCCGCCCTCGCGCGCGCGCCGGTGTGGGACGGTGCCCCAGCCGCCGACCGGAAAACGCCGCTAGCCGATCAGCCCGAAGCCGAAGGCAGTGCGCGACGTGCCCTTGGGCGGCGAGGAATCCGCAGCTTCGCCTTTGTCTTCATGCGAGTCGTCTTCATGCTCACGGTCTTCCCGCTCGCTGGCTTTCTTCCGGCTGCCCGCGCTTGCACCGCGCGAAGAAGCGGCGCCGGCTGCCGTTTCGCGCGGCCCCAGTTCCAGGTCGTCGACCATCGACTGCAGCGCCCACAACCCCTGGGCCATCGCCTGCTGGTAGCTGCGCACGGGCTTGCCGGCCTGGGCGATCACCGTGAGAGACGGTTCGGCCTCGTCGGACAGCTCGCTCAGCACCCAGGCGAAGCGACCCGGCTGCGGCTCTTCGACGTGGACGGCGATGCGGCGCAACGCTGCGGCGGTCTTTGCTGTCTTCGGTGCTTTCCTGGTGCTCATGTCGGCTCCTGCATTGGAACGTGGTTCGACCTACGCGCCCGGCGTGGCGCTTTCTGCTTTCGCGGACTCGGCGGCCTCCGCGGCCTTTCCCGCCTTGCCCCGCCGCGGAATCCAGTACGCCAGCGCGCCCGCCGCGGCAAAGGCGATCAACCCGATGGCGGCGATGCCCGAGGCCAGCGACAGGCTGCCCGCCAGGAACGACAGCAGCGCCGGACCGCACGACGAACCGATGTCCGACATGAGCCGCCACACCCCCAGGAAGTGCGCGCGGCCGTGGCGCGGCGAATGGTCGGCGCCCAGCGTCATGATCATTCCAGAGCCGATGCCGTTGCCGAAGCCGATGGCCAGCGCCACCAGCAGCAGCGTGAGCGTGCCGGTGGTCAGCGGCATCAGCAGCATCGCCAGCCCCATGATCAGCATCGAAGGCACGGCCACCCAGCGCCGGCCCTTCTGGTCCATCACCTTGCCGGCGGGGTAGAACACCAGCATGTCGATGCCGCCGGCCAGCCCGTAGATCAGCGAGGCGACCGAGGGCGCCAGCATCAGGTGGTCGGCCCACAGCGGTATCACGGCCTGGCGCGACGCGCGCACCGCGCTCACCAGCATCACCCCCAGCCCCAGCGTGAGAAACACGCGCCGGTGGTCGCGCAGCGTCGACACGATGGTGGTCGGCGCCGGCGCCACGTGCCCCGGCGGGGCCGGCGGCACCTCCAGGTCGGGAATGCGCGCGCCCAGCGCCGCCGCGCCCATCACCGCGACGATGCCCACCACATACGCCGCCGGCAGGCCGTACGCATGCACCGCGCCCGCCGCCAGGAAGGGCCCGGCGAACATGCCGATGCGCATGACCCCGCCCAGCGTGGACAGCGCCCGCGCCCGGAACTCGGGCGGCACCGCCTCCGTCATGTAGCTCTGGCGCGCCAGGTTGTACACGGCCTGCGACATGCCCACCATGAAGCAGCCCGTGGCGAACAGCCCCAGGTGCGAGGTGCCCACGCACAGCGCCATGCCCAGCCCGCTCCACACCCCCGCCACCACGATGGCCCAGCGCTCGCCCCAGCGCATGGTGATCATCGAGGCCGGAATGTTGTTGAGCAGCGAGCCGATGCCGATGAGCGCCACCATCAGCGCCGCGATGGGCACCGACGCCCCCAGCTCGCGCGCCGTGAGCGGCACGATGGGCAGGATGGCGCCCTCGCCCAGGCCGAACAGCAGCGAGGGGCCGAAGGCGGGAACGGCGATGCGCCGCAGCGAAAACGAAGAAGAAGCAGACGGGGAAGGCGGTGCGGCGGGGGGAGAAGACATGCGCGGGAAGGAGTTCTGTGTAGGCACCCCGGGCCGTCGCGCGTCAAGCATTGGAAACAAGGCGACTGCAGGGGGCCGGCCATTTTGTCGCTGTTGGCCGATGTCTGCACGGCGCCCCCGTCCCGCCGCAGCGGGGCGCCCCCCTTCAACGCGGCGCGGGCGAGTCGCGGCGGCGGCGGTCGGCCTTGGGCAGGTCGGCCGCGGCCACCATGGCCTCGCCGCGCGCGTGCAGGCGCTGCAGCATGCCGTCGAGCAGCGCGACCTCGTGCGCGTCGAGCGCGCCCAGCAGCTCGGCGTTGATCGCGCAGACCAGCGGGTACAGCTCGGCGTACAGCGCCGTGCCCGGCGCGGTCAGGCGCAGCAGCACGTGGCGCCGGTCGCCCGCGGGCTGCTCGCGCGAGACGATGCCCTTCTGCACCAGCGAGCTCACCGCCTTCGACGTGCGCGCCCGGTCGAGCTGCGCGTGCTCCGCCAGCTGCGACGAGCCCAGCGCGCCATGACCGGCCAGCGTGGCCACCAGCCGCCATTCGCGCCGCGTGATGCCGAAGCGGCCCTCGCACAGGCGAATGACCATGCCACCCGCCACCGACAGCAGCGGGCTGGTGCGGTAAAGCAGCAGGTCGTCGAGCGGGCGCAGCGGCGCTTGCATAGGGTTTGCCCAGGGAATGATTGATTAGATGAATCAATTGTCCGCGCTCTAAAGTGGCCGCAAAAGCCAACCCGACACGGAGACAAGACAGTTGAAAGCACACCCCACCACACGCCCCACCACCCGCCCCGCCACCCTGCGGCGGCGCCGCGTGCTGGCCGCCATCGGCGGCACGGCCGTGGCGATGACCATGGCGCCGTTCGGCACGACGCTGGCCCAGCCGGCCATCACGCCGGGCACGCCCATTCGCGTGCTCATCGGCGTGCCGGCCGGCGGCACGCAAGACGTGCTCACGCGCGCCATTGCGCAAGAGGTGCGCGATTCGCTCGGCCCGCTGGTGGTCGACAACCGCTCCGGCGCCGCCGGCCGCATTGCCGTGGAGGCCGTGAAAACCGCCGCGCCCGACGGCCGCACCGTGCTGCTGGGCACGGCCGGCATGATGACCATGTTCCCCAGCGCGTACAAGAACCTGTCGTACGACCCCATCAAGGACTTTCAGCCCATCGTCAACGCCGCGCGCTTCGAGCTGGCCCTGGTGGTGCACAAGGACGTGCCCGCCAACACCCTGCCCGAGTTCATCGCGTGGGCCAGGAAGCAGCCCGGCGGCGTGAGCTTCGCGTCCTACGGCGCGGGCACGCCGTCGCACTTTCTGGGCGAGATGCTCAACCGCTCGGCCGGGCTGAGCATGGTGCACGTGCCCTACCGCGGCTCCACCCCCGCGCGCCAGGACGTCATGGGCGGCACCGTGCCCGCCTACTTCGACACCGTGGGCGGCGCGCTGCAGATGCTGCCCAGCGGGCGCGTGAAGGTGCTGGCCACCAGCGGCGACAAGCGCTCCCCGCTGATGCCCAACGTGCCCACCTTCGTGGAAGGCGGCCAGAACAACGTGATAGCCACCGCCTGGTTTGCCTACTACGCGCCGCTGAAAACGCCCAAGCCGGTGGTCGACCAGCTGCGCGCCGAGTTCATGCGCGCCGTCAATTCGCGCGAGGTGCGCCAGCAGCTGCTGCAGAACGGCATGTACCCGGTGGGCGACGGGCCCGAGGCGCTGCTGAAGACGATGCGGGAAGACACGGCGCGGTGGGCCGGCATCATGAAGGCGGTGAACTTCCAGGCGAACGACTGAGGCTGTAGCTCGGCTGCGCGCGCTGCGTGGCATGCCGATCACGCCCAGGTCACAGGCGTTTTGAATCGTCAATTCCGCGCGGAAAGATTGCCGATTGACACCTGCGCGGTGCGCGCCCCGCGCTTGCCAAAACTTGCTTCCACGCAGCACGCCGGAAGCTGCATTTGTTGGCGCGAATCGGGACTTCGTGCCGCGCGAAGTCGCCACACCGCGCACGCTCCTGCCTAAAGTGGACGCCCCTGCTACTCAACTTCCCGCCAAGGGAACAAGGAAGGCGTTACCCACCAGACAGACAAACTCTTGAAAGGCTGCTTGCCTCGCGGCAGGTTGTCGGTGCGAAAGCACCGATGCAAAAGCGAGGTATCAAAAGGCGACGGCCGGGGTGCTAGAACACCCCGACCGTCTAACCAAAGAAGTGCACTTACCCTCTAAAGGAACGCACAAAAATGGCTACCAAGACTATAGCCCGGCCACCCACGCCCGGAGCTTCCGAAGACAGCGCCCAAGACACACAAGCTCCGGCGGATCTTCTGGAAAACACACTCTCTCAACTCGAAGCGCTCCTGTGGGTCTGCCACGGCGAAGACATCGACTGGTGCAGCGGCAGCGGGCCGCAACAACTGGACAACCTGCTTTGGCTTGCAGCCGATTTGGCGCGCAAGGCCGGAGAGCTGTTTCAGGTGAGCGAGAAGGCGCGAAGAGGAGCGCCTGCGACCGGCGGCTAGCAGCCGGTCTGGCGGGCTGCGACTTTCGCAGTCCGTCTTTTGCGGTCCGTCTTTTGCGTCTTGAACCACAGCGCCCGGCCATAGCCGTGCACAACGACATCAACGCCCCAGCACCAGCGCCCCCAGCAACACCACCGACAGCGCGGCCAGCAACACCGTCGTGCCCTGCCAGAAGCGCACCGGGTTGCGCTCGATGAGCGCCGCGCGCCGCGGCGACACAAACTCCTGCCCCGGCGCCTTCAGGTCCTGCACGAATTCAGACGCCGCCTGCTGCCGCTTCGCCGGCTCGGGGTTCAGCGCCTTGCGCAGCACCGCATCGACCCACGCCGGCAGGTCGGGCCTGAAGTGCCGCACCGGCACATAGCGCAGCCGGCTCACGTCCGCCCGCGAACGCACCCGCGCCGCCTGCAACCCGTAGGGCAGCTGCCGCGTGAGCATCTGGTAGACGATGACGGCCAGCGAGAACAGGTCGGAGCGCACGCTGCCGCCGTCCCCCACGAAGTACTCGGGCGCGGTGTACTGCAAGGTGCCTTCGATGGCCAACGGCCGGCCCTGCTCCGTGCTGTCGGCCATGCCAGCCAAACCCGCCAAACCAGCAAAACCAGCCACATGCGCCGAGGCCAGGTCGATGATCTTCACCGTGCCCGCGCGGTCGATCATCACGTTCTCGGGGCGCAGGTCCTGGTGCAGCATCTCCTTGCCGTGCAGCGCCTGCAGCCCCTGCGCCAGTTGCGCGACGATGCCGCGCACATCGTCCAGCGCGGGCGCGGGGTGGTCGACCATCCATTGCGCCAGCGTCTGGCCTTCGACGTACTCCATGGCCACGTACAGGTGGCGCCGCGCGCGCTCGTGCGCGACGGCCTTCAGCACATGCACGCTGTCGACGCGCCGCGCCACCCATTCCTCGAGCACGAAGCGGTCGAGGTAGTCCGCGTCGTCGCGCAGGTCGACCGAAGGCAGCTTCAGCACCACCGGCTGGCCGGTGGCGTCGTCGGTCGCCAGGTGCACGTGGCTGCGCGAGCTCACATGCAGCTCGCGCACGAGGGTGAAGCCCTCGAAGCGATCCCTGGGCCCCAGCGTGGGCGCGATCGCCAAGCCTTCGCGCTGCCGGTGCAGCTGCGCCACGTCGGCGGCGGGCAGCGCGTCGATGCGCAGCAGCTGCACCGTGCAGTCGTCTTCGCTGCCCGTGGCCTGCGCCCGCGCCTGCGCGGTCAGCACCAGCTCTCGCGCGGCAGCGTCGAAGTCGTGCGCGCAGCGCGCGAGCGCGTCGTGCACCGCGGCGGCATCGAGGTGCGCGTAGGCACCATCGGTGGCCAGCAGGTAGACATCGCCCACTTCCGCTTGCCAGCTGCGGTAGTCGATTTCCACGTTCGGCCCCGCGCCCAGCGCACGGCCCAGGTAAGACTCCTGCGACGACACGTGCACGCGGTGGTCGTCGGTGAGCTGCTCCAGCGCGTGCGCATGCAGCCGGTAGATGCGCGCATCGCCCACGTGCAGCAGATGCACCTCACGGCCCTTGACGATCAGCGCGCTGAAGGTGCAGACGTAGCCGCTGTCCTTGTCGAAGCGCGCATCGCTGCGCATCGTTTGCGCGTGCAGCCACGAGTTGGTCGCGCCCAGCACGCGTTGCGCCGCGCGGCGCACCGACCAGGCCTCGGAGGTGGCGTAGTAGTCGTCCAGAAAGCCGCGCACCGCCGCGGCGCTCGCCACCTGGCTTACGCGGCTGGAGCCGATGCCGTCGGCCAGCGCCACCGCGATGCCCTTGGCCGCGCGCTGCGCGCCCCGGGGCAGCATGGCGCCGTGGAAGTCCTGGTTGACCGAGCCGGGCCGCGCCAGCGAGTGCTGGCCGAGCGATACGCGCAAGCTCACCTCGCGGCTCCGGCTTGCATCTGCGTCTGCTGGCAAGCGGCTCAGTTCACAGCCCGCTTGGGCGAGGTCTTGTAGTGCGTCGTGTACAGCGTGAGGCCCACGAAGGTCAGGCCGCCCACCAGGTTGCCCAGCACGGTGGGAATCTCGTTCCAGATCAGGTAGTCCATGAACGTGAACTTGCCGCCCAGCAGCAGGCCGGTGGGAAACAGGAACATGTTGACGATGGAGTGCTCGAAGCCCATGTAGAAGAACACCATCACCGGCATCCACATGCCGATGGCCTTGCCCGACACGGTGGTCGACATCATGGCGGCCACCACGCCGGTGGACACCATCCAGTTGCACATCACGCCGCGAATGAACAGCGTGAGCATGCCCGCGGCGCCGTGCGCGGCGTAGCCCACGGTGCGGCCTTCGCCGATGTGGCCCAGCTTCTCGCCGATGGCGTTGGGCGCCTCGCTGAAACCGAAGGTGAAGATGATGGCCATGAACACCGCCACCGTCAGCGCACCGGCAAAGTTGCCGACGAACACCAGGCCCCAGTTGCGCAGCACGCCGGCCCAGGTGGCGCCGGGGCGCTTGTCGAGCACGGCCAGCGGCGCCAGCGTGAACACGCCCGTGAGCAGGTCGAAGCCCAGCAGGTACAGCATGATGAAACCGACCGGGAACAGCATGGCCCCGACCAGCGCGTTGCCCGTGTTGACGGTGATGCTCACCGCAAAGGCCGCCGCCAGCGCCAGGATGGCGCCCGCCATGTAGGAGCGAATGAGCGTGTCGCGGGTGGACATGAGCAGCTTGGATTCACCGGCGTCGACCATCTTGGTCACGAACTCGGCGGGGGCTAGGTAGGCCATGAAGATTCCTTGAAGACGAAAAAAAGAAACTGAATGCGCAAGAGGCGCAACGTGCGGCGGTGTCAGCCCAGCGCGACCAGCACGCGCCCTTCGTGCACGCGCACCGCATGCGCGCGCACCGAGTGCTCGGGCGCCTCCAGGCATTCGCCGCTGCGCAGGTCGAAGTGGTTCTTGTAGAGCGGCGAGGCCACCACGATGCGGTCTCCCAGGCTGCCCACGAGCCCGCGCGACAGCACGCTGGCCTGCGCCTTGGGGTCGACGTTGTCGATGGCGAACAGCGCCTGCTCGCGGCCCACGCTGAAGATGGCGACGTGCACGCCGCCCACGAGCGCGCACACGCCGGTGTCGGGAAGGATGTCGCTGGCCGCGCACACGGCGGTCCATTGCGGTCGGTCGGTGGTCATGGCTGCGTTCATGGCTACGTGTCCTTCGGGTTCAGGCGGTTTCGACATCGGGGGCGGCCGGCGCCGTGGCGCTTTGCGCGGCGCTCTGAGTGGCGCTCTGTGCGGCGCTGCGCTCGTGCGCGCGCGCCGGCCGCACCTGCCCGCGCTCCTGCACGAACACGATGTGCTCGTCGGGCTTCTCGCTGTTGACGAAGGAGCGAAAGCGCTGGCGCGTCACCGGGTCGGTCACCGCGGTCTTCCACTCGCACTGGTAGGTGTCGACCACGTGCTGCATCTGCGCCTCGAGCTCGGCGGCGAGCCCCAGGCTGTCGTTGACGAGCACGTCTTTCAGGTAGCCGAGCCCGCCCTCCAGGCTCTCGCGCCAGGTGCTGGTGCGCTGCAGGCGGTCGGCGGTGCGCACGTAGAAGCTCAGGAAGCGGTCGATGAGCCGCACCAGCTCTGCCTTCGACAGGTCGGCGGCGAGCAGCTCCGCGTGGCGCGGCTTCATGCCGCCGTTGCCGCACACGTACAGGTTCCAGCCGCGCTCGGTGGCGATGATGCCCACGTCCTTGCCCTGCGCCTCGGCGCATTCGCGCGTGCAGCCCGACACGCCGAACTTGATCTTGTGCGGTGCGCGCAGGCCCTTGTAGCGGTTCTCCAGCTCCACGGCCAGGCCCACGCTGTCGTCCACGCCGTAGCGGCACCAGGTCGAGCCCACGCAGCTCTTCACCGTGCGCAGCGACTTGCCGTAGGCATGGCCCGACTCGAAGCCGGCGGCAATCAGCTCTTCCCAGATGGCGGGCAGCTGCTCGACACGCGCGCCGAACATGTCCACGCGCGCGCCGCCGGTGATCTTGGTGTACAGGCCGTACTTCTTGGCCACCTGCCCCACGGCGATGAGCCCGTCGGGCGTCACCTCGCCGCCCGGCATGCGCGGCACCACCGAGTAGCTGCCGTCCTTCTGGATGTTGCCCAGGAAGTAGTCGTTGCTGTCCTGCAGGCTGGCCAGGTTCTTCTTCAGCACGAACTCGTTCCAGCACGAGGCGAAGATGCTCGCGGCGGTGGGTTTGCAGATGTCGCAGCCCAGGCCCTTGCCGTGGCGCGCGAGCAGGTCGTCGAAGCTGCGGATCTCGCCCACGCGAACCAGGTGGTACAGCTCCTGGCGCGAGTACGCGAAGTGCTCGCACAGGTGGTTGTTCACGGCCATGCCGCGCTTGGCCATCTCGGCCTTCATGACCTGGCCCACCAGCGCCACGCAGCCGCCGCAGGTGGCGCCGGCCTTGGTGCAGGCCTTGATCTCGGCGACGGTGCACGCGCCCTCGCCCACGGCCGCGCAGATGCGGCCCTTGCTCACGTCGTTGCACGAGCAGATCTGCGCGGTGTCGGGCAGCGCGTCCACGCCCAGGCCGGGCCGGGCCTGGCCGTCGCTGGCCGGCAGGATCAGGAACTCGGGGTCCGCCGGCAGCGCGATGCCGTTGAGCGCCATCTGCAGCAGCGTGCCGTACTCGGCCGCGTCGCCCACCAGCACCGCGCCCAGCAGCTGCTTGCCGTCGCTGCTGACCACGATCTTCTTGTAGACCTGCTTGTGCTCGTTCACGTACTGGTATGCGCGCGACCCGGGCGTCTTGCCGTGGGCGTCGCCGATGCTGGCCACGTCCACCCCCATGAGCTTGAGCTTGGTGCTCATGTCGGCGCCGGTGAAGGCCGCGTCGGCCTGCCCTGCGATGTGCTTCGCCGCGACGCGCGCCATGTCGTAGCCCGGCGCGACGAGCCCGAAGGTCTGTTCGTTCCACGAGGCGCACTCGCCCACCGCGTAGATGTCGTGGTCGCTGGTGCGGCAATGGCTGTCGATGGCCACGCCCCCGCGCGGGCCGACCGCCAGCACCGACTGGCGGGCCAGCTCGTCGCGCGGGCGGATGCCGGCGGAGAACACGATCATGTCGGTCTCCAGGTACGTGCCGTCGGCGAACACCATGCGGTGGCGCGCGGCGGCGCCATCGGTGATCTCCACCGTGTTGCGGCCCGTGTGCACGTGCAGCCCCAGCGCCTCGATGCTGCTGCGCAGCGCCCGGCCGCCGCCCTCGTCGACCTGCACCGCCATGAGCCGGGGCGCGAACTCGACCACGTGGGTGTCCAGGCCCATGTCGCGCAGCGCCTTGGCGCATTCCAGCCCCAGCAGCCCGCCGCCCACGACCACGCCGCTCTTCGAGCGCGCGCCGCAGGCCTTCATGGCCTCCAGGTCTTCGATGGTGCGGTACACAAAACAGTTAGGCCGGTCGCGCCCGGGCACGGCCGGCACGAAGGGCGAGGAGCCCGTGGCCAGCACCAGCTTGTCGTAGCCGATGACCTCGCCGTCGGCGGTGGTCACGGTGTTGTTGCGCCGCTCGATCGCCACCGCGCGGGCGGCCAGCCGCAGCGTGAAGCCGCTGCGCTCGAAGAAGCCGGGCTCGACCAGCGAGAGGTCGTCGGCCGTCTTGCCGGAGAAGAATTCGGACAGGTGAACCCGGTCGTAGGCCGCCCGGGGTTCCTCGCACAGCACGGTGACCTCGGCCTGCGCGAGCTGGAGCTCGTGGAGCTGCTCCAGAAACTTGTGGCCCACCATGCCGTGGCCAATCACTGCGATTTTCATGTCGGTTCCTGCACACACCCGGTCTCGGAAGGTGCAGACCGACGACGCGTTGAAGATGCAACGGTCACGGTGAGCCCCCGCCTGGAAACGGATGCAAATCGGGTTGAAGCGGACGAACCGTCGGCCTGCGCCTTCAGCTCGCTCGTGTCGCCGTCATTGGCGGGGGTCTGTCTTGCCGCAGCGACGTTGCCGCGGGACAGTGGGGAGTGCAGTGCAACATCCGTGCCGAGTGTTCACGGGGTTGTGCGGGGTGAGTTGCACCAAATTGGGCTCCGGCGCCGGACGGCAAGGCGCAAGGGCGCGCCGTTTTGGCGCAGCCAAGGTCCGTTTGGTGCGGCCCGCCGCCCGTGCGAACAGGGGCGGTGGGTCGCTGCAGAGGCCTGATTCAGGTCCGCTCAGATCTCACTGCGCTGCAGCAGATACCCCAGCCCGCCGACCCTGAACCAGCGATAGCCATAGGGCTCCAGCAGCATGCAGTGCAGCCCCTTCTTGTCGGCGTTGCTGTGCGCCTCGGTCAGCAGGTTGGTCAGCCGCGCCCCGTCGGGCCCGATCTTGCGCGCCGGCAACTCGAACTCCATCGGCTGCTCGGACAGGTTGTGCACGAACAGCACCGAGTTGTTGCGCCAGTCGTAGCGCAACACCAGCACCTGCGCGGACGGGTGCGCGAGCACCTCGAAGTCGCCCCACCCCACCTCCGGAATTTCCTTGCGCATGCGCAGGGCGCGCTCCATCCAGTTGAGCAGCGACTCGGGGTCGCGCCGCTGCGCGGCCACGTTGACGTGCTCGAAGCCGTAGGCGCCGCCGCTGATCACCGGGCGCACCGGCTTGCGCGCGGCAGTGAAGCCGCCGTGCGGCTCGGTGGACCACTGCATGGGCGTGCGCGCGCAGTTGCGCTCGGGCAGGGCCAGGTCGTCGCCCATGCCGATCTCGTCACCGTAGCGCAGCACGGGCGTGCCCGGCAGCGTGAGCATCAGGCTGTACGCCAGCTCGAGCCGGCGCCGGTCGCTGCCCAGCATGGGCGCCAGGCGCCGGCGGATGCCGCGGTCGTACAGCTGCATGTTTTTATCGGGCGCAAAGGCCGCGAACACGCGCTCGCGCTGCGCCTTGCTCAGGCGCCCGAGGTCGAGCTCGTCGTGGTTGCGCAGGAACATGCCCCATTGCGACGTGGCCGGGCGCGGCCGCGTGGCGGCCAGCGCCTTGGCGAGCGGGCGGCTGTCGGCGCTGGCCAGCGCATAGAACAGGTTCTGGTTGACCTGAAAGTTGAACATCATGTGCAGCCGCTCGCCCTCGTCGCCGAAATACTGCATGTCGGTCTTGGGCAGCACGTTGGCCTCCCCGAGGATGACGGCGTCGCCCTTGCGCCACTGCATCAGCTCGCGAAACTGGCGCAGCATGTCGTACTGCTCGCTCGGGCCCTTCACGTCGGCGCCCTTCCTGGCGATGACGAACGGCACGGCGTCCATGCGAAAGCCCGAGACGCCCAGCTGCGTCCAGAAACCCATGATCTTCAGTATCTCGGCCTGCACCATCGGATGGCTGGTGTTCAGGTCGGGCTGGAAGTCGTAGAAGCGGTGAAAGTACCAGCGCCTGGCGAGCTTGTCGTAGGTCCAGGTCGATTTCTGCACGCCGGGAAACACCACGCCGTCGTCGGCGCGCGGCGGCTTGCGCTCGGCCCACACGTACCAGTCGTGGTACTTGCTGTCGCGGTCGCGCCGGGCTTCCTGGAACCAGGGGTGCTGGTCGGAGGTGTGGTTGACCACCAGGTCGATCAGCACGCGCATGCCGCGCTGCGCGGCCGCGTGGGTGAACTCCACGAAGTCGCCCAGGGTGCCGAAGCGGGGGTCGACGTTGTAGTAGTCCGCCACGTCGTAGCCGTCGTCGCGGCCCGGCGAGGTCTGGAACGGCATGAGCCAGATGGTGGACACGCCCAGCCCGTTGAGGTAGTCGAGCCGGCGCGTGAGGCCCTCGAAGTCGCCGCATCCGTCGCCGTTCGCATCCATGAAGGTCTCGACCGACAGACAGTAGACGACGGCGTTCTTATACCAAAGGTCTTTGATCATGCATTCCTGCTTTCAGGGAAGGACTCGCACACATGGACCCCAGGCAAAACCCCCCGTCGCCCGACAGCTGGTGGAAGAACGGCATCGTCTATCAGATCTACCCGCGTTCGTTCCAGGACAGCGACGGCGACGGCATCGGCGACTTGCGCGGCATCCGGCAACGGCTCGATTATTTGGTGGCGCTCGGCGTGGACGCCGTCTGGATTTCGCCGATCTACCCCTCACCAATGGCCGACTTCGGGTACGACATATCCGACTACTGCGGCATCGACGCCCGCTTCGGTACGCTGGCGGACTTCGACGAACTGGTGCGCGGCGCGCACGCGCGCGGGCTGAAGGTCATTCTCGACTTCGTGCCCAACCACACCTCCGACCAGCACCCGTGGTTCATGCAGAGCCGGTCTTCGCGGCAGGACCCGAAGCGCGACTGGTACATCTGGCGCGACCCCGCGCCGGACGGCGGCCCGCCGAACAACTGGCTCAGCAACTTCGGCGGCCCGGCCTGGACGCTCGACGCGGCCACCGGCCAGTACTACCTGCACTCGTTCCTGCGCGAGCAGCCCGACCTCGACTGGCGCAACCCCGACGTGCGCGCGGCCATGTACGAGGCGCTGCGCTTCTGGCTGCGCCGCGGCGTGGACGGTTTTCGCATCGACGTGCTGTACCACCTGGTGAAGGACGCGCTGTTTCGCGACAACCCGGCCAACCCGGCGTTCGTGCCGGGCGGCGACCCGTCGCACAGCCTGCTGCCGCTGTACACCGCCGACCTTCCCGAGGTGCAGGACATCGTGCGCGAGATGCGCGCCGTGGTCGACGCCTTCAGCGACGCGCAGGGCGAGCGCGTGCTGATCGGCGAGCTCTACCTGCCGCTGGCGCGCCTGATGGCGTATTACGGGCTCGACAGCAACGGCGTGCTGCAGGGCGTGCAGCTGCCGTTCAACTTCCAGCTCATCGGCGCGCAGTGGCAGGCCGATGTCATCCGCCGGCTGGTGCACGACTACGAAGCCGCGCTGCCGCCGGGCGCGGCGCCCAACTGGGTGCTCGGCAACCACGACAAGCCCCGCATCGCCAGCCGCGTCGGCCCGTTGCGCGCCAGGCTCGCGGCCATGCTGCTGTTGACCCTGCGCGGCACGCCCACGCTCTACTACGGCGACGAAATAGGAATGACCGACGTGCCCATTCCGCCCGACGAAGTGCAAGACCCGTTCGAGAAGAACGAGCCGGGCAAGGGCCTGGGCCGCGACCCGCAGCGCACGCCGATGCAGTGGAGCACCGGCGCGCACGCTGGGTTCAGCCAGGGCAGGCCCTGGCTGCGGCTGGCGGACGACTGGGCCACGCACAACATCGAGTTGCAGCAGGCCGATGCGGCGTCGATGCTCGCGCTGTACCGCCGGTTGATCGCGCTGCGGCGCGCGGAGCCCGCATTGCACGCCGGCGCATGGGAACCGGTGGACGCGGGCGCGGACGTCGTGGCGTATGCGCGCACCTTCGTGCAGCGGCGGCTCGTGGTGCTGCTGAACTTCGCGGAGGCGCCGCGGGACATCGATGGGTCGGTGTTCGGCGCGAAAGCCGACGTGCTCGCGAGCACCCGGCCCGAGCGAGCGGGCCTTCAGGGCGGGCTGCTGACGTTGCAGGCGCTTGAAGGCGTGGTGCTGGCCTGTGCCAACGAGTAGTGGGGAGCGAGCAGCTCCACGCGGCTAGCGCCCCGTGAACCGCGCAGGCCGCCGCTCCACGAAGTGCTGCACGCCCTCGGTGAAGTCCTCGCTGCGAATGCTCTGCACCATCTCGGCATTCGCGAGCGCCACGGCCTCGCCCAGCGTCTGCCACGGCGCCTCCCACAGCTGCTGTTTCATCACGCGCACCGAGCGGGGCGACACCTCGCTCGACAGCGTCGCGGCCAGCGCCTGCGCCTGCGCCAGCAGCTCGTCCGCCGGCACGACGCGGTTGACGAGGCCCATGGCCAGGGCCTCGGCCGCGTCGATCTTGCGCGAGGTCAGCAGCAGGTCGGTGGCGTTGGCATGCCCCACGATGCGCGGCAGGATCCAGGCGATGCCGTGCTCGGCGATCAGCCCGCGCTTGGCGAAGGCGGTGGCGAACACCGCCTTGTCCGAGGCGATGCGGAAGTCGCTGTACAGCGCCATGATCAGCCCCAGGCCGGCGGCCGCGCCGTTGATGGCGCTGATGATGGGCTTCGGCGCGGCGGGAAAGTAGGTGTACCGCGTCTGGTAGTCGGCGCGCCGGTTCATGTCGTAGGGCCGCATCCATTCCTCGGCCTGGATGTCCTCGGGCGGCAGCACGGCGAGCTCTTCCATGTCCATGCCCGCGCAGAAGGCGCGGCCCGCGCCGGTGAGCACGATGGCGCGCACGGCCTTGTCCCGCCCCGCGGTTTCGATGGCGGTGCGCAGCTCTGCCTCCAGCACCTTGGTCAGGGCATTCATCTGCCCCGGCCGGTTGAACGTGATGGTGGCGACGGGGCCGTCGACCTGGTAAATGATCTGTTGGAAAGTCATGGGGTGTGTCGAATCAGGTGGGGGTGAACGCCATGAAGGCCGGCGGCAACTGCAGGGAGACCGGCTCGAGGAACTCCTCGATGCCAAAGCGGCCGTTCTCGCGCCCGAGGCCGGATTTCTTGAAACCGCCGAAGGGCGCCGCGGGGTTGAAGGGCGCGCCGTTGATGTCGACCTGCCCGGCGCGCAGGCGGCGCGCGACCGCCAGCGTCTGCGCGGCGACAGGGCCCCACACCGTGCCGGCCAGGCCGTAGTCGGTGTCGTTGGCCAAGGCAATGCCGGCCTCGATGCCGTCGTAAGCCATGAGCACCAGCACCGGGCCGAAGACCTCTTCCCGTGCCACGGCCATGCCGGGCTCGACGTCGGTGAGCACGGTGGGCGGCACGAAGAAGCCATGCGCGGGCACCGGGGTGTCGGCTTCGATGCGCCGCGCGCCGGCCGCGAGCGCCTCGTCGATCAGGCCCGACACCTTCTGCTGCTGCGCCCTGGAGATCAGCGGGCCGAGCCGCGTGGCGCCGTCCGCCGGGTCGCCCATGCGGTAGCCGGCGAGCAGCTCCCGTGCGATGCCCTCGGCTTCGGCGAGCGACGCGCGCGGCACCAGCAGGCGCGTGGTCGCGGAGCAGGTCTGGCCCGAGTTCAGCATGCAGCCGGCCAGCGTCGCCTTCACGGCCAGCGCCAGGTCGGCCCCGGGCAGCACGAGCGCGGCCGACTTGCCGCCCAGCTCGAGCGCCACGCGCTTGATGTCGCTGCCGGCCACCGATGCAATGTGGCGCCCGGCGCGCGTCGAGCCGGTGAGCGACACCATGTCGACGCCCGGGTGGCGCACCAGCGCGTCTCCCACCTCCGCGCCCACGCCGTGCACCAGGTTGAACACGCCGGGCGGAAGCCCGGCCTGCCGCACGGCCTCGGCCAGCAGGAAGGCGCTCGTGGGCGCGAGCTCCGAAGGCTTGAGCACCACGGTGCACCCCGCGAGCAACGCGGGCGCGACTTTGCCGGTGATCTGGTGCAGCGGATAGTTCCACGGCGTGATGCAGGCCACCACGCCGGTGGGCACCTGCTGCACCAGCGAGTGGCCGATGCGCGATGTCCATTCGAATTCGGCCGCGAGGTCGGCGTACATGTCCCACGCCGCGAGGGGCGCGCCGACCTGGATGCGGGCCGCGAGCTTGCGCGGCATGCCGACCTCGCGCGAGATGGCGACGGCCAGGGCCTCTGCCTGCTCGCGCAGCGCCGCGGCCACCCGGCGCACGGCGGCGATGCGCTCGGCCACGGGTGTCGCGGCCCAGCCTTCGAACGCGCCGCGCGCGGCGGCCACTGCCGCGTCGACGTCGGCCGCCGACGCGCTGCGGTAAGAGGCGAAGCTCGCCTCCGTGAAGCTGTCGACCACGGGCAGGTCGTGCTCGCCGTGCGCGGGCACCAGGGCGCCGCCGATGAAGAGGTGGGTGTGGCTTGTCATGCGGGTCATTCGTTGGGGGGTTTCGGGGTGCGGGCCGCGTCGCGCCGCGCGATGAACTCGCGCATCGCGCGCTGCGGCTCGCCGGTCGAGTAGCACTCGAGCTGGTAGCGAATGCCCGCGCTGCAGGCTTCCTCGAAGCCCGGCTGCGTGCGTTCGCGAAAGCGCTGCTTGGTGGTGCGCAGCGCGGCGCCCGGCAATGCGGCCAAGGCACTCGCGCGCTCCAGCGCGCGCGGCAGCACCTGGGCGGGCTCGACCAGGTCGTTGACCAGCCCCAGCTCGAAGGCGCGTTGCCCGGTGATGAGCTCGCCGGTGAGCGACAACTGCTGGTTGAGCGAATGGCCGATCTGCAGCGACATCAGGTACGAGCCGACCACGCTCGCCAGGCCGGCCCTGACCTCGGGCTGCCCCATGCGCAGCGTGGCATGCGCCACCCGCAGGTCGCACATCAGCGCCATCTGGAAGCCCGCGCCGACCGCCGTGCCGTTCAGCGCGGCCACGATCGGCTTGGTCACGTCGCGCACCGCCTGGTACATGGCGTGCTGGCGGTTGAGCCAGCCGGCCAGCGTGTGGGTGTCGATGGTGGCCGACTCGTCCAGGTCCTGGCCGCCGCAGAAGGCGCGCTCGCCGCTGCCGGTGAGCACCAGCGCGCGCACGGCGGGGTCGGCGTCGAGCGCACGCAGCGCGTCGGTGAGGCCCTGGCGCAGTTCGGGGTCGACCGCGTTCATCACCGCGGGGCGGTGGAGCGTGACGACGGCGATGCCGTCGCGCTGCTGTACAAGCACCGTGTCATTCATGGCCATGGGCTCCTTGCATGCCGGCGCGCTCGATCACCGCGTCGACGGCCCAGCCGCCCTGCCCTTCGTCGCCGACGATCAGCGGATTCAGGTCGACCGACGCGATCGCCTTCGGGTGCGCAGCGGCCAGCGCACCGAGCGCCACCGCCGCGCGGGCCACCACCCGCAGGTCGACCGGGTTCTCGCCGCGAACGCCGGCCAGCACGGGCGCGATGCGCAGGCTGCGCAGCTTGGCGAGCACGTCGGCCTCGCAGAACGGGTGCAGCAGCACGACGAAGTCGCGCAGCGCCTCCACGTACTTGCCGCCGTCGCTCACCATGACCACCGTGCCGAACAGCGGGTCTTGCCGCACGCCGAGCGCGAACTCGCGGCGGCCGCGCACGCGCCGCGCGACGATCACGCCGTCCAGCGGCACGCCCATGGCCGCGACCTTGTGCGTGCAGCGGGTCCAGGCATCGACGACCGCTTCGGCCGTCTGCAGGCCGACGAAGACCAGGCCGTGCTCGCTCTTGTGCGGAATGCGCGCCGAGCAGGCCTTGACCACCACGTCCGGCCCCAGGGCGCGCCATGCCTGCACCGCCTCGTCGGCGCTGCGGCACAGGCGGTAGGGCACGGTGGGAATGCCGGCTTCGGCAATCAGCGCGAGGCTGTCGGCCTCGCTCAGCAGCGGCTCGTCGCTCCCGGCCGCTGCATGCATCGCGGGCAATGCAGGCACCGTTGCCACGGCGCCGGCCAGGGCGCTGCGCGCCGCCGCCTGCCGCAGCAGCGCGCCGTGCCGGCTCCACTGGTGCAGCGCGTCGATGGCATCGGTTTCGTGCGCGAACACCGGCACGCCGGCGGCACGGAAGGCGTCGCGCACCGACGCCTGCGGCGCCGATACCGCCGTCGGCTTGCCGCGCGACGCCGCGAAGCGCGCCGTGTCGCGGGCCATGCCCGGCACGTCGTAGCCCTCGCCGGCCACCGGCACGCCGACCAGGAACATGTCGGCCTGCGAGTCGGCCGCCAGCGCGCCGAGCGTGTCGGCGTACATGCCCCCCTTGGTCATCAGCGACGCCGTGAGGTCGACCGGGTTCTGCGCGGTCGCGAAGCTGGGCATGATCGCGGCCAGCGCCTTCACCACCGGCGCGCCCAGTTCCGCCAGCGGCAGCCCCAGCGACTCGGCCGCGTCCGCGCACAGCACGCCGACCGCCCCGCTGTGGCTCATGACCACCAGCCGCTCGGCAGGTCGCGGCGGCGCCGCGAGGTACAGCTCGACGGCGTTGACCAGGCCGTGCACGTCCTTCGCGCGCCAGATGCCATGGCGCTCTAGAAAGGCGTCGACCACCACGTCGTCGTTGACGATGGCACCTGTGTGCGACGCGGCCGCCTTCGCGCCGTGCGCGCTGCGGCCCGACTTCAGCGCGATCACCGCCGCGCCGCGCGCGCCGGCCACGCGCGCCACCTCGGCCAGCATCGCCGGGTCGCCCAGCGACTCGATGTACATCAGCACCACGCGAATGTCGGGGTCGGCCGCGGCGGCCAGCGCCAGTTCGCACACCGAGGCATCGGCGTCGTTGCCCGAGGCGACCAGGTAGCGCACGCCCACGCCGCGCTCGCGCAACATCGCATACGGCATCACGCTGGCCGCGCCGCTCTGGCTGACGATGGCCACGGGCCCGTCCTGCGGCGCGACCTCCATGAACATGGTGCTGAAGTTCATCACCGCGCCGGTCTGGAAGTTGGCCACGCCCTGCGCGTTGGGCCCGACCAGGCGCACGCCGAGGCGGCGCGCCTGCGCGACCAGCGCCTGCTGCAGCGCCATGCCGGCGGCACCGGTCTCGCCGAAGCCCGAGCTCATGACGATGGCCGCGGCCACGCCGCGCGCGGCGCACTGGTCGATCACGCCGGCCACGGCCTCCTGGCCGACCGCCACGATCGCCACGTCGGGCGCCTCGGGCAACGCGTCGAACGAGGGGTACGCGCGCAAGCCCTGCACCGTTTCACGCTTCGGGTTGATCGGGTAGATGGCGCCTCGGAAGCCGAAGCGCTGCAGGTAGTGCAGGGGCCGGCCGCCGACCTTGTTGCGGTCTTCGGTGGCACCAACGATGGCGATGCGTTGCGGCGAGAAAGCCGTCTTCAGGCGAGGGTCGAGCATGGAGTTCATGGGGAGCGTGCGGTTCAGTCGAGGCTGGCGCCGGAGTTCTTCACCACCGGCGCCCACTTGGCGGTGTCGCTCTTGATGAGCGCGGCAAACTCGCCGGGCGTGGTGCTGCGCGCCTCGGCGCCGTCGGCCTCCATGCGCTTCTTCATGTCGTCGGTGGCCATGATGGCGGCGATCTCGCGCTGCAGCCGGTCGATGACCGGCGCGGGCGTGGCCTTCGGGGCCAGCACGCCGTACCAGATCGTCACGTCGAAGCCCTTGAGCCCGGCCTCCTGCGCCGTGGGCACGTTGGGCAGCAGCGGCGAGCGCCTGGGCCCCGTCACGGCCACCGCATGCACCTTGCCGGCGGCGAGGTTCTGCGTTTGCTGGGCGATGGTGTCGAACATCATCGACAGCCGCCCGCCCAGCAGGTCGATGAGCGCGGGCGCGGAGCCCTTGTACGGAATGTGATTGATCTGGATGCCCGCGGTGCTGCGAAACAGCTCGCCCGACAGGTGGTTGGAGCTGCCGTTGCCGGCGGAGCCGTAGGTGAGCTCGCCCGGCTTCGCCTTGGCCAGCGCGACCAGTTCGGCCAGGTTCTTCGCCGGCACCTGCGGGCTGACGACCAGCACGTTCATGGTCGTGGCCATGAGGCTGACCGGGGCGAAGTCTTTCACCGGGTCGTAGCGCAGCTTCTTGTACAGGCTGGGGTTGATGGCCATCGTGCCGGTGGTGCCGAAGAACAGCATCTGCCCGTCGGCCGGTGCGCGCGCCACCAGTTCGGCGGCAATGCCGCCGCCGGCGCCGCCCCGGTTGTCGATGATGACCTGCTGCCCCAGCCTGTCGCCGAGCTTCTGGGCCAGCAACCGTGCCATCGAATCGGTCGGGCCGCCGGGCGGGAACGGCACGACGAGGGTGACGGGTTGCCTGGGGTAGGCCGTGTCCTGGGCGTGCGACAGGGGCGAGGCCAGCAGCAGCGGCAGGGCCAGCGCCGCGCACAGCGAGTGCATGAGTTTCAAGCTTGTCTCCTTTTATGGTTTGCAACGCCGAGGTTAGGCCGCGCGCTCATTTCCAGAAAGACGAATGAATGGATTTCAGGTTTCCATTAAAGTGAAACCATGAAACTCAAGCAGCTGGACACTTTCCTGCTCGTGGCGGACATGCAGTCGCTGTCGCGCGCGGCCATTGCGTCGGACACCGCGCAGTCGCTGGTGAGCCGGCAAATTTCCATGCTCGAGGCCGCGTGGGGCGGGCGGCTGTTCGAGCGCACCGGGCGCGGCATGACGCTGTCCGACTTCGGCAAGCGCATGTACCCGGAGGTCAAGCGCGTGCTCGACCAGGTGCACCAGCTCGACACCACCGCGAGCGAGGCGGCCGGCGTGCTGACCGGCACGGTGCATGTGGGCGTGCTGCCTTCGCTCTCGCGGCAGCTGCTGCCAAGGCTGCTGGCCGACATCCGCGAGCGGGCGCCGGCCTTGCGCCTGCATGTGCTGGAGGGCTTCAGCGGCACGCTGGACGAGCAACTGGCCTCCGGCCGGCTCGACATGATCGTCGTCAACCGCTACGGCTCTTCGGCGCTGCGCGGCGAAGACGTGCTCGGCAAGGTCGACACCTTTCTTGTCGGCAAGGCGGGCCGCCCCGAGCTCGCGGGGCCGACGATGCCGTTTCGCGCCCTCGCCGGCCTGCCGCTGGTATTGCCGGCCGTGCCCAACGGCCTGCGCGCCACGCTCGACGTGCTTTCGCGGCGGCACAACATCGAGCTCGATATCGTGATGGAGGTGGACACCGCCACGTCGATGAAAGACGTGGCGGCCAGCGGCCACGCCTTCACCCTGCTGCCGAAGACGGCGGTGGCGCAGGAAGTGGAGGCGGGCCTGCTCGGCGCGTGCCGGGTGGCGAGCCCCGGCATTCGGCGGACCATTGCGCTGAGCCTCTCGCGGCAAAGGCCGCTGTCGGACGGCGCGCGGCTGGTGGCCTCGCGGGTGAACCTGCTCGCGTCAGCGCTGCTGCGCGACCAGTGAGCCGGCCCGCGCCACGCGCCGCAGGGCCTGCGGCGGCTGGCCGTACACGCGCACGAAGGCGCGCCGCATGCGCTCGGTGTCGTCGAAGCCGGTGAGCCGCGCCACCGCCTCGATGCTGCTGTCGCCGCCCTCGATGTGCGCGCGCGCGACTTCGGCGCGAATGCGCTCCACGGCCTTGGCCGGGGTCTGCCCGGTCTCGGCCTTGAAGGTGCGCATGAACTGGCGCGGGCTCACGCAGGCCACGTCGGCCAGCCGCTCGATGCCGAGGTCGGCCGTCAGGTTTTCGCCGATGTGCGCCAGCACGGCGCGCATGCGCTCGCTTTGCGGCGCAAGGTCTTGCAGCGCCGAGAACTGCGACTGCCCGCCCGCGCGCCGGTGGTAGACCACCATCTCGCGCGCCACGGCGCCCGCGATGTCCGCGCCCAGGTCGGCCTCGACCATGGCCAGTGCCAGGTCGATGCCGGCGGCGATGCCGGCCGAGCTCCACACGTTGCCGTCGCGCACGAAGATGCGGTCGGCATCGACGGTGACGCCCGGGTGCTCCCGCTGCAGCCGCGTGGCCTGCCGCCAGTGCGTGGTGGCGCGGCGGCCGTCGAGCAGGCCCGCCTCGGCCAGCAGGAAAGCGCCGGTGCACACGCTGGCCACGCGCCGCCTGGCCGCGAATGCGGCGCGCAGGTGCTGCATGAGCGCGGGCGTGGCGGCGCCGGGCTTTCGCGCGCCCCAGCCGCCGGGCACGACGAGCGTGTCGGCCAGCGTATCGGTATGGGTGCCGCGCCAGCTGCGCGTTTGTATTTCTAGCCCGGCCGAGCACGTTACGCGCCCGCCGCGCTCCGACAGCACCGAGATCTCGTAGGTGGGGCCGCGCCGCTTGCGCCCCAGCTCGGCCGCCACCTGGAACACCGACAGCGGGCCCGCCATGTCCAGCAGCTGGAACTCGGGAACGAGCAGGAAGGCGACGGAATGGGTCATGTCACTTTATGAGGGAAATATGTCTTTCTTGCCGCAGTGTCGGTGCATAGAGTCGGTGGTGTCAAACGCCCTTGTCCTGCTCACGTCCTTCCATGACCGACACACCCTCCACCCCTACGTCCGCGACGTCCGCCGCGTCCGCCACGTCCGTTACAGGCCGCCGCGACGCGCGCGTGCTCGCGATCTGCCAGGGCCTCTACACGGCGGCCGTGTCCATCGACCTCACGCTCACCGCGCTCACGGGGCACATGCTCGCGCCCGACAAGTCGCTGGCCACGCTGCCCTTCGCGCTCATCACGGTGGCGGGCGCGGTGGCCACGTGGTTCGCCTCGCTGCTCATGCAGCGCATCGGCCGGCGCGGCGGCTTCACGCTGGGAGCGCTCGCGGGCACGGCGGGCGGGCTGGTGTCGGTGTGGGCGGTGTTCCACGACGACTTCTGGGTGTTCTGCGCCGGCACGGCGCTGGTGGGCGTGTACCAGGCCTTCGCGCAGTTCTACCGGCTGGCGGCGGCCGACGGCGTGGCGGCCGCGGACAAGAGCCGTGCGGTGTCGACGGTGCTGGCAGGCGGGGTCGTCGCGGCGGTGGCGGGGCCGGCGCTGGCGGCGTGGAGCAAGGACCTCTTTCCGCCGGTGCTGTTCGCCGGCGCGTACCTGATGGTCGCGGTGCTGGGCGCGGTGTCGGTCGTGCTGATACTGGCGCTGTACCGCGACACGCAGGCGCAGGCCGCGCCGGGCGCGCCGGTCGACACGCGCCCGCCGCGGCCGCTGCGCGACATCGCGCGCCAGCCGATCTTCATTGCCGCGCTGGCCAACAACGTGGTGGGCTCGGTGTCGATGATGTTCGTGATGACGGCCGCGCCGCTGGCCGCCGTGGCCTGCAACCATTCCATCAACGACGGCGCGGGCATCATGCAGTGGCACCTGGTGGGCATGTACGCGCCGGCGCTGTTCGCGGGCGCGCTCATCCAGCGCTGGGGCCTGGCGCGGGTGGTGAGCCTGGGCATGGTGCTCAACGTGGTGTGCTCGGTGGTCGCGATGAACTCGACCACGCTGCCCGCCTTCTACGCGGCGCTGTTCTGCCTGGGCGTGGGCTGGAACTTCATGTTCGTGGGCGGCACCACGCTGCTGGCGCAGTCGTACCGGCCGCAGGAGCGTGGCCGCGCGCAGGGCGCCGCCGAGCTGCTGCGCAACGTGTGCACCGCCTTCGCGACGCTGGCCGCCGGCCCCGCCCTCGACCACTTCGGCTGGGCGCCGCTCAATGCCGCGATGCTGCCGGTGGTGCTGCTCGCGGCCGGCATGACCTTCGTCTGGGTGCGCTCGGCGCGGCATGCGCAGGCAACGGCGAACGCAGCGTGAGGCAGAAGCGACGGCATCCGTTCGCGCGGGAGCGGTTGCGCCCGCCGGGCAGGAAACGCGTCAGGGCACCAGCGACCGCACCGCGTTTTCCAGCGCCCGAAGCAGCGGGCCTTTGCGCGCACTGAGCGTGTCGACGCTCATGCCCAGCGTGATGCCCATGTGAGGCTGCCCGGCAATGGCCGGTAGCAGCATCGACAGGTTCGCGTAGCCGGCGCGAGGGTAGTGGATGCTTTCCGCCCACCCGCGCTCGCGGCACGCCCGGACCTCGGCCACGAGCGCCGGCACGTTCACACACTGCTCCGAAGACGTCGCCTGCGCGTTGGCGCGATGCGCGATGCGTTGAACCTCGCGGTCGCTCTCGCGCGTCAACAGCATCTTTCCGGCGGCGGACAGGCACACCGGCCGCATTACGCCGACGGAGTACCGCAGCGCGTTGGGCTTGTGGCTCGGTAGCGAAAGAATGAATCGCACATGGATGCCCTGGCGCAGGCCCACCAGCACGGCCTGGCCGGTGTGCAGGCGCAGTTGCTCCATGTTGGAAAACAGGCTGGCCTGGCCGAACAGCTCGTCGTGCATCCAGGTGCCCAGCAGCATCACGCGCAAGGTGGGCCGGTAGCTGCGGGTGGCTGTGTCGTGAATGAGGTAGCCGAGCGACTCCAGCGTGCGCAGCAGCATGGAGGTGCTGGACTGCGGGTAGTCCAGCGCGTCCGCCACCTCCGACACGGTGGCCGGGCCGTGGCGCGCGGCGAAGAACTCCAGCATTTCCAGCGTCCTGCGCGCGGACTTGACCTCGGAGCGCTCCGACGCGTGCGCGTTTGCTTCGTTTGCCGCGTTCGACGGGGCCTGCGTAGCTTTGGCTTTCATGGGGAAACGGTGTGTGCGGCAGCCGACTATGCCGCGCCCCGGCCCGCGGCAGCTTCGCGCTAACCCCTATCGATTCATCACATATGTGATGCACCTGCGGGGTGGCCAAACCTACATTCGTTCGCAGTCCCGCCCCCCACGAAGGAGATCGAACGATGTTTCCCCGCAACTGCTGGTACGTCGCCGCCATGGCGCACGAAGTGAGCGACGCGCTGTTCCCGCGCACCCTGCTGAACGAGCCGGTGCTGCTGTTCCGCCGCCAGGACGGCAGCGCCGCGGCCATTGAAAACCGCTGCAGCCACCGGCGCGTGTCGCTGCACCTGGGCAAGCGCGTGGGCGACCACGTGCAGTGCGGCTACCACGGCCTGGAGTTCGACGGCAGCGGCCAGTGCGTGCGCATTCCCAACCAGGAGCGCATTCCGCCGAAGGCCTGCATCAAGGCCTACCCGCTGGTCGAGCGCGACGGCTTCCTGTGGATATGGATGGGCGACAAGGCCCTGGCCGCGCACACCCCGGTGCCCGACTTCTCGGCCGTGTGCAGCTCGCCCGCCTACGTCGGCCGGCGCGGCGACGCGCTGCGCGTGGAGGCGCCCTACACATACAACCTGGAGAACGTGATGGACCTGTCGCATGTGAGCTACGCGCACCAGCAGACCGTCGGCACGCAGGACGTGGCCGAGACCAGGCCGCGCACGACCGTGTCGGCGCACGGCGTGGAAGTGCACCGCGAGTGGGAGCGCACCGACGCCGCGCCGGTGTTCAAGCGCCTGTTCGGCTGGAGCGAGACCCGGCGCACGCAGACCATCCGCTTCTGGCCGGGCGCCAACATCCAGCTGGACATCAGCTCGCAGCCCGTGGGCAACACCGACCCGGCGCTGGTGCGCAACATTCGCGTGGTCGGGCCCTGCACGCCCGAGACCGAAGGCACGCACCTGAAGTTCTCCACCATGTACCGCGACTTCGCGCTGGACGACGCGGACATCACCCAGCGGCTCGCCGATGCCTTCCTGGTCACCCTGCACGAAGACAAGGTGCTGATGGAGAACCAGTGGCGCAACGTGCTCGCCGACGGCGCCGGCGCGCCGATGGTCGACATCGCGGTCGACCAGGCGCCGCTGGCCACGCGCCGCATGCTGCAGAAGATGGCGCTCGCTGAAGGGCAGGGCCAAGGCCAAGGCCAAGGCCAAGGCCAGGGCCAGGGCCAGGGCCAGGCCCAACCCTGAGCCTCGGCCATGCGCGTGCACGCAGCCCCTTGAACAACGACACAGAGACAACCCCCATGACCACCCAACGACGTATCGCCCTCGCCGCCATGCTGGCGACACTCTGCGGTTTGAGCGGCGCGGCGCGAGCCGCCGAGCCCGCCGCCTTCCCGCGCAAGCCCGTGACCATCGTCGTGCCCTACCCGGCCGGCGGCGCGTCCGACGCGCTGATACGGCCGATGGCCGAGAAGCTCTCGCGCATGTGGGGCCAGCCGGTGATCGTGGACAACCGCACCGGCGCCAACGGCATCATCGCGACGCAGGCGGTGATGCGCGCCGAGCCCGACGGCCACACCATCCTGCTGCACCTGACGGGCTTCATCCAGAACGCCAGCCTGTACCGCAAGCTGCCCTACGACCCGTTCAAGGACCTGGCGCCCGTGACGCAGCTGGGCACGCAGCCGATGGGGCTGGCGGTGGGGCCGGCGAGCCCGTACACCTCGGTGGCGGCGCTCTCGGGCGGCCTCAAGGGGAAGGCGGCGGGCACCAGCGACTTCAGCTACGGCTCGTTCGGCATCGGCTCCACCGGCCACATCTTCGGCGAGTTGCTCAAGCAGAACATCGGCGTGGACATGCCCCACGTGGCCTACCGCGGCGAAGGGCCGATGCTGATCGACCTGATGTCGGGCCGCGTGACCGTGGGCTTCGTCTCGTCGGCCACGGCGGCGACGCGGCAGAAGGACAAGTCGCTGCACATCCTGGCCGTGACCGGCCCGCATCGGCTGACGTCGATGCCGCAGGTGCCGACCCTGTCCGAGGCCGGCATGAAGGGCTACGACCTCGTGGGCTGGTACGGCTTCTTCCTGCCGAAGAACACGCCCGCCGCAGTGGTCGAGCGCATTGCCGCCGACACGCGCACCGTGCTCGCGCAGCCCGACATCGTCGCGCGCATGCGCGAGCTCGAAATAGAACCCACCGGCACCCCGCCCGCCGACTTCGCGAAGCTGCTGCGCAGCGACTACGCGAAGTGGGACGGGCTCATCAAGCAATTCAAGATCGAACTGGAATGACCACGACATGCTGAGCTCCACCACCCTGCCCGCGCGCCTGCAGCTTGCAGACCCGCTGCTGCTGAAGACCCAGGCCCACATCGGCGGCCAGTGGCTCGACGCCGACAACGGCGCGACCTTCGACGTGACCGACCCCGCGAGCGGCGCGCTGCTGGCCGCCGTGCCCGCCATGGGCGCCGGCGAAACCGCACGCGCCATCGACGCCGCCCAGGCCGCCCTGCCCGCATGGAAGGGCCTGCCCGCCGCCGCCCGCGCCCGCGTGCTGCGGCGTTGGAACGACCTGATGCTCGCGCACGCCGAAGACCTGGCGCGCATCCTCACCGCAGAACAGGGCAAGCCGCTGGACGACGCGCGCGCCGAGGTGGGCTACGCGGCCTCGTTCATCGAGTGGTATGCCGAAGAGGCGCGCCGCGTGTACGGCGACGTCATTCCCGGGCCCTCGGGCGACCGGCGCATCGTGGCGCTGAAGGAGCCCGTGGGCGTGTGCGCGGCCATCACGCCGTGGAATTTTCCGTACGCGATGATCACGCGCAAGGCGGCGGCCGCGCTGGCCGCCGGCTGCACCATGGTGCTGAAGCCGGCCGAGCAGACACCGCTGTGCGCGTTCGCGCTCATGGAGCTGGCCGTGCGCGCGGGCGTGCCGGCTGGTGTGTTCAACGTGGTCACCGGCGACCCGGTGGCCATCGGCGGCGCGCTCACCGCGAGCCCCGTGGTGCGCAAGCTCAGCTTCACCGGCTCGACCGAGGTGGGCCGCCTGCTGATGCGCCAGTCCGCCGGCACGCTGAAGAAGCTGCCGCTGGAGCTGGGCGGCAACGCACCCTTCATCGTGTTCGAAGACGCCGACCTGGACGCGGCCGTCGACGGCCTCATGGTCGCCAAGTTTCGCAATGCCGGGCAGGCCTGCATCGCGGCCAACCGGGTCTATGTGCATGCGCGCGTGTACGAGCGCTTCGCCGACAAGCTCGCAGGCGCCGTCGCCGCGCTCAAGGTGGCCGAAGGCACGGTGCCGGGCTCGCAGATCGGCCCGCTGATCGACGCCGACGCGCTGGCCAAGGTCGAACGCCACGTGGCGGACGCGGTCGCGCGCGGGGCGCGCGTGCTGGTGGGCGGCAAGCCGCATGCGTTCGGCGGCAGCTACTACGAGCCGACCGTGCTGGCCGGTGCCGATGCGTCGATGCTGCTGGCGCAGGAGGAAACCTTCGGCCCCGTGGCGCCGCTGATTCGTTTCGACGACGACGCCGAGGCCATCGCGCACGCCAACAGCCTGGAGTTCGGCCTGGGCGCTTACGTGTACAGCCGCGACCACGCGCGCATCTGGCGGACCATCGACGCGCTGGAAGTGGGCATGGTCGGCGTGAACAGCGGGCTGATCTCGACCGCGGTGGCGCCCTTCGGCGGCGTGAAGCAGTCGGGCATCGGGCGCGAAGGCTCGTACCACGGCATCGAGGAATACCTGGTCGTGAAGTACGTGTGCCTGGGCGGGCTCGATGGGCTCGGCGTTTCTGGCTCCCCCGCCCCACCTCGCACTGCCCTGCACGCATGAGCACCTTCGACGTTCGGCTGCACGCGGTTCGCCTCGAAGCAGAAGGCGTGCACTCCTTCGAGCTGCGGGCGTTGCCGGGGCAGGCGCTGCCGCCCTTCACGGCGGGGGCGCACATCGACCTGCACCTGCCGAACGGCATGGTGCGCAGCTACTCGCTGTCGAACCCGCCCGCCGAAACGCAGCGCTACGTGCTCGGCGTGCACCGCAGCCCGACCAGCCGCGGTGGCTCGGCGCTGGTGCATGCGCAGTTGCACGTCGGGCAGACGCTGCGCGTGGGCATGCCGCGCAACAACTTCCCCTTGTTCGAGGCCGCGCCGCACACCGTGCTGATCGCGGGGGGCATCGGCATCACCCCGCTGCGCTCGATGATCGGCCGGCTCGAGGCGCTGGGCCGCTCGTGGGAGCTGTTCTATGGCTGCCGCCGCCGCGCCTGCGCCGCCTGGCACGACGAGTTGCTGGCCCTGGACGCGCTGGCACCCGGGCGGGTGCATTTCAGCTTCGACGGCGAACACGGCGAAAGCGGGGAACACAGCGAACAGCGGCTGGACCTGCGCCGCATCGTGGCCGACGCGCGCGGCGATGCGCACCTGTACTGCTGCGGCCCGCGCCCGATGCTGGAGGCCTTCGAGGCCGCCACAGCCGGCCTGCCGCGCGAACGGGTGCATGTGGAGTACTTCAGCGCCAAAGAGGCACCCGCGAGCGAAGGCGGGTTCCGCGTCGAGCTGGCGCGAAGCGGCCGCACCGTGTGCGTGGCGCCAGGCCAGACCATCTTGGACACGCTGCTGGCCGCCGGCGTGGACGCGCCCTACGCGTGCATGGAGGGCGTGTGCGGCTCGTGCGAAACGCGGGTGCTGGCGGGCACGCCCGACCACCGCGACCTGGTGCTGTCAGGCGAGGAGCAGCGCGCGAACGACCGCATGATGATCTGCTGCTCGGGCGCGAAGAGCGCGACGCTGGTGCTAGACCTGTGACTTGCCTGGCGTGAGGGCGGAGCCAGGCAAGGCGGGCTTGCGCTTGGTGGCTGCGGGCTGCTTTTTCTTTCCACCCTGCGCCACCCACTGGTCGACCATCGTCGTCACCAGCTCCCGCACCATCGTGCGCGTCTTCGTCCATGGCATGCCGGGCGTCATGTGGGGGAACAGCACTGTGCCGTGCACCGCGGCAAGCAGCACGTCCGCGGCGGCGCGCGACGACAGCGTGGGCCGCGCGATCGTCTCGAAGAGCGCATCGACCGTCTCGTAGTACAGCGCCAGGATGTCGTGCACCGCCTGCGACTTCGCGAACCCGTCGGTCGCCGAACGCACCGCGGGTGCAGGAAAGATGACGAGGAAATCCTCCATGTGCGAAAGCCAGTAGTCGGCCGTGCCGATGAACAGCTTCTTCACCCGCTCGACCGGGTCGGGCGTGCGCGCGACCACGCGCCTGAACTTCTGCGTGGCGGCCTGCATGTCCTCGCCGCGGATGTGGAAGAACAGGTCTTGCTGGTCGCGAAAGTACTGGTAGATCGCGCCCGGCGCGTAGCCTGCCTCGGTGGCCACGCGGCGCAAGGACACCGCCGCCAGCCCTTCCTGGCTGACCAGGCGGCGGCCGGCGGCGATGAACGCGGCCTTGACCCGCTCCTTGTCTTCGGGGGTGCGGGCGCGGCTGAGAACCTCGCTGCTCGGCTTGCGGAATGGCATCGGTACGACCAGGTGACAGAACGCAAAAGTATAGGTGCGGCGGGGAAAACCCCGATACTTATTGAACACGTTCAAATAAAATCCGGCCATGCCCGAAACACTTGCCAGCGCCACCCCGTCCTGCTGTTGCGCAGCAGCCGCCGCCACGAAGCCTGTTGCGTCTGCGGTCGCGCCGCCGGCACCGGTGAGCGGCCGGTTCGAGCTGGTCGATCACTTCGGCCAGGCCGTGAACCAAGGCAGCTTCGGCGCGCAGCACCTGCTGGTGTTCTTCGGCTTCTCGCACTGCGCGGTGGTGTGCCCGCGCGAGCTTTCCAAGCTGAGCGCCGCGCTGGAAATGCTGGGCCCGCTGGCCGAGCGCGTGCAGCCGCTGTACATCTCGGTGGACCCGGCGCGCGACACGCCCGCGGTGCTGCAGCGCTACCTGTCGCAGTACACCCACCCAACCGCCCACCCAACCGCCCACCCAGCCACGCACGCTGCCGGCGGCTTCCTCGGCCTGACCGGTTCGCCCGAGCAGGTCGAGGCCGCGAAGAAATCGTTTCGCGTGTTCGCTGCGCCGGTGCCCGACGACAACGCGCCGGGCGGCTACGTCGTGCCCCACACCGCGCTCGCCTACCTCATGGCGCCGGGCGGCAGCTACGCCACCCACTTCGCGGAAACGCTGGACGCCGCCACGGTGTCCGCGCGCCTTCGCACTCACCTGGAGCGCACCGCTGATGCCGCCAACTGACTCAAGCACGGAAACAGCAGACAGCCTTCGCCTGAGCGACCGCCAGGCCGGCCACCTGCGGCATTTCGCCAACCTGTCGCGCCAGCCGGTGAACGACTGGTCGTTCATGCAGGGCCGCGGCACCGGGCAGGACGACTTCGGCGGCTACCGCTTCCAGATGGCGTACATGGCCTACGCCCTGGCGCTGGCGCACCGCCACCGCCTGCCCGCCGCGCCGGGCGTGTTCAAGCCGGTGTTCGAACGTTTCATGCAGAAGATGCTGCTGCCCGAGGTGTGGATGTACTGGGCGCGCGTGAGCCGCGGCGGCAGCGTGCTCAACGCGCACCTGTCCGACGGCTACACCGAAGACTGGAACCCCGTCGGGCGCGACAACATCATGTACAGCGCCTACGTGCAGTCGATGGCGCTGCTGTACAACTACCTGTTCGACGACGACCGCTACGCCGCCCCCGGCGCGCTGACCTTCAGCTACTGGTCTTTCTTCTGGGGCGGCAAGGAACGGCGCTTCGAGTACGACCAGGCCAGCCTCAACCAGCACATCTACTGGCAGATGGTCGAGAGCGGCTACGTGGGCGTGGCGTGCGAGCCCAACTGCGTGTTCCAGATCTGCAACCAGCCCGCCATCCTCGGGTTTCGCATGCACGACCTGGTCACCGGCGAAGCGATGGCCGAGGAAGTGACGCAGGGCTACCAGAAGGCATGGGAACAGTTCGGCCGGCTGGGCGCCAACGGCCACTACAACACCATGATGTCGCAGGACACCCGCGCCATCCGCGACAACGCGGGCCCCTCGCCCTGGGTCGACGCATGGTGCGGCACCCTCATGAACATGTGGAACCGCGAGTTCGTGCACGCCCACTACCCGACGCAGATTGCCGGCTGGCTCATTCACGAGCCCGACGGCATGCTGTCGGTGCGCTCCTTCGAGCGGCCCGAGGTGATGGGCCAGAAGATCGTCAACGACGACTCCGACTTCGGCTGGGCCGCGACCTGGGCATCTGAAATGGGAGACACCACTGTGCTCGACGGGCTCATGAAGCACGCGGAGCGCTTCATGTCGCCCAGCTGGCGTGACGGCGGCTTTCACTACCCACGCAACGACGTGCTGGCGGACAAGGACGGCTACCGCACGCTCGTGGAGGCCATGACCGGCAACGTGCTGCTGGGCTACGCGAGCCTGAACGTGCCCGATGGGCTCTGGCGGCTGTACAACGAGCCATGGGCGACGTCGCACCACCGCGACCCGGCCCTGACGCAGGTGGACGACGGCGTCGATGTGCTGCGGGCACATGTGGCGGAAGCGGCGCAAGGTGGCGCGCGGCGCCTGCACTTCACGGTGCGCCGTTGCACCGCGGGCCGCGGCGGCTTCGACATCGAGATCGGGCGGCTGTCGAACTGCGGCGACTGGAAACTCATGCAAGGCGGGCAGACTGTTGCGCGGGGCACTGGGGGGCAGCTGGCGGCGTCGCAGGCATTCGACATTCGCGCGGTGGCAGGCGGCATCGCGCTCACCTGCCCGGAGGGCGAGGCGCGCGACTTCGAACTGGTGTTCGAGCCGCGCGCTGCCTGAAGCACCGGCACCTGCGCTCGACGCGGTGAACCGGTGTCCTCAGCGATCTGAGCGGCGCCGACAGCGTTCTTCGCGAATCAGGCAGTTGGCCTACAAATCGCGCTCTCTGGCATGGCCTAGATTGGCATCGAGGCAGCACCTCGACCATCTCCGTCCAACCCTTTGCTGTCTCTTGAACCCGCCTTGGCGGGTTCTTTTTCGTGAGGCTGTCGCAGACCTGTCCGCACGCGAACCCCGCAGCCTCCGTCCTACCCATGGATGCGTGCTTCGCCGAAGTTTGCAAGACCAGCGGCCGCTGACGATTTCTTGTCGTCAACTTTTTCCAGCTGGAAATGAAGCTCCAAGAATTGCTCTCGTCCGCCCTCATCGGTGCCGTCGCCAGCGCCCGCTCCATGACACCGATGGCAAGCCTCGCCGCGGCGCGGTTGCTCGGCAACCGCACGCCGGGCCGGCTGCTGCTGCTCGACCAGCCGGTGTTCAAGTACGGCGCCTTGGCCATGGGCGCGGGCGAGTTGTTCGGCGACAAGATGAAGACCGCGCCCGACCGCACGGTGTTCCTGGGGCTGCTGGCGCGGGTCATGAGCGCCGGCATCGCAGGCGCGGCATTGGCGCCGCGCGGGCGCGAGCAGGCGGGCGCAGCCACCGCGGTCGCGACCGCCGTGCCCCTGGCCTACCTGACGCTCGCCGGCCGCAAGCGCGCGATGGCGCACATCGGCCAGACCCGCAGCGGCCTGATCGAAGACGCGCTCATCGTGGCCGCCGGCGTGGCGATCGTGGCGCTCGCCGTCAGGCGGAACTGACGCGCGTCTCGCTCGATTCGATTTCTTCCACCGTGACCTTCATGTCGCCCATCTCCAACGGCCCGTAGTTGGAAAGAAAGGCCACGTCCGCCGCGTCGCGGCCATAGGCCACCACGATGCGGCCACCGCGCGGCTGGTCCTGCGTGGCATCGAAGGTGTACCAGCGCCCGCCGACGAAGGCCTCGAACCATGCGTGCATGTCCATCGGATCGAGCTCGTGCAGGAAGCCGACCACGAGCCGGGCGGGGATATGCAGCGCGCGGCACAGCGCAATGCCGACATGCGAAAAGTCCCGGCACACCCCCGCGCCGTCGTCCAGCGTGTCCAGGGCATCGGTAGAGCCGTCGCTCACGCCGTACCGGTATTCGAGGTTGGTGTGGATCCAGCTCCGGATGGCTTCGACCTGCGCATAGCCGGGCACCGCGTCGCCGGCGATCTGCTCGGCGCGCTCACCCATCTTGTCGGACGGGCAATAGCGGCTCTGCAGCAGGTACTGCAGCGCATCGAAGGGCAGGTCTTCCACGGGCACCGCGCCGGCGCTGGGTGCCACGGCGATGGCGGCCTCGGCTTCCATGATCATCTCGACCTCGATGCGCATCTCGCCTTGCGGGATCTTCATGCGCTGGCACAGGTTGCCGAAACTGTCGACGTACTCGGTCGTGGGCACCCAGGGGTGCAGCTCGTACCGCTCGCTGACCATCCATTGCGCGTCTCCGCTGCGAGGACGGAGCATGGCCACCACGGGGCAGTCGCTGCTCGCGGTCACGGTCATCTGGCAAGTTGCGTGAAGCCTCATGGGTACATCCTGTGGGAGCTTTGAAAAAAGACTTTGGAAGGGGGTGAACGAACGGGTGCCACCAGATGGAGGAGATGGCTTGATCGCGAAAGGCATCCTGCCACCCTTCGAGCGGCATGACGTAGGCTGGCGCCGATCTCCGATGCCAGCGGCCACATGTTCGGTCACTCCCTTGCGCGGCGACGGCACGCGCGCGTCCAGCGTCACGCGCGGCGGCGCAATGAGGCCGGCAGGCGGCCGCTTTCAGCCCGCTGCCCGTTCGCCTTTTTCTGCCTGTGCACCTTGCAAGGCCTCGACCAGAAAGTCGACCATCAGCCGCACCTTCGCGCTGAGGTGCCGGCGGCTGGCGTAGATCGCCAGGATGTCCACCGGCGGCATGTGATAGCCGGGCAGCACCTCGACCAACCGGCCGGCGCGCACGTCCTCGCCGATCACGAAGCTCGGCTGCCAGATGACGCCCGCGCCGGCGAGCGCCGCGGCGCGGGCGGTGTCGCCGTTGTTGGCCCGCAAGACCCAGCGCACGCGCACGGATTCGAGCGTTCCGCCGGGGCCGGCGAACTGCCACTCGTCGGAGGTCGCGCCGTACGTGTAGCCCAGGCACGGGTGGCGCGCCAGGTCCGCCGGAACCTCGGGCATGCCGTGGGCCGCCAGGTAGGCGGGCGAGGCGCAGACCAGGTTGGGCGAGCGGCCCAGTCGGCGCGCGATGTGGTTGCCCGAGGTGGTGCGCGAGATGCGAATGGCCAGGTCGAAGCCCTCTTCGACGATGTCGACCACGCGGTCGATGAGCGCGATGTCGAGCTCGACGTCGGGGTACTTCGCCATGAACTTCGGCCACAGCGGCGCCAGCACCAGGCTGCCGAAGCTCAGCGGCGCGTTGACGCGCAGGCGCCCCCGCGGCTGCAGCGACGCGGTGGTCGCCAGGGCCTCGGTCTCGGCCACTTCCTCCAGGATGGATTTCGCCCGGTCGAACAGCGCTTCGCCGCCTTCGGTGAGCGACAGCCGGCGCGACGTGCGGTTGATGAGCCGCGTGTGCAGGTGCGCTTCCAGCTCGTTGACGTAGCGCGTCACGTTGGCTGGCGAGGTGTCCAGCGCGTCGGCCGCCTTGGTGAAACTGCCCCGCGCCACCACGGTGACGAACACTTCGTACGCACGCAATCGGTCCATGAGGGCCACTTCCAATCATTCATAAAAGCTGAATGAGTAAACCACTTTTGGCCTCTTTATGGAAGTGAAGCTGAATCATAAATTCACCTCACCCCAGCAACTCGACCGAAAGGAAGCTCCAGATGACCGACACCGATTTCACCCCCGCAGCCACCTCTGCGCCCATCTCCACCCGCCGCTCGCTGCTTGCAGGCGCCATCGGCCTCGGCGCCGCCCTGGCCCTGGGCACTACCGCAAATGCCGCGCACGCCGCGAATGCCGCCCCGGCCGCCGACGCGGTGCGCGGCTTTCGCCTGGGCAGCGCGGAGGTCAACGGCACCCGCATCCACTACCGCATCGGCGGCAGCGGCCCGGTTGTCGTGCTGCTGCACGGCTACGCCGAGACCGGCCACATGTGGAACCCGCTGATGCCGCTGCTGGCCAAGTCGCACACCGTGCTGGTGCCCGACCTGCGCGGGGCCGGCGATTCGTCCAAGCCCGAGACGGGCTACGGCAAGAAGAACATGGCCGTCGACATCCACGAGCTGGTGCGCTCGCTCGGCTTTCGCAGCGTGAGCATCGTCGGCCACGACATCGGCCTGATGGTGGCCTACGCCTATGCCGCGCAGTTCCCCGCCGAGACCGACAAAGTCGTGCTCATGGACGCCTTCCTGCCCGGCATCGGCGCGTGGCAGAACGTGTGGCTGCTGCGCGACCTGTGGCACTTCCATTTCCACGGAGCAACGCCGCTGGCGCTGGTGAAGGGGCGCGAGCGCATCTACTTCGAGCACTTCTGGAACGACTTCGCGGCCGACCCGCAGCACTCGGTGCCCGAAGCCGATCGGCAGTTCTACGCCAGGGCCTACGCCCAGCCCGGCGGCATGCGTGCGGGGTTTGAATATTTCAAGGCCTTCGAGCAGGATGCGGCAGAGTTCGCCGAACTGGGCAAGACGCCGCTGCCCATGCCGATGCTGGTGCTTTCCGGCGAAAAGGCCGGCGGCACCTTCCTGATCGAGCAGGGAAAGATGGTCGCGACCAATGTGCAGGGCGTGATCGTCAAGGGCTCCGGGCACTGGCTGATGGAAGAGGCGCCGGAGCAGGTCATTCCGGCGCTGGTCAACTTCCTGGGCTGACCGCAAAGCGGGCGGCAAGCTTGCCGCCCCCGCGGCTGGCAAGAACCGCGGAACTCAACGAACATGAACGTCGAACCAACCTAGGAGAACCAAGATGGACCTGCAACTCAACGGAAAGCTCGCCCTGGTGAGCGGAAGCACCGCCGGCATCGGCTACGCCATTGCGCGCACGCTGGCGCAAGAAGGCGCCAGCGTGATCGTCAACGGCAGATCGCAGGCGGCGGTCGATGAGGCGGTAGAGCGCATCCGCTCGGAAACGCAAGGCACGGTGCTCGGCTTTGCCGGGGACCTCAGCCGCGCCGACGCCGCCGAGGAAGTGGTGCGCCGCCACCCCGGCATCGGCATCCTGGTGAACAACCTGGGCATCTTCGAGGCCAAGGCCTTCGAAGACATTCCCGACGAAGACTGGCTGCGCTTCTTCGACGTGAACGTGCTGAGCGGCGTGCGCCTGGCACGCCTGGTGCTGCCGGAAATGAAGCGCGCAAACTGGGGCCGCATCATCTTCATCTCGAGCGAGAGCGCGGTGCAGATCCCGACCGAGATGATCCACTACGGCATGACGAAGACCGCGCAGATCGCGGTGTCGCGCGGGCTGGCGGAATCGGTTGCAGGCACCAACATCACGGTCAACAGCGTGCTCCCGGGCCCGACGAAATCGCGCGGCGTCGGCGACTTCGTGGAAGGCATGGCGCGCTCCAGCGACAAGAGCTTCGAGCAGGTGGAGGCAGAGTTCTTCCACAACATTCGCCCGACCTCGCTGATCAAGCGCTTCGCCTCGCCGCAGGAGGTGGCCTCGCTGGTGGCCTACGTGGCGAGCCCGCTCGCGTCGGCGACCACGGGCGCGGCGCTTCGCGTGGACGGCGGGGTGGTGAAGAGCGCGTTCTGACGAAGGGCCGGTGAGCGTGGGGGCGTGCCACGCACGACCTACAGCGCGATCCGCCCGTGCGGGTGCGTGCTGCTCACCCCGCCGTCCACCGCATACCACTGCCCGGTGACGAAAGAGCTGTCGTCGCTCGCCAGCAACGCAGCCATCGCCGCGATTTCTTCAGGCCGGCCGGCGCGCTTCATCGGCGTCATGTGGCCGATGCGCGCTTCCACGCCGCGCTCGCGCGCCTGCTCGAACACCTTGCGGGTCATCTGCGTTTCCACCAGGCCGGGCAGGATGGCGTTCACGCGCACGCCGGTGCCGGTGAAGGCATTGGCCGCGGTCTGCACCAGGCTGTTGACGGCCGCCTTGCTCGCGCTGTAAGACACCGCGCCCGCGTTGGCGCGCAGCGAAGCGGCCGACGAGGTGAGGATGATCGAGCCGCTGCCCTGTTGCGTCATGTGGCGCCCGGCGTGCTTCACCGCCAGGAAGCAGCTGATGGTGTTCACGCGCCACACATCGTTCCACTCGTCCACGCTTTGCTCCAGCAGCGGCGTGTTGGTGCCGGGCGTGGCGGCGTTGGCGAAGAACACGTCGAGCCCGCCGAACTCTTTCACACAGCGCGCGACCATCGCTTCGACGCTCGCCTCCGCGGTGGCATCCGCCACCATGGCCGCGGCGCGGCCGCCTTCGGCACGCACCAGCGCCACGGTCTCTTCGGTGTTGCCGGCGCTGCGGCCCACCACCAGCACCGCGGCGCCTTCGCGCGCCATGCGCTGCGCGCTGGCACGGCCGATGCCGCTGCCCGCGCCGGTGATGACCACGCGCTTGCCTTCGAGTCTGTTCATGGGTCTGTCTCCGGAACTGAAGAATGAATGGGTTGCGCGCGTGCCGACGTCACCGCGTCGCGATGGTCCAGCCGCCATCGGCCACGATTTCCGCGCCCTGCACATAGCGGCTGTCGTCGCTCGCCAGGAAGGCCGCGACCGACGCGATCTCCCGCGGCTCGCCGAAGCGCCCGAGCGGCATGGCGGCGAGGCGCGCGGTAACGGTGGCTTCGTCGAACTTGCCGACCGACGCGGGCGTGCCGACCATGCCGGGCACGATGGCGTTCACGCGGATGCCGTGCGGGCTCAGCTCCACCGCCGATGCGCGCGTGAGGCCGAGCACGCCGGCCTTCATGGCCGCGTAGGCGATGGAGTGCGTGAGCGCCTGCAGCGCCGAGGTGGAGCTGAGGTTGACGATGGCGCCGCCGCCGCGCCGCTTCATCTGCGATGCCACCGCTTGCGTGGTCCAGATCAGGCCCTTCAGCCCGACGTCGAACATGCGCCCCACGCTCTCTTCGTCCACTTCTTCGAGCGGCTGAAAGCGCGCCCACACCGCGTTGTTGACCAGCACGCCGACCGGCGCACCGAAGTCGCGCTCCACCGCATCGAACGCATCCGCCACGGCATCGCGCCGGCCCACGTCGGCGAGATAGCCGCGCGCCTCGATGCCGCGCGCCACCAGGCCAGCGACGGTGGCTTCTAGCCTTGCGGCGCCCACGTCGAAGCACGCGATGCGGCCACCTTCGGCAGCGAAGCGTTCGGCGATGGCCAGGCCGATGCCCCGCGCGGCACCGGTGACCACGCAGACCGTGCCGGACAGGCGTTGCGCCACGGGCGCTGTCGTGTGCGTGGTCATTGCGCGGTGCCCTCCGCCCGCAGCATCGCCCCGCTGCGGCGCAGCGCCTCGATGTCTTCGGGCGACACGCCCCACTCCGCCAGCACCTCGTCGCTCTGCGCGCCGGGTGCCGGTGCGGGCCGCCGCAGCGCGGAGGGCGTGCGCGCGAAACGCGGCGCGGGGCTGGGGTGCACCACGCCGTCGAAGCGCGTGAACACGCCGCGCGCCTGCATGTGGTCGTGCAGCGGCGCCTCGTCGAGGTCCAGCACCGGGGAGAAGCATGCGTCGCGACCGCGCATCGCCTCCACCCATTCGTCGCGCGTGCGGGCAATGAACACTTCGGCAAAGCGCTGGCGCATGGCCGGCCAGCTCGCGCGGTCGTTCTGCGCGGGGAGCTGCGCCGCGTCCAGCCCCATGCCCGCGAGCAGCGCCTGGTAGAAGCGCGCTTCGACGGCGCCCACCGCCACGTACTTGCCGTCGCGCGTTTCGTAGGTGCCGTAGAACGGCGCGCCGCCGTCGACGATGTTCTCTCCGCGCTCGGCCGTCCAGTCGCCCATCTGGCGGAACGCGGAAAAGGCCGACATCAGGTTCGCGAGCCCGTCGACCATGGCCGCGTCCACCACCTGTCCACGGCCCGAGCTGCGCGCCTCGCTCAACGCCGCGAGCACGCCGACCGCCAGGTACATCGCACCTCCGCCCAGGTCCGCCGCCAGGTTGAGCGGCGGCACCGGCGGGCGGCCCTTTTCGCCGATGCAATGCAGCGCGCCGCTCAGCGCGAGGTAGTTGATGTCGTGGCCCACCGCCTGGGCCAGCGGGCCGTCTTGGCCCCACCCCGTCATGCGCCCATACACCAGCCGCGGGTTCGCGCCCAGGCATTTGTCGGGGCCCAGCCCGAGCCGCTCGGCCACGCCGGGGCGAAAGCCCTCGATGAGGATGTCCGCGCGCCGCACCAGCTGCAGCGCCGCATCGACCGCGCCGCGCGATTTCAGGTCGAGCGCCACCGAGCGCTTGTTGCGGTTGTAGAAGTCGAAGCGCGGCGGCACCGGCGTGCCGATGTCGATGGCGCTTGCGCGGTCGATGCGCACCACGTCGGCGCCCATGTCGGCCAGCAGTGCGCCGCAGAAAGGCGCGGGGCCGATGGCCGGCAACTCAAGCACACGAATTCCGCTCAGGGGTCCCGACATGGTGTTTCCTTGGTCCTTGGGAGTGATGCTGATTTTTAGTTCACTACCGTACCAAGTCGATTATCGGGAGCATGCGAAGACAAGGTCAACCGCCTGGCGGTGCGCATCGGTCGGTGTTTTCCATACTTCGTACGCTGGCGAACTTTCTATAAGCTAAGCATCATGAAAGCCGCCATTCTTCAGGAGCGAGGCCGCAACGGCCTGCGCGTGCGCGACGTGCCGATGCCGGTGCGCCGCCCCGGCGAGGTGCTACTGCGCGTGCACGCGGCAGCGCTGAACCGCGTGGACCTCTACATGCGGGACAACGGCGCCGGCATCACGCACCGCCTGCCGCAGACGCTGGGCGTGGAAGCGGCCGGCGTGGTGGTGGAGGCCGACGCGGACAGCGGGCTTGAGATCGGCCTGCACCCCGGCAAGAAGGCCGTGGTGTACGCCAATGCCTTCTGCGGCAAGTGCCGCTATTGCCTCGCGGGCGACCAGCCGCTGTGCCTGCACGCGCACATCATGGGCGAGCACCGCGACGGCGGCTTTGCCGAATACGTGGCCATGCCCGCGCGCTGCGTGCTGCCCCTGCCCGATCACGTCGACCTGGTGGAAGCCGGCGCGCTGCTGGCCGCCTACCTCACAGCGTGGCGCATGCTGTTCGGCAAGCGCGCGCTGCGCCCCGGCGAGACGGTGCTGATCGCCGGTGTCGGCGGCGGCGTGGCGGTCGCATGCCTGCAGCTGGCCCTGCATGCGGGCGCGCGCGTGCTGGTCACCTCATCGAGCGACGACAAGCTGGCGCGTGCCCAGGCGATGGGCGCGAGCGGCGGCGTGAACTACCGGCGCGAGAAGGTGGCCAAGCGCGTGCTCGAAATGACCAGCGGCGAAGGCGTCGACATGGTCATCGACAGCTCGGGTGCCGCCAGCTGGGACGATTCGCTGCGCTCGCTGCGCCGTGGCGGCCGGCTCGTGACCTGCGGCGCGACCACGGGCTCCAACCCGCCGGCCGACCTGCAGCGCATCTTCATTCGCCAGCTCGAGGTGTACGGCTCCACCGGCGGCAGCGTGGCGGAGTGCCACCAGCTGCTGGCGCTGTTCGCGAGCGGCGCGATACGCCCGGTGATCGACAGGCGCTTCGTGCTCGACGACATCGGCGCGGCTTTCGACCAGCTGGAACACGGCAACCAGTTCGGCAAGGTCGTCGTCACGATGGCCTGAGCCGGCCCTTCACCCCACGCATTCATGAAGCAACTGATCCTGGTCCGGCACGGCCAACCGCACGAAGGCCACGCGCAACGCCCGGGCGATCCGCCGCTGCATCCCGTGGGCCATGCGCAGGCGCGCGCGCTGGCGCTGCGCCGGCTGGCGCTCGAGCCCATCGACCGCATCGTCTGCAGCCCGCAGCAGCGCGCACTGGACACCGCCGCGCCGCTCGCGCGCCTGCTGGGCATCGACGTCGAGGTGCTCGACGGCCTGGCCGAGTGCGACCTGAACACTGCGCGCTACCGCTCGCCCGACACCATCCGGCGCGAGGAGCCGCACCGCTGGGCGGAGTTCCTGGCGTCGCCGCCGCGCTTCCTGGGCGTGGACCCCGACGTGTTCAGGGCCACCGTGCTCGCCACCTTCGCGGCGCTGCTGGAAGACACGCGCGGCGACACCGTCGCGGTGTTCTCGCACGGCATGCCGATCAAGACGCTGGTCGCGCACGCGATGCGGCTGCCGGGCACCGAGACCTTTTCGATCGACCACTGCTCGGTGACGCGCGTGGTCGGCAACGCGCTCGACGATGCGCGGGTGCGCTCGCTGAACGAATCGACGCCCTGGCAACAACGAGCCCCTCCGCGCTCAGTACTCCGCGCTCAGCGTTCGGCGCCGAACGCGCCTTCCGCGCGCAGCGCCGCCACCTCGTGCGGCGCGAAGCCCCAGTTCGACAGCACGCCCGTCGGGTCGGCAGCCGCCGCTTCGGGCAGCGTCGGCGTGGCGGGCACGGTGCGGCTGAAGCGCGGCGCCGGCGCGGGCTGGGCCACGCCGGCCACCTCCACGAAGGTGCCGCGCGCGCGGTTGTGCGGGTGCGCCATGGCCTCGTCGAGCGTGAGCACAGGCGCGAAGCACACGTCGCTGCCTTCCATCAGCTCGCACCAGGCATCGCGCGTCCTGCCGCGGAAAATCTCCGCCAGCCGCAGTCGAAACGCGGGCCAGCTGCCACGGTCGAGCTGGTCGGGCAGGTCGCCGCCGGCAAGGCCGGTGATGCGCAGCAGTTCGGCATAGAACTGCGGCTCGGCCGAGGCGATGCTCACGTATTGCCCGTCCGCCGTCTCGTACACGCCGTACCAGGGCGCGGTGTCGCCGTCGAGCACGTTCTCGCCGCGCACGTCGCTCCAGGCGCCGGCCGCGTGCGAGGCATACATGTAGGTCATCAACGAGGCGGCACCGTCGACCATGGCCGCATCGACCACCTGGCCCTGCCCCGACTGCCGCGCCTCCAGCAGTGCACACACGATGCCGAAGGCCAGGTACATGCCGCCCCCGCCGAAGTCGCCCACCAGGTTCAGCGGCACGGCGGGCGGCTCGCCCTTGCGGCCGATGGAATGCAGCGCGCCGGTCAGCGCGATGTAGTTGATGTCGTGGCCCGCAGCCTTGGCCAGCGGGCCGCTCTGGCCCCAGCCCGTCATGCGGCCGTACACCAGCTTCGGGTTCGCGGCCAGGCACGGCTCGGGCCCCAGGCCCAGGCGCTCCATCACGCCGGGGCGAAAGCCTTCGATGAAGGCGTCGGCGCCGTCCAGCAGGCGCTGCAGCGTGGCCAGGCCCGCGGCCGATTTCAGGTCCAGCGCCACCGCGCTGCGGCTGCGGTCGAGCAGCGCCAGCCGCGGATGCCCGGGCGGCGACAACTGCCCCGGCCGCTCGATGCGCAGCACCTGCGCGCCCATGTCGGCGAGCATCATCGCGGCGAAGGGCCCGGGCGCGAGGCCCGCCATTTCAACGACCCTGATTCCTTGCAGCGGTCCCATCGGTGTCCTTGTCGGTTGTCGGGTTGCGTGCCGCTCAGCGCGGCGTTCCGAAGGTGTTGCGTAATTGGCGCTTCAGCACCTTGCCGATGTCGCTGCGCGGCAGACTCTGCACCACGCGCAGGTCGACCAGCCGCTGCGCCTTGCCCAGCCGCTCGTTGGCCCATTCCCTCAACGCATCGGGTGCGACCGTGGCCGCCTCGCGCAACACCACGCAGGCCATCGGCGATTCGCCCCAGCGCTGCGACGGCACGCCGAACACCGCCGCCTCTTCGACGTCGGGGTGGCCGCGCAGCACGGCCTCCAGGTCGACCGGGTACACGTTGAAGCCGCCCGAGATGATCATGTCCTTCTTGCGGTCGAGCAGCACCAGGTAGCCGTCTTCGTCGAAGCGCCCGGTGTCGCCGCTGCGAATGAAGCGCCGGCCCTCGGCGTCGAACCACTCGGCCTCGGCCGTCTTCCGCGGCAGGTTGTGGTAGCCGACCATCATGGTGCCAGAGCGCCCGACGATCTCGCCGATGTCGCCGCGCGGCAGCTCGCGGCCCTCGTCGTCGATCACGCGCATGTCGTGGCCGGGCGCGGGCTTGCCGACGGTGTGCAGCTTGTCGGGCCGCTCGTGCGCGGGCAGCGCGCACACGCCGCCGCCTTCGGTCATGCCGTAGTACTCGGTCAGCCCGCCCGGCCAGCGCGCGAGCACATCGGCCTTCAGGGCGCCCGGAAACGGCGCGCTGCCGCAGGACTTCATGCGGAACGACGACAGGTCGTAGCGGTCGAAGTCCGGCCGCGCCATGATCCGCTGGAACTGCACCGGCACCATCATGCTGTGCGTGGCCCGGTGCGCCTGCGCCAGTTCCAGGTAGCCACCCGCGTCGAACTTGCGCATCAGCACCACCTTCGCGCCCAACGACAGCGCGGGGAAGAAGCTCGACAGCGTCATGTTCGAGTACAGCGGAATCGACACCAGCGCGACCGCGTCCGGCCCATAGCCCAGCGAGGTGAACAGCTTCACCTGCGCCCAGCGGAACGCGTGCGGCATCACGATGCCCTTGGGCGTGCCCGTCGTGCCAGACGAATAGATGATATTGAAGGGCGCATCGGGGTGCAGCCGCACCGGCTCGGGCTGCGCACCCGCCGGCGCGAGCCAGCCGGACAGCGGCGCACCGACGCCAGAGTCGTCCAGCGCGATGCGGCGAACGCTTGGCGTGCCGGCCGTGGCCTGGCCCCCCGCCTCGTCCACGAAGAACAACTGCGCACCCGAGTCGGCCACCATCGCGGCCAGCCCCTCGGGCGTCGAATCGGGCGCGAGCGGGGCCACCGCGACGCCGGCGCGCACCGCGCCCAGGAACACCACCGCGTAGCCCAGCGAGGTGGCCGCGCTGATGGCGATCACGTCGCCCGGCTTCAGCCCGTCGCGCTGCAGCGCGGCGGCCACGCGATTCATCTGCGCGTCGAGCGCGGCGTAGTCGAGGCTCTGGCCATCGAGAAACAGCGCGGTGTGCGCCGCGTCGCGCAGCGCGTGCGCGTGGATCAGCTCGGCGACCGTGCCGAAGTCTTGCGCCAGCAACTCGTCGGTCTGCATCGGTGCGCTCCGGCGGATGCCTCTACATCTTGCATTCGGGGCTGACGGGCGGCGCGATCTGCGCGGTCGGCTCGATGGACTTCATCACGATCTCGCCCTTGCCCTCACCCGCCTTGGCCGCCTGCACCACGACCAGCGGGCGCAGCAGCTGGTGGTCGGCCGCGCGCATTTCCACATCGCCCACCACGGTGCTCGCCTTCAGGCCCGAGAGCGCGGCGCGCACGGCCGGCACGTCGGCCGACTTGGCCTTCAGGATGGCCTGGTGCACCAGCTCGAACGACATGTAGGCGTCGGCGTCGATGTAGGTCGGCTTGCGCTTGTAGCGCGCCTCGAAGGCCTTGACGAAGGCGGCGTTGCGCTCGCCCGGCATGGTCCAGAAATAGCTCTGCGCCGACCACAGGCCCACGCTTGCGTCGCCGTGCGCGCCGATCAGTATCTCGTTGACCATCGACGCCGACAGCACCGTCTTGTACTTCTCGAAGAGCTTGAACGCCTGCTGCTGCTTCACCAGCGCGATGCCGCCCGACGAGGGGTAGTACATGAGCAGCCCGTCGGCCGGCTTGTCGAGCAGCTGCGCAATGTAGCTGCCCAGGTCCGACGCGGTGATGGGCGCGAACAGCGTCTTGTTGACCTTGCCGCCGCTCTCCTGCATGGCCGCGGTGAAGCGCTTGGCGGTGTCGTGGCCCACCGCGATGTCGGCCATCAGCAGGTCCCAGTTCTTGATGCCGCTGGCCTTGGTCTGCTCGCGAAAGCTGTTGACCATCATGCCGTCGGTGATGCCCACGCGAAAGTAGTTGGCACCGCAGTTCTTGCCCGTGAGGTCGTCCGACGCGGCGGTGGCGTCGATGAACAGCGCGTTCAGCCCCGGCATCTTCGACGCGATGGCCAGCGAGGTGCCCGAGGGGTTGAGCCCGGTAAAGAAAGACACGCCCTGCTGCTCCACCAGCCGCGTGGCCGCCGCGATGGCCGAGGCCGGCGTGCCCGCGTGGTTCTGCGTGACCAGCTCGTACTTGCGGCCCAGCGCCCCGCCCTGCGCGTTGAGCTGCTCCACGGCAAAGGCCGCGCCGTCGTTCACGAAGGCGCCGCTCACCGCGAAGGGCCCGGTGTCGATGTTCACCACGCCGAGCTTGATGGCGTTCTGCGCCAGCGCGCCGCCCTGCAGCACCACGGCGGCGGCTGCCGCCGCCAACAGCTTCTTGATCATCTGTGTTCCTTGTCTCGGTTAGAAAGCCAGCGCAGCGCGGTGCTGCTCGGTGTCGATGTCGGCGGTGCGCCCGCGGTCGATGATTTCGCCCTTGGCCATCACCACGAAGCGCTGGCTCACCCGGCGCACCAGGTTCAGGTGCTGCTCGACCATGAGCACGCCGGTGCCGGCCGCGCGAATCTGGTTGAACACGTCGGCCAGGTCGTCCACCAGCACCGGCGAGAGCCCTTCGGAAGGCTCGTCGAGCAGCAGCACGCGCGGGTTGCCCAGCAGCGCGCGGCCCACGGCCAGCATCTGCTGCTGGCCGCCGCTCAGCTCGTTGCCCATGCGGTCGCGCCGCTCGTGCAGCACCGGGAACAGCTTGTAGACCGTGTCCATCGTCCAGTGGCCCTTGCGGCCGCAGGCCATGCCCAGGCGCAGGTTCTCGCCGACCGTGAGGTGCGCGAGGATCATTCGGCCCTGCGGCGACAGCGTCACGCCCTGCATGGCCGCGCGGTAGGCCGGCAGCTTCTGCAGCGCGACGCCGCCCACCTCGATGCTGCCGCCGCTGACCGTGGTGCCGCCGAAGAAGGACAGCAGCAGCGTCGACTTGCCCGCGCCGTTCTTCCCCACCACGGCCACCGCCTCGCCTTCGTCGACCTGCAGGTCCACATCGCGCAGCACCACCGACTTGCCGTAGCCGGCACGCAAGCCCTTGACGTCGATGAAGCTCATGCGGCGGTCCCCAGGTAGGCGGCAATCACCTTCGGGTCGCTGCGCACCTGCGCGGGCGAGCCGTTGGCCAGCAGGCGCCCGAGGTCGAGCGCGGTGATGGTGTCGCAGAAGCGAAAGACGGCATCCACGTCGTGCTCCACCACCAGCGCCGTGACGTTGCGCTGCCGCACCACCGTGGCCAGGTGCTGGAAGAGCGTGACGGTCTCGCTGGTCGAGAGGCCCGCCGCCGGTTCGTCGAGCAGCATCAGCGTGGGCTGGCCCACCAGCGCCAGCGCGATGTCCACGCGGCGCTGGTCGCCGTAGGCGATGCTGTCGGCAATCTCGTCGTACACCGGGCCGAGCGCCAGCGTGTCGACGATGCCCGCAAGGTCGGTCTCGCCGAGCTGCGAGGCCACCAGCTCCAGCTGCTCGCCCACGCGAATGCCCGGGAAGATGCTGGTGCGCTGGAACGAGCGCGACATGCCCAGGCGCCGGCGTTGCGCGACGGACTGGTGCGTGATGTCCTGCCCGTTGACGAACACGCGACCGCGCGTCGGTTTGCGCCGGCCGGTGATGGCGTCCATGAGCGTGGACTTGCCGGCGCCGTTGGGGCCGATCACGCCGTGCAGGATGCCGCGCTGCGCCACCTCGAGGTTCACGCCTTCGAGCGCCTTCACGCTGCCGTAGGACACGCTGAGGTCTTCAACGCGCAGCATGGTCGCCTCCTTTTTTTACCGGCGCGTTCGGCACGGCGTGCGCGCCGCGCTTGAACAGCCGCGCGATGCCGTTGCGGATGAACCCCATGATTCCCTCCGGGAACGCGACGATCACCATCACCACGCCCAGGCCGGTCAGCAGCTCCAGGTGGCCGGTGGCGCCGAACTGGTCTTGCCCGACCACATACAGCAGCGCCCCGAGCACCGGCCCCGCCACGGTGCTGACGCCGCCGACCAGCGTGGACACCAGCGCGTTGCCGCCGGTCGCGAAGTCGAGCAGCTCGGGCGACGCGAAGGCGGTGTACAGCCCGGTCAACAGCCCTGAGACGGCCGCGATGAAGCCCGACAGCGTGAACGCCAGCACACGCGGCAGGTAGGTGTTGAAGCCCGAAAAGCGCATGCGCTCTTCGTTCGAGCGAATGGCGCGCAGCACGCTGCCCGTGCGCGACCGGCCCACCGCCCAGGCCAGCAGCATCACGCCGCACAGCGCGAGCCAGGCCACAGGCCAGAAGCCCTCGGGCTTGGAGAGTTGCGCCTGAGTGAGGCCGAAGAAGGTGCCGCTGAAGTTCAACGCCAGGCCGTCGTCGCCACCGGTGATCGGACGAAAGTCGGTGACCATCACCAGCGAGCGCAGCATCTGCGCCAGCGCCAGCGTGAGCATCGCGAATGGCAGCGGCCGGGCCCGCACCACCAGCGCGCCGATCAACGCCGACAACAGCGTCGCGCCCACCAGCGTGAAGGCAGCGGCCGTCATGGCGTTCCAGCCGAACTGGGTGACGGCGATGGCGAAGAGGTAGGTCGCGCTGCCGGTGAAGGCGGCGGCGCCGAACATCATCAGGCCGCTCTGGTGCGCCAGGAAGCCGATGGCCAGCGCCGCGATGCCCAGCGTGATCGCGTTGACCAGCAGCCCAAGGTAGAAGGTGCTCTTGAGCACGCTGGGCACGAAGAGCCCGAGCACGATCAGCACGGCGACCACGATGCCGGGCTTCAGCAGGCCGGCGCCTCTTGCGCGGCCGGCGCCTTCGGCGCTGGAAGGCTGCGGCGAGGCCGCCGCGCGCGGCGCAGCTACCGGCAGGCCAGGCACACCAGGTACGGCGGCCATCACGCAACCCTCCCGCGGCCCAGACCCTGCGGCCGCCACAGCAGCACGATGAACAGCAGCATGTACGGCGCCATCACCGCCAGCGTGGGCGAGATGAGTGCGCCGATCACCTGGATCAACCCGAACACCACCGCCGCCGCGATCGCGCCGCCGATGCTGCCGAGCCCGCCGATGACGACCACGATCAGGCAGCTGATGAGAATGGACGCGCCCATGGCCGGGTCCACCGACAGGTACGGCCCCGCCAGCACGCCGGCCAGCCCTGCGAAGCCGGTGCCCAGGCACACCACCAGCAAGCTGAGCCGGTCGGTGTTCACGCCCATCATGCGTGCCACCATCGGCTGCTGGCTCACGGCGCGCACGTGCATGCCCGAGCGCGTCCACTTCAGCCAGGCGGCCAGCAGCACGCAGGTGCCGAAGCCCATGGCGATCAGGAAGATGCGGTAGGCCGGGTAGGCGTGGCCGAACAGGTCGAGCGAGCCCGCGAGCGAAGGCGGGGCCGACACCGACAGCGGTGCCGTGCCCCACACCTTGATGACGACCTGGCTCAGGATGAGCGCCAGCCCGAAGGTGACCAGCGCCACGTCCATGTGCGAGCGGCGTTGCAGCGGGCGGATGGCCGCGTACTCGAATAGCACGCCCAGCAGCGCCAGCAGCAGCGGCACGATCAACAGCGCCGCCCAGAAGTTGAACAGCCCCGAGAAGGTGTAGCCCAGGTAGGCGCCGAGCATGAACAGCGCGCCGTGGCCGAAGTTCATCACGTCGCGCAGCCCGAAGATCAGCGCCAGCCCGCTCGCCAGGATGGTGAGCAGCGAGGCCAGCGCCAGCGCATTGGCAAGCTGCGCGATGTTGAATGCCTGAGAAAAATCCATGGCGTCGGTTCCGGTATGCGGTATGCGGTGTGCGGTCTGTGTGCGCAGTCAGCGGTCGATGAAGTGATCGGTGAAACGGGCTTCACCGCGGTCGAGCACGGTCACGCCGCGCTCCACGGCCAGCGCGCGAAAGCGCACGGTGTCGCCCTGGCCGAAGAGCTCGATGCGGATGGTCTCGCCCGGGTAGGCCGGCTGCGCGAAGCGCACGGCCATCGAGCGCAGGCGCTCCGGACGGCGCGGGCTGCAATGCTTGAGCAGCGCGCGGCAGGCCAGGCCCATGGTGTTCAGCCCGTGCGAAATGGGCCGCTCGAAGCCGGCGCGGCGCGCCACCTCGGGGTCGGCGTGAATGGGCATGTAGTCGCGGCTCGCGAGCCGGTAGAACAACGCGGCCTGAGGCGCGGTGCGGTAGTCGATGCGGACTGTGGGCACCGCGCCCTCGGGCAGCGCGCTGGCGCCGGCCGGCGCGGTTCCGTGGCTGCCGCTGCCGCTGCCGCCGTCGCCGCGCAGGAACTCGGTCGAGCGCAGGCTGGCCAGCGCCTCGCCGCTGTGCGCGTCGGCGATCTCGGTGTCGAAGTGAATCAGCGCGCCGCGGCCCACGCCCTTGTCCACCACGGCGCGCACGCCGTAGCTGGCGCGCACCGTGCCCGCGAGCGGCAGCGGGCGGTGCAGCTCGAAGCGCATTTCGCCGTGCAATATCTTCACCCAGTCGATGCCCGTGGCCGGGTCCGCATGCCAGAAGGCGGGCCAGCCCAGCACCACGCACTGGCTGGGCACGGCGCGTTGTTCGCGGCCTTCGTAGACATGAAGAAGCTCGTCTTCGTCGAGCGGGTCGCTGCCCATGCCCAACCCCAGCGCGTACAGCGCCGAGTCGCGCCAGTCGTAGCTTTGTACCGCGGGCTCGAAGCGGCGCGCGATGACGTTCTGCAGGTTCATGGTGTCCGTCTTGTCTCCACTTTGGGGGCGGCGGGTGTGCAGTGCGTTGCTGCCGATTCATACAATCAGCATACAAGACAATATGCATGCGTACTACTTATCGTAAGTACGGAGTCGCGTCGGCGACCGATGCGTCCTGTCTTGTGTCTTGTGGTTTTTTTCTGCGCCGCTTCAGCGGTGAAAGCGCACCGCCTCGTGCGATGCAGCACGGCCCACGCGCGCCGCATTGGCCTTGTCCGTCGTGTCCTCGTAACCGAAAGACACACCGAACAGCAGCCGCTGCTCTGCCGGCAGCCCCAGCACCTCGCGCACGATGTCCGGGTACAGCCCGAGCGCACCCTGCGCGCAAGACGCGATGCCGCGCGCCGTGAGCGCCAGCATCAGCGTTTGCGCGTATATGCCGATGTCCGTCGCCTCGCGCGTGTCGAAGGGGTGCGCCATGAAGACGAACACCGCATGCGGCGCGCCGAAGAAGTCCAGGTTGCGCACATAGGCGGCGCGCCGTCCTTCCAGGTCGCTGCGCGCCACGCCCATGGCGCCGTAGAGCTGCGCGGCCGCATCGACCTGGCGTTCGCGATAGACACCATGGAATTTCGAATCCGCCGGCCAGTCGGGCTTGATCGGCTCGTTGCGCGTGCCGGCCGTTACCAACGCCGCGCGCAAGCGCCGCAGCGCCTCGCCGGACACCACGTGCGGTATCCACGGCTGCACGTTGCAGTTCGACGGCGCACGCTGCGCGATGGCGAACACCTCGTCGAGCGTGCGCTGCGGCACCTCGCCGGGCAGAAAGCCGCGCACCGAGCGCCGCTGGAGAATGGCTTCGTCGACAGAGAGCATGGGAGCGAAGTTCCGAGGTTGATTTCAGCGGCCGTCGATCAACGCCGCGCCGCGCCGCGCATAGGCCTGCGCCAGCTTGCGCCCCACGCGCGCCGCATCGGGCAGGAAGCCGTTGCCCGCCTCCCCGCGCGCGGCCACGCCGGCGCTGCCCACCGCGCCGCGGAACATCGCGAACACCTGGTGAAAGGTGGTCATGCGTTCCTTCGAGCCGGCCAGGCGGTAGTAGCGCTCGAGGTACTCCTCTTCCGACGGAATGCCCATGTCCGCCAACGGCAGCCCGAGCAGACCGCCGTTCTCGTCGGTCGCCATGCGCCAGGCCTGGCTGTTGAAGGCCACGTCGACCAGTGGATGCCCGAGCGTGGACAGCTCCCAGTCGAGCACGCCGACCACGCGCGGCTCGGTGGGGTGGAACATCATGTTGGTGATGCGGAAGTCGCCATGGCACAGCGCCAGCGTGTCGCTCTCGGGCACGCGCTCGGCCAGCCACGCCACCACGCGGTCGAGCTCGGGAATGTCGTCGTCGTCGCGGCGGAACTGCGTCCATTGCTGCGACCAGCGGCTCAGTTGCCGCGCGAAGTAGTTGCCCGGCTTGCCGTAGTCGCCCAGCCCCAGCGCGCGAAAGTCCAGGCTGTGCAGCGCGGCCATGGTCGCGCCCATCGACTCGTACATTGCCCGGCGCTGCGACGGCGGCACGCCCGGCATCGCAAAGCCGTCGAACACGCGGCCGTCGATGCGCTCCATCAGGTAGAAGGGCGTGCCGACGACCTCGCGGTCGGTGCAGTACAGCAGCGGCGCAGGCACCGGCACCGCGCTGTCGCGCAGCGCGGTCAGCACACGGTATTCGCGGTCGATGGCGTGCGCAGATGGCATCAATACCGCGTTGGGCTGCTTGCGCAGCACAGCCTGCCAGCTGCCGCGGCGCAGGAAGTAGGTCGGGTTCGACATGCCGCCGACCGTGCGCTCGACCACCAGGGCCGCGTCGTCGTCCGGCAGCCCATGACGAGCATCGCGCAGGTAGGCATCGAGGCGATCGACTTCGAAGTCGATGCCGCGGGTGTGCTCTTCGACGTTCATGCCGCCGCGCTCAGGCCGTTGCCCGCTTGCCCGCGAAGCCGAACAGATGCTGCGCCACCCGGCGCATCTGCATCTCTTCCGACCCTTCGGTGATGCGGTAGCGGCGATGGTGGCGGTAGATGTGCTCGAACGGCAGGCCGCGCGTGTAGCCGATGCCGCCGTGCACCTGAATCGCCCTGTCCGCGGCCTCGCAGCACAGCCGGTTCGCGCGAAAGTTGCAGATCGACACCAGGTCGCTGATTTCCAGCGGGTCCTGCTGGTCCATGCGGCTCGCCACCTGGAAGATGAAGTTGCGCACCATCTCGCATTCGGCATACAGCTCCACCAGCGGAAACTGGATGGCCTGCTTCTTCGACAGCGGCTCGCCGAAGGCGATGCGGCTCACCGCGTACTTGGCCGATTCGGCGATGCAGTAGCGCGCCGCGCCGGCGCTGGCCGCCGCCTGGCGAATGCGGTTCTCGTGAATGAAGCGCTGCGCCAGCACCAGGCCCTGGCCTTCTTCATGCAGGATGGCGCTGTTCGGCACGCGCACGTTCTTCAGTTCCACCTCGGCGTGGTCGCTGGGCATGTTGAAGGTCCAGTGGTTGTAGGCGATGCGGTGGCCGGGCGTGTCGGTCGGCACGATGAAGGCCGTGATGCCCAGCGCATCGCCCGGCTTGCCCGAGGTGCGCGCGAACACCAGGTTGGCGTGCGCGCGCTGCACCTGGCTGTTGAAGCGCTTCATGCCGTTGATGACCCAGCCGTCGCCGTCGCGCACGCCTGTCGTTTCCAGCCAGGTCGCGTCGCTGCCGTGGTTGGGCTCGGTGAGGCCGAACGACAGGTGGCGGTCGCGCTGGATGATGCCTTCGATGTAGCGCTTCTGCTCGGTGGTGCCATAGGCGTTGATGACCGGCACGATCGGGAAGTTGCCGACGATGGACGACTCGTCCTGCAGGTCGTTGTGCAGCCCCAGCCCCTTGGCGGCCAGGTGCTCGCGAATGGCGGCAATGGCCAGGTTCGACGCAGCTTGCCCGCCGCAGGCCTTGGGCAGGCCGTAGCGCAGGTGGCCGGCCTTGTCGGCGCGGCGCTCCATCTCGGCGATCAGGTCGTGCCACTCCTTGCGCGGAAAGCCGTCGTTCTCCCAGTCGGTGCGGGCATGCTCGCGCCGGTGGTCGAAGAACTGCATGTGCTCGCGCTCCAGCGGCTTGATCTCGGCCTCGATGAAGGCGTCGAGCTCGGCGAGCTTCGCGGTGATCTCGGGGGGGAACTGGTAGTCCATGAAGCGGGTGTCTCCTGCGGAAGGCGATCCGGTCGCCGGGTGGTAGTTGGCTTTGCAGTTTTTATATGCGTCAGCAACCTTACACAGGCGTACTATCTGCGTCAATCGGATTCACCCCGGCTCGCGGCGCGCCTCTTCGACCGCATGATGTGCGCTCCAGCCGTGAATCGGATTCACAGATGATGTGCGCCCCGCGTTCTTCTCACCTCCCCCTGCAAACCGCACGATATCGGCACCCGGCAGCACCCCTTGCTGCCTGTATTTCCCCACCGCCGATACCGACACACGGAGACAACAATGGAAGAACGCACCGAACTGCAGGAAGCCCTGCTCGACAGCCTGCAACGCGTGGTCGACAAGGAGATCGCTCCCCTGGCCCAGCAGATGGACGAAGAAGAAAAATTTCCCGAGCACCTCATCAAGATCTTCGGAGAAATGGGCCTCATGCAGGCCCGCGTGCCCGAAGAGTACGGCGGCCCCGGCCTCGACCTGACCACCACCTGCATGGCCAAGGAACTGGTGGCGCGCGTGTCGATGACGGGCGCGCAGCTCATCAACCAGAACACCATTTCCTTCGTGCTGCCGCTGCTGCACTTCGGCACCGACGAGCAACGCAAGAAATGGCTTCCGCTGGTGGCCAAGGGCGGCGTGGTGAGCTCGGTGGCCATCACCGAGCCGCACGCGGGCTCCGACGTGGGCGCCATGAAGACCAGCGCCGTGCGCGAGGGCGACCACTACGTGGTGAACGGGCAGAAGTGCTTCATCACCATGGCGCCGCTGGCCGACTACATCACCCTCTTCGCCAAGACCGGCGAGGTGAACAGGCGCGGCGTGGACAACATCAGCTGCTTCATCGTCGACATGAAAAGCGCCGGCATCACGCTGGGCGGCAGCGAGAAGATGATGGGCCAGCGCGGCACGCCGCATGCCGACATCTTTTTCGACAATGTGCGCGTGCCGGTGGAAAACCGCATGGGCGAGGAAGGCCGCGGCTTCATCTCTTGCATGCACATCCTCGACCTGAACCGCCCCACGGTGGCGGCCAGCGCGGTGGGCGTGGCGCAGGGCGCGTTCGACATCGCCGTGGCCTACGCCAAGGAGCGCAAGGCCTTCGGCAAGGCCATCGGCGAGTTCCAGGGGCTGCAGTTCATGCTGGCGGACATGCACATCCAGATCGAGGCCGCGCGCGCCCTGCTCTACAAGTGCACCCGCGCCATCGACGCCGGCCAGCACGACCGGCTCACCGAAATGGCCTCGATGGTGAAGTGCTTCTGCACCGACGTGGCCATGAAGGTGACCACCGACGCGGTGCAGGTGCTGGGCGGGCACGGCTACATCCGCGGCAACCATGTGGAGCGCATGATGCGCGACGCCAAGGTGCTGCAGATCTACGAAGGCACCAACCAGATCCAGCGCATGGTCATCGCGCGGCGCGCGCTGGGCTTTCGTTGAGCACGGGCATGGCCACCGTTGCCGCCGGCACGCCCGGCGCCCTGACCGGCATTCGCGTGCTCGACTTCACCTTCGTGATGTCGGGCCCCTACTGCACCCGCCTGATGGCCGACCTGGGCGCCGAGGTCATCAAGATCGAGTCGAAGCACGGCGACCTCACGCGCAGCCGGCCGCCGTTTCGCGACGGGCGCAGCAGCTACTACGCCTCGCTGAACTGCGGCAAGCGCAGCATCGTGCTCGACCTGAAGAGCCCCGAGGCGCGGGACATCGTGCACGACATGGTCAAGCAGGCCGACGTGGTGGTGGAGAACTTTCGCCCCGGCGTCATGAAGCGCCTGGGCCTGGGCTATGAAGCGCTCAGCGAGATCAACCCGCGGCTGGTGTACTGCTCGATCTCCGGCTTCGGCCAGGGCAAGTCGGGCGACGGCAAGGGCGCCTACGCGCCCACGCTGCACGCGCTTTCGGGCTTCGACGACGCCATGCGCGGCTACCAGGACGACGCCAGCCGCCCGCCCAACACCGGCATCTTCGTGGCCGACGTGCTGGGCGGCTCGCTGGCCTTCGGCGGCATCCAGGCCGCGCTGGTGCAGCGCCAGCGCACCGGGCGCGGCGACCTGGTCGACCTGTCGCTGCTCGACTCGATGGTGAGCCTGCTGGTGTGCGAGGTCGGCGAGGCGCAGTTCCCCGAGCAGCCGCTGCACTTCGTCTACAAGCCCACGCCCGCGCGCGACGGCCACCTGGTGGTGGCGCCCACCACGCAAGACAACTTCGTGGCGCTGTGCAAGGCCACCGGCCACCCCGAGTGGCTGGAAGACGAGCGCTTCGCCACCGGGCGCGGCCGCCAGGTGCACTGGGACGCCTTCCTGGCCGAGCTGGCCAAGTGGGCCCTGCAGCACACCGCCGAGGAGTGCGAACGCATCCTCGACGCGCACCAGGTGCCCTGCTCGCGCTACCTGAACATCGGCGAGACGATGCAGCTGCCGGTGGTGAAAGAGCGCGGCACCATGTGCGAGATCGACGATGGCGCCGGGCCCTTCCTGGTGGCGGGCACGCCGTTTCGCATGGCCAACGGCAACGCCGGCCCGCGCGCGCACGTGCCGGTGCTGGGGGCCGACGGCCCGGCCATCCTCGGCGAGCTGCTGGGCAAGGACGCGGCCGGCATCGCGCGGCTGCGCGAAGCGGGCGTGCTGGGCGGTTAGCGCAGCACGCCGGCACGACACACCACACACAAAAAAAGGTCACAAGACCATGGAGACAACAACCGATGAACACCGCCACGACCGCGTTGCTGGCCGGCGCTTGTGCCTGCGCCTTGGCGCTGGCCCTGCCCGCCAGCGCGCAAAGCGCCTTTCCTGACAAGCCCGTGCGCATCGTCGTGCCGTTCGCGGCCGGCGGCGTGACCGACGCCATGCTGCGCCTGCTGCAGGAGCCCGTGGGCCGCAGCCTGGGGCAGCCCGTGATCATCGACAACCGGCCCGGTGCCGCCGGCATGATCGCCGCGCGGCTGGCCGCCGACGCGGCGCCCGACGGCTACACCGTGCTGGTGGTGAACACCGGGCTGATCGCCATCACGCCCTTCGTGCAGAAAAGCGCGGGCATCGACCCGCAGCGCCGCTTCGCGCCCGTGGCGGGCCTGTCGAGCGCGCCTTCGGTGCTGTTGGTGCACCCCTCGGTGCCGGTGGCGGACCTGCGCCAGTTTCTGGACTACGCCAAGGCCAACCCGGGCAAGCTCGAATACGCCGTGGTCGGCAAGGGCGCGTATGGCGACGTGGCGACCTCGCTGTTCCAGAAGCAGGCCAGCGTGCGCATGCTGCCCGTGCCCTACCAGGGCAACGCGCAGACCACCACCGCGCTGCTCTCGGGCGAGGTGAAGGTGCAGCTCACCATCCTCTCGGGGCCGATGAACGACTACCTGAAAAACGGCCGCATCAAGGCGCTGGGTGTCGCCACGGCAGGGCCCAGCGCGCTGGTGCCGGGCGTGCCGCCCATTGCCGACGTGCTGCCGGGCTTCGATGCCGTGGTCTACACCGGCCTGGTGGCGCCCGCGCGCACGCCGCCGGCCGTGCTCGACAAGCTGGGCCACGCCTTCACCACCGCGCTGTCGGACCCGGCCCTGCGCAAGCAGCTCGAGGCCATGGGCATGGAGGCCGCCCCGTTGGACGGCAAGGCCTACGGCGCACGCATCGCCCGCGAAATCGGCGCCTTCGCTCCCGCCATCAAGGAGCTGGAAACCGAATGAACGCGAACACCCTTCCTTCGAAACTGTGAGGTCAAAGCCATGAAGATTCTTGTGCCCGTGAAGCGGGTCGTCGACTACAACGTGAAGGTGCGCGTGAAGAGCGACGGCACCGGGGTGGACATTGCCAACGTGAAGATGAGCATGAACCCGTTCGACGAGATCGCGGTCGAAGAGGCGGTGCGCCTGAAGGAAAAGGGCGTGGTCACGGAAGTGATCGCGGTGTCTTGCGGTGACGCGAAGTGCCAGGAGACGCTGCGCACGGCGATGGCCATCGGTGCGGACCGCGGCATCCTCGTCGAGACCACCGAAGAGCTGCAGCCGCTGGCGGTCGCCAAGCTGCTGAAGGCGCTGGTCGACAAGGAACAGCCGTCGCTCATCATCCTCGGCAAGCAGGCCATCGACGACGACGCGAACCAGACGGGCCAGATGCTGGCTGCGCTGGCCGACCTGCCCCAAGCCACCTTCGCCTCGAAGGTCGACCTGGCCGGTGACAAGGTCACCGTGTCCCGCGAAGTCGACGGCGGCATGGAAACCCTGACGCTCACGCTGCCCGCGGTCATCACGACCGACCTGCGCCTGAACGAGCCGCGCTACGTGACGCTGCCGAACATCATGAAGGCGAAGAAGAAGCAGCTGGACACCTTCAAGCCCGAAGACCTGGGCGTGGACGTGAAGCCGCGCCTGAAGACCCTGAAGGTCGCGGAACCGCCGAAGCGCGGCGCCGGCATCAAGGTGCCTGATGTTGCAGCGCTGGTGGACAAACTGAAGAACGAAGCGAAGGTGATCTGAACATGACCGCATTAGTTATTGCTGAACACGACCACGCCAGCATCAAGCCGGCAACCTTGAACACCGTGACCGCCGCACTGGCTTGCGGTGGCGAGGTGCATGTTCTCGTCGCAGGCGCGAACGCTGCAGAAGCCGCCAAGGCCGCCGCCCAGATCGCAGGCGTGACCAAGGTCATCGCCGCAGACAGCCCCAGCCTGGCAGAGAACCTTGCTGAAAACGTCGCAGCCCAAGTGCTCGCGATTGCAGCGAACTACAGCCACATCCTGTTCCCCTCCACTGCCAACGGCAAGAACGTGGCTCCTCGCGTGGCCGCAAAGCTCGACGTGGCTCAGATCAGCGACATCACCAAGGTCGACAGCCCTGACACCTTCGAGCGCCCGATCTACGCCGGCAACGCCATCGCTACTGTGCAAAGCAGTGACGCCACCAAGGTGATCACCGTTCGCACGACCGGCTTCGACGCAGCAGCCGCCACCGGTGGCAGCGCAACCGTCGAAACCGCTGAAGGCGTCGCAGACAGCGGCAAGAGCAGCTTCGTCGGCCGCGAGGTCACCAAGAGCGAACGCCCCGAACTGACGGCAGCCAAGATCATCGTCTCGGGTGGCCGTGCCCTGGGCAGCGCCGAGAAGTTCACCGAAGTGATGGCGCCTCTCGCCGACAAGCTGAACGCAGGCCTCGGCGCCAGCCGCGCAGCCGTCGACGCGGGCTACGCCCCGAACGACTGGCAAGTCGGCCAGACCGGCAAGATCGTCGCGCCGCAGCTGTACATCGCCGCAGGCATCTCCGGCGCCATCCAGCACTTGGCCGGCATGAAAGACTCGAAGGTCATCGTCGCGATCAACAAGGACGAAGAAGCACCGATCTTCAGCGTGGCCGACTACGGCCTCGTCGCCGACCTGTTCGTGGCCGTGCCCGAACTGGCCAGCGCCCTCTAGGGCTCGCCGCCCCGCGACAGACATCAAAAAAACGGAGACAGACAAATGCCCCGCACCTTCCACGCACGGCGCCTGCTGGCCGCAGCAGCAGCCACAGCCGCCGCCCTGCCCTTCGCGGCCACCGCCGCGTTCCCCGACAAACCCATTCGCCTCGTGGTTCCCTACGCCGCGGGCGGCCCGACCGATGCCATGGCGCGCATCCTGCAGGCTCCGCTGCAGCAGGCGCTCGGCGGCGCCACGGTCATCGTCGACAACGTGCCCGGCGTGGGCGGCGCGCTCGGTGCGCAGCAGGTGCTGCGCGCGCCGGCCGACGGCTACACCCTGTTCCTGGGCAACAACGGCCCCAGCGCCGTGACGCCGCTGCTGCAGAAGAACGCGGGCTTCGATCCGGTGAAAGACTTCGTGCCCATCTCCATGGTCGCCAAGTCGACCATGGTGCTGGCCGTGAGCGCCGACGTGCCCGCCACCAACATGAGCAGCTTCCTGGAGTGGGCCAAGAAGACCAACGGCAAGGCCAACTACGCCAGCGCCGGCGTCGGCTCGCTGGGCCACCTGGGCACCGAGCTGCTCATCAAGCAGGCCGGCATCAAGATGACCCACGTGCCCTACAAGGGCCAGGCGCCGACGCTGAACGCACTGCTCGGCGGCGAGGTGCAGGTGCTGCTCACCACGCCCACCGAGGCCATGCGCGGGCAGATGGCCACCGGCAAGATCAAGCTGGTGGGCGTCACGTCGGAAACCGTTTCGCCACACGACCCCAAGGCCGACCCCATCGGCAAGTACGTGCCCGGCTATTCGCTGTACTCGTGGTTCGCGCTGCTCGCCAAGGCCGGCACGCCGCCGGCGGTGGTCGAGCAGCTGCACGCCGCGGTGGTCAAGGCCGTGGCCTCCGAAGACGTGAAGAAGCGCTTCGACTCCCTCGGCGTCGATGCCGAGAGCAGCGCGCCGCCCAAGGTGATGGAGTACGTGAAGCAGGACGTGGCGCGCTGGAGCGTGATCATCCGCGAGCAGAACATCCAGCCCGAGTAACAAGCGAACAGGCACACGCCAAGGACACCCCCATGGACTTCACCCCCGAAGAAATTGCCTTTCGCGACAGCGTGCGCCGCATGGCCGAGCGCCACGTGGCGCCCATTGCGGCCGAGATCGACGAGAACGACCGCTTTCCCACCGAGCTGATTCCCGTGTACGGCGACATGGGCCTGCTGCAGCTGTGGGTGCCCGAGGCCTACGGCGGCCCCGGCGCCAACCTGACCATGGTGTGCATGGCGCGCGAAGAAATATCGCGCCACTCCGAAGCCTGCGGCCTGCTGGCCGGCGAGACCACCATGTTCGTGCTGCCGCTGATGCACTTCGGCACCGAGGAGCAGAAGCAGCGCTTTTTGCCCATCGTGGCGCAGGGCCGCACGCTGACGGCCATTGCGCTGTCGGAGCCCGGCGCCGGCTCCGACGTGAGCGCCATTCGCACACGCGCCGTGCGCGACGGCGACAGCTACGTCATCAACGGGCAGAAGCAGTGGTGCTCCTTTGGCAGCGTGGCCGACTACATCATGGTGTTCGCCAAGACCAGCGACGCGGGCGGGGTGGACAACATCAGCCCCTTCATCGTCGACGTGAAGACCATGCCCGGCGTCAGCTTCGGCAAGAAGGAACGCAAGATGGGCATGCGCGGCGCGGTGAACGTGCCCGTGTACCTCGACAACGTGCGCGTGCCGGTGGAGAACATGCTCGGCGAAGAGGGCAAGGGCTTTCGCGCCGCCATGCGCGCGCTGGACCTGAACCGCCCCGCCATCGCGGCCGCCTCGGTGGGCCTGGCGCAGGGCGCGCTCGATGCGGCGGTGGCCTATGCGCAGCAGCGCAAGCAGTTCAAGCGCTTCATCTCGGAGTTCCAGGGCGTGCAGTTCATGCTGGCCGACATGGCCATGCAGATCCAGGCGGCGCGCTGCCTGCTGTACGAATGCACCCGCGCGGGTGATCGCGGCGAGTGGGACCGGCTGCCCATGCTGGCCAGCATGGCCAAGTGCTTTGCCAGCGACATGGCCATGAAGGTGACGACCGACGCGGTGCAGGTGCTGGGCGGCTATGGCTACACCAAGGACTACCCGGTCGAACGGATGATGCGCGACGCCAAGCTCAACCAGATCTTCGAGGGCACCAACCAGATCCAGCGCGTGGTGATCGCGCGCGAGCTGCTGCGCAACGCCGCCGCCGCATGAGCCCCGCAAGGAATCCACCTCCATGACGCTCCCCACCTACGAAAGCCTGCTGTACACCCGCGACGGCCACGTCGCGGTGCTCACCTTCAACCGCCCGCAGCGCATGAACGCCATCGGCGGCACGCTGAAGCAGGACATTGCCGCCGCAATTCGCGAGGCCGAACGCGACGACGCCGTGCGCGCCATCGTGCTGACCGGCGCGGGCCCCGCCTTCTGCGCCGGCGGCGACGTGAAGGAAATGAGCGCCGGCCCCGGCGCCGCCCGCCCGCTGAAGGAAAAGATCGCTCCCGCGCGCGACGAGATGCTGCTGGCCATCTACGAAGCGACCAAGCCGGTGATCGCGGCCGTCAACGGCGCGGCCGTGGGCGCGGGCATGAACATGGCGCTGGCCGCAGACATTCGCATCGCGGCCAGCAACGCCAAGTTTGCGCAGGCCTTCGTCAAGCGCGGCCTGCCGCCCGACACCGGCGCCACCTACCTGCTGCCGCGCGTGGTCGGCATGGCCAAGGCGTGCGAGCTGGCGTTTACCGGCGACGTGATTGATGCGCAAGAGGCATTGCGCCTGGGCATCGTCACGCGCGTGGTGCCGCCGGAGGCACTGATGGCCAACGCCATGGAACTGGCGGCACGCATCGCGGCCGGCCCGCCCATTGCCATCCAGCTCGCCAAGCGCTCGCTGTACCGCGGGCAGGAAGGCAGCCTGCGCGAAGCGCTGGCGCGCGAGGCCGCGGCGTTCAACGTGTGCATGGAGACCGAGGACGCGGCCGAGGGCGTGGCTGCGTTTCTGGAGAAGCGGGCGGCGGTGTTCACGGGGCGCTGACCGCGCCCGGGCCGCCCCCTCGCCGGCTCTTCGCCGGCTCCTCACCAGTCCCTCAGATACTGGCCCAGCCCGCCTCGAACTTCTCGTTCAGAAAGTCCAGAAACGCCCGCACCCGCGGGCTCAGGTTGCGCTTGCTCGGGTACACCACGTAGATGGGTTCTTCCGACGCCAGCTGGTACTTTTCGAGCACGCGAATGAGCCGCCCCGCCGCCAGGTCGGCCGCCACGTGCACATCAGACAGCCGCACGATGCCCACGCCCGCGATCGCGTACGCGCGCAGCAGCTCGGCCGAGTTGCTGCCGATGTTGCCGTTCACGTTCAGCGCCACCGGCTCGCTGCCGTCCTGCAGCGCCCAGGTGCTGCGCACCGAGCCCGCCAGAAAGTTCATGCAGTTGTGCTGCTGCAGGTCTTGCAGCGTCATGGGAATGCCGGCCTTCGACAGGTACTTGGGCGAGGCGCACAGCGTCCATCGCGTGGTCGCGATGCGGCGCGCCACCAGAGACGAATCGGGAATGTCGCCGCTCTGGAAAGACAGGTCGATGTGGTTCTCGAACAGGTCGATGGGGCTGGCCGTGAGCACGAACTCCACGCGCATGTGCGGGTGCCGCTCCAGAAACTCGGGGATCACCGGCGAGAGCTGGTGCTGCGCCAGCAGCAGCGAGGAGTTGAAGCGCAGCACGCCGCTGGCCTGCGTCTTGGTGTTCTGCAGGCCGTTTTCGGCCTCTTCGAGCGCGTCGAGCACGCGGTGCGCGCCTTCAAGAAACTGCTCGCCTTCGCGCGTGAGCTTCAGCACGCGCGAGGTGCGGTGAAACAGCCGCACGCGCAGCCGGTCTTCCAGCCGCTGAATGAGCTTGCTGACGGTCGAGGGGTTGCAGTCGAGGCTGCGCGCGGCCGCGGAAAAGCTGGTTTCCTCGGTCACGCGAAGGAACACGTCGAGCTCTCTGATGCGGTCGTTCATGGGGCGGTGATGCTTGGACGCTGTGACGCCGTGTCACGGTGGCACGATGGATTGGCGGCAGGAAGGCGAGGGAACAGGCGCCGCAAGAATACTCCGCGCCGTCCGTCGGTGGGCCCCGAGCTCAGTCCGTCTTCACCCACACCGCCTTCGTCTGCTGGTACTCCGCCATGTGCTCCGCGCCCGACTCGCGGCCGTAGCCGCTCATCTTGTAGCCGCCGAAGGGCACGGCCGGGTCCATCACCTGGTAGCAGTTGACCCACACCGAGCCCGCGCGCAGGCCCTTGGCCACGCGGTGCACCTTGCCCACGTCGCGCGTCCACACGCCGCTGGCCAGGCCGTAGTCGGTGTCGTTGGCGCGGCGCAGCATGTCGTCGATGTCGTCGAAGGGCAGCGCGGATATCACGGGCCCGAAGATTTCTTCGCGCGCGATCTTCATGCCGTCGTTCACGTTCGCGAACACCGTGGGGGCCACGAAGTAGCCGGCGCCCAGCCCGTCGCGCTCCAGCCGCATGCCGCCGGCCAGCGCCTTGGCGCCCTCCTGCTTGCCCGCGGCCAGGTAGCCGGTGACGCGGTCTAGCTGCTGCTGCGACACCAGCGGGCCCAGCTGGGTTTCGGTGTCCAGCGGGTTGCCCACGCGCAGCGCGCGCGCAAAGTCGGCCACCTTGTGCACGAACTCGTCGTACACCTTGCGCTCCACGAACAGCCGCGTGCCCGCGCTGCAGATCTGCCCCGAGTTGCCGAACACCGCCATGGCCGCGCCGGGCACCGCCGCATCCAGGTCGGCATCGGCGAACACGATGTTGGGCGACTTGCCGCCCAGCTCCAGCGACACCCGCTTGATGTTGGCGGCCGAGGCCCGGATTATTTTCTGCCCCACCTCGGTCGAGCCCGTGAACGCGATCTTGTCCACGCCCGGGTGGTCGGCCAGCGCAGCGCCCGCCGCGCCCAGCCCCGTGACCACGTTGAACACACCCGGCGGCAAGCCCGCTTCGGCGCACAGCTCGGCCAGGCGCAGCGGCGACAGCGGCGCCTGCTCGGCCGGCTTCAGCACCAGCGTGCAGCCCGAGGCGAGCACGGGGCACAGCTTCCAGATGGCCAGGCCGATGGGGCCGTTCCACGGGTTGATGGCGCCCACCACGCCCACCGGTTCTTTCAGCGTGTAGCTGAACACCTCGCCCGCGGCGGAGTTCTCGATGGTTTCGCCGTGCGTGGACGTGGCCAGCCCCGCGTAGTAGCGCAGCAGCGCCACCGCGCGGCGCCGGCCGAGCGTGGTGCGCGCAATGGGGCCGCCCATGTCGAGCGTGTCGAGCATGGCCAGCTCGTCGTAGTTGGCCTCCACGATGTCGGCGATGCGCAGCATGACCTGCTGGCGGTCGAAGGGCTTGAACTTGCTCCACGGCCCGACGAAAGCGCGGCGCGCGGCGGCCACCGCCAGCGCCACGTCGCGCTCGTCGGCCTCGGCCACTTCGGCCAGCACCTGGCCGGTGCTGGGGTTGATGGTCTTGAAGGTGCGGCCCGAGAGCGCGTCGGCGTGCTTGCCGTCGATGAACATGCGCTTCACGCGGCCGTCGAGAAAGGCGGGCGTGGGCAGTGGGGTGAGCTGTGCCATGGGGTGTCCTTGTGCTTACGAATCGAAAAGGAGAAGACAGGAGGAAGTGAGCAGACGAAGCGGGCTCAGGCCGGCAGCCGCGTGTCGGCGGGCGCGCTCTGCTGGCTGCGTTGTTGCCCGTGTTGTTGCCCCTGTTGTTGCCCCTGTCGCTGCCTGTCTTGCTGAATGAAGGCCGCGGCGCGCTCGCCGATCATGGTGGCCGGGGCGCTGGTGTTGCCGCCGACGATGTTGGGCATGACCGATGCATCGGCCACGCGCAGCCCGTCGATGCCGTGCACGCGCAGCCGCGCGTCCACCACCGCCAGCAGGTCGGCGGCCGGGCCCATCTTGCAGGTGCCCACCGGGTGGTAGGCCGTGTTGACCTGGGCGCGCAGCGCCGCCTCCAGCTGCGCATCGGTCTGCAGATGCGGGCCCGGCGCAATTTCCCCGCTGGAGTACGGTGCCAGCGCCGCGCCCGCGAAGATGCGGCGCGCCTCGCGCACGCCGCGCACCAGCGTCGCCATGTCGGCCGGGTCTTCCAGAAAGTTGGGGTGCATCACCGGCTTGGCCGCCGGATCGGCCGAGGCCAGCTCCAGGTGGCCGCGCCCCGCGGGCCGCAGCAGCTGCACCAGCACCATGAAGCCGTGGTCGCGCGGAATGACGCGCGCGTTGCCCTTCAGCCCGACCAGGAAGGTCATCTGCACGTCGGGCCGGTCCAGCCCCGGCAGCGAGCGAAAGAAGCCGCCCGCCTCCGCCGCGTTGGAAGACAACATGCCCTTGCGGTTGAACAGGTAGCGAAACGGGCTGGCCAGCATGCGCGGCCACGAGGTGCCCGACAGCGCATAAGACTCCCCGCTTGGGTTGCCGTGCGAGACGAACACCGTCGGGTGGTCTTGCAGGTTCTGCCCCACGCCCGGCAGGTCGAGCTGCACCGGAATGCCCCAGCGCCGCAGGTGCGCGCCGGGGCCGATGCCCGAGAGCATCAGCAGCTGCGGCGAATTGACCGCGCCGCCCGCCAGCACCACCTCGCTGGCCGCGCCAGCCAAGCTCAAGAGGCGCCGCTCGCCGAGTTCGCCACGCTCGCTGCCCGCGTCGTTCTTCACGATGCGCACGCCCACCGCGCGCTTGCCCTTCAGCTCGATCTTCTCGACCAGCGTGTCCGCGAACACCGTGAGGTTGGGCCGGCCCAGCACCGGGTGCAGGAACGCGCGCGAGTTGCTCAGCCGCACCCCGTCGCGCTGGTTCAGCTCGTACAGGCCCATGCCGTCTTGCGAGGCGCCGTTGAAGTCTTCGTTGTGCGCATGACCGGCCTGCACCGCCGCTTGCACGAAGGCTTGCGACAGCACGTTGGGCGAGTTGGGCCGGCTCACGTCGAACTCGCCGGCGCCCTTCGCGTGGAAGGGCGTGGCGCCGGCGTGACGGTTTTCATGCTGGCGGAACACGGGCAGCACGTCTTCATAGGTCCAGCCGGGGTTGCCGAGCGCGGCCCACTCGTCGTAGTCGAGCCGGTGGCCGCGGATGTACACCGAGCCGTTCACCGAGCTGCAGCCGCCGAAGAGCTTGCCGCGCGGGCAGGGAATGGTGCGGCCGTTGACCGCCGCGCCGCCCTGGAAGCCGTGCTGCCAGTTGTAGCGCGCGTGCGGCAGCAAGAAGATGTTGCCCACCGGCAGCGACGTCTTCAGGTTGACCGGAAACTGCCGGTCCGAAGGCCCCGCCTCGATGAGCGCCACGCGCACCGACGGGTCGGCCGAGAGGCGGTTGGCCAGCACGCAGCCGGCCGAGCCCGCGCCGATGACCACGTAGTCGAATACATCCGGGGAGCGATGCATGCTTGTCTGTCTCCTTTTATGGGCGCGCTGCTGCCGGGCATGCGACGACCTTTTTTCGGTCTAGCGAAAGAGCATCACTTGGCGGGTGCGGGGGGACAAGATGCGCTGGCGCATTGCATCTGTGAAGGGGGTGCACAGATCGCGGGGCGCGTGTGTGGGCACGCGGGGAGCACGGCTGGAACGGCTTCCATCACATCTAGGAAGCGCGTAGCGAGCGCGTAGGGATCGCATCGAGAAGGGCTCGGTTCGTGCGACCGATTTGCGCTGTGCGAGGCGCTGCGTTTGTGTCTTGCGCGGATGTAAATGTGGCCGCGCCGAACACGATTGCAACGTGCTTGTGAACCCGATGCACGGCACTGCGCAGAAGCTGCATTTGTTGGCGCTTGGCGCGATTTCGTGTCGCCGCGAAACGGCTACAGCACCAATGTCTTGCCTACAGTGGACCGCCCGATCACTCAACACCCCGACAAGGGGACAAGGAAGGCGCTACACACACAGCCCACTGAAATTCTGAAAGGCTGCTTGCCTCGCGGCAGGTTGTCGATGCGAAAGCATCGATGCGTATGCGAGGTACCAAAGGCGACGGCCGGGGTGCTGTAACACCCCAACCGTCTAACCAAAGACGTGCACTTACCTACAAAGGACCGCACAAAAATGGCTACCAAGACTATAGCCCGGCCACCTACGCCGGTAGCTTCCGAAGACAACGCCCCCAGCGCGGCGGATCTTCTAGAAAACACCCTCTCCCAGCTCGAAGCACTCCTGTGGGTCTGCTATGGGCAAGACATCGACTGGTGCAGCGGGACAGGGCCGAAACAACTGGACAACCTGCTCTGGCTTGCGGCTGATATGGCGCGCAAGGCTGGGGAGTTGTTTCAGGTGAATGAGACGGCGCGAACCGCGGCGTCGCACTCTGGCGGATAACAACCAGCATCGCAGGCCGCCGTTGCGCAGTCGCATCCAGTCTTTAGGTTAAGTACTGCGCAAAAACGCAGCCCGGTGACCGGTCGCCGCGGCTGCTATTTCCTCAAACAAGTAGGTAGTTCCACCAAGATCCCAGCACAAATATGGGATGTTCGTCGATTAACAAATCAATACACTATTCTCTCGTGCGCTTGATTTTTTATCCTGCCGCGACCACAGCGCCTCATTTTTGAGAAATTCGATCGCATATCTCTAAAAAATTAATATCCAAAAATCCATGGAACTCTCATCGCCGTCCAAGCAGTTCGAGGATCTGATAAAACGCATTCTCGAAGTAAACGCTTTTCGAGTAAGCAAATTTAACTCGCCTAGAAACATCGGGGGATTCGATTTTATTGGAGATACGGCAGATGAAAAATGGGCTATCGAAGTTAAGTTTTACCGTACCGCTCGAGCTCAGGCGAGTTTGGTAGAAAGTGCTGCGGCCCGGTTGGTACATAGAGATATCAGCGCGCAAGATTGGAAAGGAATGCTCATTGTCTCAAGCGTAATTTCGCCAGCATTGAAGCTTGCATTGGAAGAAAAATATGGACTCGTTTTTATAGATCGATTTGATTTGTTTTCATGGGCCGCATCAAGCCCGATGCTAGCTGACGAACTGAGTTCGCTCTTAGAAGTGAGTCCGTCTGAAAGTACAACGCAAAAAGCGGGCGCTCCGAGCTTAAATAGTTCCTCTCGCCGTCGGGAAACAGTACCTCCAGAGGACACCGTTGGCACCGACCTGTGCGAAGAACTACACGCACTTGCACGGGGGATAACCGCTTGGAAAGCCTATGAAGAACTCTGCGATCGAATCCTTCGCTATCTATTTCCGAACGATTTACTGGGCTGGCATAAGCAACAAAGAACTGACGATGGTCTTAATAGATTCGACTATATTTGCAGAATTAGACCGAGCACCGAGTTTTGGAACTTTTTAATCGATCACCTAAACAGTCGATATGTACTTTTTGAATTTAAGAACTACAGACCAGCAATTAAGCAAGGTCAAATATTAACGACCGAAAAATACCTTCTTGAAAAAGGCTTACGCCGCGTCGCGATTATATTTACACGAACAGGAGCAGACAAACACGCGATTGCGATGACGCAAGGTGCAATGAGAGAACACGGAAAGCTAATGCTGGTAATAGATGACGAAAAGGTTTGCGAAATGCTGCACATGAAAGAACGTGGTGAAGATCCGACTGACTGCTTATTCGAACTGGTAGACAATTTTCTGCTTTCTCTTCCTCGATAGCCATCAAGAAACTCTCAGCACAGCGTTTGCCGAACCCCAAGACAAAATCTGAAACTCAAACATCTACGCGAATGCAACTCATAAAACTCAGGATACAAAACCTGCGATCCATCGTTGACACGGGCGAGTTTAGCGTTGGGAAAATTTTTTCTTTAGTTGGAGAAAATAATACTGGCAAATCAAATTTGCTTCGAGCCATAGAAATACTGTTAACGGCAGGCGCGGCAAAGCTAACACCCAGCGACTTTCGTGACGGCAACCAATCAATAGTTATCAAAGGCGTCTTCGGAAATTTAACCAAAGGCGATAAAAATCATTGGCGCGCCTACCTAATAGAAAACGAACTTCACCTCGAAAAGCGTTTATCCATTGTGGATGACGAGAGAACCGGGCGCAAAAGAATCGACACTGAATATCACGGCTATAGGGCGGAGGCGACACCCTTTTTCCTTTCGCTTGCCAAGATTTCCACTGCATTTGGGGAACGCCCAAAATGGGCAGAAATCGTCAAAGAAAATAACTTACCCGATTATTTTCTGGACCCTGAAGGCAAAGTAAACAAGGCTGGATACTCTAAGGCTTTGACGCGCTATCTTTCAGAAAATGAAATTCCCTACGATCCACCAGATCTAAGTCAAACTCAGGCACTTGGACTACAAAGCAATGTCATTTCAAGTCTTCCCAAGGTATACCTTCTCCCAGCGATAACAAATTACGCAGACGAAATCGACAAACGCTCTTCCACCTCCACCTTTCGGCGCCTGATGGGAGCACTATCCGAACGACTATTAAATCAAGACCCGAGATTCAATGAGTTACAGGCAGCGATTCAAACAATACGAGATTTGCTTAATTCGTCAAAAAAGGACGGCGCCTTAGCCCGTATTTCCTCGCTGGGAACAATAGAAGAAAGCGTTGCAAAACTATTAAAGAGAGTCATGCCTTCGGTTCAAGGCGTTGCTCTGACGGTGGAAATCGAAGAGTTCAAGGATTTATTTTCTGCTGGCGTATCGATGTCAGTTCATGATGGCGTAATGACAGACGTTGTTGCAAAGGGCCATGGTTTACAGCGATGCATAATTTTCACGCTGCTTCAGTCACTTATTTTTAACGACCGCAACCTCGTCGCTGACGAAATCAAATCAGAAGATCATGAGTCGATCATTCTTCTCGTAGAAGAACCTGAGTTATACATTCATCCGCAGCTATCAAAACTTTTCAGCGATGTGCTTGTTTCTTTTTCCGAGAGCGACCAAATAATTTATACGACGCACTCGCCCATTTTTGTCGATGCTTATGAGGCCGAGCGAGTTGCGATCGTGTCGAAAACGGAATTGAGTGGCACCACAATTCGCTGCTGCGACAAATCGGCTTTTGAAGGGCTTGGAGAGAAAAAACTATTCCAAGGATTTACTCGACTTACTTCGGCCATGAATGAATTATTTTTCGCTCGGCGCGTTTTGCTGGTTGAAGGCCCCGAAGACGTCGTTGCTGTAGTTGCGACGCTGCAAGCAACCGGCCAAATTGCGGTGCGCCCTGAAGAGCTTGAATGGTCTGTTGTATCTTGCGGCGGCAAAGAAGCAATCCCATTTTTTCAGAGAATTGCCAATGCGTTCTCAATTCCCTATGCTGTTTTGCACGATTTGGACATTACAGAAGACATGCCGAGAGACCAAAAAGCCATTCATACACGTTCAAATTCAGATATCGCAGCGCTCGCAAAAGAATCTCCCGTTTATACCTATCCGGTCAAGCTTGAGTCTTCACTTGGAATAACTCACCATCTTAAGGATATGTACTCGACACATCGTTACTTCTCAACACCAGAAAATATATCCACAGAAGTTAGAGAGATAATCACTGCCATATTTCGCAATTGAAAAGCGAATCGAACTTTTTTTAAATTCTACAGCTCGTATGCCACTCGATCTTTCAGAAACTCTAGTTGTGGGTATTTCTGCAACTGCACTTTTCGATCTCAAAGAAGCCGATGCATTGTTCAAATCTGAGACTCATGCTGACAAAGAGACTGCTGTCTCTGAATATCGAGCTTATATGTTACAGCGAGAAGATGAAAAGTTAGAGGATGGCACTGGCATGCCCTTGGTCAAAGCGCTACTGGCTTTGAATAAATATAAGACAGATGAGAATTCGAAGCCACTAGTGGAGGTGGTAGTAATGTCGAGAAACAGCCCGGAAACTGGCGTTCGCGTTTTCAACAACATTCGATCCCGAGCATTGCCGATCACAAGGCATGCTTTCACAGGAGGGGAATCAGTTGTCGACTATCTAGATGCATTTGATGTTGACCTCTTTCTCACAACAAATGTCGAGGATGCTCAGCGAGTTATTGATGGAGGTACGTGCGCGGCAGCTATTCTCAAAGCTCCACCAAGCGATCGGCCCGCACCACCCGAGGACCAAGTAAGAATTGCGTTCGACGGAGACGCGGTACTTTTTGATGACAGCAGCGAAATCGTTTTTAAAAGTAAAGGGCTGGCAGGATTTCACTTGAATGAAGATCGTAAGCAAGATGTTCCAATGCCTAACGGACCATACGCCACACTCCTTGAAAAAATTTCTCGGCTTCAGAAGCGGCTTCCGTTCGGATTTGAATTTTCACCTGTTCGCATCGCGATCGTGACGGCGCGAAATACACCTGCCGAAATGAGAGTGATAAAAACACTTAGAACTTGGGGGGTGTATGTGAACGAAATATTTTTTCTAGGCGGCGTTGACAAGGCCAAGGTTCTAAAAGCTTTTCGCGCTCATATTTTCTTTGACGACCAAGACCTGCATCTTGATGCGGCGGCCAAACATGTCCCGTCGGGAAAAGTTCCTTACAAATCGGACTCCCCGCTCTATATCGCCCCAATACAAATACAGCCGCTAGCCCCACAAACAAATATCGATTAACAGACTACTCTTCTTAATTAAGATAATTATTTGGACGGTCATTTCAACAAGACCAGTATCGTCTTGATAAGAACAGCATCAACCCATCAGCCTAGCCTTTTTATCTCTTTCAAATTGAGCCAGGCGTACTCAAACTCTCCTGAGTAGCACTAGCCACCAATACCCCGTCCACGTCATAAACCGCGGCCACGGATAGCCCCCTCCCCCTCCCCGCACAAGGGCTCTGCACCTCGAAGCAAAGCCACCCATCCGCCCGCACCGGCCGATGGAACCAGATGGCGTGGTTCAGGCTCGCCACATGCAGCCGCTCCCCATCGCGGTCCAGCTGCGGCACGTGAATGCCCACGGCGGCAAAGTTGAGCCACCAGTCCGTCAGGTAGGCGAACGCGGCCGCGTGCAGTGCGGCGTCGTCAGGCAGCGGCTCGCGCGTGCGCAGCCAGAAGCTCAGCGCGGCGGTGGGCGAGTTCAGGCCCAACCCCTGTGTGGCGTCGCCCACGCGCAAGTCCAGCGCGGTCGAATCCAGCGGGTAGCCCAGCGTGCGCCACACGGCGCCGGCCACGTCGGCGGGCATGTCTTCCATGCGCGGCAGCGTGGCGGGGTCGATGCCCTTGGCGCGCATCGGCGTCGCGTGCTCGGGCCCGGGCAGCGGGGTGGCAAAGGTGACTTGCGCATCGAGCACCACGCGGCGCGGTGCGTCGGGCGTGGCGGGCTGGGTGCCGCGCACGTGGCGCGACGCAAAGCGCTTGCCGTCTTGCAGCACGCTCACTTCCAACTCGACGACGCGCGCGGGGTCGGCGCTTTGCAGGAACATGAACTGCAACGCGGTGGCGTCGCGCCCCTCGGGCACGGTGAGCGACGCGGCCATCTGCGCATTGGCCAGCAGCTGGCCGCCGTACACGGTGCCGCGCACGTTGGGGCTGGCGTGGCGGGTGCGAAAGGTGGAAGGGCCCACGGGCTGCAGCCGCAGCAGCGCCTCGAGGTCGTGGCCGTTCCAGGGCAGCAAGGTGTCCGCTGCCATCGCTCAGCGCCCCAGGAAGGCGGGCTTGCGCTTCTCCACCATGGCGGCGATGCCCTCTTGCGCGTCGTGCGTGGCAGACACGCGCGCCAGGGTGAGCGCCTCGTCTTCGAGCTGGGCTTCGAGCTGCGCGGCGCCGGCCTTCATGAAGAGCCGCTTGGTTTCACCGAACGCGATGGTGGGGCCGGCGGCCAGGCGGCGGGCGAGCTTGAGCGCCTCGTCCTGCAGTTGCTCGTCGGGCACGATGAGGTCGACCAGCCCGGCGCGCTGCGCCTCTTCGGCGGCCAACACTTCGGCCAGCAGCACGAAGCGCCGCGCACGCGCCACGCCCATGCGCGAACTCAACGTGACGGTGGAGCCCGAATCGCAACTGAAGCCCAGCTGCGCGAAGGCGGAGCCGATGCGCGTCTGCGCGCCCGCCATCACCACGTCGCACCCCGCGAGCAGCGCCACGCCGCCGCCCATGGCAAAGCCCTGCACGGCGGTTACCACGGGCACGGGCATGCGCCAGAAGCGCTGCAGGCCCATGTGCAGGTCGGCCGTCCATTCGCGCACCAGCGGCGCGAGGCGGTCGCGCGCGGGGTAGAACACCTTCAGGTCGCCGCCAAAGCTGAAGTTGGCGCCCTCTGCGCGCAGCAGCACGGCGCGCAGTTGCGGCGCGTTGAGCAGGTCTGACGCCACCTGCAGAAAGTCGCGCGCGAAGGTGCCGTCGAACGGGTTGCCTCGCGCGGGTTGGGCGAGCGAAAGAATGGCCAGTCCGTCCTGCCATTCGACGCGGATGGAATCGGTCGATGTCATGAAAAGTTGTCTCCTGGTGGTGGGCACATGGGCTGGATGCACAGGCCTTCTTACGGTGCAGCGTGCGGGCAAACCCGGCTACTGTTCTGTAGCAGATGATACGCTACCGTATTAGAATTCGCCAACCTACCCAGGCCCTCGCGGACCCTCATGCTGACCCCTCAAGACGACCTCATCGGCCACCAGCTTCCCACCACGTTCGACCAGATCGACAACAGCGATCCGGCCTGGATGGAGCGGCTCTGGTACACGGGCCACCCAACGCCGGCGGGCGACATCATTTTCGACATCGGCCTGGGCTACCACCCCAACCGCAACGTGATGGACGCGTTTGCGGGGGTGGCGGTGCCGGGGCGGCAATGGAACTTTCGGGCGTCGCGCAGGCTGCGGCCCGACCCGCTGACGACCACGGTGGGGCCGCTGTCGATCCAGGTGCTCGAAGGCCTGCGCCGCCACCGGCTGGTGCTGGGCGACAACGACTCGGGCATTCGCTTCGACATCGAGTTCATCGCGAGCATGAACGCGCATGAAGAAAAGGCCCACCTGCGCCGCCGCGACGGCCGCGTGACGGAGAACATGGCGCGCGGCCAGCAGCTGGGCCGCTACAGCGGCTGGCTGGAGTTCGACGGGCGCCGCATCGACATCGACAGCAGCCACTGGATGGGCCAGCGCGACCACTCGTGGGGCGTGCGCGCCGAAATGCGCACCGACGAGACCACGCCGCCGCTCACCTTCTACCCGCCCTTTTTCTACTGCTGGACGACGGCGCAGTTCGCCAACCGCGGGCTGCACATCTTCTTCAAGGAGCGCGCGCCGGGCGAAAAGATCTACCTGTCGGGCGAAGAGGTGTTCACGGCCGGCAGCAAGGTGTCGGGGCGCAACCAGCTGGTCGACGTGACGCACAACGCGCAGTGGCACGACGACCCGCACGGCCAGTCGATGGCGTCGATGGAACTGCAGCTGAAGTTCGCGGACGGCAGCGAACGGCCGGTGCAGGTGCGGGTGCTGCCGACCAAGTACTTCCTGAAGGGCGGGCTCTATGGCGGGCTCGACGGCTGGTTTCACGGCGACGACCGCGGCAAGCTGTACTTCGAGCACGACGCGTGGAACCTGCAAGACCCGACCACGCGCCAGCGCGTGCGCACGCTGGCCGACCAGGTGATCGAGGTGCGCGACGGGGACGAGGTGGGCTACGGAATCATCGAGTACGGCGTGGGCAAGGGCTTTGCGGCGTACGAGGCGGTGCAGGCGCATCCGCCGATTTGACTGTTTGACTGAGCCCTGCGGATTCAGCGCGGCGCGTCTTTCTTGCGCCGCGCCACCATCGCCGCCACGTGCGCGTCGATGGTCTCGCCGCTGACGCGGGCGTTGTTCTCCAGCGATGCCTGCCGCTCCAGGGCCAGCGCCTGCGCAAAGGGCAATGCGGCGCCTTCGTCGAGCACGCGCTTGTAGGCAACCAGGGTTTCGGGCACCGCCGCCGCCATCTGCCGCGCGATGGACTCGGCCTTGGCCATGAGCTGCTCCGGCGGCACCACGTGGTTGACGAAGCCCCAGGCCAGCGCCTCTTCCGCGCCCAGGAAGCGGCCGGTGAGCGCCAGCTCTTTCGCGCGCGCCAGGCCAATGCGCCGCACCATGCGCACCGAGCCGCCCCAGCCTGGCAGCAGGCCGACGTGGGCGTGCGTGTCGGCGAACCTTGCTTCGGTGGAAGCGACCAGCAGGTCGCAGGCCAGCGCAACCTCCACCCCGCCAGTGACGGCCATGCCGTTGATGGCGCCGATGACCGGGCCCGAGAAGCTGCCCAGCGCCTGCACGGGATCGTTCTCGTACGCTCCGGCAGCCAGCTTGTCGGAGGTACGCCATTCGTCCAGGTCCATGCCGGCGCAGAAGGCGCGGCCCGCGCCGGTGAGGACGAGCACGCGCACGCCGGGGTCGGCCTCCAGCGCGGCCACGGCCGCGACCATTTCGCCGCGCAGTTCGTTCGACAGCGTGTTGCGCTGCTCGGGCCGGTTGAGCACGAGGGTGGCAAAGCCGTCGGGGTGGCGGTGGACTTCGATGGTGCGGTAGCTGGTGGACATGCCGGTGCTCATTCGGGTGCTCATGCGGGTGGGGATGCCTGTCGGCCTGTCGTGCTCATTGCATCTTGCACTCAGGGCTCGGCGGCGGAAAGAGGGCCGAGCCCGGTTCGACGGAGCGCATCGCGAAGGTGGTGGCCTTGCCGTCGGGCGTGCGCACGACCTCGGCCACGCCCAGCTGCCGGATCAGCGTGTGGTCGGCCGCGCGCATCTCGACCTCGCCGAACACGGTGGGCGCCTTCAGGCCCGCGAGCGCGGTGCGCACGGCGGGCACGTCGGTCGACTTGGCCTTGACGATGGCGGCGCGCAGCATTTCCAGCGCGACCATCATGTCGGCATCGGTGTAGATGGGCTTGCGCTTGAAGCGCGCCTCGTAAGCCTTGACGAAGGCCGCGTTGCGCTCGCCCGGCATGGTGTTGTGGTAGCTCAGCCCGTTGAGCACGCCGAGCACGGAGTCGCCCTGCGCGGCCAGCTGGAACTCGGTGGCAAAGCCGTTGCCCAGCACGGTCTTGTACTTGTCGAACAGGCCAAACTGCTTTTGCTGCTTGGCGAAGGAGTTGCCGTCGGACATGTACAGCGTAACCATGAGCGCATCGGCCGGCTTGGCCAGCTGCGTGATGTAGCTGCCGAAGTCGTTGGTGCCCTGCGCGGCAAAGAGGCTCATCTGCACGGTGCCGCCCTGCTCCTTGACGATGTCGCTGAACTTGGCGGCAAAGGTGTGGCCCACGGCGTAGTCGGGCGAAATGAGGTTCCAGGTCTTGGCGCCCGACTTCTTCACGAACTCGCGCAGCATGGCGGCGTACACGCTGTCGGGCGTGGTCACGCGAAAGAAGTTGGGCTGGCAGGCCTTGGTCATGAGGTCGTCGCCCTGCGAATACACGTCGATCATCAGCGCGTTCAGGGCGGCCAGCTTGGGCGAGATGGCGAGCGAATGCGAGGTGGGCGTTTGCCCCGTCACAAAGCTCACGCCGCCCTGCTGCACAAGCCGGTTGACGGCGGCGATGGCACTCGATGGCGTGCCGGCATGCGACTGCACCACCACCTCGAACTTGCGGCCCAGCGCGCCGCCTTCGGCGTTGAGCATGTCCACCGCGGCGCGCGAAGAGTCCTCGACCAGGCTGGCATAGGTGGCGAAGGGGCCGGCGTCGATGGTGAGCACGCCGATCTTGATGGGGCCCGTGGCCGTCTGTGCTTGCGCCTGTGCCTGCATGGCCAGCGGCATGGTGAGTGCCAGCACGGCGGCCGCGGCCGCTTGCGACACCAGTCTTCTTGAAAAGCGAATCATCGGTTTGTCTCCTGGGGCCACGCCGGCACTGACAGGCCGGCTCGGTGGTGGGTGCATGGGTGGTGGGTGCACGGGTGGTGGGTGCGCGGGTGGTGGGTGCGCGGGTCAGTCTTCGGAACCGCTGGACATTTCCGCAAACAGCGGGCGCGGCGAGTTCTTCAGCTCGATGGCAAGCTCGCTGCGCATGGCGGTGCGCAGCAGTTGTTCGATGTCGGTGGCCACCTGCGGGGGCAACTGGCTGCCTTGGGCACGCTGTGCGTCGAGCCAGCCGAGCAGCTCGCCGATGGCACGGTTGGCGCTGTCGCGCTGCGCGAGCAGCTCGGCAATCGGCACCGAGGCAGGCACGCCGGGCGGTGGCAGCGCGGGCAGCGTGGCGGCTTCGGGCCGGCCCTGCATCAGCGCGGCCACGCCGTCGAGCGCGGTGCGCTGCACGGCGAGCTGCTCCAGCAGGAAGCCGGCCGACCAGTCGGCGCGCACCTTGAAGGTGTTCAGCAGGTTGATGACGCCGAACACCTGGCCGCGCGCAAACTCGTCGTCGAGGCGGCTGAGCACCTCGCTGCGCAGGGTGGCGTTCATGCCGTCGATCAGGCGGGCGAAGGAGTTGTTCATGCTGCGGCCTCGATCGTTTTTTCCATCTGGCGCAAGCAGGTGGCAATCTGGCTGCCCATGGCCGGCATGCGCATGTCGTTGAAGCGCCCTTCCTCGAAGCAGCGCGCAGCCGCCATGTGCGTGGCCGCGAGCTTCAGCAAAGACAAGGCCTGGTAGTAGCGCACCGAGCGCATCGACACCTCGAAGCCGGCCTTCTCGGCATAGCGCGCATAGAACCACTCGGGCTCGGCGAGCCTGCAGATGAGCTTGCTGCCGCCCATGTACATGGGCAGGCTGGCCCAGCCCAGGTCTTCGTGCGGGTCGCCCAGGTGCACCAGCTCCCAGTCGAGGATGGCGGTAATACGCCCGCCCTGCTCCAGGAAGTTGCCGGTGCGGTAGTCGCCATGCACGATGGCCACGCGCGGCGCCACCGGGCAATGCGCCTTCAGCCAGCGCAGGCCCCACTCGGCCTGCGGGTAGGGGCGCATGGCCCAGCGGGCAATCTGCGACTCCCAGTGCTGCACGTTGAGCAGCGCGGCGTTGTCCGCGGTAATGCCGTGCGCCATGGCGGCCACGGGCTTGCTCTGCCACGGCACGCAGTGCAGCGCGGCCAGCGCGTCGATGAACTGCTCGGCCAGCCGCTTGCGGTAGCCCTCTTCCAACCCCGGCTCGTTGGCCGACACCCAGGGCACGACCGCATCGCCCGACACCTTCTCGCAGAACATGAAGGGCGCGCCGAGTATCGAGGGGTCGTCGCTGCTCCAGTACGCGCGCGGCACGGGCACGGCGCTGCCTTCGAGCGACTGCATCGACAGCACCTGCGGGCCGGCGCTGTAGGGGGCGAACAGGCCGTAGTCGGGGCCCAGGCGCAGGATGAGCTCTTGCGTCGTCTTGCCTCCATCGATGCCGGTCACGGGCACCGCATAGGTCAGCCAAGAGAAGCCGACCGGAAAGCGACGCACGGCGCCCACGGTCACGGCGTGGCCGAGTTGCGTGGCCAGGTAGTCGGCGATCTTGGGCGCCAGGGTTGCGTCGTCTATCAGCGTGGTCATGCAGTCTCGGTGGTTCTCGGTGGTTCTCGATGGATCTCAGTGGAGAGCGTTGGGCGGCAGGTGGCCCCGTTCGTTGACGCTGGCCACGCCGATGGCGTCCAGCCCGGCACCCTGGCCGGCCCCGGTGTTCAGCAAGCGAAGCCGCGTCATCGACGCATAGCCGGGCGCGAAGTGCACGATGCGCTCCAGCCCCAGCGCATGCGACAGCACCACGTTGATGGGCAGGCCATGGGTGAACACGGCCACGTGCGCATCGGCCGGCCCGGCCTCGACGGTGGCGGCGAGCGCGCCCAGCACGTCGTTGCGAAAGCTGGCGCCGTCGCCGCCGAAGTAGGCGATGGGGTCGTCCAGAAAGCGGCGCCACTCGCTCTCGCCGAGCGCGCGCAGGGTTTCGGTGGAGCGGTAGCGCGCCACGTGGCGATCGGCCTCGGCCCAGCCCTCGATGGTTTCCACCGGCAGGCCGAGCGCGCGCGCCAGCGGCTGCGCGGTTTGCGCGGCGCGCGCCATGGGGCTGCTCACGATGCGGGTGATGCCTTCTTGCGCGAGCCGCGCCGCCACGGCCTCGGCCTGTGCGTGGCCGTCGGCGCGCAGCGGCGGGTCGTGCGGGCGCTCTGCCGCGTCTTCGTCGGGGCGGCCGTGGCGCACGAGCACGATCTTCATGGTGTGGCCCGGGCGTCAGCGCGCGTCGAGGTACTGCACCGCCACGCGGCCGATGCGTTGCCGCGCGATGACCAGCTTCATGATGCCGGCGGTGCCGTCGCCAATTTCCAGCCCCATCACGTCGCGCATGCGCTGCTGGTGCGGCAGGTCTTTCGACCAGCCGTAGTGGCCGAAGGTGAGCAGGCACTGGTGAATCACGTCGAACGCGGTCTTGGGGCCCATCCACTTGACCATCGCGGCCTCGGTGGTGTGCGGCTCGCCCGCGTCGCGCAGCGCCAGTGCGTGGAACGACAGCTGGCGCACCGCGGCAATGTGCGATTCGCCCTCCGCCAGCGGAAAGCTCACGCCCTGGAACTGGCCGATGGGGCGGCCGAAGGCTTCGCGTTCCTTGGCATAGGCCCAGGCCTCGTCGAGCGAGGCCTGCGCGGCGCCGCAGCACTGCAGCGCGATGAGCGCGCGGCTGTAGTCGAAGCCCTGCATCACCTGCGTGAAGCCCTTGCCCTCGTCGCCCAGCCGGTGGCTGGCGGGCACCTTCACGTCATCGAAAAAGACCGAGCCGCGCCCGATGATGGCGCTGCCCACGTCGTCGAAGTGCGTGCGCTGGATGCCGGGCGTGTCCGCGGGAATGAAGAAGGCCGACACGCCCTTGGCGCCGTCTTCGGGCCGGCCGGTGCGCGCGAAGATGAGGTAGGCGTCGGCGCGGTCGGCAAAGGTGATCGATGTCTTCTCGCCGTTCACGATGTAGTGGTTTCCGTCGCGGCGCGCCTTCAGCTGCAGGTTGCTGGCGTCGGAGCCGCCGCGCGGCTCGGTCAGGCAGATGGCGACCACGGCCTCGCCGCGGATCATGCGCGGCACCCACTCTTCGACCACCTCGGGCTGCGCATGGCGAATGAGGATGGCCGCGTTCAACGACACGCCCACCGGCACGGCGCTGATGTTGAAGTCGCCATAGGCCAGCTCCTCGGCAATGATGCCGGTGGTGACTGCGTCGGCGCCCAGGCCGCCCAGGCGCTCGGGCAGGTCGACTCCGATGAGGCCGAGGCTGCCCATTTCGGCGAGCAGCTTGCGGTCGAGCACGCCGAGCTTCTCGCGCTTCTGGTAGTCGGGCAGCAGGCGCTCGCGGGCGAAGCGGCGCGCGGATTCCTGCAGCGCTCTCTGGTCGTCGTTCAGAACCATCGGGTTGTCTCGTGTTGGTTGTAGAGGGCCGTGTGCGAGTGGGTGCTGCTGGCTGCCCGCGCGCATCAAATACTATTCGCTACCGTACTAACTGCAGAGTGACCTGTATTCACAGATGCTGTGCCGCTCATTCGCAGATCGCTCGGTTTAGTTTCAGATCCTTCGTTTCAGATCTTTCGTGCATGGCCGACCCAGTACGGGTCGCGCAGCACGTTCTTGCGCACCTTGCCCACGGGCGTGACGGGCAGCGGATCGGCGCGGAACTCGATGCTGCGGGGGCACTTGTAGCCACCGATGAGGGTGCGGCAATGCGCGATGAGTTCTTCGTCCGTGGCGCTGGCACCGTCTTTCAGCACCACCACCGCGTGCACCGACTCGCCCCACTGCTCGCTGGGAATGCCGATGACGGCGGCCTCGCGCACGGCGGGGTGCAGGAAGAGCGCGCGCTCGGGCTCGATGGAGTACACGTTTTCGCCGCCGCTGACGATCATGTCCTTCACGCGGTCGGCCACGTACAGGAACCCGTCGGCGTCCAGGTAGCCAGCGTCGCCGGTGTGCATCCAGCCGTCGCGCAGGCAGGCGGCGGTGGCCTCGGGGTTGTTCAGGTAGCCCATCATGAGGAAGTCGCTGCGCACGATGATCTCGCCGATTTCGCCCACGTCGGCGTCGTCGCCCTCGATGCGCACCACGCGCACCTCGTTGCCGAAGCCGGCCTGGCCGGCCGAGCGCAGGCGCGAGGCCTTCTCGCCCGAAACGATGTGGTCGCGCCAGCGCAGCATGGTGGCGAAGCCGCCGGTCTCGGTCATGCCGTAGATCTGGTAGAAGCCCCAGCTCGGCACCATCTCCATGGCACGCAGCATCAGCCCTTCGGGCATGGGCGAGCCGCCGTAGATGCAGGTCTTCAGGCTGGTCAGGTCGTACTGCTTGAAGTCGGGGTGGCTCAGCAGCATGTTGACCATGGTGGGCACCAGCACGGCGTTGGTCACGCGGTGCTGGCCGATGGCCTTCATGACCGGCAGCGCCTCGAACTTGGGAAGAATGGCGTGCGTGCCCGCCGCCAGCGTGATGTACCAGAGCGCGCTCGCACCCGCGAAGTGAAAGTAGCCGGCCACGTAGAGAAACGTAAGGTCCTCCACGCTGGGCAGCAGCGCCAGGTAGCAGCAGGTGGCCAGGTACACGCCGCGGTGGGACATGGCAACGCCCTTGGGGTGGGCCGTGGTGCCGCCTGTGTAGAAGATGACGTACAGGTCGTCTTCCTTGCGGTCGGCATCGGGCATGGGCGCGTGCTGCGCCACCAGCGCTTCATAGGCCTGCATGCCGGCCGGCGTGGGGCCGTCGCCCATGTAGATCACATGGCGGATGCTGGGGCGCTCGGCGCGCAGGAACTCCATCTGGTCGAGAAAGCTGTCGTCCACGAACAGCACCTCGGCATTGGAGTCGGTGAGCGCGTAGACGTTTTCCACCGCCGACCAGCGGATGTTCAGCGGCGCCAGCGCGCCGCCGGCCCAGGGCACGGAGAAGAACAGCTCCAGGTAGCGGTCGGAGTTCATCGCGAGGATGGCGACGAAGGCGCCGTCGCGCACGCCCAGCGAGCGCAGCGCGGCCGCCATGCGCGGCACGCGCTCGCCCACCTCCTTCCAGGTTCGCTGGCGGTCGCCGCTGATGGTGGCGATGCGCTGTGCGCTGCATTGCACTGCCCGCTTGAGCAGTTGGGTACCCTGCATGGTGGTTCCTCGGTGGGTTGGCTCGCATCAGATATGCCTGCATACGTTACGCTACCGTACTATCAGGCGGAAGCCGGGGAATCCCCTAGCGCAGCGCGTTGCGCCCGCGCAGCCAGTCGCTCGGGCGAAAGCGCTCCCCGCACTGCGCGGCCAGCGCGTCGCACTCGGCCACGAAGCGCGCGAGGCCGTGGCGCTCCACCTGCGCCAGCACGCCACCCTGCGCCTTGGGAAAGCCCAGGCCCAGCACGGAGGCCAGGTCGGCGTCTTGCGCGCTGGCGACGATGCCTTCTTCAAGGCAGGCCACGGCCGCCAGCGCCTGCGCGTGCATCAGGCGGTGCTGCACCTGCTCGGGCGCAGGTTGTTCGGCGCGCTGGGGAAAGGCTTGCGCCAGGCCGGGCCACAGGTTGCGGAACTGCGCCGCCGGGTAGTCGTAGAAGCCGCCGCCGTCGCGCCGCCCGCGCCGGCCCAGCACGCTGACCATGCGGTCGAGCACCGGCCAGGCCAACGGGCGGCAGAAGCGCTCCGCCAGGCCGTCGGCTCTCGCCTGCCTTGCCTGCTGCCAGTTGAGCGCCAGGCCGGTTTCGTCGAGCATCGCCAGCGGGCCGATGGGCATGCCGGCTGCCGCGGCGGCGGCTTCGATGCGCTCGGGTGCGACGCCCTCCCCCACCATGGCCGCGGCCTCGTCGAGGTAGGCGGCGAACACGCGCGAGGTGAAGAAGCCCGGGCTGTCGCGCACGACGACCGGCTGCTTGCCCAGGCGGCGCACCCAGGCCAGCGCCGCCTCGGTGGTGGCGGGGCTGGTCTCGCGCCCCACGACGACTTCGACCAGCGCCATGCGGTCGACCGGCGAGAAGAAGTGCAGGCCAATGAAGCGGCCGGGGTGCGCCAGCGACCCGGCCAGCCCGCTCACCGGCAGCCCCGAGGTGTTGGTGCCGATGAGCGCGCCGCGCGGCACAGCCGCTTCGATGCGGCGCAGCACGGCCTGCTTGACCTCGCGGTCTTCGGCCACCGCCTCCACCACCAGCGCGCAGCCGGCAAGCGCGCGGTCGTCGGTAGCGGCTGTCACGGCGTCGCGCAACTGGTCGGCTGCCGACGCTTCGAGCCGGCCGCGCGCAACGCGCTGCGCCAACTCGCCCGACCAACGTTCGCGCCCGCGCAGCGCCGCGTCGGCATCGCGCCCGACGAGCACCGCATGCACGCCGGCCAGCGCGGCTGCATGGCAGATGCCCAGGCCCATCAGGCCCGGGCCGACGACGCCGAGGGTGGCAGGAACAGGTTCGGCGCCGGTCGAGTGGATGGTCATGAATGCGGTGGATGTCTCAGGTGTTTCAGTCGCTGCAACCGAGGGAAAGCACGTACGGCGCAGGGCTCGCGTTTTTGATTCGCTTGCGTACGATACGCACCGGTACGAGGTGCGTCAATCGCTGAGCGAGGCCGGCTCGAAACCGGCACCAGCCCGGCCCTGCCGAGGCAAGGAGACAAGCAACACCATGAACTCGATCGATCTGCACGGCCACGCCGCCGTGGTCACGGGCGGCGGCAGCGGCATCGGGCTGGCGTGCGCCAGGCGCTTTCTGCAGTCTGGCGCGCAAGTGGAAATATGGGGGCGCGACGCGGCCAAGCTCGCCGCCGCGGCCGAAGAACTCTCCGCCATCGCCCCGGTGACATGGCGCGCCGTCGACGTGGCCGACCATGACGCGGTGCAGCAGGCGGCGCACGAGGCGCAGGCCGCCATGGGCCATGTCGACATCCTGCTGAACAACGCCGGCGTGGCGCTCGAGGTGTGCCCCATGACCGAGATGTCGCTCGATGCGTGGCACCAGAACATCGCCATCAACCTGAACGGCGTGTTCTACGGCTGCCGCGCCTTCGTGCCCGGAATGGTGAGCCGCGGCTGGGGCCGCATCGTCAATGTGTCGTCGATGGCGGGCAAGGACGGCAACGCGATGCAAAGCGCCTATTCGGCGGCCAAGGGCGGCGTCATCGCCTTCACCAAGAGCCTCGGCAAGGAGCTGGCCACCACCGGCGTGACGGTGAACGCGCTGGCGCCCACGCTGTTCGAAACGCCGCTGGCGCTGGCCACCATGGCCAACGCGCCCGCCGCGATGCAGGCGGTGATCGACAAGATTCCGATGCGGCGCATGGGCCGCTCGGACGAGGCCGCCGCCATGGCGGCGTGGCTGGCGTCCGACGACTGCTCGTTCACCACCGGTTTCACCTTCGACCTTTCCGGCGGCCGCGCCACCTACTGACCCACCCATCGCGAGGACGCAGACCATGACCACCCAGAACCTCCACCCCTCACGCCGCAACGTCTTGCTCGCAGGCGCCTCGTTGCTGGCGGGCGCGCAGAACGTGTTCGCGCAACGCGGCGACACCATCAAGATCGGCTCGGCGCGCGCGATGACGGGGCTGGTCGCCTCGTCGTTCGCGCCGCTGTACGTGTCGGTGAAGATCGCGGTGGAAGAGATCAACGCCAAAGGCGGCATCCTGGGTCGGCAGGTGGAGATCGTCGAGGCCGACGACGAGAGCTCCCCCGCCAAGGAGCCCGCCGTGATGCGCAAGCTGATCGACAGCGGCGCGCAGGCGCTGCTCGGGCCGGTGGGCAGCTCGCACACCATCGCGGCCGCGACCACCACCACGGCGGCCAAGGTGATCCACGCCGGCGGCGGCTGGGCCGAGGAACTGGCCGACGGCCTGAAGTACCCCTACCACTACCAGTTCACCTACAACACCGGCCACCAGGGCGAGGCCATCGCGCGGCTCATCGTGGAGAAGCTCAAGCTGAAAAAGGTCGGCATCCTGCAGGAGAACAGCGGGCTGGGCGAATCGGGCGGCGCGGCCACGGTGCGCGCGCTGAAGAAGCGCGGGCTGGAGCCCGTGGGCACCGAGGTGTACCCGCCCAACGCGACCGACCTGAAGGTGTACCTGAACAAGCTGCGCGCGGCGGGCGCCGATGCCATCGTGCTGTGGAACTCGCCGGTGCAGGGCATGCTGCTGACGGCCGCCGGCCTGCAGGCGATGAAGTGGTACCCCGCGCTGCTCGGGGGCAACTCGCTGTTCTCCAACACGGTGCTGGAAAACACCGACCCCGAGGTGCTGAAGAACGCCTACGGCACGCTCATCAAGACCATGACCTACAGCGCCACCGAGGCGCCGGGCGCGCGCCAGGTGGCGTACGCGAAGCGGGTCGTGACCTTTCCGGAATCGAAGTTCTGGGAAATCAACGCGGCCATCAGCCCTTTCTACGACTACCTGCACCTGCTGAAGGTGGTGGTGGACAACGAGAAGCGCTTCGACACCGAGCGCATCAAGAAGGCCTTCGACGCGACGAAGAACTACGACGGCATGATCGGCAGCATCAGCTTCAGCCCCGAGAACCACTGCGCGCTCACGGGCGACCAGATGGTGATGGCCACGCTGCTCTCGGGCAAGGACGCGCGCTCGATGGGCGTGTTCCGCGAGCGCGCCTGAGGCGCACCCGGGCGCCCTGCCATGTGGATCGACGTCGTCGTCTCCGGCCTCACCGCCGGCAGCCTCTACTGCCTGGTGGCGGTGGGCTTCAACATCCTGTACCGGCCGACCAAGGTCTTCAACTTCGCGCAGGGCGACCTGGTGATGGTGGGCGCCATGGCCAGCGCGCTGCTCATGACGCAGTGGCACTGGCCGTGGGTACCGGCCTTTGCGGCCGCTGCGGCGGCAGTGGCGCTGCTGGCATTGCTCGAAGAGCGCGTGGCCGTGGCGCCCGTGCTGCGGCGCAGCGCGAGCGGCACCGGCTGGATCATCACCACGCTGGCCGTCGCGATGATCATGACCAACATCGTCGGCAAGGTCTGGGGCGCCGACCCGATCGTGGTGCCCGCGCCGGCGCCGCTGTCGAACGACATGCTGGGGCTGTCGGCCGTGAACATCTCCAGCTACCAGGTGGCGCTGATCGTGCTGACCATCGCGCTGGTGGCGGTGGTGGAGTTGCTGTACGCCAGCCTGTGGGGCAAGGCCACGCTGGCGGTGGCCGAGGACCGCGACGCGGCGCTGCTGCGCGGGATCGACCCGGTCGCGATCAGCCGCTGGTCTTTCGCGCTCGGCGGCGCCTTTGCCGCGCTCACCGGTGCGCTGGCCGCGCCGGTGTTGAGCGCATCGACCGGGTTGGGCGCCATGCTGCTGCTGAAGGGCTTCGCGGCCGCGGCCATCGGCGGGCTGGGCAGCAACCGCGGCGCGCTGCTGGCGGGCTACCTCATCGGCATGGCCGAGGCGGCCAGCGCGCTGCTGCTGTCGCCGGGCTATCACAACGCGGTGATGCTGGTGCTGGTGCTCGCGGTGCTGCTGGCGAAGCCGGGCGGGCTGTTCAGCTCGCTCGAGGCGCGCACGGTGTAACGCGATGAACACCACCACGTCTGCCCTGCTGGCAACGGCACCACCCGTGCGCCCTTGGGCCGGCCGCCTCGCCACCGTGGCCGCCGTGCTCGCCGCGCTGTCGGTGCCGCTGTGGTTCCGCGGCGACTTCATTCTCTTCATGGCCACGCAGGCCGGCGTGATGATGCTGGTGGCCATCGGCCTGAACCTGCTGACCGGCTACGCGGGCCAGGTGTCTCTGGGCCACGGCGCGCTGGTGGCGGTGGGCAGCTACACCACGGCCTTGCTGATGATCGACGCGCACTGGTCGTTCTGGCTCGCGGCGCTGGCGGGCATGGCGGTGTCCACGCTGGCCGGGCTGGTGATGGCGCTGCCCGCGCTGCGCCTGTCGACCTGGTACTTCGCGCTGGTCACGCTGACTTTCGCGCAGGTGGTGACCGACCTGCTGGTGGAGTGGCGCAGCCTGACGCGCGGCTTCTCGGGGCTGGTGGGCATTCCGCCGCCGGCCATCGGTGCGCATGTGCTGGGGCCGGTGGATGTGTACCTGGCGGTGGCGGCCTGCGTGGTGCTCGCCTTTCTGGGCGTGCGCAACCTGAGCCGCTCGCGCTATGGCCGCGGCATGGTGGCGGCGCGCGACAACCCGCTGGCGGCCACGGCCTCGGGCGTGTCGCTGCTGCGCATCAAGCTGTTCGCGTTTGCCGTGAGCGCGGCGCTGGCCGGGCTGGCGGGCGCGTTCTACGCGGTGCAGAAGACGGTCATCACGCCGGAAGACTTCACGGCGGACTTCTCGATCTTCTTCCTGCTCATCATCGTGGTGGGCGGGCTGGGGCGGCTGTGGGGGCCGGTGGTGGGCACGCTGGTGTTCTTCCTGCTGCCCGAGCTGCTGGGGCCGCTGCAGAGCTGGCGCCTGCTGATCTACGGCGTGGTGCTGCTGGTGCTGATGGTGTTCGCGCCGCACGGCATCATGGGCATGCCGGTGTGGCAGCGCTGGCGCAGGCGCCCGGTTGAAAGCGATGCGCCGGCGCCGGGCGTGCAGGCGCCGCCGGTGCAGCGCCTGTCGCTGGCCGTGCAAGGCCTGCACAAGCAGTTCGGCGGCGTGGCCGCGTTGCAGGGCTGTGCGCTGGTGGCCGAGGCGGGCAGCACGCACGCGCTGGTCGGGCCCAACGGCTCGGGCAAGACGACCACGCTGAACGTGATCAGCGGGTTCATCCGCAGCGACAGCGGCGCGGTGCTCATAGGCGGCACCGACGTGTCGGGCCGCGCGCCGCACCGCATCGCGCGGCTGGGCGTGGGGCGCACCTTTCAAACACCCAAGCTGCTGCACGACCTGAGCGTGCGCGACAACGTGCGCCTGGGCGGCTTCGCCAGCGAGCGGGCCAGCGCCTTCGAGATTCTTTTCGGCCTGCCGCGCGCGCGGCAAGACCAACGCGACGGCTCCGCCGCCGCGATGACGCTGCTGCGCTTCGTCGGCCTGGCCGAGCGCGCCGACGACCTGGCCGGCGACCTGCCGCACGGCCAGCAGCGGCTGGTGGAAATTGCACGGGCCATAGCCGGGCGCCCGTCGCTGCTGCTGCTCGACGAGCCGGCGGCCGGCCTGTCGATGGACGAGCTGGACCGCCTGGGCGCGCTGATCGAGGCGATTGCCGCGCTCGGCACCACGGTGCTGGTGGTGGAGCACCACCTGGAGCTGATCGCGCGCATCAGCCGCTCGGTGACAGTGCTCGACCGCGGCCAGGTGCTGGCGGCCGGCACGCCGCAGCAGGTGTTCAGCCACCCCGAAGTGGAGCGCGCCTACATGGGCCGCGAAGGCACGGGAGGCGCGCGATGAGCGCCGCTGTAGCCGATACCTCCGATGCTTCCGCAGCCTCCGAGGCATCGGCGCCCGTCCCGCCCCCGCTTCTGCAGGTGCGCAACCTGCACGCCGGCTACGGCCGAGTGAGCGTGCTCGAAGGCGTGTCGCTCGACGTGCCGGCGCGCGGGCTGGTGGCGCTGGTCGGCAGCAATGGCGCGGGCAAGTCGACGCTGCTGCGCGCGCTTTCGGGCCTGCTTCGCGCGACCGAGGGCGAGGTGCTGTTCGACGGGCAGCGCATCGCGGGCGTGTCGCCGGCCGGCATCGTCAGGCGCGGGCTGCTGCACGTGGCCGAAGGCCGGCGGCTGTTTCGCGCGCAATCGGTGCGCGACAACCTGCAGCTGGGCCTGTGGGGCGCGAAGCTGCCGAAGGCCGAGGTGGCGCTGCGCTTCGAGCGCGTGTTCACGCTGTTTCCGGTGCTGCACGAGCGCCAGGGCGCGCGCGCCGGCATTCTGTCGGGCGGCCAGCAACAGATGCTCGCCGTGGCGCAGGCGCTGATGCACGCGCCGCGGCTGCTGATGCTCGACGAGCCCTCGCTGGGCCTCGCGCCCTCGGTGATCGACCAGCTGCTCGACGCGGTGGTGCAACTGCGCCGCGACGGCACCGCCATCCTGCTGGTCGAGCAGATGGTGGAGCGCGCGCTGCAGATCGCCGACACCGCCTACGTGCTGCAGAACGGACGCGTGATCGGCCACGGCCCCGCCGCCGAGCTGCAGCACAGCGCGCTGCTGCGGCAGGCCTATCTCGGCGCTGCGGCGAGCGCTGATCCGTCGCCGCCTTCGCTGCCTTCTCCAGGTTCACCCGCTTCGACGCCTTCCACGCCTCCCACGCTTCCCACAAGGACACCCGCATGAAACTCCAAGGCAAGACCGCCCTCGTCACCGGCGGCGCACGCGGCCTGGGCCGCGCCTATGCGCTTCGCCTGGCTTCGCTGGGCGCCGATGTCGCCATCGTCGACCTCAACCTCGATGGCGCCGCCGAGTTCGGCGAACGGCTGGGTGCGCCCAGCGTGGCGGCCGAAGTCGAACAGCTGGGCCGGCGCGGCCTGGGCATCCAGGCCGACCTGACGCGGCGCGACGCGGCCTTCGGCGCGGTGCAGGCCGCACACGAGGCGTTCGGGCGCATCGACATCCTGGTCAACAACGCGGGCGGCGCCATCACGCCCGCCGAGCGCAGCCACGCCTCGGCCACGCCCGAGGAAGACACGCGCCTGCTGCTGGACGTGAACTTCATGAGCACCGTGCACTGCTGCCAGGCCGTGGCCCCGCTGATGAAGGCGCAGGGCGGCGGGGTGATCGTCAACATCTCCTCGCAGTCGGGCATCACCACCTACAACCAGGGGCTGCTCGCGGTCTACGCCGCGGCCAAGGCGGCCGTTACGCACTACACGCGCTACCTGGCGGCCGAGCTGGGCCCGCACGGCATTCGCGCCAACTGCCTGGCGCCCGGCGTGATGCTGACCGCGCGCGTGGCGGCGCAGGCGGCAGCGCGCGGCATCGGCACCGACGCCGAGGCGGCCAAGGTGCCGCTGCGCCGGCTGGGCCAGGTGGAAGACTGCGCGGGCGTGCTCGAGTTCCTGGCGACGGACCTGTCGCAGTACGTGACGGGGCAGGTCATTTCGGTGTGCGGCGGCGCGGTGCTAACACCCAACTGAGGCCCAACTGAAAAGCCAACTGAAGCCAGACGAGGTCCGACATGAAGATCTGCATCTACGGCGCCGGCGCCATCGGCGGCTACCTGGCCACGCACCTGGCGCAGGCCGACGGTGTTCAGGTGAGCGTGGTGGCGCGCGGCGCGCACCTGGCGGCCATTCGCGCGAACGGGCTGGCGGTGGAGTCGCCGCGCGGCACGCTGCGCGCCCGCGTGCAGGCCACCGACGACCCGCGCACGCTGGGCCCGCAAGACTATGTGGTGCTGGCGCTGAAGTCGCACCAGGTGGCCGATGCGCTCGGGGGCGTGCACGCGCTGCTCGGCCCGCACACCGCCGTGCTGCCGCCGACCACCGGCATTCCCTACTGGTACTTTCACGGCCTGCCCGGCGCGCTGCGCGACCGGCAGATCGAACGGCTCGACCCACAGGGCCTGCAGTGGCGCGCGATGGCGCCCGAGCGCGTGATCGGCTGCGTCTACTGGGTGGCTTCGGAGGTCACGGCGCCGGGCGTGATCCACCACGACGGCGCGCTGTCGCGCTTTCCGGTGGGCGAGCCCGACGGCACCAGCAGCGAGCGCGTGCTGCGCTTTGCCGACGCCATGAAGGCGGGCGGGCTCGACGCGCCCGTGGTGCCCGACATTCGCGGCTGGATCTGGGCCAAGATGATCAGCAGCCTGTGCTGGAACCCGGTCGCGACGCTCACGCTGGGCACGCTGTCGGAGATGAACGCGCGGCCCGAGGTGGTGGCCATCGTGCGCGCGATGATGACCGAGGCCGACGCGCTCGCGCAGCGCCTGGGCGTGGAGCGCACGCCCATCGGCATCGAGCAGCGCATTGCCGCGGCACGCAACGCGGGCGACCACAAGATGTCGATGCTGCAGGACCTGGAGCGCGGCCGGCCGCTGGAGCTCGGTGTGCTGTTCGACTCCATCGAGGCGATGCGCGAACTGGCGCAGACGCCCACGCCGACCATCGACACGGTCTACGCGCTGCTGCGGCTGCGCGCCGAAAAGCAGTCGACGCAGAAGGCCGCTGAGCCAACGGCCTGAGCCCGAACCCTCAGTCGCGTTGGCGCAGCAGCTCCGGCAACTCGGCGCGGTGAAAGCCCATGAACGCCCGGTTGCGGCTGCTGGGCTCCAGCTTCCAGTTGTTGCGCAGGTTGGGCGTGCCGCCGTCGATGCGAATGCACGTTCCCGTGATGTACGCCGCCGCCGGCGACAGCAGGTACACGATGGCGCCCGACACCTCGGCCTCGGTGCCGAAGCGCTTGAGCGGCACCACATCGGTGAACTCCAGGATCTTCGCTTTCGCCTCCGGCGTGTAGGTGTCGAAGCCGCTGGAGGCGATGCCGCCCGGCGCCACGGTGTTCACGCGCACGCCCGAGCCGGCCCACTCGCAGGCGGCCGTCTCGCTCAACGTGAGCATGCCGCCGCGCGAGGCGCCGGAGTGCGCCATGTCGGGCCAGCCGTGCCAGATGTCGGCAATCATGTTCACGATGGCGCCGCCGTGCGCCTCCATGTAGCGGTTGTAGGCCTCGCGCATGAAGATGAAGCCGCCCGTGAGGTTGTTGCGCACCACGGCCTCGAAGCCCTTGGTGGAAATCGACTTCATCGGCGAGCGGTATTGCCCCCCCGCGTTGTTGACCAGCGCATCGAGCCGGCCGCGCTGCTGCAGCACGGTGTCGATGGTGGCGCCCACCGCCGCCTCGTCGCGGATGTCGCAGGCCAGCGCGGCGGCGCTGCCGCCGTCCTGCTCGATCTCGGCGCGCACGGCCTCCACCTTCTCGATGGAACGACCCACCAGCACGACGTGCGCGCCCAGCGAGGCGAGCTCGTGCGCGGTGCAGCGGCCGATGCCGCTGCCGCCGCCGGTGACGATGATGGTCTGGCACGCGAAAAGGTCGGGGCGGTAGATGGATTGATAGGGCACGGTACTTTCCTTTGCGATGGCTTCTGCGATGGCGTCTGTCGTCTGTGTTCAGTCGCCTTGTCTTCAGGCATTGCCCTGGCCGTCGGCGCCTCGCTTGCGCCGCGCCAGCAGCTGTTCGGCGGCAAGCGCCAGCTCGCCGGTGGTGCGCGACAGGATCTGGGTGCGGTTCTCCAGCTCGATGGCGGCCTGCAGGCTGCCGGTCTCGGCGTTGGCCCAGGTGCCGCGCTTGGTCATCCACACGCCGAAGGCGCTGTTGGCGGCAATGGCGCGCGCCACGTCGAGCGCGCGCGGCAGCAGCGCGGCGTCGTCCACCGTTTCGGACACCAGCCCGATGCGCTCGGCCTCCGCCGCGTCGACCATGCGGCCGGTCAGCATGATCTCGAAGGCGCGCGACAGGCCGACGCAGCGCGGCAGCAGCCAGCTCACACCGATGTCGCAGCTGGACATGCCCACTCGCACGAAGGCGGCGTTGAACTTCGCGGACCTGCCCGCGATGCGAATTTCGGCCGCCAGCGCCAGGCCCAGGCCCGCGCCGTTGGCCGGCCCGTTCACCGCCGCGATCACCGGTTGCGGCAAGGCGCGCAGGCGCGTGACCAGCGAGGCGAAGGCCTCTTGCCGGAGCATCCACGCGGTGGTTTCGCCCAGCTGCGCGCTGCCGGGCGCATCGGCCGCCAGGCCCAGGTCGAAGCCGGCGCAGAAGCCCTTGCCTTCGCCGGTGAGGATGAGCACGCGCGTGGCGGCATCGGCGCCGATGCGCTCCAGCAGCCGCGCCATGGCGGCCACGGTGTCGTCGCCCAGCGCGTTCAGGTTCCGCGGGCGCGCGAGGCGCAGCAGCGCGATGCCGGGCTCGGGGTGTTCGAGCCGCACGCCGTCGTCTGATACCTCGTGTTCAGACATAGATCTCCTCGATGACCTGCGCGTACTTCTCGAACACCGCCTTGCGCCGCACCTTCATCGTGGCCGTGACTTCGCCGTCGTCGTGGTCCAGCTCCTTGGTGAGCAGGTGGAACTTGCGCACCTGCTGCACCTGCGGCATGCGTGCGTTGGCGGTATCGACCTCGCGCTGCACCAGCTCGCGCACCTGCGGCAGCTCGACCAGGCTGCGGAAGGTGGTGTAGACCAGCCCTTTTTCTTCAGACCACTTGCTTACGGTCTCGAAGTCGATCTGGATCAGCGCGGAAACGAAATGCCGGCGGTCCGCGATGGCCACCGCCTCCTTGATGAAGGGCGAGAAGCGCATGGCGTTCTCTATTTCCGACGGCGTGATGTTCTTGCCGCCGGCGGTGATCATGATGTCCTTCTTGCGGTCGACGATGCGCAGCTCGCGGCCCGCCGGTGCGTTCTTCGACGGGGAGTCTTCCCAGCGGCCGATGTCGCCGGTGTGCAGCCAGCCTTCGGCGTCGATGGCCTCGCGCGTGGCCTCGTCGTTCTTCAGGTAGCCGCGGAACACGACCTCGCCGCGAATCAGGATCTCGCCGTCTTCCGCCAGTTGCACCTCCACGCCCGGGTAGGGCACGCCCACGGTGCCCACGGGCGAATCGTCGCCGGGCTGCATGGTGGTCGCACCCGAGGCCTCGGTCATGCCGTAGGCCTCGCGAATGGGCACGCCCAGCACGCGGAAGAAGCGCAGCACCTCTGGCGCGATGGGCGCCGCCGCCGACACCGCCACGCGGCAGCCGCGCAGGCCCAGGTAGTTGAGCAGCGAGCGCAGTATCAGCACGTACCACACGGCCCAGCGGGCACGCTGCAGCCAGCTCCACTGCGCGCGCGGCACGCCGGCGCCGTGCGCCAGCGAGCGCATGGCGTGCTCGTACAGCCACAGCCGCAGGCCACCGGCCTCGCGCAGCTTGTTCTGGATGGCCGCATGAAACTTTTCCCAGATGCGCGGCACGCCGAAGAAGATGCGCGGCGACAGCTCGCGCAGGTCGTCCTGCACGGTGCGCAGGCTCTCGGCAAAGTTGACGACCGCGCCGAAGGCCACCGGAATGTGCAGCGAGAACATCTGCTCGCCCATGTGGCACAGCGGCAGGTAGGACACCAGCGAATCGCCCTCGCGGCAACCCAGCACCGAGTTGAGGCCGCGCGCGGCGGTGCCCAGCCCGCGCCAGCTCATCATCGCGGCCTTGGGGCGCCCGGTGGAGCCCGAGGTGAAGACGATGAGGCCGATGTCGTCCAGCGCGGGGCCCACGGTGGCGGCGGCAGCGACCGCGGGCTCGTCGGCCTCGAACTTGCGGCCCAGCGCAACCACCTCGTCGAAGTCGATCATCCCGGTGCGGTCGTAGCGCCGCAGGCCGCGCGAATCGATCAGCACGATGGTGTGCAGGTGCGGCAGCCGGTCGCGAATGGACAGCACCTTGTCGAGCTGCTCCTGGTCTTCGCACACGATGACGGGCGCATCCGACAGTGCGAGCATGTGCTCTATTTCTTCCGCCGGCGAGGTCGGGTACACGCCGGCCGTCACGCCGCGCACCAGCGCCGCGCCAAGTTGCGCGAACACCCATTCCTTGCGGTTCTCGCTGAGCACGGCCACGGCCTGGCCGGGCCGCAGGCCGAGCCGCAGCAGCCCCAGGCCGAACCAGCGCGCCTGCTGCGCGTAGGCCGACCAGCTAATGGGCTGCCACACGCCGTACTCCTTCTGGCGCAAGGCCACGGCATCGGGCCGGTGCGCGGCCCAGTGCAGCAGTTGCTGCGGCAACGGCAAGGCCTTCAAGGCATCAATGGAGGATGGGGACGGGTTCTTGCTCATGACAACCAGCGCTTGCGCCGCTTGTAGTGTTTGACGTCGCGAAAGCTCACGTGGCCTTCGCCGGCACCGGCGCCGCTTCCGCTCCCGCCATCGCTGCCGAGATAGAAGCGCTGCACATCCGGGTCGCCCAGCAGCTTGGACGTTTCCCCGCTGATCACGATGCGCCCGCTTTCCATGATGTAGCCCGCATGCGCCACGCGCAGCGCCACGTGCGCGTTCTGCTCCACCAGCAGCATGGCCACGCCCTGCTCGCGGTTGATGCGCGCGATGATGCCGAAGATGTCCTGCACCACCAGCGGCGCCAGCCCGAGCGAAGGCTCGTCGAGCAATATGAGCCGCGGCTTGCCGACGATGGCGCGGCCGATGGCCAGCATCTGCTGCTCCCCGCCCGACAGGTAGCCCGCCACCTGCTTGCGGCGCTCGCGCAACCGCGGAAAGTAGCCGAACACCAGCTCGGGGTCGACGTCGCCGCGCTCGCGCTTGTCGCGCCCGGTGAGGGCGTTGGCGGCGGCCACCAGGTTTTCTTCCACCGTGAGGTCGCCGAAGATGTGGCGGCCCTCGCGCACGTGGGCCATGCCCTGGCGCGCCAGCTGGTAGGCGGGCCGCCCGGCAATGTCTTCGCCGAAGAAGCCGATGCGCCCCGCGGCGATGCGCCCCTTCTCGAAGGGCAGCACGCCGGAGGCGGCCTTCAGCGTCGATGTCTTGCCCGCGCCGTTGGAGCCCAGCAGCGCGACGATCTTGCCGTCGGGCACCTCGATCGACAGGCCGCGCAGCGCCTGCACGCTGTGGTTGTAGACGACCTCGATGTTCTCGATGCTCAGCGCCGCCGTCATCTCACACCTTGATCCACGAGCCGGCCGGCTCCATCGTCTTCTTGTCGGGGTCGTAGGCGTACATGCGCCCGGCCGGGATCTGGTGGCTGCTGATGTCGACCAGCAGGCCCGAGACGCCGCCGCTGTCCCAGTCCTTCATCGACTCCAGCGCCGCCTTCATGTTGGGCAGCACCAGCGGCTTGTTGGCCTTCAGGCAGCGCTCTGCGATTTCGCCGAACACCATGCCCGACAGCCAGCTCGACACGTAGAAGGGCGAGATGAACTTCATGTCGGGCCGGGCCTTGGCCGCGTGGTCGCGCATGGCCTTGATCATGGGCGAATCGGTCTCGTGGCCGTAGCGGTACATGCTCACGCCCGTGAGGCGCACGCCCAGCGCGGCCAGTGCGTCGTAGGCGGGCTTGTCGAGGCCCCAGGCAGTGCCCATGATCTGCGGGTTTAGCCCGGCCTCGCGCATCTGGCGCACGAACTCCGGCATGGGCGCGAGGATGTAGCCCTGGAAGATCACGATGTCGGGCTTGGCCCGGCGCAGCTGCGCCACCTCGGTGGTCACGTCCACGCCCGACTGCTTGGTGACGATCTCGGCCACGATGGGCAGTCCCAGCTTCTCGGCGCGCGCCTTGCCGCCGGGGATGCCGTCGCGCCCGAACTCGGTGTCTGCGTACACGTAGGCGATGCGCGGCTTGGCGGCGGCGCCCTGCGAGGTGCGCGCGATGTGCTCCATCAGGATTTCATGCAGCCGCGGGTATGTGGCGCCGGGCACGAAGTGGTGCGGCATCTTCACCGGGTCGGCCACCGAAATGGCGAGCGAGGTCGACGATGTCATCACGTGGTTCGACGCGATGGCGTCCTGCGCCACGGCCTTTACCGACGGCGTGCCGTCGCAGTAGAAGAACGAGGGCTTCTCGCTGGCCATGATCTTCTTGAAGATGGCGGCCGACTGGTCGACCTTGAAGCCGCTGTCTTCGGCCACGTAGCGCAGCTTGTGGCCGGCGATGCCGCCGTTGGCGTTCTTCCATTCGACGTAGTCGGCCAGCCCGTTGTTCATGGCCAGGCCGGCAAAGGCGAAGACGCCGGTGATGGGCTGGGCCGCGCCGATCACGATGTCGCCCTTGTGCGCCTGCGCGAACGCGGCGCCGCCCGCGAAGGGGCCGATGGTGGCGGCGGCGCCAATGCCCTGCACCAGCTTGCGTCGGATGAAGTCGGTCATGGTTTGTCTCCTGTTTTTGCTGCGGGAAGAAGCGGACTGGGTGCGGCCTCAGGTCTTGAACGGCCAGAGGTGGAAGGTGCGGCGCACGCGGGCCCAGATGGCGGCCAGCCCGTGCGGCTCGAAGATGAGGAATACGATGATCAGCAGGCCGAACACCACCTGCCCCATCGGCAGCAGCAACCCGGCCACGCCCGGAAAGGCCTGCGAGCTGACCGACGCCAGCAGCCGCAGCCCCTCGGGCACGAAGGTCATGAACACCGCCCCCAGCACGCTGCCCAGCACCGTGCCCAGCCCGCCCACGATGACGGCGGCCAGGTAGAACACCGAGAGGGTGAGCACGAAGTAGTCGGGCGTGATGGAGCCGTAGAAGTACCCGAGCAGCCCGCCCGCCACGCCCGCGTAGAACGCGCCGATGGCGAAGGCGGTGAGCTTGGTGCGCAGCAGGTGCACGCCCAGTATCTCGGCGGAAATGTCGCGGTCACGCACCGCGACGAAGGCCCGGCCGATGTGCGTGCGCGCCAGGTTGCGCGCGGCCACCGCCATGGCGAAGGCGCAGACGAAGATCAGGTAGAAGTTGCGCCGGTCGCCCACCAGCTCGAAGCCGAAAAGGTTGGCGCGCGGAATCGACGTGCCCGACACCCCGCCCGTGAGCGTGTCCCACTCGCGGAACACGAAGCTGAGGATGAAGTGCGCCGCCAGCGTGGCAATGGCCAGGTACAGGCCCTTCACGCGCAGGCTGGGCAGGCCCACGATCACGCCCAGGAAGGCCGCGACAAAGCCCGCCACCGGCAGCGCGATGTAGAAGGGCACGCCCTGCTTGCCCAGCCACGCCACCGTGTAGCAGCCCACGCCGATGAAGGCCCCGTGGCTCAGCGAAATGAGCCCCGCGTTGCCGGTCGTGAGGTTGAGCCCCAGCGCGGCGATCACGTGGATGCCGACGATGCAGGCCATGGCCAGCACGTAGTCGCTGCCCCACAGCGGCAGCGTGAACAGCGAGAGCACGAAGGCGGCCATCCAGGTGCGCGAGGTGGGCGAGTCCCACAGGCGCTCCTCGGAGGCGAAGTTTTCATGGAAGACACCGGTTCTCACGTCAGAGCCTCTCGATGGTGCGGGTGCCGAACATGCCGTAGGGCTTGACGACCAGGATCGCGAGCACCACCACGTAGGGCACCACGTCGCGCGACTTGCCGCCGAGGTAGCCGGCCGACACCGATTCGACCCAGCCGATCAGCAAGCTCGCCACGATGGCGCCCAGGATGCTGTCGAGCCCGCCGAGGATGATGGCCGCGAACACGCTCAGCGCGGCAGATGCCAGCAGCGGCGACAGGCCCGCCGAGCTCGCGATGAGCACGCCCGCGAAGGTGCCGACCAGGCCCGACAGCAGCCAGGTGAGCCGCTGCGCGTAGTTGATGTTGATGCCCAGCGTGGCCGCGGTGACCGGGTCGCTCGCCGTGGCGCGCAGCGCGATGCCGGTCTTCGAATAGCGGAAGAAAGCCAGGAAGCCGCCGATGAGCACCGCCGCCACCGCGAAGTTGCCCAGCACCGTGCCCGGAATGAGCACCTCGCCCAGCAGCAGCGGCGTGCGCGGCAGCAGCGTGGGCGGCGAGAGCGTGTCGCCGCCCCACACCGCCTCGACACCGCCGTGCACGATGCTCGCCATGCCGATGGTGGCCATCAGCACCGCCACCGCCGGCTGGCCCGACAGGGGCCGCAGCACCGCTCGCTCAATGGCGATGGCCAGCACCCCGATGACCGCCAGCGCCAGCGCGAAGGCCACCCACGGCGGCAGCCCGAAGGTGACGGCGCCCGCGTAATAGATGTAGGCGCCGAGCATCATCACCTCGCCCACCGCGAAGTTGACGACGCCCGTGCCCTTGTAGATGAGCACGAAGCTCAGCGCAATCAACGCCATGACGCCGCCCGACAGCAGGCCGAGCAGGCTGTATTCCAGGAACTCGCTCATGCCAGGGCCTCGCTTTCCGCGCCGAGGTAGGCCTCGATCACCTGGGGATGGCGGCGCACCTCGGCGGGCGTGCCGCTCGCGATGACCTGGCCGAAGTTGAGCACCACCACGTGGCTGGAAATGTCCATGACCATGCCCATGTCGTGCTCCACCAGCAGCACGGTGACGCCCCACTCTTCCTGCACGTCGAGGATGAAGCGGGCCATGTCCTCGGTCTCCTCGCGGTTCATGCCGGCCACGGGCTCGTCGAGCAACAGCACGCGCGGGCGCATGGCCAGCGCGCGCGCCAGCTCCACGCGCTTCTGCAGGCCGTAGGGCAGCACGTCGACCGAAAGGTGGCGCACATGGTCGATCTCCAGGAAGTCGATGACCTTGCGCTCCACCTCGGCGCGCAGGCGCAGCTCTTCCTCACGCGCGGCGCGGCCGTAGACGAGCGCGGAGAACACGCCGGCCTGCATGGTGTGGTGGCCGCCGAGCTTCACGTTCTCGAGCACCGTGAGGCCGCGGAACAGCGCGATGTTCTGGAAGGTGCGCGCCAGGCCGCGCCCGGCGCGTGCGTGCACGGGCGTGTGGGTGATGTCTTCGTCGCCCAGCAGGATGCGGCCGGCCGCGGGCCGGTAGAAACCCGAGATGGTGTTGAACACGCTGGTCTTGCCGGCGCCGTTGGGGCCGATGACGGCGGTGACCTGCCCCGGCGCGGCGGCAAAGGACACGCCTCGCAGCGCGTGGATGCCACCGAAGCGAAGGTCCACGCCTTCGACCGACAGCGCGAGGCCGCCGGTGGCGGCGCTCTGTGAGAGGGAGGTTCCGGCAGTGCTCAAGGTCGTTCCAGGGGTCAGAGGTCGAGAGTCGGAAGCAGCGTGCGCCAGCGCATCGCAAGGGGAAGGCAGGGCTGCGCAGGCATCCGGGCCTGTTGTCGTCGGTCTTGGCCTTGATGCATACCGTACGCTACCGCATAATGTTGTACAGAACCTTGGTACTTTCCCGTGCCGCGGCGGCGGAGGTCGTCGGGGCAACCTCGGGGCAAGCCAGGGGACGGCCCGGCAGGCAGGCTCAGGCGCCGGCAGGGCTGTCGATGCGGAAGTGCTTCACCCGCTCCTTCAGCAGGTACTTCTGGATCTTTCCGCTGGGCGTGCGCGGCACCATGTCGAGCACCTCGACACGCTCGGGCCAGTACTGCTTGGCCACCTTGCAGGCTTCCATGTAGGCCTGCACGTCCGCCAGGTCGAGCGTGGCGCCAGGGCGCAGCTCCACGAAGGCGCAGGCGCGCTCGCCCAGGCGGTCATCGGGAAAGCCCACGATGGCGGCCATGGCCACGGCCGGGTGCTTGTACAGCAGCGCCTCGATCTCCACCACCGGCACGTTCTCGCCGCCACGGATCAGCACGTCCTTCGTGCGGCCGTTGATGCGGATGTAGCCCTCGGCGTCCATGTAGGCGAGGTCGCCGGTGTCGAACCAGCCCTCGGCGTCGTAGGTGGCGATGTCGGGGCGCTTGTAGTAGCCCAGGGACATCTGCGCGCCGCGCACCATGAGGCGCCCGGTTTCCCCCGGCGGCAGCGGCTTGCCGTCGAAGTCGACGATGCGAATGCCCACGCCGTCGAGCGCGCGGCCGTCGGTGCTGGCGGACTTATCGGCTGCGCGCGACGGCTCGGTCAGCGTGCTCGACAGCGACTCGGTCATGCCCCAGAGCGAGCACACCTTCAGGTCGAGCTCGCGTGCGGCACGCTCGATGAGCACCGGCGGAATGGGCGCGCCGCCGCAGAGGAAGGCGCGCAGCCGGTCGGGGCGCGGCGCGCCTTCGGCCACGGCATTGCAGATGTCGGAGAGAAAGGGCGAGGAGGCAGCGGTGTAGGTCACGCCTTCGGCGGCCATCAGCGCGACGCCGCGCTTGCCGTCCCAGATGTCCTGCAACACCACGGTCGAGCCCAGGTAGATGCCCAGCATCATCACGGCGGCGTAGCCGGTCATGTGGCCGACCGGCGAGCAGGCCAGCAGCACGTCGTCGGTCGTCAGGCCGAAGCGCTCCGACAGGGCCCGGTTGCAGGCCAGCAACGTGTTCGACGTGTGCATCACGCCCTTGGGCGAGCCGGTGGTGCCGGAGGTGAACATCATCACCGAGAGATCGCCTGGTTGCAGCACGGAAGGCGTTCGCGACGCCATGGCAGGAGGCTCGACCCGCACCGTGCCGCCGAGCAACACGCGGTCGAAGGCGTCGTCGCCCTGTCCGTCGACCACCAGCACCTGCTGCAGCTTGGGCAGCCGGCCCTTCAGGCTGGCGGCCATGGCCGCATGGTCGAAGCCGCGGAAAATGGCCGGCACCACCAGCACCTTGGCTTCGGCAAAACCGAGCATGAATTCCAGTTCGCGCTCGCGAAAGATCGGCATCAGCGGGTTGACCACCGCGCCGATGCGCCCGCAGGCCAGCGAGACCACGACGAACTCCCACCAGTTGGGCACCTGCACCGCGACCACGTCGCCGGGCTGCACGCCCAGGCCGCGCAAAGCACCCGCGGCCAGCGCCACCTTGTCGCCGAGTTCGCGGTAGCTCAGGCGCACCGGCTCGCTCCGGTCGGCGCGGTAACCCACCAGGGCCGCCTTGTCGGGCGTGCGGTCGATGGAGGCGGCCAGAAAGTCGTCGGGTGTCTTGTCGAGCCAGTAACCCGCGGCGCGCATGGCACGGGCATGGGCAGCGGGGTCGAATGCGTTGTTCGTCATGTCCAGGTGTCTCCTCGGCGGTGAATATCGTTCACTACCGTACGATACGTTGGATGACAAACTATCGCAAGCCCGCGGGCCCCTGGAAAACCCCGGGAAAGCGATCACACGCGCCGCTCACCAAATGTGAGAAGCGCCTTTTTCTCCGGTCAGATCTCGGACGACTGCAGGTAGGTGAGCAGGTTGCGCTTCATGGCGTCGAGCGTGGTGGCGGCCGCTTCGAGCTTGGGATCGGTCAGGCCGTCCAGAATCTGCTCGTTCAGCCGGTGGCTCACCTTGCGCATCTTGGCGATGAGCTGCTTGCTCTTGGGTTCCAGGAAGACGCGGTTCACGCGGCGGTCGCTGGCGTCCGCGTCGCGGCGCACCAGGCCGGTTTTTTCGAGCCGGTCGATCAGGCCGCCCACGGCCACCTTGCCCAGGTCGAGTTCCTCCGCCAGTTGCGACTGCGTCATGCCGTCTTCGCGCGAGAGGTAGGCCAGCACCCACCACTGCGAGCGGGTCACGTTCAGCGGCTTCAGGCAGCGGTCGAATGCGCTGCGGCGCAGCCGGGACACGTCGTGAATCAGAAAACCGAGCCGCAGCTCCCAGTCGATCGAGTGCGCTTCAGTTGCCATGGGTTCGTGGGCCGCCGTATGCCGACGACCTTTTACTGTAATGATGCGTACATTCTAGCGGCGCACCAACTGCCCGGCGCAAATGGTGCAAGCGCGGCGAGCACCAAAGGCCCTCGGATGGCGAACCCGAGGGCAAGGCGTGCCGTCTTCGACGCAACCGGAACTAGAACGCCACCGCGTCCTTGCCCTTGAGCGCGAGGATTTCGCGCGCCTCCGCGGGCGTGGCCACCGCAAGGCCCAGGCCTTCGATGATCTCGCGCACCTTGCGCACCTGTTGCGCGTTCGATTCGGCGAGCTTGCCCGCGCCGATCCACAGGCTGTCTTCCAGCCCGACACGCACATTGCCGCCCATGGCGGCCGACATGGCGGCAATGGGCATCTGGCTGCGCCCGGCGCCCAGCACCGACCAGCGGTAGTCCGCGCCGAAGAGCCGGTCGGCCGTGCGCTTCATGTGCATCACGTCGTCCGGGTGGCTGCCGATGCCCCCGAGGATGCCGAACACCGTCTGCACGAAGAACGGCGCCTTCACCAGCCCGCGGTCGACGAAGTGCGCCAGGTTGTACAGGTGCGAGGTGTCGTAGCACTCGAACTCGTAGCGCGTCTGGTTGGCCGACAGCTCGGTCAGCACCGTTTCCAGGTCACCGTAGGTGTTGCGAAAGATCAGGTCCTTGCTGCCTTCCAGGTAGGGCCGCTCCCAGTCGTGCTTGAACTCCTTGAAACGCTCCAGCATGGGGAACAGGCCGAAGTTCATGGTGCCCATGTTCATCGACGCCACCTCGGGTTTGAGCACCTTGGCCGGCATCATGCGTTCCTGCACCGTCATGTAGGGCGAGCCGCCCGTGGTGAGGTTGATGACGGCGTCGCTGCGCGCCTTGATGTCCTTCAGGAACGGCACGAAGGCCTCGGGCCGCTGGTCGGGCTTGCCGGTGACCGGGTCGCGCGCGTGCAGGTGGATGATGGCGGCGCCCGCCTCCACCGCGCCCACCGCGGCATCGGCGATTTCCTGCGCCGTGATTGGCAGGTGCGGCGACATCGACGGCGTATGGATGGCGCCCGTGACGGCGCAGGTGATGATCACTTTCTTCTGTGCGGACATGCGTGGTTCCTCTGTGTGGACAACGTTTGAAGGGATGCCGCTCAGACCGGGTCCCAGGTGAACACGTCACCCGAGCGGTCCAGCGGAAAGAAGGAGGCGCGCAGCATCGGCAGCGCGGTTTCGAGCACGCCTTCGGGCGTCCAGCCTTCGCCGCAGTGCGCGCTGCGAATCGGCCGCGGCTGGCTGAACAGGTAGATCTCGTTGTTGCGCACGCCGAAGACCTGGCCGCTCACGTCGCTCGCGGCATCGGCGCACAGCCCGACCACGAAGGGCGCCACGCGCTCGGGCACCAGCTTCTTCAACCCCTCTACGCGCTTCTTCTGCTCGGGCGTTTCGCTGGGAATGGAGTCGATCATGCGGGTCCACGCAAAGGGCGCGACGGCGTTGGAGCGCACGCCGAACTTCTGCATGTCGAGCGCGATCGATTTCGACAGCGCGACGATACCCAGCTTGGCCGCGCTGTAGTTGGCCTGGCCGAAGTTGCCGATCAGGCCCGAGGTCGACGTCATATGCACGTAGGCGCCGCTGCCCTGCGCCTTGAAATGCGGCGCCGCCGCGCGGCTCACATTGAAGCTGCCCTTCAGGTGCACAGCGATCACTGCGTCGAACTCGGGCTCGCTCATGCGGTGGAACATCACGTCGCGCAGGATGCCCGCGTTGTTCACCACGATGTCGATGCGCCCGAAGGTATCGACGGCCGCCTCCACCATCTTCGCGGCAGCATTCCAGTCGCTCACCGAGCCGCCGTCGCTGATGGCTTCGCCGCCCATCGACTTGATGGCGGCCACCACCTCGTCGGCGGGCCGCTCGTGGTCGAGCTGGCCGTCGAGCGATGCGCCCAGGTCGTTCACCACCACCTTGGCGCCGGCTTGCGCCATGGCCAGCGCAATGCCACGCCCCAGCCCGCGGCCGCCGCCTGTGACCAGGGCCACCTTGCCTTCCAGAAGCTTGCTCACGTCTGTCTCCTTTTTTCGCCGCCGTCGAGGGTAAACCCCTGTCCACCGTCTCGAATCCGGCTTGCAGAAATATCGTGCGCTAGCGTACCATGTGCCACATGATGATGTACAGCAGGCCGGCGCGCCGAAGCGAATATCCATGACAGAAGAACGCAACGAATTCGGCCTGCTGGCAACCACGCGCTACGTGCCGCGGCTGCGCCTGGAGCGCGGCGACGTGCTGGCCCAGCACCGCTGGATGGCACCCGGCCTGAAGTCGCTCGCCAAGGGCCGGCGCGCCATGGCCAACTGGGACGAAGACAGCGTGACGATGGCCATCGAAGCCGCCCGCCAGCTTCGCGCCGCATCGCCCGATGCGGCTGTCGCGGAGTTGACACTTGCCTCCACCACCCTGCCCTTCGCCGAACGCCTGAACGCCGGCATCGTGGCCTCCGCGCTCGGCATCGCCCCCGACGCGGTGTTGCGCGACACCGCCTCGAGCCAACGCGCCGCGCTCACCGAGCTGGCTGCCGCGCTGCGTCGGCCCGCGAACACCGCTGCGCAGATGCTGTTGGCGTCGGAGCGCCGCGTCGCGCGCCCCGCCAGCACGCAGGAAATGATCTTCGGCGACGGCGCGGCCGGTGCACTGGTCGGCAGCGGCGCCGCCATCGCGACGCTGGTGGCCAGCGCCAGCACGCACGCTGACCTGGTCGACCACTTTCGCCAGGCCGGCGAGGACCACGAATACGGCTGGGAAGAACGCTGGGTGCGCGACGAGGGCTACATGAAGATCGCGGTCGCCACGCTGCGCCAATGCCTGAAGGACGGCGGCGTGTCGGCCGGCGACATCGGCCAGTTCGCCATGCCCGCGCCGCTCGCGCGCATCAACGATGCGGTCGCGAAAAAGCTCGGCATCGCGCCCGCGGCGTTGGTCTCGGCCGAGCACGACAGCGTGGGCGACCTGGGTTGCGCGCAGCCGCTCGCCATGCTGGACATCGCCCTGCGCGCGGCGGCGCCCGGCGCGCTGGTGCTGGTCGCGGCCTTCGGCAGCGGCTGCGACGCGTTGCTGCTGCGCCGCACCGGCGTGCCGTGCCCCGGCCCGGTGCCCGACGAAGGCCACGCCGAAACCAGCTACATGAAGTACCTGTCGTTCACCCGGCAGATCGACCTTGCCTGGGGCATGCGCGCCGAGATGGACAACAAGACCGCACTCACCGCCGCCTGGCGCGACCACGCGCGCGCCTCGCGCTTCGAGGCGGGCCGCTGCAGCGCCTGCGGCACGGTGCAGTTTCCGCGTGCGCGCCTGTGCGTGAACCCCGAGTGCCGCGCGCAGGACACGCAGGCACCCACCTACCTCGCCGACACACCGGCCCGCGTCATGTCGCACACCACCGACTTCCTGGGCTACACGCCCGACCCGCCCTTCCAATTCGGCCACATCGACTTCGAGGGCGGCGGCCGCGTGCTGATGGAGTTCACCGACACCGACGTGGGCGAGCTCGAAGTGGGCCTGCCGCTGCGCATGGTCTACCGCGTGAAGGAGTTCGACCACCAGCGCGGGTTCCGGCGCTATTTCTGGAAGGCGACGCCGGTGCGTGCAACTGCGTCTTCGCCTTCGCTTTCGCTTTCGACGACGGGAGCACGCTGATGGCCACCGGTATCCGCGACAAGGTCGCCATCCTCGGCATGGGCTGCTCCCGCTTCGGCGAGCGCTGGGACTGCGGCCCCGAAGACCTGATGCTCGAGGCCTTCAACGAGGCCGTGGCCGACGCCGGCATCGACTTCAAGCAGATCGAGGCCGCCTGGTTCGGCGTGTGCCTCGAAGAGAACAACGTCGGCAAGACCGCCGGCCCGCTCGCGCAGGCGCTGCGCCTGCCACGCATTGCCGCCACCCGCGTGGAAAACGCCTGCGCCACCGGCACCGAGGCGCTGCGCGGCGCGGCGTACGCAGTGGCGTCGGGCGCCTACGACATCGTGCTGGCGCTCGGCGTCGAGAAGCTCAAGGACACCGGTTACGGCGGCCTGCCCGTGCGCACGCGCGGCGTGGCCAACGACCTGTGGCTGCCCAACTCGACGGCGCCCGGCGCCTTCGCGCAACTGGCCTCCGCCTATGCCGCGAAGCACGGCGCGCCCATGGCCGACCTGAAGCGCGCGATGGCGCACATCTCGGTGAAGAGCCACGCCAACGCCGCGCTCAACCCCAAGGCGCACCTGCGCAACAAGATCTCCGAAGAAGACGTGTTGAAGGCGATGACCATCGCCGCGCCGCTCGGCCTGTACGACTGCAGCGGCGTGAGCGATGGTTCGGCCTGCGCCATTTTGACGACGCCGGAGATCGCGCGCGCGCTGCGGCCCGATGCGCAACTGGTCACCATCAAGGCGCTGGAAGTTTCCGTAAGCAATGGCGAAGAGGCCAGCTTCAGCAACTGGGACGGCGCCCACATCGCCACTGCGCGTACGGCCGGCGCGCGCGCCTACGCCGCTGCCGGCATCACCGAGCCGCGGCGCCAACTGCAGATGGCCGAGGTGCACGACTGCTTCTCCATCGCCGAGGCCGTGACGATGGAAGACCTGGGCTTCAGCGCGCCTGGCCGCGTGATCCACGACGTGCTCGACGGCGTGTTCGACCGCGAAGGCGCATTGCCCATCGGCACCGACGGCGGGCTGAAGTGCTTCGGCCACCCCATCGGCGCCTCGGGGCTGCGCATGGTCTACGAGGTGTACCTGCAGCTGCAGGGCCGCGCGGGCGAGCGGCAGCTGAAGCATGTCGACCTCGGCCTCACCGAGAACCTGGGCGGCCACCCGCACCAGAACGTTTGCGCGGTGTCGATCATCGGGCGCCACGGCGCCTGACCGCACCGCTTTTTCTTCTCTCGTTTTTCCCTTTTCCACAGGAGACATCCCCATGCGAGGACTCAAAGGCAAGACCGCCATCGTGACGGGCGCGGGCAGCGGCATCGGCCGCGCCATTGCGCTGCGGCTGGCGGCCGAAGGCGTGACGGTCGGCGTGTTCGACATCAACGAGGCCGGCGCCGGCGACACCGTCAAGGCCATCGAGGCGGCCGACGGCAAGGCCGTGGCCGTGGCCTGCGACATCACCGACTACGGCGCGGTCACCGCCGCGGTGAAGCGCTTCGAGGACACGACCGCCGCGGGCACCGACATCCTGGTGAACAACGCCGGCTGGGACACGCCCATGCCCTTCCTGAAGACCGAAGAGGCGTTCTGGAAGAAGGTGACGGCCATCAACTGGTTCGGCCCCTTGCACATGACGCATGCCGTGGCACAGGGCATGGCTGCGCGCAAGAGCGGCCGCGTGGTCAACATCGCGTCCGACGCGGGCCGCGTGGGCTCCACCGGCGAGGTCGTGTATTCGGGCTGCAAGGGCGCGACCATCGCTTTCGCGAAGGCGCTGGCGCGCGAGGTGGCGCGCAGCAACGTCACCGTGAACACCGTGTGCCCCGGCCCGACCGACACACCGGCCATGGATGCCTTCGTCGGCACCGGTGAGCAAGGCCAGAAGATTCGCGACGCCATGGTGCGCGGCGTGCCGCTGGGGCGCATCGGCGTGCCCGACGACTACCCGGGCCTGGTGGCCTTCCTGGCCAGCGACGACGCCGCCTTCATCACCGGCCAGACCATCAGCGTCTCGGGCGGGCTGAGCATGCACGGCTGATCCATTCACCGAACAACAGACAAAGCACAGGAGCAAAGCGACATGAGCAAGCAGTACAAGGACATCCTCTACGAAGTGCGCGACGGCGTGGTGAACATCACCATCAACCGGCCCGAGGTGTACAACGCCTTTCGCAACCAGACGCTGGAAGAACTCATCGACGGCCTGCGCCGCGCCGACGAGGAAAAGAGCGCCAACGTGATGGTGCTCTCGGGTGCCGGCGACAAGGCCTTCTGCACCGGCGGCGACCAGAAGGTGCACCTGAGCGAAGACGGCCTGTACGGCCCGCGCGGCACGGTCGGCATGCCCATCGAGGAAATGCAGACCGCCCTGCGCGACCTGCGCAAGGTGTCCATCGCCAAGGTGCAGGGCTTCGCGATCGGCGGCGGCAACGTGTTCGCGACGATGTGCGACCTGACGATTGCCAGCGAGAAGGCCACCTTCGGCCAGGTCGGCCCCAAGGTCGGCTCGGTCGATCCGGGCTGGGGCACGGCCTACCTCGCGCGCATCGTGGGCGAGAAGAAGGCGCGCGAAATCTGGTTCCTGTGCCGCAAGTACACCGCCGCCGAGGCCGAGAAGATGGGCCTGGTCAACAAGGTGGTGCCGCACGACCAGCTCGACGCCGAGGTCACGCAGTGGTGCAAGGAAATCAACGAGATGAGCCCGACCGCGCTCACCATCGCCAAGCGCTCGTTCAATGCCGACACCGAGAACATCCGCGGCATCGGCTTCCTGGGCATCCAGACGGTGAAGCACTACTACCAGTCCGACGAATCGAAGGAAGGCGTGAAGGCGTTCAACGAGCGCCGCAAGCCCGACTTCAAGAAGTTCGTCTGAGCGCGCCGCAGGAGACCCCTACGTGCAAACGCTGATCCAGACCGCGCTCGACGCCGACGGCGTGCTCGTCGCCACGCTTGACATGCCGGGTCGTTCGATGAACGTGTTCTCGGCCGAACTGATGGACGCGCTCGATGCGCTGATGGACCGTGCCGACAGCGACGACGCGGTGCGCAGCGTGGTCGTCACCTCGGCCAAGACCAGCTTCCTGGCAGGTGCCGACCTGGTGATGGTGCGCGGCTTTACCGACCGCGCGCGCACCGGCACACGCGAGGAAATGTTCGCGTTGTGCGGCCGGCTCGGCCGCCAGTTCGTGCGGCTCGAAGCCTCGGCCAAGCCCTGGGTCGCGGCCGTCAACGGCATTGCGCTGGGCGGCGGGCTGGAGCTGGCACTGGCCTGCCGCGTGCGGCTCGTGACCGACGAGCCGCGCACCCAGCTGGGCGTGCCCGAAGTGCGCTGGGGCCTGCTGCCCGGCGCTGGCGGCACGCAGCGTCTGCCGCGGCTGGCAGGCTTCGAGCCGGCGATGGACATGCTGCTGAGCGGCCGCTCGATTGCGCCCGCCGACGCGGTGCGGCTCGGCATCTTCGCGCGCGCGGTGCCCGCGGCACAGTTGCTCGACAAGGCCAAGGCCGAAGCACGCGCGATGCATGGCAAGCCCTACGACGCCAACGCCAAGTTCGCGCGGCTCGCCCAGGCCGATGTGCCGGCGTGGAGCGAAGACACGGCGCGCGCCATTGCGCTGCGCCACGGCGTGGCCGAAGCGGACTTCGCGCTCTACCCCGCGTACAGCGCCATCGTCGACAGCGTGCTCAAGGGCGCGCGGCTGCCGCTGTCGGAAGCGACGGATGTGGAGATGACGCAATTCCTGCGCCTCATGTTCAACCCGGTGGCGGGCAACATGGTGCGTACGTTGTTCCTGGAGCGCCTGCGGGCCGAACGCGAACTGGCGGCGCCGGAAAAGTTGCGCATCGAGCACATCGGCGTCGGTGCCATCGGCGCGGCACGCCGTGCATGGACCGACGCGCTCGCCAAGGTCAAGCTGCCGCAGGCGGCCGACCTTGCCCTGCCGGCCGATACGCTGGAGCTGACCGACACGCAAGGCCGGCGTACGCGCATCGCGCTGCGCGTGCTCGACGAGGCGCCATCGCCTGACAGCGGAGGCTTGCCGGTGGCGGTGCTGTCGCCGGCTGGGCCGTACGGCCGCGTGCTGGAGATCGTGAATGCGGACGACGCAGCGGCCGCCGCGATGGCCAGCCTCGCCGCGCGCCTGTGGTCGCTGCCCTGGCGCAGCGTCGAGGAAACCAGCGTGCTGCAACGCCTGCGTGGCGCGACGCTGCCCGCGCAGGCGCAAGCCGCCGTGCGCTATGCCGCGTCGCCCGCCGCCGGCGATCCGGCCTTCATCGATGTGGCGGCCTGCCTGGCAGGCGTGACGCCCGCATGGAGCGGCGGCCCGCTCACGCAGGCCTGGGCCGAGCGCGACACGCTGGTGCCGACCTTCGACAGCGACGCGCGCAATGCCTGGTCGCGCCTCCAACCCGCGCTCTCGCAAGCCGGCGCATGACCGACCGCAGCCGCATCGGCTTGAAGACCGCGCCCACCACGGTGCCCGTCGACGCGTGGCGCGTGAAGCTGTTCTGCGAGGCCACCGGGGAGACCGATGCGGTCTACTGGAACGCCGAGGCCGCACGCGCGGCCGGGCACCCGGCATGCCCGGTGCCACCCACCTTTCTGAAGGCGATCGAAGGCGAGCACTTCAGCAGCGCGCAGCTGATGAACCTGCTCGATGTGCCGCTGCGCGGCGTGCTGCACGCGGAGCAGGCCTTCGAGCACTTTGCGCCCGTGCATGTGGGCGACAGCGTGGAGGTCAGCCGCACCGTCACGGACATCCATGACAAGAAGGCGGGCGCCTTCACTTTCATCGTGGTCGACACCCACTACCGCGTCGGCGGCACGCCTGTCGCGACCAGCCGGCAGACCATCCTGGTGCGGAATGTGGTGAATGCAGTGAACGCGGTGAACGCGCCGCAACCGTCATGACCCTTGCCACCTACCCAGCGCAGATCGAACTGACGTGCGGCCCCGTCAGCTCGCTCGACCTGGCACTGTTCGCCGCCGCTTCCGGCGACCACAACCTGCTGCACCTCGACCCGACCGTCGCGCAGGCCGCGGGCTTCGACCGCCCGGTGGTGCACGGCATGCTCACGATGGCCTACACGGCGCGCCTGTGCAGCAGCCACTTCGGCGCGGGCAGCGTGCGTGCGTTGCAGACCCGCTTCACCGGCGTGGCGAAGCTGGGCGACACCGTGCAGCTCGAGGCCAGGCTGGCCCGGATGGAAGGCGCGCAGGCCGTGTACGACCTCAGCGCACGTGCCGAGGGCGGCGGCGAGCTGATGGCCGGCACCGCACGCATCGAGCGCTGGAGCGCCGCATGAGCGCCCCGCGCCTTACCGACGCGCTGCGCCCCGGCCTGCGCGTGTTCGTGCCCACGCTGAGCAATGAATCGGCACTGCTGCAAAGCGAACTGCAGGCAGACCCCGAGCGCGCGAGCGGCGTCACCTTCACGGGCGTGCAGTTTCCGGGCATCGACCGCGCCGACTACCTTGCACTTCACCCGAAAGCGCGGCTGGCTGCGTTCTTCATGTCGCGCGCGGTGCGCGAAGGCATCGCCCAGGGCCGGGCCGAGCTGCTGGGCCTGGACTACATCGGCATCACCCGCCACCTGCGCGACAGCGCGCCGCCCGACGTGGCCATCGCGCAGCTCACGCCGCCCGATGCCGGAGGCTGGTGCAGCCCCGGGCTCACGGGCGACTTCCTGCCGCTGGTGTGGTCGCGCGCCGCCCGCCGCGTGGCGCACATCAACCCGCGCATGCCGCGCACGCAGGGCGGTTTTCGCGTGCACATCTCGAAGATCGACGCGGCGGTGGAGGCCGACACGCCGCTGCTCGAGTTCACCGAAGCTCCGGCCGGCGACACCGAGCAACGCATCGGCGCGCATGCCGCGGCGCTGGTGCGCGACGGCGACACGCTGCAGTTCGGCATCGGCTCGGTGCCGCTCGCGCTGGGCCGGGCGCTGGCATCGCACAGGCGCTTGCGCTTTCATGGCGGGCTGGTGTCGAGCGCGCTGCGCACGCTGTGGGAAGCGGGCGCGCTCGACACCAGCGCGCCCGTCACCACCGGCGTGGTGCTCGGCGATGCGGCCTTCCACGACTTCGCCACGCGGCTACCGACGCTCTCGGTGCGCGACGTGGCCCACACCCACAACCCGGCCGTGCTCGCGGCCATTCCGCGCTTCGTGGCGATCAACTCGGCGATCGAGGTCGACCTGTTCGGCCAGGTCAATGCGGAGCGCGCCGGCGGCGTGATCCAGGCCGGTGCGGGCGGCCTTCCCGCCTTCGCGCTGGGGGCGCAGGCTTCGCGCGGGGGCCGGCTGCTGATCTGCCTGGCCGCGACCGCGCGCAAGGGCACGGTGTCGCGCATCGTGCCCGCGCTGACGGACCAGGGCCTGTGCACCCTGCCGCGCCACCTGGCCGACGCGGTGGTCACGGAGCACGGCGTGGCCGAGCTGCGTGGCCTGTCGCTCGACGCGCGCGCCGAGGCACTGATCGCCATCGCGGCGCCCGAGCATCGCGACACCCTGCAGGCCGCCTGGTCGGCCCTGCGCCGAACCGCATGAACCAAGACATCGCACCGCCGCCCGAAGGCTTCCAGCGCGTCGAACTGGGCGGCGTGTTCGCGCTGAACAACGGCCCGTTCTACGCGCGCTGGCACGACGACCATCTGCTGATGGGCTTTCGCGTGGGGCCGCAGCACGTGAACCCGGGCGGCGGCTGCCATGGCGGCATGCTGTGCACCTTCGCGGACATCCTGGTGTCCACGGCGGCGCAGTACCAGGCCGACATTCCGCGCCAGTTCCTGCCCACCATCAGCCTGCAGACCGACTTCCTGGCCATCGCGCCCAAGGGCAGCTGGGTGCAGGGGCGTGCCGACGTGCTGAAGGTCACGCGCAACCTCGTGTTCTCGCAAGGCCTGGTGCAGGCCGACGGCGAGACGGTGCTGCGCGTGAGCGGCGTCTTCAGGCGCGGGCCGTTGCTGGCCGAGTCCGAAGGGGACCAGGCGCTGCGGCTGCCGGGCATGCCGCAGCGCGACTGAGCCCGCTCAGCCGCCGGCGAGGCGGATCAGGCGCTTGCCGAGGTTCTCGCCGCGGTAGAGACCGGCGATGGCGTCGGGCGCGCGTTCGATGCCGTCGAGCACCTCTTCCTGGTACACCAGCTTGCCCTCGCGCAGCCATTGCGCCAGGTCGCGCCGCGCGGCGGGGTAGTGGTCGGCGTGGTCGAAGATCACGAAGCCCTGCATGCGCGCGCGCTTCACCAGCATGTGGCGTTCCACGCGCGGCCCCTGCGGCGGCGGGTTCCAGCTGGCCACCGATGCCGTGCCGCAGATGACGATGCGCGCGCCGACGTTCAGGTGCGCCATCACCGCGTCGCTGATGGCGCCGGCGGTGTTGTCGTAGTACACGTCGACACCGCCCTCGCAGGCTTTGGCGAGCTGGTCGGTGAAGTCGGGTGCCTTGTAGTCGACCGCGGCATCGAAGCCGAAGCGCTCTGTGCACAGCGCGCGCTTGTCAGGCCCGCCCGCGATGCCGACCGTGCGACAGCCGTGCAGCTTCGCGATCTGCCCGACGCAGGAGCCCACGGCGCCGGCGGCGGTCGACACGACCACGGTGTCGCCGGCCTTGGGCTGGCCCAGCTCGAGCAGGCCGTAATGCGCGGTGACCCCGTTGATGCCCATCACGCCCAGCGCGGTCGACAGCGGCAGGTCGTCTTCTTCCACGCGCCGCTCGATGGCCGTGCCCTGCACCACCGCGTAGTCCTGCCAGCCGAACAGGCCCGTCACCTTCGTGCCGACGGGCCATGCCGCGTCGCGCGAGGCCTCCACGCGGCCCGCCGCGAAAGAGCGCATCACCGCGCCGATGGCGACCGGCTCCGAGTAGTTCGCCACCGCCGCCACCCAGCCGCGCATCGCGGGCTCCACCGACAGGTACAGGTTGCGCACCAGCACCTCGCCGGGCTGCAGCGCGGGCACCGGAGCCGAGACGATCTCGAAGTGTTCCGCCTGTGGAATGCCCGGGGGCCTGGAGATAAGAAGAACCTGTCGGTTGACGAGCGTGGACGCTGGGGACATGTGGGTTTCTCCGGGGGTGCGGGCTGTATGCCGCTGGTTCAAATCCGCTATAGTACACATGCGTATGATGTACATCCATACGCTCAACGACACAGGACAGGAGACGACTCGATGGCAGGAAAATGGTTCGAGGAATTCGTGGTCGATGCGCAGTTCGACCACGAGATACGGCGCACCGTGCTCGAGTCGGACAACATGTGGTTCAGCAACGCCACCTGCAACCCGGCGGCCATCCACATCGACGCAGAGTACGCCAAAGGTACCGAGTTTGGAAAGCCGCTGATGAACAGCATCTTCACGCTCGGCCTGGTCATCGGCCTGTCGGTGCAGGACACCACGCTGGGCACCACGGTGGCCAACCTGGGCATGACAGACGTTCGCTTTCCGGCGCCGGTGTTCGCGGGCGACACGCTGCGCTCGCGCACCACGGTGCTCGAGGTGCGCGCGAGCAAGTCGCGGCCCAACGCTGGCATCGTCACCTTCCTGCACCAGGGCTTCAACCAGCGCGACGAAGAAGTGGCCACGCTGCGACGCCAGGCCCTGATGCTGCGCAAGCCGGAGGCCGCGTGATGGCAGCCGCCAGGCCCCAGCGCTCGATGCTTTTCGTGCCGGCCGACAGCGAACGCAAGCTCGCCAAGGGCCTGACGAGCCCGGCCGACGCGCTGATCCTCGACCTCGAAGACGCCGTGGCGCCCGCGCACAAGGTGGCGGCGCGCGGCACGGCGGCGGCGTTCATCGCCGAGCATGCCGCGGCTTTGCAGGCACGAGGCGGCGCGCAGCTCTACGTGCGCATCAACCCGCTCGATTCGGGCATGGCCATGCAGGACCTGGCCGCCGCCGTCGCGCCCGGCCTGGCCGGCATCATGCTGCCCAAGACGAACAGCGCCGACGACATTCGCCGCGTCGCCTTCTGCCTCGATGCGCTGGAAGCGCGCGCCGGCATGGCGCCCGGCACCGTGCGCATCGTGCCGGTCGCGACCGAAACCGCGCCCGCCATGCTCACCATGGCCAGCTACACCCGCGAGGTGCCGCGGCTGGCAGGCATCACCTGGGGCGCGGAAGACCTGTCGGCGGCCATCGGCGCCATATCGAACCGCGATGCGGACGGGCAACTGTCGCCGCTGTACACGCTGGCGAACTCGCTGTGCCTGTGCGCCGCCGCCGCGGCCGGCGTGCCGGCCATCGACACGCTGTACGCCGACTTTCGCGACCCCGCGGGCCTGGCCGCTTCGTGCGCGGTGGCGCGGCGCCGCGGGTTTCGCGGCCGCATCGCGATCCACCCCGACCAGGTGGCGGTCATCAACGACGCCTTTTCGCCCAGCGAGGCCGAACTGGCGCACGCCCGCCGCGTGGTCGAGGCCTTTGCGGCGCAACCCGACGCGGGCACCGTCGGGCTCGACGGCGCGATGCTCGACATGCCCCACCTGAAACAGGCGCGTCGCACGCTCGGCCTCGAAGGCTGACGCGCCGCGCACCACCCCACAAGCAACGGAGACCCTGCAGATGGACTTCTCGATCACCGAGGACCACACGGCCATCCGCGACGGCGTTGCCGCCGTGGTGAAGTCGTTCGACGACGAATACTGGCTGGCACGCGACGACGACGGCGAATTTCCGCGCGAGTTCCATCGCGCGATGGCCGATGCCGGCTGGCTCGGCATCACGATGCCGCAGGAGTACGGCGGCGCCGGCCTCGGCGTGACCGAGGCCGTGATCATGCTGTACGAGGTGGCCAGCCATGGCGGCGCGATGGCGGCGGCATCGACCGTGCACATCAACCTGTTCGGCCCGCACCCCATCGTGGTGTTCGGCACCGAGGAGCAGCGCAAGCGCTGGCTGCCGCCGCTGGTCGAGGGCAAGGACCAGTGCTGCTTCGGCTTCACCGAACCCGACGCGGGCCTGAACACCACCGCCATCAAGACCTTCGCAGAGAAGGTGCCCGGCGGCTACGTGGTGCACGGCCAGAAGGTGTGGACATCGACCGCGCAGGTGGCCAACAAGATCATGCTGCTCACACGCACGACGAAGCTCGAAGACTGCAAGCGCCCCACCGACGGCATCACCATCTTCTACACCGACCTCGACCGCAGCAAGATCGAGGTGCGCCGCATTCCCAAGATGGGCCGCAAGGCGGTGGACTCCAACGCCATCTTCATCGACGGGCTGTTCATTCCCGACGCCGACCGCGTGGGCGAGGAAGGCAAGGGCTTCAGCTACATCCTGCACAGCCTGAACCCCGAGCGCCTGCTGGTGGCGGCCGAGGCCATCGCCATCGGGCAGGACGCCTTGCGCCGCGCCACGCAGTACGCCCGCGACCGCGTGGTGTTCGGCCGGCCCATCGGCCAGAACCAGGGCATACAGCATCCGCTCGCGGAACGCTGGATGGCGCTGGAAGCCGCCTGGGCCATGACGATGAAGGGCGCCTGGCTCTACGACAACCACCGCCCCTGCGGCGCCGAGGCCAACAGCGCGAAGTTCCTGGGCGCGCGCGCGGGCTACGACTCGGCCCTGCAGGCGGTGCTCACGCACGGCGGCTTCGGCTACGCGAAGGAATACCACGTCGAGCGGCTGCTGCGCGAGGTGACCATCACCCGCATCGCGCCCATCACCGAGCAACTCATCCTGTCGTTCATCGCCGAGAAGGTGCTGGACCTGCCCAAGTCGTACTGACCGTAACGACTGCCTTGTGAAGGAACCAATGTGATCAAACGCGGACTGTTCAGCGAGGAGCACGATGCCTTCCGCGACATGGTGCGAAAGTTCATCGAGAACGAGATCGCGCCGCACCACGCGGCGTGGGAGGGCCAGGGCATCGTGCCGCGCGAGCTGTGGCGCAAGGCCGGCGCGGCCGGCATGCTGTGCTGCACCGTGCCCGAGGAATACGGTGGCGCCGGTGCCGACTACCTGTTCGACGTGGTGGTGTTCGAGGAAATGGCGCGCTCGGGCTACACCGGGCCCGGCTTCATGATCCACTGCGACCTGGTGGCCACCTACGTGAAGTCTTTCGGCAGCGAGGCGCAGAAGAAGCAGTGGCTTCCGAAGATGGTAAGCGGCGAGGCCATCGGCTCGCTGGGCATGACCGAGCCGCACGCGGGCTCCGACCTGAAGGCGATCCGCACCAAGGCGGTTCGCGACGGCGACGACTTCGTGATCTCTGGGCAGAAGGTGTTCATCTCCAACGGCCAGCTGTGCGACGTGATCGTGCTGGCCACCAAGACCGACTCCACCGCCGGCGCCAAGGGCGTCACGCTGTTCCTGGTCGACACCAGCCTGCCGGGTTTTCGCCGCGGCAAGAACCTGCAGAAGCTGGGCATGAAGGGGCAGGACACCTCGGAGCTGTTCTTCGACGAGGTGCGCGTGCCCGCTTCGGCCATGCTGGGCGAAGAAGGCCGCGGCTTCGAGCTGATGATGACCAAGCTTGCGCAGGAGCGCCTGGCGCAGGCCATTCGCTCGGCCACGGTGGCCGAGACGGTGGTGGAGTGGACGGTCGACTACGTCGCCAACCGCAAGGCCTTCGGCAAGACCATCGGCGACTTCCAGAACACGCAGTTCAAGCTCGCCGAGCTGAAGACCGAGGCCGTGGTCGGGCGCCAGTTCACCGACAAGTGCATCGAGAGCTTCATGCAGGGCGAGCTCGACGCGGTGGACGCCGCCATGGCCAAGATGTGGCTGTCTAACACGCACTGCAAGATCGTCGACGAGTGCCTGCAGCTGTTCGGCGGCTGGGGGTATATGTGGGAATATCCCATCGCGCGGGCCTATGCCGACGCGCGCATCGTGAAGATCGCGGGCGGCTCGATCGAGGTGATGAAGCACATCATCGGGCGCCAGATGTTCTCCAGCTACCAGAAGGGCGGCGACCGCTACAACGGCGTTGCCGGCATCAACCCCGCCTGAGGCGCGCGCGCCCGGCATTCGAAGGAACGATTCCATGACGACCATGGCCAGCGGACCGATCCGCGACGACGCCCTTGCGGGCAAGCGCATTCTCATCACCGGCGGCGGCACCGGCCTGGGCAAGGAGCTGGCGCGCAGCTTCGTGGCGCACGGCGCGTCGGTGCACATCTGCGGCCGGCGCGAAGGCGTGCTGCAGGAGACTGTGGCCGAGCTGCGCGAGCACGCCGGGCAGGCGGCGCAGGGCGGCACCATCGAACACCACATCTGCGACGTGCGCAGCGCCGAGCAGATGGAGGCCATGGTCGACAGGATCTGGGAGGGCGGGCCGCTCACCGGGCTGGTGAACAACGCCGCGGCCAACTTCATCTCGCCTTCCATCGACATCAGCCCGCGCGGCTTCGAGGCGGTGCGCTCCACCGTGATGGACGGCGCGCTGTATGCCACGCTGGCCTGCGGCCGGCGCTGGATCGCGCAAGGCCTGCCCGGCTCGGTCGTGAGCATGCTCGTGACCTGGGTGTGGACCGGCTCGCCCTACGTGCTGCCTTCTGTCATGGCCAAGACGGCCGTGCATGCGATGACGATGTCGCTGGCCGTGGAATGGGGCCGCCACAACATCCGCGTGAACGCGGTGGCGCCCGGCCCCTTTCCGACCGAAAGCGCCTGGGAAAAGCTCGCCCCCATTCCAAAGGCCAACGTGGGCGCGGCCTCGTCCGAGAAGGTGCCCATGGGCCGTTTCGGCAAGATGAACGAGCTGTGCAACCTGCTGATGTTCCTGCAGTCCGACGGCTGCGACTACATCACCGGCCAGAACATCGCCATCGACGGCGGCCACCACCTGGCCGCGCCAAGCACCTTCGCCGAGATGAACGCGATGACGCCCGACGACTGGGCCGAGGCCAAGCGCATCGTGCGCGGCCGCGCCGAGCAGGAAAAGGCGCAACGCAGCGCGGGCTGAGCGGCGCCGCACCGTGAACAGAAGGAGAAGCCTTCTCGGCGCGATGGCGCTTGCATCGGCCCTGCCCTCGGGCATCGTTCGCGCACAGGGCTTTCCATCGCGGCCGATCACGCTGATCGCGCCTTCGGTGGTGGGCGGCTCGACCGACGTGGTCTGCCGCGCGATGGCCGAGTCGGTCGGCCGGCGCCTCGGCGTGGCCGTGGTGGTGGAAAACAAGGCCGGTGCCGGCGGCTCGCTGGGCGGGCTGGCGCTGGCTTCCGCAAGGCCCGATGGCTACACGGTGGCGCTCTTGCCGCTGGCCACCTTCCGCATGCCGCTGATGCAGAAGATGGCGTTCGATCCGCTGCGCGACATCGCCTACGTGGCGGGCCTGGGCGGCTTCGTGTTCGGGCTGGCCGTGAAAGCCGACGGCCCCTTCCGCAGCCTGGCCGAGCTGATCGCCCACGCGCGCCAGCACCCGGGCGAGGTGAGCTACGGCCATGCCGGCATCGGCTCCACGCCGCACCTCGCGGTGGAAGAGCTGGCGCAGAAGACCGGCGTGCAGTTCACCGCCGTGCCCTACAAGGGCTCGAACGAGGCGCTGGCGGCCCTGCTCGGCGGACAGATCTCCGTGATGAGCGGCACCACCGAGTTCGCGCCGCATGTGCAGTCGGGCAAGCTGCGCGTGCTGGCCACGCTGGGCGCCCAGCGCGCCGCGGCGTTCCCCGATGTGCCGACGCTGCGCGAATCGGGCGTGGACATCGTGAACGAATCGCCCTTCGGCATCGGCGCGCCGCGCGGCACCGATGCCTCGGTGGTGCGCACGCTGCACGACGCCTTTCGCGCATCGCTGGACGACCCGATGGTGAAGTCGGTCTACGCGCGCTTCATGCTGCCGATGATTCCCATGAACCCCGCCGAGTACGAGGCCTTCGCGCGCCGCACGGTCGCCACCGAGCGCACCACGCTGGCACGGCTCGGCCTGCTGAAGAAGGAGTGAGCGTGTCGAGTTCTTTCACACCGACGCCGACATCGCCGCCGGCCCTGGACCTGCGCGTGCACGCCACCACCGCGCCCGAGCGGCCCGCCATCGTGTGCGGCGACGTGCGGCTCAGCTACGGCGAGCTCGAAGCACTGGCCAACCGCTTCGCCGAAGTGTTCCGCCAGCTCGGGCTGGTGCGCGGCGATCATGTCGCCACGCTGCTGAGCAACCGGCCCGAGGGGCTGGCAGCGGCCTGGGCCGCCTGGCGGTCGGGGCTGTACCTGACGCCCATGTCCACAGCGCTCGCAACGCCCGAGCTGCGCTACCTGGTGGAAGACTGCGACACGAAGGCGGTGCTGGTCGATGCGCAGCTGCGCGAGCTGGTCGCCACGCTGCCGGGTGCCATCGCTCGGCCCGTGCACTGGCTGTCGCTGGGCGGCAATGTCGAGGGCTTCGCTGCGTTGGAGCCGTTGCTGGAAGCCGCCTCGCCGGCGCCGCACGCCGACGAACCACCGGGCGCGTTGATGATGTACACGTCGGGAACTACCGGCGCGCCCAAGGGCGTGATCCGGCCGCTGTTGCCGCCCGAATGGCGCGGCACACCGCCGTTCGCGGCCGACTTGCTCGACCTCTTCCAGGTCGGCGGAGTCGACGTGCGCTACCTGTCGACCGCGCCGCTGTACCACGCGGCGCCGCTGCGCGTGGCGCTGGCCGTGACCGCCGGCGGCGGCACCGTGTACGTGATGGAGCGCTTCGATGCCGAAGAGGCGCTGCGCCTCATCGCGCACGAAGGCATCACGCACAGCCAGTGGGTGCCCGCCATGTTCCAGCGGCTGCTGGCCCTTCCGGCCGAGCGCCGCGCGGCCTTCTCGGCGCCGGCGCACCGCATCGCCGTGCATGGCGCCGCGCCCTGCCCCGCGGCACTGAAGCGCGCCATGATCGACTGGTGGGGCCCCATCCTGCTGGAGTACTACTCGGGCAGCGAAGGCGTCGGCCTGACCCTCATCGACTCGCGCGAGGCGCTGGCCAAGCCAGGCTCCGTCGGCCGCGCGCGCAAGGGTGTGCTGCACATCGTGGACGCCGAAGGGGCCGAGCTGCCGGCCGGCCAGACCGGCATCGTCTACTTCTCGGGCGTGAAGCCCTTTGCGTACTACAAGGCACCGGAGAAGACCTTGGCACGCACGCATGCGCTGGGCTGGCAGACCTTCGGCGACATGGGCCACGTTGACGACGAGGGCTGGCTGTTTCTTACCGACCGGCAGGACGACATGATCATTTCCGGCGGCGTGAACATCTACCCGCAGGAGATCGAGGCCGCGATGCTCGAGGTGCCCGGCGTGTGGGAATGCAGCGTGGTCGGCGTGCCCGACGAACGCTTCGGCGAGCGGCCGGTGGCTTTCGTCGTGCCGGCGCGCGATGCGGCGCACGACACGGCCGCGCTGCTCGCGCGCGTGCGGGCGCACAACGGCCAGCGGCTGGGCCGCATGAAGCAGCCCGACGAGATCCACGTCATCGACAGCCTGCCGCGCACCGCGACCGGCAAGGTGCTGCGGCGCGAGTTGCGCGACAGCCTCAAGCCCGGCGCACCCGCCGGCAACGCGCGCTGAACACCGGCGCGCTGATCGACCGAGGATGGCGACCGCCTGTGCCGCCTATGCCTCCTTGTTCGCGCCACCCAGCAAGCGAGCAATCTCTTCTTCGCTGTAGCCGATTTCCCGCAACACCTCGGCGCTGTGCTCGCCGTGCAGCGGCGGCGGCCGGCGAAGCGCCATGCGTTCGCCATCGAAGCGCAGCGGCTGCGCGATGCCGCTGAGCGCGCCCAGCGTCGGGTGTTCGTAGTCGAAGCGCATGCCGCTTGCGCGCGTGTGCGGGTGCTCTGACAGCTCGCCCAGCGTGTGCAGCGGCGAGCTCGGAATACCCGCCTCTTCGAGCGCCTTCAGCCATGCATCGCGCGGGCGCGAGCGCATCGTCGCGGCCACCAGCTCGACCGTCTCCGTGCGGTGGCGCACGCGGTCTGCGTTGGTCCGAAAACGCGGGTCGTCCACCACGTCCTGCAGATCGGCTATCGCGCAGAAGCGGCGCCACAGCGCATCGTTGGCCACGCCCAGGATCAGCGGCGCGTCCTGCGTGTCGAAGGCCTGGTAGGGGCACAGCGACTCGTGGCCCGAGCCCGGGCGCTGCGGCTCGGTGCCGCGCTCCCAGAAGCTCTGCAGGAAGTAGCCGAGGAACCCCGTGGCACTGTCGAACAGCGACGCTTCCACAGTGCCGCCTCGACCGGTTCTCTCGCGCCGGAAAAGCGCCGTGAGGATGCCGATGAGCGCGTGCAGCCCCGTGGCCTGGTCCACCGGCGAGAAGGGGCTGCGCACCGGCGGGCCCTCCTGCTCGCCCGTGATGGCCAGCATGCCGCAGAAGGCCTGCAGGATCACGTCGTAGCCCTTGCCTTCGCGCATCGGCCCGGTGCTGCCGAAGCCCGAGATGTCGCAGTACACCAGGCGCGGGTTGGCGGCGAACAGGGCCTGCGCATCCACGCCCAGCTTGCGCGCCACGCCCGGGCCGAAGCTGGCGATGACCACGTCGGCCTTGGCCGCGAGCCGGTGCACGGCCTCGCGCCCTTCGTCGCTGGCCAGGTCGAGCGCCACGCTGCGCTTGTTGCGGTTGGCGCTCAGGAACACAGCGCCCACGCGCTCGCCGGCCGCTTCGCGAAACGGCGGCCAGCCGCGCGTTTCGTCGCCGGCGCCCTGCGCCTCGACCTTGACGACGTCCGCGCCCATGTCGCCGAGGTACTGCGCGCACAGCGGGCCGGCCAGCACCTTCGACAGGTCGAGCACGCGAATGCCATCAAGAGGAAGCTCGTTCATAGGGGATGTACGGGGTTCGCCAATTGGTTTGCTACAAGAAGGTTTGCTAGCATACCAATATTGACACCACTGGGGAACTCCGATGCGCCCGTCGATCCTGGCCCTTGCCGCATGGCTGGCCGCCGCCGTTTTCGCCGCCGGCCCTGCCCGGGCGCAGGCACCGGCCTGGCCGACCAAGCCGGTCCGGCTCATCGTGCCGTACGCGGTCGGCCAGGGCACCGACATTGCGGCGCGCTACATCTCGGACCAGCTCGGCAAGGAGCTGAAGCAGCCCATCATCGTGGACAACCGCCCGGGCGCGGGCGGCAACGTCGGCACGCAGCTGGCGGCGCGCGCGGCGCCCGACGGCTACACGATCATGATCGGTACCAACGCCACGCATGCGGCGAACGTGTTCCTCTATGCCAACCCCGGCTACGACCCGCAGGCCGACTTCGAGCCCATCGCCATGGTCGGCATCCTGCCGCTGGTGTACGTGACGCAGCCCACCAGCAACGTCAACACCATGCAGGACCTGGTGCGCGCCGCGCGCGCCAAGCCCGATGCGCTGAACGTCGCCGTGTCGACCACCACCTGCCGCATGGCGCATGAACTCTTCAAGGCGCGCTCCGGCGCCGCCATGTACCCAGTCGACTTCAAGGGCAGCGCGCAGGCGCTGACGGCCGTGATGGGGACGCAGGTCGAGTTCATGGTGGACACCATCGCCTCGCTGCACGGCGCCATCCAGAACGGGCAGGTGAAGGCGCTGGGCGTCACGTCCAGCAGGTCGAGCCCGTTGCTGCCGGGCGTGAAGTCCCTGGCGGAACAGGGCATCGCCGACTACGAGCTGGTGGGCTGGACCGTGTTCTACGCACCCAAGGGAACGCCGCCCGACACGCTACGCGCGCTGTCCACCGCGCTGGAAAGCGCCTTGGCCCGAACCGATGTGCGCGACAGGCTGATGGAGCTCGGCATCGAGCCGCAGACGCGGTCGCGCGAAGAACTCAAGGCCTTTGCCGAGACGGAGAAGCAGAAGTGGGGGCGGTTGATCAAGGCGGCGGGGCTGAAGCCGAGCTGAGGCGTTTTCGCACGCCGCCTAGCACCGCGTCGCCCTTTCACGCGCGCTGAGCGCGCACCGGCACCGGTGTCGCCCGGGCTTCGCCGCCGAAAGTGTGCTCAGGCCACCATGCGGCTCACGCCGGCTTCCGCGCCCATGCCCTGCCGCTCGAGCCAGTTCAGGCACAGCTGCGCCACGTCGCGCCAGCCATGGTCCACCGTCAGCGAGTGGCCGCGGCCTTCGAACTGCCGCAGCTCGGTCAGCGACTTCGAATGCCGGTACATGCGAAAGGCCGCCTGCGTGGTCACGTCGGGCACGGTGTGGTCCGCCGTGCCCGAGATCATCAACAGCGGGCCGCGCCCGTCGTTCGCGGTCGCCACCTGCGAGGCCTGGTTGCCGGTGAAGTTCGCGAACGCGACTTCGAACAGGCCGCGCACCGGCGACGGGATGCACCACTTCTCGAACAGCGCATCGGACTCCGCCTGCTCGATGGCGTTGCCGAAACCGTAGCGGAACTGCGCCTTCGTCAACGAGATGGCCTTGCCCACATTCATCGGGTTGCCCAGCCCCGGCAAGCCCGCGCGCAACTGCGCCAGCGGCAGCCGGAACACGCCCTTGATCTGCGCCGGATCGATGGCGACGGCCGCGCGGCCGATGCCCTCGCCCAGCAGCTTCTGCGCAATCAACCCGCCGAAGGAGTGACCGACGATGACGGGTGGCGCCGGCAGCCGTGCGATCAGCTCGGCGAAATGCGCGGTGACTTCGGCAAGGCTCTTGCCGGCGACCTGCTCGGGCCGTTGCACCATCACTTTGGGCTGGCAGGCCCCGGCGCACGCAGTGGTCATCACGCCGACGAACCGCTCCTTGCCTGCGCCAGATCGAACAGGCTCTCGAGGCTGAGCGGCCGCAACGCGTTGCCACCCAGGATCGCCCGGCGCTCCTCATCGCTGATGTCTGGAATGGCCGAGATGGCGCATGAACATCTTCCATGCCCATGCCGAATGGACAGTCCGTGCCCACGAGCAGCTGCGAGGCGCCATGGACCTCGATGAGGTAACGCATGGTGCGCGCCAGATGTGCCGAAGATAGTCGCTCGGCGGGCGCAGGCAGGTATGTGCCTCGGGGCGCTTAGATAGCCACCGCCGTGGACGGCAATCACCGTGTACAGACACTTTCCGCAGCGAGCCGATTTGATTGCGGCCGTGTTCCGACGACTTGCTCGACGCCGCTGCAACCTTGTGCATGTCGGCCAGCGCGTCGCGGCCCGGAGAAGCGAAGCGGTTGGTCGCGCTGCACGTCGATGGGCTGCGCTAGCTGCGCTGAAACGCGTCTGAACTGCCGCTCGCCTGGCCCGCCATGCCCGTGATCCAGCGCTCGAACGCCGACACCGCGCCGTCTTCGGCCCGGTCCGCGTTCACCACCAGCGTGTAGTCGAGCGCGCGCCAGGCGGGCGCCGCAATCGGGCACACCAGCCGCCCCGCGGCAAGGTCCCGTTCGATCAGCGGCAGCGACGCCAGCGTCACGCCCAGCCCTTCGACGGCCGCGGCAAGCTGCAGGTAGGTGTGGTCGTACTCGGCGTGCCGGGCCGGCCGCAAGTCCGCCGCGCCGGCGCCTTGCAGCCACTGCGCCCAGGCGGTGCGCGTGGTGGTGGAGTGCAGCAGCGTGTGATGGCGCAGGTCGTCCACGCTGTGCACCGGGCTGCGGCGCAACAGCGCGGGGCTGCAGGCGGGCAGGCGCTGGTCGGGCATGAGCGGGCGCGACACCACGCCCGCACCCTCTTCGCTGCCGGAACGCACGCCGACATCGAAGGCATCGCCCACGTAGCGCAGCTTGCGCGATGTGGTCGTCACGCGCACGTCGATGTCGGGGTAGCGCGCCTGAAAATCGCACAGCCGCGGCAGCAGCCAGCACAGCGCGAAGCTGGGCATCGCGTTCACGCGCACGATGCCCGACACGCGGCGAACCGCATCGCGATGGCCCAGCCGGCCGGCCCCGGCCGCCAGGCGGTCAAAGGCGTGGGACACGTCGTGCAGCAAGGCGGCGCCTTCGTCGGTCAGCACCACGCCACGCGCCTGGCGCTCGAACAGGGGCACGCCGAACCAGTCTTCCAGCAGCCTGATCTGCTTGCCCACCGCCCAGTGGGTCACGTGCAGGTCGGCGGCCGCGGCGGCGAAGCTGCCCCGGCGCGCCACCGCCTCGAAGTTGCGCAGCGCATTGAGCGGCGGGAGCCTGTCGCGGGGGGCGGTGGGGGTGTCGTTGGTGACCATGGCGTGACTTTATCTCTCGGCCCGCCCGATTTTTGGTCTGTTGCTGGCCCTGAAGCGCGCACCTAGAGTTGCCCCATGCCCGTGACCGAACCCCGCGCGATGAGCGCAACGAGAAGCCCGTCGTCGACCCTTTCTAGCCGTCCACAAGCGGAACAAGCCGGGCAGCCGACGCCTAGGTCGCGCTCGCGCGTGCTGTGGTTCTCGTGCGTGGCGCATGCGCTGCACGACGGCTACACCGACATGATCTACGTGCTGCTGCCGATGTGGCAGGCCGAGTTCGGCTTGAGCTACGGCGCGCTGGCCCTGTTGCGGGGCATCTACGGGGGCACGATGGCCAGCCTGCAGCTTCCCGCGGGGTGGCTGGCGCAACGGTTCGGCCACAAGGCCGTGCTGGCCTCGGGCACCTTGCTGGCGGCCATCGGGTACGCGGCGGCGGGCGCGTCGGGCAGCCTGGTTGGCCTGTGCCTGGCGCTGGCGTTGTCGGGCAGCGGCTCGAGCACACAGCATCCGCTGGCTTCGGGCGCGGTGTCCAGGGCCTATGGGCTGGACGCACGCCGTGCGCGCAATGCCTTGGGCATCTACAACTTTTCGGGCGACCTGGGCAAGGCGGCGTTGCCGGCGGCCGTCTCGCTGCTGGTGGCTTTCATGCCATGGCGCCATGCGTTGTGGGTGATTGCGGCGCTGGGTTGCGTGGTGGCGGCAGCCCTTGCGCTGTGGATGCCTTCGATTGCGCCCGGCAACGCACCGGCGAAAGGACCGGCATCGGGACAAGACCGCAAGCGTCGCGAAACCAGCGGGACCAGCGCGACCGGCAACAACGCGCGCACAGGCTTCAACCTGCTGTTCGCCATCGGCGTGCTCGACACCGCGGTGCGCATGGGCTTGCTGATGTTCCTGCCGTTCCTGTTGACGGCCAAGGGCGCCTCCACGCCGGTCATCGGCACGGCGCTGGCGCTGGTGTTCATCGGCGGCGCGGCAGGCAAGTTCGCCTGCGGCTGGCTCGGCGCGCGCGTGGGCGTGATCGGCACCGTGCTGGCCACCGAAGGCTGCACCGCGGTTCTGATCGTCGCGGTGATGCTGTGCCCGCTCGTGCCGGCGCTGGTGCTGCTTCCGCTGCTCGGCGTCATGCTCAATGGAACGTCTTCAGTGCTCTACGGCACGGTGCCCGAGCTGGCACCCGCCGACCACACCGGCATGGGCACCGAGAAAGCGTTCGCGCTGTTCTACACGGGCACCATCGGCGCGGGCGCGATCGCGCCGGTGATCTACGGTTTTCTCGGCGACCACATCGGGGTGCAAGGCGCCACCCTGGCCGCGGCGCTGACCGCCTTGGCCATCTACCCGCTGGCCATCGCTCTGCGCGCGCACCTGGTCCCCGGCAAGCCCTGAACGCAGGCCACGGGCGCAATTCATCGCGCCGCCTCCGGCTTCTACCGATCACTCAACCACACATGAAGGGCCACCCATGGACACCGTCTCGCAGCCGCCGCTGATTCTGGTCACCGGAGGAAGCCGCGGCGTAGGCGCGGCAACTGCACGGCTTGCCGCCGCACAGGGCTACGACGTGGCGATCAGCTACGTGGGCAACGAGCCTGCCGCCGTCGCGGTCGTCGCCGATGTGGAAGCTGCGGGGCGCCAGGCCCTGGCGGTGCGCGCGGACAACGCGGATCCCGCGCAGGTCGCGCAGTTGTTCGCCGCCATCGACCGGCGCTTCGGCCGGATCGATGTGCTGGTGAACAACGCCGCAATGCTCGCGCCGCAATCGCGGCTGGAAGATCTCGACTTCGCGCGCATGCAGCGCATCTTCGCGGTCAACTCGATCGGCCCTATCCTCTGCGCGCAGCAGGCGATCAAGCGCATGGCGCATCGGCACGGGGGGCGTGGCGGCGTCGTCATCAATGTCTCGTCGGCATCGGCGCGGCTCGGCAGTCCGAACGAGTACGTCGACTACGCCGCGTCCAAGGGCGCCGTCGAGACATTCACGACGGGCTTCGCCAAGGAGGTGGCGCGCGAAGGCATACGCGTCAACTGCATTCGCCCCGGCCACATCTACACCGACATGCACGCCAGCGGCGGCGAGCCGGGGCGGGTGGACCGCGTCAAGGACTCCATTCCCATGGGAAGAGGCGGGCAACCCGAAGAGGTTGCGCGCGCGATCCTGTGGCTGGCCAGCGCCGAGGCTTCTTTCAGCACCGGCGCGTTCCTCGATGTCACCGGCGGCAAGTGAGCGACACGGTGCGCTGGCGGATTGTGCGGGCCGCTGCTCGCGATGAGGGTCGTGCGCAGACAAAGGTGTCTTCGGACCGCTCGGGTGGCCCGCAACCGCTCACGTGCGCGCGCGCAGCTCCTTGACGCCGCGACCCAGCTTGCGTCGCAACAAGGCGCGCAAGGTCACTCCGTCGGAGTAGCCGACCTGCGCGGCGATCTGGTCCACGCTCTCTGTGCCGGTGCGCAGCAACTGCACCGCCCGCTCGACGCGAAGGTCCTGAAAATAAGACAGCGGTGTCTTGCCGAGCACGGTGTGCAGGCGCCGCGCCAAGGTGCGTTCGCTGGCGCCCACCGCAGCGGCCGCCTCGGCGAGCGAGAAACCTTGCTGCAGCTGCAGCCGGGCCCAGCCCTCGAAGCGCTCGACCACGGGGTCGGAATGCGCGAGGTGATCGGGAATCACGAACTCGGCTTGCGAGCCCCGCGCCTCGACCAGCAGGTAGCGCGCCGCGAGCGCGGCCAGCGCGGGGCTGCTGCTGCGCACCACGCTCAACGCAAGGTCGATATGGGCCAAGGCGGCGCCCGCGGTGGTGAAGGAGGCCGAGTTCACGAGCATGCGGGACTCGTCCAGCGCCACGCGCGGATAGCGCTGCCGGAACATCGGCGCCAGCCACCACGACGTCGTGGCGCGGTGGCCGTCGAGCAACGCGCTCTCCGCCAGCAGAAAGGTTCCGGTGCAAGCGGCGCCGGCGACCGCGCCGTTGCCGGACCACTGCTGTAGCGCGGCGACCGCATCGGCCACGTCAGCGCGCGCCAGCCGCGCCGCGAGCGTCTCGGGCATCTTCACGCCCAGCGCGGGGACGAGCACAACGTCGGGGGTCTGCACGCTGTGCACGGGCACCACCGGCACCGTGAGCCCCTGCGCCGTGCGCACCTGGCGCCGCACGCCCACGCACGTGACCGCGATGGGCGGCGGCGCCTGCGCCAGCGTGCCGGCCAGTTCGTTGGCGGTGCTCAGCGTATCGGTCAGCGCTGCAAGGCCCAGGTCAAACACGCCGTCGAGGACGAGAACATGCAATCTCATGGCATGAATGGTATCAATATTGGCGTTCCTGCCACTCGCAGCTGGGGCGGGCGGCCTCGACACTGTGGACTCGCATCAACGTCCACCCGTTCCATTCAAAGGAAATTTCCATGACCAAGTTCGCACTGTTCGTCCGTCTCGAAGCCAAGCCCGGCCAGGAGAGCGCCGTCGCCGATTTCCTGGCCGGCGCGCTGCCGCTCGCCAATGCCGAATCGGGCACCACCGCGTGGTTCGCATTGAAGTTCGGCCCCTCGACCTTCGGCGTGTTCGACGCCTTTGCCGACGAGGCCGGTCGCCAGGCTCACCTGAACGGGCCCATCGCCGCAGCGTTGATGGCGAACGCCGCGGCCTTGCTCAGCACGCCGCCGAACATCGAAAAGATCGACTTGCTGGCGGCGAAGCTGCCTGGCTGACGAACCGGGGCGGGGTGCTGGCCGGCTACGACGTGGTCGACGCCATCGTCGATGCAACGGCTACAGGAGGAAGACGGTGAACAACCTGCCCAGCAACGAAGTCACGCCCTCGCTTGCTCGTTCAGCGGCCGGCAAACCTCCAGCACCAGCCCCCGCAGCCACCGGTGCGCGGGATCCCGGTCCAGCCGCGGATGCCACATCTGCGACACGGTGATCTGCTGCGTGGCCACGGGCAGCGCAAACGCGCGCAGCGTGCCCTGCGAGCGCAGGTGTTCGAAGTAGGAGGACGGTATCAGGGCGACCAGGTCGGTCGCCGCCGCGATCGACAAGGCGGTGCCGAAGCTGGGCACCACGGCCGCGGTGTTGCGCACCAGGCCCATCGCCGCGAGCGCATCGTCCACCGGTCCCCCGTTGCGGCCACTGCGTGAGGTGACCACGTGGTCGCAGGCGGCGTAGCGCTCGGCACTGATGCCGGGCTCGTCGAGCAGGGGATGGCCCTGGCGCACGACGCCGACGAAGCGGTCGCGAAAGAGCATCTGCACGCGCACCTCCGGCCCCGACTCGCCGAGCACGCCGATGTCCAGGTCGAGCAGCCCCTCGCGCAGCGGGCGAACGTCCTTGTCGGGCTTGGGCGCGAAGCGCAGGCGAACGCCGGGCGCGTCGCTCGCGGCGCGCGCCACCAGGCGGTGCGCGAAGGCTTCGATGAAGCCGTCGTTGGCCCGTACCGTGAACAACTGCTGGAGCGCGCGCGGGTCGACGCGCGCGTCGCCGGGCTGGAGCACCGCGCGAGATGCCTGCAGCAGGTCTCCCACGCGCTCGCGCAGCGCGAGCGCGTGCGGCGTCAGCACCATGGCCCGGCCCGCGCGCACGAGCAGCTCGTCGCCGGTGGCGTCCCGCAACCGCGCGAGCGCCCGGCTCATCGCCGATTCGCTCAGGCCCAGGCGCTCGGCGGCTTTCGCGACGCTGCCCTCGGCAAGAAGTGCGTTCAACGCAAACAGCAGGTTCAGGTCGGCTTCCGTCGGCATGCCCGAACCTAGCACGGCCGCAACGGTTTCGACAGGCGCCGCATGCAGGGACACGTTGCGCGCCACGCGCTGTGCAAGCCCGGGGCCCAGTCCTAAGCTGGACTCGCGCCATAGAGCGTGCTCCTTCCAGCCTTCCAGGACTCCCAACATGCTGACATCCACGCTTCGACCTGACCCTTCTCCTCCCATCTCCCCCATCTCCCGGACCACCCCGAACGGCACGAACGCGGTGCACGACGCCGACGGCCTGCCGTTGCCGCGACGCTTCGCGGCCGTCGCCGCGATCCTGGGCGCGGGCGTGCTGGTGGTGCTCGACGGCGCCATCGCCAACATCGCGCTGCCCAGCATCGCCCGGCAGTTGCAGGCAGCGCCCGCCGATGCGGTCTGGATCGTCACCGCCTACCAGCTGGCGGTGGTCATGTTCCTGTTGCCTGCTTCCGCGGTCGGCGAGCGGTTCGGATATCGGCGCGTGTTCGCCGGCGGCGTCGCGCTGTTCACCGCGGCGTCGGTGTTGTGCGCGTTGTCGCCTTCGCTGCCGTGGCTCGTGGCCGCGCGGTGCCTGCAGGGCCTGGGCAGCGCGGCGGTGATGCCGCTCGGGCTGGCGTTGTTGCGCTTCACCTACCCGCGCCGGTTGCTCGCGCGCTCCATCGCCTGGAACGCGCTCGCCGTCGCGGCCGCTTCGGCGGCGGGGCCCACGCTGGGCGCCTTCATCCTCTCCGCGACAAGCTGGCCGTGGCTCTTCGCGGTGAACCTGCCCATCGGCCTGCTCGTGCTCGCGGCCTGCGCGGGCTTGCCCGGCCCGACGCTCGCGCCGCGCTCGGCGCGTTCAGCGCGCCCCATCGATGCATGGAGCATCGCGCTCAACGCGGGCATGTTCGCAGCCTTCGTGCTCGGAGCCGACCGGGTCGTGGCGCACCCGTTGCAGGGCGGCGCGTTGCTCGCGGGGTCGGTGGCCAGCCTGGTGTTGCTGGTCCGGCGCGAGCTGCCGAAGGCGGCGCCGTTGATCCCGCTCGACCTGCTGCGCGTGCATTCGTTCCGCATCTCGGTCATTGCCTCGGTGTGCTGCTTCACCGGCCAGATGGCAGCCCTTGTGGCGCTGCCGTTCTACATCCAGCACGAGCTCGGGCAAAGCGCCGTGACGGCCGGCCTCCTGATGACGCCCTGGCCCCTGGCGGTGATGCTGGCCGCGCCGCTGTCGGCGCGCCTGGCCCAGCGCCTGCCGAGCGCCTGGCTGTGCGCGGCCGGCAGCGCCTGCTTCGCTGCCGGCCTGGCCCTGTGCGCGCTGTGGCCGCTGCACGGCGACTCCGCCCTGCCGATCGCCTTGTTCACCAGCCTCGCCGGCCTGGGCTTCGGCTTCTTCCAGACGCCGAACAACCAGAACATGCTGCTCTCCGCGCCCAGGGAGCGCAGCGGCGCGGCCGGCGGCGCGCAAGGCACCGCGCGACTCACCGGGTTGACGCTCGGCAGCCTGTTGATGAGCCTGATGTTCGGGCTGCTGCCGTCGCACAGCGCGGTGCATTGGGGGTTGGCGACAGCGGCGGCGGCAGCGTTGGCGGGGAGCGTGGCGAGCCTGCTCAGGCGCCCGGCAATCAGGGAATCTACGGATATATGATTCCCCGAATGGTCTTGATTGCGTGCAGTTTTTGTATACAAATAACGCACTCGAAAGAAGGCGCCGAATTCGCGTCGAAACGGGTTCCGATCCCTACCTACTCGCACGAGGAAAGACCATGAGCACAGTCGTCAGCCAGGCCCCCGCGGGGGCAAGCGAAGCCGGCATTGCGCCGCACGCGGAATCGAACGCCCTCATCAAGCCCGGCTACCACCCGCGCCTGACCAACGAGGACCTCGCGCCGCTGAAGAAGCAGACCTGGGGTCAATACAACATCTTTGCGTTCTGGATGTCCGACGTGCACAGCGTGGGCGGCTACATCACCGCCGGCAGCCTGTTCGCGCTCGGGCTGTCGAGCTGGCAAGTGCTGGTGTCGCTGCTGGTGGGCATCGTGATCGTGCAGTTCTTCTGCAACCTGGTGGCCAAGCCCAGCCAGGTGACCGGCGTGCCCTACCCGGTGGTGTGCCGCGCGCCTTTCGGCGTGCTGGGCGCGAACATTCCGGCCATCATCCGCGGGCTGATCGCGGTGGCCTGGTACGGCGTGCAGACGTACCTCGCGTCTGCCGCCTTCATGGTGCTGGCGCTGCACATGTTCCCGGGCCTGGCACCGTACGCCGACGTGGCGCAGCACGGCTTCGTGGGCCTGTCGACGCTGGGCTGGGTGGCGTTCATGGTCATGTGGGTGCTGCAGGCCTTCGTGTTCTGGCACGGCATGGAAGCCATCCGCAAGTTCATCGACTGGGCCGGCCCGGCCGTGTACGTGGTCATGGCGGTGCTGTGCGGCTGGCTGGTGTGGAAGGCGGGCTGGAGCAAGATCGACCTGAACCTGGGCGGCATCAAGTTCCAGGGCTGGGACGCGCTGCCGGTCATGCTCTCGGCCATTGCGCTGGTGGTGAGCTACTTCAGCGGCCCGATGCTCAACTTCGGCGACTTCTCGCGCTACGGCAAGAGCTTCGACGCGGTGAAGAAGGGCAACTTCTGGGGCCTGCCCGTCAACTTCGTCTTCTTCTCGCTGCTGACGGTCATCACCACGGCGGCCACGCTGCCTGTTTTCGGTGAACTCATCACCGACCCGGTGCATACCGTGGGCAAGATCGACAGCACCACCGCCGTGGTGCTGGGCGCGCTGACCTTCATGATCGCCACCATCGGCATCAACATCGTGGCCAACTTCGTCTCGCCGGCCTTCGACTTCTCCAACGTGGCGCCCCAGCACATCAGCTGGCGCACGGGCGGCATGATTGCTGCTGTGGGTTCGGTGTTTCTCACGCCATGGAACCTCTACAACAGCCCCGAAGTCATCCACTACACGCTGGACGTGCTGGGTTCGTTCATCGGCCCGCTGTTCGGCATCCTGATTGCCGACTACTACATCGTGCGCAAGCAGCGCATCGACGTGGACGCGCTGTACACCATGAGCCCGAAGGGCGAGTACTGGTACAGCGGCGGCTACAACCCGAAGGCGATCATGGCGCTGGTGCCGGCCGCGCTGGTGCCCATCCTCTGCGTGATGGTGCCGACGCTGCGCGGCGCCGCCAACTACGCATGGTTCATCGGCATGGGCCTGGGCTTCGTCCTGTACGTGCTGCTGAACCGCAACAACAAGCTTTGAACTGAAACAGAAAGGGCCGCCCCGTGCGCATCAAGCTCATCAACCCCAACACCACCTGGAGCATGACCGAGAAGATCGGTGCCTGCGCCCGCGCGGTGGCGCACGCCGGCACGGAAATCGTCGCGGTCAGCCCGGCCATGGGGCCGGTGTCCATCGAGAGCCACTACGACGAGGCGCTGGCCGTGCCGGGCCTGCTGCAGGAAATTGCGGCGGGCGAGCGCGACGGTGTCGACGGCTACGTGATCGCCTGCTTCGGCGACCCGGGCCTGAAGGCGGCGCGCGAGCTCGCGCGTGGGCCCGTGGTGGGCATCGCCGAGGCGGCCATGCACCTGGCCAGCATGATCGGCAGCCGCTTCAGCGTGGTGACCACGCTGGGCCGCACCATCGGGCAGGCCTGGCACCTGGCCGAGATCTACGGCATGGAGCGCTTCTGCGCCAACGTGCGCGCCTGCGAGCTGCCGGTGCTCGAGCTGGAAGAGCCGGGCTCCAACGCCCGCGAACGCATCGTCGAGGAATGCCGGCGCGCGCTCGAAGAAGACGGCTCCGACTGCATCGTGCTCGGCTGCGCCGGCATGACCGACCTGTGCGCGCACATCGAGAGCGTGCTCGGCGTGCCGGTGATCGACGGCGTGGCGGCGGGCACCAAGCTGATCGAGTCGCTGGTCACGCTGCGGCTGCGCACCAGCAAGCGCGGCGAGCTCGCCCGGCCGCTGCCCAAGCGGATGATCGGTGCGCTGGAGGGCTTCACGCTCGCGCCGCCCCAGGGCTAGGCCACAATCCGCGCATGCCCCGCGCAAGTTCCAAATCTTCCCTCCCTTCCGGTTCCGTCGGCCCAGGCGGCCCCGCAGATGCCGCCCCGGCAGAGACCGGGGCGCCGGCCGACAGGAACACGTCCATCGAAAGCATCGCCAACGACATTGCCACGGCAATCGTCGAAAAGCGCCTGCCCCCCGGCACCTGGCTGCGCGAAGAGGCGCTGGGCCGGGTGTATTCGGTGAGCCGCACCAAGGTGCGCGCCGCGCTGCTGATGCTGTCGAAGGACAAGCTCATCGAGATGATTCCCGACAAGGGCGCCTTCGTGTGCCAGCCCTCGGTGGAAGAAGCGCGCGAGGTGTTCGCGGTGCGCCGCATTCTCGAGAGCGAGGTGGTGCGCCTGTTCATCGCCGCGGCGCGGCCGCGCGACTACCAGGCGCTGGAGCAGCACATCAAGTTCGAGCGCACCGCGCTGCGCCAGTCCACCACCATGGGCACGGTGCGCGAGAAGCTGCTGGGCGACTTCCACGTGGCGCTGGCCGAGGCCACCGGCAACCACACGCTGGCCGAGCTGGTGCGCGAGCTGGTGGCGCGCAGCTCGCTGATCGCCATGCTGTACCACTCGTCGAACGACCCGCACTGCTCGTCGGACGAGCACGCCGAGTTCCTGCGCCTGTGCCGCAAGGGCGAGGTGGAAGGCGCCGTGGCCCACATGAACGAGCACCTGCTGCGCATCGAGGCCAGCCTGGCGCTGGAAACCGGCAAGCCCGACCGGCAGCTCGACCTGGTGAAGGCGCTGCTGGCCTGAGCGGCGAGCGCCCCGCGCCCAGCCGCCCTGCCCCCCAGGCCGCCACTGTCATATAACCCCGTCATGCTGCACCCCGGATGGGCCACGAGTCTTGCGCGGAACCGCCACCGTTGAACCCACTCCCCAGCATGCCCCGGCAACCTCGGCCCAGCGACGCGAACGCATCGCACCCCGCCATACTCCCCTTCTTCCAGCCCATCGTGGACCTGCGGCAGGGCACGATCTTCGGTCACGAGGCACTCATTCGCGGCCCCGCCAGCACGGCGCTGCACCACCCCGAGGCGCTGCTGGCGCTGGCGGCCAGCGAGTCGAGGCTGACCGAGTTCGAGCTGCAGTGCGTGGAAATCGTGCTGGCCGAGTGGGGCCGCCTGAAAGCCCCCGGCCGCCTGTTCGTCAACCTGAGCCCCGACGCGCTCACCGCGGCCATGGGCGGCGTGGGCTCGGCCTGCTGGCTCGCGCGCCTGCTGGCGCAGCACGACATTCCGGCGCGCGACGTCACGGTCGAGCTCACCGAGCACCCGGCCAACGGCAACCCCGAAGCCTTGCCGCGCGCGGTGCAGGCGCTGCACGCCATGGGCGCGCGGCTGGCGCTCGACGACTTCGGCGAGGGGCATTCCAACCTGCGGCGCTGGCGCGAGCTGAAACCCGACTTCGTGAAGCTCGACAAGCAGCTCACGCGCGGCATCGCGAGCTGCCCGCAGAGCGTGGAACTGGTACGCGCGGTGGTCGCCTTCGGCCACGCCATGGGCACCGAGCTGGTGGCCGAGGGCGTGGAAGACGCCAAGGACCTGCGCGTGCTGCGCGACCTGGGCATTGCCCACGGCCAGGGCTTCCTGCTGGGGCAGCCGGCGCCCACGCTGCAGCCGGCCCTGCCCGCGAGCGTGGCCCAGCTCATCCGCGACACGCGCATCGCGGTGATGCCGCATGCCACGCAGCCTTCGCAGCCGCACGTGCTGCGCAGCCTGTCGGTCATCCAGGCACCCGCGCTGGCGCCGCACACGCCCATCGACGAGGTGTCGGCCATCTTCCAGAAGCACCCCGAGCTGCATGCGCTCGCGGTGGTTGACCAGGGCCGGCCGGTGGCGCTCATCAACCGCCAGGCGTTCATGAACGACTACGCGCGCATGTACTTCCGCGAGGTGCACGGCAGGCGGCCCTGCCTGTCGTACGGCAACCAGTCGCCGCGCGTGGTGGAGCGGGAAGACAACGTGGAAAGCCTGCTGGGCATCCTGATGTCGGAAGACCAGCGCTACCTGAGCGAAGGCTTCGTGGTCACCGAGAAGAAGCACTACGTCGGCCTGGGCACCGGCGACCAGCTGGTGCGCGCCGTGACCGAGGCGCGCATCGAGGCCGCGCGACATGCCAACCCGCTGACCTTCCTGCCGGGGAACATTCCCGTCAACATCCACATCGGGCGGCTGCTCGACGGCGGGGCCGACTTTGTCGCCTGCTACGCCGACCTGAACAACTTCAAGGTGTTCAACGACCACTACGGCTACTGGCGCGGCGACGAAATGATCCTGCTGCTGGCGCGCACGGCCACCCGGCACGCCGACGCCCACCGCGACTTCGTGGGCCACATCGGCGGGGACGACTTCCTGATGCTGTTCCAGAGCCCCGACTGGCAGCGGCGCTGCGCCGCCGTCATCGACGACTTCAACCGCCAGGCGCGCGACCTGTACGACGATGCCGCCCGCCAGGCCGGCGGCATCGAGGGCGAAGACCGCCACGGCGTGGTGCGTTTCACCCCGTTCACCACGCTGGCCATCGGCGCGGTGCGCATCCCGCCGGGCATGTTCCGCCATGCGGAAGACGTGGCCGGCCAGGCCGCCATTGCCAAGCACGAGGCCAAGCAGGCGCCTTCGGGCCTGACGGTGCGCGAGCCGCAAGCGGGGCGCCCGGGGCCGGCCTGATCCTTGCATCTCCGCGGCCGACACCGGTCGCAACGCTTCCTCGGGTTTTCCTGAAGCGATTGTGGCCATAAACTGTATACAGTTTCGCGTACACGACGTGTGGACGCGGCACCGAGCGCGCCGTCCACGCCTTCTCTCTGACTGGAGATACACGATGACGGCCGACACTTCTTCCCCTGTCCCCACGGTGCATCCGGTGGACCAGCGGCTCCCCACCGGCAAGCTCGCGGCCCTGGGCCTGCAGCACGTGCTGGTCATGTACGCGGGCGCGGTCGCGGTGCCGCTCATCGTGGGGCGCGCGCTCAAGCTCTCGCCCGACGAGGTCGCGCTGCTGATCTCGGCCGACCTGTTCTGCTGCGGCATCGCCACGCTGATCCAGGCGCTGGGCGCCACGCAGTTCTTCGGCATCAAGCTGCCCGTGATGATGGGCGTGACCTTTGCCTCCGTCGCGCCCATGGTCGCCATGGCCAACGCCAACCCCGGGCAGAACGGCGCGCAGCTGCTGTTCGGCGCCATCATCGGCGCGGGCGTGGTGTCGATGCTCATCGCGCCGCTGGTGAGCCGCATGCTGCGCTTTTTTCCGCCTGTGGTCACCGGCACCATCATCGCGGTCATCGGCATCAGCCTGATGCGCGTGGGCATCAACTGGATCTTCGGCAACCCGGTGGGCCCGACGGCGCCCGCGCTGGTCGACCCCGTGTACGCCAAGTGGCTGGCCGAAGTGACGTCGCCCGGCAGCTCCATTCCCGCGGTGCCCAAGGGCTTCGCCATCATGCCGACCGTGCCCAACCCCAAGTACGCCGACCTGTCGGGCTTCGGCGTGGCCGCGCTGGTGCTGGTGTCGATCCTGCTGATCGTCAAGTACGCCAAGGGCTTCGTCGCCAACATCTCGGTGCTGCTGGGCATCGTCATCGGCGCGGTGGTGGCTTCGGTCACGGGCCTCATGACCTACGAGAAGGTGGGCAAGGCCGCGTGGGTCGACATTGTGCTGCCCTTTCACTTCGGCATGCCGCAGTTCGACCCCATCCTCATCCTGACGATGACGCTCATCATGATCGTGGTGATGATCGAGTCGACCGGCATGTTCCTCGCGCTGGGCGAGATGACCGAGCGCAAGATCAGCCAGCAGGACCTGGCCCGCGGCCTGCGCACCGACGGCCTGGGCACGCTCATCGGCGGCATCTTCAACACCTTTCCGTACACCAGCTTCTCGCAGAACGTGGGCCTGGTGGCGGTTACCGGCATCAAGAGCCGCTACGTGTGCGTGGCCGGCGGCGTGATCCTCATCGTGCTGGGGCTGCTGCCGAAGATGGCGGCGCTGGTCGAGTCGCTGCCCACCGTGGTGCTCGGGGGCGCGGGCCTCGTCATGTTCGGCATGGTGGCCGCCACGGGCATCCGCATCTTGTCGGGCGTGGACTTCAAGACCAACCGCCACAACGCGATGATCGTCGCGGTGTCGATCGGCGTGGGCATGATCCCGCTGATTGCGCCCAACTTCAAGCAATGGATGCCGCACGCGATCCACTCGCTGATCGAGTCGGGCATTCTGCTGGCGTCGATTGCGGCGGTGCTGCTGAACCTGTTTTTGAACGGGGCGAAGCACGACGAGCAGGCGGTCATCGCGGCGGCGAAGCAGGCCGAGGCGCATTGATGGGCGGCTGGGCATCCGCCGCGGACTCGTCGTTCGCTTGAGCGCTCGCTAGATCATCGCCAGCGGCCTCTTGCGCCGTGGCGGTGGGTGCAGCCGGTCCAGCGCTTCCAGCGTTGCCGCGTCGAGCTTCAATTCGGCCGCGGCCAGGTTCTCCTTCAGGTGCACGCTGCGCACCGCCTTCGGAATCGCCGCCACCCCGGGCCGCGCGATCACCGCGGCCAGCGCCAGCTGCGCCGCCGTCACGCCCAGGCGCGCGGCCAGTTCCGCCAGCCCGTCGTCTTCGGCCAGAGCGCCCTGGTCGATCGGGCTGTAGGCCATCAACGGCATCTCGCGCTCGCGCTGCCAGGGCAGCAGATCGAACTCCGGCCCTCGCTCCCCCAAAGACAGGTAGACCTGGTTGGCCGCGCAGCCCGGGCCGTCGCCCACGGTGCGTGCCAGCTCCTGCATGTCGTCGGTGTCGAAGTTGCTCACGCCCCAGTGCGCGATGCGTCCTTCAGCCACCAGCGACTGCATGGCCGCGACGGTGTCGCGCAGCGGGTGGTTGCCGCGCCAGTGCAGCAGGTAGAGGTCGATGGCGTCCAGCCCCAGGCGCTGCAGGCTGCGCTCGCAGGCCGCGCGCGTGCCGCTGCGGCTGGCGTTGTGCGGGTAGACCTTGCTGACGACGAAGAGCGCTTCGCGCCGCACGTCGCCCGCGCGCAGGGCCTCGCCGATGGCCTGGCCCAGCACGCTTTCCGCGCCGCCTTCGCCGTACATCTCGGCGGTGTCGATGAGCCGGTAGCCCAGCACGATGGCCTCGCGCACGGCCTTGACCTCGGCCGCGCGGCGGCCCGCGTCTTCGCCCATGCGCCAGGTGCCGAGGCCCAGGACCGGCATCTCGCCGCCGGTGGGGAGTGAGAGTGTTCGCATCGGGCCATGGTACGCACGCGCACAGGGAGCGCAAGGCGGCACGAGCAAGGCCGCATCAGCCGACAGACAACGGCAGCCGCACGGTCACGCACAAACCTCTTCCCTTACCGTTCCCCTCGTCATTCCCCTCACCGCTCCCCTCCCCATCCTCCAACGCCACCTCGCCCCCGTGCTCCCGCAGCACCGCCCGCACGATCGCCAGCCCCAGCCCGCTGCCCGACTGCGTCTGGTCCGGGTTGCGAAAGAAGCGGTCGAACACGCGCTCGCGCAAGGCCGCCGGAATGCCGGGGCCCTGGTCCGTCACGCGCAGCACCGCCTGGCCCGCCTCACTAAAGACATGCACCGTCACCCGGCCCCCGTCGGGGCTGTACTTGACGGCGTTTTCCACCACGTTGCTCACCATCGAGATCAGGCTCTCGCGCTCGCCGAACACAGGCACATCGGCGTCGCCCGCCGGCCGCACGAAATCGATCGCGATGCCGCGCGCATGCGCCAGGCTGTCGATCAGCGCGATGCGTTCGCGCACCAGCACGTCGAACGCCAGCACCACGGGCGTGGCGTCCTGCGGCATCTCGTCGCTGCGCATCAGCTGCTGCAGCTGCCCCACCAGGCGCGACGCCCGGTCGTTGCTGCGCAGCAGGTTGGCCATCAGCTCGCGCTGGCCGCGGTCGGCGGTCTGCGCCTTCAGCGCCTCGACGTTCACGCGCATGGCGTCCAGCGGGGTGCGCAGTTCGTTGGCGGCGTCGGCAATCAGCCCGCGCTCGCGTGCGTTGCGCTCGCGCAGGCTGCGCAGCAGGCCGTTGATGCCGCGCACCAGCGGCTGCAGCTCCTTGTGCGGCGGCTCGAACGACAGCGGCGACAGGTCGGCCGGGCCGCGCGCGGCGGTCTCCTGCGTCACCTGCCGCCATGGGCGCAGCGCCAGCAGCACCGACAGCCACGCCGGAAACACCAGGAACGGCAGGCTGATGCCCAGCGGCAGCAGGTAGTAGCTGCGCGTCTCGATGGTGAAGTTCAGCCGAAGAAAATCGGGCTCCGCGAGCAGCACGCGCGTGTCCAGCAGCGGCGAGCTCATGGTGCGCGCGCGCCATAGCCGGTGGCCGATGCGGATGTTCTCGATGCGCCCCGGCGCCGAGGTCTGCATCGCCGGCATGGCCTCGGTGGAGTTGTAGATCAGCCGCCCCCGCTGCCACACCTGCATCACGGGCGCCTTGTCGGTCTCGGAGCTGAAGTCGCCCGAGGTCTCGAGCAGCGCCAGGTCGAAGGCCTTGAGCGTCGCCTGCTGGCGCGCGGGGTCGTGCGCCAGGTGCTGCGCGGCCTCGATGACGCACGCAAAGACCTTGTCGTAGCGCACCAGCTCCGTCAGCTTGTTGGAGTCGTACAGGAACAGCGCCACCGTCGCGCCCCACAGCAGCGCGACCACGCCAATCTGCGCGAGCAGCAGCCGCCGCAGCAGCGAAGGCTGCAGCCAGCCTTTGGCGCGCCGGGCGATGGCCTGGGTGGCGACGGTCAGGGGGGTCATGGATCTCCGGGCGGCGAACGGTGCGCCGGACTTTGCAAGCGCGGCGGAGTATCCGCCGGGCCGCGGCGGGGGAGTTCAGCAAGCCTTCATGAACCCCGCGCTGAACCCCCCGCTCAGGCCGCCGAGCCCACGGTACGCCGGGGTTCCCAGCCTTCTAATTTGTAGAAGTCAAAGTCAGTTTCGTGACAGACAAATTCAATGCCATCAAGCGAAAGCGGCCTTGCGAGCCTTCTGATTTTGTCAATGCACCTTGGGTGCCAACCCCATCGGCCTGCTGTCGACCGCATCCTAGAATTTTTGCCTGGTCCTGTCTCACGAGCGCAGGCGCCCCCACCGCAACGAATTTGGAACAGGTTGAGTCAATGCAGAAAAAGCACAGGATTGCCGTCATTCCCGGAGACGGCATCGGCGTCGAGGTCATGCCCGAAGGTTTGCGCGTGCTCGACGCGGTCGGCCGGCGCTTCGGCATCGACTTTTCGTACGACCACTTCGACTGGGGCAGCGACCACTACGTGCGCACCGGCCTGATGATGCCGGCGGACTGGGCCGACAAGATCCAGGGCCACGACGCCATCTACTTCGGCGCCGTGGGCGACCCGGCCAAGGTGCCCGACCACATCGCGGTGTGGGGCCTGCTCATCAAGATCCGCCGCGACTTCGACCAGTACGTCAACCTGCGCCCCGTGCGCCTGATGCCCGGCGTGCCCGGCCCGCTGGCGCACCGCAAGCCCGGCGACATCGACTTCCTGGTGGTGCGCGAAAACACCGAAGGCGAATACACCTCGGTGGGCGGACGCCTGTTCGAAGGCACGCCGCGCGAAATGGCCATTCAGGAGGCCGTGTTCACCCGCGTGGGCGTGGACCGCATCATCGAATACGCGTTCGAGCTCGCCAGCCGCCGCCCGCGCAAGAACCTGGTGGCCGCCACCAAGTCGAACGGCATCTCGATCACCATGCCCTACTGGGACGAGCGCCTCGCGGAAATCGCCAAGCGCCACCCGGACATCGCCACGAGCAAGTACCACATCGACATCCTGTGCGCGCACTTCGTACAGCACCCCGACTGGTTCGACGTGGTGGTGGCCTCCAACCTGTTCGGCGACATCCTGTCGGACCTGGGCCCGGCCTGCACCGGCACCATCGGCATTGCGCCGTCGGCCAACCTGAACCCCGAGCGCAAGTTCCCCTCGCTGTTCGAGCCGGTGCACGGCTCGGCGCCCGACATCGCGGGCAAGGGCATCGCCAACCCCATCGGCCAGATCTGGTCGGCCGCGCTGATGCTCGACCACCTGGGCAACAACGACCCGGTGTACGCGCAGGCCTCGGCCGCCGTCATCTCGGCCATCGAAACCGTGCTGAGCGAAGGTCCGCGCACGCGGGACATGGGCGGTACGGCCAACACCGTGGACGTGGGGCGTGCCATTGCCGAATGCATTTCGGCATGAGGCCTTTTTTGGCTTGTGCTGTTTGTCGTGAGCCGCGTCGTTCGGGGCGCGGCCGTTGGTCGTGGCGGTCGTCGATCGCGGGTCACTCGCAGCGTGCCCAGGTGAACAGGGCGTCGGGTGCTTCCCGCAGCGAAATCAAGGAGGCGAAACCGGGGGACATTCGCGGAGGGGAGTACCCGGCGGCCTGTTCACACGCCCTGAACCTCAACATCAAAAACGCCTGCCCCTCGAACCCCAACGCACAGCGGAGTCACTGACCATGGGCCTGTTCCTGCTGAAGCGCACGCTGACATTGCTCGGCACGCTGGTCGGCGCATCGATCATCGTCTTCCTCGTCCTCGAGATCCTGCCCGGCAATGCCGCGCAGATGCTCATGGGACCCGACGCCTCCCCCGAAGCCGTGGCCGCACTGGCCACCAAGCTGGGCCTCGACCTGCCGGCATGGACGCGCTACTGGCACTGGATCGGCGGCCTGCTCACCGGCAACCTCGGCGACAGCTATGCCTACAGCTCGCCCGTGCTCGACCTGATCCTGGAACGCCTGGCGCTGACGGTGCCGCTCGCCATGCTCGCCATGGCCTTCACGGTCGTCATCGCGCTGCTCGTCGGCGTGACAGCCGCTGCGCGCCACAACAAGCTGGGCGACGTCGGCCTCATGGGCGCGGCGCAGATCGGCATCGCCATTCCCAATTTCTGGTTCGCGATCCTGCTGATCCTCGTGTTCTCGGTGAAGCTGCAGTGGTTCTCCGCTGGCGGCTTCGAGGGCTGGGGCGAAGGCTTCTTCGCGGGCGTCAAGTCGCTGCTGCTGCCGGCCTTGTCGCTGGCCGTGGTGCAAGCGGCCATCCTTGCCCGCATCACGCGCTCGGCCGTGCTCGAGGTGATGCGCGAAGACTTCGTGCGCACCGCGCGCGCCAAAGGCGTGTCGCAACGCATGGTGCTGTGGACCCACGTGCTGCGCAACGCGATGATTCCGGTCATCACCGTCATGGGCATGCAATTCTCCGAACTGCTCGCCGGCACCATCGTGGTGGAGAACGTGTTCTACCTGCCAGGGCTGGGCCGCCTCATCTTCCAGGCCATCAGCAACCGCGACCTGATCGTGGTGCGCAACTGCGTGATGCTGCTGGCGGCCATGGTGGTCATCGTGAACTTCGTGGTCGACGTGCTGTATGCCGTGATCGACCCGCGCATCAAGGCCAGCGACATATGAACGCCATCACCGCACCGAGCGCCGCCGCGCTCAAGGTCCCGGGCTTCTGGCGCCGGGCGCTGCACCACCGCAGCTTCGTCATCGGCGCCGTGCTCGCCGCCCTGCTGCTGCTCGCGGCGCTCGTCTCCTTCGTGTGGACGCCGTGGTCGCCCTACGCGATGGACATGGACAACAAGATGCAGGCGCCGTCGGCCTCGCACTGGCTGGGCACCGATGCCTTCGGGCGCGACGTCGCTTCGCTGCTGCTGGTAGGTGCGCGCGCGTCCATTTTGGTCGGCGTGATCGCGGTGGGCATCGGCCTGGTCGTCGGAACCGCGCTGGGCCTCCTCGCGGCCGCCAAGCGCGGCTGGGTCGAGGAAGCGGTGATGCGCCTGTCGGACTTCACGCTCGCCTTCCCGGCCATTCTCTCGGCCATCATGATGACGGCCGTGTTCGGCGCGGGCATCGTCAACGCGATCATCGCGATCGGCATCTACAACATTCCCACCTTCGCGCGCATCACGCGCGCCTCGGCCAACGCCATCTGGTCGCGCGAGTACGTGGCCGCCGCGCGCGCCTGCGGCAAGGGCGGCTTCGCCATCACCATGCAGCACGTGCTGCCGAACATCTCGGCCGTGCTGATCGTGCAGATCACCATCCGCTTCGCCATCGCGATCCTGGCCGAGGCCGCGCTGTCTTACCTGGGCCTGGGCACGCAGCCGCCGCAGCCTTCATGGGGCCGCATGCTCAGCGAGGCGCAGACGCTCATGTTCCAGCAGCCGCTGCTGGCCGTGTTCCCCGGCATGGCGATCGCGCTGGCCGTGCTCGGCCTGAACATGCTCGGCGACGGCCTGCGCGACCTGCTCGACCCCCGCCTTGCCCGCGCGCGCTAAGACCCCGAAAACAAGATGCCCCTCCTCGAAGTCAACAACCTCCAGATCGGCCTGCAGACGCAGCGCGGTCCGGCGCAGGCCGTGCGCGGCATCTCGTTCTCGCTGGAGCGCGGCGAAACGCTGGGCATCGTCGGCGAATCGGGCTGCGGCAAGTCGATCACCGTGATGTCGCTCATGGGCCTCTTGCCCTCCAGCGCGAAGGTCACCGGCAGCATCAAGCTCGACGGGCAGGAGCTGGTCGGCCTGCCCGAAAAGCAGATGTGCCAGGTGCGCGGCAACCGCATCGGCATGATCTTCCAGGAGCCGATGACGGCGCTGAACCCGGTGCACACCATCGCGCGCCAGGTCGGCGAGCCGCTGCAACTGCACCGCGGGCTCAGCAAGGCGCAGGCGCGCAAGGAGGCGCTGGGCCTGCTCGACCGCGTGGGCATTCCCGACGCGGCCTCGCGGCTCGACGCCTACCCGCACCAGTTCTCCGGCGGGCAACGCCAGCGCATCGGCATCGCCATGGCGCTGGCCTGCGGCCCCGACCTGCTGATTGCCGACGAGCCGACCACGGCCCTCGACGTGACCATCCAGAAGCAGGTGCTCGACCTGATCCAGGGGCTGGTCAAGGAGATGGGCATGGCGCTGATCCTGATTTCGCACGACCTGGGCGTGATCGCCAACAGCGTGCAGCGCATGCTCGTGATGTACGGCGGCAGCGCCGTGGAGAGCGGGCCGACCGGCACGGTCTTCGCGGGCCGCGCCCATCCCTACACGCGCGGCCTGTTCGCGGCGCGCCCCGCGCTGGGCGCCGTGCGCGCCGGGCGGCTGCCCACCATTCGCGGCAGCGTGCCCGAGCTGGTCGACATGCCGCGCGGCTGCGCCTTCGCCGGGCGCTGCGCCCACACCATCGAGCTGTGCCACAGCACGCGGCCGCAAGCCACGCTGCTGCCGAACGACCACACGGTGCGCTGCCTGCGGCTGGGCGAAATCGCCGCGCTGGAGGCCCATGCCGCCAAGGCCACCACCTCGGTTCTCTCCGCATGAGCCAGCCTTCCATCAACTCTCTCGCTCCCGGCCAGCCCCTGCTGTCCGTGAACAACCTCTACCGCCACTACGCGCTGCCGCGCGAAAAGCTCTTCGGCCCGCCGCCCACTGTCAAGGCGCTGAACGGCGTCAGCTTCGACGTGCAGGCCGGCCAGAGCGTGGGCATCGTCGGCGAATCGGGCTCGGGCAAGTCGACCATCGCGCGCCTCGTGATGGCGCTCGACACGCCCACCTCGGGCAGCGTGTCGCTCGAAGGCCGCGACCTGCACACGCTGTCGAAGAGCGAGCTGCGCACCGCGCGGCGCGATTTCCAGATGGTTTTCCAGGACCCGTACGGCTCGCTCGACCCGCGCCAGACCGTCGCGCGCATCGTGGCCGAGCCGCTGGAGGCGCTGGCCGAGACCAGCCGCGCCGAACAACGCGAGCGTGCTTCGGAAGCGCTGGCCGCAGTCGGCCTGCGCACCACCGACATGGACAAGTACCCGCACGAGTTCTCGGGTGGCCAACGCCAGCGCATCGCGATTGCGCGCGCGCTCATCACGCGGCCCAAGCTCATCGTCGCCGACGAGCCGGTCAGCGCGCTCGACGTGTCGGTGCAGGCGCAGGTGCTCAACCTGATGCAGGACCTGCAGCAGCAGTTCGGCATCAGCTACCTGCTCATCAGCCACGACCTCGCGGTGGTCAACCACCTGTGCGACGAGGTGTGCGTGGTGTTCAAGGGCCGCATCGTGGAGCGCGGCCGGCCTGCCGACCTGTTCGCGCATGCGCAGCACGAGTACACGCGCACGCTGCTGTCGGCCGTGCTGCACACGCCGTCGCGCTAGGCGGGCGTTTTCTTCGTTCTTCTTTTTCACCTCACTTCCAGGACCTATCGAATGTTGAAGCGACGCACACTCATGACCTCGGCCATGGCCGCGGCAATTCCGGGTGTCTTCCTGCCCGAGGCGCGCGCGCAAGCGGGCAAGAACACGCTGACCATCGGCATGCCGCTGGAGCCGCCGGGCCTGGATCCGACCACGGGCGCGGCGTCGGCCATTGCCGAGATCACGCAATACAACATCTTCGAGACGCTCACCAAGGTCAACGCCGACGGCTCGGTCACGCCGATGCTGGCCGAGAGCTGGTCGTCGTCGCCCGACATGAAGACCTTCGTCTTCAAGCTGCGCAGGAACGTGCGCTTTGAAAACGGCCAGCCCTTCAACGCGTCGGTGGTGAAATTCTCTTTCGACCGCGCGGGCGGCGCCAAGAGCACCAACAAGGACAAGCGCTTCTTCAGCGAAGTCGGCACCGTGGTGCTCGACGAGTTCACGGTGGGCGTGAACAGCACGCTGCCCAACCCCGACCTGCCCTTCATGCTGGGCCAGTCGACCGCCTGCCTGGTCGAGCCCAAGAGCGCCGACACCAACGCCACCGCGCCAGTGGGCACCGGCCCGTACAAGCTTTCGGCCTGGCAGCGCGGCGCCTCGTGCACCCTGGTGAAGTCGCCGACCTTTCGCGACCCGGGCCTGGCGAAGACCGAGCGCTTCGTGTTCCGCTTCATGTCGGACACCGCGGCGCAGACCGCCGCGCTGATGGCCGGCGACATCGACATCTTTCCGCGCGCGGGCACGCGCTCGGTGGCGCAGTTCAAGGGCAACGCGCGCTTCCAGGTCATCGAGGTGGGCACGCGCGGCAAGGTGATCCTGACGATCAACAACCGCAAGAAGCCGCTGGACGACGTGCGCGTGCGCCGCGCCATCCTGGCGGCCATCGACCGCAACGCGATCATCCAGGGCGCGGCAGACGGATTCGGCAAGCCCATTGGCAGCCACTACGCCATGGGCGCGCCGGGCTTCGTCGACACCACGGCCATGAACCCCTTCGACATCGAGAAGGCCAAGAAGCTGCTGGCCGAGGCCGGCGTGAAGACGCCGCTGGAGCTGCGCCTGCAGCTGCCCCCGCCCTCGTACGCACGCCAGGGGGGCGAGATGATCGCGGCGCAGCTCGCGCAGATCGGCATCGTCGTGAAGATCCAGAACGTGGAATGGGCCCAGTGGCTCAACAGCACCTTCGGCGGCGCGCACGACTTCGACCTGACCATGGTCGCGCATGTGGAGCCCTTCGACCTGGTGAAGTACACCGAGGCCGACTACTACTGGGGCTACGACTCGAAGAAGTTCCGCGACCTGTTCGTCTCCATCCAGAACGAAGAGAACAAGAAGCGCCGTGCCGACCTGCTGGCCGACGCGCAGCGCCTGCTGGCCACCGACGCGGTCAACGGCTTCCTGTATCAGGCCGTGTTCCCGACCATCGCCCGCAAGGAAGTGAAGGGCCTGTGGCCAAGCATGCCGATCGTGGTGAACGACCTGGCCGCCATCTCCTGGAGCTGAAGCAATGACACAAGCCACGTCTTCGAAGCCGTTGTATTCCCTGAGCGTGCAGGAACTGCACGCCGCCTACGCCGCCAGGGAACTGTCGCCCGTGGAAGTGACGCGCTCGGTCAACGAGCGCATTGCCGCCTACGAGCCCGAGCTGCGCGCCACCTGGCTGTTTCGCCCCGAGCTCGCGCTGGAGCAGGCGCGCGCCTCCGAAGCGCGCTGGCTGGCCGGCACGCCGCGCGGCACGCTCGACGGCGTGCCCGTCACCATCAAGGACAACCTCGCGACCGAGGGCGACCCGATGCCGCTGGGCACCGCCGCCTACGACCTGGTGCCGATGGCGCAAGACTCGCCCCCCGCCGCGCGCCTGAAGGAAGACGGCACGGTGCTGGTCGCCAAGACCACCATGCCCGACCTGGGCATGCTGTCGTCGGGCCTGTCGAGCTTTCATGAACTCTCGCGCAACCCGTGGGACCTGTCGCGCACGCCCGGCGGCTCCAGCGCCGGCGCCGGCGCCGCGGCCGCCGCGGGCTATGGCCCGCTGCACGTGGGCACCGACATCGGCGGCTCGCTGCGGCTGCCGGCGAGCTGGTGCGGCATCTACACGCTCAAGCCCAGCTTCGGGCGCATTCCGCTGAGCACGCCCTACATGGGCCGCTGCGCCGGCCCGATGACGCGCACCGTGGCCGACTCGGCGCTGATGATGGCCTCGGTCGCGCAGCCCGACGACCGCGACTATTCGGAGCTGCCCGCGCCCGCCATCGACTGGAGCGCCTTCGAGGTCGACCCGTCGTTCATCAAGGGCAAGCGCGTGGCGCTGCACATGGACGCGGGCTGCGGCCTGCCGCTGGACCCGCAGATTGCCGCTGCCATTCGCCTGGCCGCGAAGCGCATCGAGGCGGCGGGCGCGCACATCGAAGAAATTCCGGCGTTCATGACGCCCAAGATGCTGCAGGGCATGGACCACTTCTGGCGCATGCGCTCGTGCCTCGACATGCAGGCCATGACGCCGGAGCAGCGCGCAAAGATCCTGCCGTACATCCGCGAGTGGGCCGAGAGCGCGGCCGGCTTCTCGGGCGCGCACATCTTCGACGCCTACAGCCAGTTCATCGCCACGCGCGCCACTACCGTGGCCGCCACCAAGGCCTACGACTTCGTGCTGTCGCCGGTGTCGCCGAACCTGCCCGCGCCCGCGGACCACGCCTCGCCCACCAACGACCCGATGCGCCCGCTGGAGCACATCGGCTTCACGGTGCCGTACAACATGTCGGAGCAGCCGGCCGCGTCCATCAACTGCGGCTACTCGGCCGAGGGCCTGCCCATTGGCCTGCAGATTGCCGGGCGCCGCTTCGACGACCTGGGCGTGCTGCAGTTCAGCCGCGCGTTCGAGCAGATCCGCGACGCGCAAAGACCCTGGCCGGAACCGAAATGACAGGACGGCGTCCAATGACGCCGACCCCAAGGAGACACCTCACATGACCGCAACCCACTACATCGACGGCCGCCGCGTGGCGTCCGAAGGCAACGCCACCATCGACGTGATCGACCCGAGCGACGGCCAGAAGTTCGGCGAGATCGCGCGCGGCACGGCCGCCGACATCGACACCGCCGTGCGCGCCGCGCGCCAGGCCATCGGCGACAACTTCGACGGCCCCTGGGGCGCCACCACCGCGCTGGAGCGCGGCCGGCTGCTGGCCAAGCTGGGCGCCGCCGTGATGGCGCACCACGAAGAACTGGCGCAGCTCGAAGCACGCGACACCGGCAAGGCGCTGCGCGTGGCGCGCAACGACGCGACCGCGCTGGCCCGCTACATGGAGTACTACGCCGGCGCCTGCGACAAGCTGCACGGCGACACGCTGCCCTACGAGCGCGGCTACACCGTGCTGACCGTGCGCAACCCGCACGGCGTGACGGGCCACATCGTGCCCTGGAACTACCCGATGCAGATCGCGGGCCGCAGCGTTGGCGCCGCCCTGGCCGCGGGCAACGCCTGCGTGGTGAAGCCGGCCGAAGACGCCAGCCTGTCGCTGCTGCGGCTGGCCGAGATTGCGACCGAGGTGGGCTTTCCGGCCGGTGCGCTGAACGTGGTGACGGGCTACGGCAAGGAAGCCGGCGCGGCGCTGTGCGCGCACAAGGGCATCGACCACATCTCGTTCACGGGCTCGACCATGACGGGCCGCAGCGTGGGCCTGGCCGCGGCCGAGCGCCACTGCCCGGTGACGCTGGAGCTGGGCGGCAAGTCGCCGCAGATCGTGTTCGCCGACGCCGACCTGGACGCGGCCGAGCCGGTGCTGGTGAACGCCATCATCCAGAACGCCGGGCAGACCTGCTCGGCGGGCAGCCGCGTGCTGGTGGAGCAGTCAATTTACGAAGAAGTGGTGCAGCGCCTGGCCAAGCGTTTTGCGAACGTGAAGGCGGGCACGCCGGCGGAAGACCTGGACATGGGCCCGCTCATCAACGAAAAGCAGTTCCGCCAGGTGCGCGACATGGTCGCCACCGCAGAGGCCAGCGGCCTGAAGGTGGCGGCGCGCGGCACGGTGTCGCCCAACGCGTCGGCCACCGGCTTCTACCAGGAGGCCGTGCTGTTCCGCGACGTGCCGCACGACAGCGAGCTGGCGCAGCGCGAGGTCTTCGGCCCGGTGCTGGCGGTGATGCCGTTCAAGGACGAGGCCGAGGCGGTGCGCCTGGCCAACGGCACGGACTTCGGCCTGGTGGCCGGTGTGTGGACGCGCGATGGCGGCCGCCAACTGCGCATGGCGCACAAGCTGCATTGCGGCCAGGTCTTCGTGAACAATTACGGTGCGGCGGGCGGCGTGGAGCTGCCCTTCGGCGGCGTCAAATCGAGCGGCTTCGGACGCGAGAAGGGCTTTGAGGCCCTGCTCGGTTTCACGACCCTCAAGACCATTGCAATCAAGCACGGATGACAGACACCATGACCACCACTGAACAACAAACCCCGCGCAAGGTCGGCCTTGTCGGCGTCGGCCTGATGGGCCACGGCATTGCCAGCAACATCGTCAAGCACGGCCACCACCTCACGGTGCTGGAGCACGCGGGCAACCAGCCCATCGACGGGCTGCTGAAGGCCGGTGCCACGTCGGTGGCCGACGTGGCCGCGCTGGCGGCGCAGGTCGACGTGCTGATCCTGTGCGTGACGGGCACGCCGCAAGTGGAAGCGGTGATGCTGGGCGACAAGGGTGCGCTGAGCACGCTGCGCGCGGGCACGGTGGTGATCGATTGCTCGACGGCGGTGCCCGCCTCCACCGCCAAGGTGGCCGAAGCGGTGAGCGCCAAGGGCGGAAAATTTCTCGATGCGCCGATGACGCGCACCGCGAAGGAAGCCGCCGAGGGCCGGTTGAACCTGCTGGTGGGCGGCGATGCGGACGTGCTCGACTCGTGCCTGCCGCTGCTGCGCTGCTTTGCCGAGAACATCACGCACGTGGGCGGCACGGGCGCAGGCCACGCGATGAAGCTGCTGCACAACTTCGTGTCGCTGGGCACGGTCGCGCTGCTGTGCGAAGCGGCTGCGTGTGCCGAGCGCGCGGGGGTGAAGCCCGACGTGTTCGTCGAGGTGCTGGCCAAGGGCGGCGGCAACGGCGTGGCGCTGGAACGCGTGAAGCCCAAGCTGCTGACGGGTGGCACCGATTCGCTGAAGTTCTCGATGGCGAATGCGAAGAAGGACCTGGGGTACTACAACGACATGGCGGAGCAGTCTGCTTCGAGTCATGGCATTGCGCAGGCTGTGGATGCACTGCTGACGCAAGGGGTCGAGAAGTTTGGTGGGGACCGGATGGTTCTCGACTTGGTCGAAGCGCTGCGCTGATTTTTTCCCCCCTGTGCATCGCCGCTCTGTTCAGGGCGCGTGCACAGGCCGCCGGGTACTTCCCTCCGCGAATGTCCCCCGGCCTGCGGCCTCCTCCTCTATTTCGCTGCGGGAAGTACCCGACGCCCTGCGCACTGGGAGTGCGGCTGGGGTGTTTGAGGGTTCAAAGGCTGTGACGGATTGCGGATTGGTATGCATAAGCACGCGACGGAACTCGCGAGGGACGGCCGCGGGATAAGCAGGGTCCCAAGAAGGCGGAATTAACCGCAGCCGATTGAAACGACTGCGCTCGATGTCTGCTTCAGACTGAGCGCGGTCGCTAACGTCCAAGGTTCGAGCGACCGGTAGCCCTGAGACCGGTCGTCTTCACCGCTAGCATTGCGAACGTCGATCGCATGAGATCCCAGTAAAAGTCCTTGCGAGAATTGGACTTGTCTTGGCCTTGACGGAGCGGAATCAACTGCTGGTAGCTGGGCGAGCCGGGATCTACCTGCTGCACCATGCGGCAGAACGTTGACCCACCTACTTAGACCGCCTTGTTCTCACTGTTCAGGGCCGCGAAGAGATAGTTGTAGGCGGCGATCTAATTGACCGGCAACATTACGCAACGCCCTCAAGCAAGGCTTGAGCAACAGGAATCGGCTCAATGAACTTCGCCAACTCTTCTTGCTGGGTGAGCAGGAACGGGGCGTCCTTGACCTTGTCGTAGAGCTTCAGAAGCCGCTGTTCCGCCCTGTTCAAGATCGTGCCGTAGAGCAGCGGCTGAATCTTGACCTTGTCGTTGTCCTCGGTCCGAGTGCCACCTTCGCCGCTTTCAATCTGGTCGCCAAGGACGAAGCCGTCAATGCGGGTGTCAGGCTGAATGTGGCCCCGCTTCTTCAACTCCTTAACGTACTTCCAAATCTGTTCCTTCTCCTTGGATCCGAGGGAGAGCTTGGTGGTCTTCAGATCAACGATCACGAGGTGCTGCACGCCAGCTTCCTGGTGATCCTCGTTGTACGAAGGCAAGGAGTAGAAGCCGGTGCTGCCGTCGCCGCGAATGACGAAGTCAGGGCGATTGAGCGAAGCCTTCTCGGATTTACCGTCAAAGAGCTCGCGGATGACCGTCGTCATGCCCTTGTTGGACGTGAAGTGGATGGACTCAAACTTGTCACCGAACATCCAGAGGCCCTTGGCAAAAAGCGGCTGGAGTTCCTTCACCTCGTCAATGCCTGCGATCTGAATCTTGATTCGCAGCTCGTTGATGACCTTCAAGCGGCCCTGAATCTCGTCCAGCACGACCTTCGCCATGCCAATGGTCCACTGGCTCAGCACTTCATGCAGGGCGTCCAAGTCATGCGATTCTTGGTTGTGCAGGATTTCGAGCAAGCCGTACTGGGACTTGCTCTTCTCAAGCTTTGCCAAGATGGAGGTCAGTTGCACGATCTCCTGCTCACCAAAGTTCGGGCAGGTATCCACGACCTCATTAGCGAAGCTCCTGACACGATCCTTGCTCAGAAGCGGCAACGAGTTGACCGACTGCCCCACCTTCTGAAGGACCGCACTTCGCTTGTCCTCACGCTCTGCGGCACTGGTGTTGTCAATGATCTCCCGAATCTTGTCCTGAACGATTGGCTTGGTGGTGTCCCATGCGACGTTCTTCTCGATGAAGCCCGACCAGTCTTCCTTAACGGCGTTTTCCTTGTTCAGAAAGTCGGCCTGCACGATGAAAGTGAAGCGCTTGGCCTTCTCGGTTCTGCCATCAAGAATTCGCTCAACGTCGGCGCCTCGCCACTTGCACTCACCTACCGCACGGTTCGTGACCCACCAAGCTATGCCGTGCTGCTTGGTCGTCTTGTCGGCCTTGCCGGTGTCAATGTGATAGATCTTGGCAGTGCCGTAGCCGGGCACCTCAACGTCCACGATTGAGAGGGATGACTTGCTGATATCGGCAAACGAAATGGGAGTGCCGTTTAGGCTGACCTTGAAGGACGGGTTGGCAAGGAACCGACCACCAAGGAGCTCTCTAGCCTGTTCAACCGTCAGATTGGTCTGACGGATTTCGCCTTCGCCTGTGATCGTCGTGCCATGGCCTTCAACACCCTTCTCAACGAACTCCACCAGTTCGGTGATGAGTGGCTTGTTAGCTGTGCGGCTGACCTTGTAGACGATCTTCTGGCCGTCTTTGACCGAGGTGACGATGTAGTTCTTGGTGAGACAGAAGCTGGCAAAACGTCCCTTGCCGTTCTTGCCGAAGACGAAGCGCGGAAGACCTTCTACGTCTGGTGGAGGTGCCGCTGTGGGGCCGGTCTTGGCGATACGGTCATAGGACATGGCACGCCAGATGTAATCGAACTCGGCCTTGGTCATGCCCTTGCCGTTGTCCGAAATGGAGAACTGTTTGCTCTTCTTCGGATCGGGCCAGCTTATTTCGACCTTCGTCGCATAGGCGTCCCAGCAGTTGGCAACGAGCTCAACGATGGCCGTGCTGGGGTTGGTGATGATGGAGCCAGCCCAGCTTTCAAGAAAGCGGTCTTCATAAAAAATGTTTTCCTGCTGCACGGACCGCCCCTCCAGTTTTGTTGCAATGAATCCATCTGACGCCCACGCCTCCGCAAAGCCGATGGTGGTTAGGGCCAAAGGCTGGGTGCAATCGCGAACCATTGGTTCGCTTTTTCGTAGTGAGCATATTCACCGCCGCCCACGTGCAATTCGCACTTCGGAAACCCAGCATCCAATTTTCTTGTCGAAAAGTTGCTGCTGCTCTCGGCAAGCGGGCTGTAGCTCGTGCTCGCTCTATGCTTCTACAAAAGAAAGTAGCTGATCTACTTATTGCGAAAAGGATTCTCGCTGAAGTTGAGCGTGTTATTGCCCCCAACATGTTTAGGAGCGTATGCACGCCCTGAGCAGCAAAGTCCCGGCCATTCGGTTGAGTAGGCTGGTCAGTAGCAGAAATCTGTCGTTGGCGTTGCGGGATCGAAAGACGGCTCATGCCGCATAACCGCCATCATCAGACCAACGTAGAGCGCCCGCAACGGGTCGACTGTGTAATTCACAGACTAACGCAGCAGACATTGGTTGGCTTTGAACAGGCGCCAAGCAAATTAGGATAGACAAAGCCTCCATCCACAGCTAGCTGAAATCGCGCAGCGACGGAGGCTCTAGTTGCTATCGAGCGGCAGTGGCCAAAGTGGCCGAACTCCTGTCTCCCTTGGTCTAGTAGGCACCCATGTAGTCGCGCTTACCGATCTCAACACCGTTGTGACGCAAGATGGCATAGGTGGTAGTCACGTGGAAGAAAAACTGCGGCAGTCCGTAGTGCAGAAGATAGGCTTCTGCGGTCAGCTTCTTTTCCTTGGGGGTGCCAGGGCGCAATACGATCTCGCGGCTTTCGCTTGAATCAAATTGCTCGGACTTGAAGGAGCCGATATGGGCCAATGCTTTGGCGATCAACGCTTGCAGGTCGGCGAAGCTGACCTCGGTGTCGGGCCAGGACGGCACCTCGGCACCAGCCAGGCGGGAGGCAATGCCCTTGGAGAAGTCTGCGGCGATCTGTACCTGGCGTAGCAGCGGAAACATGTCAGGGAACAGCCGCGCCTGCAGCAGCGCATTGGGATCGATGTTTTTCTGCGTCGCGTGGTCTTCGGCTTTCTTGAGCACGTCGGACACGGCGCGCAGCATCTGCTGCATGACGGGAACGGAGGCGTTGTACAGCGGGCTGGTCATAGTGAGTTCACTTCTAAATTGGGCACGATGGCCGGAGTTGGCGTGGCAGAGGAGCTGCCGACCATGTAAGGCTAACAGCACAGGATGAACTGAATCGCCCGGCTTTTGTGGTCAGCTTTTCTTCCCGCTGGTAGTCCGAGCAGCCGCGTTGAAGGGCAGTTCACCAGCAAGAAGCGGACGTCAATTGCAGACGCACAACAGACCGCGATCGCTGCAGAACGCGTAGCCGACATCGACACCTTCCGACAAGCAATCTCAACCGATCCGAATCAGGTCTGTCGAGCTAGCTCCAGCCGTCTCACCCAAACGAATCCCCGCTTCCCAAAGCGGGCCGCGAATTTCGCAGCCCGCAGACCAGCTGCTAACCGCCGGTCTCAGGCGCTCCTCTTCGCGCCTTCTCGCTCATCTGAAACAGTTCCCCGGCCTTGCGTGCCAGATCGGCTGCAAGCCAAAGCAGGTTGTCCAGTTGTTGCGGCCCGCTGCCGCTGCACCAGTCGATGTCTTCCCCGTGGCAGACCCACAGGAGTGCTTCGAGTTGAGAGAGGGTGTTTTCGAGACGATCCGCCGGATGCTGGGTATCTTGGGCGTTGTCTTCGGAAGCGCCGGGCGTGGGTGGCCGGGCTATAGTCTTGGTAGCCATTTTTGTGCGGTTCCTTTAGAGGTGGTTGCACGGATTTGGTTAGACGGTCGGGGTGTTCCTGCACCTCGGCCGTCGCCTTTGATACCTCGCATACGCATCGATGCTTTCGCACCGACAACCTGCCGCGAGGCAAGCAGCCTTCCAGAATTTCAGTGGTTGTGTGTGTAGCGCCTTTCTTGTTCCCTTGTCGGGTTGTTGAGTGACAGAGGCGTCCACTGTAGAGAAGAGCTCGCCGAATTAGCCGTTCTGCAAGGCACGAAAGTCTCGGCAACCGCCAACAAATGCAGCTTCCGCAATGCGCCGCGTGCAAGCGCATTGGCGCAGTGTCAGCGGGTCACACAAGGCCACATTTGCTTCCCCGCAAGACACAAAAATCCAGCCCCGACACGCGCGCCGTATTCGCACGACTGCGCCGAACGCTCACGTCGATGGGGTGCCTTGCGCAGCGAAATAAAGGAGGAGGCCGCAGGCCGGGGGACATTCGCGGAGCAAGGTACCCCGTCGGCCTGAGCGCCGCCCTGAATGACCCGATCCCGATCCAGGCCCCGGTCCAGCGCCCTAAGGCATCCCCCGCGCCAACAAATGATCGACCAACCTGCGCTGCGGAAAACTCAGCGCCTCCTGCCGCGTGCACAGGTACATGCGACGTGACGCCCACGCATCGGTGAGGTTGATGAAGCGCAGCTTCATCTCCTTGCGGTAAGTCACCGCCGCCCCCTCGGGCAAGATGCCCACGCCCATGCCGGCCTCGATCATCCGGCACACGGCTTCGAAACTCTTCACCCGCACACGCAGCCGCAACACCTTGCGCGCGCTCATGGCCGCGTCTTCCATGGTGCGCGAAATGGCCGAGTCGTCTTCGAGCCCCACGAAGTCGAAGTCGAGAAGTTCTTCGAAAGACACCTCGCGCCCGCGCCACGGATGCTTCTGGCGAACGATGGCCACCAGCCGGTCGGTGCGGTACGGAATGAAGTGCAGCGCCGGGTCTGCCGCCTCGCTGGTGATGACGCCCACGTCGGCCTGCCGGTCGCGAATGGCCTGCACGATGTACACGCTGCGGTGCTCCTCCACGCTCACGCGAATCTCGGGGTAGCGCTGGCGAAAGCTCGCCACGTCGTCGGGCAAGAACTGGCCCATGGCCGACGCATTGGCATGCAGGCGCACGCGGCCCGTGGCGCCCTGCGCGTAGTCCGACAGGTCGGCGCGCATGCGGTCGACGTCGCGCAAGATCTGGCGCGCATGCATCGCCAGCGACTCGCCCGCGCCCGTGGGCGTGACGCCCTTCGAGCTTCGGTTGAGCAGCGCCACGCCCAGTTGCCCCTCCAGGATGGCCAGGCGCCGGCTGGCGGCCGACAACACCATGTGGCTCTCGGCGGCCGCCTTCGACAGGCTGCCGTGCTCAATGGCGCGCAGGAAAAGCGCGAGCGAGTCGAGGTCGGGTCTCATGGAGGTCGGGGTCTTTCTGCGGGGCCGCCATTGTCGGGCCAGCGACCCGGCCGGCGCGCGCCGAAATCCTTTCGGCGGAGGGCGTCTTAAAAAGACAAATCTTCCGTGCGGCGCTGCGCGCTGCCAAAAAGAAGAAGCACTTTCCGCCCACAACCCTGAAGAATCGTTGCTGCCCTGCCGTCTACCCCGGCGCGGCACTGCGCGAGCCGGCCCCTTACCGGGGCCACGCCCGCATCCCACGAGTCCTACCCGGAGTCTTTTTCAGTCATGGCATCCCACGAACTGGCCAGCGTTGCGCTGGACGACAAATACACGGCCACCGAAGGCCGGATCTACCTCAGCGGCATCCAGGCGCTGGTGCGCCTCATGCTCGTGCAGAAATGGCGCGACCAGCAGGCCGGGCTCAACACGGCGGGCTTTGTCTCGGGCTACCGCGGCTCGCCGCTCGGCGGCCTGGACGAAGCGCTGTGGAAGGCGCAGCCGCAGCTCGAGGCCAACGCGGTCAAGTTCCTGCCCGGCGTGAACGAAGAGCTGGCCGCCACCGCCGTGTGGGGCACGCAGCAGGTGCACCTGACCGGCGAAAGCGCGGTCGATGGGGTGTTTGCCATGTGGTACGGCAAGGCGCCGGGCGTGGACCGCTGCGGCGACGTGTTCAAGCACATGAGCCATGCGGGCACCTCGCCCCACGGCGGCGTGCTGCTGGTGGCGGGCGACGACCACGGCGCATCTTCTTCCACGCTGCCCAACCAGAGCGACCACCTGTTCGCGGCCTCGATGATCCCCATGCTCTACCCGCAGAGCGTGGAGGAGTACATCGAGCTCGGCCTGCACGGCTTCGCGATGTCGCGCTTTGCCGGGCTGCCGGTGGGCTTCAAGGCGCTGGCGGACACGGTGGAGTCGTCGGGCTCCATCGCGGCCGGCGCGCTCGACGTGCACACGCGCCTGCCCGCGGACTTCGTGTTTCCGCCCGGCGGCGTGCACGCGCGCCTGTCGACCGACACGCTGGGCGTGCAGGCGCGCAAGCAGGAAGCGCTGATGCAGGACTACAAGATCTACGCCGCCATCGCCTATGCGCGCGCCAACAAGCTCAACCGCGTGACCATCGATTCGCCGAAGGCGCGGCTGGGCATCGTGGCCTCGGGCAAGTCGTACCGCGACGTGCTGGAGGCGCTGGAAGAACTGGGCATCGACGCGGACGAGGCCGCGCGCATCGGCATCCGCCTGTTCAAGGTGTCGATGCCCTGGCCGCTGGAGCCGGACTCGATTCGCGAGTTTGCCGACGGGCTCGAAGAAATCCTGGTGGTCGAGGAGAAGCGCCAGATCGTCGAGTACCAGCTGAAGGAGCACCTGTACAACTGGCGCGAAAACGTGCGCCCGCGCGTGATCGGCAAGTTCGACGAGCAGGGCGAATGGGGCGCGCACCCGCGCGGCCAGTGGCTGCTGCCGGCCACGGCGGACTTCTCGGTGGCGCAGGTGGCGCGCGTCATCGCGGGCCGGGTGGCGCGCTTTCACACCAGCGACCGCATTCGCATGCGGCTGGCGATTCTCGACGCGAAGGACGTGGTGCTGGGCAAGGCGGTGGCCACGCCCTCGCGCCCGGCCTGGTACTGCTCGGGCTGCCCGCACAACACCTCGACCAAGGTGCCCGAAGGCAGCCTGGCGCTGGCCGGCATCGGCTGCCACGTGATGGCCACGGCCATCTACCCCGAGCACAACAAGACGACCACGCACATGGGCGGCGAAGGCGCGCCGTGGCTGGGGCAGGCGTGGTTCTCCAAGCGCCGGCACGTGTTCGCGAACCTGGGCGACGGCACGTACTACCACTCGGGCTCGATGGCGATCCGCGCGGCCGTGGCGGCGGGCGTGAATATCACCTACAAGATTCTCTACAACGACGCGGTGGCCATGACGGGGGGCCAGCCGGTCGACGGGCCCATCAACGTGCCGCGCATCGCGCACCAGATGGCGGCCGAGGGCGTGAAGCGCCTGGCGCTGGTGGCCGAAGACCCGACGCGCTGGGCCGACCGCAGCCCCCTGCCCGCCGACCGCGAAGGCTTCGTACTCACCGTGCACCACCGCGACGACATGGACGCGGTGCAGCGCGAGCTGCGCGAGTTCGAGGGCGTGTCGGTGCTCATCTACGACCAGGTGTGCGCGGCCGAAAAGCGCCGCCGCCGCAAGAAGGGCGAGTTTCCGCAGGCGGCGCGGCGCGTGTTCATCAACGACGCGGTGTGCGAAGGCTGCGGCGATTGCGGCGAGCAATCGAACTGCACGGCGCTGCTGCCCAAGCAGACAGAACTGGGCCTGAAGCGCAGCGTGGACCAGAGCGCGTGCAACGCGGACGAGTCGTGCATCAAGGGCTTCTGCCCGAGCTTCGTCACGGTCGAAGGCGTGAAGCCGCGCAAGCACGCGCCCGTCGCGGCCAAGGCGGCGGCCGAAGAGGCGCCGCTGCCGGCACCGCCCGCGCTGGCGCTCGACGGCATGCACAACATTCTCATCACCGGCATCGGCGGCACGGGCGTCATCACCATCGGCGCGCTGATCGGCATGGCGGCGCACCTCGAAGGCAAGGGCGTGAGCGTGCTCGACATGACGGGCATGTCGCAAAAGAACGGCTCGGTGACCTCGCACGTGCGCATTGCGCGCGACGCGGCGCAGCTGAAGGCGCAGCGCATTCCCACGGGCGAGGCCGACCTGATCCTGGGGTGCGACATGCTCACGGCGGGCGCGCCCGACGCCATCGCGCGCATGCGGCCGGGGCGCACCTATGCGCTGGTCAACACCTTCGAGCAGCCGACGGGCCATTTCGCGCAGCAGCCCGACTGGGAGTTTCCGGCGGCGCAGGTGCGCGCGCTGATCGAGGAATCGGTCGAAGGCCGCGCCGATTTCATCGACGCCACGCAACTGGCCACGCGGCTCATGGGCGATGCCATCGCGGCCAACCTGTTCCTGCTGGGCTTCGCGTTCCAGAAGGGCTGCGTGCCGCTGTCGGCCGAGGCGCTGGACAAGGCCATCGAAATCAACGGCGTGGCCGTCAAGGCCAACCAGTCGGCCTTTCGCTGGGGCCGCAAGGCGGCGCTGGACCTGGCCGCGGTCACGCGCGAGGCCGCGCCGGCGAAGGTGGTGGCGCTGCAGCGGCCGCAGGCCTTCGAGGCGCTGGTGAAGGACCGCACCGCGTTCCTCACCGCGTACCAGAACGCGGCGTATGCGCAGCGCTATGCGGAGCTGGTGGAGCGCGTGCGCGTGGCCGAGCAGCGCGAGCGCGGCACCACGCTGCTGGCGAAGGCGGTGGCGTCGGGCCTGTTCAAGCTCATGGCCTACAAGGACGAGTACGAGGTCGCGCGGCTGTACACCGACAAGCGCTTCATCGAACAGCTGGCCGAGCAGTTCGAAGGCAAGCCGGTGCTGCGCTTTCACCTGGCGCCGCCGGTGCTGGGCCGTCGCGACGCCGAAGGCCGCGCGGTCAAGACGAGCTTCGGGCCGTGGATGCTGAACGCGTTTCGCGTGCTCGCGAAGCTGCGCGGCCTGCGCGGCACGGCGCTCGACGTGTTCGGGCGCACGGCCGAGCGGCGCATGGAGCGCCAGCTGATCGCCGACTACCGCGCCATGGTCGAGGACGTGCTGGCGCGCTTCGACCGCATCGACTTCGACACCGCGCTCGCCCTGGCGCGCCTGCCGGAGCAGATTCGCGGGTTCGGCCATGTGAAGGAAGAAAGCGTGGTGTCGGCGCGCGTGCGGTGGAGCGCGCTGGCGAAGCAGCTTGATGTGGGCACGGCGGCCACGCCCCGGGCGGCCTCGCGACCCGCGGCGCTGGCCGCCTGAGCGGCAAGCACCACGGATGCGCCGCGCTGGAGAGAACGGCGCATCCGCGACAGTCACCGGCCCGTTCCCAACGGTGCGGCGCTCGCCCCGCTGAAAGAATGGCTTCATGAAAGAAGCCACCACCTTCCAGGCCGACGAAGCCGCCATCGTCGCTGCCGCGCGCGCCCTGCGCGAAGAAACCGTCGCCATGCTGAGCGAGCTGGTCACCCACCCTTCCCTGCTGGGCCACGAGCAGAGCGCGCAGCGCTTCATGGCCGATGCCTTCGGCGCGCTCGGCCTGCAGGTGGACGAGTTCCAGATCGACGAGGAAAAGCTGCGCGCCCACCCGGGCTACTCGCCCTCCATCGTCTCCTACGAGGGCCGCACGAACGTGGTGGGCATCCACCGGCCCTCGGGTCCGTTCAAAGGCAACTCGCTGATCTTCAACGGCCACATCGACGTGGTGCCCACGGGCGCCGAGGTGCTGTGGACGCACCCGCCCTTCTCGGGCAAGGTCGAGGGCGACCGGCTCTACGGGCGTGGCTCGTCGGACATGAAGGCCGGCATCATCGCGTACACCATGGCCTTCAAGGCGCTGAAGTCGCTCGGGCTGGAGCCGGCCTCGCCGGTGTACTTCCAGTCGGTCATCGAAGAAGAGTGCACGGGCAACGGCGCGCTGGCCTGCCTGGTGGAGGGCTACCGCGCCGACGCGGCCGTCATCACCGAGCCCGTGGCGGCCGACGGCGTCATGACCTGCCAGATGGGCGTGCTGTGGCTGGCCATCGAGGTGCTGGGCAAGCCGGTGCATGCCTCGGTGGCGCAGACCGGCGTGGGCGCCATCGACTTCGCGCTGTACCTGTTCGGCGAGCTCAAGAAGCTGGAAGACAAGTGGAACGCGCCGAGCGCGCGCTACCGCTCGTTCGCGCACCACAACCACCCGGTGAACTTCAACCTGGGCAAGATCCAGGGCGGCGAGTGGGCCTCGTCGGTGCCCTCGGCCTGCCGCGCCGACGTGCGCCTGGGCTTCTACCCCGACATGAAGGTGGAGAAGGTGAAGGCCGAGGTCGAGGCACTACTGGCCGCCGCCTACGAGGCACACCCCGCGCACGCGGCGCTGAGCTACAAGATCGTGTACGAGGGCTTCCAGGCCGACGGCTGCGAGGTGGCGCCCGACGCGCCCATCGTCGCGGCGCTGTCGCAGTGCCACCTGGACATCGTCGGCAAGGTGCTGACGCCCACGGCCTTCACCGGCACCACCGACGCGAAGTTCTTCAACCTGTACGGCGAGACGCCGGCCATCTGCTACGGCCCGTCGGGCGGAGAGAACATCCACGGCATCGACGAGTGGGTGTCGATCGACAGCGTGGTGCAGGTGACGGCGGTGCTCGCGGTGTTCATGGCGCGCTGGTGCGGGGTGAACCGCATCGGCAAGGATGCCGGCTGACAAAGCGGTTCAAAGCAGCTCAGGACGCGTGCAGCGGCAGCTCCAGCGTCTGCCAGTTGCCCAGCATGGTGACCTGGCGGCGCAGGTAGTCCGTGGGAATGGCCTGCGAGCCCCACACGTCGATGCGCCCCGAATACTCGCCCAGCAGCCAGAACTGGCGGATGGCCATGAAGCGCGGAATGGCCGCGAGATCGGCGTCGGACACGGGCCGCACCTCGCGGTATGCGGAAATGAAGTGCAGCCACTTGGCCTTGGCCTTGTCGGTGGCCACCCCGTCGGGTGTGTGCGGGTGCAGGCTCCAGGGGTACACGGCGAGCTCGTAGGCGAGGTAGCCGGGGCCGGCTTCGTCGAAGTCGAAGAAGACGGCCTCGCGCTTTGCCTTGGCGTCGGCGTTGGCATTGGCGTCGGCTTCATTGCACGTCCCGGCCTTCGCATCCACCACGAAGTTGTTGCTCCCGTGCGCGTCCCCGTGGCACAGCACGCGGGCCAGCTCGCCCAGCGAGAGGATGTCGTCCTGCAGCCGCCGCGCCAGCGCCTCGAACTGCGGGCGCAGCTCGGCGGTCATGGTTGGGGCGTGCAGCAGGCCTTCGAGCGGGTGCAGCAGCAGGTAGTCGAGGTCGAGGCAGTAGGCGCTGCTCGGCCCCTGGTAGCTTTCGCCCGCGATGTGCAGGCCGGCCAGGCCGCGCGCGAAGGCCTCTATGTCTTCGCCCGCGTCGCCGGTGAACTCGCCGTCGAGGTGTTCGAACAGCATCAGCGCGCGCGGGCCTTCGGGCAGCGGCACCTCGATGGCGACGCCGCCGTCAGCCGCTGGCAGGCAGCGCGACACGCGGCAGCCGGCGTTCGACCAGTGTTGCAGCGCGGCCGCCTCGAACAGGGTGTTGGGGCCGCCGCGCGGCCGGGCGGCGCACAGGCGCGCCACCACGCGTTGGCCGCTGGCAAAGCTCAACCGGTACACCTGGTTGAAGCTGCGCCGCAGAAACTCGCTCTCGACCACCTCGCCCAGGTCATAGTTCGCCTGCACGAGCGCGGCGATGCTGGCGGCTGTCGGCGTCGATTGCGCAATCTCTAGGGGCATCCGGCTTCCAAAGGGAAAAGGGCGCGATTATGCAGTGCGGGTGTCCGCGGGCCCCGAGGGGCCCCGGGGTCAGGCAGCCAAAGCGCGCGGGTGCGCCCAGGGTTCAGGCGATCGCGCCGACGTCGAGCTCGCGCTCGTAGGCTTCCAGCGGCTGCGGTCGGCCGAACAGGTAGCCCTGGCACATCAGGCAGCCGTGGCGCGCCAGAAAGTCGCGCTGCGCATGCGTTTCCACGCCCTCGGCCACGATCTCCAGCTCCAGGTTGCGCGCCATGCCGATGATGGTCTGGATGATCAGCTCCACCTTCGGGTTCAGCCCGATGCTGTGCACGAAGAACTTGTCGACCTTCACCTGGCTGAGCGGCAGCTGCGTCATGTACGACAGCGACGAGAAGCCCGTGCCGAAGTCGTCCATCGAGAACTGGATGCCCAGCGCCACCAGCGCCTCCATCTTGCCGATGGCGTCGATCACCTTCTCGTGCAGCAGGCTCTCGGTGAGCTCCAGCTTGAGCCGGCGCGGGTCGGCGCCGGTGCGCTCCAGCACCAGGCGCACCTGGTCGACAAAGTCTTCCTCGCGGAACTGCCGCGCGCTCACGTTCACCGAGAGCTGCAGGTGGCTGCGGCGCGGGTCGTCGCGCCAGGCCGTGAGCTGCCTGCACGCCGTTTCCAGCACCCACAGGCCCAGCGGGATGATGAGGCCCGTGTCTTCCGCCACGTCGATGAACTCGCGCGGCAGCAGCAGCCCGCGCACCGGATGGCGCCAGCGCACCAGCACCTCGGCGCCGACCACCCGGTTCTCGCCCGTGACCTGGCTCTGGTAGTGCAGCACGAACTGCTTGGCCGCAATGGCGGCGTGCAGCTCGTTTTCGAGCGTGGCGCGCGCGGTGATGGTGGTCTGCATGCCCGCCTCGAAGAAGCGCAGCGCGTTGCCGCCGTCGGTCTTGGCGTAGTACATGGCGATGTCGGCCTGCTTGAGCACCTCTTCGGTCGATGCGCCCTTGGCCTCGAACAGCGAGGCGCCGATGCTGCAGGTGCTGTGGTGCTGCTGCAGGCCGAGCTGGTAGGGCTGGTTGAGCCGCGCGAGGATGGTCGCGCCCATGGTCTCGGTCTGCGAGGTGGCAATGACCGCCTGCTCGCTCAGGTCTTCCAGCATCACCACGAACTCGTCGCCGCCCAGGCGGGCCACGATGTCGCCTTCGCGCAGGCAGTCTTTCAGGCGCTGCGCCACCTGCTTGAGCATCACGTCGCCGATGTCGTGGCCCAGCGCGTCGTTCAGCGTCTTGAAGTTGTCCAGGTCGAGGAACAGCAGCGCGCACAGCCGCTGGCGCCGCGCGGCGGCGGCAATGGCGTGGTTGAGCCGGTCGAGCAGCAGCCGCCGGTTGGGCAGGCCGGTGAGCGTGTCGTAGAAGGCCAGGTGCTCGATTTCGCGCGCGGCGAGCTTGCTTTCGGTGATGTTGCGCAGGATGACGATGAAGCGCGAATCGCCCTCGTCGCCCACCAGCTTGCGCGACACCGAGATTTCGAACCACGCCTTCTCGCGCGCGTCGCGCCGCTCGAACTGCCGGCCCGCCGAATAGCCCGACACATCGGCCTCGCGCAGCGCGCTCATCACCTCGGCCGCGGCCTCCGCCGGCAGCAGCTCGGTCAGCATGTGGCCCACCGGGTTCTCGACGTCGGTGGCCGGGAAGGGCACGCGCGGCGCGTGGTAGCCGTGGCAGCGGCCGTCCAGCCCCACTTCGAGCAGCAGGTCGGGCAGCGCGTCGAGCGTGGCCTGCAGCTGCGCCTTGCTCTCGATGATGGCGGCCGTGTGGCGGCGCTTTTCGGTGATGTCCTGGTAGACGCACACAGTGCCGCCGTCGGGCGTGCGGCTGCGCGTGGCGCGGATCACCTGGCCGCCCTGCAGCAGCGCCTCCTGCTCGGAGTGCGGCTGCGCCATCTGCGGCATGTTCATGGCCGACCAGTCGGCCGGGCCGCGGCCGTGCACCACGTGGCGCGCGGTCTCGTCCATGATGCGGCGAAACGGCACCTGCGGCGCGACCATCGCTTCGGTCCAGGGGAACATCGCGACGAAGCGGCGGTTCCAGGTGAGCACGCGGCTGTCGGCGTCCAGCAGGATGAAGCCGTCGATCATCGACTCCAGCGCCTGGTCGAGCGTGGACTTGGAGCGCACCAGCTCCATGCGCGCGCGCCACTGGCGGCGCAGCTGGAAGTGCGTGAACAACGCCACCGCCAGGATCATCAGCCCGATGGCCGCGGCGGTCCAGGCGATCAGGTCGCGCTCGCGGCGCCAGTCCTGCAGCGCCGCGGTCAGCGGAATGCTCGCCACGATCAGCAGGTTGCGGTGCAGCGTGGGCCGCGCCACAACAATGCCCGGCTGCCCGCTCAGCCGCGCGGCCATGCGCTGCGGCTTGCCGTCGCTGGTCTGCTCGTGCAGGGGCGGCTCTATTTGCCGGCCCGTGAGGTCGTCGCGCGGCGGCAGGCTGGCCAGCAGAGCGCCGGCGTCGCGCTCCAGCGTGACCTCGAGCCCGCGAATGCCGGCGCCCTGCGTCATGATCGTCGCCAGCAGCGACAGCTGCACCTCGGCCACCGCCAGCATGCGCGAGCCGTCTGCCAGCGTGACGGCGCGCGCGAAGAACAGCACCTTCTGCGACGTGACCAGGCTGGCGGCCGGGTCGCTGATCGCCAGCGTGGACACCGGGTTCGCCAGCACGCCGTCGACAAAGCCGGCCGGCAGCACCAGCGGCAGGCGTTCGCCGCGCCGGTCCGACGAGGCCACCACCGTACCGCGCGCATCGACGAACGCAACGTGGCGCACCAGCAGGTTCTGCCGCACCACGTTGTCGAGCAGGCGGTGCGCGTCGAAGCTGCCTGCGTCGGCGCCCGCGCTGGCGGCGGTGGAGCCGCGCAGCAGCTCGTTGGCGCCGGCCAGCAGCATGTCGACGCTGAGCAGCGAGCGGTTCAGCGCCGCCTCGGAGCCGGCCACGAAGCGCACGGCCTGGCTCTCGTGGTCGCTGATCGCCTTCTGGTGCGCCTCCCACACGATGACCGTGGCCACCGCGCCCACCGTGAAAAGAAAGAGCATCGCCACGCCATAGACGATGGCGCTTACGCGACGGGGAAAGCGCGGCTTCACTGCGTGGTCTGCGCCTGCAGGCCGACGACCGGCCCCACCGTCTGGTTCCACACCCTGGCGCACACCGGGCCGCAGCGCTGCACCCAGCCCGGCAGCACGCGGGTCGCGAAGATTTCGCGGCGGCGGGCCTCGTCCTGCGCCGACGGCCGCACCGCCACCATGCGCCCCTTGGTGGGCTTGCCGCAGCTGGCCACGCCGGTGTTGCAGGCAATGCCTTCTTCGGTCTCGCGCTCCGACTGGGCCCACACCGCGGCCTCCAGCCGCGGCAGCTCCTTGCGCAGCAGCGCCTGCAGGTCGGGCGGCAGCGCATTCAGGCTCTCGCGGTTGGCCGCGAAAACCGCCACGCCCCAGCTCAGCGGCATGGCGTAGATGGCGCTGGTCACTTCGTGCAGGCCCAGCGAGTGACCGGACATGGTGCCGGTGATGACGCAGTCGGTGTTGCCCGACTTCATGTTCGCCATGATCTGCGCGAACTCGGTGTACACCGGCGTGCCGCCCAGCGCCGAGACGAAGTCGGCCTGCGTCGAGCTCGACACCCGCGTGCGCCGGCCCGCCAGGTCGCCCAGCTGCTGCACCGGCGTGTTGCAGAACACCTCTTGCGCGGGGTAGATGTACACCGCCAGCAGCTCCACCCCGTAGCGCTCGCGCAGCTGCTGCGCCAGGTACGGGCGGAACGCGCTCACCACCCGGCGCAGCGTGGGAATGTCGGGGTTCAGCCCGGCCATGTCGGGCGCGCCCAATTCTGGAAACTGCGTTGACATCTGGCTCATGAGCGCCGTGCCGAAGGGCACCACGCCCAGCTGCATCAGGTTGAGCATTTCCTGGCCCGGAACGCCGGCGCGGTCGAAGGGCACGATGCTGGCGGTGTAGCGCCCGCCCGACAGCGTGGCGAGGTCGCGCGTCCAGAACTGTTCCTCGTGGCCCGTGTACTGCGAGACACCCCCCAGGCCACCGACGATGCGCAAACGCTGGGCAGGCGCCGTCTGTGCATTGCACAGCGACGCGAAGAACATCAGGAGGCCGACCAGATAAACCACGATTACGCCGTGCGAGGGGGTGCAGGTACAGCGCTTGAGCGCAGGGAAATATTCAGAAATTCATCATGACACAGGATCACGCGGGTTCGGTCTGCGAACGGGGTGGCGCGTTGCGCGGCGGGGACGAGCTTTGCCGGGCCGTGTCGCCATGGGCACATGCGGCCCCTGATGGGGCGTGGCGCCGCGTCAAACCTTCGGGTTACTCCGGATGCAGAACGGCGGCTTGCGCGAGGTGGCTTGGTGCCCCTCTGCCGCGATACAGCGCGGCGTGCTCGAGGGTGTATTCGCGCAGCGGCCCGAGGCGCGCGTCCGCGGGACGGAAGTGCGCACGCTGTTTGACGTAGGCATGCACGTCGAGCGTGGAGGCGGGCTCGCCGCCCACGGCGCGCACCTTCATCGTCACCCGGCGGTAACCATCGGGCTCCGTGATTCGCTCGAGCACGTCCATCGCGTCCAGCGCCGGCTGGTCGACCTCGAACACCTGGCCGACCACCTGCTCGCCCTCCCCCGCAGCGTCGACCAGCCACGGAGAAAACCGATCGCCGACCAGGAACAGCGGGTAACGCTCGACGGTGACGAAGTCGCCGTCCACGCGCGTTCCCTTGTTGGTGGCGAAGTTGGGAAACCCTTGTTTCAGGGTTCCGAAGACGAAGACGAGCTGTGGCATCGAGAGCCTGTGGGCATGGAGGCGAACGGGTTCGCCTAATTTAGTCGCGCGCTATATTGTTCGTTCAACAACACCAGAGAAATCACCATGGCAAAAGCCTATTGGGTCAGTGCGTACCGTGCCGTCAAGGACGCCGACAAGCTCGCGGCCTACGCAAAGCTCGCCGGCCCGGCGATCACCGCCGGCGGCGGCCGCTTCCTGGCGCGCGGCCTGCCCGCCAAGACCTACGAGTTCGGCCTGACCGAACGCACCGTGCTGATCGAGTTCGACAGCGTCGAGCAAGCGACCGCCACGCACGACAGCCCCGACTACAAGGCCGCGCTCGCCGCGCTGGGCGACGGCGCCGAGCGGGACCTGCGGATCATCGAAGGGGTCTGAGGACCCGCGCGCGGCCGCGCGTCCTGCCGCGCCTTCGGGCGCGCTGCCCCTTTCCACACCCCTCCAGAGGCAGGCGCACTCTTTTTCAAGGCCGCATGCCTCGCATTCGACCGAACACCGCCAGACCACATGGAACATATATACTTTGTATATGTTTCATATAGAAGGTCGGCGATGAGGATCGAAGAAGGTTTTGCCCCGATGCACGAGAGCCCGCAGGCCTCGCGCGGAGCCCGCTGATGGCCCACGACATCCGCATCAAGTCCCCCGAGCAGCTCGAAAAGTCCCGGCGCGCCGCCAGGCTCGCCGCCGAGGTGCTCGCCATGATCGAGCCCCATGTCGTGCCGGGCGTGAGCACTGAGGCGCTCGACCGCATCTGCCACGACCACATCGTGAACGTGCAGGGCGCCATTCCGGCCAACGTGGGGTACCAGGGCTATCCGAAGACCGTTCTCACCTCGGTCAACCAGGTGGTCTGCCACGGCATTCCATCGCCCGAAAAAATTTTGAAGAAGGGCGACATCGTCAACATCGACGTCGCCGTCATCAAGGACGGCTGGTTCGGCGACACCAGCCGCATGTACTTCGTCGGCGCGCCGAGCGTGCTGGCGCGGCGCCTGGTCGAGACCACCTACGAGGCCATGTGCGCCGGCATTCGTCAGGTGAAGCCCGGCGCGACCCTGGGCGACATCGGCCATGCCATCCAGTCGGTGGCGCACCGCGAACACTTCAGCGTGGTACGCGAGTACTGCGGCCACGGCATCGGCGAGGTCTATCACGAAGACCTGCAGGTGCTGCACTACGGCCAGCGCGGCGAAGGGCTCACGCTGGAGCCGGGCATGGTCTTCACCATCGAGCCCATGCTCAACGCGGGCAAGCGCGACACCCGGCAAATGCCCGACGGCTGGACCGTCGTGACGAAGGACCGTTCGCTGTCCGCGCAGTGGGAGCACATGGTGGCGGTGACGCCCGAGGGGTACGAGGTGCTGACGGCGTGGCCTGGGGGCACGGGGCAGTACGCGGCGATCTGATCGCTCGGCCTGGATGATCGGACCAACGCGTCCACATGACCCAACCCGCGCTGCACGCGACCCATCGAACCTCGCGCAGTGCGCCCGGTCAATACGCCAGCAGCTCCCAGACCTCCGACAAGCACGCCACGCGCAAGCGCGGTTCCGGCTGGTCGCTCGGCCAATCGTGAAAGCCCTCGAGCCACACCGCCTGCATGCCCGCGCTCACTGCACCCACGATGTCGTTCACCGGGTGATCGCCGACGTACCAGCAGTCGCGTGCGTCAACACCGGCCTCCGCGGCAGCCTGGAGAAAGATTCGTGGGTCCGGCTTCCTGAAGCCCGAGCGCTCCGAACTCAGCAGCGAGCCAACGGCATCGCCGAACCCCAGCGCATCGACGGTGGCCCTGCGCGAACGCTCCGCGCCGTTCGACACGATGCCGACGTGGAACCCCTGTTCACTCAATTGCCGCAAGAGCTTCGACGCTCCCGGCATCTCGACCGCGTGCTGCGGAAAGTGCCCGGCCCAGTGGGCACGAAGCTGTTCCGCCGACGGCGCGCTTTTCCACCGCAGCCCACTTCCGTTCGCGAGCGCAAAACCTATCGCTTCCTGAATGGAAGCAAACCGACTGCCTGGCGGCAGATAGCCTCCGCAGTCCTCTCTCGCAATGATCGACGCGACAAGCTCGCCCGACGTTTCCACGTCGAGCGCTCCGGCGCAATCCGCCGCGAACTGGCGCGCGTAGGAAGCGATGCTGCGCGCTCGATGCGTGAGCGTGTTGTCCAGATCGAAGAGGACGGCACGAGGATTCATGGCCACATGTCACGCCCGAGGCGCCTTCGCAATGAACGCCTGCTTGTCATTGCGGTTGAACCCCGCCGCCTCGTAGAACCGGAACGTCGCCGCGTCCTTCCTGCCGGTCATCAACATGACCTTGTAGCAACCCTGCACCCACGCGACGGAAAGCGCTTCGGCCAGCACCGCCTTGCCGAGACCACGACCGCGCCGGTCGGCCCGCGTCACCACGTTCTCGATCACGCCGTAGGGCTGGCACGCACGCGTGAGGTTCGGCACCACGGTGAGCGTGCAACTGGAGACCAGCGTGTCGCCTTCGTAAGCGCCGAAGTACCTGTACCGCGGATTGCCCTGCAACTCCTGCCAGACCGCTTCGACGGTTGCGGCGTCGGGCAGCGGGTCGTCGGCATCATGAAGATGCTGGTACAGCGCCAGAAGCTGGTCGAGTTCTGAAGGCGCAACGTCTCGGACTTCCATCTGCGTTCCTTTTGAATGGGGTCCGCCAACAGCATCGACGCGAACGCGGACCGCTGAGTATTTTGATGCCCCGTCGGTGCGCGATATCGCGTCATCAATGCGGGGGCATCAGGGACGTGTGCACAGGCCGCCGGGTACTTCCCTCCGCGAATGTCCCCCGCTTCGCTCTCCTTTATTTCGCTGCGGGAAGCACCCGACGCCCTGTTCACTTGGGCACGCGGCAGGTGAACGGCCGATCAACGACGGCCCTGAAGGCTCGCGCCGATGCGGTGCCTCTTTTCGAGAAATAAAGGAGGAGGCCGAAGGCCGGGGGACATTCGAGAAAAGAGGTACCGCGTCGGCTCGATCCCGCCCTGAACTGCACCCTGGCATCCCCCCGGAACAACGCCCGAAAAGCCAAAACAAAAAGCAAACCCAGTTGGCAAAAGTCACCACTTAGTGACCCCAGCGAAATCACCTGAAATTCCCCGAGCAATTCGAGAACTACTGGGCATTTCAAAGTCCCCGCGATGCGCTGTTCTTCCCTACAGTGAGTGCCCTCAGCACCCAACAACTCACTGAGTGAGCAAGGAGAACACAACCCTCGAAGCACCCGTAAAAAAGAACGCCCGCCGCGCAGCGCGTCACCGATGCACATCTGCATCGATGCAAATGCGAGGTATCAAAAGGCGACGGCCGGGGCGCACAAACACCCCGACCGTCTGACCAAGTGAAGTGCACACCTTACGAAAGACCGCACCCCAATGGCTGATCCAACTATAGCCCGCCTCAGCACGTCCGTACCTTCCTCGGAAGACCCTCGAGACGCGGCGACCCTGCTCGAAGAAACGCTCACGCAATTGCACTCGTTGCTGTGCTATTGCCATGACCACGGTCATCCGGCGCAGGAAGACGCGGGCTCCGAGCATCGCAACAACGTTTTCTGGCTGGCGTCCGAGCTGGCGCGCAAAGCGGCGGAGCTGTTCCAGCAGTGCGCGCCGCGCGCAGGCACTTAAGTAGCCAACGCGCAGGGCGCCCTTTCGACGGGCGCCCTCTTGCTGTTCTTTTGCTGTCCTTTTTTGCCGGCCCTTTTTCTGGCCGCAGCCCGCCTTCCAGCTCAGCCCATGTCCAGGTCGCACCGCCCCAGGTAGTGCTTGGGTGTCTTGCCCATCACGCGACGGAACATCGCCGTGAATGCGCTCGGGCTCTCGTACCCCAGGTCCATCGCCACCGTGGTCACCGGCGTGTCCATGGCCAGCCTGCGCAAGGCCTCCATCAACCGCACCTGCTGGCGCCACATGGTGAAGGTGATGCCCGTCTCGTCGCGGAACAGCCGCGTGAGCGTGCGCCGCCCCAGCGCGCCGAAGCGTGCCCAGTACTCCAGGTCGCCCTCGCTGCCCGGGTCGTCGAGCAGCGCGCGGCAAATGCGCAGCAGCCGCGCGTCTTGCGGCATGGGCACGTGCAGCGGCACCTTGGGCGCCGCGCAAATCTCGTCGAGTATGAGCCGCATCACCCGGCCGTCTCGCCCCGCCTCGTCGTACAGCAAGGGAATGCCGATGGCGTCGATGACCAGCTGGCGCATCAGCGGCGACACCTCGATCACACAGCACTCCGTGGGCAGGTTGGGCGAAGCATCGGGCTGTATGTAGAGCGAGCGGTTCGACACCGCCTGCCCGCGCGCATGCATTTCATGCACCACGCCGCCGGGCACCCACACCGCGCGGTTGGGCGGAACCAGCCAGGCACCCGTGGGCGTGTGCAGCGTGAAGGTGCCCTTCACCGCATACGCAAGCTGCGCGCGCGGGTGCGAATGCGAGGGCACGATGAGAGACGGTTCGGGGTCATGCTCGACCACGATCATCGATACCGGCCTCGGAATGGACTGGTAGGCGTGGAAAGTGTTGCTTCGAATCATGCGGTTCCTGGCCTGCTGGAGGAGCCACGGATGGTGGCTGCGACCCATCGGCTTGGCCATCGGGCTTCCCCCGTATGCAGGGGAAGGTAGTCATGCAAGACATGTGCCACTGATCGGCACCGCCGAGGTGCCCGTGCGGATGGCCCGCGCGGAACAGAACTCGGCTCGATCCCTGCAAACACGCGGGAGCCCCTTCCCTAAACTGAAATTTGCAATTCGGGGCGCCCCGTGCGGCTCGCCAGTGACTCCAACTCTCCTCTGAGGACCTTCATGCAGAAACGCGACTTCAACAAGTTCCTGATGGCCGCCGGCGCCATGGGCCTGCTCGACCTCAACCTGGGCATCACGCTCGCGCACGGCCAGACGCGCGGCGGCACGCTCAACTCCATCGTGCAGCCGGAGCCGCCCATCCTGAACCTGGCCATCAGCCAGCTCACGCCCACGCAGATGGTGGCGGGCAAGATCTTCCTGAGCCTGCTGACCTACGACGTCAACCTGAAGCCGCTGCCCAGCCTGGCCAAGAGCTGGACGATTTCTCCCGACGGCAAGACCTACACCTTCAACCTCGAGCGCAACGTGAAGTGGCATGACGGCAAGCCGCTCACGGCCGACGACGTGCTCTACACGGTGAAAGAATTCCTGCCCGTCACGCACCCGCGCGCCAAGGCGCTGTTCGGTCGCTGCGAGTCGATCACCGCGCCCGACCCGTACACGGTGGTCTTCAAGCTGCAGCAGCCGTTCGCGCCCTTCATCGGCGCCTTCGACATCTCCAACCTGCCGGTGATGCCCAAGCACGTGTATGCCGGCACCGACGTCACGAAGAACCCGGCCAACCTGGCGCCCATCGGCTCGGGCCCGTTCAAGCTCAAGGAGTGGGTGCGCGGCTCGCACATTCACCTGGTGCGCAACGACGAGTACTTCAAGCCCGGCCTGCCGTACCTGGACGCGATCATCTACCGCGTGGTGCCCGACGGCGCCTCGCGCGCGCTGGCGCTGGAAAACGGCACGGTGCAGCTCACGCAGTGGACCGACCTGGAGCTGTTCGACGCGCAGCGCCTGGGCAAGAAGTCGAACCTGGCGGTGACCACCAAGGGCTATGAATACTTCGCGCCCATCATGTGGCTGGAGATCAACAACCGCACCGCGCCGCTGAACGACAAGCGCTTTCGCCAGGCGGTGATGCACGCCATCGACCGCAACTTCATCAAGGACAAGATCCTGTACGGCTTCGGCAAGGTCGCCACCGGCCCGGTCAACTCCAAGACCAAGTACTACGAGCCCAACGTGCGCAAGTACGACTTCTCCATCGAGAAGGCCAAGGCCCTGCTCGACGAGATGGGCCTGAAGCCCGACGACAAGGGCATTCGCGCCCGCGTGAAGCTGCCGGTGTCGCCCTACGGCGAGATGGTGCAGCGCTCTTGCGAGTACATCCGCCAGTGCCTGGCCAAGGTGGGCATCGCGGTGACGCTGGAGTCGACCGACCCGGGCAGCTACACGCAACGCATCAGCAACTGGGACTACGACATGAACCTGTCGTGGCTCTACCAGTTCGGGGACCCGGCGCTGGGCGTCACGCGCAACTACGTCAGCTCGAACATCCGCAAGATCCTGTTCACCAACACGGTGGGCTATTCGAACCCCGAGGTCGACCGCATCGCCGAGGCGGCGGCGGTGGAAATCGACGAGGCCAAGCGCGGCGCGCTGTACAGCCAGATGCAGAAGCTCATCGTCGAAGACGTGCCCATCGCCTGGCTGGTGGAAATGGAATTCCCGACCATCTACGACAAGCGCATCCAGAACCTGGTGACCACGGCCATCGGCATCCACGAGAGCTTCGACACCGTGTCGTTCAAGGCCTGACGCGCACATGAAAGTCCAATGGCTGGGCGGGCTGGGCGTGCTGGGTTCGCTCGGCGCGCGGCTCGCAAAAATGGTGGCGGTGGTGCTGCTCATCGCCGTCTTCAATTTCCTGCTGGTGCGCGCCGCGCCGGGCGACCCGGCACTGGTGATCGCCGGGCAGTCGGGCGCCACCGACGAGGCCTTCCTGGCGCGCGTTCGCAAGGACTACGGGCTCGACAAGCCCGTGGCCACGCAGCTCGCGACCTACCTGGGCAAGGTGGTCACGCTCGACCTGGGCTACTCGTACCGCCAGCAGCGCACGGTGGCCAGCGCCATTCTGGAGCGGCTGCCCGCCACGCTGCTGCTCACGCTGTCGGCCTTCGCCATCTCTCTCGTGGGCGGCGTGGTGCTGGGGGCGCTGGCCGGCGTGCGCGCCGGGCGCCCTTCGGACACGCTCATCAGCCTGCTGGCGCTGGTGATCTACGCCACGCCGGTGTTCTGGCTGGGGTTGATGCTGGTGCTGCTGTTCTCGGTGCAGCTGGGCTGGCTGCCGGCCTTCGGCTACGAAACCATCGGCGTCACCATGAGCGGCTGGGCCGCGGTGACCGACAAGCTGGTGCACCTGGTGCTGCCGGCCTTCACGCTGGGCATGCTGTACCTGGCGATCTACGCGCGGCTGATGCGCTCGTCGATCATCGAGGTGAGCCACCAGGACTACGTGAAGACGGCGCGCGCCAAGGGCGCCTCCGACAGCCGCATCCTGTGGCGCCACATGCTGCGCAACGCGCTGCTGCCGGTGGTGACCATGGCGGGCGTGCAGGCCGGCACGCTCATCGGCGGCTCGGTGGTCATCGAGACGGTGTTCGCCTGGCCCGGCCTGGGCCGCCTCACGTACGACGCCGTGCTGCAGCGCGACTACCAGGTGATGCTGGGCATCTTCCTGGTGCTCTCCGTTCTCGTCATCGCCTTCAACTGGCTGACCGATCTGCTGTACCGCGTGATCGACCCTCGAATCAAGGCCGCGTGAGCGCCGGACAAGCGCTGCACACGCCTCTACAAGCCCCCAATGAAAGCCACTCTGCGTTCTTTTCTTCGCCACCCGAGCGGCATGCTCGGCCTGGTGATATTGCTGGCCGTCGTCGTGCTGGCGCTGACCGCGCCGGTGTTCTTCCCCGGCGACCCCTGGGACACCTCCGCCGCGCCCTTCACGCCGCCGGGCACCGACGGCCTGCTGCTGGGCAGCGACAGCCTGGGGCGCGACATTGCCTCGGGCATCGCGCACGGCACGCGCGTGTCGCTCATGATCGGGCTGGCCTCCACGCTGGTGGCGCTGGTCATCGGCGTGGTGGTGGGGGCCCTGTCGGGCTACCTGGGCGGGCGCATCGGCGAGGCGCTGATGCGCTTCACCGAGCTGTTCCAGACCATTCCGGCGTTCATGCTGTGCATCCTGCTGGTGGCCATCCTGGAGCCTTCCATCCGCACCATCGTGATCGCCATCGCGCTGGTGAGCTGGCCGCAGGTGGCGCGCCTCACGCGCGGCGAGTTCCTGAGCCTGAAGGAGCGCGAGTTCGTGCAGGCCGCGCGCTGCCAGGGCGAGTCGCCACTGTCGCTCATCGTGCGCTACATCCTGCCGAACGCGCTGTCGCCCATCATCGTGGCGGGCTCGCTGAGCATCGCCAGCGCCATCCTCATCGAGAGCGCGCTGAGCTTCATGGGCCTGGGCGACCCCAACCTCATGAGCTGGGGTTTCATGATCGGCGCGGCGCGCACCATGCTGCGCCAGGCGTGGTGGATGAGCTTTTTTCCCGGCCTGGCCATCCTGCTGACGGTGCTGGCCATCAACCTCGTGGGCGAAGGCCTGAACGACGTGCTCAACCCACGAATCTCGCGCAAGTGACCACGCCCATGACGACACCTTCCGCTCCCCTGCTGTCGATCCAGGACCTCTCCATCGTGCTGCCCAGTTCCGGCGACCGCAGCTACGCGGTCGACCGGCTCTCGCTGGACATTGCCGAGAACGAAATCGTGTGCCTGGTCGGTGAGTCCGGCTCGGGCAAGTCGATGACGGCGCACGCCATCCTCGGGCTGCTGCCGCCGCGCGTGAAGCTCGACGCCAAGAGCCGCGTGCTGCTCGAAGGCGCCGACCTCACCAGGCTCGACGCGGCCGGCATGCGCAAGCTGCGCGGCGAGCGCATCGCCATGGTGTTCCAGGAGCCGATGAGCGCGCTCAACCCACTGCAGCGCATCGGCGCGCAGGTGGCCGAGGCGCTGCAGCTGCACAACACGGCGGGCCTGGCGGCATCGGCCATCGAGGAGCGCTGCATCGCGCTGATCGAGGCGGTGGGCCTGCCCGCGCCCCGGCAGATCGCGCGCAGCTACCCGTTCCAGCTCTCGGGCGGCCAGCGCCAGCGCGTGATGATCGCCATGGCCCTGCTGAACAACCCGCGCCTGCTGCTGGCCGACGAGCCCACCACCGCGCTGGACGTGACCACGCAGCGCCAGATTCTCGACCTGATACAGAAGCTGCAGGCCGAGCGCCGCATGGGGGTGCTCTTCATCACGCACGACTTCGGCGTGGTGGCCGACATTGCCGACCGCGTGGTGGTGATGCGCCACGGCCGCGTGGTGGAGCACGGCACGCGCGACGAGGTGCTGCGCAACCCGCAGCACGAATACACGCGCAAGCTCATCGACGCGGTGCCGGGCCGCCAGGCGCGCAGCACGCCGCTGCGCACGCGCACCGAGCCGCTGCTGAAGATTTCGCAGCTGCGCAAGACCTTCGTGTCGAAGTCGGGCATGTTCGCGCCGCCACGCACCGTGGTGGCGGCCGACGGCATCGACCTGGCCATCGAAGACGGCGAAACCGTGTCGGTGGTCGGTGAATCGGGCTCGGGCAAGTCCACGCTCGGGCGCATGGTGATGCGGCTGATGACGCCCGACAGCGGCGACATCGCCTTCGCGGGCCGCTCCATCCTGTCGCAGGACGCCGCGGCGCTGCGCGAATACCGGCGCCAGGTGCAGATCATTTTCCAGGACCCCTTCGCCTCGCTGAACCCGCGCCAGAAGGTGGGCGACGCCATTGCGCGCGGCCCGATGATCTTCGGCACGCCGCGCGCCGAAGCCCTGAAGATGGCCGCCGCGCTGCTCGAGCGCGTGGGGCTGGGCGCCTCGGCCGTGGGCCGCTTTCCGCACGAGTTCTCGGGCGGGCAACGCCAGCGCATTTCGATTGCACGCGCGCTGGCGCTGAAGCCGCGCCTGCTCATCGCCGACGAGGCCGTGTCGGCGCTGGACGTGTCGATCCAGTCGCAGGTGCTGGCGCTGCTGGCGGAGCTGAAGGCCGAGCTGGGGCTGACGATGATGTTCATCACGCACGACCTGCGCGTGGCCGCGGAAATTTCGAACTCGGTGGTGGTGATGCGCAAGGGCCAGATCGTGGAGCGCGGCGCGCCGGGGCAGCTGTTCAGCGCGCCGCAGCACGACTACACGCGGCAGCTGCTCGGCGCGATGCCGGGCCTCGACTACTTCGAACACAAGCTCGCGGCATGACGGCGCCTGTGGAACTGGGCTGGCGCATGGGTGCGCCCCGCCTGTCGGAAGACCCCGATGCCTGGTCGGCACCGCGGGTGCGCGAACGCTTCAGCGCCCTGCGCGAGAGCGTGCCCACCGCGCAGGTGTGGCGCGGCGACGGGCCCGTGAGCGAGCTGCCATATGCGCTGCGCGACGACATCGACGCGGTGGCCTTCACGCCGCTGGGCGGCACCGCCTCCATGGCACAGATGGCACCGATGACCTGGCGCCAGTCGCTGGCCGCCAACCACACCGACGGCATCGTGGTGCTGCACAAGGGCCGCATCGTCTACGAGCACTACGACGGCCCGCTGCAGCCGCACACGCCGCACGTGTGCATGTCGGTCACCAAGTCGCTGGTGGGCACGCTGGCCGCCGCCGAGATGGTGGCGGGCCGCCTCGACCCCGACGCGCTGGTGACCGCCTACGTGCCCGAGCTGGAGGCCAGCGCCTGGGGCAACGCCACCGTGCGCCAGGTGATGGACATGACCACCGCGCTCGAATACGACGAGGACTACACGCGCCCCGGCGCCGAGGTGTGGTCGTACCTGCGCGCGGCCGGCCAGCTGCCGCGCGAGCCCGGCGTGATCGACCCCGCGGGCATTCGCGCCTTCCTGTGCACGGTGCAGCGCAACGACTGGCACGGCGAGGCCTTCGCGTACAAGACCGCCAACACCGAGGTGCTGGCCTGGGTGCTGTGCAACGTGACCGGGCAAACGCTGCAGCAACTGGTGCAGGAGCGCCTGTGGCGGCCCATGGGCGCGGAGCACGACGCGTACTTCGGCGTCGACGGCAAGCGCCTGGCCGGCGCGGGCGGCGCCTTCAACGGCACGCTGCGCGACATGGCGCGCTTCGGCGAGGTGATGCGCGGCAACGGCTTCTTCAACGGCCGCCAGATCGTGCCCGAGGCGGCCGTGGCCGACATTCGCCAGGGCGCGGCCCCCGCGCACTTCGCGCGTGCCGGCTACGCGCTGCTGAAGGGCTGGAGCTACCGCCACATGTGGTGGGTGACGCACAACGCCCACGGCGCGTACTGCGCGCGCGGCATCCACGGCCAGGGCATCTACATCGACCCCGTGGCCAAGATGACCATCGCGCGCTTCGCCTCGCACCCCCGGGCCGGCAACGCCGGGCTCGACCCCACCACCCTGCCGGCGTACCACGCGCTGGCGCAGCACCTTCTCGCCACCCCATGACCACCGTTGCACTGCTGAGCCGTTCCGCCGACCTCGACTTCCTGCGCCCGCTGCTGCTGGCCGCCGACCCCACGCTGGACATCGCCACCTGGCCCGACCCGCGCTGCCTCGACGCCGAGGTGGCCGCCTGCTGGCAGTCGCCGCCGGACATCTACGCGCGCATGCCGAACCTGAAACTGGTGCACAGCATTGCCGCGGGTGTGGACAACGTGGTGGCCGGGCAGGACCTGCGTGGCCTGCCGGTGTGCCGCGTGGTCGATCCGCTGCTGGCCGACGGCATGCTGCAGTTCGTGCTGTGGGGCGTGCTGCACTTTCACCGCAAGCTCGACCAGGCGATGGCCAGCCAGCGCCAGCAGCAATGGAAGCGCCCGCTGCAGACGCCCGCGTCGTCCTGCCGCGTGGGGCTGATGGGCCTGGGCGAGCTGGGCGGGCACATTGCCTCGTACCTGCCCTCGCTGGGCTACACGGTGAGCGGCTGGGCGCGCAGCGCGCGCGAGATGCCGGGCGTGACGGTGTTCAGCGGCGAGGCGGGGCTGCAGCCCTTCCTGGCGCAGACCGACGTGCTGGTGTGCCTGCTGCCGCTCACGCCGCAGACGCGCGGCATCCTGAACGCGCGCACCTTCGCGGCGCTGCCCCGGGGCAGCACGCTCATTCACTGCGGGCGGGGCGAGCACCTGGTCGAGGCCGACCTGCTGGCCGCGCTGGACAGCGGCCAGCTGCGCGGTGCCGTGATCGACGTGTTCGAGCAGGAGCCGCTGCCGGCCGACAACCCGCTGTGGACCGCGCCGGGCGTGGTCGTCACGCCGCACATGGCGACCATGGCCGCCTTCGACGTGGTCGCCTCGCAGATTGCGCGCAACGTGGCGCAGCTGCGCGCGGGCGCGCCACTTTTCAACCAGGTGGACATGGCGCGCGGGTACTGAGCGCCTGTTCGTCCTTTCTTTTCCGTTCCCTTTCCTGTAGCCCAACAAGCAACGCACCATGACCCAACTCGACCCCGCATTCGCCGCTTCGATGGAGGGCGCCGCGCCCGCGCCGCTCGACCCGCAGGTCCGCGACTTCGCGCAACGCATGGCCGCCGACGCCTCGAAGTACCCGCGCCGCGACACCGTCTCGATGGCCGAAGGCCGTGACATTGCCGAGAAGGTGCGCGCGCCCTGGACCGAAGGCGGCCCGAAGATGGCGCGCACCGTGAACCGCATGATTCCCACGCGCCACGGCGAGATCGAGATGCGCGTTCACTACCCCGCCGAGGTGAAGATGCCCGGCGTGTTCCTGTACATCCACGGCGGCGGTTTCGTGCTTTTCAGCATCGACACCCATGACCGCCTGATGCGCGAGTACGCGCAGCGCGCGGGCATCGTGGTGGTGGGCATCAACTACACGCGTGCGCCCGAGGCGCGCTTTCCGCAGCCCATCGAGGAGTGCGTGGACACGGTGACCTGGCTGCTGGCCAACGCCGCGGACATCGGCTTCGACCCGGCGCAGTTCTTCATCGGCGGCGACTCGGCCGGCGGCAACCTGTCGCTGAACACCTGCCTGCACTTTCGCGACCACGGCGCGAGCCCCATCAAGGGCATGGTGCTGAACTACACCGGCTTCAGCACCAACCTGTACCGCGACTCGGTGGTGCGCTACGGCGCGGGCGACTACGGCCTCTCGCTGCACATGATGGTCTGGTTCTACCGCAACTACCTGCGCCGCACGGAAGACTTCACCGACCCGCGCATGAACCTGCTGGCCGCGCAGCTCGAAGGCATTCCGCCGGCGTTCATGGTCATCACCGAGTGCGACCCGCTGTACGACGACAACATCGACATGGTGGAGAAGATGAAGGCCGCCGGCGTGCAGGTGGAGGCCAAGGTCTACAAGGGCACGGTGCACAGCTTTCTGGAGGCGGTGTCCATCGCCGACGTGGCCGGCGTGGCCTTCGACGACACCGCGGCCTGGCTGCACCGCCACGCCTGAGGACCGCGCCGATGTACACGCCCCCGGCCTATGCCGAGCAAGACGAGGTGCTGCTGCGCGCGCGCATGCGCGAATGGAGCTTTGCCACGCTGGTGACCCACGGTGACAACGGCCTGAACGCCACGCACCTGCCTTTCCTGGTGGACGAGGAAGGCCCGGACGGCACCGCCCACATACACGCCAGCCACGGCCTGCTCACCACCCACCTGGCGCGCGGCAACCCGCAGTTCCACGACCTGAAGGCCGGCGCGCCCGCGCTGGTGATCTTCCAGGGGCCGCACGCCTTCATCTCGCCGAGCTGGTACGAGAACCGCATGACCTTTCCCACCTGGAACTACACCGCCATCCACGTGCAGGGCACGCCCGAGGTGGTGGAAGACGCCGACGCCATCCGCGCGGTGCTGGAGCGCACCGTGGCCACCTACGACACGCCGCTGGGCGGCGACTGGTCGTTTCCCGGAGTGCCGGCCGACTACACCGCGCTGCGCCTGAAGGCGATTGCCGCGGTGCGCATTCCCATCGCGCGCATCGAGGGAAAGATGAAGCTCAACCAGGACAAGCCGGTGGCCGACCGCCTCGGCGTGATCGCCGCGCTGGAGCGCCAGGGCGACGCGCAGAGCCTGGCGGTGGCCGCACTCATCCGGCAGCAACCCGGCGTCGCCGCCACCTGACGCGCACATCAGGCTCCTCACGCACATCACGCCTTCAAGCACCTACCGACCCGACCCATGACAAGCACAGAGACACTCCCCGTCGAGGACGCCGAAGCCCGCACGCGCCACGACCTGGCCGCGCTGTACCGGCTGATCGCGCACTTCAAGATGACCGATCTGGTCGACACGCACATCAGTGCGCGCATTCCGGGCACGCCCGATCACTTCCTCATCAACCGCTACGGCGTGCTGTTCCACGAGATGCAGCCGCACGACCTGGTGAAGATCGACCCGAGCGGCAAGGCCGTGAACGCCGACGAGGCACCGCAGCGCGTGAACGCGGCGGGCTTCACCATTCATTCGGCCGTGCACATGGCGCGCCACGACCTGGCCTGCGTCATTCACACGCACACGGCCGACGGCATCGCGGTTTCGTGCATGGAAGAGGGGCTGCTGCCCATCACCCAGCACGCGCTGAAGTTCTACGGCCACCTGGGCTACCACGACTACGAGGGCATCGCGCTGGACCTGGACGAGCGCGAGCGGCTGGTGAGGAGCCTGGGCGAGCACCGCGTGATGATCCTGCGCAACCACGGCCTGCTGGCCGCGGGGCGCAGCATTGCCGAGGCCTTCCTGAACATCTACTTCCTGGAGCGGGCGTGCCAGGCGCAGGTGAAGGCGCTGAGCGGTGGGCGCAAGCTGAGCATGCCTTCGCAGGCGGTGTGCGAGCGCACGGCGGCGCAGTTCAACCGCGGCGAGGGGCTGGCACACGCGCAGTTCGCGTGGGAGTCGGCGCTGCGGCTGATCGACTGATCGACTGAAAAGAACGGCGTTCTAACGCCCCAGCAGCTCGCCCACCTTGCGCAGCAGCGCATCGGCATCGAAGGGCTTCACCATCAGCTCCACGTCACCGCGCAGCAGCGCGGCGTCGCTGGCCACGTGCGCCGCGTAGCCCGTCATCAAGATCACGCGCATGTCCGGCATGCGCGACAACGCGAAGTCGGCCAGTTGCCGGCCGTTGGGGCCGGGCAGCCCGACGTCGGACAGCAGCAGGTCGATGGGCGCCGAGCGCTCCAGCAAGGCCATGCCCTGCGCGCCGTCGCTCGCCTCCAGCACCTGGTAGCCCTGGTCGCGCAGCAGCTCGACGGCCATGCGCCGCACCACCTCGTCGTCTTCCACCACCAGAATCTGGCGCTGCGACGCGCTGGGCGACGGCATGTCGGGCAGCGCCACGCTGGCGGGCACCGCGAGCGCGGTGGCGCGCGGCAGGTACAGGTTGACCGCGGTGCCGATGCCTTCGACGCTTTCGAGCACCACGGTGCCCTGCGACTGGCGGGCGTAGCCGTAGATCATCGACAGCCCGAGCCCGGTGCCCTGCCCCAGCGGCTTGGTGGTGAAGAAGGGCTCGAAGGCCTGCGCCATCACCGCGTTCGACATGCCCACGCCGGTGTCGCGCACGGCCACGCGCACGTAGTCGCCGGCGGCCAGGCCCTCGATGCGCGCGGCCTGCGCCGCCGTGAGCGCCACGTTGGACAGCGCGATGGTCAGCGTGCCGCCGTCGGGCATGGCGTCGCGCGCGTTGATGGTCAGGTTGAGCACCGCGCTGTCGAACTGGTGCGGGTCGGTCAGCACGTCCCAGGCGTCGGGCGCCTCGTCGATGACCAGCGTCACGTTCTCGCCCACGGCGTTGCGCAGGATGGCTTCCAGCCCGCGCAGCGCCGAGCTGAGGGAAATGCTGCGGTTGACCAGCGGCTGCCTGCGCGAAAACGCCAGCAGCCGCTGCGTGATGGAGGCGGCGCGCCGCGCCGATTCGAGCCCGGCCTCGATGTAGCGCTCCAGCCCCTCGTACTTCTGCGCGGCCACGCGCTTGCGAATGAGCTGCAGCGGCATCACGATGCCCTGCAGCATGTTGTTGAAGTCGTGCGCGATGCCTCCGGTGAGCTGGCCCAGCGCGTCCATCTTCTGCGACTGGCGCAGTTGCTCCTCGAGCTGGCGCTGGCGCGTCATGTCGATGCCCACGCCGGTGCGGCGCACCGCGTGGCCGGCCTCGTCGAAGTAGGTGTGGCCGCGCGAGAGCACGGCGCGCACCGAGCCGTCGGGGTGGCAGATGCGGTACTCGAGCTCCAGCTCGCCTTCGGTCTGCAGGCCGCCCGACATGGTCTGCTGCAGGCGCGGCATGTCTTCGGGGTGCACGTTGGCCAGGAAGCCGCGGCGCGAGATGCCGTTGGCGGCCACCGTCGCGTCGAGCCCGTACAGCTCGGAGATGGCCGCGTCGCAGTAGAACTTGTCGACCGCCACCAGGTACGACCACACGCCCACGCCACCCGTGGCGCCGAGCGCGAGGCGGGTGAAATCTTCGGAGTCCTGCAGCGCGCGCGTGCGCTGGTCGACCTGCCGTTCCAGCGACGCCGCCAGCGCCAGCAGGCGCGCCTCGCTTTCGGCCAGCTCGGCCTTGGCGCGCACATGCTCGGTGGTGTCGTAGCCGCCCACGAAGATGCCCAGCACCTGGCCATCGTCGCCGTGGATGGGCTCGTAGAGCAGGTCGATGTAGCGGGTGCCCTGCCCGCCGTCCTTGCCCTGCAGCTTCAGCGGCAGCGCCTTGGCGTGCACCGGCTGGCCGGTGGCGTACACGCCGTCGAGCAGTTCGTAGATGCCCTGGCCCTCCAGCTCGGGAAACACCTCGCGCACCGTGCGCCCCAAAAATTCGCGCGGGCCGGAGATGGCCACGTAGGCGTCGTTCACGTAGGTGTACACATGCGTGGGCCCGGCCAGCACGGCGACGAAGCCGGGCATCTGCTGCAGCAGCTGGTTCTGCCGCTTGCGTTCGCCCTGCAGCCGGCGGTCGGCCAGCACCTTGCCGGTGGTTTCCACCACCGTGTCCAAAATGCCCAGCACCTCGCCGTGCTCGTCGTACAGCGGGCTGTAGCAGAAGGTGAAGAAGGCGTCTTCCAGGAAGCCGCGGCGGTCGGCGCGCACCAGGTAGTCCTCGATGAAGGTCGACTCGCCCTGCATGGCCTTCTCGGCGATGGGGCGCAGGTCGGCCCAGGCTTTGCTCCAGGTGACGCGCATCGGCTGGCCGAGCGCCTCCGGCTTGTCGCCGAGCAGCACGCGGTAGCCGTCGTTGTAGATGGCGACAAAGTCCGCGCCCCAGAAGATGCAGGCCGGAAAGTCAGACGACAGCATGTTGTCGACCGAGATCTTCAGCGCGGCGGGCCAGGTGTCGATCGCGCCGACGGCCGTGGCGGCCCAGTCGAACGCGCGAATGCGCGCGCCCATGGCGCCGCCGCCGGAATGGAAGGCGGAACTGCGCCGGCCGCTCACGGGCGCCGGGCGCCGGCTGGGGCAGCGCTGAGTTGCGTGGGACCAGTGCAGGGATCGGTGCGGAGATCGGTGCGCATGAGAAGACGAAGGGGGTACGTGGCTGGTTCAGGAAGGCCGCCGCGGCGACATGCGGAAGGTGCCTTTCGGGCGCGGGTGGCATCTTAATTTGCGTCTGCCCGCCCACAACGGGTGGAGTCCCGATGGCCGACGGGTCAGGCGCTCGGCCTACAGGCAATGCGGCGGCGTGCACCTACAACGAATCCCATGCAAGATCGGCGTCGCCTCATCGAACTCATCCAGAGCCTGTCCAGGCAGGAAAGCGCCCGCCAGCCCACGGCCGAGCAGTGGCTGCGCGAGCAGGACGAGAAAAAAGCCAGGAACGGCGCGTCGGACACCGCGGCGGATGACCCGATGAAGGCAGACGACCCTCCGGACAATCCCGTCGCCTGACGACCTGACGACCTGACGCCTCCATCTGCATCTTCACTTGCACGTTCACCTGCACCCCATGCTCAAGATCCACCACCTCGGCCACTCCCAATCCGAACGCATCGTCTGGCTCTGCGAAGAGCTCGGCATTCCCTACGACCTCCAGCACTACACGCGCGACGCCGTCACCCGCCTTTCGCCACCCGAGCTGGTCGCGCTGCACCCGCTGGGCGCGGCCCCGGTCATCGAAGACGGCGAACTCATGCTGGCCGAGTCGGCCGCGGTCGTCGAATACATCATCGTGAAGCACGGCGGCGGCCGGCTGAAGCCCGGGCCCGAGCATGCGGACTACGCCTCCTTCCTGTACTGGTTTCACTTCTCGAACGGCAACCTGCAGCCGGTGGTCGGGCGGCTGATGATGGCGAGCCGGGCCAAGCTGGCGCCGGACCACCCGGTGCTGGCGTCGGCGCAGAGCCGGCTCGACCGCGTGCTGGCGCTGGTGGAAACACGGCTGGGCGAGGCGCCCTTCCTGGCGGGCAGCGAGTTCACGGCGGCGGACATCATGAGCGTGTTCTCGCTCACGACGATGCGGCTGTTCCAGCCGCTGGACCTGGCGGCGTACCCGAACATTCGCGCGTACCTGCAGCGCATCGGGGAGCGGCCGGCGTACCGCCGGGCGATGGCGAAGGGTGATCCGGACCTGGTGCCGATGCTCGGTTGAGGCGCAGGGCACCGGGGAACGTCGGCGGGGGACGGCGAAGCGCCTTGCCGCACGTGCATATCGTTAATCGCGCTTCAGGCATTGCGATGCAATACTCTTGCGCTATCCTCTGGGTTTCGCGCCCCGCCCCCGCTTTCCGCGCCAAAAAGCCCCAAGAAGGCCCACCCACCGAATGACCGCTCGCCCCGACACGCTCTACATCCAGTCGCTCGCCAAGGGCATGAAGGTGCTGGAGTGCTTCGCCGACCATCCGGCGCCGCTCAGCCTGAACGACATTGCCGAGTTCTGCGAGATGGACCGCAGCGCCGCCCAGCGCATGGCCTACACGCTGGTGACGCTGGGCTACCTCGAGCGTGGCATCAACGGCCGGGGATACGTGCTGGGCAAGAAGATACTGGAGCGCACCTTCGACTACCTGCGCAGCGTGCCCCTGCTGGAGCGCGCCACCCCGCTCATCGTCGACGTGCAGCGCGAATCGGGCGAGCGCGTGGAGCTGAGCCTGTTCGACGACCTCACCATCATCTTCGCGCTGCGCCGCCAGACCAAGCGCCAGACCTACACCACCACGCTGATCGGGCGGCGGCTCGCGACCATCCACACCGCCAGCGGCCGATCGATCATGTCGCACCTGCCCGCTGAAGAAGTCGACAGCATCCTCGCGCGCTCCGTCGCCACGCCGCTCACTTCGCGCACCGTGACCGATGCGGCGCAGATCCGCGAGCTCATCGCCAGGAGCGCGGCCGACGGCTACGCCATAGCGTCGGAAGAAAGCATGCTCGGCGAGATCAGCCTGGCCAGCGCGGTGCTGGACAACGAGAACCGCCCGATTGCCGCCATCGACATCTCGGGCTCGCTGGCCGACTGGAGCCCCGACGCCTTCGCCAAGCGCTTCGCGCCGATGCTCATGAGCGCCACCAAGGCGCTCAGCGGCAAGGCCGGGCTCTCCTGAGCTACCGGCAGCTACCGGCCACCCGGCCTCATAACAGCCGCAGCGCCGCGGCCCATACGCGGTTGCAGTAAGCCATGGCGGTGGGCCGCTCGAACTGCCGCGCGGTGCGCTCGCAGACTTCGGCCGACGGGTACACCAGCTCGTCCCCCCCCGAGGTGGCCTTGATCTGCGCCTGGCACGCGCGCTCCAGGAAGTAGATGTTCACGAAGGCTTCGGGAATGGTCGTGCCCGCTGCCAGCAGCCCGTGGTTGCGCAACACCATCGCCTTGTGCGGCCCCAGGTCGGCCACCAGGCGCTCGCGCTCCTGCAGGTCGACCGCGATGCCTTCGTAGTCGTGGTAGCCCAGCCGGTCGTAGAAGCGCAGCGCGTGCTGCGTGATGGGCAGCAGCCCCTTGGCGCGGCAGGCCACTGCGATGCCGTCGGCGGTGTGCGTGTGGATGACGCAGGCCAGGTCGTGGCGCGCCATGTGCACGGCCGAGTGGATGGTGAAGCCGGCGGCGTTCACGCGGTTGGTGGTTTCCGGGTCGCCGGGGTCGACGGGCCTGCCGTCGGTATCGATCTTCACCAGGTCCTGCGGACGCATCTCGTGGAAGAGCACGCCGTAGCGGTTGATGAGAAAGTGGTTCTCCGGCCCCGGCACGCGCGCGCTGATGTGCGTGTCGATCAGGTCGGTCATCTTGAAATGCGCGACCAGGCGGTAGAGCGCGGCCAGGTCCTCGCGCACCTGCGCTTCGGTCTGCGCGGCAGCAGGCGTGGCGGCATCAGCCGGGCTCTGGAGGGGAATGTCTGCGAGGTTCATGCGGTGCTTTCCATCGAAGGGACTTGCAGGGCCTCGCGCATGTCGGGCTGCGCGCGAATGAGGCCCGCCATCTGCAGGCTCTGCGCATCGCCCTGCGCCTGCAGCGCGGCGATGACGCCCAGCCGGTCTTCGACCGTCTTGTCCTGGTTGAGCTTCATTTTCCCGGTGAGCGTGGCAATCGGGATCTCGAGCGTGGCAATGACCCGCAGGCGCGAGCCGGTATGCGACATCGGGATCTTCTCGAAGTCCCAGCTGCCGCCCAGCGGCGTGTCGTAGTGGGCGACGGTGCGGCGCAGCACCTCCATCACCTTGTCTTCGTCCTCGCTCACGCGCGGCTTGCCGCGCGCGTGGATGAGCGTGTAGTTCCAGGTCGGGAAGGTCATCTGGTGGCGGTACCAGCTGGGCGACACGAAGGCGTGCGGGCCCTGGAAGATGACCAGCACCTCCTCGGCCGCCAGCAGGTCTGCATAGAGCGGGTCGTGGCGCGGCAGGTGGGTGACGAGCGTGCCGAAGGTCGCGGCCTCGCTGGTCGCGCTGTCGAGCAGGAAGGGCAGCATCGACGACTGGATGCCGCCCGCGCCCTGCGTCACCAGCGTGGCGAAGCTCCACGCGCGCATGCCCGCGTGCAGCGCGGCCGTGTCTGTCTCGGCGTAGGCCGGTTGGACGAACATGGCGCGGCCCTCAGCTCGAAAGCGCGGCGGCAGCCGAGCGCTCGCGCAGCCAGCGCGCCGTGTCCTCGAAGGCCTCCACGGCCAGGTCCGAGATCGAGACCGCCTCCAGAAAGCTGTGCGCCGCGCCGGCGTACACCTTCATGCGCACGTCGTTGCCGGCGTCGCGCAGCATCTGCTCCAGCTCGATCATGTCGTCGTGCACCGGATCGCACTCCGCCACCACCAGCCAGGCCGGCGGCAGGCCGTGCAGCTCGGCGCGCAGGATGTCCATGCGCGGGTCGGTCAGGTCGGCGCCGCTGGCCACGTGCATGGCGCGGAACCACATCATGCTGAGCAGCGACAGGCCGTAGTCGCCGCCGCCGTACTGGATGACCGAGTTGCGGTACAGGTTGCTGCTGACGCTGCCGTAGTTCAGCACGATGCCCTTCAGCAGCTGCTCGCCGCGGTCGCGCAGCTCCAGGCTGGCGCCCATCGAGAAGTTGGCGCCGGCCGAGTCGCCGCCCACGAAGAGCTGCGCCGCATCCACATCCAGCAGCGCGCCGTTCGCCGCCACCCAGCGCAGCACGTCGGCGCACTCCTGCATGGGGCGCGGAAACTTGGCGTCGGGCGCGCGGGTGTAGTGCACGCCGACGACGACGATGCCCGCGCGCTGCGCGTATTCGCGCATCACGCGGTCGTGCGTGTCCAGGCTGCCCAGCACGAAGCCGCCGCCGTGCAGGTAGACGAACACGCCGGGCAGCGCGCGCTGCACCGGGTAGTGCGCGCGCACGCGCACCTCGCCATGGCGCGTGGGCACGGTGTGCTCGACCGACCGGGCCATGACCGGCCCGCCCACGACCCAGCGCTTGCGCACGGTCTCGGCGATTTCGCGCGCCTCGGCGATCGACACCGTCTCGCGGCGGCCGAACTGGCCGGCGTCGGCGTCCATGGCGCGCACGAACTGCGCCACCTGCGGGTCCAGCGGCGAGCGGGTGGGAATGGGAACGGAAATGGCGGGGTCTTCGAAACTCATGGGTTCTCCAGCGAATTCAGCAAAAAGATGAGGAAGGGGTCAATAACCGCGGTGCATGTCGACCACGTTGAGAAGGGGTTCGCCGGCGTCCAGCCGGCGCACGTTGTCCACCACCTGCTGCGCCACCACGGCGGACGAGGCCATGGTGGCCATGTGCGGCGTGACGATCACGCCCGGGGCCTGCCACAGCGGGTCTTCCGCCGGCAAGGGCTCGCTCGAGAACACGTCGAGCACGGCGCCGCGCAGCTGGCCGCTGTCGAGCGCGGCGAGCAGGTCGGCGGCGACCAGGTGCTCGCCGCGGCCGCAGTTGACGACCGCCGCGCCGCGCGGCAGCGCGTCGAAGGTGCGCCGGCCCAGGATGCCGCGCGTGGCCTCGGTCAGCGGCAGCACGCACACCAGCACGTCGGTCGCGCCCAGGAAGTCGTCGAAGGCCTCGGCGCCGCTGTACATCGCCATGCCCTCGATGGCATGCGCGCTGCGCGACCAGCCGTTGACGGCATAGCCCAGCCCGAGCAGGCTGCGCGCGATGGCGCCGCCCAGCTTGCCCAGGCCCATGAGGCCGACGCGGCATTCGCCGGCCGGCGTCTGCAGCGGGCGCTGCCACACGCGCTGGCGCTGGTTGGCCAGCGCCACGTCGAACCTGCGGTGAAAGTGCAGCACCGACCACAGCACGTACTGCACCATGCCATCCGCGAGCTTGGGGTCGACCACGCGGCACACCGGCAAGCCGCGCAGGTCCTGCCCCGCCACCACGTTGTCGACACCGGCGGCGATGCTGTGCACCAGCCGCAGCCTGGGCATCTGCGTGTACACGCCGGCCGGCGCGTTCCAGCACATGGCCACGTCGGCCTCGCGAAAGCCGGGGTCGGGCCACACGACCACCTCGAACTCGGGCGCCACGGCCTGCACCAGGGGCGCGAAGTAGCCGAGGTTGGCCGACTGGCTGATGAGTGCGATGCACGTCATGCCAGCGCCCCCTCGCGCGCGGCGGCATCGGCATCGGCATCGGCGTCCGCGTCGGCGTCGTGCTCGTGCCTGTGCTGCTGGCCCGGAATGGCCGACAGCAGCTCGCGCGTATACGCGGCCGCGGGCTGCCCGAACACCTGGCGGGCCGTGCCCAGCTCGACCACCTTGCCGCGCTGCATCACCGCGATGCGGTGGCACAGGCGCGCGGCCACGCGCAGGTCGTGCGTGATGAACACGATGCTCAGGCCCAGCCGCGCGCGGATCTCCTCCAGCAGGTCGAGGATCTGCGCCTGCACCGACACGTCGAGCGCGGACACGGCCTCGTCGGCAATCAGCACCTCGGGCTCCATCATCAGCGCCCGCGCGATCGACAGGCGCTGGCGCTGGCCGCCCGAGAACTCGTGCGGAAAGCGCTGCAGCGCGCTGGCGTCCAGCTGCACCAGCGCGAGCATGCGCAGCATTCGGGCGTCGACCTCGGCGCGGGTCTCGCCGTAGTTCATCGGCCCTTCGGCCAGCGAGCTGCCGATCTTCATGCGCGGGTTGAACGAGCGGAACGGGTCCTGGAAGATCATCTGCACGCGCTTGCAATGCACCCGCCACTGCGCGCGCGACAGGTGCGTCACGTCGATGCCGTCGAGCAGCACCTGGCCGCCGGTGGGCGCGGCCATGTGCGCCAGGCAGCGGCCCAGCGTGGTCTTGCCCGAGCCCGACTCGCCCACCACGCCCAGCGTTTCACCGCGCGCGAGCGAGAGCGTGACGCCGTCCAGCGCGTTCACCACGCGCCGGCGCGAGGCGAAGAAGCTGGCGGTTTCGTAGCGCAGCGCCAGGTTCTTCACGGCCAGCACGGTGTCCGCGGCGCCACCCGTCTCGTGCGCGTCGGCGCCGAACTCGCCGCGCGGCACGGCCGCCAGCAGCTTGCGCGTGTAGGGCTGCCGGGGGTTGCGCAGCACCTCTTGCGCGGTGCCGCTCTCGATGATGCGGCCGTGCTGCATGACGACGACACGGTCGGCAATTTCGGCGACCACGTCGAAGTCGTGCGTGATGAACAGCACGCCGTTGTCGTGCTTGTCGCGCAGCTCGTTCAGCAGGCGCAGCACCTGCGCCTGCGAGGTGACGTCCAGCGCGGTGGTGGGCTCGTCGGCAATGATGAGCGCGGGCTTCATGGCCAGGGCCATGGCGATCATCACGCGCTGGCGCTGGCCGCCCGAGAGCTGGTGCGGAAAGGCGCTGCGCAGCGTCTCGGGCGAGGGAAGCTTCACGTCGACCAGCAGCGCGAGCACGCGCCGCGCCACTTCGGCCGCGCCCAGCGAGGCGTCGTGGAACTCGAAGACCTCGGCAATCTGGTCGCCCACGCGCATCAGCGGGTTCAGCGCGGTCATGGGCTCCTGGAAGATCATGGCCATGCGGTCGCCGCGCAGGGCACGCAGGCCGGCGCGCGAGGTGTGCGTGATGTCTCGGCCCTCCAGCAAAATCTGGCCGCTTTCGAGCGTGAGCACGTCCTTGGGCAGCAGGCCCATCACGGCGCCGGCGGTCACGGACTTGCCCGAGCCGGACTCGCCGACGATGCAGACGATTTCCTTGCGGCCCACGGTGAGGCTGATGTCCTGCGCCGCATAGGCGCGTTCGCTGGTGCCGGGCAGGCGCACGTGCAGGTTGCGCACCTCGAGGATGGGTGCCGACCCAGAGGCGGACGCGCGGGTTGCTTGCGTGGATTGAGAGGGGGGATGGGGCATCAGTTCCTGCCTTTGCGCGCAAGGCGCGGGTCGAGCCGGTCGCGCAGGGCGTCGCCGAACATGTTGATGGCCAATATCAGCAGCGCGAGAAACGCGCCGGGAAACAGGATGATCCAGGGCGCGCGCTGGAAGTACGGCCGGCCCTCGGCAATGATGCTGCCCAGGCTCGGAACCTCGGGCGGAAAGCCCAGGCCCAGGAAGCCCAGCACGGCCTCGGTAAGGATGGCCGCGGCGCACACGAAGGTGGCCTGCACCACCAGCGGGTTGATGGTGCTCGGCAGGATGTGCCAGGTGAGTACGCGCAGCGTCGAAGAGCCCATGCCGAAGGAGGCTTCCACGTACGGCTCCTCGCGCACCGACAGCACCACGCTGCGCACGAGGCGCGCGATGCGCGGCACCTCGGGAATGGCGATGGCCAGCACCATGGTCGATATCTGCGCGCCGCCCAGCGCCACCATGGCAATGGCCAGCAGCAGGCCGGGAATGGCCATGATGCCGTCCATGAGCCGCATGACGAGCGAGTCGATGCGGCGAAAGTACCCCGCCACGATGCCGAACAGCAGGCCCACCACCACCGAGCTCACGCTCACGAGCAAGGCGAGCGAGATGGAAAGCCGCCCCCCGTGCAGGATGCGCGAGAACAGGTCGCGCCCGAGCGAGTCGGTGCCAAGCCAGTGCGCGGCCGAGGCACCCTGCAGGCGCTCGCGCGGCGCGATGGCCGCCGGGTCTTGCGAGGCGAGCAGCGGCGCGAACACCGACACCGCGACCAGCAGCAGCAAGAGCACCAGGGACAGCAGCATCACGCGGTCGTGCAGCACGGCGCCGGCCGCGGCGCGCAGGCGTGACACCGGCACGGGCATTGAAGAAGACGGTGAAGAAGGGGAGGAAGGGGAGGAAGGGGAGGAAGGAGGGTTCGTCACAGCGGCTGGCATGGTCGTTCCGGTTCAGTAGCGGATGCGCGGGTCGAGCAGCACATAGATCAGGTCGATCGCAAGGTTCACGAACACGTAGATGAAGGAGAAGAACAGGATCGTTCCCTGCACCACCGGGTAGTCGCGCGCCAGCACCGCATCGACGATGAGGCTGCCCACACCGGGGATGTTGAAGATGGTCTCGGTGACCACCACCCCGCTGATGAGCGTGGTGACGGCCACGCCGACCACGGTGACGATGGGCGCGGCCGCGTTGCGCAGCGCATGGCGAAACAGCACGTAGCGCTCGGGCGCGCCCTTGGCGCGCGCGGTGCGCACGAAGTCTTCGCCCAGCACGTCGAGCATGCTGGCGCGCGTGATGCGCGTGATGAGCGCGACGAACACCGTGGCCAGCGTGAGGCTGGGCAGCACCAGCCGGTACACGAAGCCGCCCACGCCGTCAGCCAGCGGCGCGTAGCCCTGCACCGGAAACCAGTTCAGCGTGACCGAGAACACCAGGATGAGCACGTAGCCCACCACGAAGGCCGGCACCGAGAAGGCGAGCACGGTCAGCGCCATGGTGGCGCGGTCGAACGCGCGGCGGTGCCACCAGGCCGACAGCACGCCCAGCGGAATGGCCAGCAGCACCGTGAGCAGCAGCGAGCTCACGGCGAGCGCGGCCGTGGGCCCGATGCGCGAGCCGATGAGCGCGGACACCGGCTGCTTCGACACGATGGAGGTGCCCAGGTCGCCCTTCGCCAGGGCGCCCATGGCCATCGCGTACTGCGTGGGCAGCGGCCGGTCGAGCCCGAGGTTGGTGCGGATCTGCGCGATGGTGTCCTCGCTGGCCATGTCGCCGGCGATGACCCGGGCCGGGTCGCCGGGCGCCATGCGCAACAGCAGGAACACCACCGTGGCCACGATCAGCACCACCGGCACGGCGGCGAGCAGGCGCTTGAAGACGAGGCTCAGCACGTCACTTGCTCGACCAGAACAGGGGCAGCTGCGCGTCCACGAGCTTGCCCATCTTCGCGTCGTAGGCCTTGTACTCGATGACCTCGCCCAGCGGCACGTACATGACCTGGTCGTAGGCGCGCTTCTGGATGGCCTGGGCGATCTGCGCGCGCTTGGCCGCGTCGGTCTCGCTGGCGAACTGGTCGCGCAGGCCTTCCATGGTGTCGTCCTTGGTCCAGCCGGGGTAGCCGACTTCGCCGCGGCCGTCCAGGTTGGGGTTGACCACCGGGTTGATCAGGTCGAGCACCACGATGCTCGACTGGAAGATGCTCCAGCCGCCCTTGTCCACCGGGTCTTTCTTGGTGCGGCGCGCCAGCAGCGTGGTGAAGTCCATGGCCTGCATGTCGACGTTCATGCCGATGCTGCGCAACGCCTGCGCCGTGATGGGCGCGATGTTGACCAGGCTGCGCACGTCGGTGGAGTGCAGCACCACCACCTTCTCGCCCTTGTAGCCGCTGTCTTTCAGCATCTGCCTGGCCTTGGCCAGGTCGGGCTTGTGCACCTGCGTGGCGCCCTCGTCGCTCTTGTAGGGCGACGAGCAGGTCAGCACCGCGCCGCACACGCGGTAGCGCTTGGGGTCGCCGATGGAGGCGTCGAGGTAGTCGAGCTGGTAGAGCGCGGCCATGGCGGCGCGGCGCACCTTCACGTTGTCGAACGGGGGCTGCATCCAGTTCATGCGCAGCGTGTACATGTTGGTCTCGCGGCTCTTGGGCTCGGTCTTCACGCCCTTCACGCCGTCGAACTGCTGCAGCAGGTCGGGCGCGACGTTCTCGATGAAGTCGATCTCGCCGTTGCGCAGCGCGTTCACGGCGGTCTGGCCGTCGGCGATGTTGACGACCTCGAGGCGGTCGATGTTCACCACCTTGCCGCCGGCGAAGTTGCTGGCCGGCTCGCTGCGCGGCACGTAGTCGGCAAACTTGACGTAGGTGGCCTTCACGCCGGGCTGGAAGTCGCCCTGCACGAACTTGTAGGGGCCGGAGCCGACCATCTCGGTGATGGCCTCGTTCGGCGAGGTGGCGGCCAGGCGCTTGGGCATGATGAAAGGCACCGGCGAGCCGGGCTTGGCGAGCGAGTCGAGCACCAGGCCGTAGGGCTTCTTCAACTGCAGCGTGAACGTGCCGGCGTCGACCGCGGCCATCTTCTCGGTCACGGCCAGCAGGCGCGTTCCCAGCACGTCGCGCGCGGCCCAGCGTTGCAGCGAGGCAATCACGTCTTCCGAGGTGACGGGCGAGCCGTCATGAAACTTCAGGCCGGGGCGCAACGTGAAGGTGTAGGTGAGCTTGTCGGGCGACAGCTTGTAGCTGCCGACCATCTGCGGCTGCGGCTTGCCTTCGCTGTCGAGCGAGAACAGCGTGTCGAACACCAGGTAGCCGTGGTTGCGGGTGATGTAGGCGTTGGTGAAGATGGGGTCGAGCACGCGCAGGGAGGCGTGCATGACGACCTTCACGGCAACGTCGTCCTTGGCGTCCTTGGCGAACACGGGGGCGGCCGGCAAGACCATCGCCGCGCACAGGGCGACGGCGGCGAGGAGCAGGTTCTTCTTCATGCGGATCCTTGATGAATGGAAAGGTGAATGCAGTGATGCAGCGAATGCGAAGGCGCTCGGCAGGTCAGCGCTGCGCCGGCCGCACGTGGGCCCAGGGCGCCGCGCGTTCGAGCTGCGCCGACAGCGCCAGCACCTGGTCTTCGCGCCCGAAATGGCCGATGAGCTGCGTGCCGACGGGCACGCCCTGCGCGGTGCGGCTCATCGGCAGCGTCGCCGCGGGCTGGCCCGAGGCGTTGATGACGGCCAGGAAGGTGGCGTAGCGCGACACCTTGGTGCGAAAGTTCCAGAAGCCGCCCGTGAGAGCGAGCTCGCCGAGCTTGGCCGGCAATTGTGTGAGCGTGGTGCTGATGACGATGTCGCATCCGTTCATCGCCGCCTCGAAGGCGCGGCCGATGGCGTGGAAGCGCTGGATGGCTTCCACGTACTGCGTGGCGGCCAGCGCCTTGCCGACGGCGTAGCCGTCGTGAATCACTTCCTCGATGTCGCCCTGCGCCAGCGGCCGGCCCCGCAGCTTCACGCGCGTGTCGACCGCCATGGCGATGTTCGACGCCAGCACCGTGCCGTGGGCGCGCACGAAGGCTTCGTAGTCGATGTCGGGCAGCGGCACCTCGACGATCTCGTGGCCCATGTCGCGGCACAGCGCCGCGGTGCGGTCCACGGCGGCCAGGCATTCGGGCGCGATGGCGATGTCGTTCCACGCCTGGCGCCACACGCCGATGCGCAAGGGCCGCTCGGGCGCGCGCGCAATCAGGTCGAGGTAGCTGCCCGCCTTGGGCGGCGACGCGTAGGGCGCGCCGGTTTCGTAACCGCTGATGGCGTCCATGGCCGCGGCCGTGTCGCGCACGGTGCGCGTGAGCACGCCGTCCACCGCCATGCCGCCCCAGCCTTCGCCGCGGAACGGGCCCATCGGCACGCGGCCGCGCGAAGGTTTCAGCCCGTACACGCCGCAACAGGCGGCTGGCAGCCGGATGGAGCCGCCGCCGTCGCTGCCGTGCGCCACCGGCACGATGCCCGCCGCAATGGCGGCTGCCGCGCCGCCGCTGGAGCCGCCCACGGAGCGGGTGCGGTCCCAGGGGTTGAGCGTGGCGCCGCCGTTGCGCACGGCCTCGGTCGACGGGCCCATGCACAGCTCGGACACGGTGGAGCGCGCGAACGAGATCAGGCCGGCCTGCTCGAAGCGCTCGGTCAGCGTGGCGTTCACGGTGTAGCTGGTGTCGTCGAGCAGGCGCGAGCCGATGCTCGACGGAAAGCGCGTGGCCGCGAGCCCCGAGTCCTTCAGCAGGAAGGGAATGCCGCCGAACACGCCGCGCGGTTGCCAGTCGCGGGCCAGCGCCAGCGATTCGTCGAAGCGCTCGTAGGTCAGCGCGTTGAGGTCGGCGTGGCGGCGTGCCGCGTCGGTGGCGGCCTGCATCAGCGCCTGCGAGCTGAGTTCGCGCTCGGCCAGCAGCTGGGCCATTGCCAGGCCGTCGAGGGCGTCGTAATCGGTGGGCGAGAGCACGCTCATGCGCGGGCCTCGCGGTTAAAGTATTGCATTGCGATTTTTGAATAGTGCATATTGATATATTCCCATGTTTGCCGGCGAAGAGCAATCCGCAGCCCATTGGTACAAACCCACCTTTGGAAAAGCCTCATCGTGGTGCACCATGTGCAGTAAGTATCTTTTAGCAATACACATAACTTGCTATACGATTTATTTAAGCAAGCTTCGTGCACAGATCGGCACGAAGCGCTTTCTCTTTTCAGGACGACCGCCTTGAACCCCTCCACTTCCGCTCGCTCTTCTGTTTCCCTTCCCCGCATCCCCGGCAGCGTGTTCCTGCACGCGCCCGGCCCCACGCGGCTGCCCCCTCAGGTGATCGATGCCATGGGCACCCAGCCGCTGGAACTCGGCGACCCCGCGCTGGACACCCTCATCGCCAACTGCGAGCAGGGGCTGCGGCGCGTGTTCGGCACGGCGCGCTCCGACGTGTTCATGTATGCGGCGAACGGCCACGGCGCTTGGGAGGCGGCCATCAGCAACCTGGCGGCGCCGGGCGAGTGCGTGGTGGTGGTGGGCAGCGGCACCTTCTCGGAGGCCTGGGCGCTGCATGCCGAAGGCATGGGCGTGCGCGTGCGCCGCACCGCCTGCCAGGAAGGCCACGCGGCCGATCCGCGCGCGGTCGAGCAGTTGCTGCGCGCCGACGCCGCGCGCGAGATCGTCGCGGTGTTCGTGGTGCACACCGACACCGGCAGCGGCGTGACCAGCGACATGCAGGCCTTCAGGGCCGCCATCGATGCCGCCGCGCACCCCGCGCTGCTGGTGGTCGACGTGGTGGCCTCGCTGGCGGCCGCGCCCTTCGACATGGACGCGCTGCGCGTCGACGTGGCCATCGGCGCTTCGCAGAAGGCGCTGATGGTGCCGCCGGGCCTGAGCTTCGTGGCCGTGAACGAGAAGGCACTGCGCGTCGCGCAGGCCAACCCCACGCCGCGCGTCTACTGGGACTGGATGCGCCGCAAGAGCGAGCTGAGCTACCGCAAGTTCTGCGGCACGCCGCCGCAGAACCTGCTGATGGGGCTGGAGGCGGCGCTGGGCCTGGTGTTCGCCGAGGGGCTGGCGCAGGTCGTGGCGCGCCACCGCCACCTGGCGCAGGCGGTGCAGGCGGCGGTGGAGGGCTGGAGCGAGCGCGGCGACGTGGGCTTTCATGTGCGCACGCCCGCGCACCGCTCGGTGTCGGTCACCACCGTCGCGGTGCGAGCGGGCATCGACCCCGAGGCGCTGCGCACGCTGGCGCGCGAGCGCTTCCAGGTCGGCATCGCGGGCGGGCTGGGCGCGCTCGCGGGGAAGATCTTTCGCATCGGCCACCTGGGCGACCTGAACGCGCCGATGGTGCTGGGCTGCCTGGCCGGCGTCGAGGCGGCCATGAGCGCGAGCGGCATCGCCTACGGCCCGGGCGTGGAGCGCGCGGTGTGCGTGCTGGCGATGCCGGTGGGGCAAGCGGCGCAAGCGGTGCGAACAGCACAGGCTGCGCAGCCAGCGCAGGACGCACGATGAGCGGCCCGCTGAGCGGCGTGCGCGTGATCGACCTGACCTCGGTCGCCATGGGCCCCTATGCCACGCAGATCCTGGGCGACATGGGCGCCGACGTGGTCAAGGTCGAATCGAAGGACGGCGACGTGTTCCGCCACGTGGCGCCCGCGCGGCATGCGGGCATGGGCGCGCCCTTTCTGAACCTCAACCGCAACAAGCGCAGCGTGGTGCTCGACCTGAAGTCGCCCGCCGACGCCGAGCGGCTGCGCGCGCTGGTGCGCCATGCCGACGTGTTCGTGTCGAACGTGCGGCCAAAGTCGATGGCGCGCCTCGGGCTGGACGACGCGACGCTGCGCGCGCTGAACCCGCGGCTCGTCTACTGCGCGGCGGTCGGCTTCTCGGAGAAGGGCCGCTATGCGGGCCGGCCCGCGTTCGACGACATCATCCAGGCCATGAGCGGGCTCGCGGCCGTGCAGGCGAATGCGCAGACGGGGCACCCGGCCTACGTGAACACCATCGTGGCCGACAAGACGGCCGGCCTCACCGTGGCCTATGCCGTGGCGATGGCGCTGTACGAGCGCGAGCGCTCGGGGCTGGGGCAGGCCGTCGAGGTACCGATGTTCGAGACGCTGGCGGCCTTCACCATGGTGGAACACCTGGCGGGCCACACCTTCGCGCCGCCCGAGGGGCCGATGGGCTACGAGCGCCTGCTCTCCAGCGCGCGCCGGCCCTACCAGACGCAGGACGGCTTCATCGCCCTGCTGCCCTACACCACCGCGCAATGGCAGCGCTTCTTTCTGCTGGCGGGCCGGCCCGAGGTGGCCGAAGACCCGCGGTACATGGAGCCGGCGCAGCGCAGCCGCAACATCCACGCGCTGTACGGCATGCTGGCCGACCTGGTGGTGCAACGCACCACCGCGCAGTGGCTGGACGTGCTGGCGGACGCGGACATTCCGCATTCGCAGGTGCTGTCGATGGAAGGCGTGATGGCCGACCCGCACCTGCGCGAAAGCGGGCTGGTGCAGTCGCACGCGCACCCGACGGAGGGCGCGCTGCAGATGCTGGGGATTCCGACCGGTTTCTCGCGCACGCCGGGCAGCATCAGGGCGAGCGCACCGGGGCTGGGCGAGCACGACGTGGCGGACATCGCAAGGGAGTGGGCGGCAGCCGCACAGGCTTGACCCGGCGGCAGGGCAAAATTCCGGCTCGCCGCGCCGGTCGGCCTCCTCCACCATGCCGCCCACCCTGCCCCCTTCGTCAGAGCCGACGCCCGAGCTAGCGCCCGCGCCGACGCCAGATCGCGCGCCAGCCCCCGCGCGCTTTCGCCGCGCGCGCCTGCGCAAGCTCGCCCCCTGGGCCGCCGCCCTCGCCCTGGCCCTGCTGCTCATCGGCCTGGCCGCGCAATGGGCCGCGACGCGCGAAGCGAACTTTCAGGCCGACTCCATCCGCCGCGCCATGGAAGTGCACGTGCTCGGCCTGCGCGACTCGGCCGGCAAGTACAACTACCTGCCGTTCACCACCGGCCTGCACCCCGAGGTGCTGGCCGCGCTGGCCCACCCGCAGGACGCCGCGGTGCGGCAGCGCGCCAACCTCTACATCGAGGAGGTCAACCGACAGGCGGGCTCCGACGCGCTCTACCTCATCGACCTGAACGGCACGACGCTGGCGGCCAGCAACTGGGCCACGCCGCAGAGCTTCGTGGGCGAGTCGTATGCCAACCGGCCCTACTTCATCGACGCGCGCGCGGGCCGCGGCGGCATGTTCTACGGCGTGGGGCAGACCACGGGGGAGCCGGGGCTGTTCATCTCGGCACCGGTGCGCGCGGAGGGTGGCGCGGGGGGTGGCACGGGTGACGGCGCGGCTGGAACGGCAGGCGCGGTGCTGGGCGTGGTCACCGTCAAGGTCAGCCTGCGCCAGCTGCAGGAGGCCTGGACCTTCGTGCGCGACCCCATCCTGCTGACCGATGCGCGCGGCGTGGTGTTCCTGAGCTCGGTGCCTTCGTGGCTCTACCAGACCACGCGCGACATCGCCCCGGCCGAGCTCGACCGCGTGCGGCGCGACCAGCAGTACGGCGCGCGCACCCGCTTCGCGGCGCTGCCCTGGAAGGTGGAGCGCAGCGACGACCAGCCCGGCTACCTGGTGCGCACCGACATCGCGGGCAAGCCGCGCCGCTTCCTGGCCGTCGACGAGCCCCTTCCCGACCTGGGCTGGACGCTGACCGTCATGGCCGACCATGCCGAGGTGAGCCGTGCCCGCGAGCGCGCCTGGATGCTCGGGCTGCTGTGCGCCGGTGTGCTGCTGCTGGGCGGCCTGTATTGGCGGCTGCGCGAGCGCCGCTTCGCCGAGCAGCGCGATGCGCGGCGCGACCTGGAGCTGCGCGTGCGCGAGCGCACCCATGCGCTGGACGAGGCACACGCCTTTCGCAAGGCGATGGAAGACTCGCTGCTGGTCGGCATGCGCGCGCGCGACCGCGAGGGCCGCATCACCTACGTCAACCCGGCCTTCTGCGACATGACCGGCTACGGCGCCGACGAGCTGCTCGGCAAGCTGCCGCCCTACCCCTACTGGCACCCCGACGACGTGACGCAGCACTGGCACCACTACGACGCCATGATGAGCGGCCAGCCCGCGCGCTCGGGCTTCGAGTCGCGCCTGCGGCACCGCGACGGGCGCGAGGTGATCACCATGGTCTACACCGCGCCGCTGATCGACGCCGACGGCGCGCACAGCGGCTGGATGAGCTCGGTGGTCGACATCACCGAGCAGAAGCGCGCCGAGCTGCGCCAGCGCCAGAACGACGAGCAGCTGCAGCACGCGCAGCGCCTGGCCAGCCTGGGAGAAATGGCCTCCACCCTGGCCCACGAACTCAACCAGCCGCTGATGGCGCTGAGCAACTTCGCCAGCGCGGCCAAGGCCTTCGCGGAACAGGGCAACCAGCCGCTGCTGGTGAGCAGCCTCGACGAGACCATGGCGCAGGCCCAGCGCAGCGCCGAGATCGTGCGGCGCATTCGCGGCTTCGTGCGCCAGCGCACCGTGGGCACCGAAGACTGCGCCGTGAACGCGCTGGTGGCCAACGCACTGGCGCTGCTGCAGGGCGAGATGCGCCAGCGCCAGGCACGCGCCGAGGTGCGCATGCCCGCCGCCCTGCCGCCGGTGCGCGGCGACCGCGTGCTGCTGGAGCAGGTGCTGCTCAACCTGGTGTCCAACAGCCTGCAGGCCATGCAAGCCACGCCGGTCGAACAGCGCGTGGTGGAGATAGAGGCCGAGCTGCTCGACGCCCGCGTGCACATCCGCGTGGCCGACCATGGCCCCGGCATCGACGCCGCGCTGGCCGAGCAGGTGTTCGCGCCCTTCTTCACCACCAAGGCCGGCGGGCTGGGGCTGGGGCTGAACATCTGCCGCACCATCGTGGAGGCCCACCGTGGCCGGCTGTCTTTTGCCGACCGGCCCGGCGGCGGCACCGTTTTCACTCTTGCGCTGGAGATCTCACCGCCATGAACGCAGCCAACGCCATCAACCCCCTGGCCAACAACCTCTGCGTGGTGGACGACGACGAGGCCGTGCGCCGCTCGCTCGGCCTGCTGCTGCTGTCGCGCGGCTACGCGGTGCAGACCTTTGCGTCGGGCGAGGCCTTTCTGGCGGGCGCCGACCTGCAGCGTGCGGGCTGCGTCATTCTCGACCTGCGCATGGAGGGCGTGAGCGGCCTGCAGGTGTTCGACGCGCTGCGCGCGCAGCACAGCCCGCTGGTGGTCATCTTCCTGTCCGGCCACGGCGACATTCCCATGGCCGTGGAGGCCGTACAGAACGGCGCCTTCGGCTGGCTGGAGAAGCCGTGCAACGACGAGCGCCTGCTCGAGAGCATCGCCAAGGCGCTGCAGCAGGCCGGCGACATCGCCGTGCGGCAGCAGGCCCGCCAGGCGGCGCAGGCCCTGTGGAACAAGCTCACCCCGCGCGAGATGCAGGTCGCGCGGCTGGTGGCCGAGGGCAAGCCGAACAAGCAGATCGCGCTGGAGCTCGCGCCGCTGGAACAGCGCACGGTGGAAACCCACCGCGCGCATGTGTTCGCGAAGCTGGGGCTGTCGAACAGCCACCAGCTCGACAGGTTCCTGCGGGAGCATGGGCTGTAGAGCCCTTGTTCTGTTTGTCGGTTTGTCGGTCGGTTGTCGTGACATAGGGAGGCGTTGGACCATGGCGAGTTCTTTCTTCGACAAGTTGCCCGAGGGTGACGACGGGCAGCACACGGACGGGCCTGACGGGTCGGCGGCGACGGTGCTGCAGGCCTACTTCGATGCGCTCGCACTTTTCGACGGTGAGGGTTCGGCCCTTCTTCCCGAGCCTGCGGTGCGCGAGCAAAGCGAGCGCTTCGCCTACCACCCCGTCGTCGCGCAGTTGGGCGGCTACGTGCTGGACGATGCCGACACGAGCGACCACCACGTTCTGGTGACCCGCTCGCCCCTCGCCGGAAGCGTGCTGTTCCTCGCGCACGACGCGGACACGCGCATCGTGTTCGATTCCTGCGCGGCCTTTCTGGCAGCCGTTCGCGAGGCGCGTGAAAGCGATGTCGACGTGACCGACCTGCATCCCGCGCAATCGCCGGTCGCGAAAGACCAGGGCGCGCTGAGTGCATTCGTTCGCGGCCTGCTCGCCTCCGACGAACTGAGCGATGTGGTGGTCTGCCTGGTTCCATCGCTGGACCTCTCGGACATCGATTTGCTGCAACGGCTCGTGCAGGACGAAGACTTCTTTCTCGGCGAGGCCGTGGCGAACGAGATCGCGAAGCGTCCGTCGCCTGCGCTGTTGCCAGTTGCGCAGCTGTGCGCGGCGCATCGGCATCCGCAGGTCGCTCGGGCCGGGGAGCGTGCGCTGCAGCGGGTTCGTCAAGCCGGCTAGCGGTCGGAACCTATGCCAGCAGCAAATTCTTCACGGCGTTTCCCGGCGGCTTGGTCCGCGCTGGTCTTTTCCACGGTGCTGCTCGTGACAAGCGGATGCGCCTCCGTCGAGGTGCGAGAAGGCCAACGGCTCGACGCCATCCTGGCCTCGGCCAAGGGAGAAGCGCCCGACAAGCTCGCCCGGACCTTGGCGGCGAATGGCTATGCCTGCAGCGCAGGCACGCAAGCGGCGTCCGGCGAGAAGGCGGCGCTGGAATGCACCAGCCAGCGGTCCAACCTGTGGCCGCCGTATTCCTGCGTGTTCCGTGTCGAGCTGCAGCCTGAATCGCTGGCTGGCGCTGCTGGAGCTGCTCCGGTGGTGAGCCATGCGTGTGCCGGCATGTAGGCGGGGTCGGGCCGGGACGACATCCGGCAAGTGAACGCTCGGAGTATTGCGTGTGCGAACGGCGTCCTCGAACTTCAATCGATGAACGCCGCCAGCTCGTCAGGTGACCCGGTGGGAAAGGCCTCTTTCAGGAAGTCCAGGAACACGGAGACCCGGGTGCTCAGCAACCGGCGCGACGGGTACAGCGCCCACAGCGCGATCTCGGGCCCCTCCACATCGCCCCAGTGCACCAGCTTTCCCGCGGCCAGGTCGTGTGTGACCAGCGATAAAGGCAATCGCGCGACCCCGACGCCCGCCCTCACCGCGTCGCGCACCATGAACAATGACGACAGGTGCAGCACAGGCTCCACGGCAATGCGCCTCGTGCCGGATGCGCCGGTCATCTCCCACATCGACTTCTGGTCGCCCGTGCCGCCGCCGCGCACCACCGCCGGAACAGGCACGGTGCCCTTGGGCCGCGTCAGCTCCGGCGCCGCGACCACGACGAGCCGGTCCCTCAAGAAGACCCGCCCGACCAGCCGCGCATCGGGGTCGGGGTTCACGCGAATCACCAGGTCGTAGCCCTCCTCGACCATGTCGACCGCCCGGTCCTCCGTGGTGACCTCGAGCCGCACGTCGCCGTACTTCGCGGCGAAGCCGGCGGCAAGCTTGCCCATCGCGGTTTGCGAGAAAAGCAGCGGCGCGCTCACCCTCAGCCTGCCGCGCGGCGCACCGCCGCCGGACGCGATGGCCGCCGCGGTTTCGTCGATCTCGGTCAGCAGCACGGAAGTTCTCTCGTAGAGCGCGCGCCCTTCCTCGGTGAGCTTCAGCGTGCGCGCACCACGCTCGAACAGGCGCAGGTCGAGCCCCCGCTCCAGGTCGGCGACCCGCCGCGACAGCGTGGCCTTCGGCCGCCCGGAGTCCCGGGCGGCGCGCCCGAAGCCGCCATGACGCGCCACGAGGTTGAAGTCGGTGAGGGCGAGGAAGTCCATGTGTTCCAGCAGTGAGACGAGGTGTCTAAATATAGAGGCTATCGGTCCACCCCTGGAACTTTGAAGATCGAGGCTTCTTCAACGAACCGGAGCAATTCCATGACTATCCTCATCACCGGCGCCAGCGGCAACATCGGCCGCCAGGTCGTCCAGCAACTCGTCGAACGCGGCGCGGCAGTGCGCGCGCTGGTGCGCGATCCGTCCAAGGCCAGCTTCCCCGCGGGGGTCGAGGTCGTGCAGGGCGACCTGCTGGACGTGCAGGCGCTGCGCCGTGCCCTGGCCGGCGTGTCCACCCTGTTCCTGCTCAACGGCGTGGTGCCCGACGAATTCACCCAGGCCCTGGTCACGCTGAACCTGGCGCGAGAAGCAGGAATGGAGCGTGTCGTGTACCTGTCGGTGATCCACAGCGACAAGTACCTGAACGTGCCCCACTTCGCGGGCAAGTTCGGTGTCGAGCGAATGCTCGAGCAGATGGGCTTCGGCGCCACCATCCTGCGGCCGGCCTACTTCATGCAGAACGACCTGACCATCAAGGACGCGGTGCTCGGGCACGGCGTGTACCCGATGCCCATCGGCGCCAAGGGCCTCGCGATGATCGACACGCGCGACATCGCGGAGATCGCCGCCGTCGAACTGCTGGAGCGCGACACCTCGCAGCAGTTGCCGCTCAAGCGCATCAACCTGGTGGGCCCCGACACGCTGACGGGCGCCGACGTCTCCGGCATCTGGTCCGCCGTGTCGGGTCGCGCCGTGGCCTATGGCGGCGACGACACCGCGGGCTTCGAGAAGAACCTGCTGAACTTCATGCCGGGCTGGATGGCGTACGACATGCGCCTCATGAGCGAACGCTTCCTGTCGGACGGAATGGTCCCGCAGGCCGGCGACGTGGAGCGGCTGGCGACGCTGCTGGGGCGGCCCCTGCGCTCGTACCGCGAGTTCGCTTCCGAGGCTTTCGCCTCGGCCTGAAGGGCGAGCGCCCTCGCCCCGAGCCACCTCAAGGAAAGGACCGCCTCATGATCTATTCGACTGCAACCCCCGCCGGCACCGGGCCGGCTCGCCGGCGCGTGCTGGTGCTCGGCGCCACCGGCGGCACGGGCCGGCTCATCGTCGCGCAGGCGCTGGCGCGCGGACACGACGTTCACGTACTGGTGCGCTCACCCGAGAAGCTGGAGAAGCTGGAGAAGCTGGAGAAAGCGACTGGCCTGGAAGGCGCGACGGTCACCGTCGGTGACGCTCGCGACGAGCGTGCGTTGCGCAACGCCCTGCGGGGCAGGGACGCAGTGGTCAGCGCGCTGGGCACGCCGGCCAGCCCGTTGCGGGAGGTGACGGCGCTCTCCGAGTCGACGCGCGCGCTCGTCGGTGCCATGCGGGCTGAAGGCGTCAAGCGGCTGGTGTGCATCACCGGCATGGGGGCGGGCGACAGCGTCGGGCACGGCGGGTTCTTCTTCGATCGCGTGATTTTTCCGGCGCTGTTGAAGAAGGTCTACGCCGACAAGAACCGGCAGGAAGCGCTGGTCAGGCAAAGCGGGCTGGACTGGGTGCTGGTGCGGCCTTCGGTGCTGAACGACAAGGCCTCCGGGCCGGTGGTCCGCGCCTTCACGGACCTCTCGGGCTTCCACGGGGGAACCATCGCGAGGGCGGACGCCGCGAGCTTCGTGCTGGACCAGCTGAGCAGCGATGCCTGGCTGCACCGGTCGCCGCTGGTCTCCTGGTGAACACCCCTGCGGGCGGGGCGGCTGCCGGGTCTTCTAGGTATTTACCCTTGCGTACCGATACGTAGCCCCCCGCCGGCCGGCTACGGACGACAAGCGCCCCGCCGCCGAAGAGACTCGCCGGCACGGCTCCCCGCGGCCACCGAGGCCGCGCGGCAGACGCCGCCAGAGACGACAAGGACTGCTCCCATGACCACCATCGCCAACACCGGCAGCGCCGGCGCGGACACCTCCGACGCCAACGCGCCCTACACCTTCGAAGAAAAACGCAAGCGCATCTTCGCCATCTTTGCCGCATCGTCGGGCAACCTGGTCGAATGGTTCGACTTCTACGTGTACGCCTTCTGCGCGATCTATTTCGCGCCGGCCTTCTTCCCCAAGTCGGACCCGACCGTGCAGCTGCTGAACACGGCCGGCGTGTTCGCGGCCGGCTTCCTGATGCGCCCGGTGGGCGGCTGGCTGTTCGGCCGGCTGGCCGACCGCAAGGGCCGCAAGACCTCGATGGTGGTCTCGGTCACGATGATGTGCGTGGGCTCGCTGATCATTGCCTGCCTGCCCACCTACGCGCAGATCGGCGCCGCCGCGCCCGCGCTGCTGCTGGCCGCGCGCCTGCTGCAGGGCCTGTCGGTCGGCGGCGAATACGGCACCACCGCCACCTACATGAGCGAAGTGGCCATGCGCGGCCAGCGCGGCTTCTTCTCGTCGTTCCAGTACGTCACGCTCATCGGCGGCCAGCTGCTGGCGGTGGTGGTCGTGGTGGTGCTGCAGCAGCTGCTGGACGACACCGAGCTCAAGAGCTGGGGCTGGCGCATTCCCTTCGTGCTGGGCGCCGTGGCGGCCGTGGTCGCGCTGATGCTGCGCCGCACGCTCACCGAAACCGCCAGCAACAAGACGCGCGCCGCCAAGGGCGCGGGCACCATGCGCGAACTGTTCACGCACCACAAGCGCGCCTTCCTGGTGGTGCTGGGCTACACGGCCGGCGGCTCGCTGATCTTCTACACCTTCACCACGTACATGCAGAAGTACCTGGTGAACTCGGCCGGCATGTCGATCAAGACGGCCAGCAACGTGATGACGGCCTGCCTGTTCATCTACATGTGCATGCAGCCGGTGTTCGGCGCCCTTTCTGACCGCATCGGCCGCCGCACCAACATGCTGCTGTTCGGCGCGCTGGGCGCGCTGATGACGGTGCCCGTGCTCAGCAGCCTGCAGAACGTGGCCAGCCCGCTGATGGCCGGCGTGCTGATCACCGTGGCGCTGGCGGTGGTGAGCTTCTACACCTCGATCAGCGGCATCGTGAAGGCCGAGATGTTCCCGCCCGAAGTGCGCGCGCTGGGCGTGGGCCTGTCGTACGCGGTGGGCAACGCGATCTTCGGGGGCAGCGCGGAGTACGTGGCGCTGGGGCTGAAGTCGATCGGCCACGAGTCGTACTTCTACTGGTACGTGACCGGCATGATGGCCGTGGCCTTCCTGGTGAGCCTGCTGCTGCCGAAGCAGGCCTCGTACCTGCACCACGACAAGTAAGAACAGACAAGCAAAAAGCTTCAGGGCGCGTTCGATCGCGCCCTGGTGAGCCGGCCTGCCACCAGCCCGGCCACCACGCTCCCCACGAGGGAGCCGGCAAAGGGAGAGGCCGCCAGGGCCCAGCCCGCGAGCGCGCCGACGCAGCCGCCCGCCAGCGCCCAAGCCCACACCGAACGCCGCCGCGCATACGCCGGCGAAGGCTTCTGGGCCCACATGCCGTTGGCCACCAGCCAACCGATGGCGATCAGCCACAAGATCACTGTCGTGAACAAACGCGTACTCCCTGGTGAATGGAAATCCGGCACCGTGCCGCTTCGTTCAAAGGGTAACCCGGCGGCCTTTCAAAACGCGTTCATTCGAGCGCCTTTGCCCGACATGCGCGCCGGATGGGTCCGCCGCCTACGCGCGGCTGCGCCATTGACTACCGGTGCCGCGGGCACCGGCGTGGAAACTTTGCAGCTTCCTTCTGCAACCCCCACCACGCCCTCCCCCCACACCATGGCCGACACCCCCTCCGCTGCACAGCCCCTGACCGTGCTGGAAGGCACTTCGCACCCGCTCGGGTCCACCTTCACCGGCGACGGCGTCAACTTCGCCGTGTTCTCGGCCCATGCCACGCAGGTCCAGGTCTGCATCTTCGACGAGGCCGGCACCACGCAGATCGGCTGCGTCACGCTGCCCGAGTACACCGACGAGATCTGGCACGGCTTCGTGCCCGGCCTGCAGCCCGGCGCGCGCTACGGCCTGCGCGTGCACGGCCCGTACGAACCCGAGAAGGGCCACCGCTTCAACCACCACAAGCTGCTGCTCGACCCTTACGCCAAGGCCTACATGGGCGAACTCAAGTGGGGGCCCGAGGTGTTCGGCTACACCGTGGGCCACGCCGACGGCGACCTGAGCTTCGACGAGCGCGACAGCGCCCCCTTCATGCCCAAGTGCGTGGTGGTCGACTCCCGCTTCGAGTGGACGCAGACCGACGCGCTGCGCGTGCCATGGAAGGAAACCGTGTTCTACGAAACCCATGTGCGCGGCTTCACCATGAAGCACCCGCAGGTGCCCGAGCAATTTCGCGGCACCTTCGCCGGCATGGCGCGCGACGAGGTGCTCGCGCCCATCCGCGCGCTGGGCGTGACCAGCGTGGAGCTGCTGCCGGTGCAGATGTTCCTCAACCAGTCGTCGCTGCTCGAAAAGGAGCTCACCAACTTCTGGGGCTACGACACCATCGGCTTCTTCGCGCTCGACCCGCGCTACATGGACGGCCCGCACATCGACGAGTTCAAGCACATGGTCGACCGCTTCCATGCGCACGGGCTCGAGGTGATCCTGGACGTGGTCTACAACCACACGCCCGAAGGCAACGAACTCGGCCCAACCATCTCCTTCAAGGGCATCGACAACGCCAGCTACTACCGCCTGATGCCCGATGGCGACGGGCCGGGGCCGCGCTACTACATCAACGACACGGGCACCGGCAACACGGTCAACCTGAGCCACCCGCGCGTGCTGCAGATGGTGATGGACAGCCTGCGCTACTGGGTGACGGAGATGCGCGTAGATGGTTTCCGCTTCGACCTGGCGACCATCCTGGCGCGCGAGCCGCACGGCTTCGACGAAGGCGGCGGCTTTCTCAAGAGCTGCCGGCAAGACCCGGTGCTCTCCAGCGTGAAGCTGGTCGCCGAGCCCTGGGACATCGGCCCGGGCGGCTACCAGGTCGGCGGTTTTCCGCCGGGCTGGGCCGAGTGGAACGACCAGTTCCGCGACACCGTGCGCGCCTACTGGAAGGGCGAGGAAGGCATGGCCGGCAAGCTGGCCCAGTGCCTCACCGCGAGCGGCGAGCGCTTCAATCAGCGCGGGCGCAGGCCATGGGCCAGCGTCAACTTCATCAGCGCGCACGACGGCTTCACGCTGGCCGACACGGTGAGCTACAACGACAAGCACAACGAGGCCAACGGCGAGGACAACCGCGACGGCCACTCCGACAACCGCTCGTGGAACTGCGGCGTCGAAGGCCCCAGCGACGACGAAGCGGTGCTCGCACTGCGCGCGCGCCAGCAACGCAACCTGCTGGCCACGCTGCTGCTCTCGCAGGGCACCCCCATGCTGCTGGCCGGCGACGAGTTCGGCCGCACGCAGCAGGGCAACAACAACGCCTACTGCCAGGACAACGAGATCTCCTGGGTCGATTGGGGCACCGCGGGCAACGACGCCGGCCGCGCGCTGGCCGCGTTCTCTGCGCGGCTGCTGGCCTTGCGCCGCGACCTGCCGGTGCTGCGGCGCAACCGCTTCCTGGCCGGAGCCTTCTTCGAAGACATCGGCGCCAAGGACTCGACCTGGTACACGCCTGCGGGCGAAGAAATGCAGGCCCCGCAGTGGGAAGACCCGCAAACGCGCTCCTTCGCGCTGCTGCTCGACGGCCGCGCGCCCGCCTCGGCCATTCCGGTGGCGGCGCACGACGCGAGCGTGCTGCTGGTGTTCAACGCCTGGCACGACGCGGTGCCCATCACGCTCCCCCCGCCGCCCGCCGGCGCATGGACGCTGAAGGTGGACACGGCCGATGCGGCGCTGGGCATGGAAGACGAGGCGGTGACCAGGGACGAGTACCTGGTCACGGGGCGCTCGGTGCTGGTCTTCACCAGCCAGTAGGCAGCGCAGGCGACGAAACCCGCGCCGCAAAGTCTTACAAAACCATCTCTATACCATCCCATTACCATCCATACAGATGGTGATAGGATGGCGCATGCCTGCCAAGAACCATCCAGCGCCCGCCCTCGTCAAGACGCCCGAGTCCGAGAAGATCACCATCAACATGGGCTTCGTCGACCTGGGCCACGTCGACCTGCTGGTGGCCGAAGGCTTCTACTCGAACCGCACCGATTTCATTCGCACGGCCATTCGCACGCACCTGGCCTCCCATGCCGACGTGCTGCGCCAGGCGGTGTCTCGCAAGATGCTGGTGCTGGGGCTGCAGACCTTCTCGGCCGCGGACCTCGAGGTCGTGCGCGCCGCGGGCGAAACGCTGCAGATCCGCGTGCTCGGCCTGGCCGTGATTGCGCCGGACGTGAGCGCCGCGCTGGCCACCGCCACCATCGACTCGCTCACCGTGCTCGGCGCACTGCACGCCTCGCCGGACGTGAAGAACGCGCTGGCCGGGCGCATCCGCTGAACCGAGCCAATCAATCGAATCCACCACCAGGGCCCTTCCCATGAATCCACTTTTCGCGGGGCTGATGAAAGAGGCGGCCCACCTCACACGCACCGGTCGCCTGGCCGATGCCACCGACGTGATACAGCGCGCGCTGCGTGGCGATGCCGGGGCGCATGCCGCGTCGCCGAATGCTTCGGCACCTGCATCGCCCAGCGCTAACACTGATGCCGACGCCGATGTGATCGACATCGAGGCACGCGTGATCGAAACCGACCGCAAGGCAGACGACGCACACCAGTCGCCTTCCCCGCATACATCCGACACGGCCACCGACAGCTGGACGCGCGCGAGCTTCACGCACCAGGGCCGCGCCATCGACTACATGCTCTTCGTTCCGGCGAGCAATACGTCGCAGCCCGCGTCACCCAGGCCGCTGGTCGTGATGCTGCACGGCTGCACGCAGGACGCGGCCGACTTCGCGGCCGGCACGCGCATGAATGAACACGCGCGCGCGTGCGGCGCCATCGTGCTCTACCCCGAGCAGCCGCTGCGCGCGCACGGCCAGAAATGCTGGAACTGGTTCAAGACACCGCACCAGCAGCGCGGGCGCGGCGAGCCGGCGTTGCTGGCCGCGCTCACGCAACACATCGTCGCGCAGCAGCATGCGGACGCATCGCGCGTCTACGTGGCGGGCCTGTCGGCAGGCGGCGCGATGGCCGACGTGCTGGGCCATTGCTATCCGGACGTGTACGCGGCGGTCGGCGTGCACTCGGGGCTGCCGCACGGCGCGGCGCACGACATGATGTCGGCGCTGAATGCGATGCGAACGGGCGCGCCCGTTTCGCGTGCGGCCACCGCCACCTCCTCCGTCGTGCCGCCGACCATCGTGTTCCACGGCGATGCCGACACGACCGTGCATGCGAACAACGGCCTGGCGATCGTCGCGGGCTCTGCGCCCTGCGGGACAAGCGAGGGGCAGTCGCCTTCGGGCCGACGCTTCACCCGCACGCGCTATGCGGCGTCAGCGGGTCGCGGCGAAGCGGAGCACTGGCGGGTTCACGCCGCCGGCCATGCCTGGTCGGGCGGCAGTGCAGAAGGCAGCTACACGCTGCCCGATGGCGTCGACGCGAGCAAGGAAATGCTGCGCTTCTTCCTGGCCCATCGGCTGAACGCCTCTGCCTGAACGCCTCTTCATGAACGCCTCTGCCTGAGCAGCAAAGGCGAGGCAAAAGCAACGCGCAAAAAAAGGGCGCCCGCGGGCGCCCTCGTTGCTCATGAAGCGGCTCAGCCCTTCATGGCCTTGATGTCGGCCTTGGCCTTGTCGTGGTCGGCCTTGGCCTGGTTCACGCAAGCGCTTTTGGCGTCGCCCGACTGGTCGTCGCACTTTTCCTTGGCCACGTTGTAGTTCATGGTGGCGGTTTCTTCGGCGACCTTCTTGGCGTGGCCGGCGGTGGGCTTGTAGTCTTGCTCCAGCTGGGCCTTGGCGACGTTTTCGGTGCCCTTGGCTTCCTTGTCGCACACGTCCTTGGCGTTGTCCTTCAGCGTGTCGCACTTGGCCTTGGCGACCTTGTAGTCGGCCGAGATCTTTTCCTTGGCAACCTTGTACTGGTCCTTGGTCATGCCGTCGGCCGCGTTGGCGGCGGTCATGGCGAAGCAGCTGGAAGCGATGGCGAGAACGAGAAGATGCTTTTTCATGGGATGTCCCTCATGGAGTTGATTGATCTGCGGAACCGCCCTTTGCGGCTCCAGTGCAGTCAATGTATGAACGCCGGGGTACCCCGTGGGTAGGACGGCGCCCATGCGCCGCCTAGGCGGCGGGCACGAGCAAAAGGAGGCCGCTACGTACGCGGCCCACCCCCACCCGCCATGGTCCGCGACGGCCCCGGCGCTGCCGGCCACGAGTTCCGTTCAGCGCTCGCGCAGCGCCTCGACCCGCGCGCGCATGATGGGCTTGAGCAGGTAGCTCAGCACGCTCTTCTTGCCGGTCATGATGTCCACCGAAGCGACCATGCCCGGAATGATCTGCAGCGGGTGCGCGTCCGTGCCCAGCTGGCTCCGGTCCGTGCGCAGCTTGATCACGTAGAAGCTGTTGCCCTTGTCGTCGGTGACGGTATCGGCGCCGATCTGCTCCAGCCGCGCCTTCAGCCCGCCATAGATGGTGTAGTCGTAGGCGGTGAACTTCACCATGGCCTGCTGGCCCGGGTGCAGGAAAGCGATGTCCTGCGGGCGAATGCGCGCCTCGACCAGCAGCGTGTCGTCCAGCGGCACGATTTCCACCAGGTCGCTGCCTGGCTGCATCACCCCGCCGATGGTGTTCACGAGCAACTGCTTGACGATGCCGCGCACCGGCGAGGTCACCAGCGTGCGGTTGACGCGGTCTTCCAGCGCCTTGCCGGTCGACTGGATCTTGCTGAGCTCGGTGCGCGCCTCGTTCAGCTTGGTGAGCGCATCGCTGCGGGCGCGCCCGCGGGTCTCGTCGATCTTGCGCTCGACCTCCTTGATGGCCGCCGCGGCGCGCGGAATGGCCAGCGAGGTCGCGTCCAGCTGGCCGCGGCTGTCGACCTCGGCGCGGCGCAGGCGCAGCACCTCGACCGGCGAAATCGCGCCCTCGGCCACCAGCGGCTCCGACATGCCGATTTCCTGCCGCAGCAGCGACAGGTTGTGGCCGGCCTTGCCCTGCTTGGACGACAGCTCGCGCACCTCCTGGCGGCGCTGGGCCAGCTGCTCCTGCAGGCCGGCCAGCTCGTCACCCAGCTGCTGCTGGCGGCTGTTGAACAGCTGCGTTTCGCTGTGCGCCAGGCCCGGGGCCTTGGCCGCGGCATCGGCAGGCAGCGCGAGCGCGCGGCTTTCGACTTCGGCGGTCAGGCGCTCCACGCGCATCAGCAGCGCGAGGCGGTCGGCCTCGGTTTCGCCGGCGTTGGAAGCGAAGCGGGTGTCGTCCAGGCGCAGCAGCGGCGCGCCGGCCGCCACCACCTGGCCTTCGTGCACGAAGAGTTCGGTCACGATGCCGCCCTCGAGGTTCTGGATCTTTTGCACGCGCGACGACGGAATGGCCTTGCCGTCGCCGCGCGTCACCTCGTCGACCTTCGCGAAATGGGCCCACAGCAGGCAGAACACCACGAAGGCGAACACGCCCCAGAGGGTGAGGCGCACGACGCGTGGCGCGTCTTCGGTGAGTGCCTTGCGCACGTCGGGCAGCGGCATCTTGTCGCTGGCGTGGCCACGCCGTGGCTGCTGCTTAGCTGACACTGACCTGCCCCTTCTTCAGCGCCTGCATCACGCTCTCCTTGGGTCCATCGGCCACGATGCGTCCGCCGTCGACCACCACCAGCCGGTCGACCAGCGTGAGCATCGACGGGCGGTGCGTGACCACCAGCAGCGTCTTGCCCGCGCATGCATCGGCCAGGCGCTGCTTGATGCGCTCTTCGCTGGTGTTGTCCATGGCGCTGGTCGGCTCGTCGAGCAGCAGGATGGGCGGGTCGAGCAACAGCGCGCGCGCCAGTGCCACACACTGGCGCTGACCACCCGACAGGTTCTGCCCACGCTCGCCCACCTGCAGCTCGTAGCCGTCGGGATGCAGGCTCGCGAACTCATGCACGCCGGCCAGCTCGGCGGCATGCAGCACCAGCTCGTCTTCGACGTAGCGCGCACCGAGCATCAGGTTGTCGCGCAGGCTGCCTGCAAACAGCTGGATGTCTTGCGGCACATAGCCGATGTTGTGGCGCACGTCGCCCACGTCGAGCTGCCGCGCGTCGATGCCATCCACCAGCAGGCTGCCGGCGTCCGGCCGGTACAGGCCGACCACCAGCCGGGCCAGCGAACTCTTGCCCGAGCCGCTGCGCCCGATGATGCCGACCTTTTCGCCGGGGCGAACCACCAGGTCGATGCCCTTCAGCGCCGGCTGCTGCTGGCCCGGGTAGCGAAACTCCAGCTGGCGGAACTCGATAGCGCCCTGCAGCAGTTGCCGCTTCAGCGGCCGCACCCCTTCTTCGCGCTCCTGCGGCAGCGCCATCATCTGGTTGACCGACTGCAGCGTGACGCGTGCCTGCTGGTAGCGCACCAGCAAACCCGACACCTGGGCCAGCGGCCCCAGCGCGCGCGAGCTGAGCATGTAGCAGGCAATGAGCCCGCCCATGCTCAAGTGGCCCGCCATGATCTGGTAGACGCCCAGCACGATGATCACCATGCCGGCCAGCTGCTGCAGCAGCATGGTCGCGTTCATGGCCAGGCTCGACAGCATGCGCGCGCGCAGTTCCAAACGGCCGAGCGTGCCGATGGTCTGCTCCCACTGGTGCTGGCGCTCGCTCTCGGCGTTGTGCACCTTCAGCGCATCCAGCCCGGCCAGGCTTTCGATGAGGTTCGACTGGCGTTCGGACGCCAGCGCCATGCTGCGCTGCATGGTGTCTTTCAGCGGCCGCTGCAATGCCCAGCCGATGAGCGCCACCAACGGAAACGCGAGCACCGGTATCCACGCCAGGTGCCCGCCGATGAGCGCGATCACGCCCAATATCAGCAGCGTGAAGGGCAGGTCGATCACGCTGGCCAGCGTGAGCGAGGCCAGGAAATCGCGCAGCCCCTGGAACTCGTGGATGTTCTGCGCGAAGCTGCCCACGCGCGCCGGCCGAAACTTCATCGCCATGCCGGCGATGCGCTCGAACAGCGTCGCGGAAATGACCATGTCGGTCTTCTTGCCGGCCAGGTCCAGGCACAGGCCGCGCAAGGTCTTCAGCAGCAGGTCGAACATAAACACGCCGCAGATGCCGATGGCCAGCACCCACAGCGTGGCCTCGGCCTGGTTGGGCACCACACGGTCGTACACGTTCATCACGAACAGCGGCGTGCCCAGGCCGATGAGGTTGATCAGCAGTGTCGCGGCCACCGCATCGACATACAGCCAGCGCGAGCGCTTCAGCGTGTCGCGAAACCACGAGGCCGTGCGCGGCACCAGCTCGCCGTGGCTGAAGTCGAAGCGGTGCCGCGGCTGCGCGAAGAACACCTGGCCGCTGAACTGGGCGTCCAGCAACTCGACGCTCACGTTGGCCTCGCCGCCTTCGCTCTCGCTGGGCATGATGCGCGCCCTGCCCTCGCCTTCCCAGCCGAGCAGCAAGGCGCTGCGCCCGCCTTTCAAAAGCAGCAGCGCGGGCAGCGCCAGCGCCGGAATGTCGCGCAGACTGCGGCGCAGCCAGCGGCCCTGCAGGCCGGCACGCGCGGCCGCGCGCGGCAGCAGGTCGGTGCTGAGCCGCTGCATCGGCAGCGGCAGGCCTGCCGTCAGCATGCCGCGGCTCACGGGCTTCTGGTGCAGCGCGCACAGGGAGAGCAGGCTGTCGAGCAGCGGGTCGTCGTGACGTTCGCGGGGGTCGCTGCGTGGGCCGTCACGTGGGTCATCGCGCGGCTCTTGGCGTGGGTCGTGGCGGACCGGTGCTTGCGGCGCGATGGCGACCAGGGTTCCTTCGTTCATGAAAGGTTGGGCTTCACTGCGCCAGCGGCAGCCGCGCGCTCGTCTTCAGCACATCGAGCGGCACGGAGGCCGTGGGCGCCACCACGCCCTGGCTGCGCAGCAGCGACCCCATGTTCGACTTGATGCGGTACTGCGTGAACAGCTCCACGAAGCGCACGTCTTCGAGCCGGCGGGAGGCGGTGAACAACTCGTTCTCGCTGTCCAGCAGGTCGAGCAAGGTTCGGTCGCCGAGCGTGAACTGCTTTCGGTACGAATCGCGCACGCGCTGGCTTTGCTCGGCGTACTGCTGCGCGATGGGGAACTGCTCGCGCGCATTCAGCAGCGCGTTCCAGGCCAGCCCGAGGTCTTCGTTCAGCACGCGCAGCGCGTTGTCGCGAATGTCCTTGGCCTGGTTGACCTGGTGCGACTTGGAACGCAGCTCCGCGCTGTTGCGCCCGCCGGCGAACAGGTTGTAGCGCATGCGCACCATCACCTGCCAGTCGTTGCGGTGGCCGCGCGCGCCGTCGATGTTGTTGTCCGCGCCCAGCGACAGCTCGGCGTCCACGCGCGGGTAGAAGGTCGATGTGGCGGCCCGGTACTGGGCTTCGGTCGCGCCGATGTCGGCTTCGGCCGCGCTCAGGTGCGGGCTGTTGCCCAGCAGCTCCTGGCGTGCGACGTCCAGGCTCGTGGGCAGCGCATCGGGAATGCCCGATGCACCGCTCGGGCCGCCCAGGCTCCCCAGGCCGGTAGGCATCTTCAGATCGACCGGCTGTTGCCCCACGACGCTGAAGTAGTTGACCTGCGCGTCGGCGAGGTTGGTCTTCTCGGTGCTCAGGTTGTTCTGCGCCAGCGCGAGCCGGGCCTTGGCCTGGCTCAGGTCGACCAGGCGCCCCACGCCGCGTTCGGTGCGCAAGGCAATCTGCTCGAGGATGCGCTGGTGGTTGTCCAGGTTGACCTCGGCCAACCGCACCAGCTCGCGGCGCTTGAGCACGTCGAGGTAGACCTGCACCACGCCGAGCCCGATGCGCTCGGCGCTGCCCATCAGCTCGTAGGCGCGCGCATTGACGGTGGCGCGTTGCCTCTCGACCTCGCTGCGTGTCGCGAAACCGTCGAACAGCATCTGCTTGATCTGCAGCCCGCCTTCGGCGCGCGTCAGCGCCACATGGTCGTGCCGCTCGGGAGTTCGCGTGCCGGGGGTGTCGACGCCCTGGCGGCCGCGGCCGGCCAGCAGGTCGACTTGCGGCAGGTAGCCGGCGCGCGCGGCCTTCAGCTGCTCGTCGACCGACAGCCGCGCGTTGGCGCCGGCCTTGATTTCAGGGTGCGCGTTCAGCCCGTGCTGCATGGCTTCGGAAAGCGTTTGCGCGTGCGCAGAAGGAGCAATCGGCAGGATCAGGGGAAGAGAAAGAAAGGAAGCGACGACGAGGAAACGCATGCGGGGGAGGTCCATAAATTCTTCGCCGTCCCCCTTCTCTTTTGAGTGGGTAAAAACCGGCGAGACAGGCCATGAGGCGGTGCGAAAAATTCTAGGGACGCCGCTCCGAAGGCGCGTTAGGAGCATTCCTAAATGTCATGGCACCGCATGCACCAGCGCCTCGACAAGCGCGAGGAAATGTTGGCTTAGTACTTTTCCTATCAACATTTCCAGAGACGCAAGCAGGTGGGCATATTTGCCCTGCTTCCCCTGCAAAAGGCCGATTAGTTCACGTTTCGGAGGGCCAACCGGGGTCGCATCGCCTTTTAGGAGTACTCCCATGTGCGGTGCGAAGGGTCACGGACAGACTCGCGCCGATTCGGCTCCCACGGCATGTGCGGCAGCTTTCTCTTTTCCTCCCCCCTTTCCCTTCCATTCCCTTCGGAGTCGCATTCCATGATCAGTGCCGTTGCCATCGCCATCGTCAAAAGTGTTGTGGGCCTTGCGGTCTTCCTGCCGGCCGGCGGAATCCGTCGCCTGCTCATCGAGGGCGACAAGCTGCACGCCAACGACCAGCTCATGACCGGCGCGGCCGGTGCGGTCACCCTGGCCCTGCAGGACGGCCGCTCGCTGTCCCTGGGTGGCGACAGCCTGTGGAGCGCGATGAAACCGACCGTGTTCGAGCCGATCAATGCGCCCGGGCAAGACAGGGCGCTGGCCGGCAAGCTGAAGCAGGTGGCAACGGCCAAGGTCAAGCTCACCCTGGTGCCCGATGACGCGCAGGCCAAGCCCGGCGAGACCGACCCCGACGACAACGGCCACACCTTCGTGCTGCTGCAGGAAACCGCGGGCCAGGTGAGCCCGGTGACGGGCATCGAGACCGGCACTGCCAGCCTCTCTCATGCCGCGCCGAAGAAGTACCTGCCTGAAGGCGAAGGCATGGGCGTTCCGGCGTCCGGCAACAGCATCGAACCCACGCCGAGCCCCGCGCCCGAGAACATGCGGCTCACCTACACCGCGACGCCCTCCGTGGCCGAGGGCGGCAGCATCACCTACACCGTCGTCGTCTCTACCCCCGTCAGCGGCAGCCCGCTCGTCATCAAGCTGTGGAACGGCGAGCGCATCACCATTCCCGTGGGCATGACGACGGCCACCGTGCAGACGACCGCACCGAACGACGTGTTCCGCGGACACGACCCCGTCGTCAACGGCATCGAGTCCATCGAGGGCGGCAACGCCCCCGTCGTGATGACGAACACCGTGCCGGTGTCCACCGAGGTCACCGACGTCGACGACGCCATGCCGATCACGCTGACCGCGACGCGCACCGTGCTCGAAGGCGGTCCCATCACCTACACCGCCACCGTGGGCACGCCGGTCACCGGCAGCCCGATCAAGGTGACGCTGGCCAACGGCGAAACCATCACCATCGCCGTCGGCGCCACCGAAGGCAGCGTCGTCACCACGGCGCCGAACGACAACTTCCTGGGCAACGAGCCCGTGGTCAACAGCATCGCGCGCATCGAAGGGGGTGACTTCGAAAACGCGGTGCCGATCCGTACACCGGTGTCGACAGACATCGGCGACGTGGCCGAGCCGACACCCGTCACGCTGAGCGCCACGTCCACCGTGCTCGAGGGCGGCGGCATCACCTACACGGCGTCGGTGCCCACCGCAGTGACCGGCGTGCCGCTCGTCGTCGAGCTGAGCAACGGCGAGACCATCACCATTCCCGTCGGCCAGACCGAAGGCCGCGTCGTCACCGCCGCGATGAACGACGAAATGGAAGACAACGAGCCCGTCGTCAACCACATCGCGCACGTGGGAGGCGGCGACTTCGAGAGCGCGGTGCCGAGCCCCGAGCTGGTGACGACCGCGGTCGACGACGTGATCGAGCGCACGCCTGTCACGCTGAGGGCCACGCCCGATGTTCTCGAAGGCGGCCCGATCACCTACACGGCCTCGGTGCCCACCAAAGTGACCGGCAGCGCGGTTGTCGTCAAGCTCGGCAATGGCGAGACCATCACCATTCCCGTCGGCCAGACCGAAGGCAGCGTTGTCACCCACGCGCCGAACGACACGATCAAGGGCAATGCCCCTGTCACCAACAACATCGCGAGCGTTTCGGGTGGGCACTTCGAGGCGCTTGCTCCGAACACGACGCCTGTTTCGACCAGCGTCACCGACGTTGTAGAGAAGACGCCGGTCACGCTGACGGCTACGCCCACCGTTGCTGAAGGCGAACCGATCACCTACACCGCTTCCGTTCCGAAGCCGGTGACCGGCAGTCCGCTCGTCATCAAGCTCAGCGGTGGCGAAACCATCACCATCCCGGTCGGCGAAACCCAAAGCACCGCCACCACCAACGCACCGAACGATACCCTCCGGGGCAACGCACCCGTCACCAACGCCATCGCGACCGTCACCGGGGGCAACTTCGAAGAGCTCGATCCGAAGACGACGCCGGTCTCGACCAGCGTCACGGACGTCGACAACCCGACACCGGTAACGCTCACCGCCACGCCCAGCGTCGCAGAAGGCCAGCCGATCACCTACACGGCCAGCGTGCCGACGGCAGTGACAGGCAGCCCCGTCGTCGTCACGGTCAGCGATGGCACGCCGACACCGATCACCATCACCATCCAGCCCGGACAGACCACCGGCACCGTGCAGGTCGCCGCGCCGAGCGACGTCTATGCGGGCAACCCACCTGTCGTCGCGGCCATCACAGGTGTGACGGGCGGCAACTTCGAGAATCTCGTGCCGAACACGACCCCGGTGTCCACCACTGTCACCGACGTGAACGATTCGACGCCAGTCACGCTCACCGCCACACCGAGCGTCGCCGAAGGCCAGCCGATCACCTACACGGCCACGGTGCCGACAGCAGTGACCGGCAGCCCCGTCGTCGTCACGTTCAACAACGGCACGCCGAACCCGCTCGTCATCACCATCCAGCCCGGCCAGACCTCGGGCACGGTGCAGTCCACCGCACCCAACGACATCTTCACGAACAACGCACCCGTCACCGCCGTCATCACCGGCGTCACGGGCGGCAATTTCGAGAATCTCGTGCCGGACACGACGCCGGTGTCCACCGCCATCACCGATGTGAACGACCCGACGCCCATCACGCTCACGGCAACGCCATCCGCATCCGAAGGCAACCCCATCATCTACACGGCCACGGTGCCGAACCCGGTGGAAGGCACGCCGCTCGTGGTGACGCTGGGCAACCAGGAAGTCATCACGATCCCGGTCGGCCGGACCACCGGCACCGTGCAGATCACCGCGCCCAGCGACCTGCCCGCGACCAACCCGGTGCTCACCAACAGCATCGCGAGCGTCACGGGCGGCAATTTCGAGCAGGCGGTGCCCGCCACCCGCACGCCGGTTTCCACGCAGGTCAACGAACCCACCACGGTGACGCTGACGGCACCCGCCACGGTCGCCGAAGGCCAGCCCATCGTCTACACCGTGACCGTGCCGACGGCCGTGACGGGCACGCCGTTCGTCGTCACGCTGAACAACAACAGCACCATCACCATTCCTGTCGGCCAGACCACCGGTACTGCGAGCGTCACCGCGCCCAACGACGTCTTCAAGGGCAGCGCGCCGGTCAGCGCCGCCATCACCGACGTGAGCGGCGGCAGCTTCGACAAGCTCGCGACCGACAAGAACCCGGTGTCCACCGCGGTCACCGACACCGACGACGCAACACCCGTCACCCTGACCGCCACGCCGAGCGTGGCCGAAGGCCAGCCGATCACCTACACCGCCACTTTGCCGACAGCCGTGACCGGCAGCCCCGTTGTCGTCACGCTCGACAACGGCTCGCAGAATCCGCTCACCATCACCATCCAGCCTGGTCAGACCTCGGGCACGGTGCAGGCCACTGCACCGAGCGACGTCTACACAGGCAACGCACCCGTCACCGCCGCCATCACCGGTGTGAGCGGCGGCAATTTCGAGAATCTCGTGCCGAACACCACCCCGGTGTCCACGGCCGTCACCGATGTGAACAGCCCGACGCCCGTGACGCTCACAGCCACGCCGTCGGTGTCCGAAGGCAACCCGATCACCTACACGGCCACGGTGCCGCACGCAGTGCAGGGAACTCCGCTGGTGGTCACGCTGAACAACGGTGAGGTGATCACGATCCCGGTCGGTGCGACCAGTGCCAGCGTCGACAAGACCGCACCCGACAACCTGCCCGCCACCAACCCGGTGCTCACCAATGGCATCGCCAGCGTGACCGGTGGCAATTTTGAACAGGTGGTGCCGAGCGACGCACGTGTTTCCACGCAGGTCAACGAACCCACCTCCGTGACGCTTACGGCACCGGCATCGGTGGCAGAAGGCCGGCCCATCGTCTATACAGTGACCGTGCCGACGCCGGTAACTGGCACGCCATTCGTTGTCGCCCTGAACAACGGCCAGACCGTCACCATTCCGGTCGGAGAACGTTCGGGCACTGCGAGCGTCACCGCGCCCAACGACATCTTCAAGGGCAGTGCACCTGTCAGCGCCGCGATCGCCGACGTGAGCGGCGGCGGCTTCGACAAGCTCGCGACCGACAAGAGCCCCGCAACCACTGCGGTCACCGACACGGACGACGCAACGCCCGTCACCCTGAACGCCACGCCAAGCGTGGCCGAAGGCCAGCCGATCACTTACACGGCCACTCTGCCGACAGCAGTGACCGGCAGCCCCGTGGTCGTCACGCTCAACAACGGCTCGCCAACTCCGCTCACCATCACCATCCAGCCCGGCCAGACATCGGGTACGGTGCAGGCCACTGCACCTGGCGACGTCTACACGAACAACGCGCCGGTCACCGCCTCCATCACCGGCGTGAGCGGCGGCAATTTTGAAAGCCTCGTACCGAACACCACCCCGGTGTCCACCGCCGTCACCGACACGAACGACACCACGCGCGTCACGCTGACCGCCACGCCGAGCGTGGCCGAAGGCCAGCCGATCACCTACACGGCCAGCGTGCCGAACGCGGTGACCGGCAGCCCTGTCGTCGTCACGCTCGACAACGGCACGCCGAACCCGCCCACCATCACCATCCAGCCCGGCCAGACCACAGGCACGGTGCAGGTCGCCGCGCCTGGCGACGTCTACACGAACAACACGCCCGTCACCGCTGCCATCACCGGTGTCACGGGCGGCAACTTCGAGCGACTCGTGCCGGACACGACGCCGGTGTCCACCACTGTCACCGATGTGAACGATTCGACGCCGGTCACGCTCACCGCCACGCCGAGCGTCGCCGAAGGCCAGCCGATCACGTACACGGCCACCGTGCCTGCACCGGTCAGAGGCAGCCCGGTCGTCGTCACGGTCGCGGACAGCAATCCGCTCACCGGCCCGCTCACGATCACCATCCAGCCCGGCCAGACCTCGGGCACCGTGCAGGCCATCGCACCGAGCGACGTCTACGCGAACAACGTGCCGGTCACCGCATCCATCACCGGTGTGAGCGGCAGCGATTTCGAGAACCTCGTGCCGAACCCGGCAACGGTGTCCACAGCGATCACCGATGTGAACAACCCCACCGCGGTCACGCTCACCGCCACGCCATCCGCCTCCGAAGGCAACCCGATCACCTACACCGCCACGGTGCCGAGCGAGGTCAGGGGCACGCCGCTGGTGGTGACATTGGCGAACAGAGAAGTCATCACCATCCCGGTCGGCCAGACCACTGGCACCGTGCAGACCACCGCGCCCAGCGACTTGCCCTCGACCAACCCGGTGCTCACCAACAGCATCACCAGCGTCACAGGCGGCAATTTCGAGCAACTGGCGCCCAACCCCTCGCCCGTGTCCACCCGGGTCGACGAACCCACCTCGGTGACGCTGACCGCGCCGCAATCGGTGGTGGAAAACCAGCCGCTCACCTACACAGTGACGGTGCCGACGAAAGTCACCGGCACCCCGTTCGTCGTCACGCTGGACAACGGCCACACCATCGTCATTCCGGTCGACCAGACCACAGGCACCGCGACCTTCGACGCGCCTGGCGACGTGTACAAGGGCCATCCGTCCCTCACCGCAGCCATCACCAACGTGAGCGGCGGCAACTTCGACAAGCTCGACACCGACAAGACGCCCGTGACCACCGCCGTCGTCGATGCCGACGACATCACGCCGGTGACGCTCACCGCCTCCCCGGCCGTGCGCGAAGGCGAGCCGATCACCTACACGGCCCGCGTGCCGCAGGTCGTCACAGGCAGCCCGGTCGTCGTCACGGTCAACACCGGCGATCCGCTCGGCAAGCCGCTCACCATCACCATCCAGCCCGGAGAGACCGAGGGGACGGCGCAAGCCGATGCGCCCGACGACGTCTACACGACCGACGCGCCCCTGAACGCCGTGATCACCGGTGTCAGCGGTGGCGACTTTGAGCAGCTGGTGCCGAGCAAGGAAGCGGCATCCACCGAAATCTTCGACGTGGACACGCCCACGCCGGTCACGCTGACGGCCACGCCATCGGTGTCCGAAGGCAATCCGATCATCTACACGGCCACGGTGCCGAGCGAGGTCAGGGGGGCGCCGCTGGTGGTGCGGCTGACCAACGGCGAGATCATCCGCATTCCCGTGGGCGCCACCAGTGGCACCGCCGAGCGGACCGCGCCCGATGACTTGCCCGCGACCAACCCGGTGCTCACCAACGGCATCGCCCGCGTGACGGGCGGCAACTTCGAACAGGTGGTGCCGAGCCGCGCAACGGTGTCCACGCAGGTCAACGAGCCCACCTCCGTGACGCTCACCGCGCCCACCACGGTCGCCGAAGGCCAGCCTATCGTCTACACCGTGACCGTGCCGTCGGCTGTGACAGGCACGCCGTTCGTCGTCACGCTGAACAACGGCCAGACCGTCACCATTCCGCTTGGAGAACGTTCAAGCACGGCAAGCGTCACTGCGCCCAATGACATCTTCAAGGGCAGTGCGCCTGTCAGCGCCGCGATCACCGACGTGAGCGGCGGCAACTTCGACAAGCTGGCCACGAACAAGGATCCCGTATCCACCGCGGTCACCGACACGGACGACACCACGACTGTCGCCCTGACGGCCACACCCAGCGTGGCCGAAGGCCAGCCCATCACCTACACGGCCACCGTGTCCGCACAGGTCACCGGCAGCCCAGTCGTCGTCACGGTCGCGGACAGCAATCCGCTTACCGGCCCGCTCACGATCACCATCCAGCCCGGCGAGACCACCGGCACCGTGCAGGTCATAGCACCCGCTGACGTCTACGCGAACAACGCGCCTGTCACTGCTTCCATCACCGGCGTCAGCGGCGGCAACTTCGAGAGCCTCGTGCCGAACCCGGCAACGGTGTCCACAGCGATCACCGATGTGAACGACCCCACCGCAGTCACGCTCACGGCCACGCCATCAGTGTCCGAAGGCAACCCGATCACCTATTCCGCGACGGTGCCGAGCGAGGTCAGGGGCACGCCGCTGGTGGTGACGTTGGCCAACAGGGAAATCATCACCATCCCGGTCGGCCAGACCACGGGCACCACGCAGACCACAGCGCCCAGCGACCTGCCCGCCACCAACCCGGTGCTCACCAACAGCATCACCAGCGTCACAGGCGGCAACTTCGAGCAACTGGCGCCCAACCCCTCGCCCGTGTCCACCCAGGTCAACGAGCCCACCACGGTCACGCTCGCCGCACCCGCCACCGTCGCCGAAGGCCAGCCCATCGTCTACACGGCCACGGTGTCGGCGCCCGTTCAGGGCACGCCCCTGGTCGTGCAACTGGGCGAAGGCAAGACCATCACCATTCCGGTCGACGGCACCACCGGCACGCTGGAGGTCACGGCGCCCAACGACGTGTTCAAGGGCAGCCCGCCCGTCAGCGCCGCCATCACCGACGTGAGCGGCGGCAGCTTCGACAAGCTCGCGCCCAACAAGGAGCCCGTGCGCACCGCGGTCACCGACACGGACGACACCACGCGCGTATCGCTCACCGCCACGCCCAGCGTGGCCGAAGGCCAGCCGATCACCTACACGGCCACCGTGCCGACGGCGGTCACCGGCAGCCCGGTCGTCGTCACGCTCGAAGACAGCAACCCGCTCACCGGGCCGCTCGTCATCACCATCGCGCCCGGCCAGACCACGGGCACGGTGCAGGCGACCGCGCCGAACGACATCTTCCAGAACAACGCGCCCGTCACCGCGGCCATCACCGGCGTGAGCGGCGGCAACTTCGAGAATCTCGTGGCAACCCCCGCGCCGGCGTTCACCGCTGTCACCGACGCGAACGACCCGACACCCGTCACGCTCACCGCCACGCCGACCGTGGAGGAAGGCGCGCCGATCACCTACACGGCGACCGTGCCCGTGGCCGTGCCCGAAGGCGCCGCGCCCCTGGCGGTCACGTTGCGAAACGGCGAAGTCATCACCATCCGTCCCGGCGAGACCAGCGGCACGGCGCAGGCCATGGCGCCGACCGGTTCACCCAAGAACGGCCCACCCATCGTCATCACCAATGCCATCGCCAAGGCCGAAGGCGGCAACTTCGAGTCGCTGTCGCCGGCGCCCGGCGTGGTGACCACCGCGCTGAAGCTGCTCAACGCGCCACCAGAGGCCGCGGGCGGCATCGTCAAGGGTGTCGAAGACACCTCGCTGCCGCTGAAGTGGGCCAGCTTCGGCATCACCGACACCGACAGCGCCGCCGCCGATCTGGGCCTGAAGATCACCACGCTGCCGGCGAGCGGCACGCTGCGCTACCTCGACGGCACGGTCGAAAAAGACGTGGCGGTGGACCAAACCTTCAGCAAGGCCGACATCGACGCCGGCAAGCTGCGTTTCATGCCGGCGGCCAACGAGTCGGGCGACGATGGCTACGGCGGCAGCGGCGTCGGCAATCGACAGGCCGACTACGCGCAGATCCGCTTCCAGCCCACCGACGGCAACGCGCTGGGCAACGTGGCCACGGTGACGGTCGACATCGCACCCGCCCAAACAGCAACGCTCGGCGTCGACAAGTCGACAGTGGTTGAAGGTGAGCCGGTCACGTACACCGTGAAGCTGACCGATGCCGCCGGCCTGCCGAGCAACACGCACAGCGCCCGCACCTTCGCGCTCACCGATGGCACGACCGTGACGGTGCCGGCCAACAGCAGCAGCGGCAGCACCACGATGGCCGCCAAGGACGACGTGTTCATCGGCGGCCAGGCCCCCATGGTCAACAAGCTCGAGCGCATCGGCGACGCCGAGAACCCCGAAGCGCCGTTTCTCGACGGCCGCACCGTCACCACGACCGTCGCCGACGAGCCAGGCAGCGGCACGCCGGCGGGGCCGACCAACCAGGGCGACAAGGTCAACGTCACCCTCGAGGCCGGCGGCCCGACGCTGGAGAACCAACAGCCATCCTTCACCGTCAAGGTCGACCGGACGCTGCCGCAGGACCTGGCGGTCACCCTGAGCGACGGCCAGACAGTGGTCATCGCCGCAGGCACCACCACGGCCGTTCATGCCCTGCCAGCGCAAGGCGACGATGTCTACAAGGACGGCGCGCCGGTCAGCCTGAGCATCACCGGCGCCACGATCGATGGCAAGGCCTTCGAGAACCTGGTGATCGGTGCTGCCGCCACTGTCCAGGTCAGCGACACCGTCGACGAAGTGATGGCGACGCTCACGGCCGACAAATCCACGGTGGCCGAGGGCGGCCCGGTCACCTACACCGTGACCCTGGCCAGTGCCGGCGGGCTGCCGATCGACAACCATGGCGCGCTGGCCTTCAGGCTGAGCGATGGCACCGTCGTGACCGTGCCTGCCAACGGCGCCAGCGGCAGCGCCACCATCACCGCCAGGGACGACGTCTACCTTGGCGGGCAGCCCTCCGTGGTCAACAAGCTCGAAAGCGTCGCCGGCGCCGAGAAGTTCGAGCAGCTGAGCCTTGGCAAGGACACGGTGACCACCTCGGTCACCGACGAGCCGATCGGCCAGCGCGACATGACCTCCATCGGTATCTCCGGCAACGCGTCGGTGACCGAAGGCGCCACCGCCCACTACACCTTGACTTTGAGCAACCCGGCCAAGACCGAGCTCACCGTGCCGTTGAGCTACAGCGGCACGGCGGCAAACGGCACGGACTTCACCGGCGTGGCCTCGGTGACGATACCGGCCAACGGCACGAGCGCGAACTTCGACATCAAGACCATCGACAACAAGTTGGCGGAAGGGGCGAAGAACTTCGTGGTCGCCATCGGCGACGCCAGCGGCGGCGACTTCGAGGCGCTCGCGGTCGATCCTGCGCATGCGAGCGCCACGACCAGCCTGCTGGACAACGACCACGCGCCGGTCGCGGTGAGCAGCGCGATCAAGGGCAAGGAAGATCACGCGATCGACTTTACGTGGAGCGACTTCAAAGTCACCGATGCCGACGGCAATACGGGCCTGGGAATCACCATCACCCAGTTGCCGGTCTCGGGCACCCTGCAATGGCACAACGGCACTGCCTGGGTGAGCGTCACGCCGGGGCAAACCGTCAGCCAGGCGGACATCATGGGCGCCAACCTGAGGTTCAAGTCGCTCAAGCATGAGTCGGGCGCCGACGGCTATGGCGGAGATGGCACCGGCAACTTGCAGGCGGACTATGCGCAGATCCGCTACACGCCGACCGACGGCACGAACGTGGGCACGGCCGCCGTGTTGACCATCGACATCACACCGTTGGCGGACGCGCCAACGCTCGTCGTCGCGACGACCGGCGATGCTGCTGGCGGCTTCAAGATCAACGAAGGCCCGGAAAACGGCACCGTCAAGCTGGCCAGGGTGACCACGGGGCTTGTCGATACCGATGGCTCGGAGAGCCTGTCGGTGAAGATCGCGGGCGTGCCGGTCGGTGCCGTCCTGATCGACAGCGCGGGGCACATCTTTACCGCCACCGCGGCCAGCGACACCGTGGACGTCACCGGCTGGGCGTTGGGCGATTTGGCGATCGAGCCGGCACCGTATTTCAACGGGTCGTTCAATCTGGATGTGACCTCGACTTCGACCGAATCGCTGGGCGGCACCGCCGCCAGCAGCGCCAAGATCCCGGTCAAGGTGCTGCCGGCAACCTACAGCGAGATCACCGGCACGGCCCAGGACGACACCCTTGCCGGTGCCGATGGCAACGACATCGTGGTTGCCGACATCGGCGGCCTGAACCTGGTTCCAGGCCAGAACTACAACATCGCGTTCATTGTCGACAGCTCGGGCAGCATGAACGCGGCGTCGATCAGCTCCGCCAAGAGCCAACTGGCCCTGGTGTTCCGTGCGCTGAAAAGCAGTGTGAACACCGGCAAGCCAGGTGCGGTGAATGTCTTCCTCACAGACTTCGACACCCAGGTCAACAACAACGTCGTGGTGCAACTCAAGGACGAAGATGCCCTGAGCCGGCTTCAGGCTGTCGTGGATTCGATGGCGTCGGGCGGCGGAACGAACTACGAAGATGCGTTCAAGACGACGGCCAACTTCTTCAAGAGCAGCCAGGCCACAGGCAACCGCAACGCCGCTGCCCTGACCTTTTTCATTACCGACGGCCAGCCGACCTACTACCAGGCCGAAGAACAAGCCAATCCGATGCTGTTCAACATTGCGCTCGACAGCTTGCTGACGCCGAGCAACTTCACACTCGGAACGCCGTTCTCGAAGTATCTGGACACGACTCACTACTTGTCGGTAAACAACGACGGCAGCGTCGCGATGCAGGAATTGCAGGACGGCAAATGGAACCTGAAAGCTTTGGGTAACTTGCGCGCTCAGGGCGACGGCACGTTCGAGCTGTCGAACCGCGCCGGCACTGGCAACATCGCCACCGCGGAGAGCGACAAGAACTCGCGCGACGCGTTCGCGGTGCTCGGCAAGTTGTCCAAGGTGGCGGCCATCGGCCTGAATGACGTGGTGAAGTTTTCTGACCTGGCCCCGTACGATTCCGCCGGGACACCCATTGCCAGCGTCGACCCGACAAAGCCGGTGGACTTGATCAACGCGATCATGAGCCACACCACCGCGACGCTCCCGGGGGCGGACAACGTCCACGGAGGCAATGGCGACGATGTTCTCTTCGGCGACCTGGTGGGGTTCAACGGCATTGCCGGTGAAGGTCAGCCGGCCCTGAAGGCCGATGTGGCGCTAAGGACCGGGGTTGACCCTGCCAAGGTCACGCTGGGCAAGGAGCACGAATACATCACCGACCACCTCGCCGAGTTCGACGTGTCCAGGCCCCACGATGGCAATGACAGCCTGTTCGGCGATGCAGGCGACGACGTCCTGTTCGGCCAGGGCGGCAACGACTTGCTCGACGGCGGCACCGGCAAAGACATATTGGTCGGCGGCCAGGGCGACGACACCCTGACAGGCAGCTCGGGCGCCGATACCTTCATCTGGAAGAAGGGCGACATCGGCAAGGACGTGGTGAAAGACTTCAACGCCAAGGAAGGCGACCGCCTCGACCTGCGCGACCTGCTGCAAGGCGAGACCGACGACACGATCGACAACTTCCTGAAGATCACCACGGCGGGCGGCGTGTCGACGTTGCAGATCAGCACCACGGGCAAGCTGAACGAAACGGGTGGACTGGCGAACGCGGATGCCAGCATTCAGCTCGACGGCAACAACCTGTCGAGCGCGAGCATCAGCTCGCTGATCAGCGGCGCGGACCCGCTGCTGCGGATCGATCACGCGCTGATCTGAAAAACGCCTGCGCCTGGTAACTTGGTAGTGCCCGGGCACAGGCGTATTCAGCTTCGCACTCAGGTGCGCGCCGCCACCCGCGCCGCGTTGCGCAGGTCGCGAATCTGGTCGTGGTTGCGCTGCGCGGCTTGCGCCTGCGACTGCAGCACCTGGCGCACACCCAGCGGCAGGCGCTGCTTCAGCGCCTTGCGGTAGCGCGCGACGGCGGTGTCTTCACCGCGCTCGCATTCCTCCAGGATCGACAGGTCGCTGTTGGCGCCCACGGCGGCCTTGAGCTGCACCCAGCCGCGGTGCAGCGCACCGGAAGCCGTGCCGCCTTCGGCGGGCTTGCCGCCGTAGGTGACGACGATCTGCGAGAGCTGCGCGGCGGCTTCGCGGCATTGCGCGGCCCGCGTGGCGAACAGTTCTTTCAGGCTGGCGGTTTCCACTTCTTCGGCGCAGGTGCGAAAGCCGGCTTCGCCGTCGCGGGTGTTTTCGAGCACGTCGTTCAGCACGTCGACCACGTCGTCGTTCGACAGGGCGTCGCCCTCGCCTGCAGCCTCACCTTCCACGGTCGCGGGGAACGACATGTCTTCTTCGCGCATGTACAGCCGGTCAGCACGTTCCCATGCCGCGTGCGACGCGGGCCGGGCCTGCTCCCAGGTGAGCGACGAGGCGCCGCGGCGCGCTTCCCATTCCCGCGCCAGCGAGGGCTCGACGGCGGCGAACTCGTCGTCCACCGTAGCGCGGCGGCTCCAGCCGAGCTCGTAGGCGGGCGCGTAGTGCTCGTAGCTCAGGCCCGGCTCGTAGTAGGGCTCGCGGGTGAACTCGTTCTGCCAGTGGCTGTGCTCGGCGGTGGGGTTGATGCGCTCGGCCACGGCCTTGCCGCCCATGCCGCCGACGACGGCGCCCACGAGCATGCCGGCCACGGCGCCGGCCGGACCGCCGATGGCGCCGACGGCCGCACCCGCGACAGCGCCGCCCGCGGCACCCGCGCCGGTGCCCACGGGGTGCATGCCCGGCTCGCCGGTGATCGGGTCGAGGTGAAGGTCGTCGCGGTCGGCGGGGGTCTTGATGGAAGTCATGGTGGCTCCTTGGGAGGGATGAATGGATGAACGGCGGGCTGGTCGCTTGTCGGCTTTGTTGTGTGCGACGGTGCAACCCATGGTTCGCCACTTGCCGGTAGCGCGAGGTCGGCGACCGGCGCGGCGTGCTGTAGTCCATACCGTCGCCCGGCCATCGCTACCATCGCCCGCATGCCGAACCTGCAAATCCCGCTACAGCGCGATGCGCGCGAGCCGATTGCCGCGCAGATCAGCGCGGGCCTGCGCGCCGCCATGCGCGACGGGCGCCTCGCGCCGGGCGCGCGCCTGCCGTCGTGGCGCGACTTCGCGGCGCAGCTGGGCGTGGCGCGCGGCACGGTGCGCCAGGCCTATGAAAGGCTGATCGACGAGGGGCTGGTGGTGGCCTTGGGCGCTGCCGGCACGCGCGTGGTGCAGCGCCCGCCCGCAGCGCCACAGGAGCCGTCATCGGAGGCCACCGTTGCCGACGACTTCGCCAGCTTTGCCTCGGCCGTTTCGGTGTTCCAGATGGGCGTGCCCGCGCAGGACGCGTTTCCGGCGCAGGTGTGGTCGCGCACCGTGGCGCGCGCGGTGCGCGCCGCGGCCGACGCGCCGCTGGTGTACCCCGACCCTCGCGGCCTGCCCGAGCTGCGCGCGGAAATTGCCGCGCACCTGGCCATTGCGCGCGGGCTCTCCTGCCAGCCGTCGCAGGTGTTCGTGACCTCGGGCTACGCCAGCGCGCTGGCGCTGGTGGTGCACGCGCTCGGCGCGGCCGGCAGCGCGGCCTGGGTAGAAGACCCGGGCTACCCGCGCTCGCGCAGCGCGCTGGGCCTGCTGGGGGTCGATGCGGTGCCGGTGCCGGTCGACCGCGAAGGGCTCGACGTGGCATGCGGCATCGCCCGCGCGCCGCATGCCGCGCTGGCGCTGGTCACGCCGGGGCAGCAGGCGCCGCTGGGCGTGGCGCTGTCACCGCGGCGGCGAGCGGCGCTGCTCGACTGGGCCGCGCGCTCGCAGGGCTGGGTCGTCGAAGACGACTACCTCAGCGAGCTGCAGCTGCAAGGCCGCGCCGTGCCGGCGCTGGGCGCGCGCCACCCCGAGGCGCGCGTGCTGCACATCGGCACCTTCAGCAAGACGCTCAGCCCCACGCTGCGGCTGGGCTTCCTGGTGGTGCCGCCGGGCGAGGTGGCGCGCTTCACGCGGGCGGCGGCGGTGCTGTCGCCCGCGGCCTCGCCGCTCACGCAGGCGGCGCTGTCGGCCTTCATGCGCGAGGGCCACTACCTTCGACATCTGCGGCGCATGAAGCGGCTGTACCTGGCGCGGCGCAACGCGCTGGTGGCCGCGCTGGACGCGGTGTCGGCCACGTACGTGGCGTCGGGCCTGTCGGTGCTGCTCAAGCTGCCGCCGGGGCTGCACGACGACGTGGCGCTGGTGCGGGCGGCGCGCGCGCACGACATGTCGCCCTCGCCGCTCTCGCCCTGGTACGCGAAGCCGGAGTTCGCGCATGCGGGCCTGGTGCTGGGCGTGACCAACCTGCACGAAGGCAACGCCCGCGCCACCTGCGAGCGGCTGATGCGGTTGATTGGGCTGCACGCCTGAAGCGCGCGGCCGTGGTGGTCGCATGGCCCGCATGGTCGGTATTGCCCGAATGGCCCGCATGGTCCAGTGCGCAACGCAATTCTTGGGTCTACCGCCCGAGGGCCGCAATCCACAGAATTCCTTCATGCACCCAGAACCGATGAAGGACACCGACATGACCCCGACCCGCGCGATGCCCGAGGGCTTCGCCATTCGCCACGCAGACAGCGCCGCCGACCTGGATGCCTGCTGGCCCGTGATGCACCAGCTGCGCCCGCACCTTCGCGACGCGCAGGACATGGCCGAGCGCATGCAGCGCATGCGCGAGCACAGCTACCGCGTGCTGGCCGTGTGGCAAGGCGAGGAAGCGATTGCGCTCGCCGGCTACCGGTTGCAAGAAAACCTGGTGTACGGGCGCTTCCTGTACGTCGACGACCTCGTCACCCTCGAGGGCAAGCGCGGCGGCCAATGGGGCGCGCGCCTGCTCGACGAAACCACGCGCATCGCCGAGGAAGCCGGCTGCGCGAAGCTGGTGCTCGACACCGGACTGACCAACGCGCTGGCCCAGCGCTTCTATTTCCGCCAGGGGCTGCTGACCGGCTCGATGCGCTTCAGCAAGCTGCTGGGGAGCGCAGCGCGATGAACAACATCCTGCACATCACGGCGAGCCCGCGCGGCAAGGCCTCGTTCAGCGTCAATTTCTCGGAGCGCATCGTCGAGCGACTGCGCGAGCGCGCACCCGGCGCCATCGTCGTGCGGCGCGACTTCGGCACCATTGGCCTGCCGCACATCGACGAAACCTACGGCCACACGCTGGCCGGCTCGTGGCCGCAGCAGCCCGATGCGTATGAACGACCGGGCTCGCTGGCGCAGTCGGAGCGGCTGATTTGCGAGCTGGAGGCGGCCGACGCAGTGGTCATCGGCACGCCGATGCACAACTACACCGTGCCCTCGGTGTTGAAGGCCTGGATCGACCACGTGCTGCGCGCGCACCGCAGCTTCGGCTTCTCGGCCGAACGCAAGGTGGGGCTGCTGGCCGACCGGCCGGTGTACGTGGCGGTGGCCTCGGGTGGCGGCTACACGGGCGAAGGCGCCCGGCAGCCCGACTTCCTCACGCCGTACCTGGAAGCGGTGTTCGCGACCATCGGCATTCGCGACCTGCACTTCTTCTCGCTGCAGCGCACGGTGATGGGCGACGCGGCGGTGGCGCAGGCGCTTCGCGGGGTGGAAGACTTGCTGGAACAGAAGCTGCCGTCGCCGATGAACCTGGCGACGGCTTGAAGCGAAGCAGAGGCCGCGAGGGCATGAGGGCATGAGGCCCCTGCCCCGCCGCCCCGCTGCCTTCAGCCCGCGACCTTGGCCCGCACCGGCAGCACCCAGCCCGGGCGGATGAAGTGGCAGGTGTAGCCGTCGGGCCGGTGCTCCAGGTAGTCCTGGTGCTCGGGCTCGGCCTGCCAGAAGTCGCCGGCGGCGGCCACCTCGGTCACCACCTTGCCGGGCCACAGGCCGGAGGCGTCGACGTCGGCGATGGTGTCGAGCGCCACGCGGCGCTGCTCGTCGCTGGTGTAGAAGATGGCCGAGCGGTAGCTCAGGCCCACGTCGTTGCCCTGGCGGTTCTTCGTGCTCGGGTCGTGCAGCTGGAAGAAGAACTCGAGCAGCTGGCGAAAGCTGATGCGCTCGGGGTCGAAGATGATTTCAATGGCCTCGGCGTGCGTGCCGTGGTTGCGGTACGTGGCGTTGGGCACATCGCCGCCCGAGTAGCCCACGCGGGTGGAAAGCACGCCGTCGTACCGCCTGAAAAGCTGCTGCATGCCCCAGAAGCAACCGCCGGCGAGCACTGCCCGTTCTTGACTCATGAGATCTCCTTGACTTGGTCCAGATACGCTTCGTAGCCCTCTTGCGCCATGCGTTCCCGCGGAACGAAGCGCAGCGAGGCCGAGTTGATGCAATAGCGCAGCCCGCCCTGCGCCTTGGGGCCGTCGGGGAACACATGGCCCAGGTGGCTGTCGCCGTGCTTGGAGCGCACTTCGGTGCGCACCATGCCCAGGCTGGCGTCGCGCAGTTCCTCGACGTTGGCGTGCTCGATGGGACGGGTGAAGCTGGGCCAGCCGCAGCCGGACTCGTACTTGTCAGACGAGGCGAACAGGGGCTCGCCGGAAACGACGTCGACGTAGATGCCGACTTCCTTGTTGTCCAGGTATTCGCCGGTGCCGGGGCGTTCGGTGCCGCTTTGCTGGGTGACGCGGAATTGCTCGGGGTTGAGCCTGGCGATGGCGTCGGGGTCTTTGCGGTAGTCGGGCATGGGGTCCTTCCAGGGTTGGGGGGATTCTTGCCAATTGCGCCCGACCCGGCGTTATTCAACCGCCCTATGCCCCTGCCCGCGAAGCGGAGAACCGCTTCGCCAGTGTCTAGCCCTTGCGGTCTTTCTCGGGCCGCTCCAGCTCCGCCCACCCGCTCGGCGTGATCCACATGATGACGCCGCTGCGGCCTTCGCCGGCGCCGCGCTCCGGCAGGTTCGCTTCGACCAGCGAGGCCGCGGCCAGCGCCTTGGCGTTGCGGATGTCGGTGTCGTCGTGGATGGTGACGGGGAACGACGCCTTTTCGATGCGCCGCAGGAAATTCATCGGCTTCGCCATCAGGCCGCGCAACGCGGATTCCTGTGGCGACGCAGGCGTTTCAGCCTCAAGTGCCGAAGGCAAGGCAGCTGACGAGGGGGCAGAGCGAGCGGCCAGCGCGCGGCGGCGGTGCCGCAGCGCAACGACGGTGCGGGCAACCGAACGCACCCAGGGGCCGTATCCGGCGCCAACGTTCGCGCCGATGCTGGCGCTGGCGCTCGTGCCGGTGTCGGTGGTGCTGCACTGTTGAACTTCGCTCTTGCTGATCATGCTGTTTCCTCGAAGCCGCCGCGGCGGGTTGTGTCGGGTGGAAATCCAGGCCTTCAAACTTGCGAGTACACGATTTCGTGGGGATGAAACGGCAGGCCCGCCGCCATCCCAGTCAACTTGACCCTGACGAAGTCACCGCTCATGCCGGTGATGACGCCCGGGTGGCCGTTGATTTCGACCGCACCGCCCCGCCTTGCAGGTACGCCGAACTTGTTTCGAATCGCGCTCAGATTGTCAGGTTTTTTAACATTCATGCACACCAAGGTACTACTTTTTAACCTTCTTGGGGTAGTACTAAGGCTTAAAAGCGTGCGAAAGTTCACGCCCTGGGCACCGCCGGCGCCTGGCGCTGGGGCGGTGCCTACGGGTTTTGGCGGTTCTTGGTGGCGCTTTCACGCGCTTTCTGCGCTTTTTCCGCGCTTTGGGACGTTTTGGCCCGCTTCCCGCCGCCTATTCCGCGCTCGCATCGGCCGCCGATGCATCCGCCACGCGCGGTACCCCGTCCAGCCGGGACACTTCCGCGCCGTATTCCGGCCCGCTGCGCAGGCGCGAATACAGGGCCGTGCGCTGGGCGCGCTCGGCGCTGAACGGCTCGAAGTGATCGCGCGCGCCGTAGTCGGTGTCGTAGTTACCGAGGCCGGCACGCGCGAACAAGTTGAAGTCCGCCTGCACCTGCGAGCGCGTGAGCGCCCCGACCGCCACGCCTGCCGACTCCGCGCTGCCGGCCCATTGCTGCTGCGGCGCCTGCGCCACCGCGGCGGCGCGCTCCATGGCGGCGACGACGTCCGCCCGGGTGTGCTGGCTGGCGGTGGTGGCAATGGGCAGCCCCACCCACAGTTCCGCCGGAACGGTCTGGGCCGATGCGGGGTTGTTGAAGATCAGGGTGAGCGCCAGGCCGGGCGCGAGTGCGATGAATTTCATGATGCTCTCCAGTGGTTTCTGGTTCGCGACCGCGGAAATTCGAGGCCGCATGGGCAGTGTGCGAACGCAGCGCCTGCGTGGATGTGCGTCAGCTCACAGTGCGATGTGCACTTGCACCCACACCCGCGCTCGCACCCGCACCGGCACTCGCGCTGCGCTCCAGCCGCTCCACGTCGGGCGCGACCAGCGCACCCCGCTCCTTCGCCAGCACGCCCTGGCGGATCAACGCGTTCAGCGCGCGCGTCACCTGCTCGCGCCCGGTGCTGACATGCCCGGCCAGCGCCTCGTGCGTGGGCGCGGGCTCCAGCCGCGCACCGCGGGTGCCCGGTGACTGCGACGCGCGGAAGCGGCGCAGCAGCTCAGCCTCCAGGCGCTGGCCGACCTCCATAGTGCTGAGTTCGAACACGCGCTCCGACAACGCGCGCACCGAGCGGGCCAGGTCGTGCAGCAGCCGCATGGCCACGCAGGGCTCCTCCCGCAGCAGGCGCGCGAAGTCGGCATGGCCCAAGGCGGCGATGCGGCTCGGCACCAGCGCCACCACGTCGGCCGCGCGGGGCTTGCCGTCGATGGCGGCCAGCTCGCCGAAATAGTGGCCCGCGGCCACATCGCGAAAGTTGACCTGCCGCCCGCCCGCCGAACACGCGGTCACGCGCACCCGGCCGGAAATCAGGAAGTACACGTCGCCCGGCACGGCGAGGCGGCCGATGAACGCCTGTCGCGCGTCGACGGCGTGCCAGTGCATCTGCGCGGCCACCGCGTCGAGCCGCTGCCTGGACAAGCCTTCGAACAGCGGGAAGTCGCCCAGCGCGGCGACCGATGCGGGGTGCAGCTCCATCGTGGCCTCCCGTCAGGCATGCAGGCGCGCGGGCGCGTCGCCCCACCCGACGCCTGCGCAGTCGCCATGGCCGAAGCCGACGACCTCGCAAGTGGGCAAGGGCTGCGCGCAGCCACGCAGCCGCACGGGCTTCATGCCCTGCGTGAGAAACGACGCCGCGTGGCCGCTCAGCACCACGTCGCTCGCAAGGATCTGGTCGCGCCCGGCCAGCGCCGACAGGCGCGCCGCGATGTTGGGCGTGCAGCCGATCAGGTCGTAGCGGCCGCGTTCGATGTCGCCGTCGTCCAGGTAGGTAACGCCCGCATGGATGCCGGAATGCAGCGCGAGCGGCCACCCGCCCGCGCGCGCCCGCACGGCGGCATGCAGCGCCAGCGCGCACGCCATGGCGCGGCGCGCGTCTTCTTGCGGGCCTGCGTCGCCGTGGAAAAACACCAGCACGCCGTCGCCCTGCAGGCGGGCGATGGTGCCGCCGCCGGCCGCGACCACGCGCCGCGTGACCGCGCGCAGGTGCTGCACGGCCCTGACGTAGTCGGGCGCATCCAGCGCCTCGCTGAGGGCGACCGAGCCGCAGAGGTCGGAGAACAGGATGGTGATGTAGCGCCAGCGCCGCCCACGGCCTGCCGCGCGGCTTTCAGGGCCGGGGCGGCCCGCGACGCGCAGCCGTTGCGCGCCGGCTGGGCCCTCGCGCACCCCGCCGGGCGGCGAGCCCGGGTCGAACAAGGCGCAGGAAGGGTTTTTCATGCACCGCAGCGTAGGAGCCGGCCAGGCCACCGTCCATACGGACGTCGATCTAGCCAAGGGTTCTATGGGCCGCGGCGGTGGCCAGGTCTATCCTTTGCCCACCTGGATCGTCGGAGACAGCCCATGCCAGTTCCGAACCCCGCCGGCGCGCCGCATCCGCGTGCCGTGATCTTCCGCAAGGACGTCGACCTGGAGCTCGTGCGGTACCTGTACCGGCAGGCGCCGTCGTCGATCCTGGTGCTGCTCACGGTGGGCGCGATCATGGCCTACGTGCTGTGGGACCTGGTGGCGCACGACGCGATGCTCGCGTGGCTGGGCCTGCTGGCGGTGGTGAGCGCCGTGCGCTTCGCGCAGATCGCGGCCTTCAGGTGGCGCGCGCCCACCAAGGAGAACAGCCACCGGTGGGCGGTGCTGTCGGCGGCGGGCTCGTCGCTGGTCGGGGGCACGTGGGCGCTGGCGTGCTTTCTCTTCCTGGACCCGGCGCACCCCATGAGCCTGATCACGCTCACGGTGATTTTGATGGGCATGAGCGCCGGCTCGGTCGTCAACCTCGCGTCGTACCTCCCCTCGTTCGCGGGCGTGGTCGGGCCTTCGATGGGGGCGCTGGTCGGCCTGCTGTTCTGGTACGGCGACACGGCCAGCACCACGGTGGCGGTGCTCGCGGCCATCGCTTCGCTGGCGTACATCGTCGGGGCGCGCAACGTGCACAAGCTGCTGAAGGCGTCGCTGGAGCTCGGCTTCGAGAACCTCGCGCTGCGCCGCGACGCGGAAGAGAAGACGACGCTGCTCGAAGCGACCCTGCACAACATGGGCCAGGGCATCAGCCTGTCCGACCCCGACGGTCGGCTGCGCATGTGGAACCCGCAGTTTCTCGACCTGCTGGGCCTGTCGCAGCTGCAGCTCGCCGAAGGAGACCGGCTCGAGGCCGTGCTGAAGACCGCGCGCCCGCCCATCGACGCGGGCGACGCGTCGCGCTCCGAGTACCGGCGCGAAGACGGCGCGGTGGTCGAGATTGCGCAGAACGCCATGCCCGACGGCGGCCGCGTGGTGACCTATGCGGACATCACCGACCTGAAGACCCGCGAGACCGCGCTGGAAACGGCCAAGCGCACCGCCGAGCAGGCCAACGCGGCCAAGACCCGCTTCCTTGCCTCCGCCAGCCATGACTTGCGGCAACCGATCCATGCGCTGGGGCTGCTGTTCGGCTCGCTGGCCGAGCGCGTGCGCGACGAGGAGGCGCGGCCTTTGCTGGTGCCGATCGACAACGCGATCGAGGCGGTCGACTCGATGCTCAACAGCCTGCTCGACATTTCCAAGCTCGACGCGGGCGTGATGCAGCCGCACCTGCAGGCCGTGGACCTCGCCGCGCTGCTGGCGCGGCTGGACGGCACCTTCCAGCCGCTGGCGCAATCGTCGGGCAACCGCCTGCGCGTTCGCGCCAGCGAGGTCGCGGTAAAGACCGACCCTGCGATGCTGCAGCGCATCCTGGACAACCTGATTGCCAACGCGCTGCGCTACACCCGCAGCGGCCGCGTGCTGGTGGGCGTGCGCCGGCTCGGCGGCGCGGTGCGCATCGACGTGTGCGACAGCGGCATCGGCATTCCGGCTGCATCGCTGGAAGAAGTGTTCGTGGAGTTCCACCAGCTCGGCAACCCCGAGCGCGACCAGAAGCAGGGCCTGGGGCTGGGGCTGGCCATCGTCAAGCGGCTGTGCACGCTGCTGGGCCACGCGCTGGCGGTGAAGTCGGTGCCGGGCCGGGGCTCGCGGTTTTCAGTGACGCTGCCGCTCGCCGGTGAAAGCCCGGCGAGCACCGAAGCGCAAGCGACGCCTTTCGAACTGGGGCTGGAGCTGCAGGGCCGCCGGGTGCTGGTGCTCGACGACGACGCCACGGTGCGGGTCGCCATGCGCAGCATGCTGGAGCGCTGGGGCTGCGAAGTGAGCACGGCGGCTTCGCACGAAGACGCGGAGGCGCTCTTCAGCCAGCCGGGGCGGCTGCCGGAGCTGCTCATCGTCGACTACCGGCTGCGGCAGCACGCCTCGGGCATCGAATCGGTCGCGCGGCTGCACGCGCTGTGCGGGCGTGCGGTGCCGGCATTGGTGATCACCGGCGACACCGCGCCCGAACGCCTGCGCGAGGCGCAACGCAGTGGCTACCCCCTGTTGCACAAGCCGGTCAAGCCTGCGAAGTTGCGCACTGCGATGAGACAGCTGCTTCAACCACCTGGAGAGCCATCATGGAAGTGATCACCGACCCGGACGATGCGCGGTTCATGACCTGGCACCGGAACATCCGCTGCCATGACCAGCGGGTGCTCGTGCCTCGCACGACGCAGGAGCTGGCCAGCATCCTGCGCAACCCGGTGCGCCATCCGTCGCCGGTGCGGCCGATGGGCTCGCGCCACTCGGTCACCGCGTGCATGGCCGCCGCGACGGTCGCTGCCGGTGCAATGCCTCCGGCGGCGTCAGCGGCGTCAGCGGCATATGGCACCGCCATCGACACGACGCAGCTCGGCCGCGGGCAGGCGATACAGGTCAGCGCCAACAGGCAGACGGTGACCGTGCCCGCGAGCCGCAAGCTCTTCGAGGTGTCGCACGAACTGCGCGACCGGCACGGCCTGCAGTTGCCGATGATTTCCGAGTTCGGCAGCCTGACCATGGGCGCGGCCGCGTGCGCCGCCACCAAGCAGTCGTCGTTCGGCGCCGAGTTCGGGCAGATGAGCTCGCATGCCGTGGCGATGGAGCTGGTGCTGCCGAACGGCACGGTCTGCAACGTGAGCGCGAGCCACCCCGACTTTCATGCGCTGCGGTGCAGCTTCGGCCTGTTCGGCGTGGTCACCAGCGTGACCTTCGAGGTGGTTCCCGCGGAGCAGGTGTCCGTCGAGCACTTCGACGTCAGCATCAGCGAGCTGGCCCGGAAGAGCCCGGCATGGCTCGCCAGCGGGGCCGCGGTGTTCCTGTACCTGTTTCCCTCGCGGGGACGCATCGTGGCGGCGGTCAAGCGCAAGGGCTGGGGCAGCTCCGGGTGCGCCGCCGGCCTCAGGCTCAGGAACCTGGTGTGGCGCCGCGGCCTGGGCCTGCCTTCGTTCACGGGGGGACTGGAAGACTGGCTGACCTTCCACTTCCTGAAGCGCCTTCGCTACCAGCATGTCAGCGCCGTCGACCAGATCGTGGATTTCGAGCAGGCCACGCGCCGGTTCACCTTCAGCATGTGGGCGTTTCCCAGCGAGCACTTCTTCGACGTGCTGCCGGACTACTTCGACCTCTGCGAAAAATGGGCGAGAAAGGGCGTGGCGAACCGATTGCCCGACGTCAGCTATCACATCGCGCAGGACACCAGCTCGTTGCTCTCCTATTCGTACGACTCGAACGTGTGGACGCTGGACCCGGCATCGCCCGGCGACGATGCACGCTGGCCCGACTTTCTGAGTGCGTTCAACACCTTGTGCAGCCAGCACAACGGCTCGCCGCTGCTCAACCAGACGCCGTTTCTCACAAGCCAGCATCTCCGGCGGGCCTACGGACAGCGCCTGGATGCATTCAAGGCGCTGCGCCGACAGTACGACCCGCAAGACCGGATGCTGAACGCGTACTTCGCCAACTTGCTCAAGTAGCTGGCTGGTTGCGCGGCAGCAGCCCACGCCGATTGGCCTCGATGACCGCGCCCGTCCGGTTGCGCGCATTGAGCCCGCGCAGCACTGCGTTCACATGCAGCTTGACCGTGCCTTCGCTGAGCGAAAGCCGCCGCGCAATGCTCTTGTTCGACAGCCCTTCGCCGAGCAGCAACAGCACTTCGAGCTGGCGCGGGGTCAGCGGCATGTCGGTGCCCTGCGCGTCCGGCGCCTGCGCTTCCCTGCCGGCGGCGATGACCGCCAGCAGGGCCGGCGGCACGTAGATGTCGCCGCTCAGCACCAGCCGCAGCGCCTCCGACATCTCGCGCCCGCTCGAGGTCTTGGGAATGAACCCCGCCGCGCCCGCCTGGATCACGTCGCACACGTCGTTGGGGTTGGCGGAGCCCGAGACCACGACGATGGGCACGGTCGGCGCGCTGGCGAGCAGCTTGGGGAGCCCCGGCAGCCCGCCCATGCCCGGCATGTTCAGGTCGAGCAGGATCAGGTCGAGGTCGTGGTAGTGCGTGGCCATGTCGATGGCCTCTTCGGCGGTGCCGGCCTCCAGCAGCACGGCCTTGTCGTCGAAGGCCGTGAGCACATGAGCGATGGCCTCGCGAAACAACCGGTGATCGTCGATGAGGAGGATGCGCATGCTCTGACCGCTCCAGGTTAGGGGCGGATTCTCCACACTCTGAAGTGACGGGCCGGCAACTTCGGCTTCATTGTGTGAGCGGGTGTTTGCGCGGTGCCTGCGGCGGTTGGCCGGGCGCCACCAAAGCCCGGGAATACCCTCTGCGCCCCCCGAAGTCTTCTTGCCTACATTTCTTGCATGCAAGACACGGCGTTGCTTGCATACATGCAGACAACATCGACAAAGACAGACAACAGGAGCTCCCATGCCTCGCTTCGCCAAATCGCTTTTCGGTCAGGTGGTCATCGCGCTGGTGCTGGGCGTGCTCGCGGGGCTGTTCGCCCCCGAGTACGCCGCCAAGCTCAAGCCGCTGGGTGACGGGTTCATCAAGCTGATCAAGATGATCATTCCGCTGCTCGTGTTCTGCGTGGTGGTGCACGGCATTGCCGGCGCGGGCGACCTGAAGCGCGTGGGCCGGGTGGGCGTGAAGGCGCTCATCTACTTCGAGGTGCTCACCACCATCGCGCTGGCCATGGGCCTGGTGCTGGCCTTCGTGTTCCAGCCCGGCGCGGGCATGAACGTGGACCCGGCCAAGCTCGACCCGGCCGCCATGAGCGCCTACGCGTCCAACGCCGACAAGCTCACCAGCGGCGGCACGGTCGAGTTCCTGATGAAGCTCATTCCCACCACGGTGGTGAACGCCTTCGCCACCGGCGACGTGCTGCAGGTGCTGCTGTTCGCGGTGCTGTTCGGCTGCGCGCTCACGCTGCTGGGCGAACGCGGCAAGCCGGTGGCCGCGGTGATCGACGCGACCTCGCTGGTGCTGTTCAAGATCATGGGCATCATCATCAAGCTGGCGCCGCTGGGCGTGCTGGGTGCCATTGCCTTCACGGTGGGCCAGTACGGCATCGGCTCGCTCAAGCAGCTCGGGATGCTGGTGGCGCTGTTCTACGGGGCGGTGGCGATCTTCGTGTTCGTGGTGCTGGGGCTGGTGATGCGCCTGTCGGGCTTCAGCCTGTTCAAGCTGCTGCGCTACCTGCGCGAAGAGCTCACCATCGTGTTCGCCACCACTTCGTCGGACAGCGTGCTGCCGCAGGTGATGGCCAAGCTGCGCCGCATGGGCATCCGCGACTCGACAGTGGGGCTGGTGATTCCCACGGGCTACTCGTTCAACCTGGACGCGTTCTCTATCTACATCACGCTGGCGGCGGTGTTCATCGCGCAGGCCACCAACACGCCGATCTCGATGGCCGACCTGCTGACCATCCTGGCGATCGCGCTGGTCACCTCCAAGGGCGCGCACGGCGTGCCGGGCTCTGCCATCGTGGTGCTGGCGGCCACGCTGCACGCGATTCCGGCCATTCCCGCCATCGGGTTGGTGCTGGTGCTGTCGGTGGACTGGTTCATGGGCATCGCCCGCGCGCTGGGCAACCTGATCGGCAACTGCGTGGCCACGGTGGCCATCGCGGCGTGGGAAGGCGATATCGACCGCGAGCGCGCGCACGCGGTGCTCGACGGGCGCCACTCGCCCGACGACGAGCCGCTGTCCGAAGAAGGCGCCGAGCCCTCGGTGCACGTGGTACACCCGGTAGATTCAGTACACCCAGGCACTGCAGCCGCTTCCCGCGCCCACTGAGTTTCCCTTTTTCAACTTCCTTTTTTTCTCCACGCCGCCCATGCCCGCCGCCGACGTCAGCCCCACCGCCATTGCCGAACGCGTCGTCGAGGCCATCCTGGCGCAGAAGCTCGCGCCGGGCGAGCGGCTCGGCGAGCAGGCGCTGGCCGAGAACTTCTCGGTGAGCCGCACCATGGTGCGCGAGGCGCTGATGCAGCTGCAGGCGCGCGGCTTCGTGGAGGTGCAGTCGCGCCGCGGCTGGTACGTGGTGGAGCCTTCGGCCGAGGAGGCGCGCGACGCGTTCTCGGCGCGGCGCATCGTGGAGGCCGGCATCCTCGCGGCCAGCGAGGGGCGCCCGCTGGCCAAGGTGATCCGCAAGCTGCGCGACCACATCGCCGACGAGCAGCGCGCCATCGACGGCGCCGACGCGGCCACGCGCGCCTTCCTGCTGGCCGACTTCCATGTGTGCCTGGCCGAGCAGATGGGCCACCAGCTGCTGGTCGACGTGCTGCGCGACCTCACGGCGCGCACCACGCTGGCGGCCACGCTCTACCAGTCGAAGCACGAGGCCGGGCAGTCGTGCGCGGAGCACGGCGCCATCGTGGCCGCGCTGGAAGCCGGCAACACCGAGCAGGCTCGACAGCTGATGCTGGCGCACATCGGCAACGTGGAGCGCGCGCTGGAGGTCGACGCCGCCGCCGAGCCCGACGCGCCGAGCCGCCTGCGCGCCACGCTGGCGCCGGTGGCGCTGCCGCGCGCGAAACGCTGAAACAGGCCGCGCTGGCCGTACATGCCAGGCCGCTCTGGCCGCCCCGCGCCAGACGCCATAAGGGCGCGCTCGCTGACACGGCGGCCCGCACGGCCTCGGCTACAGTCCGAGTCACGTATGAACTCTCCCCAACTCCAGCGCGGCGTCTTCCTCGCCCTTCTCGCCGCGGTCACTGGTGCCTTCATCTGGGTGCTGCTGCCGTTCTTCGGGGCCGTGCTGTGGGGCGTGGCGCTGGCCATCCTGTTCACGCCGCTCTACAAATGGCTGCTGCGCAAGATGGGCCGCAAGCCCAACGCGGCCGCGCTGTCGACGCTGGCGATCTGCTTGTTCATCGTGATCCTGCCGCTGGCCATGGTGGGCGTGTCGCTGGTGCAGGAGGTGGCGCTGGTCACGCAGAACATCCGCTCGGGCGAGATCAATTTCGCGGCCTACTTCCAGCAGATTCTCGACGCCGCGCCGCAGTGGCTGCTGAACCTGGTGGAGCGCTTCAACCTCGGCGACATGGCCGCATGGCAGGCGCGCATCTCGGCCGCCGCGGGCCAGGCCAGCCAGATCATCGCGAGCCAGGCGCTCACCATCGGGCAGAACACCTTCGACTTCGTGGTCAGCTTCTTCGTGATGCTGTACCTGCTGTACTTCCTGGTGCGCGACGGCGCCGACCTGTCGAAGAAGGTGCGCGACGCGCTGCCCCTGGCCAAGCCGCACACGCACTACCTGCTGAACAAGTTCACCACCGTGATCCGCGCGACCGTGAAGGGCAACGTGGCCGTGGCCATCGCGCAGGGCACCATCGGCGGGCTGGCCTTCTGGTTCCTGGGCGTGCAGGGCGCGCTGCTGTGGGCGGTGCTGATGGCCTTCCTGTCGCTGCTGCCGGCCGTGGGCGCGGCGCTGATCTGGGGGCCGGTGGCCATCTACTTCCTGGCCACGGGGCACTTCTGGCAGGGCGGCGTGCTGATCTTCGTGGGCGTGTTCGTGATCGGCCTGGTCGACAACATCCTGCGCCCGCTGCTGGTGGGCAAGGACACGCAGATGCCCGACTACATCGTGCTGATGTCGACCATCGGCGGCATGGCGATCTTCGGCATCAACGGCTTCGTGATCGGCCCGGTGATCGCGGCGCTGTTCATGGCGGCGTGGGGGCTGTTCGCGGACTCGGGCCACGTGGGCAACGGGCACGAGACCATCGACGCGCCGAAGACGCCCGAGGCGGCGGACCCCGCGGTGCAGGCCGCGCGCGAAGAAAAGAAGAAGCTGGGCTGAGCCAGGCGCGCCCTCACCGGCGCAGCGCCACCAGCCCGATGCCCGCGAGCACCAGCGCGCTGCCGGCCACGAACGGCAGCTCCAGCGGCTCCCCCAGCAGCCACACGCCCAGCACCACCCCGAACAGCGGCGTGAAAAACGCGAACACGCCCAGCCGCGACGCCAGGTAGCGGCGCAGCAACCAACACCAGGCCAGGAAGCTCGCGAACGACACCACGACGCTCTGGAAACCCAGGTGCGCCCACACCAGCGCGGTGGGCTCGAAGCGCCATTGCCCCGTGAGCCACGCCGCCGGCAGCAGCACGACGAAGGCGCCCAGCAGCTGGTAGAGCAGCGTCTCGGTGGCCGGCGCCGAGGCCAGGCTGGAGCAGCGGATGGTCACCGTCGTCGCGCCCCATGCCACGCCGGCCAGCAGCGCCAGCGCGTCGCCCAGCAACGCGCTGCCGCTCGTGTTGCCGTTCGCGTCGCCGGCCATGCCGTCGCCCCCCAGGAAAGCCAGCGCGATACCGCCGAACGCGAGCGCGATGCCGCCCACCTGCCGCGCGGACAGGCGCTCGGCCGGCAGCCGCTGGTGCAGGCCCAGCGCCGCGAAGATCGGCGCGGTATAGAGAAAGACGACGACGTGCGACGCGCCGGTGAGGCGCAGCGCCTGCGCCACCAGCAGGTACTCGACCGCGAAAAGCGCCCCGGCGAGCGCGCCGGCCTTCCAGCGGAAGGCGGCCGGGCGCTCGCCGCGGTGCCACATCAACACCCCCAGCAGCACCAGCGCCACGCCCGAGCGCAGCGCCACCATGAGCATCGGGCTGGCCTGCGCCGCCACGGCCTTCAGCGAGATCTGCTGCAGGCTCCACACCAGGCACAGCAAGGTCATCGTGCCCACGGCGCGGCCGTCGATGGGCCCCGGCGCCGCCGGCTGCGGAGCCGCAAGGGCGGCGCCGCGCAAGGAAGTCAAAGAGTTCATGCAGCGCACTGTGCGGCGCGCCATGCGAAACGAAAAGCGCATAATTTTGCAGTCAACCATCCGCTTATCGAATACATGAGAGACCTGCAGATCGACTGGCTCAAGAGCTTCGTGGCGGCGGTCGATGCCGGCACCCTCTCGGGCGCCGCCACCGAAGTGCACCGCTCGCAGTCGGCCATGAGCATGCAGCTGAAGAAGCTGGAGGCGGCCGCGGGATGCCGTCTGCTGGAGCGCGACGCGCGGCAGCTGCAGCTGACGCACGAAGGGCAGACGCTGCTGGGCTACGCGCGCCGCATGCTCGACCTGCATGCCGAGGCGCAGGCCTCGCTGCAAGGCGAGAGCGTGTCGGGCCTGGTGCGGCTCGGCGTGCCCGACGACTACGCGAGCAAATACCTCACGCCCGTGCTCAAGCGCTTCGCGCCGCGCCATGGCGGTGTCGAGATACAGCTCGATTGCGAGCAGTCGACCTCGCTGATTCCGCGCGTGGCGCGCGGCGAACTCGACCTGGCGCTGGTGTCGCGCGACCATGTGCGCCGCGGCACGCTGCTGTTCCACGAGCCGATGGTGTGGGTGGGCGCCGCGCAGTTCGACGTATGGAGCCGCAACCCGCTGCCCATTGCCGTGTACGAGGAAACCAGCCTGGCCCGGCGCACCGCCATCAACTCGCTCGCGCTGCAGGGCCGGCCCTACCGGGTGGTCTACAACAGCTCCAGCCTGGCCGGGCAGATCGCGGCGGTGGAAAGCGGGCTGGCCGTGGCGGCGCTCACGCAGTGCAGCGCGCCGGCGCACCTGCAGGTGCTGGGCAGCGAGCACGGGCTCGGCCCGCTCGAGCCTATGCAGGTGGCGCTGTACCGCAGCGCCGCCTCGCGCGGCTCGAAGGCGGTGGACAGCCTCCACCAGATGCTCGTGCAGACCTTGCGCCAGGCCGACCGCCACACAGATCGCCACACCGATCGACGCCCCTGACCGCCGCCCTCACCCGCTTGATGGTCCGCTCGATGGCCCGCTCGACGGCCCGCGCGCTCACGCGCGTTCAGGCGCTCCACCACCCCTCGGCAAAGTGCCCCTGCAGGAACGCCACGAAGCCCGACACCTTGCCCGGCACCAGCTTGGGCGACGGGAACACGGCGTGTATTTCCTGCTCGGGCAGCGCATGGTCGCCCAGCACCTCGCGCAGCTTGCCGGTGGCCAGCGACTCGCTCGCCACGTAGCGCGGCATCAGCGCGATGCCCAGGCCGTCACGCGTGGCCGCCAGCACGGCCGACAGGTTGTTGGAGCGGAAGCGCCCCGACACCGGCACCGTCACCGCATCGCCCTTGGGCGTGTGCATGCGCCAGAACTCGTCGCCCACCACGCTGCTGTAGATCAGCGCCACATGCGCGCTCAGGTCCTGCGCGCGCCTGGGCGTGCCGTGCTTCTTCAGGTAGGCGGGCGAGGCCACCATGACCCACGGGTTCACGCCCAGGTAGCGCGCGCCCAGCGACGAATCAGCCAGCTTGCCCATGCGGATGGCGATGTCGATGCCCTGCGCGATGAGGTCGACGTAGCGGTCCTCGAAGCTCAGGTCGAGCTGCACCTGCGGGTGCCTGCGCATGTACTCCAGCGCCAGCGGCACCACCACGCGCCGCCCGAAGGCCACCGAGGTGCCCACCCGCAGCAGGCCCTGCGCCTGGTTCTGGCGCAGCTGCACGATGCTCTCGGCCTCCTCCGCCTCGCGCACGATGGTCTTGCACTTCTCGTAGTACAGCGCGCCCGGCTCGGTGAGGCTCACGCCGCGCGTGTTGCGGTTGAGCAGCCGCACCTTCAGCCGCGCCTCCGTGGCCGCGACCTGCTTGGTCACGGTGGGCTGCGTGGTGTTGAACTCGCGCGCGGCCTTCGAGAAGCTGCCGGTCTCGACCACGCGCACGAACATTTCCATTGCCAACAATCGGTCCATGGGCGCATGGTAGTCACTTATTCCATGGCGGAATAGGTTTTATGGCCCGCAGCCGTCTTCTTCGAACACGCCCCGCTTCCTACAGTGGGGCCACCTCAAGGAGACATGCAAATGGCAAAGATGACAGCGGTCCAGGCCGCGGTGCTGGTGATGGAAAAGGAAGGCGTGACGCAGGCCTTCGGCGTGCCGGGCGCGGCGATCAACCCGCTGTATTCCGCGCTGCGCCAGCGCGGCAGCATCGCGCACATCCTCGCGCGCCACGTCGAGGGCGCCTCGCACATGGCCGAGGGCTACACGCGGGCCATCGCCGGCAACATCGGCGTGTGCATCGGCACCTCGGGCCCGGCGGGCACCGACATGATCACGGGCCTGTACTCGGCCTGGGCCGACTCCATTCCCATCCTGTGCATCACCGGCCAGGCGCCGCGCGCACGGCTGTACAAGGAAGACTTCCAGGCGGTGGACATCGAGTCGATCTCCAAGCCCGTCACCAAGTGGTCGGTCACGGTGCGCGAGCCCGGCCAGGTGCCGCAGGTGTTCCAGCAGGCCTTTCACCTGATGCGCTCGGGCCGCCCCGGCCCGGTGCTGATCGACCTGCCCTTCGACGTGCAGATGGCGCAGATCGAGTTCGACATCGACGCCTACCAGCCGCTCACCCCCTACAAGCCCGCCGCCACGCGGGCGCAGATCGAGAAGGCCATCGGCATGCTGAACGCGGCCGAGCGTCCGCTCATCGTGGCCGGTGGCGGCGTCATCAACGCCGACGCGGCCGACCTGCTGGTGCGCTTCGCCGAAGCCACCGGCGTGCCGGTGATTCCCACGCTGATGGCCTGGGGCGCCATTGCCGACGACCACCCGCTCATGGCCGGCATGTGCGGCCTGCAGACCAGCCACCGCTACGGCAACGCGACGCTGCTGGCCAGCGACTTCGTGCTGGGCATCGGCAACCGCTGGGCCAACCGCCACACGGGCTCGGTCGAGGTCTACACCAAGGGCCGCACCTTCGTGCACGTGGACATCGAGCCCACGCAGATCGGCCGCGTGTTCACGCCCGACTTCGGCATCGTGTCCGACGCCAAGGCCGCGCTGCAGCTCTTCGTGGAAGTGGCCGAGGAGATGAAGGCCGCGGGCAAGCTGCCGTCGCGCTCCGCCTGGGCCGGCGAATGCCGCGAGCGCAAGAAGACGATGCTGCGCAAGACCAACTTCGCCGACGTGCCGATGAAGCCGCAGCGCGTGTACCAGTGCATGAACAACCACCTGGAGCGCGACACCTGCTACGTGAGCACCATCGGGCTGTCGCAGATCGCGGCGGCGCAGTTCCTGCACGTGTACAACCCGCGCCACTGGATCAATTGCGGCCAGGCCGGCCCGCTGGGCTGGACCATTCCCGCCGCGCTGGGCGTGCGCGCCGCGGACCCCACGCGCAAGATCGTCGCACTGTCGGGCGACTACGACTTCCAGTTCATGATCGAAGAGCTGGCCGTGGGTGCGCAGTTCAAGCTGCCGTACCTGCACATCGTGGTCAACAACTCCTACCTCGGGCTCATCCGCCAGGCGCAGCGCGGCTTCGAGATGGACTACTGCGTGCAGCTCGCGTTCGACAACATCAACGCGGCACCCGACAGCGGCATCGAGCGCAGCTACGGCGTGGACCACCTGAAGGTGGTCGAGGGCCTGGGCTGCAAGGCGATCCGCGTGCGCAAGCAGGAAGAAATGGCGCCCGCCATTGCCCGCGCCGAGGCGCTGATGGCCGAGTTCAGCGTGCCCGTGGTCATCGAGGTGATGCTGGAGCGCGTGACCAACATCGCGATGGGCACCGAGATCGACGCCATCAACGAGTTCGAGCCGCTGGCCGAGAGCACGGCCGACGCGCCCACGGCCCTCGCGGTGGCCATGCTCGACTGAGACACACAAGCGAAGACACACAAGCGAAGACACACGCAAAGTAAGCCAGAGAGAAAGCAAGCACATGCCCAAGTTCGCAGCCAACCTCACGATGCTCTTCACCGAGCTGCCCTTCATGCAACGCTTCGAGGCCGCCGCCAAGGCGGGCTTCGAGGGCGTGGAGTACCTCTTTCCCTACGCCTTCGACAAGAAGGAGCTGGCCGCCGCCCTGCGCGCCAACGGCCTGCAGCAGGTGCTGCACAACCTGCCCGCGGGCGACTGGGACAAGGGCGAGCGCGGCATCGCCTGCCACCCCGATCGCACGGGCGAGTTCATCGAGGGCATCGGCATGGCGATCGAGTACGCGAGCGCGCTCGGCTGCCCGCAGGTGAACTGCCTGCTGGGCAAGGTACCTGCCGGCGTGAGCGCGGCGGAGGCGCACCGCGCGGTGGTGGGCAACCTGCGCATCGCGGCGCGGGAGCTCGAATCCGCCGGGCTGCGGCTGCTGGTCGAGCCCATCAACACCTTCGACATTCCGGGCTTCTTTCTCACGCGCACCGACCAGGCGCTGGCGCTGATCGACGAGGTGGGCTCGGCCAACCTGCGCGTGCAGTACGACACCTACCACGCGCAGCGCATGGAGGGCGAGCTGGGCAACACGCTCACCAGGCACCTGGCGCGCATCGGCCACATCCAGCTGGCCGACAACCCGGGCCGGGGCGAGCCAGGCACGGGAGAAATCAACTACCCGTGGCTGTTCAGGCACATCGACGCGCTGGGCTACGACGGGTGGATCGGCTGCGAATACAAGCCGCGCAGCGACACGGTGGACGGCCTCGGCTGGCGCACGGCGCTCACGCAGAAGCAATAGACACGGGACAGCACAGCACAAGGAAACAGAGACATGACGACGCAACAAAAAATCGGATTCATCGGCCTCGGCATCATGGGCGCGCCCATGGCGGGCCACCTGCTCGACGCGGGCCACCAGCTGTTCGTGAACACGCACGGCAACACGCCCGAGCCCTTCGTGTCGAGGGCCACCATCTGCGCCTCGGCGGCCGACGTGGCGCGCCAGGCCGACATCGTCTTCATCATGGTGCCCGACACGCCCGACGTGGAGAAGGTGCTGTTCGGCGAGCCCGGCAAGGAAGGCGTGGCCGCGGGCCTGAAGGGCGCGAGCGGCAAGGTGGTGGTCGACTGCAGCTCCATCGACCCGATTGCCACCAAGGACTTCGCGCGCCGCATCGCCGCCACCGGCGCCGGCTACATCGACGCGCCGGTCTCCGGCGGCGAGGTGGGCGCCAAGGCCGCGAGCCTGACCATCATGTGCGGCGGCGACGAAGGCACCTTCGAGCGCGTGAAGCCGCTGCTCGACAAGATGGGCAAGAACGTGACGCTGGTGGGCGGCGTGGGCGACGGCCAGGTGTGCAAGGTGGCCAACCAGATCATCGTGGCGCTGAACATCGCGGCCGTGAGCGAGGCGCTGGTGTTCGCCTCGAAGGCCGGCGCCGACCCGGCGCGCGTGCGCCAGGCGCTGATGGGCGGCTTCGCGAGCTCGCGCATTCTCGAGGTGCACGGCGAACGCATGATCAAGCGCACCTTCGCGCCGGGCTTTCGCATCTCGCTGCACCAGAAGGACCTGAACCTGGCCATGCAGAGCGCGCGCACGCTGGGCGTGGCGCTGCCGCAGACGGCGGGCGCGGCGCAGCTGATGAACGCGTGCGCGGCGCTGGGCTACGGGCAGATGGACCACTCGGCGCTGGTGCGCGCGCTCGAGGCGCTCGCGCAGCACACGGTCACGCCGGACTGAACATCGCCCGGCTGAACATCGTCCGGCTGGACATCGCCCGGCCGGACATCAGGCCGCGCTCAGGTCTTCGCAGCCTCGAGCGACTCCTTCAGGTTGCGCCGGCGCCATGCCCAGGTCTTGATGGCCTGCGGCAGGATGCCGATGCACGACGCGTAGTACGTCACCTTGAAGCCCCAGAAGCGCGGCCCGATGGGCGTGTCGCGGAACAGGTCGCCCGCCAGGATCGACAGCAGCGCTTCCTGCATGCGCCAGATGTTGCGCGGCGCCATGAACAGGCGCCGGATGGCCGGCGAGGTGATGCGGTAGATGAACCACGAGAACATCTTCGGCCCGTGCTTCATGACCTTCTCGTAGTGGCGGAAGGCGCGCTCGGCCTCCTTCGCCTCGCCCTTGAGCCAGTGGTCGGCGGCGGTGGCGGCCTCGAAGCCGCTGTTCATCGCCAGGTACACGCCCGAGGAGAACATCGGGTCGACGAAGGCGTAGGCATCGCCGACCATCATGAAGCGGTCGCCGCGGCAGAACTCGGAGTCGTAGGCGTAGTTGCCGGTGGAGGTGGCGCCCTCCATCAGCGTCGCGTTCTTCAGGCGCGCGGCCAGCTTGGGCGCCAGCGCGATGGTCTCCATCAGGAAGTCTTCCAGCGAGCCCTTGCGGCGCTTGAAGTAAGCGGGAGACGCCACCGCGCCCACGCTCACCGTGCCATCTTTCAGCGGGATGTACCAGAACCACCCATGGTCGAACCAGAACAGCGAGATGTTGCCCTCGAAGCGGCCCGGCCGGCGCTCGGCATTGGCGAAGTGGCCGTACAGCGCGGCGCTGGCGTGCTTGCGGTTGCGCCGCTTCACGTCGAACTGGTTCGACAGCAGCGTGTCGCGCCCGCTGGCGTCGATGACGAAGCGCGGGCGCCACGCGGTCTCGGTGCCGTCGTCGGCCTTGACCTTCACCAGCGGCCGGTTGTCGGGCGTGCCCTTGCCGGCGTCCATGTCGACGCCGGTGACGCGGTGCTGCTCGAAGGTGCGCGCGCCGCGCTTGCCGGCGTGGCGGAACAGCAGCTCGTCGAACTCCGAGCGGCGCACGTGCACCGCGTACGGAAAGCTCTTGTCCATGGCCTCGCCGAAGTCGAAGTGGCTGGTGTGATCGTGCCAGGGCGAGACGAACTCGGCGCCGTGCTTCCTGATGCCGATGGCCTCGACTTCGGTGCGTACGCCCAGCCGGTCGAACAGCGGCATGTTCATGGGCAGCAGCGACTCGCCGATGTGAAAGCGCGGGTGCTGCGCCTTCTCTATCAGCACCACGTCGTGCCCCTTGTCCGCCAGCAGCGCGGCCACGGTGGAGCCCGAAGGGCCGCCGCCGATGACCACGACGTCGGGGTCGGTGGTGGTGAAAGGTCCGTTGCTCGTGCCGCTCATGCGCTGCCCCTCCGCTGTCGTTTTGTGGTGTTGGGTTGACTTGGCTTTGTTAACCTTGTTTAACCATGGCTAACAGCCGCGGAGTTTAGCGAACCGCCCGCCCTGTCCCACCAGGCTATGGGTTCAGGCGTTTTCGGCATCCCCCCTTCAAGAACACGCCGCACTTTTGCGGTAGCCTCATTGCCCGTCTGAAACAAGGAGACTTTCATGGCTGCACCCCTTTCCCCCGCAGAAGAAGCACTTCGCGAGGCAGCGCGCGAATACCACCGCTCGCCCGTCAAGGGCAAGATCTCGATCACCCCCACCAAGCCCCTGCTGAACCAGCGCGACCTGTCGCTGGCCTATTCGCCGGGCGTGGCCTATCCCTGTCTGGACATTGCGGCCGACCCCTCGCTGGCGGCCGAATACACCGCCCGCGGCAACCTGGTGGGCGTCATCACCAACGGCACGGCCGTGCTGGGCCTGGGCAACATCGGCCCGCTGGCCTCCAAGCCGGTGATGGAAGGCAAGGGCTGCCTGTTCAAGAAATTCGCCGGCATCGACGTGTTCGACATCGAGCTGGCCGAGAACGACCCCGACAAGCTGGTCGACATCATCGCGGCACTGGAGCCCACGCTGGGCGGCATCAACCTGGAAGACATCAAGGCGCCCGAGTGCTTCTACATCGAGAAGAAGCTGCGCGAGCGGATGAACATTCCGGTGTTCCATGACGACCAGCACGGCACGGCCATCATCTCGGCGGCCGCCCTCATCAACGGGCTGGAGCTGGTGGGCAAGAAGATCGAGGACGTGAAGATCGCCGTCTCGGGCGCGGGCGCCGCCGCCATCGCCTGCCTGGACGTGATGGTCGGCCTGGGCGCCAAGCACGCCAACATCTACGCCTGCGACTCCAAGGGCCTGATCTACGAAGGCCGCGCGGGCGGTTTCGACGAATCGAAGGCGCGCTACGCCCAGCAAGACACCGGCGCCCGCACCCTGGCCGACGTGGTCAAGGACGCCGATGTGTTCCTGGGCTGCTCGGCGCCCGGCGTCATGAGCGCCGAGATGGTCAAGACCATGGGCACGCAGCCCATCATCCTGGCGCTGGCCAACCCCGAGCCCGAAATCCGCCCCGAGCTGGCCAAGGCCGTGCGGCCGGACTGCATCATCGCCACGGGCCGTTCGGACTACCCGAACCAGGTCAACAACGTGCTGTGCTTTCCGTACATCTTCCGCGGCGCGCTCGACTGCGGCGCCACCAAGATCACCGAAGAAATGAAGCTGGCCTGCGTGCGCGAGATCGCCGAGCTGACCAAGGCCGACATCAGCGAAGAAGTGGCCACCGCCTACGCCGGCCAGGAGCTGGCCTTCGGCCCCGACTACATCATTCCGAAGCCCTTCGACTCGCGCCTGATCCTGCGCATCGCGCCGGCCGTGGCCCGCGCGGCCGCCGCATCGGGCGTGGCGACCCGCCCGATCGAGGACATGGAGGCCTACCGCCAGCACCTGACGCGCTTCGTGTACCAGACCGGCATGTTCATGCGCCCGGTGTTCAGCGCCGCCAAGATCGCCACCGCCAAGCGCGTGGCCTATGCCGAAGGCGAAGACGAGCGCGTGCTGCGCGCCGCGCAGTGGGCCGTGGACGAAGGCCTGGCCAAGCCCATCCTGGTGGGCCGCCCGGCGGTGATCGAGGCGCGCATCCAGAAGGCCGGCCTGCACATTCGCGTGGGCACCGACTTCGAGATCGTCAACCCCGAGGACGATCCGCGCTTTCGCACCTACTGGGAGAGCTTCCACAAGATCATGGGCCGCCGCGGCGTGACGCCGGAGGCCGCCAAGACCATGGTGCGCCGCTCGAACACCACCATTGCCGCGCTGATGCTGCACCTGGGCGACGCCGACGCCATGATCTGCGGCCTGGTCGGCCGCTTCGACGTGCACCTGGAGCACATCCGCAACCTGATCGGCCTGAAGCGCGGCGCGCCGGGCTTCGCCACGCTGAACGCGCTGACGCTGGACAAGCGCACCGTGTTCATCACCGACACCAACGTGAACGAAGACCCGACCGCCGAGATGCTGGCCAGCATCGCGGTGATGGCGGCCGACGAGGTGCGCCGCTTCGGCCTGCCGCCGAAGGTGGCCTTCCTGTCGCACTCGAACTACGGCACCTCCAGCCGCGGCTCGGCGCGCAAGATGCGCCTGGCGCGCGACCTGTTCGCGCAGATGGCGCCCGACATCGAATGCGACGGCGAAATGCACGGCGACGCAGCCCTGTCCGAAGACATCCGCCGCACCGCCCTCCCCGAGACCACGTTGAGCGGCGAGGCCAACCTGCTGGTGTGCCCGAACCTGGATTCGGCGCACATCCTCTACAACGTGCTGAAGATGACCGGCGCCAACGGCATCACGGTGGGCCCGGTGCTGCTGGGCGCGGCAGGCTCGGCGCACGTGCTCACGCCATCTTCGACGGTGCGCCGCATCATCAACATGACGGCGCTGGCGGTGGCGAAGGTCACGGTCGACAAGTAAGGCGCGGGGGGCTGCGGGGGCCCGCGCGTGTCGTGCCTTCAGGCATGGAACGGCGAGGCGAGCGGCACATCGGCCGGGTCGAACACCTTCCATGCCAGCAGCTCTTCGTTTTCAGGCGGCGGCTCGCAGCCGCCGACGCGGCTGGGCTTCCAGCCGAAGCGCTGCCTGGTGTCGGCCAGCGCCTCGGCGCGCTTGAAGGCGGCCAGGGCCGAGTCGATCACCGGCACGCCCAGCACGTCCTGCAGCTGGCGGTAGAAGCCGAACTCCAGCGTGCACCCCAGTACCAGCGCCTCGGCGCCGTCCTCGTCGATGGCGCGGCGGCCCTGCTCGACCATGCGGCGTACCGTTTCATCGCGGTCGCGCTGGAAGTCTTCCACGCCCAGCTGCAGCGCGCGGCACGAGGCCAGCAGGTGGCCGTGCCCGTACTCGCGCACGCGCGACTCGATGCGCGGCACCCACTTGCGGCGCCCCACGATCACCGACACCTTCTGCGCCAGGTTGGCGGCCACCTCGAACGAGGCCTGGCAGGGCGCCACCACCACGGTGTCGCCCGAGATCTCGCGCGCCTCCACCAGCACCGGGTCGTAGAAGCAGCCCAGCACCACGGCGTCGAAGCGCTGCACGGCCGCGTCGCGCACCACCCGCACGATGTCGGCGCCCAGCAGCGCCTCGTAGCTCTGGTACTCCACGTGGTGGCGCACCGAGGCGTTGCGCAGCGAGACCACCTCGACCTCGGTGCCGGGGTTCTTCACCTCGGCGAATTCACGGGCGAAGCGCTCGTTGTAGGTGTCGTTGCCGACCGTTCGTATCCATCGCACGCGCAGTGTCATGGCGGTTGCTCCCGGGTTGGCTCGCGGCTCAGGCCAGCGCCGCGGCTTCGTCGCTTTCGGGCGCGAAGGCCTCGCCCAGCGACTTCTCCAGCGGGCGGTACAGCTCGGGCATGAACATGGTGCGCGACAGCAGCAGCCGCGCACGCGGCGCCACCAGCACGCGCAGCGTGGCGCCCTGGCGCACGTGGGCAGACACCACCGGCTTGCCGTCGCCCGAGAAGGTCATCACCAGGTCGGGGAAGCGCGCGACGCGGCGGCCCTGCTGCTCCAGCAGCATGTATTCGTTGATGAAGCGCAGCGTGGTGCGCGCCGGGTCGTCGAGCTCGACGATGCCCACGTCCAGCCCCTCCTGCTGCTCGCAGCGGTAGGTGCGCACGGTGCCTTCGGCCACGATGCGGCCGTGCAGCGAGTTCACCACCGCATCGACGCCGCCATCAAGGTAGGCCTGGCCCAGCGAAATGGCGTGGCTGATGGCGCCCGGCGCGCCGTGCTGGCGCGCGTAGCCCACGTTCACCGGGTTGCGCGCCACCGCCACCAGGCCGCCCGCTTCCACCGAGGCGCGGCGCACCACGGCGGAGGTCTGCTCCAGCCGGCCCGACACCACGCCTTCGACATAGCGGTGCGGCTCGCCGCCCGAATAGGCCTGCACCGAGAGGTAGTCGGGCTCGGTGTGCAGGCCCAGCGCGCCCATCACGCTCGAAGGGTGGGCGCGGCCGTTGCAGGCCAGGTCGATCACCGGCAGCCCGCTCATGGCGGCGTGGAACCAGCCGTTGACCGTGGTCTCGGCGCCGTTCTCGTTGGCATGCAGGCCGACCAGCTTCTGGCCCGCGGGCAGTTCGCGGCGCAGCAGCTCGAGCGTGCGCAGCAGGTGCGCGGGCTGCACGTGCGGGTCGGGCGCGGCCGGCGCGCCGACCAGCGCCATGGTGGCGGTGAGCGCCGACGGGTCGAATTCGTCCACGCTCCACAGCTGCGGCGTGCCCACCTGCAGCGCCAGCCGCGCCGCGCGCTCGCCGGACTCGATGAGCCCGCCGCCGCCGCCGCCCAGAATGGCGCCGCCCCAGATGGCCGCGCGGAGGTCGTCGCTTGTCAGATTGCGTTTCATGCGTTCGTTGTCCTGTGGATGAAGAAAAAGAAGAAGGCGCTACTTGCGAAGGCTTTTGACGGCGCCCGAGAAGAAGCTGTAGAGCGCGTCGCCGGCAATCACCCCGCCCGCGAACACCTCCAGCCGTTCGCGCGCGGCCGCGCCGAGCACGCGGTGCGCCACCAGCCGGCACGCGATGCCGGCCGCGACCATCCAGCCCGCCAGGGGGCTGGCGATGAGCAGGCCGGTGGCAAACAGCACGCCCAGCTGCTGGCGCGCGCCGCCAGCGATCTGCAGCAGCGCGCCGGGCAGCGCCCACAGCGCCAGGTTGCGCGCCGTGTCGCCCGAGATGCCGGCCTTGATGGCCGCCACGTAGGCCGCGTTGATGGGCGCCGTCTGGTGGTTGGCGAAGAACATGCGGTAGGTGCAGGCGACCACCACGATGGCCACCGCGAAACCGACCATGCCCGCGATCATCTGTTCGCGCCGGCCTTCGGTTTCAAAAGGGGCGCCCGAGGTTTCGCCGCGCAGGATGTGCCCGGCCTTCAGGTCGTAGCCCATGTCGGCGAAGGCCGGTCCGGTGGCGGCCGAGAAGCCCGCCAGCACCACCAGCGCTTCCGGCGGAAAGCCGATGAGGATGCCGATGAGCAGCGAAATGAGCGCCACCGCGAACGCCGGGAACCAGCCCGAGTGCATGGCCGCGATGCCCACGATCAGCTCGTGCACGAAGGCCGCGAAGGTGCCGTAGATGACAAAGCACACCAGCATGCCCGGCGACATACCCGTGTACACGCCCGTGCCCACGGCCAGCAGCACCATGATGGCCAGGTAGCCGACGCTGCCCAGTCGCAGCGAGCGGCCCAGCGCGGTGGCGCCGCGTGCTTCCTGCGCCGCGAGCGTGGCCGACGTGCCGGGAGTGCCCTGCCTGCCCGACGTGGTGCCACGCTTCTTCAGCACCACGCGCCCCACCTGCACCAGTGCCACGATGCCCGCGCCGATCATCATGCCGTGCGGCACGTAGAGCGCCCCGATGTCCAGCCCGAACAGCGGTGCCGAGTAGCCGCGCACAAGCAGCCCCACGCCGAAGGCGATCATCGCGCCCAGCCCGCCGATCAGCGCCACGCCGAAGGCCGACATCGGCAGCTTGAACACCGCGCCCGCCACGCCCGTGGCCAGCCCGCCCAGCAGCAGCCAGGCCTGTTTGCCGCCGCCGTCGCCCGCCTTGATGGCCTCGGCCGCCGCGATGCCCAGCGGCCACGGGTTCTTCGCGGGGAAGGCGGGCGTGTCGAACATGCGGTACAGCAGCCAGGCGTCGAGCAGCATCGCCAGGCTCACGCCCACCAGCATCGGCACCACCATGTCGGGCAGGCCGAAGAGAAAGGGAATGCCGATCGGCAGGAACAGGCTGTTGGCCGCGCCGAAGGTGGCCGACGAGATGCTGGTCTGCGCCAGGTTCTGCGCATGCACCGAGCGAAAGCCCCGGAACATGGCCAGCGGCACCCGAGCCAGCGTCATCGCCGCGAGCGCGCCGATGAGCGAGGTGCTGGGCGTGATGCCCAGGCTGGCGAGCATCTGGATGCCGACGATGGCGCCGAAGACGCTGAGCACCACGGTGAGGACGAGGTTGGCCGGGGCCAATGCCTTGGGGTGCAGCTCGTGCGGCGACGGCTGCTGCGCAGGGGCTGCGTTGTCGGCCTGCAGCGGCATGGCGCCGGTTGCCTCGTGGTTCATGGCCATTCCTTGTAGTTCCATATTTTGGAACTTGATCCAACATAATTGGACGAATGATAGAACCGGCTTGAAGGCTGTCAAGGCGGGTTTCACCAGCCTGGTGGAAGCGGACCGCCGCCTGCGCCTCCGTGCTGGTGAAGTCCTGATCCATCAGGCCAGCGACGCACGCGCCGCTGGCAAGGGCTCGCCCTTCAGCGTGTCGCGGGCTGCGGCTGCACCACGAGCGCCAGGCCGTCGGGGTTGCGCGGGTCGGACACCGGCACCGGCGCGTTGCCCACGATCTGGATCGCCTGGATGTTCTGCCCGCCGCCCAGGCCGTCCTGCATCGTCCAGCCGCGCGAACGCAGGTTGTCCGCGGTGGCGGCCGTGAAGCGGTCGGCCTCGTAGAAGATGACGTTGTCGGGCAGCAGCTGGTGATGGAAGCGCGGCTGCGCCTGGGCCTGCTCGAGCGGCAGCTTGTAGTCGAGCACGTCGACCAGCACCTGGTACACCGCCGTGAAGATCCGCGATCCGCCCGGCGTGCCCAGCACCAGCGCCACCTTGCCGTCCTTCACCGCGATGGTCGGGCTCATCGACGACAGCGGGCGCTTGTTGGGCTGGATCGAGTTCACGTCGCCGCCGACCACGCCGAACTGGTTCGGCACCCCGGGCTTGGCGGAGAAGTCGTCCATCTCGTTGTTCAGCAGGAAGCCCGCGCCTTCCACCACGATGCCGCTGCCGAAGCCGCCGTTCAGCGTGTAGGTCACGGCGAAGGCGTTGCCCCATTTGTCGACCACCGAGAAGTGCGTGGTCTGCGGCTTCTCGGCGCTGCTCACCGGCGGCACGGGGTCGTTGCCGAGCCCGGGCTTGACCTGCGCCAGCGGCGTGGGCGTGGCCGTGTTGACCTCCGCCGCGCGGCCCTTCAGGTAGTCCTCGGACAGCAGCTTCGCCATGGGCACCTGGTAGAAGTCGGAGTCGCCCAGGTACTGCGCGCGGTCCGCGAACACGCGCTTTTCCATCTCGGCCGTCAGGTGCACGTACTGCGCCGAATTGAGCGGCGCGCTGGCGAACTGAGGCGCCAGGTCTTTCTTCATCTTCAGCAGCTGGCCGATGCCGAAGCCGCCCGAGCTCGGCGGGGGCGCCGTGTACACGGTGTGGCCGTTCCAGTCGATGCTCACGGGGTCGCGCCACACGGCGCGGTAGTTCTTCAGGTCGTCCTTGCTGATCAGGCCGCCGGTGCGGCCCATCTCGGCCACCAGCAGGTCGGCCGTCTTGCCCGTGTAGAACTCGCTGCCCCCGTTGTCGGCGATGCGCTGCAGCGTGCCGGCCAGCTCGGGCTGCTTGAAGAGCTGGCCCTTGATCATCTTTCCGCCGAAGTAGGCGTTGAAGTTGGCGCGCTTGTTGGTCGTGGTCATCTCGGCGGTCGAGTACGCGACGAAGCCGTTCTTCGCGTAGCCGATGGCCGGCGCCAGCACCTGGGACCAGCTGAGCTTGCCGAACTTGCGCTGCGCCTCCCACATGCCGGCCACCGAGCCCGGCACGCCCGCGGCGAGCGAGCCGTCCAGGCTCAGCCCGGGAATGACGTCGCCGTTCTTGTCGAGGTACATGGTCGGCGTGGCGGCGGCGGGCGCCTTCTCGCGAAAGTCGAGGAAGTAGGGCTTGCCATCCATCCACAGCGTGAGGAAGCCGCCGCCGCCGATGTTGCCCGCCTCGGGCAGGGTCACGGCGAGCGCGAAGGCCGTGGCCACCCCGGCGTCGACGGCGTTGCCACCCGCGTCGAGCACCAGCTTGGCCGCCTGCGCGCCGAACTGGTCGGGCGATGCCACGGCACCGGCGCTGAGCGCGGTGGGCGCTTCGGCCGGTGGCGCGGTGGGTGTCGGCGGGGTGGCGGCGGCGGGCGGCACGAAGAAGCCGCCGTTGCTGTCGCTACCCCCGCCGCAGGCAGTGAGGCCCAGTGTCGTTACCAGCAGTATTGAGTGAAATGCGCGTCGCGACATTTCGATCTTTTTGGGCAATTTAAGTCTCCTGAGATTGTCGATTTGCTGGCATGCTTGCCAAATGTGGGCGGCCGCTCCGAGGCGCAATGTAGTGTTGCCAGATGCCAGCGTCCAACGAAAGATTTTCGACTTAACTATTCCAAGTACTCATGGAGACAAGAAAGCTGGAGCATTTCATAGAGCTCGCCATCACGGGTTCTTTCAGCCGCGCGGCGAGCAATCTGCATTTGACGCAATCGGCGCTCAGCAAAAGCATTCAATCGCTCGAAGCCGAACTCGGAATTCAATTGATCGAGCGAATGGGGCGCCGCTGCACCACGACCACGGCCGGCTCGATGATGCTGGAGCGGGCACGAAATCTGGTTTTCGAAGTGGACAACCTCGTCAATGGCGCTTCGGAAAACAGCGACATCGAAGGCACGCTGCGGGTCGGCTTTGGCGCGGGCCCAGGGGCCTGCATGGCCTCGAGCCTTGTCACGCATGTATTGCACGACTACCCAAAAATCCAGTTGCTGCTGCGGCGCGGCACCGTGCAGTTTTTGATGAGCGCGTTGCGCGACAGGTCGATCGACATGGTGCTGATCGACACACGTTCGCTGGCCTTGTCGGGCGACCTGATCGTGGAGGACGTCGGCGCGCTGGAGAGCGGAATCGTCTGTCGCGTGGGCCATCCGCTGGCCTTGCGCCCTTCGATCGGGGTGCGCGACCTGCTTCAATATCCGATATTGAGCACGGCGGTGTCCGACGAAGTCGCGCGATTGACCGAAGCGCATTTCAACCTGCAACGCGATATTCGCTCGTGGACCGTCGTGGAATCGGAAGAACTCGAGCCCCTCATTGCCGCCGTGGCGCGATCGGACGCGATCTTTTTCGGCGTGACGGCGGCGGCCAAGGATTTGATAGCGGCCGGTAAATTGCAAACGCTTTCCATCGAGAATTCGATGAACCTGTCGATTCCGGTGTCCGTTGTTCGGCTTTCGAGCAAAGGCGATTCGCGGCTTTTCGATATCGTGAAAGAATTCGCTTCGAATTGGCTTCGCACTTCCAATTCATCCTTGATGGCCCATGCATGACGGCAAAATTCAATTTTCTTCTGGCGGCAATTTTGACCGTATTCGGCCAAAACGCGGCAGCGCAGGAAATTCTCGTTCGAATTGGCTTGGTGGCACCCTTGAGCGGCGCATTGGCAGTTTCCGGCAATGGCAATGAGAAAGGCGCCCGGCTGGCCGTGGAAGAATTGAACAGCCAAGCCGTCAAAATAGGCAATTCCCGCGCGCGATTCGAATTGATTGCCGAAGACGACGCCGGTGATCCGCGCCAGGGAACCCTTGCCGCCCAGAAACTGGTCGATTCGGAGGTGAGCGGCGTCGTCGGCCACCAGACCTCGGGCTCGACCATTCCCGCCTCCCGCCTTTACCGCGACGCGGGAATTCCGCAGATTTCACCGTCCACCACCAGTCCCAGGTTCACCAGCCAGGGCTTCAAGACCGCCTTCCGGCTGATGCCTGACGACGCGATCAGCGCCAGGGCGCTGGGAAACTACGCCGTCGGAAAGCTCGGCATGACGAAATTCGCGGTGGTCGACGACCGGACCTCCTACGGCCAGGGCATTGCCGACGAATTCACGAAAACCGTGGTCGCGGCCGGCGCCACGGTGGTGGCCCGCGACTACGTGACGGACAAGTCGACCGACTTCAACGCCGTGTTGACGAGCATCGGATCGAAGCGGCCCGACGCGGTTTTCGTCGGGGGCATGTATTCGGTGGCCGGGCCGATGTTGCGACAGATGAAGCAATTGGGGCTCGCCATGAAGATGCTCGGCGGCGACGGCATCTGCGACGAACAGACCGTGAAGCTCGCGACCGGCGCCGCCAGCGACGACCAGGTGCTGTGCGTCGGACCGCTCGACATCTTCGACGCGGGCCGCATGCGCAGGTTCACGGCCGACTTCAAGGCCCGTTTCGGCTTGGCCCCCGAGCCGCTGGCACCCTATTCGTACGACGCCGTGCGGCTGCTGGTCGACGCCATGGTGCGGGCGGGCTCGGCCCGGCCGAACGTCTACCTGCCGTTCCTGGCGGCCACGCGCGGATTCCAGGGCGTGACCGGCAACATCTCGTTCGATGCCAAGGGCGACCTGCTCGACCCGCGCATTGCCATCTACACGTTCCGTAAATCGGCGCTCGCGCGCGTGGCCACGATGGCGTCGCATTGAGGGCTCAGCGGATCAGGCCCGTGCCCGTGCCCGGCGCCATGCCCTGCAGCGCGCGCAGCGGAGAGAGCGGCGCCAGCGGAATCAACTCGAACTGCATGAGGCGCGCGCGGCCCAGCGGCAGGCTTTCGAGCAGCGCCCTGGCGCGTGCCGGATCGGTGAGGTTCAGCACGAACGCCACGCCGGTGCGTTCCTGCAGCGAGTACCACTGTTCGATGTCGCCGTTCAGATAGAGCGTGACGGTCTCCCGCACCTCCGCCGGGAGCATCGCGCGAACGGTGGCCGGGTCGGCACCGGCCGTCAGCGTGCCGATGGCCAGGATGCGGGTGGTGGGCCCCGGTACGCTGGCGGTCTGTGCATGGCCGGTGCCTGCGGCGCCCATGCAGAAGGAGAAGACCAGCGCCGCCACCCAGGCGAAGACGTTTTTCATTTTTCAAGCCTTCGCCTGTTCGGCCGCGGCCACGGCCGGCGCGGGCACCACGGGACGCATCGGCGCACTGGCGCCGGGCACGTTCGCCGCGGCGAATGAGGCGATCCGTCGGGCCGCCAGCGCGGACGCGATCATCGCGGCGACGACAAGCGCCGCGGCGATGTACCCCAGCCCATGGCCTCCGAGCAACTGGATGCCGGCCGCGCCCACGACGCCGGCCGCCGTGGTTCCCAGCGAGATCGCCGAGTTGTTGAGGCCCAGCAGGAGCGGCGCGATGGCGGGCGCCACCGTCACGAGGCGGTGCTGCTGCGGAACCATCACGGCCCAGCCGCAGCCGCCCCAGACGAGGATGGCCGGAACTGCCGTCCAGAGACTGGCGCTCGTCCACGGCAGCAGCACAAAGTCGACGAGCACGAACGCCATCAGCGCGATGAGCACCTTGCGGGAGCCGACCCTGTCGACCAACCGCCCCGTCACGAGGTTCGAGACCGTACCCGCCGCGCCCCAGGCCACGAGCAGCGCGGCCAGCAGGTTCGGGTTGCCTTCGATCACCCGGTCGAAGACGACGGTGAAATAGGTGTAGATGGTGAAGGCCGCGCAGAAGAACAGGAAGGTGGTGGCCAGCGTCAGCCCCACCCGCGCATCGGCCAGCGGCGCCACGCGCCTGGCCAGCGACACCGGCGCAAGCATGGGAATGTGCGACAGGAACGCCGCCACGCCCAGGCCCGACGCGGCCGCCAGCGCCGCGACGAACACCATCGTCCAACGCCAGTCGCCCAGGCCCGCGATGACCGTGCCGATGGGTGCGCCCAGCGCGGTGGACACGGTCATGCCGGCGACCAGCACGGACAGCGCGAAGCCCCGGCGCTCGGGCGCGACGATCGACGCCGCCGAACTGGTTGCCGTGGGCGAGAACATCGCCGCGCCCAGGCCCGCGAGAGCCCGGGTCGCCAGCGCGATGCCGAAGGTGGGCGCGAGCGCGGTTGCGAGGTTGGCCGCCACGAAGACGGCAAGGCTGCCGAGCAGCAGCGCCTTCCTCGGAACGTGCGCGGCCAGCGCGGCGATCACGGGCGCGAGCAATGCGTAGGTGACGGCGTAGACGGTCGTCATCTGGCCCGCGGCGCCGATGCTGACGTGAAAGGTGCGCGCGATGTCCGGCAGCACGCCGGCCATCACGAAGCTGTCCGTGCCCAGGGCGAACATGCCGAGGGCGAGGAACAAGAGTCGTCGGTCCATTCTTGAGATCCTGTGGGGTCGGGGGCGCGCCTTCGGTCGGAAGGCGACGGGCGGTGGCGGTTGTCCGCGCGAAATGCGCGGGCCGAGATGTGCGCGCGGAATGCACAGGCGGCCCGCGGCAGGCCGCCCGGCGCTCAGGCCCCCTGCATCAGCAGGCCCAGCGGCGCGAGCGGGCCGACCGTCATCAGCTCGTACTGCGCGAACCCGCCGCTGGTGAGCGGCAGCGCATCCACCGCCGCCTTCGCCTGCTCGAGGGCATCGACGTTCATCAGGAAGATCACGCCCGGCTTGTCCGAGCGATACCAGAACTGCTCGATGCGACCGTCCAGGTAGAGCTTGAGCGTGGCTGGGACTTCCTTGGACATCACCTGCTGGCGCTCTTGCGTGGACAGCTGCTTGACGATGGAACCGATGGCCAGAACTTTCATGAGGGACTCCTTGTGCAACGGTGTTGCGTTGATGAAGCCGCCGAGGTTAGGCGCGTGGGCCGCAAACGGAAACAGGCGTAAACGACATCTTTGCTGTCATTCACGCCAAGCGCTCCAGAGGGAGATTCGGCGCGCGCGCGTTCCAGGCGCTACAGTGGCCGAGCCCCAGCTTCCAGGCCGTTCCACCATGCAGATCTTTGTGCTTGCCCTCGACGGCGTCTTCGACACGGGACTGACCGTGATGCTCGATGCGCTGGGAATCGCCAATCGCTTCGCGGCCCAGCAGACGGGCGGCGCGCTGTCCTTCGAGGTGACCATCGTGGGCATGCGCAAGAAGGTCCGCACCGGGCACGGACTGGCGGTTCCGGTGAAGGCGGTGTCTTCCACCCCACGGCCGGACTGGGTGGTCGTTCCCGCACTGAACACCTCGACGCCCGAGCGGCTGGTTCCGGCGCTGGCGCGGCGGGACGTGGTCGAGGCCCGGCACCAATTGCGGACCTGGCACGCCCAAGGCGCGCACATCGCGGCCTCGTGCATCGGGACCTTCCTGCTGGCCGAAGCCGGGCTGCTAGACGGCGGGCAAGCGACCACCACGTGGTGGCTCGGGCCACTGTTCCGACAGCGCTACCCGAAGGTCTTGCTCGACGAATCGCGCATGCTCGTGCCCTCCGGCAGGATCGTCACGGCCGGCGCCGCCATGGGACATCTCGACCTGGCCCTCTGGCTGGTCCAGAAGGCCAGCCCCGAGCTGGCGGCGGTCGTCTCGCGCTACCTGCTGGCCGACCTGCGTTCCTCGCAAGCGCCCTACATCGTGCCGCACCACCTGGCGCAGGCCGACCCCACCATCGAGCGCTTCGAGCGATGGGCGCGGGACCACCTGAAGGAGGGGTTTTCGCTCGAGAACGCCGCCAGCGCGCTGGCAACGAGCCCACGCACATTGCAACGCCGCTGCCTGGCGGTGCTCGGCAAGTCGCCGCTGGCCTACTTCCAGGATCTGCGCGTCGAGCGCGCCAGGTCGCTGGTGCACGGCAGCGACCTCGATCTCGAGGCGATCGCGGCCGAGGTCGGCTACGTCGATGGCTCGACCTTGGGCACGCTGTTGCGCGAACGCCTGGGGCGCGGCGTGCGCGAGTTGCGCGGCGACCTTCGTTGATGGCCGGTTGCTAGGCGAATTCGCGAACCGCCTGGCCCAGCACACGCACCCCCTCGTCGATCTCCGCCACCGTCAACCCCGCATACCCAAGAATGAACCCCGCAGCCCGCGCCTTCGCCCCCTTGCGGCTCGCGAACAGTGGCGACAGCGGATAGACGCCGACTCCCTTCTGCCGCGCCGCGTCTGCAAAGGCCTCTTCGTCTACAGCCTTCAGGCCCGGCAGCCACAGCACCACATGCAGCCCCGCCGCCGTGCCGTCGACACGCGCATCGCTCGGCAGATTACGCGCGACAGCGGCCAGCAACTCGGCACGCCGGCGCTCGTTCTCGCGACGCACACGCCGAACGTGCCGCTCGTAAGCACCGCTGTCGATCAGCGACGCCAGCACGCGCTGGTCGAGCACGGGCGCATGGCGGTCGGCCAGGCGCTTGGCGTGCCGGAACACGGGAACCAGTTCGACCGGCAGCACCAGGTAGCCCAGCCGGAGCTGCGGCGACAGCGCTTTCGAGAAGGTGCCGATGTAGATCACGCGACCGTCGGTGTCGATGGACTGCAGCGCATCGATGGGGCGTTGGCCGTAGCGGAACTCGCCGTCGTAGTCGTCTTCCACCACCCACGCACGGTTGCGCTGCGCCCACTGCAGCAGCGCCATGCGGCGCGCCACGGGCAGCACGCCGCCCAGCGGAAACTGGTGCGACGGCGTGACGAACGCGAGCCGCGCGCGGCCGTCCTGCGGCAGGCTGGCCGTGTCCAGCCCGTGTGCGTCCACGCGCACGGGCGCCATCCGGGCGCCCACGGCTTCGAAGCCGCGGCGTGCCATGAGGTAGCCCGGGTCTTCGAAGACGAAGTCGTCGCCAGGCTCCAGCAGCAGGCGCGCGCACAGGTCGATGCCCTGCTGCGAGCCGTGCACGACCACGATCTGCTCCGCATCGCAGACGAGCCCCCGCGCGCGCCGGAGGTAGCCCTGCAAGGCGCGGCGCAACGACGCCTCGCCCTCGGGCGCCACGTAGAACAGGCTGGGTTGCCTGCGCAGCAGTTCGGCCTGGTAGGCGCGCCGCCAGACCAGGGTCGGAAAGTCGCGCGAGGCCACGGCGCCGTAGCGGAAGTCGATGGCCGCGGCGGGCGACGCCGGAATGGCGGGCATCTCGGTCGCGGCCACGCGGCGGCCATATCCGGACAAGGACACGGACAAGGACGCAGACAGGGACATGGACCGTCCCGCCTTGCCGCGCCGGCCCGGCACAGGGCGAACGACCGGCGTTGCCACCGGCGGCGTGGCGACGCGCGCGGCGCGCCCCGACGAGGTCAGCAGGAAGCCTTCCGCGGCCAGTTGCTCGAAGGCCGCGGTCACCGTGGTGCGCGAAATGCCCAGGTCGCTGGCCAGCGCGCGTGTGGACGGCACACGCGCGCCCGCCGTCAGCGAGCCGTCGGCCATCTGCCCGCGCAGCAGTTCGTACACGCGGCGACCGGCGCCGGCCGATGTCTGTGAAGAGGTAGACAAGACTGGCCCAGCCAAAAGTGGAAAAACTGGATCTTCTCACTGTGCCGGTCTGGCGCGACATTCGGGCTTTGCCAATCAGGCTTCGCCCACCGATGTACATCCCCCCGCATTTCGCCGAGAACCGCCCCGAACCCCTGCACCGCGTGATGCGCGAGCACCCGCTGGGCGCGCTGGTCACGCAAGGCCCCGACGGCTCGGGCTTCGACGCCGACCACATCCCGTTCGAGTTCGATGCAGACCAGGGGCCGCACGGCCTGCTGTCGGCCCATGTCGCGCGCGCCAACCCGGTGTGGCAACGCTGCCCCTCGGGCAGCCCGGTGATGGTGATCTTCACCGGGCCGCAGGCCTACATTTCGCCGAACTGGTACCCGAGCAAGCACGAGGCGCACCGCCAGGTGCCCACCTGGAACTACGAGGTCGTGCACGCGCACGGCATCCTCACCGTGCACGACGACGAACGCTTCGTGCGCCGCATCGTCGCGCGGCTCACGCGCCGCCACGAGGCCGACGAACCCAGGCCCTGGAAGATGGGCGATTCCACGCCGGAGTTCATCGACGGCATGCTGCGCAACATCGTCGGCATCGAGATCGCGCTGACCTCGCTGGTCGGCAAGTTCAAGCTGAGCCAGAACAAGGAGCATCGCGACCGCGTCGGTGCATCGGACGCGCTGGAGGCACGCGGGCACGGCGCGCTGGCGGGCCTGATGCGGCCGGAGGATTGAGCGCCGGACGGCGCTGTCACCTGTCCTGCATCCCTTCCCTCCCCGCCCCGAACGCCGGTTTTCGTAACGACTTGCGAAATATTGACGTTTGTATACATTTGTCGCACCAGTTTGGGGCCGACCGGTGCGGCAGAAAAAACACCGGGTACATGGAGGATCGAGATGCCACTCTTTTGCCTGATGCGGCTTCAGCACGCGCGGTTTCCACTTCGCCTGGACCGCCCGGAGGACGTGCGGCGCATTTCCGTGCTGGCCGCCACGGGCCTGGTCGACGCCGAATTCGCGACGCCAGCGGCCAACACCGGCGCCTACCTGGCGCCGCAGGTCGTGGTGGTGAAGGGCATCACGGACGATGGACGGCAGGAGCTGCGGCAATTCGTCGGGGAGCGCGCGAGCCGCAAGGCCAAGGGCCTGGCGAACGGGGATGCCTGATTGCCGGAGCCCGGACGCTCGCTAGCGTCAACGGCACATCGTGTAGCCGCCGGTTTCCAGGTGGAAGTGATCGCGGTGCACGGCGTTGTAGTCCGGGCCGAGCACGCCGTCGAAGAAGCGGCATGCGCCCCGGTGCGCGTCGCGCAGCAGCAGTGCGGTGGGGTTGTCGGCGGCGGCGGTATCCGCAACAGCTTCGCGTGGCCAGCCCTGCAGCACGGTGATGCGGCGGCCATCGGCCAGCGTGAGGCCGGCGATGTCCAGCGCATTCGCCGTCGCGTGGCGGCTGCGGGACGCCTGGGGCGCCGGGTTGGTGGACGCACTGCGCCCCGCGTCCGGCGGCGCGCCTTCGCCGCGGTTGATGTTGCGGCACGCATAGCTGCCCAGGTGCTCGACGGCCACCACTGGCTGGCCGAAGCGCTGCTCGGCGGCGGGCTGCAGCGCATGCGTTTCCCACATGAAGAACGACAGCGCCATGGGGCAGCTCAGCGAAGGCGCCGCCGGGTTCAGGCGCACACCGGCCGAGCGCAAGCGCACGGCGTTCTGAAAGCCGCAGCCGGGGCCCGTCTCGCGGTCGGGCAGCAGGTCGTATTGCATGCCCGTTCGCTCGAGCGCCGCCAGGCAGCGGGCCGGCTCCGCGCGTGCCCGCGCGAGCTTGAAGCCGGTGAGCCAGTCGGGCGGCGCCTTGGGGTCGAGCGGCGCCCATGGATCGAAGCGCTCAGGAATCTCCACCGCGCCGGTGCCCACGGCCCAGCCGGCCGCTGCCACGCAGGCGCACAGCACAAGCCAGAACCAGCGCCAGCGACCGGCTCGCCGGGGTGATGAAGGAGCGGGAGGCAAGGCGGCGTCCCGGCGTTCAGTGGCGGGAGCGCCTCGTCAGCCGACTTCCTTCAGCGAAGCGAGGTTCACCGGCCCGTCCTGGCTGGCGAACGTCGGCGCGCCGCCCTCGGCGTTTTGCTGCTGCTGGCTCACACCGGAAATGCGGTGGCTGCCGGTGTCGTACTGCCTGACCCGCCCGTTCTGCTCGACCGCGAGACGGCGCTGCGCCGGAAAGAAGGCGTAGCGCACACCGTTCTGGCCGCCGGTGCTGGAGGGGTCGGACAAGCCCGCGGGCCACCAGCTGTCGTCAGGCGGCGAGATCGGCTTCATCGCCTCCATGGGTTTCATCGGCTTCATCGGTGCCATGCCCTGCATCGGCTTCAGCGGTCCCACGGAAAGCTTCGGCCGTCGAAGTAGCGGCTTGCCGGCCGGTCGAACGCGAGCAGCAGGCCGGCAATCAGCGCGCCGCCGGCCGCGGCGATCAGCACCGACTTCACGGGGTCGGCGGCAATCTGCTTCGAGCACGACTCCTGCCACTGCGTGGCCTGCTCCTTGAAGCTCGCGATCTTCTTGCCGGATTCGTTCACGGCGTTGCGGGCGTAGGCGCGGCCGGTGTCCACCGCGTCGGCGGCGACATCCTTGGCATCGGCGGCCACGCCGCGCGCGGTGTCGAGCGCCTCGCCGGCAGCGGCTTTCGCGTCGTCGAGGCCGGAGCGCACGGCCCGCGCGGTATCGCCGGCGATGTCTTTCGCCTCGCCCGCCAGGCCGCTGGCGGCCCGTGCGGCGTCGTGGCCGGTCTGCCTGGCTTCGTCAGCCAGTTGGGAAGGGGTCTTTGCATCGTCTGCCATGGCGGTCTTTCTCGGTCGGTGGATCGGTCGTGTTGCGAAGCGTCCATTTGCGCAATCCCGTGCCAGTCGTCATGTGGGGGGGCGCAGGCAACGCGTGTAGGCCAAGGCAACACGGGCCCGGCGCACGCGGCCGACGCGCCGGGCTCCGGCCGCACCGGCGGCGCCCACGGTTGCGCCGAACCTATGATCCCCGGTCGCCAACCACCGAACACTATGAGCACCCTTGCCAACGCCATGGACGTCCTGAAGCTGATCGCGCGGCTGCGCCGCGACATCACGGTGACGGACGTGGTGACCGAGCTGGGCCTGCCCAAGAGCTCGGCCTCGCGCACGCTCAGCATGATGGCCAGCTACGGCTTTCTCGACCGCGACCCGGCCACGCGCGCCTACCGGCCGGGCGGCGTGATCATGGAAGCCTCGTACCACTTCCGCGCCTCGCGCAACGCGGCCTCGCTGGTGGAAGAAGCGCTGGACGCGCTGGTGCGCGAGACCAGCTTCACCGGCTACATCAACGTGCTCGACGGAGTGGACACGCTGGTGATCCAGATGCGCACCGGCGCCGGGGCGCTGCAGATCTACACGCCGCCGGGCAGCCGCGCGCCGGCCTACTCCAGCGCCATGGGCCGCGCGCTGCTGGCGCGCCTGGGCGACGACGAAGTGACGGCGCTGCTCGGCGCGCAGCTCGACAAGGGCCGCGGCGACGCGCCCCGCACGGCCAAGGACCTGCTCGCGCGGCTGGCCGTCATCCGCGAGAGCGGCTGGGCGCTGTCGCGCGGCGAATACGTGACCAACGTGGCCGGCATCTCGTCGGCGGTGTTCGACGCGGCCACGCGGCAGACCTACGCCTTCGGCATCGCGCTGCCAGCGGACATGCTGTCCGACGCGCTGGTCGAGCGCTTCGGCGCCACCGTGCGCGACGCCGCGGCAAGCGTCGGCAAGCGCGTGGGCGACCCGTATTGGCTCGGTTTCGGTGCAACAAGCCCCTGAAACCGAAGGGATTTGCTGAAAAATCCCAGCGTAGGTGCGACTAACGCACCACCTTGATTCACAGGAAGGGTTCGCACCAATCACGTGCGGGCACCGTTTTTGCTTGAATGCCGGCACTCCCTTGCATTCACCTTTCACGGACCGATCCCGCATGAACAAGCGCCACCTGCTCCAGTCCTTCCTCGCCGCCTCGGCCCTCAGCTTCGGCCTGAACGCGGCCTATGCGCAGACCCCGACGCCGATCAAGTTCCAGCTCGACTGGCGTTTCGAAGGCCCGGCGGCGCTGTTCCTGCACCCCGCGGCCAAGGGCTACTTCAAGGCCGCCGGCCTCGACGTGACCATCGACGCGGGCAACGGCTCGGGCGGCACCGTCACGCGCGTGGCCTCGGGCGCCTACGACATGGGCTTTGCCGACCTCGCGGCGCTGATGGAATTCCACGCCAACAACCCCGACAGCCCCAACAAGCCGGTGGCGGTGATGATGGTCTACAACAACACGCCCGCCTCGGTCATGGCGCTGAAGAAGAGCGGCATCGCCAAGCCCGCCGACCTTGCCGGCAAGAAGCTGGGCGCGCCGGTGTTCGACGCAGGCCGCCGCGCGTTCCCAATCTTCGCCAAGGCCAACAACATCGGCGCCGTCAACTGGACCGCCATGGACCCGACGCTGCGCGAGACCATGCTGATGCGCGGCGACGTCGACGCCATCACCGGCTTCACCTTCACCTCGCTGCTCAACCTGGAAGCGCGCGGCGCGAAGACGGCCGACGTGGTCATCCTCCCCTACCCCGACTACGGCGTGAAGCTGTACGGCAACGTGATCATCGCGTCGCCCAAGCTCATCAAGGAGCACCCGGAGGCGGTGAAGAAGTTCCTCTCGGCCTTCGCCAAGGGCGCGAAGGAAGTCATCGCCAACCCGGCCGTGGCCATCGAGTCGGTGAAGGCGCGCGACGGCATCATCGACAGCAAGCTCGAAACGCGCCGCCTGCAGCTGGCCATCGACACCGTCATCAACAGCGCCGACGCGCGCGCCGAAGGCTTCGGCGCGGTGAACGCGGGCCGCATGTCGCTCATGGCCTCGCAGGTGTCGGACGCCTTCAACACCAAGACGCGCGTGAGCCCCGACGCGGTGTGGACGGCGGCGCTGCTGCCGCCGGCGGCCGAGCTGAACGTGCTGAAGAAGTGATGGCGAACGACGCCACGCAAGCGGCTGCTCCCTTCGTCGACTTCCAGGACGTCTGGCTCGCCTACAACGAGGAACTGCTGCGCGAGAACCACTTCGCGGTCGAGGCCATCGACCTGAAGGTCAGGCGCGGCGAGTTCATTGCCATCGTCGGCCCTTCGGGCTGCGGCAAGTCGACCTTCATGAAGCTCACCACGGGGCTGAAGATGCCCTCGATGGGCAAGATCCGCATCGACGGCCAGCCCGTCACCGGGCCGCTGAAGATCTCGGGCATGGCCTTCCAGGCGCCTTCGCTGCTGCCGTGGCGCACCACGGTCGACAACGTGCTGCTGCCGCTGGAAATCGTCGAGCCCTACCGCTCCAGCTTCAAGGCCAGGCGCAAGGAGTACGTGGAGCGCGCGCGCAAGCTGCTGCAGAAGGTGGGCCTCGCGGGCTATGAAGACAAGTTTCCGTGGCAGCTCTCCGGCGGCATGCAGCAGCGCGCGAGCATCTGCCGCGCGCTCATCCACGAGCCCAAGATGCTGCTGCTCGACGAGCCCTTCGGCGCGCTCGACGCGTTCACGCGCGAAGAGCTGTGGTGCATCCTGCGCGACCTGTGGACCGAGCAGCAGTTCAACGTCATCCTGGTGACGCACGACCTGCGCGAATCGGTGTTCCTGGCCGACACGGTGTACGTGATGAGCAAGAGCCCGGGGCGCTTCGTGGTCAAGCGCGACATCGAGCTGCCGCGCCCGCGCGAGCTGGAGCTGACCTACACCAAGGAGTTCACCGACATCGTGCTGGAGCTGCGCAGCCATATCGGCGCCATCCGCAACACCGGCGTCAGCGCCGCCCAAACTGCAGCCGCAGCAGGAGCCGCCGCATGAAGAACACCCGGCAAATCGAACGCTGGTCGCCCTGGCTGCTGCTGGTCGCGGTGCTGCTGCTGTGGCAGGTCGTGTGCGCGGGCTTCGAGGTTTCGGACTTCATCTTTCCGAGCCCCCTGCGCATCTGGAACCAGTTCTGGGAATACAAGGAAATCATCGCGGGCCATGCGTGGCGCACCTTCTGGGTCACGATGGCGGGCTTTGGCCTGGCGATCGTGGTGGGCGTGCTGCTGGGCTTCGTCATCGGCAGCTCGCGCATCGCGTACGCGGCCGTGTACCCGCTCATGACGGCGTTCAACGCGCTGCCCAAGGCGGCCTTCGTGCCCATCCTGGTGGTGTGGTTCGGCATCGGCGTGGGGCCGGCGATTCTCACGGCGTTTTTGATCAGCTTCTTCCCGATCATGGTGAACATCGCCACCGGCCTCGCCACGCTCGAGCCCGAGCTGGAAGACGTGCTGCGCGTGCTGGGCGCCAAGCGCTGGGACGTGCTCATGAAGATCGGCCTGCCGCGCTCCATGCCCTACTTCTTCGGCTCGCTGAAGGTCGCCATCACGCTGGCTTTCGTCGGCACCACGGTGAGCGAGATGACGGCCGCCAACGAGGGCATCGGCTACCTGCTGATTTCCGCCGGCTCGGCCATGCAGATGGGCCTGGCCTTCGCGGGCCTGATGGTGGTGGGCGCGATGGCCATGCTGATGTACGAACTGTTCAGCGTGATCGAGAAGCACACCACGGGCTGGGCGCACCGCGGCTCGCAGAACCAGTGAGCGCCCGATGACGCAAGACCAGGTCATTCGCGCGCTGCGCCGCGCCGACGAGGTGGCCCGCCGCGCCATGGCCATGGGCCGTCACCCGTTCGGCGCGGTGCTCGTCGCGCCCGACGGCGAGACCGTGCTCGCCGAGCAGGGCAACATCGACACCGTGCATCACGCCGAGGCCACGCTGGCGCGCCACGCGGCGCTGAACTGGCCGCCCGAGTACCTGTGGCAGTGCACGCTGGTGACCACCTTCGAGCCCTGCGCCATGTGCGCGGGCACCAGCTACTGGGCGAACATCGGGCGCGTCGTCTATGGCGCGCAAGAGTCGGCGCTGCTCGCGCTCACGGGCGACCACCCCGAGAACCCGACGCTGAGCCTGCCCTGCCGCGAGGTGTTCGCGCGCGGGCAGAAGAACATCGAGGTAATCGGGCCGGTGCCCGAAGTGGCCGACGAGATGATGGCCACGCACCGGGGTTTCTGGGAAACGCGCTGAGGCGCCGGCGACAGCGCGGGCCGCGACTCACTCCAGCATCAGCGACGCCTCGTCGCGCCAGTAGTTCACCGCAGCCAGCCAGCCCTCCCACACGCAGCCGTTGCAGCCACGCCCGCAACAGGTGGTGGGCTCGGGCGGCGGTGCGCGCATCGAGACACCCGCGGCATCGAGCACGGCCTGCACGCGAGCGATCAGCGCCTGCGCGCCGGCAAGGTTGGTGGGCTCGGGCAGGCGGTCGATGGCGTTCATGTCGGGAGAGGCATGGAGGGCATGAAGGGCTTGGCGTGGCCCGACCGATTGTCGGGGCATCAATACGCGGCGCAGGGCCTTGTGCCGCCTCGCCGGACATCTTTGGCGAAACCTGTTGTACAACCGGGCGTCAACCCCAGTGACCCGGAGAGGAAGCCGCCCATGACCGCCATCGAAACCCGCCTGATCGAACGCCTGAAGCAACTGCCGCCCGGCCGCGTGGCCGAGGTGGTCGACTTCGTGGAGTTCCTGGCCGCGCGCGAGGAACGCAGCGCAGCCGCCGCGCGACTGGGCGAAGCCATGGCCAAGCTCGACGCCCTGGACAAGGCTGCGCTTTCCGAGGACGAGGTCGAGAACGAGTTGCAGGCCGCTCGCGAAGCGCGGCGCCAAGGCGCCTGAGGCCCCGGCACCGTGCGTTTCGTTCTCGACACGAACCTGCTCGTCTCCGGCCTGCTCTTTTCAGGATTGCCGCGCCAACTGCTCAACGCCGCGCGCGCCGGCGAGTTCGAACTGTGTACCAGCGAAGTGCTGCTGGCCGAACTGCTCGATGTGCTCACGCGCGACAAGTTCGCTCTTCGTTTGGCGCAGGCCGGTCTCGCCGCGCACAGCCTCGTGGACGACCTGCGCAGGCTGGCCGTCGTGGTCTCGCCCGTGAGCGTGCCACGCGTGGTGCCCACCGACCCGGACGACGATCACGTGCTGGCCGCGGCCCTGACCGGGGTGGCAGACCTGGTGGCCTCGGGCGACAAGCGCGACCTGCTGCCGCTGCGAAGCTACGTCGGAATTCCGATCGTCACGGCGCAGGAAGCCATGCAGCGCATCGCTGCCAGGTAGCGCCGCGGCGGCCTCGCGCTCTGCAGCGCTCTGCGTCGCTGTCACGCACCAAGGTTCAACTCGAGCCGCATCTTCGCCCCGCCCGATTCGCTCGACCCGATGGTCAGCTGCCCGCCATGCAGCCGCGCGACCTCGGCCACCAGGTGCAGCCCCAGCCCCGCCCCGCGCCCACGCGGCACCAGCCGGTGGAACGGCGCCACCACCCGCTCGCGGTCGGCCTCCGGAATGCCCGGGCCCGAGTCGAGCACCTCGAAACCCGAGGGCTCCCACAGCCGCACCTGGATGTCGCAGCCCTGCCCGCCGTGCTCGATGGCGTTCTGTATCAGGTTGGCCAGCGCGCGCTCCAGCGAGGGCGCGTCGCCGCGCACCCACAGCGGCCGCGGTGCATCGACCGAGAGCGTGCAGCGGTTCATGATGGCCAGCGGCGCGATGTCGCCGGCCATGCGCTCGCACAGCGCCTTCAGGTCGACCTGCGGCCACTCCTGCGCGGCGATGCGGTCAAGCCGCTGCAGGTCGAGCAGCTGCTCGGCCAGCGTGGCCAGCCGCGCCGAGGCCTGCATCAGCTTCACCTTCAGCGGGTCGTGCGGCAGGCCCTCGATGTTGATCTGCAGCGTGGTGATGGGCGTGCGCAGCTCGTGCGCGGCGTCGGCCAGGAAGCGCTCCTGCCGGTCGTAGCCTTCATTGAGGCGGTCGAAGGCGCGGTTCACGGCGTTGACCAGCGGGCGGATCTCGCTGGCCACGTTGGCCAGCGGCAGCCGCGTGGTGCGCTCGTGCACGTCGATGCCCTCGGCATGCTCGGCCGTGGCCACCACGCCCTTCAGGCCGCGCTTCACCACGAAGGGGGTGGCCAGGATCACGCCCAGGCAGGTGACCAGCGCCATGGGCGCCACCAGGAACAGGAACGCGATGCCGGTGCCCTTGAGCGTGTTGCGCACGGTGAGCGGGCCGCCGGTCTGCGCCATCACGCTCACGGGGCCGGCGCGGCTGTCGACGCGCTCGAAGCGGGCCTTGGGCCGGGTGCTGGCAGGCTCGGGGTCGATGGCCACGCGCTCCAGCCCGTCGAAGGCAGCGAGCAGCTTGAGGTATTCGGGCGGCACCTCGCCATGGCGCAGTTCCGCGCCGCGGCCGTCGCGCACGATGAACCACAAGGGCGGATCGGCCTTCCGCAGCCGTTGCAGCTCGGGCGTGGGTTCGGCCGACAGCTTGCCGTCGGCGCCGCGCACCAGCGCGCGCTGGATGGCCGCCACGGTTTCCTGCCCGGTCTCGTCGACCACGCGCCCCAGCACCCAGGCCAGGCCGAGAAAGCCGCCCATCACCAGCAGGCCGACGACCACCTGCAGCAGGATCAGGCTCCAGATGAGCCGCCAGCGCAGCGACAGCAGGCTCAGGTCCAGGCTCATTACGCCGCCGCCGCCTCTGCTGGCGGCGTGGCCGCGCAGATCAGGTAGCCCACGCCGCGAATCGCATGAATCTCGACCTGCGCGCCGGCCTTGTCGAGCTTGGAGCGCAGCCGCGAGACGTGCGTGTCGAGCGCGTTCGACTGGATCTCGTCGCGGTCGCCGTACACGCGCTCCTGCATGGCCTCGCGCAGCACGGTGCGGCCGCGATGCTCCAGCAGCGCCTCCAGCACCAGCAGCTCGCGCCGTGGCAGCGTGATGCTCGCCTCGCCCACGTAGGCCTGGCGCAGGTGATGGTCGAAGCGCAGCTGCGCCAGCGCCATGACGGGTTGCGCGCGCACCGCGGGGCGCCGCGCCAGCGCGCGCACGCGCGCCATCAGTTCGTCCATCGAGAAGGGCTTGGCCAGGTAGTCGTCGGCGCCGCCGTCCAGGCTCAGCACGCGCTCGGCCACGTCGCTCATGGCGGTGAGCACCAGCACGGCGGTGGCGATGTCGTTCTGCCGCAGAAAGCCCACCAGCGACAGGCCGTCGCCGTCGGGCAGGCCGCGGTCGAGCACGACCACGTCGTGCTGCGCGCACAGCGCCGCCTCTTCGGCCTCGCGCAGCGACCCGGCCACGTCGACCACCGCCTGGTTCTGCCGCAAAGCCGAGGCCAGCGCTTGCGCCAGGTCGACTTCGTCTTCGACGAGCAGGATTCTCATGGGGCGTTGTGCAAGGAGTGGGACAGAGGCAGGGGGGAGGAGCGAGGAGAGACTGGGGCGCAAAAAGGCCGGTCATTCTAGGAGAGCGCCGATTGCAGAAGGCGCAATGTTCAGGCAATGCAGGCGCCTAAGCTGGAGCGGTTTCCAACCCAGGCGCTCACTGAACCCGGCGCCCAACCCACCCCGCTTTCGCGAGCGCAGCATCGGTGACCTCCCGTCCGGCGATTTCTTCTCCTCCGTCCTCCATGGCCTCAGTTTCCTCCGTGGCGTCCAGCCCGGCGGTCGCCTGGTACCTGGCACTGGCCCGGCGCATCGCCACGCTCTGGGTGCCGAAGATGGTGGGCACCACGCTGGGCATCTCGGGCTTCTTCTTCCTGTACTTCTGGGTGATGCACAACCCGCTGTGGCAGCCCACGGTGATGCCGCTCACGCCGCTGGACCACTGGGTGGGCGTGAGCGACGACGCGATGCTGCTGTACGGCTCGCTGTGGTTCTACATTTCGCTGCCGCCGGCCTTCGCGAAGAACAAGGCCGAGCTGTGGGCCTGCGCGCGCGACGCCGCGCTGATGGCCGCCGTCGGGCTGGTGGTGTTCTGGGTGTTTCCGACGGTGGTGCCGGCTTTTGCGGTCGACTGGGCGCGGTACCCGGCGCTGCAGTTCCTGAAGAGCGCCGACGCGGGGGGCAACGCGTTTCCGTCGCTGCACGTCGCCTTCGCGGTGCTGGCTGCCGTGCAACTCGGCCGGCAATTGCGCAGCGTGGGCGCGCCCGCATGGCTGCGCGTGGTCAACCTGATGTGGGCCGTCGGCATCGTCTACTCGACGCTGGCCACGCGCCAGCATGTGCTGCTCGACGTGCTCGGCGGCGCGCTGCTGGCGGGCGCCATCAGCTGGGCGGGCAGCTGGCGCGACTGGCGCGTGTGGACCGAAGCCCGGGGCTGAGCTTCAGCTGAAGCTCAGGCCGCCGCGGCGGGCTGGTTTTGCTTAGGCCGCCGCGCCGGGCTGGTTTTGCTCAGGCCGCCGCGCCGGGCGGGTCTTGCATGCCCCGCGCAGGGTTCGCGGCCACCGCCGCGAAGGCGGCCAACGCCAGCTCGACCTCGCGCTCGCCCACATGCCGGTGCGTGACGCAGCGCAGCCGCTGCCGGCCCCAGGGCCGCACCAGCACGCCCCGGCCCTTCAGCTCGCGCTCCCACTGCGCCGCATCGATGCCCGTGGCGCTCACATCGACCTGCACGATGTTGGTCTGCGGCGCATTGGTGGCAAGCCCCGGCACCCGGCCGATGCCTTGCGCCAGCCGCCGGGCGGCGGCATGGTCGTCGGCCAGCCGCGCCACCATCGACTCGACCGCCACCAGCCCCGCGGCCGCCACGATGCCGACCTGGCGCTGGCTGCCACCCAGCATCTTGCGCAGCGACCGGGCGCGCTCGATGGTGACGGCCGAGCCGGCCAGCACCGCGCCCATGGGCGCGCTGAGGCCCTTGGACAGGCACAGCGACACCGTGTCGGTGAAGGCCGTGATGTCTGCCGCCGGCACGCCGAGCGCGACCGCCGCGTTCAGGAGCCGGGCGCCGTCGAGATGCACGCCGGCGCCCACGCGCTTCGACGCCTCGAACACGGCCCGCATGTGCGACAGCGGCAAGACGGTGCCGCCGGCGTTGTTGTGCGAGCTTTCCATGCACACGACGCCGGTGCGCAGCTTGTAGCGCCCGGGTGCGAGCGCGTCGCCGAGCCGCTCCAGGTCCATGGCGCCCTCGACGCCCGCAATGCCTTCGTAGAAGGTGCCGGTCAGCGCGCCCGCGCCGCGCTCGGTCACGTAGATGTGCGAGGCCGCCTCGGCCAGCACCAGCTCCTGGCGGCCGGCCTGCGCGAGGATCGCCAGCAGGTTGGCCATCGTGGCGCTGGGCACGTACAGCGCGGCTTCCTTGCCCAGCAGCGCGGCGGCGGTCGACTCCAGCGCGCGCGCCGTGGGGTCGCCGTCGAGGCCGTCGTCGCCCAGCGGGGCGGTGGCCATGCGCTCGTACATCGCCGCCGTGGGCCGGGTGACGGTGTCGCTGCGCAGGTCGACGAGGGTCGCGCCGATAGGGCCAGTCGGATCGGTCGTGGTGTTCATCATGGAAGGAGCTTGCGTCATTCGGCCGTCGCGCCGGACGCTTTCACGACCTCCGCCCATTTCTTGCGCTCGCTGTTCAGGAAGGCGTCGAACGCTTCCGGCGTGCCCGTGCGCACGTAGATGCCGCGCGTGGCGAGGTTGGCCCACACGTCGGGCGCGTCGAGCACGCGGTTGATTTCCCTGTTCATGGTCTGCACGACGTTCTCCGGCGTCCTGGCCGGCACGACCACCCCGTACAGCGGGTAGTACTCGAAGCCCTTGAAGCCGCTCTCGATGAAGGTGGGCACCTCGGGCAGCGAGGCGTCGCGGGTGCCCGATGTGACGGCCAGCGCGCGCAGCTTGCGGTCCTTGATGAGCGGCAGCGCCGACACCAGCGACGAGATGTAGAAGTCGACCTGCCCGCCCAGCATGTCGGTCATGGCCGGGCCGCCGCCCTTGTAGGGCACATGCAGCAGGCCGGCGCCGGTCGCCACGCGCAGGTTCTCGGCCACCAGGTGGCCCACGGTGCCGTTGCCCGAAGACGCATAGGCCAGCTGCTTTTTCTTCGCGCCCGCCAGCAGTGCCGCCAGGCTGTCGTAGGGGCTGGCCGCGTTCACCACCAGCACCGACACGCCGGTGCCCACCAGCGCCACGGGCGCGAGGTCCTTCGCGGGGTCGAAGTTCAGCTTCTTGTAGAGAAACTGGTTGACGGCGAGGTTGCTGGTTTCACCGAGCACCGCGGTGTAGCCGTCGGGCGGCGACTTGGCGCCGAACTCCAGTCCGATGTTGTTGCCCGCGCCGGGCTTGGTGTCGACCACCACCTGCCATCTGGCCTGCTCGCCCAGCTTGGCCGCGAGCAGCCGCGCCACGGCGTCGGTGCCGCCGCCCGGCGGGCTGGGGGAAACGAGGTGGATCGGGCGCTCGGGCACCCACGCGGCGGCGGCGTGTGCCTGCGAGGCGAGCAACCCGGGCAAGGCGAAGCTCAGCGCGAGAGCACTTGCGAGAGCGAAGGAATGGCGTCGTAGAGGGTTCATGGCGGTCGTTTCCAGTCTGTCAAAGCGGTGAATCAGCGCGGATGGAGGTGATGACGCCGCTGATCCTAGGCACCCCATAGAATGAGTAAAGCGATATGTACAAACCTCAACTGTGAGGATTTCTCATGAATCTCACGCTGCTGGCCACGCTGCGGACCATCATCGAACAGGGCAGCTTCACCGCCGCCGCCGGGGTCGTCGGCTGCAGCCCGAGCGCGGTCAGCCTGCAGGTCAAGCAGCTCGAGCAGTACTTCGGCCGGCCGCTGTTCGACCGCTCCACGCGCGTGATGCTGCCGACCGACTTTGCGCGCGAAGTGGTGCATGCGGTGGGCGACTTTGCAGACCGGCTGCAAACGCTGCGCTCCCGCCCGGTGGTCGAGGTGGCGGGGCGCGTGCGGGTGGGCGTGATCACCAGCATGCAGAGCGACGTACTGCCGCAGGCCCTGCATGCGCTGCGCCAGCGGCACCCCGCGCTCGACGTGGTGGTGCCGCCGCTGAACGACAGCGACGAACTGGTGTCCGAACTGAAGGCCGCGCGGCTCGACGTGGCCTTGCTGGTGCGGCCCGAATCGGGCGGCTCGCGCCGGCTGATCTGGCGCGAGCTGCACCGCCAGCCCTACGTGATGCTGGCGCCGCCGAACGCCACCGGAAAGAACGCGAAGCAGCTGCTGGAGGCGCACGACTGGGTCGGCTACGACCTCTCGCTGGCCGGCGGCCGCGTGGCCGCGCGCCATGTGCGCAGCCTGGTGCCGGGCGCGCGCTGCGTGATGGAGCTGCGCTCGATGGACGCCATCGTCGCGATGGTCGCCCAGGGCCTCGGGGTGTCGGTGGTGCCGCAGCCCCGGCGGCCGCTGGTGCGCGCCTACGCGGTGCGCGAGGTGGGGCTGGGAAGCCGCGCGCCGTTCAGGAAGCTGTCGCTGGTCTTGCGAAGCTCCGACGAAGGCAGCCGCAACGTGGAGGCGGTGGCGCAGGCCTTCAGCGACGCGTTCGGGGCCCGCGCGGCGTAGCCTCTACGAGCGACGCCTTACCAGAAGATCCAGAGGGCCAGGCCACCGAAGATGGCCCACTTCACCAGGTAGTACGCGCGCTTGTCCCAGGCCTTCAGGCGCTTGCCGACCACGCGGATCTGGTAGATGTACTTGAACGCGCGGTTGATGCCGCCCGTCTTGTCGCCGGCGTCGTTGGGCGAGCTCGCGGCGGCCAGCAGGTTCTTCGCGAACCAGCGGTTCACGGCGCTGGCCCAGCGGTATTTCAGCGGCCGCTCGATGTCGCAGAACAGGATCACGCGGTCGTGGTCGGTGGTGTTCTCGGCGTAGTGGATGAAGGTTTCGTCGAACACCACGGCCTCGCCGTCGCGCCAGTGGTAGCGCTGGCCGTCCACGTCGATGTAGCAGCCTTCGACGCCCGGCGTCCACAGCCCCAGGTGGTAGCGCAGCGAGCCGGCGAACGGGTCGCGGTGGCGCACCAGGCGGCTGCCCGGGGGCAGCTCGGCGAACATGGCGGCCTTGATGGTGCCGATGCCCTTCAGCAGCTCGGTGGTGCGCGGGCACAGCACGGCGGCCGAGGGATGCGCCTCGTCGTACCACTTCAGGTAGAAGCGCTTCCAGCCGCTCTTGAAGAACGAATTGAAGCCCACGTCGTTGAACTGGCTGGAGGCCTTGATGCTGCCGCCGTTGCGCATGGCCAGCGCTTCTTCGCGAATGACTTCCCAGTTCTCCTCGAGGATGCGCATCTCGGGGAACTGCGCGGGCGACAGGTACGGCGTACCGGGCACCTTCGAGAAAAGGTACATGAAGACGTTCAGCGGGGCGAGGAACGTCGAGTGATCAGAGAGCTGTCTGAAGAACTTGTGACGGACCTGGCCCCGGAAGTGAACGTAGAGCGCGCTGAGCGCGAAGATGGCAAGAATGACCCACTTCATTGGTGAAAGTGTCCTGTAAACGGCGCCGGGAGGCAGCCTGCTAGTGTAAATCGTCGCCCCAAAATGGACCTGACCAGGCCTTTAGGGGGCATTTGCGGGGCGCCGGGCGCGCTTCGGGGCGCGCTTCGGGCCGCGCCAGCCGCTCAGGCGCACAGCAAGGGCTGGGGCGCATCCGCCTCGGCCAGCGGCAGCCGCACGGTCGCCAGCAGGCCGCCGCCCGCGGCCTCGCCCAGCGTCACCTCGCCGCCATGCCGGTCGACCACCGACTTGACGATGGCCAGCCCCAGGCCGCTGCCGCTCTGCGTCTGTTCCGGATTGCGAAAAAACCGGTCGAACACGCGCTCCCGCAGCGGCGGCGGAATGCCCGGGCCGCGGTCGGCCACGCTCAGCACGGCATGGTCGCCGTCGCGCGCCACGTGTACCGTCACCGTCGTGCCCTCGGGGCTGTACTTGATGGCGTTGTTGATCAGGTTGTCGACCATCGAGGCCAGGCTTTCGCGCTCGCCGAGCACGGGCACCGGGCCGCGCGCGTCGTCGCACACCAGCTCCAGCTCCACCTGGCGGGCGCTGGCCAGGCCTTCGATCATGGCCAGGCGGTCTTGCACCAGCGCGTCGAGCGACAGCATCACCGGCAGGTTGTTGCCGGAGACCGCGTCGCTGCGCATCAGCTGCAGCAGCTGCCCCACCAGGCGCGCCGCGCGGTCGTTGCTGCGCAGCAGGTTGCCCATGAGCTCGCGCTGGCCCTCGTCGGTGCTCTGCTCCTTCAGCGCCTCCACGTTCACGCGCATGGCGGCCAGCGGCGTGCGCAGCTCGTGCGCCGCGTCGGCAATCAGGCTGCGCTCGCGCGAGGTGCTGTCGCGCACCCGCTGCAGCAGGCTGTTGATGCTCTGCACCAGCGGCTGCAACTCCTTGTGCGGCGGCGCGTACGACAGCGGCGTGAGGTCGGCCGGCCCGCGCTCGGCCGTTTCCTTGCTCACCTGGCGCCACGGCCGCAGCGCCAGCCGCACCGACAGCCACGCCGGGAACACCAGGAACGGTAGGCTGATGACCAGCGGCAGCAGGTAGAAGCCGCGGTTCAGCACCGTCACCGTCAACCGCCACACGCTGGGCTCGGCCAGCATCACGCGCGTGTCGGAGGTGGGCGACACCAGCGTGCGCGCGCGCCATTCGCGGTCGCCGGCCTTCACGGTCTCGATGCGGTTGGGAACGGTGTTCAAGATCACCGGCACGGCCGCCGTCGAGCGGTAGATCAGCCTGTCCCCCTGCCACACCTGCATGACCGGCGCGCTGTCGGACGCGGCGTCGCCGTCGCCCACGGTCTCCAGCAGCGCGGCGTCGAAGGAGGCCAGGGTTTCCTGCTGGCGCTGCGGGTGGTCGGCCATGTTCTGCGAAATGGCGATCACGGTGTTGAAGATCTTGTCGTACTTCAGCAGCTCGGGGTCGTCGTAGGAGTCGTAAAGCAGCAGCGCGATGGTCATGGTCCACAGCAGCGCCACCACGGTCATCTGCGCCAGCAGCAGGCGCCGCATCAGGGAAGGCTGTTTCCAGTGCTTCCAGCGCCGCGCCAGCGCCTGCATCACTTGGCCGCGCTCCGCACCAGCGATTGCATGTCGATCACATAGCCGATGCCGCGCACCGTGCGGATGTAGCCCTGCCCGATCTTCTTGCGCAGGTTGGAGATGTGCACCTCCAGCGAGTTGCTGCCGTTGGCCTGCCCGCCGGGCAGCACCTGCTCTTCCATCACGCGACGCGTGACCACGCGGCCGGTGCGCTTGAGCAGCAGCGCCAGCAGGTCGAACTCGCAGCGCGACAGCTCCACCGGCTCGCCGTCGACGATCACGCCGCGCGTGGGCTCGTGCAGCGCCAGGCCGCGCATGCGGATGGTCTCGTCGTTGAAGCCGTAGCTGCGGCGCGCCAGCGCCCGCACCCGCGACAGCAGCTCGGCCAGCGCGAAGGGCTTCACCAGGTAGTCGTCGGCACCGTCGTCCAGGCTGCGCAGCCGGTCGGTCAGCGCGTCGCGCGCGCTCAGCACCAGCACCGGCAATATCTGCTTGTCGCGCCGCAGGCGGAACAGCAGGTCGAGCCCGTCGCCGTCGGGCAGGCCCAGGTCGAGCAGCACCATGTCGAAGGTGCCGCCGTCGAGCGTGCGCAGGGCGTCGTCGAGCCGGCGCACCCACACCACGTCCATGCCCTGGTTGGCCAGCGCGATGCGCACGCCGTTGCCTAGATCAAGGTCGTCCTCGACGAGCAGGAGGTTCATGGGTGTACAGGCCGTGCGGCCCGATGTGCTGGAGGAGGCCGAAGTATCTGCCAAGCCATTGCGGCGCACTTCAGGAAATCTTCATGAAGGGCCAAGGCGCCCTTCAGCCGCCGAACAGACACTGGAACGACACCTTCCAGAAAGCCCGCGCACGTGAATCGCCTCCTGAATCGCCTCCCCCAACCGCCCGCCACCGACCCGTGTTTCCAGCCCCGGCGCAGGCACGCCTTGCGGGCCCTGCACGCGCTCGCGGCCTTTGCCGCCGTTCCGCCGGCGTTGGCACTCGCGGCCTGCGGCGGCGGAGGTTCTGGCGGGGGTGGCGGTGGTGGCTCGGTGGGCCCCGGCCCTGCCGTTGGCGCCGTGTCGGTGACGGAGCACCTGGTGAAGGTGTCGGCCACGCCCGATGTGTCGCTGCAGGTCCGCGACTGGCACGTCCCCGGCGCCACGGGCCCTGTCATCGTGCTGCTGGCCGGCCTGGGCGGCAACGCGCGCTACTTCGACAGCCTGGCCCCGGCGCTGGCGGCCGACTTTTCGCGCGTGGTGGCGATCAGCCGGCGCGGCTACGGCCTTTCGGGCAAGCCGCTGCCGGTGAAGAGCGCCACCCAGCACTACGAGGTGGACGACCTCGTCGCCGACCTGAAGGCGGCGCTCGACGCACTGGGCCTGCAGCGCGTGGTGCTGGCCGGGCACTCGATCGCGGGCAACGAGCTCACGCGCTTTGCGGGCCGCTACCCCGAGCGCGTGCAGGGGCTCGTCTACCTGGACACCACCTGCGACTACACGCTCGACGGCGACACCGGTGGTGAGAAGCCGCCAGACAACAAGGCGCTGGACGAACCCGTGCCGGGCGAGGCCGACAACGCCTCGCTGCAGGCCGCCGTCGCCTTCAACCGGCGCCTGACCAAGAACTGGTGGCCCGCGCTCGAAGCCAATTTGCGCGACTCGCTCGACCTTCGCCCCGACGGCAGCGTGCGCCCCAACACGCCAGAGAGCGTGGCCGAGGCGATGAACTTCGCCGCCCACCACTTCGCTCCCGACTACAGCGCCGTGCGCGCGCCCGCGCTGGTGGTCACCGCCCTGCCCGCGGCAGTGAGAGACCTGCTGCCCTGGGTCGAAGAGCCCATGGCCCCGGCGGTCCGACAGGACGCCCTGACCACGGTGCGCCTGCTGCGCCACGTCTACCAGGCGAACGCCGACAAGCTGGCCGCGGCATTGAAGACGAGCCACAGGCTCACGCTGGACAACGCCTGCCACACCGACTTCCTGATGGAGCGCGAGGCCGAAGTGCTGCGCGCGATCCGCTTCATGACGTGGGCTTGACGCGCAATCGGTTCAGCGCCGCAGCAGCTTGATGAGCGCCGCCAGCTCTTCCCCGCCGAGCCCCGCCGCGTCGGCGCGCTGGAACAGGCCCGCGGCGAAAGTCGGAAACTCGGTGTTGATGCCCGCGTCGCGTGCGCTCTGCAGGATGCGTTGCGTGGCCTCGACCGAGATGCGCATCGGGCTCTGCGAGATGGCGAAGTCGCCGGACTGGATGACCGCGCCCTCGTGCTGCAGAAAGCCCGCGAAGGTCGGCATGATCCCCGCGACGATGCGGCCGTAGGCGGCCACGTCGAAGCCTTCGTGCTCGGCCACGCGCGCGCCATGCAGGAAGCCCAGCAGCGTGCCGTAGATGGTCGAGAGCGTGGCGAGGTCCATGGCCGCCGCCGCGCTCGCGGCCTCGCCCAGGTAGACGATGCCGCCAGCCAGCACCTCGAGCCATGGCCGGGCCTCGTCGAACACGGGCCTGGCACCGGACACCAGCAGCGGCGTGTCGGGCTGGCCCATCTGGTCGGGCGCGGCCTGGATGGCGCCTTCGAGGTAAGTCGCGCCGTGCCGCTGCGCCCAGGCCTGCGCGTCGCGCGCATCCTGCGGGCTGCCGGTGGTCAACTGCACCAGCAGCCGCCCGTCCAGCGCGGCGGCGGCGCCCGGCGACGAAAGAATGGCTTCTGCGGCGCGGTAGTCGTACACGCACATGACGGCGACCCTGCCGGCGCGCAGCGCCTCCGCCGCATCGCGCGCCAGCAGCGCGCCGCGGGCCACGAGTTCGCGCGCCTTGTCGGGGGTGCGGTTCCATACGGTGACCTTGTAGCCCTGGTCGAGATACAGCCGGGCGATGGTGACGCCCATGGCACCCAGGCCGAGCACGGAAACTTCTTTCAGAGAATTCATGACGATGTCGATGGCGGTTGTGATGACGCCCGCATCGTAAAAATTGAGCTCCGTAACCGTCAAGTACCTACAATTAAGTGAGGTACTTACCAAAACGTCTGTATTGGAGCGGCACATGGCAGCCAAGAAACCCTACAACTGCGGCATCGGCCCCGCGTTCGAAGTCATCGGCGGCAAATGGAAGGCGGTGATCCTGTGGGAGCTGCACGTGCAGCCGCGCCGCTTCGGCGAACTCAAGCGGCTGCTGCCGGCCATCAGCGAGAAGATGCTGATCCAGCAGCTGCGGGAACTGGAAACCGATGGCATCGTGCACCGCGAGGTCTTCCACGAAGTGCCACCGCGCGTCGAGTATTCGGAGACCAGGCTGGGCGCCACGCTGAACGCCGCGCTCGGCCCGCTGGCCGACTGGGGCGACCGCCATGCCAAGCGCGTGGAGGCGGCGCGCAAGCAGGCCGAGGCGGCGAAGTAGCAGGTGTCGAGGCAGAGGCAGAGGCTGGGCCCTTGCCTCTGCAAGTCAATCGGCCCAGCCGGTCTCGATCTCGGTCTTCACCTCGGTCATGAGCTTGTGCACCGGGCACTTCTCGGCCACGCGCAGCAGCTCGTCACGCTGCGCGTCGCTGAGGTCGCCGCTCACGCGCAGGCCCGACTTCAGGCGGTACACGCCCTTGCGTTCCTCGCTGGCGTCGCGGTCGACCAGCACCTCGATGTCTTCCACCGGGATGCCCTTGCGCCGCGCGTAGATCAACACCGTGAGCGCCTTGCAGGCCGCGAGCGACGCGTCGTACAGGTCGTGCGGGTCGGGCCCCGCGTCGCTGCCGCCGCCGGCGGGCGAGGCATCGACAGGAATCTCGTGGTTGCGGATCTTGAGGATGTGGCGGGTGCCGGTGGTGCCGTCGCGGCGGATCGAAATGGTCATGCCGTTGTCCTTGTGTTCTTGTGTCGTCGATGGGCTGGATCAAGAAGAAGAGGAAGGTGAGAGCGCCTTCACATACAGGATGGTCGTGAACCCGCTGTGCCATTCGAGGTCGGGGTAGCGCTCGGCCTCGCGGTAGCCCAGCGCCAGGTAGAAGCCCTGGCTCTGCGTGTTGAAGGTGTCGGTTTCCAGCCGCGCGAGCGCGATGCCCTCGGCGCGCATGCCGTCTTCCGCGAAGGCCATCAGCGCGCGGGCGATGCCCTTGCGCTGCTGCGCGGCGGGCACGTGCAGCGCCAGCACGAAGTCGTGCTCCCAGTGCACCATGCCGACCACCTCGCCGTCGATCTCCGCGACGAAAAATGCCGGCCCCATCTCGTCGATGTAGCCCACGGGCTCGCCGCTTTCGCGGTAGGCGGCGGCCGCTTCGGGCGTGAGCTGCGGCAGCCAGGTGCCCGCGAAGGTGTCGTCGAGGATGGCCTTGACGGCGTCGAAGTCGTCCAGCCGCCAGGGCCGGATGACGATGTCGGGAATGTCGTGGTTCGAGGTCATCGATCCGTGGCCAGCAGCAGCGTTTCCTTGATTTCCTCCATCACCACGTAGCTGTGCGACTCGGCCGCCACGGGCAACTTCTTCAGGATGTCGCCCAGCAGGTGGCGGTACTCGCTCATGCCGCTCAGGCGCGCCTTCACGAGGTAGTCGAAGCTGCCCGACACCAGGTGGCACTCGAGCACCTCGGGCATGTGCAGCAGCTCTTGCTTGACCTTGTCGAACACGTCGCCCGACTTGGCCGAGAGCTTGATTTCCACGAACACCAGCAGCGTCTTGCCCAGCGCCTCGGGTGCCACACGCGCGTGGTAGCCGGTGATGACGCCGTCGCGCTCCATGCGCTTCACGCGCTCGGCGCAAGGTGACGCCGACAGGCCGATGTGCTCGGCCAACTCGGTCATGGACATGCGCCCCTGGCGCTGCAAAACGTCGAGGATCTTGCGGTCGATGCGGTCGAGTTCGGGCATTTCACTTCGCACGTGGCTTTGGGCGATTTTCAGCAGTGCTTTTCACTGCCGAATCTCTAAAAACGATGGAATCCACGGCATTGTGCACTTTAGATTCCATGTATTCCATCTGAATCGGCGAATACACCATGAAAGTCATCGTTCTCGGCGGCGGCGTGATCGGCACCACCACGGCCTACTACCTCGCGCGCTCGGGCGCCGAGGTCACCCTGCTCGACCGGCAGGACGGCCCGGCCGAGGAAACCAGCTTCGGCAATGCCGGCCAGGTGTCGCCCGGCTACTCCACGCCGTGGGCCGCGCCGGGCATTCCGCTGAAGGCGATCAAGTGGATGTTCAAGAAGCACGCGCCGCTGTCCATTCGCCCGGACGGCACGCTGTTCCAGCTGCGCTGGATGGCCGCCATGCTGCGCAACTGCTCGCCCGAGGCCTACGCGGTGAACAAGGAACGCATGATGCGCGTGGCCGAATACAGCCGCGGTTGCCTGCAGCAGCTGCGCGCCGACACCGGCCTGCAGTACGAGCAGCGCACCGGCGGCACGCTGCAGCTGTTCCGCACGCAGGCGCAGCTCGACGCGGTGCAGCGCGACATCGCGGTGTTGGAAGAATGCGGCGTGCCCTACGAACTGCTCGACCGCGACGCGCTCGCCCGCGTGGAGCCCGCGCTGGCCGGCGCGCGTGACCGCCTCACCGGCGGCCTGCGCCTGCCCAACGACGAAACCGGCGACTGCCACCTGTTCACGCGCGGCCTGGCGGAAATCGCCCAGGGCATGGGCGTGGACTTTCGCTTCGGCCAGACCATCGCCGGACTGGAAACCGACGGCAACCGCATCACCGGCGTGCGCACCACGGCCGGCAAGGTGCTCACGGCCGACCGCTACGTGATGGCCTTCGGCAGCTACTCGCGCGCCGCGGTCGCCTCGCTGGGCCTGGACATTCCGGTGTACCCGGTGAAGGGCTACTCGCTCACGGTGCCGCTGCTCGACGAGTCGCTCGCGCCGCAGTCGACGGTGCTCGACGAGACCTACAAGGTGGCGGTCACGCGTTTCGACAAGCGCATTCGCGTGGGCGGCATGGCCGAGCTGTCGGGCTTCGACCTGCGCCTGAACCCGGCGCGGCGCGCCACGCTCGAGAAGGTGGTGACCGACCTGTTCCCCGGCGGCGACGTGCCCCGTGCCACCTTCTGGACCGGCCTGCGCCCCATGACGCCCGACAGCACCCCCATCGTCGGCGGCACGCGCTACGCCAACCTGTTCCTCAACACCGGCCACGGCACCCTCGGCTGGACCATGGCCTGCGGCTCGGGCAAGCTCATCTCCGACATGGTGATGGGCCAGCGCCCGGAGATCCGCACGGACGGGCTCGCGATGGACCGCTATGAACAGGGGTCTTCGCGCGGCACGCGCCCCAGTCCTGCTGCTGCACCGGCCTGACTGGTCGGCCTGTTCAACGACCGCCGCGCATAACGCTCACGCCGGCGCAGTCGCCCCACACATCAATCAGGCAGCCTTGGCAATCGGTATCACCGCGTTCATCCCGCGGTAGACCTCCGCCTCGCCGTGCTTCGCAAGCAACTGCATCAGGTGCTTGCGAATCAGCATGCCCGGCCGGTCGGACTCCATCGAATATTCCACACCGCGCCGGCGCGTGTCGACCAGCGCATCAGGGTCCGTCGACTCCAGGATGTCCTTGTCCTCGCGCGTGACCGCATCGTCGAAGTCGATGAGCATCTGCGCCGCGCAATCGGCCTCGGTGTCGTTGCGGAACAGCCATTGGCACAGCTGCATGCGCCCGTCGTCGATGGGGGTGAAGCAGTTGATGATGATGTGGCGCACGCCGCTCGGGTACTCGATGTCCAGCCGGCGCGAGAACGGCAGGAAGTAGGCGTTGCGCATGTGGCGCGTGGTGATGGGGTCGGTCACGCCGCTGATCGCGTGGAACTTCACCGGGTTGGTGGCCTCGATGACCGTCTCGGCGTAGAAGCCCGACTCGTTTTCCACCAGTTCGTACTTGCTCGGCTTCGGGCTCGCGGCCACGCCGAAGGTGGCGCGGTGCACGAAGCTGAAGTGCGAGTTGTCGAAGGAGTTTTCCAGCGCGCGCATCGGGCTGGTTTGCCACTCTTCGTAGAACTGGAAGATGGTGCGGTAGCCCGGGTCGTCGAACTCCGGAATGACCGGAATGTCGGCAATGGGCTCTTCCAGCGCCACCCATGCATAGCCGTAGCGCGCGGTGCAGCGGTAGGCCGTGGTCTTGTACTCGGGCGAGATCTTTCGGTCGGGCTCGTACTGCGGAATGCGAACGACCTGGCCGCTGCGGTCGTAGGTCCAGCCGTGGTAGCCGCACTGGATGGCGCCGGTGCCGCAGGCCTGGCCCTCGCTGTCCACGCACCAGCCCTGCGACAGCTTGGCGGTGCGGTGGCAGCACCGGTCGCGCAGCGCGGCGGGCTCGCCGCTGGAATCGATGAAGAGAACGATGTCTTCGCCCAGCAGCCTGAAAGGCTTGGGGCCGTGGGCCAGTTCGGTGAGCGGCATGACGGCATGCCAGAACTTGCGGAAGACGGGTTGTTGGGTAACGAGCATGCGCGGACTCCTTCTGTGGTCGTGTGGGACGAACGTGAAAGAGCAATTTCCTGCCTGCGTGCCGAGGGTTCTTGGAACCCGTGTGGCATCGCGCGACTGAACGCTTCTACTCTGCGCAACCTGCCTCGCAAGTTGCGCGCCCGGATTGTGGCGCGGCCGGCCCACGCCTCCAAGCCCCGAATGCAATGCCCGAGCAAAACCGGCTGGCATCGCGCTTGGCATGCGTCGTGCATCACGCCCTGCAAGAGTAGAAGCGTTCAGCAGCGCACGCACCACGAACGTGCGCCCGCCCGGAAATTGCTCTTGAAGCGCCTTCTGCCCTGCAGGGGGATTCAAGACCCGAAGATCCGAGGCCCCACATGCAACGCCGACTTTTCCTTGCCGCCACCGCGGCCACCGCCGCCACACTTGCCGCCCCTTCCGTCTTCGCGCAGAGCGGCGGCAAGCTCACCCCGCTCAAGTTCACGCTCGACTTCCGCATCAACGGACAGACCGCGCCCTTCTTCCTTGCGATGACCAGGGGCTACTACAAGGACGAGGGCCTCGACGTGAGCATCGACACCGGCGCGGGCTCGGTGGCTTCCATCACGCGCATCGCCAGCGGCGTGTACCAGATGGGCCTGGGCGACATCAGCTCGCTGGTGGAGTTCAACGCGCAGAACCCGGGCACGCCGATGGTGCAGGCCGTGTACCAGTACTACAACCGTGCACCGTTCGTGATCATCGGGCGCAAGGACCGCGGCGTGACCAGCGACTTCAAGAGCCTGCAGGGCAAGAAGGTGGCGGCCGCCGCGGTCGAGTCCACGCGCCGCGCCTGGCCGATGGTGGCGCGCAAGCAGGGCATGCGCGCCGATGCCTTCCAGTGGCAGACCACCGACTTCAGCGCCCGCGACAACGTGATGGTGCGCGGCGACGTCGATGCCGCCACCTACTTCCACGACTCCGCCATGTCGCTGTTCGCGCGCATGAAGCCCGAAGACCTGTCGGTGCTCAAGTACGCGGACGCGGGCGTGAACCTGTACGGCAACGCCATCCTCGCGGGCAGCAACCTGGTGGCGCAGAACCCGAAGGTGGTGGCCGCCTTCCTGCGCGCGACCAACCGCGCCATCGTCGAGACCTTTGTCAACCCGGGGCCCAGCATCGCGGCCATGCGCCAGCGCGAGCCCATCCTCGACGAGAAGGTCGAGCTCGCGCGCTGGGCCGTGACCGCGCAGTACGTGGGCGCGGCCGACACGCGCGGCCACGGCCTGGGCGACATCAAGAAGCTCACGCTCGAGCAGCAGGTCGACGAGGTGGCAGACGTGTTCGGCCTGAAGGTCAAGCCCGCGTCCGACGCCATCTTCAACACTTCGATGCTCCCATTGCGCAGTGAACGCAACCTTCCTGCGACGACTTGATATCGAAAAACATCCAGCATGAACTTCAGCAACAACACCCAAGCCAGCACCGCCTCCTACCCCGCCGAAAACACGCTCGACGAGCGCGACGGCCGCTACCTGCGCAAGGCCATCGTCTGGTCGCACGCGGCGCGGCGTCGGGGCAACCGGCCCTTCGGCTCGGTCATCGTCTCGGCCTCGGGCGAGGTGCTGGCAGAGGCCGCCAACAGCAACACCGAAACCGGCGACTGCACCGCACACGCCGAGGTCAATGCGCTGCGTGCGCTGGCCGGGCGCAACATCTCACGCGAAGAACTCGCGGGCGCCACGCTGTACGCGTCGGGCGAGCCCTGCGTGATGTGCGCGGGCGCCATCTTCTGGTCGAACATCGGGCGCGTGGTGTTCGGCATCGACGCCGAACGGCTGCGCGTGTTCCGCGGCGAGCGGCAGGACCAGCGCGACGCCGAGCTGTCGTGCCGCGACGTGTTCCGTGCCTCTCCGCACGGCATCGAATGCATCGGCCCCGCGCTGATCGACGAGGCCAGCGCGGCGCACGACGGAGCGTGGAAGGCCTGACCACCTGAAAGACCCGCGCGCACCCGGGTCTGCGGCTTCGCCCAGAATCGCGTCGGCCGACCATGCCCGAGCATGGCCAACGAGACACAGGAGCAAGCCCCCTCATGACCCAGCCTTCGCATCCCTCCACCCACATCCCTACCCACACCCGCGCCATTCGCGTCGCCGACTTCGGCGGCCCCGAGTCCATGCGCCTGGAAACCGTCGACCTGCCCGCGCCCGCCGCCGGCGAAGCGCGACTGCGCCAGACCGCCATTGGGTTCAACTACATCGACATCTACCAGCGCAGCGGCAAGTACCCGCTGCCCTCGCCCTCCGGCCTGGGCCACGAGGCCACCGGCGTGGTCGAGGCACTGGGCGACGGCGTGACCGACCTGAAGATCGGCGACCGCGTGGCCTACATGAACGCCGGCGTGGGCGCGTATGCCGAGCGCCGCAACGTGCCGGCGGCCAAGCTGGTGCGCATTCCCGACGGCATTTCCGACGAGGACACGGCCGCCGTGTTCTTCAAGGCCATGACCGCGCAGTACCTCGTGAAGAAGACGCACCCGGTGCAGCCCGGCGACATCGTGGTGGTGCACGCGGCCGCGGGCGGCGTGGGCCAGATTCTGAGCGGCTGGGCCAAGGCGCTGGGCGCCACCGTCATCGGCACTGCGGGCTCCCCTGCCAAGTGCGAGGCCGCGCGCGCCGCGGGTTGCGACGTGGCCATCGACTACTCGAACGCCGACTGGGTGCAGCAGGTGATCGACGCCACCGGCGGGCGCAAGGCGCGCGTGGTGTACGACTCGGTGGCCAGGCACACCTTCCTGGGTTCGCTGGACTGCACCGCGCCCTTCGGCATGGTGGTGCTGTACGGCGCGGCCTCGGGCCCGGCGCCGGCCATCGACCCCGAGCTGCTCAACAAGAAGGGCTGCCTGTTCCTCACGCGGCCTTCGGTGTTTCCGCACAACGCGGACCCGGCCACCTTCCGCTTGAACGCGAAAGACGTGTTCGACGCCATGGCCTCGGGCGCGGTGCGCGCGGCGGTCGGTGCGCGCTTTGCGCTGGCCGATGCGCCCGAGGCGCACAAGGCGGCCGAACGGCGCTCGGTGACGGGCGCGATCGTGCTGCTGCCCTGACGAAAACGGCCAGGCGCTGCCTCTAGACTCGCTGCATGCCCTGGCACGCCCGTCTCCACCTCGCCTACCAACAAGAGTCCGAACGCACCGTCGCGCGCTTTCGCCACGACGGACCGCTGCGCATCCTGCAGAGCCTGTACCCCGAAGGCGACACCGTGTGCCACAACGTGCTGGTGCACCCGCCGGGCGGGCTGGTGGGCGGCGACACGCTGGACATCGACATCGAGGCCGCCGACGGCAGCCATGGCCTCATCACCACGCCCGGCGCCTCGCGCTTCTACCGCTCCGAGGGCGAGCTGGCGCTGCAGCGCACGCGCATCCGGCTCGCGGCCGGCGCGCGGCTCGAATGGCTGCCGCTGGAAGCCATCTGCTACAGCGGCTGCCAGGCCGAGAACCGGCTGTCGATGGAAGTCGCACCCGGCGCCGAGCTGATCGGCTGGGACGTGACCGCGCTCGGCCTGCCGAATGCCAACCAGCCCTTCGAGCGCGGCAGCTACCTGCAGCACATCGAGGTGCCCGGCACGTGGCTGGAGCGCGGGCGCATCGACGCGGCCGACCACCGCCTGCTGCAGAGCCCCATCGGCCTGGGCGGACACCGCTGCATGGCCTCGCTGTTCTTCGTGGCGGGCTCGCCGGTGGCGCGCGCGCGGCGCGACGCGCTGCTGGCCCACGCGCGCGCCGCGCTCGAGGCCAGCCCCCTGTTCGACAGCGCGGGCGCCACCAGCCCGCATGCCGAGGTGGTGGTGCTGCGCGTGCTGGCCCCGGTGGTCGAGCCCGCGATGCAGCTGCTGCGCCAGGTGTGGCTGGCGTGGCGCCATGAGCTGTGGCAGCTCAGCGCGGCCACGCCGCGGATCTGGGCGACCTGACCTCCAAGACCGCGGGCGCACGCGTTTGCGCCTGCGCCGCGGCATCGGCAATGCGCGTAACTACCTAGGCGCATTCACACATCCAGCTGAACTTGTTGGCCGTACTCAGACAACGCCGGCGCACCCACCTGTGCCGCGTGAGTCGTTCGTGCCCATTCCAACATTTCACTATCCGAGGTGACGCCGATGAGATTGCTGCCTACGCCCGTCCGGGCCTGTGTTCTCGCCCTGTGCGCGGTTGCCGCCACAGGTGCCCTGGCCTCCAGCCACCGCGAGGCGCCCTCCATCGCGGGCATGCCCAAGCTGGACGCCACCGACTTCTACATGTTCCGCAGCTACGAGCCCAACCGCCAGGACTTCGTGACGCTGATCGCCAACTACCAGCCCGACCAGAGCCCCTACGGCGGCCCCAACTACTTCACGATGGACCCGAACGGGCTGTACGAGATCCACATCGACAACACCGGCGGCGCGACCGAGGCGCTGACCTTCCAGTTCCGCTTCACCAACACGCTGCGCGACATCCAGCTGCCGATCTCGGGCAAGCAGGTGGCCATTCCGCTGGTGCAGGCCGGCGCCATCACCGGCCCCAACCAGGCCACCAGCAACCTGCGCGAGACCTTTACGCTGACCGTTGTGCGCGGCGACCGCCGCAAGGGCCGGGCCGAGTCCGTCACCAACGCCGCGAACGGCGCCGCGGTGTTCGACCGCCCGACCGACAACATCGGCGAGAAGACCTTCGGCGGCCCCGGCGGCTATGCCACCTACGCGGCGCAGCACCTGTACAGCATCAACATCCCGGGTTGCTCGACGCCGGGCCGCGTGTTCGCCGGCCAGCGCAAGGACCCGTTCACCGTGGCGCTGGGCCAGGTGTTCGACCTGATCAACCTGAACCCGCTGGGCACCACCAACGGCAACCCCGACGCGCTGGCGCAGAAGAACGTGTCGACCATGGCGCTAGAAGTGCCCATCGCCTGCCTCACCGCGGGCGGCAACGGCACCATCATCGGCGGCTGGACCACGGCCAGCGCCCGCCAGGGCCGCCTGATCGCCAGCCCGCCCAAGAGCGGCCACGGCACCACCACGCTCAACGGCGGCGCCTGGGCGCAGGTGTCGCGACTGGGCATGCCGCTGGTCAACGAAGTGGTCATCGGCCTGAAGGACAAGGACACCTTCAACAGCTCCAGGCCCGCGGACGACGGCCAGTTCGCCACCTACGTGACCAACCCGACGCTGCCCGCGCTGATCCAGACGCTGTACCCCAGCGCCCCGGCGCCCACCAACTTCCCGCGCACCGACCTGGTGGCGGCCTTCCTGACGGGCATCGACGGCGTGAACAAGCCGGCCAACGTGAAGCCTTCGGAAATGCTGCGGCTGAACACCATCACCGCGCCCACGCCCATGGCGAGCCAGAGCAACCTCGGCGTGGCCGGCGGCGACGGCGCGGGCTTTCCGAACGGCCGCCGCCCGGGCGACGACGTGGTGGACATCGAGCTGCGCGTGGCCATGGGCGCCCTGTGCGTGCTGACGGGCGCCAACGATGCGTTGAAGGTCGGCTGCAAGCCCGCCGACGCACCGGCCGGCGGCGCGGCCATCACCGACGGCGCGCTGCAGAGCCCCACGCAGTTCCCCGCCGCCTTCCCGTACCTGAACACACCGCTGCCCGGCGCCGTCAACGCCGCGCCGGTGCAGTGAACAAGGGGCACGCCATGAAGAACATGCAACGACTGTCCCGCGCCGCCGGCGCCGTGCTGGTCGCCGCGGCCCTTGCGGGCCTCGGCGGCTGCGGCGGCGGGGGTGGGGGCGGCAGCAGCTTCTACCCGTTCCCGGTCGGCACCACGCCGCCCCCGCAGGACGGCCAGCCGCCCGTGGAGGTCAGCGCCTACGACGCCTTCGTCGCCTACATCGTGGCGCTGGTGGCCACGAAGGTCGACAACGAGGACGCGGCCAACGTGGCCCAGTTCGACCCGCCGCCCACCTCGGAGACCAAGGACCCGGTCGCCACGCCGTAGGCACAGGCAGCACGCCATGCGAGCCGGCCCCCTCGGTACCCTCAGCGCCCCCCGCGTCCTTTGCACGCGCGCCATGCGGCAACGCTTGGCACTGCTGGCATGGATGCCGGTGCTGATCGGTGCGCTGGCGTGGCTCCTCGCCGGCACGGCGCATGCCGTGCCGCGCGTGCCCGCCAGCGACGACGTGGTGGTGGAAACACTGCCCGCCGTGGCCGGCTGGTCCGGCGAACAACGCCGCCTGCGCCGCGAACTGGTGCAGCGGCCCGACGACCCGGCGACCGCCATCAAGGCGGCCACCACCTACCTGAACCTGGCGCGCGACCAGGGCGACGCGCGCTACGCCGGCTATGCCATGGGCGCGCTGCAGGCCTGGGAGGCCAGGCCCGCGGCCGACACGCCACCGGCCGTGCTGGTCATGCGCGCCACCATCGCCCAGTTTCTGCACGACTTCGACGGGGCCGAGGCCACGCTGAAGGCCGCGCTGGCACGCCAGCCCAACGAGGCCCAGGGCTGGATCACGCTGGCCACCATCCTGCGGGTGCGCGGCCGCTACAACGAATCCGACGCGGCCTGCCGCGCGCTGGGCCGCGTCGGCCCCACGCTCTACGGCGTGGCCTGCCTGGCCGAGAACGCCGGCCTGCGCGGCCGGCACGACGAGGCGCGCGACACGCTGCAGCAACTGCTCGCCAACCCCGCGCTGGCCGGCGCCGCACAGGCGGGCACACGCCAGTGGCTGCTGACCAGCGTGGCCGAGGTCGAGGAACTGGCCGGGCGCCCGGCCCAGGCCGACGCCGCGTACCGCAAGGCCATGGCCGCGCAGCCGTCCGGCTACCTGCTGCTGGCCTACAGCGACTACCTGCAGCGCGCCGGCCGGCACACCGAGATTGCCGGCCTGCTGGCGAAAGAGGCGCGCAGCGACGCCGTGCTGCTGCGCCTGGCCATCGCGGCCGCCGCCGCGCAGAACAAGAGCGCCCAGGCCGAGGCCGACGAACTGCGCCAGCGCTTCGAGGCCTCCGCGCTGCGCCCCGGCACCACCGCGCTGCATGCGCGCGAAGAAGCCATGTTCGCGCTCGACGTGCAGAACGACCCGAAGCGCGCGCTCGAACTCGCGCGCCTGAACGTCAAGCTGCAGCGCGAACCCATCGACCTGCTGGTGTTCGCGCGCGCCGCCGCCGCCGCCAAGGACGACGCCGCGCGCGGCGAAGTGAAGGCCCTGATGCAACAGATCGGACTGAAGGATGCGCGTGTCGATGCAACGCTGTGAGCGCGCGCTGCTCTTCATGCTGCCTCTGCTGATACTGGCGGCGCTGCTCTTCGGCGCGGCGCCGGCCCACGCGCACAAGGCCAGCGACGCCTACCTGCAGCTGCACCGCAGCGGCGGCACCGTCAACACCATCGACACCGTCGATGTGCGCTGGGACATCGCGCTGCGCGACCTCGACGCCCTGCTCGAGCTGGACGCCAACGCCGACCGCAAGCTCAGCTGGGGCGAGGTGCGCACGCGCCTGCCCGACATTCGCGCCTACGTGCTCCCACGCCTGCGCCTGCAGCAGGGCCAATGCCCACTCGCGCTGGCCGAGGCGCAGCCTGCCGCCATCGAGGACCGCATCGACGGCGCGTACCTGGTGCTGCAGCTGCAGGGCCGTTGCACCGACGCCGCCGCGGCCGCGACCACCGCCGCGGCCACGGCTACGACCGCGGGCGGCACCCTCAGCATCGACTACCGCCTGTTCCACGAAGTCGACCCCACCCACCGCGGACTGCTGCGCATGGAAGCCGATGGCGCGGCGCCGCCCACGGTGCGCTCGCTCGACCCGTCGGCCGGGCCCGTCGAGGTGCCGTGGCCGGGCGCATCGGCCAACGTGTCCACGAACGCGGGCGCATCGGACACCAGCTTCTTCCGCGACGGCATCCACCACATCCTCATCGGCTACGACCACATCCTGTTCCTGGTGTGCCTGCTGCTGCCGGCCGTGCTGCGCCGCCGGCCCGAGGGCTGGGAGCCGGTCATCGGCTGGCGCGAGGCCGTGTGGCCGATGCTGGGCATCGTCACCATGTTCACCATCGCGCACTCCATCACGCTGGCGCTGGCCGGGCTGAAGGTGGTGACCATCTCGCCGCGCATCATCGAGCCGGGCATCGCCATCACCATCATGCTGGCCGCCATCGACAACATCTACCCGGTGCTGCGCGGGCGGCGCAAGCTGTTCAGCTTCCTGTTTGGGCTGATCCACGGCTTCGGCTTCGCGGGCGCGCTGGCCGAGCTCGACCTGCCGCTGCGCGACTTCGTGGTGGCGCTGCTGCAGTTCAACCTGGGCGTGGAGGCCGGCCAGCTGATGGTGGTGGCCGTGGTGCTGGTCGCGCTGCTGGCGCTGCGCCACTGGCGGCGCTACCCGCCGCTGGTGCTGCGCGGCGGCTCGGCGCTGGCGGTGCTGGTGGCGGCCATCTGGCTCGGCGAACGGGTGTTCGACGTGAAGGTGCTGCCGTTTTCCTGAGCCGTGCGCCGGTTGCCGGGTCGGCTGCCATGTCAAAAGACATTGCAGTGCCCGCTGCGCCTGCGTTCAATCGGCGGTCCGCGCGAGGGGGCGCGAGGGGGCGCGAGGGGGCGTGCGCCAAGCCACACGCTGCGCACGTAGGCGCCCGCCTACGTCAAGTGACGGCATCGGGCGTTTGCGAAACACCCTTAGCAAGCGTTTGCAACAGCTACGATCTGTAATGTGAAACGTCACATCTCCGCAGGTCGCACTTGCTCGTTCATGCAGCCCCCGTCGTTTCACGCGGACGACCCCAAAAAATCCAGAGGAACTTCATGAATAGCGAATACCAAGCGTTGCTGGCCACCCTGCGCGAGGAAGAAAAAGACGTCGTCGACAGCTGGCTCGACGAGGCGCAGCTGGTCGACGCCGGCGCGCGCCGCGCCGCCCAGACCGAGGCGACCGACATCCTGCGCCAGCTGCGCGACGCACTGCAGACCGATGCCGACCCCGCACGCTTCGAGGCCTCCGCCTGGGCGGGCCTGCGCGACACGCTGAACGCGCTGTCGAAAACGCGCGCGGCCAAGGGCCAGTCCGCGGCCGAGACCAGCCTGTTCGTGCTGGCGCTGAAGAAGCCGCTGTTCGCCGCCGTGCAACGCCGCCTGAATACCGACCCCGCCGCCATGGCGAACGCGCTGTGGGCGCTGTCCACCACCGTCGACAAGCTGGCGCAGCACACCGTGGGCACCTTCCAGCAGGCGCGCGAGGAAATCATTCGCCGCCAGCAGGAAGAGCTGCTGGAGCTATCCACCCCCGTGGTGAAGCTGTGGGACGGCGTGCTCGCGGTGCCCATGATCGGCGTGCTCGACAGCAGCCGCACGCAGATGGTGATGGAAGCCCTGCTGCAGCGCATCGTGGAAACCGGCTCCGAGCTGGCCATCATCGACATCACCGGCGTGCCCACGGTCGACACGCTGGTGGCGCAGCACCTGCTGAAGACGGTCACGGCCATTCGCCTGATGGGCGCGGACTGCATCATCAGCGGCATTCGCCCGCAGATTGCGCAGACCATCGTGCACCTGGGCATCGACCTGCAGGGCGTGCGCACCAAGGCCACGCTGGCCGACGCGCTGGCGCTGGCGCTGCAGCAGACCGGCTGGCGCGTGACGCGCGGGCCCATCGGTTCCGGCGCTGCCGCTGGCGGCACGGCAGAAAAGTAAGCGGCGCGCCATGGACCGCATTCCAATTCTTCGCATGGGCGACACCCTGCTGGTGACCATCCAGGTCGACATGCAGGACCAGACCGCCCTCACCCTGCAGGACGACCTGGCCAACCGCATCGCGGCCACCGGCGCCTCGGGCGTGATGATCGACATCTCGGCGCTGGAAATCGTCGATTCGTTCGTGGGTCGCATGCTCACCAGCATCTCGGGCATCGCGCGCATCCTGTCGGCCACCACGGTGGTGGTGGGCATGCAGCCGGCGGTGGCCATCACGCTCGTAGAGCTCGGGCTGTCGCTCGAGGGTGTGAAAACGGCGCTCAACGTGGAGCGCGGCATGGAGCTTCTTCGGCGTTCACG
>NZ_JBFUPJ010000039.1:0-2587 GCF_041355175.1 Variovorax sp. RCC_210 | reverse complement strand
GTGAGCGTCCAGTTCACCCATCTTGAGTTCCCCTCCCGCGCGTAGGAGCCTCGTATCCACTTAACTTAGGTGGATACGTGAACACTATCTCTGGGAATCAAATAGACGGACGCCGTCGGCGGCGGCGGCATGGCGACGAGTTCAAGGCATCGGCCGTGACGGCGTGCATGCAACCTGGCGTCTCGATCGCCGCGGTGGCGATGACCCACGGCATCAACGCCAACTTGCTACGGCGCTGGGTGAACGATGCCGAGATGAAGCCGGTCGCCCGTGCTGGCATTGCGCCGGCCGCGGTGACGCCGGATGCGCCGAGGTTGACGCCTTCGTTCATACCGATGGAAGTCCCGACACCCACACCTACGCCCGCACCCCCGCAAGACATCCACATCGAACTGCGCCGCAACGCGATGACGGTCACGGTGACCTGGCCAGTCAGCGCGGCGAGCGAGTGCGCGACGTGGATGCGCGAGTTGCTCCGATGATTCGCATCGAAGCCATGTGGCTCGCGGCCGAGCCGGTGGACATGCGTGCCGGCGCCGACCGGCTGCTCGCCCGAGTGGTGCAGGTCTTCGGTGCCGCCCAGGCGCACCACGGCTACCTCTTCGCTAACGCCCGCGGCACTCGCGTCAAGCTGCTCGTGCACGACGGCTTCGGCGTCTGGTGCGCGGCGCGTCGGCTCAACGCGGGCCGCTTCACATGGGTGGCAACAACCTCGACATCGCCTCTCTCGCTCTCGCTGACCCGCGCGCAATTCGATTCGTTGGTCCTCGGCTTGCCGTGGGAGCGGCTGACTGAATTGAGCACCATCACGCGGGCCTGAAGCACTGCAAGAGCGGCATCGTTCAGGTGCCAAGCGCGCTGCATCGATGCAATACGTGCTTGCTCGGATGCGGTTCATGCCCTGGTCCTGGCACCATACCAGCATGCTCGGCGCGCACGCTCTTCCCCCGCTCGACCTGCAGGCGCTACCGCCGGAAGCGGCGGCCTGGATCGCCCGTTGGCAGCATGCCGAACGGCAACTCGCACTGCGCGACCAGGCTCTCGTCGATCGAGACCGCGAGTTGCTTCAGGCGCGCGACCTGCTGCAGCGCAAGGACCGCGACATCGCCTGGCGCGACGCCAAGATCGAGAAGATCACCTTCGAGCTGGCACGCCTCAAGCGCTGGAAGTTCGGCGCCAGTTCAGAGGCGATGGACGCCGACCAGCGACGCCTGTTCGAAGAGACGATTGCCGAGGATGAGGCGAGCCTGCGCGCGCAGCTAGAGCAACTGCGTCTGCAAGCAGCGGCCGATGACGCCGGCAAGGCCAAGCCGAAGGAAGCACCTCGTCAGCCGCGCCGTCAGGCTCTGCCCGAGCATCTGCGCCGCGTCGAGCACCGCCACGAGCCCGACAGCACTGACTGCCAAGAGCCCGGCTGCGGCCGGCCGATGACGCGCATCGGCGAGGACATGAGCGAGCGCCTGGACATCGTGCCGGCCGAGTTCTTCGTCCACCGCCACATCTACGGCAAATGGGCCTGCCGCTGCTGCCAGGTCCTCAGGCAGGCGCCCTCCATCCCGGAGCTGATCGAAGGCGGCATGGCCGCGAGCGGCCTCATCGCGCACACGCTCATCAGCCGCTGCGTCGACCACCTGCCGTACTACCGCCAGGAGGCGATCAACGCACGCAGCGGTGTCCATACGCCGCGTTCCACACTGGCTGCCTGGGCTGGCCAGGCCGGCGCTGCGCTAGAGCCGCTCTACGAGGTGCACAAGGCCTTCATCCTCGCCTGCCGCGTGCTGCATGCCGACGAGACGCCCGTCAAGCTGCTCGACCCCGGTGCCGGCAAGACGCGCCGAGCCTACGTCTGGGCCTATGCGAGGAGCTGGCACGACGCCGTGCCGGGCGTGATCTACGAGTTCTGCCTCGGCCGCGGCGCGCAGTACCCGAAGACCTTCCTTGCGGGCAGTGCACAGCAAGGTCGAGGCAGATGGTCTGGAACGCTGCTCACCGACCGCTATGGCGGCTACGACAGTGTGATCGATCCCCGCATCCACCCCGACCGCATCAGCGCGGCCTGCATCGCGCACGCACGTCGCAAGTTTGATGAACTGGCGCGCGACGGCACGAGCCCGATCGGCGACGAGGCGATCCGGTGCTATGCGCGGATTTATGCGGTCGAGGCCGAGCTCAAGGGCATGAACGATGACGAGCGACAGGCGCAGCGCCAGCAACTTGCCAAGCCGCTGTGGGACAAGCTGAAGGAATGGCTCGAACTCGAACGACGGTTGGTCGCGGGCGGCAGCACCGTGGCGGGCGCCATCGACTACACACTCGGCCACTGGAGCGCGCTGACGCGCTACCTGGAGGACGGCGCGGTCGCGATCGACAACAACCACCTCGAACGGCAAATTAAACCGTGGGCAATGGGGCGCCGGGCATGGCTGTTCGCCGGCAGCGAACTCGCCGGCCAACGCACTGCCATGGTGATGAGCTTGGTGCAGTCCGCGCGGCTCAATGGCCACGACCCATGGGCCTACCTGCGCGACGTGCTGCAGCGCCTGCCGACGCAGCGCGCCAGCCAGATCGAGGACTTGCTGCCGCACCG
>NZ_JBFUPJ010000038.1:0-2616 GCF_041355175.1 Variovorax sp. RCC_210 | reverse complement strand
GGTGTTTGGCGACTTCCAGTCTCTCAAACCCAACCCGGATGAACACCGGATACAACCTATTGGAGCTTCACACCTAGCTGTCCGCGCAGCGCCGCATCGTCCTCGGCCAGGAATACCCTCATGCAGAGACCTCTGCGCCTCCCGGCCGTACCGGTGCCGGGCCCGATGCAAGCGTGTGTTGCGTGAGCCAGTCGACAATCCTTCTGGCCGCGTCTTCGCGGCAGGAAGGGGCTCCGGTGCCCAGGAACCCGTGCGTCTCTCCTGGGTACAGCACCAGCTCCGCGGGCGTGTCGCCGGCGCAGGCGAGGCTCACGAAGAGCTCCTCCGACTGGCACTTGGGGCAGCGTTCGTCGTCCTTGCCCTGCAGGAACAGCGTGGGCGTGGCCGACTTCTCGATATGCTGCAGCGGCGACAGCCTGACGGCCAGCTGCCGGTCGAAACCCGGCTTGCTCGCCATATAGAACGGATCGGCGTAGTACCCGCCGTCGGACGTGCCGTAGTGCGTTTCGATGTTCCCCACGGGCGCCATCACCACCGCCGCAGAGAAGCGGTCGGCGTTGCCGGTGGCAAAGCCGCTCAGGTAGCCGCCGTACGACTTTCCGGAGATCGCGATACGCCCGTCGCACACACCGCGTGCCTCCAGTTGCGCGAGTGCCGCCAGGTGCTGCGGCAGATCGCAGGTGCCCCACTGCCCGGCAAGCCGGCGGCAGAACTCCCGGCCATAACTGGCCGAACCGACCGCGTTCAAGGCCAGCACCGCCCAGCCCTGGCCGCACAGCACCTGCCAGAAGATGTTGGTGTCGTAGTCGAGCAGCGCGTAGCTTGCAGGCCCGCCATGTACGTCGTCGAGCACCGGCTGCGGGCGCGCGCTTCCCTGGGCGCGCAGAAGCCAGCCTTCGATGCGCTCGGTGCCGCCGCTGCCGTCGGGAACGTCGAACGCCGCGATCTCCGCCTCGACCAGCGTCCTGTCTTTCCACCACGGGTTCAGGCAGCCGAGCTGCTGCTCCACCGCGCCCTTGCCGCGCGGCCTGACCCAGAGTTCGCAGGCCAGCGACGGATGGTCGATGGTGTAAACCAGGCGGTCCGGCGTGCAGCCGAACACACCCATCTGGCGCTCGCCCGCCGCGAGCACCTCGAGTGAGCCGTCCGCAATGCCGACCGAGACGATCTGGTGGCAGCCCCGGTGCGCTCGCGTCAGCACGATCCGTCCGCCGCCGGACTCCCAATGCAGGGCCTCGGGATGCGCCACGTCCAGCGTCTCTTCGTGCAACGCGCGCACGTGGCCGGTTTCGACGTCCAAGAGCCACAGCCGGGGCTCCGCATCGCCCTCCTCCTGGGCGCCCGTGAATGCGATGTGGTGCCCGTCGGGCGACCAGCAGGGCTTCATGACGATGGCGTGATCGTCCGTGAGGCGACGTGGCCGTCCGCCGTCGGCATCGCAAACCCACAGGTCGTTGCTGTGGGCGAAGCGACCCTCGCGCGTACGCGTGAAGGCGATGCGGCCATCCGCCGCCACGTCGAAGCCCAGCACGTCGAAGGCGCCGTCGGTCAGTTGCGTGTGCGCGCCGGATTCGGCATCGATCGAGAACAGATGGAATTCGCGCTGGAGGATGTAGCCGATGCCGTCCTCTTTGTAGGGAAGGCGCCATGCGACTTCGGGCCTGCTCTTCCCTGCGCTTTCATTCTGCGATATCGCGCGATTCCGGCCGCCACGCGCATCAGGATCGACCTCAACGGCGGCTGTCACCACGAACGACATTCCGCCGGGTGCCCATCGCAGGCTCGAGACGCTCTGCGGCAGGCGGCTCACCTGCCGGGCCTCCCCGCCGTCGCGCGGCATCACATACACCTGCGGCGAGCCTGCGCGGCTGGAGAGGAATGCGAGCCGCCGGCCATCGGGAGACCAGCGTGGCGACGCGTCCGTGCCAGGCCCGCGCGTCATCTGCAACGGCGGAGAACCGTCCAGTGGAAAGCACCAGATGCAGGAGATGTAGCTGTCGTTTCCCCGGTCGACCGAACGCACGGTGCATGCCGCGGATGCGGCGGTGCCGGTGCAGTGCAGGTCCAGGATCTTCTGGTGGAGGTAGAGGTCTTCAACGCTAAAAGGCTGGCGCACGGTGATCACCTTGGTGGGGTCTGGAAGCGCAGAAACCGACAGGGCCGCATGCGGCCTGTGCGGGCGCATCGCGCACGATCAGGTTCGTTCGCACGCCCGTGGGCCGGGCGCCTTGCCTGTCGAGCCAGTGAAAGAACGCAAACAGGGCCAGCACCGCGACAACGGCCATCGCTACGGCCCAGTCCGCGAGGTAGCTGCGCTCGCCAATCTCTTCTTTTGTCCGATTCTTCATCTTCGGTCTTTCGAAATGAGCGGGGGAGGAAAACCTCCCCCGTCGCCGCAGGGCCGCCTGTCGGAAGAATGCGATGGAGACCGTCTCAGGGAATGCCGGTGAACCCCACGATGTACTCCGAGTGTTGCGCATTCGCCTCGCTGGAGGGCTCAGGGCGGACGAACTCAAGGAGTCCGCACCGCCCGGTGGGACCTAGGGAACATCTGATCAAGTCCACCGATAGACGATCTGAACGTTGATCACGAAGCTGAAGGAGCGCCAACGATGA
>NZ_JBFUPJ010000037.1:0-2906 GCF_041355175.1 Variovorax sp. RCC_210 | reverse complement strand
GTAATAGTCCGCTCAAGGCCGTCGTTGACGGCCGGGTGCTTTATGGCGTGATGTCGGCCACGTGCTGGAGCAGGCCGAAGCCCACGCGCCAGGCCCGGCCGTCGCAGTGAACGGTGGCTGTGCGCTGGTTGAGGCGCTTGATCTCTCCGACCTGACGTTTGAGGCTTTGGTCGACGAAGCTGACGCGCTGGCCGACACGGAAGTCCTCCTTCCTGTTGATCTCCGGCGGCGGCCTCAGCGGCGCCGCAGGCGCCGCTGAAGCTGATCTGGCATTCGAAGCATTCGGCTGTTCCTCCGCCGGCACGATGGCCGCATACAGCACGTTCAGGCGCTCTTTGCTCTGCTCGTCGACCAGCGTGGCTTGGCGGTCTTTCATGGCCACGATGCGGGCCCTGCGCAGGTTGCCAGTGCCCCAGTCCCAGTACTGCACCAGTTGGCCCATGTGCAGCTGCGAGCGCGCTTGCACGATGCGTCGGGGGTCGGCCATGAGTTGCTCGATGACCCAGCTGAGCTGGTACAGCTCGGCGCTGGTGGCCATGGGAAGGTCTTTGATCTGCTCGACACGCATGTCGGCAATTTTGCCAGCGGCAACGCTCAGGCCGCGAGCTTGTCTGCCGTCGCTGATGTCGTGGGCGTAGCCTTGACGAGCTCACTGGCGACGGCCCACGGCAGTAGCTCGTCGATGCGGTTGCTCGGGTGGTCAGCAATGCGCTCGAGCACGTGTCGCAGGTAGGCCTGTGGGTCAATTCCGTTGAGCTTGGCGCAGCCGATCAGCGTGTAGATCACTGCAGCGCTGCTGCCGCCGGCGTCGGAGCCGAGGTGCAGGTAGTTCTTGCGTCCGATAGCGACGCCGCGCAGCGCGCGCTCGGCAGCGTTGTTGTGCGCCTCGATGCGGCCGTCGTCAACGAAGCGCGTCAGCGCCGTCCAGTTGCTCAGCGAGTACCCGATCGCCAGCGCCATCGGCGACTTTGCCGAGACCTGCGCTAGCGTTGTGTTGAACCACTCCCTCAATTCATCCAGCATGGGACCAGTGTGCTCCTGGCGAACCCGCATTCGCTCATCCGGCGTCTTGCCGCGGATGTCGGCCTCGACGCCGAACACCTTGCCGATGCGCTGTAACGCCTGGTGCGCCAGCGTTCCGGCCAGCTTGTGCTGACGCTCGTGGATGTCCCACACCTTGCGGCGTGCATGGCTCCAGCAAGCCGCCTCGACCACACGGCCGTCTTCGTACAGCGGGTGGTAGCCAGCGAAGGCATCCGCTTGCAGGATTCCCTTGAAGTGCCTTAGGTGACGAACGGGGTGTTCGCCCTTGCGGTTCACCGAGTATTGGAACCACACCGCCGGCGGCGCTGTGTCGCCGCTGGGGCGGTCATCCCTCACGTACACCCACAGGCGCCCGGTGCGGGCCTTGGCGCCCGCACCGCCGAGCACGCGGATCGGCGTGTCGTCGCCGTGGACCTTATCGGCCGCCACCACGTAGCGGCCGATCGCTTCGGCCAGCGGGCTCAGCAGGCGTGCCGCCTGCGCTACCCAGTCCGCCAGGGTCGAGCGCTGCAGTTCGACGCCTTCACGGCTGTAGATCTGGCACAGCCGGTACAGGGGCGTGTGGTCGCAGTACTTGCTCACCAGCACATGCGTGAGCAGGCCGGTGCCGGCCATGCAGCGGTCGATCGGCCGACTCGGCGCCGGTGCCTGCATGATCGTGCTGCAGGCCGCGCAAGCGAGCTTGGGGCGAACGTGGCGCACGACGTGGAAGGTGCCCGGCTCGTAGTCGAGTATCTCCGAGACGTCCTGTCCGATCTCGCGAAGGCCGCGGCCACAGGCTTCGCAGTTGCAACCGCTTTGCGGAGTGTGCACCACAGTGCGCCGTGGCAGGTGATCCGGCAAGTCCCGTACACCGGTGCGCTGTCGCTTCTGCCGCTTCTTGCGAGCCTGCTCGATGGACGTGACGTTGGAGGGATGATCGGCGCCTTCAGCGGGCACCGCCGGCTGCGCGAGTTGACCGCCCACGAGCTCAAGCTGCGCGTGCTCGAGCTGTTCGCTGGAGCGCCCGTACTTCATGCGCCGCAGGTACGCCACCTCGACCTTGAGCTTCTCGACGGTCAGCAGTGCAATCTTCAATGCCTCTTGCGAGCGCTGTACCTCGCCGCTAAGAGCGGCGTTGGCAACCAGCAGTTCCTCGAAGGTCATGGGGTGCGACTGTGCCTGTCGTCACCCATTTCCACAGCGGGAGTTGCCCTGTCAACTGCAGAAGGCCGCCTATGCTGCCGCGCGCGGCTGCCAGGTACGCTCGGGCCGTCGCCAGTCGATGCCTTCGAGCAGCATCGACAGCTGTGCAGCGCTCAGCGAGATCGAGCCCGTTTCTGCCTGCGGCCAGATGAAGCGGCCACGCTCCAACCGCTTGGCCAGCAGGCACATGCCATCGCCGTCACTCCACAGCAGCTTGACGAGATCGCCTCGGCGACCGCGGAAGACGAAGACATGACCGCCGTACGGGTCCTCGCTCAGCGCGGTCTGTACCTTCGCCGCCAGCGTGTCCATGCCGCAGCGCATGTCCGTCACACCGGCGGCCAGCCACACCCGAGTGCCAGCGCGCGGGCCGATCATTCGCTCTGGCGCAGCGCGCGCAGGACACGGCGCAGGCTGTCTTCGTCGACCGGCCCGCGCAAGCGCAACTGGGCGCCGGCGAACTCCAACTCAATAACGCCGCTGCGCAGAGCCGACCTCGGTGGCGCCACAGCATGCTCGCCTGACGCGGGAACCGTCATGACCTCGGCCGCCGGCGCGACAGTCACCGGCAACAGTACAGCCGCCGACGCGCCGCCAGCAGCCCGAAGATGCTCCCTGCGCCACTTGAACAGCATGTTGGCGTTGACGCCGCCGTGCAGCGCGATTGCCGACACGGA
>NZ_JBFUPJ010000036.1:0-3238 GCF_041355175.1 Variovorax sp. RCC_210 | reverse complement strand
GCCCGAAGATGCTCCCTGCGCCACTTGAACAGCATGTTGGCGTTGACGCCGCCGTGCAGCGCGATTGCCGACACGGAGTAAGCGTCCAGTCATCCCATCTTGACCGGCCCCACGCGGTTCACTTGGACTGCAACTGCGCTCCGACGTAGGCCACGCACTCCACGAGGTTGAGGGCGGCCAGCAGCAAGAACTTCTCGGCGTCAGTTCTCACGCGCAGCAGGTCGTGCTGGCCAAGGTGGCCGTACACGAACGCCAACAAGTAGCGCTCGGGGTGGTCGACGCAGAACTTCGTGATCATCTGCGCAACGAGGTCTGGCGGCACGCCCTCGGTGAACTGCATCGTCGCCGTCAGCCGCTGCAAGCAGGTTTCCTGGACGTCTTCAGAGATCGTCGGCACGGCGTGCCCGCAGTGCTTCATGGCTTGGAAGGCGACCAGCAGAACGTGGATCGGCACCTCAAGCTGCAGCATGTCGACCCCGTAGCGAGGCAACACGAGGATGGAAGCCAGCAAGTTGGGCTGCTGAACGTAGATTTCGTCAGCCAGCTCAACCTTCTGCTGTGCGCTCATGCGGTCGACGTCGATGTTCGCCCGGAACATCACGGCCTGCGTGAGCAAGGTCATGATGCCGCTTCGGACGCTGGCTGCCATCGGTGCGGCAGCAAGTCCTCGATCTGGCTGGCGCGCTGCGTCGGCAGGCGCTGCAGCACGTCGCGCAGGTAGGCCCAGGGGTCATGGCCGTTCAGGCGCGCCGACTGCACCAGGCTCATCACGATGGCCGCGCGCTGGCCGGCCAGTTCGCTGCCCACGAACATCCATGCCTTGCGACCCATCGCCCAGGGTTTGATCTGGCGCTCGAGGTGGTTGTTGTCGATGGCGACCGCGCCGTCGTCCAAGTGACGCGTCAGCGCGGCCCAGTGCCCCAGCGTGTAGTCGATGGCCTTGGCCGTCGGGCCGCCGTCGGCTACCAGCCGGCGCTCCAGTTGTAGCCAGTGCTTGAGCTCTTCCCACAGCGGCCTGGCGAGCTGCTGGCGTTGCGCCCGGCGCTCGTCATCGCTGAGCTCTTTGAGCTGTGCCTCGACCCCGTAGATGCGCGCGAAGCGACGCACTGCCTCCAGGCCCACCACGCTGGTGCCGTCGTGCGTCAACTCTTCGAAGTTGCGGCGCGCGTGCGCGGCGCAGGCTGCGCCCAGGCGGTCCGGATACAGCCGGGGATCGACCACGGTCTCGTAAGCGCCGTAGCGGTCGGTCAGCAACGTGCCCGACCATCGTCGGCCGTGTCTCCCTCGGCCTCCCAGGAATGCCAGCGGGTACTGCGCCCCGCGTCCCGGGCAGAACTCGTAAATCACACCAGGCACCTTGTCGTGCCAGCTTCTGGCGTAGGCCCAGACATAGGCTCGGCGCGTCTTGCCCGCGCCGGGGTCCAGCAGGGCCACAGGGGTCTCGTCGGCGTGCAGCACCGCGCAGCTGAGGATGAAGCGCCTGTGCGCCTCGTGCAGCGGCTCCAGCGCCGCACCGGCCTGGCCGGTGATGGACGCCAGCGTCGAGCGCGGTGTGTGCACGCCGCTGCGGGCGTTGATGGTCGCTTGCCGGTAGTACGGCATGTGGTCCACGAAGCGGCTGATCAGCGTGTGCGCGACGAAGCCGCTGGCAGCGATACCGCCCTCGATGACTTCTGCCACGCTGGGCGCCTGGCGCAGCACCTGGCAGCAGCGGCAGGCCCACTTGCCATAGATGTGGCGGTGCACGAAGAACTCGGCCGGCACGATGTCCAGGCGCTCGCTGACCTCCTGGCCGATGCGCGTCATCGGGCGCCCGCAGCCGGGCTCCAGGCAGTCGGTGCGCTCGGGCTCGTGGTGGTGTTCGACACGGCGCAAGTGATCGGGGAACGGGTTGCGGCGCGGCCGACGTGGGGGCGCCTTGGTCGTTGTGTCCGAGGTTGCTGCGGCGGCCGCGGCCGCGGCGGCTTCACGCCGAAGCCGCTCGAGCTGCTCGCGCAGGCCCGCCTCGTCCTCGGCCAGCGTCTCCTCGAACAGGCGGCGCTGCTCGGCATTCATAGCCTCGGACTTGGCGCCGAACTTCCAGCGCTTGAGCCTGGCCAGCTCGAAGGTGATCTTCTCGATCTTGGCCTCGCGCAGTGCGATCTCGCGGTCCTTGCGCTGCAGCAGCGCGTCGCGCTCGGCAAGCGCCTGGTCGCGTTGCGCAAGGACACGGCCATGCTCGGCCAGCTGCTGCTCCTGATCTTGCAGCCGCTGGAGCAACTGACCAACCAGCGCCGCTGTCTCGGCGGACAGTCCCGAAGGATTCGCTGCAGGAAGATCACGCGCACCAAGCATGCGTTGAATGATGCCAGTGCACGGCAAGGCCAACCTCGGCACATCCACTGTCAACGCATGGGCAGATGGCGTGGGCGCCGGCTCCTCAGGCTCGCGTGATGACGCTCAGCTCGGGAAGGCGCTGCCAGGGCAGGCCCAGGACCAAGGCGTCGAACTGCGCAGGTGTGAGCGACAGCAAGGGCGTCGTGTGGGTCGTGCCCGGCCAGACGAAGCGCCCCGCGTTGAGCCGGCGCGCCGCGCACCACACGCCGAAGCCGTCGTGCACCAGCAGCTTGACACGCGTGCCGCGGGCGTTCGCGAACAGGTAGCCATGGTGCGCCTGCGCCGCGCCGAAGACTTGCACAACGCGCGCCAACAGCCGCTCGGCGCCGGCGCGCATGTCGATAGGGTCTGCGGCCAGCCACATCGCGTCGATGCGGATCATCGAAGCAGCTCGCGCATCCAGGCCGCGCACTCGCTGGCTGCACTCGCCGGCCAGGTCACGGTAACCGCGATCGGCCCACGTCGCAGCTCGATGCGAACGTCCGGGACATGAGCCGGCTGCCCTGGTGGCGGCAAGCTGACCGGGACAAACACTGTCTTGGCTTCTTGCGCCTTCGGGGTCTCGGCGGTGGTCGCGCTGACGACGGTGGTTGCCGAGTTCATCTCTGCGTCGCGAACCCATCGGCGCAGCAAATTCGCGTTGACGCCGTGGGCCATTGCCACAGCCGCCATCGACATGCCCGGCTGCATGCAGCTGGCCACAGCGTTCGCCTTGAATTCGTCGCTGTGAACGCGACGTCGCCGACGTGTGCCGGCTTGTTGATCGGGGATAGTGCTCACGTGTCGTGAGCGTCCAGTTCACCCATCTTGAGTTCCCCTCCCGCGCGTAGGAGCCTCGTATCCACTTAACTTAGGTGGATAC
>NZ_JBFUPJ010000035.1:0-4190 GCF_041355175.1 Variovorax sp. RCC_210 | reverse complement strand
CCGACAGAAACGACGATCCACGTCACCCAGTGGACGTGCCGCGACGACGGCAGCACGCAAGTACCCATCGGCAGGCCCATCAGCGAGACGCAGGCGTACGTGCTGGACGCGAGCCTCAATGAAGTGCCGGCCGGCGTCGCTGGAGAGCTGTATTTAGGCGGCGTCAACCTTGCACGCGGCTACCTGAAGCGGGCGGGCCTTACTGCTGAGCGGTTTGTAGCGGCCAACGATGGACAACGCCTGTACCGCACGGGCGATCTGGTCCGCTGGAACAACGAGGGCCAGCTGGAGTACCTGGGCCGCATCGACCACCAGGTGAAGGTGCGGGGCTTCCGTATCGAGCTGGGCGAAATCGAAGCCCAACTCCAAGCCCAGCCTGAAGTGCGAGAAGCAATCGTCGTGGCGAACGAAGCAAGGCTCGTCGGTTACGTCTCGGGCAACAACATCGACACGGCAGCACTGAGAGAACGCCTGGGCGAAGCGCTGCCCGACTACATGGTCCCCAGCGTCATCATGGTCCTAGACGCGCTCCCGCTGAACGCCAACGGCAAGGTAGACCGCAAGGCGCTCCCCGCACCGGAGTTCACGAGTGACAAAGCGTACGAAGCGCCAGAAGGCGAAGTCGAGCAAGCGCTTGCAACCATCTGGGCCGAGGTACTGAACGTGCCCCGCGTAGGCCGCACCGACAACTTCTTCGAACTCGGCGGCGACTCCATCCTCAGCCTCAAGGTCACCGCGCGCGCGGCGCGCGCCGGCGTGCACCTCACGCCTCGCCAGATGTTCGAGCGCCAGAGCGTGGCGCGCATCGCGCATGCGCTGCAGGCCGGCCGGCCCGCAGACACGCAGGCGATCGAGCCGCTGAGCGCAGCGCGGCGCGCGGGCAAGCTCGCGCTGTCGCATGCGCAGATGCGCCAGTGGTTCCTGTGGCAGCTCGATCCGTCGAGCACTGCGTACCACATCAGCGGCGCGCTGAAGCTCGCGGGCCAGCTCGACGCGCAGGCCGTGAGCGCGAGCTTCGACGCGCTGGTGAAGCGCCACGAGTCGCTGCGCACCGTGTTCCGAGCCGACGCGCAAGGCCTGGCCGAGCAGGTCGTGCAACAGGTCGGCGCGCTCGACATGACAACGCTCGACCTGGCCGCATGGGGCACCGAGGCCGAGCGCGAAAAGCGCAGTCGCGAGGAAGCGCTGCGCCTGAGCCATACGCCGTTCGACCTGGGCGCGGGCCCGCTGCTGCGCATCGGCCTCATCCGCCTCGCACCCGACGAACACCTGCTCGTCGTGGTGATGCACCACATCGTGTCGGACGGCTGGTCGATGCAGGTGCTCGTCGACGAATTCGTGACGCAGTACCGCGCGCGCACTCATGACAACCAAGCCGACCAAGCTACGGCAGCGGCGTCGCTGCCACCGCTGCCGGTCCAGTACGTCGACTACGCCGCATGGCAACGCGACTGGCTCGAGGCCGGCGAACGCGAACGCCAGCTGGCGTACTGGACCCGGCACCTCGGCACCAGCCAACCCGTGTTGCAGCTGCCCACCGACCACGCCCGCAAGCCCGATGGCCGGTACAGCGCCGTGCGACATGGCTTCGAGTTGCCGCGCGACCTGGTGCAGCGTCTGCAAAGGCGCCTGCAGGGCCAGGGCGCGACGCTGTTCATGGGCCTGCTCGCCGGCTTCCAGGTGCTGCTGAGCCGCTACACCGGCGAGCCCGACATCCGCCTGGGCGTACCGGTGGCCAACCGCCACCGCGCCGAGACCGAGGGCGTTATCGGCTTCTTCGTCAACACGCAGGTGCTGCGCAACGTGCTCGACGAGCGCGAGAGCCTGGCGCGCGTGCTGTCCCGCGCGAAAGAAGCGGCCCTGGGCGCGCAGGCGCACCAGGACCTGCCGTTCGAGCAACTGGTGGAGGCGCTACAGCCTGAGCGCAGCCTGGGCACGAGCCCGCTGTTCCAGGTGATGTTCAACCACCAGCGTGGCGACCTGAAGGCGCTGCAGAAGCTGCCCGGCATCACGCTGACCGAGTGCGACCTGGGCGCGCAGGCGGCGCAGTTCGAGCTGACGCTGGAGACCAGCGAGAGCGATGACGGGCGGGTGCGGGCGAGCTTCAGCTATGCGCAGGAGCTGTTTGCGCCGAGCACCATCGAGCGGATGGCGGGGCACTACCTGGCGGTGCTGCACGCGCTGGCCGACCGGCCACAGCAGGCGGTGGGCGATGTAGCGATGCTTGGGGTGTCCGAGCGGGAAGCGCTGCAGGCGTGGAGCGAAAACCCGCAGCGCTTCGGCGATTCGGAGCCTGTGCATCGGTTGATCGAGCGCCAGGCGCGGGCTCGTCCCGACTCGGTGGCGCTGGTCTTTGGTGACGAGACCCTGAGCTACGGCGAACTCAACGCACGTGCCAACCGGGTTGCACATCGCCTGATCGCCCTGGGCGTGGGCCCCGAGGTTCTGGTCGGCATCGCGACGGAGCGCTCCATCGAGATGGTGGTGGGCATCCTGGCGATCGTGAAGGCCGGTGGGGCTTATGTGCCGCTGGACCCCGAGTACCCGGCAGACCGCCTGGCCTACATGGTCCAGGACAGCGGCATCACCATGCTGCTGACCCAGAGCCACCTGCGCGCGCTGGTGCCCGTTGCCGGGCTGTCCCAGGTGCTCGACCTGGACACGCTGGACACCTCGGCCGAGTCCGACACCGATCCGCGGGTCGATCTGCACGGCGATAACCTCGCCTACGTCATCTACACCTCGGGCTCCACCGGACGTCCCAAGGGCGCAGCCAACCGCCACCGCTCGCTGTTCAACCGGCTGGCGTGGATGCAGGAGGCCTATCGGCTGGGTGAAGCAGACACGGTGCTGCAGAAGACCCCGTTCAGCTTCGATGTGTCGGTGTGGGAGTTCTTCTGGCCATTGATGCAGGGCGCCAGGCTGGTCGTCGCCAACCCGGGCGATCACCGTGACCCGGCACGGCTGGTGGAGTTGATCCGCCATCACGAGGTCGACACCTTGCACTTCGTGCCCTCGATGCTTCAGGCGTTCCTGGCTTACGAGGGAGCCAAGGCGTGCACGAGCCTCAAGCGCATCGTGTGCAGTGGCGAGGCCTTGCCGGCGGAAGCCCGGGACAAGGTGTTCGCTCGGCTGCCGCAGGCCAGGCTCTACAACCTCTACGGCCCGACAGAAGCCGCCATCGACGTGACGCACTGGACGTGCCGCGACGATGGCAGCAGCCAGGTACCTATCGGCAGCCCGATCAGCGAGACACAGGCGTACGTGCTGGACGCGAGCCTGAACGAAGTGCCTGCCGGAGTCGCTGGAGAGCTGTATTTAGGCGGCGTCAACCTTGCACGCGGCTACCTGAAGCGGGCAGGCCTTACTGCTGAGCGGTTTGTGGCGGCCAGCAATGGACAGCGGCTGTACAGAACAGGCGACCTGGTCCGCTGGAACAACGAGGGCCAGCTGGAGTACCTCGGCCGCATCGACCACCAGGTGAAGGTGCGGGGCTTCCGCATCGAGTTGGGAGAGATCGAAGCCCAGCTCCAAGCCCAGCCCGAAGTTAGAGAAGCGGTCGTCGTGGCGAACGAAGGCCCGGCCGGTGCAAGGCTTGTTGGTTACGTCTCGGGCACCAACATCGACACGGCAGACCTAAGAGAACGCCTCGGCGAAGCGCTGCCGGACTACATGGTCCCCAGCGTGCTCATGGTCCTCGACGCACTCCCGTTGAACGCCAACGGCAAGGTAGACCGCAAGGCGTTGCCTTCGCCGGAGTTCACCAGCGACAAGGCCTACGAAGCACCTGAAGGCGAAGTCGAGCAAGCGCTTGCAACCATCTGGGCCGAGGTACTGAACGTGTCCCGCGTGGGCCGCACCGACAATTTCTTCGAACTGGGCGGTCACTCATTGCTGGCGCTTCGTTTGCTGGAAAGCGTGCGCGCGAAGGGATGGACCGTTCAGGTGCGAACGTTGTTCCAGCACCCGCAACTCGAAGCTTTCGCCCAAGCTCTGCTCCAAGAGCAGGGGCGCGTCGAAGTGGTCGTGCCGCCGAACGGAATACCAGACGGTTGCGAAGCCATCGAGCCAGGCATGCTGCCATTGATCGATCTTGACGCTGCCCAGATCGCGCGCATCGAATCCGCTGTCCCCGGCGGCGCCTCGAACATCCAGGACATCTATCCGCTGGCCCCATTGCAAGAGGGCAT
>NZ_JBFUPJ010000034.1:0-5570 GCF_041355175.1 Variovorax sp. RCC_210 | reverse complement strand
TGAAGTTGAAGAAAGCGAAAAAAGTTTGACGGTACTTAAAAAACCGTGATAGACTACAAGGCTTCGCTGATCGCAGCAAGTTAAACGAAGTAGACGAAAGTTGCTTCGGTGATCGTTAAAAATTTACAGCCGATAAGCGTGGGCGTTTGAAGGTAATTGCGTAAGTTCTTCGGAACAAGTCGCAAGACTTAAAAGCGCTCATGAGATAGAAGTGAAGTTCACTTTAATTCTTTTTTTATGAGTTTTGCTTGACCGCGAGGTCAGGCGCAAAAATCAAGATCGAACTATAGAGTTTGATCCTGGCTCAGATTGAACGCTGGCGGCATGCCTTACACATGCAAGTCGAACGGCAGCGCGGGAGCAATCCTGGCGGCGAGTGGCGAACGGGTGAGTAATACATCGGAACGTGCCCAATCGTGGGGGATAACGCAGCGAAAGCTGTGCTAATACCGCATACGATCTACGGATGAAAGCAGGGGATCGCAAGACCTTGCGCGAATGGAGCGGCCGATGGCAGATTAGGTAGTTGGTGAGGTAAAGGCTCACCAAGCCTTCGATCTGTAGCTGGTCTGAGAGGACGACCAGCCACACTGGGACTGAGACACGGCCCAGACTCCTACGGGAGGCAGCAGTGGGGAATTTTGGACAATGGGCGAAAGCCTGATCCAGCCATGCCGCGTGCAGGATGAAGGCCTTCGGGTTGTAAACTGCTTTTGTACGGAACGAAACGGCCTTTTCTAATAAAGAGGGCTAATGACGGTACCGTAAGAATAAGCACCGGCTAACTACGTGCCAGCAGCCGCGGTAATACGTAGGGTGCAAGCGTTAATCGGAATTACTGGGCGTAAAGCGTGCGCAGGCGGTTATGTAAGACAGTTGTGAAATCCCCGGGCTCAACCTGGGAACTGCATCTGTGACTGCATAGCTAGAGTACGGTAGAGGGGGATGGAATTCCGCGTGTAGCAGTGAAATGCGTAGATATGCGGAGGAACACCGATGGCGAAGGCAATCCCCTGGACCTGTACTGACGCTCATGCACGAAAGCGTGGGGAGCAAACAGGATTAGATACCCTGGTAGTCCACGCCCTAAACGATGTCAACTGGTTGTTGGGTCTTCACTGACTCAGTAACGAAGCTAACGCGTGAAGTTGACCGCCTGGGGAGTACGGCCGCAAGGTTGAAACTCAAAGGAATTGACGGGGACCCGCACAAGCGGTGGATGATGTGGTTTAATTCGATGCAACGCGAAAAACCTTACCCACCTTTGACATGTACGGAATTCGCCAGAGATGGCTTAGTGCTCGAAAGAGAACCGTAACACAGGTGCTGCATGGCTGTCGTCAGCTCGTGTCGTGAGATGTTGGGTTAAGTCCCGCAACGAGCGCAACCCTTGTCATTAGTTGCTACATTCAGTTGGGCACTCTAATGAGACTGCCGGTGACAAACCGGAGGAAGGTGGGGATGACGTCAAGTCCTCATGGCCCTTATAGGTGGGGCTACACACGTCATACAATGGCTGGTACAAAGGGTTGCCAACCCGCGAGGGGGAGCTAATCCCATAAAACCAGTCGTAGTCCGGATCGCAGTCTGCAACTCGACTGCGTGAAGTCGGAATCGCTAGTAATCGTGGATCAGAATGTCACGGTGAATACGTTCCCGGGTCTTGTACACACCGCCCGTCACACCATGGGAGCGGGTTCTGCCAGAAGTAGTTAGCTTAACCGCAAGGAGGGCGATTACCACGGCAGGGTTCGTGACTGGGGTGAAGTCGTAACAAGGTAGCCGTATCGGAAGGTGCGGCTGGATCACCTCCTTTCTGGAAACAAGCAATTTAATTTAAACGCCCACACTTATCGGTTGTTGGAAGAAGTCGAGATCTTTGTTGATCTTCGATTGGGTCTGTAGCTCAGCTGGTTAGAGCACCGTCTTGATAAGGCGGGGGTCGTTGGTTCGAGCCCAACTAGACCCACCAAATCTTCTGATTTCTCGTGTGAGAGTTTTGGGGGATTAGCTCAGCTGGGAGAGCACCTGCTTTGCAAGCAGGGGGTCGTCGGTTCGATCCCGTCATCCTCCACCAATAATTCGGTACTTATTCAACACCAAAGCGGCTTTGTGCGCGAGCATGAGGCTTCTTTGTTGTTGATCAAGATCTCTTGATCAATCGGCTGTTCTTTAAAAATTCATAGAGTCGAATCAGCGCTGCTGATGGAAACTGCACATTCGTAAAGGTTTAGTGCAGACCGTGCCATCAGCAGCATAGAATTTTTGATTGCGTCAAAAGAAACTTCAATTTCGAGTCAAATCGAATTGAATGTACGGCATAACGCGTCAGGTGAAAGACCTGACATATTCCTTGAAATGATTTTGTGTTTCGCAAGAAACGTCAAAGTTATAGGGTCAAGTGAATAAGAGCACGTGGTGGATGCCTTGGCAATGATAGGCGACGAAGGACGTGATAGCCTGCGATAAGCTTCGGGGAGCTGGCAAATTAGCTTTGATCCGGAGATTTCCGAATGGGGAAACCCACCTGCAAAGGTATCGCATGATGAATACATAGTCATGCGAGGCGAACCGGGTGAACTGAAACATCTCAGTAGCTCGAGGAAAAGACATCAACCGAGATTCCGAAAGTAGTGGCGAGCGAAATCGGAGAAGCCTGTTAGTGATAGCACAAGACATAACGGAACAGTTTGGAAAGACTGGCCATAGCGGGTGATAGCCCCGTACGTGAAATGACCTGTGTGGTACTGAGCTAACGACAAGTAGGGCGGGACACGAGAAATCCTGTCTGAATATGGGGGGACCATCCTCCAAGGCTAAATACTCATCATTGACCGATAGTGAACTAGTACCGTGAGGGAAAGGCGAAAAGAACCCCGGGAGGGGAGTGAAATAGATCCTGAAACCGCGTGCTTACAAAAAGTAGGAGCCTCGTAAGGGGTGACTGCGTACCTTTTGTATAATGGGTCAGCGACTTACATTCAGTGGCAAGGTTAACCGAATAGGGAAGCCGTAGAGAAATCGAGTCCGAATAGGGCGATCAGTCGCTGGGTGTAGACCCGAAACCAAGTGATCTATCCATGGCCAGGATGAAGGTGCCGTAACAGGTACTGGAGGTCCGAACCGACTAGTGTTGCAAAACTAGCGGATGAGCTGTGGATAGGGGTGAAAGGCTAAACAAACTTGGAAATAGCTGGTTCTCTCCGAAAACTATTTAGGTAGTGCCTCAAGTATTACCATCGGGGGTAGAGCACTGTTTTGGCTAGGGGGTCATGGCGACTTACCAAACCAAGGCAAACTCCGAATACCGATGAGTACAGCTTGGGAGACAGAGCACCGGGTGCTAACGTCCGGACTCAAGAGGGAAACAACCCAGACCGCCAGCTAAGGTCCCTAAAATTGGCTAAGTGGGAAACGAAGTGGGAAGGCTAAAACAGTCAGGATGTTGGCTTAGAAGCAGCCATCATTTAAAGAAAGCGTAATAGCTCACTGATCGAGTCGTCCTGCGCGGAAGATGTAACGGGGCTAAGCCAGTTACCGAAGCTGCGGATTTGCAATTTATTGCAAGTGGTAGGAGAGCGTTCTGTAAGCCTGTGAAGGTGCGTTGTAAAGCGTGCTGGAGGTATCAGAAGTGCGAATGCTGACATGAGTAGCGTTAAAGGGGGTGAAAAGCCCCCTCGCCGTAAGCGCAAGGTTTTCTACGCAACGTTCATCGGCGTAGAGTGAGTCGGCCCCTAAGGCGAGGCAGAGATGCGTAGCTGATGGGAAACAGGTCAATATTCCTGTACCGATTGTTAGTGCGATGTGGGGACGGATCTTAATAGGTCATCCAGTTATTGGATTATTCTGGTTTAGTTGGATGTAGGCGTGCATTAGGCAAATCCGGTGCACATATACCGAGGCCAACGATCGAGCGGACTTGTCCGTGAAGTGACTGAACGAGGTTCCAGGAAAAGCCACTAAGCTTCAGCTAACAACGACCGTACCGCAAACCGACACTGGTGCGCGAGATGAGTATTCTAAGGCGCTTGAGAGAACTCAGGAGAAGGAACTCGGCAAATTGACACCGTAACTTCGGAAGAAGGTGTGCCCTATTAGTGTGAAGTGAACAACGGAGCATGAATGGGTTGCAAAAAATCGGTGGCTGCGACTGTTTATTAAAAACACAGCACTCTGCAAACACGAAAGTGGACGTATAGGGTGTGACGCCTGCCCGGTGCTGGAAGATTAAATGATGGGGTGCAAGCTCTTGATTGAAGTCCCAGTAAACGGCGGCCGTAACTATAACGGTCCTAAGGTAGCGAAATTCCTTGTCGGGTAAGTTCCGACCTGCACGAATGGCGTAACGATGGCCACACTGTCTCCTCCTGAGACTCAGCGAAGTTGAAATGTTTGTGATGATGCAATCTCCCCGCGGAAAGACGGAAAGACCCCATGAACCTTTACTGTAGCTTTGTATTGGACTTTGAACAGATCTGTGTAGGATAGGTGGGAGGCTTTGAAGCAGGGTCGCTAGATCTTGTGGAGCCAACGTTGAAATACCACCCTGGTGTGTTTGAGGTTCTAACCTAGGTCCATTATCTGGATCGGGGACAGTGCATGGTAGGCAGTTTGACTGGGGCGGTCTCCTCCCAAAGCGTAACGGAGGAGTTCGAAGGTACGCTAGTTACGGTCGGACATCGTGACGATAGTGCAATGGCATAAGCGTGCTTAACTGCGAGACTGACAAGTCGAGCAGATGCGAAAGCAGGACATAGTGATCCGGTGGTTCTGTATGGAAGGGCCATCGCTCAACGGATAAAAGGTACTCTGGGGATAACAGGCTGATACCGCCCAAGAGTTCATATCGACGGCGGTGTTTGGCACCTCGATGTCGGCTCATCTCATCCTGGGGCTGTAGCCGGTCCCAAGGGTATGGCTGTTCGCCATTTAAAGAGGTACGTGAGCTGGGTTTAAAACGTCGTGAGACAGTTTGGTCCCTATCTTCCGTGGGCGCTGCAGATTTGAGGAAGCCTGCTCCTAGTACGAGAGGACCGGAGTGGACACACCTCTGGTGTATCGGTTGTCACGCCAGTGGCATTGCCGAGTAGCTAAGTGTGGAAGAGATAACCGCTGAAAGCATCTAAGCGGGAAACTCGTTTCAAGATGAGATCTGCCGGGGCCTTGAGCCCCCTGAAGAGTCGTTCAAGACCAGGACGTTGATAGGTCAGGTGTGGAAGCGCAGTAATGCGTTAAGCTAACTGATACTAATTGCTCGTGCGGCTTGACCCTATAACTTTGATCAAAATACAGATCAAGGTGTTATGCCAAGTTGACGCATTCAAAATAATTCGCCAAAAGCTGATTCCAAACTCTATGAATTCGTCTGCCTGATCAATCGATCACGCAGACAACCCTTTATGCCTGATGACCATAGCGAGTTGGTACCACTCCTTCCCATCCCGAACAGGACAGTGAAACGACTCAGCGCCGATGATAGTGCGGGTTCCCGTGTGAAAGTAGGTCATCGTCAGGCTCTTACAGCCCAGAAAACCCCAGTCAGAATTGACTGGGGTTTTTTGCTTTGCGCG
>NZ_JBFUPJ010000033.1:0-5782 GCF_041355175.1 Variovorax sp. RCC_210 | reverse complement strand
GTAGAGGGGATCAGGGCCGCAGCTGTTTGAGCGAAGCGAGTTCTGCGGACCCCCCTCTACGTCGAGCACCGCAGGTTGCCCGAAGCGAAGCGGAGGGACGCAGACAGTGGGGTCGCCTTTTCTTTGTCTACTTTCTTTTGGCGAAGCAAAAGAAAGTAGATCGCCCGCCGGGGCGAGACCCGGCCCCGGAACAAAAACCCCCCGCCGAGCGGAAACCAAACCTATCCCTCAATCTTCCCAAGCCGAGACTCCCTCAACCGACTAGGCGCCAACGCCCCAGCCGACTCCAGAATCGGATAAGCAATAGAGCAAATGTGCGAATTGATTCGTTTCAGATCGCTGATCAGGTCGATGTGCAGCGAACTGGTCTCGATGCTCAGCGTCGTCCGGTCCGACAACCGGTCCAGGTGGGTCGTCGCATACGCACGCTCCAGGTCGCGGAACCGCGCCTTCTCTTCGAGCAGTTTCTGCGCGTCCCGCACATTGCCGTTCAGGAACACGCTCATGCTCAACCGCAGGTTGGCCACCAGCCGCCCATGCAGCTCGACGATCTCCGCCATGCCGGCCTCGGAGAAATTGCGCTGCGGTTTGATCTTCTTGTCTTCCACATCGATGATCACGCGCTCGATGATGTCGCCGATCTGCTCCATGTTGATCGTGAAGCTGATGATGTCGGTCCAGCGCCGGCTCTCCTCCTCGCCCAGCGCCTCGCGCGAGATGCGCGTCATGTAGTACTTGATGGCCGAGTACAGCTCGTCCACCGTGTCGTCGAGCTGCCGCAGCTCCTGCGACAGGCGGGTGTCGTTGTTGCGGATCACGTCGAGCACGCCGATGAGCATGGTCTCCACGATGTCGGCCTGGTGCAGCGCCTCGCGCGCGGCGTTGGAAATGGCCAGCGACGGCGTGGACAGCGCCGACGGGTCCAGGTGGTGCGGCCGGCTGGTGCCGGTGGCCTGCTGCGGCATGGGGAGCATGCGCGTCACCAGCTTGGCGACCCACTGCGTGAGGCCGATGAAGCCCACGCTGATCACGACGTTGAACGCCAGGTGGAACAGCACCACGCCGTGCGTCTGGTTGGGCAGCTCGGGTTGCACGTAGCGGATCCACAGGCCGATGAAGGGCGCGACCAGCGCCACGCCCAGCGCCTTGAACAGCAGGTTGCCGATGGTCACCTGGCGCACCGGCACGCTGGCCTTGGCGGTGGTGAGCACGGCCAGCAGGCCGCTGCCCAGGTTGGCGCCCAGCACCAGGCCCAACGCCACGTCCAGCGGCACCACGTTCGAGGTGGCCATGGCCGCGACCAGCAACACCACCGCCAGGCTCGAATAGGCCACGATGGCCAGAACCGAGCCGATGGTGATCTCCAGCAGCACGTCGCTGTTGATCGAGGCGAGCAGCGCGCGCACGGCGGGGGAGGAGAACAGGGGCTCGGTGGCCTCCACCACCAGCTGCAGGGCCAGCAGCATCAGGCCTAGGCCGATGAGCACCCGGCCGACGCGCCCGGCCACCGTGTCCGCGCGGGTGATGAACAGCACCACGCCCACGAAGATGAACATGGGCGACAGCCACGAGAGGTCGGCCGAGAACAGCACCGAGATCAGCGCCGTGCCCACGTCGGCCCCGCGCATCACCGCCAGCGCCGCGGGCAAGGTGACCAGGCCCTGCCCGACGAAGGACGAAGTCATGAGCGAGGTGGCGGTGCTGGACTGCACCAGCGCGGTCACGCCGATGCCCGACAGGGCGGCCGTGAACCGGTTGCGCATGCTCTGCACCAGGATCTTGCGCAGGTTGGCGCCGAACACGCGCAGCACGCCGGTTCGAACAAGTTGCGTACCCCACACCAGCAAGGCAATGGCCGCGAGCAGATTCAGAAGATGCTTCATGGATGTCGGGTTCTATCCTTTTCGTTTTGGTTCGTTTTCGACCCCATTTTCCACAGATACGCGTTTCAGTCGATCAGCGCTCCGTTGTCGTGGAAAGGATAAGGCCCTTCGAAGTGCCCGCAAGCCGCCAGATGGGTCACCAGCCGCCCTCCGGCGGGGGACCACGCATGCACCCTGAAGGCCGGCGGCTCCAGCGTCCAGGCCGAGGGAGCATCGCTTGCCAGGTCGAGGCAGACCTGGTGCGCCTGCGCCGGCGAGGTCGAGGCGATGGTGCCGCCGAAGCGCACGTCGATGGCGCGGTGCAGGTGGCCGCAGATCACGCGTTCGACATTCGTGTAGCGGCGTAGCAGCGCCTCGAGCGCCTCGGCGCCCTCGAGCAGGCCGATTTCGTCCATGTGGCCGATCAGCGTCTGGAACGGCGGATGGTGCATGGCGACCACCACCGGCTCGCCGCGGCAGGCGTCGAGCTGCGCTTCGAGCCAGGCCAGGCGCTTTTCGCACAGCGAGCCGTGGCTGGCGCCGGGCACGCAGGTGTCCAGCGTGAGCAGGCGAAGCGGGCCGACGCGCACCGAATACTGGATGAAGCCGCCCGTGTCGGCCCCCGTGCCCAGGTAGCCGTGGCCCGGAAAGCTGCGGCGCAGCTGGTCGCGGTCGTCGTGGTTGCCGGGCAGCAGGTAGACCGGCATCGTCAGCGGCGCGAGCAGGCGCGCCAAGTGCTCGTACTCGGCGGCGCGGCCGAAGTCGGTCAGGTCGCCGGTGACGACCACCGCGTCGGGCTGTTGGCGCAGCGCCAGCACCGACTGCACGGCGCGCTCGAGGTACGGCGCCGTGTCGATGCGGCCATAGGCCAGGCGGCCGGGCTCGCGGATGTGCAGGTCGGTCAGCTGGACCAGCACGGTGAGCGGGTTGTTCGTGGGGGTTGTCATGCGTTGCTCTCCTGCGACGTCATCAGGCGCTCGGGGTGAATGCGCAGGCCCACCGCGTCGCCGGGTCCGAAGGGGTTGTCGCGGCCTACGTCGGCCACGAGCACGGGTTGGTCCGCCGTGCGCAGGTGCAACTGCACCCGGTCGCCCAGGAAGGTGCGGCGTTCGACGGTGGCGGCGCCCCAGCCGGGCTGGGGCGTGTTGACCTCGATGTCTTCGGGCCGGACCAGCAGGCTCGCATGGGCCAGCCACACGGTCGGGCAGGGCACGGCCGAGCCGCCGAGTCGGACAACGCCCTGCGTGATGGCGTCGGCCTCGCGCGCCAGCCGGTTGACCCGGCCGAGGAATTCGGCGACGAAAGGGTGCGCGGGCGCGCGGTACAGGTCTTCGCCGCGCCCGACCTGCACGATGCGCCCGGCGCGCATTACCGCCAGCCGGTCGGCGATGGCCAGCGCCTCTTGCTGGTCGTGCGTGACGTGGATGGCCGTGATGTGCAGGCGGCGCAGCAGTTCGGCCAGCTCGTCGCGCAGCGATTCCTTCAGCTTGGCGTCCAGCGCGGCCAGCGGCTCGTCGAGCAGCAGCACGCGCGGCCGCACGGCCACGGCGCGCGCCAGGGCCACGCGCTGGCGCTGGCCGCCGGAGAGTTCGGCGGGGCGCTTGTTTTCCAGGCCGCCCAGGCGTACCAGGTCGACCAGCTCGCCCACGCTGCGCTTCTCCTCGTCGGGCGACACACCGCGAATGCGCAGCCCGTAGCCGATGTTGGCCGCCACCGTCATCTGCGGAAAGAGCGCGTAGCTCTGGAACACCATGCCCACGCCGCGGTGCTCGACCGGGCGCTGCGTGACGTCCTGGTCGCCGAAGACGATGCGGGTGCCCGCGTCGGGAGATTCGAGCCCGGCAATCAGCCGCAGCAGCGTGGTCTTGCCGCAGCCCGAGGGGCCGAGCAGGGCCAGCACTTCGCCGGCCTCCACGCGCAGGTCGGTGGGCTGCAGGCCGCGCGTGCCGTCGGCGTAGGTTTTCGCGCAGTTGGCGATGTCGATGGGGATGCGTTCAAGTTCCATGGCGTTTCTGCATCAGGTTGGCAAGGTACTGCAGGCCCCACAGCACCGGAAGAATGACGGCGAAGAAGACCAGCGTGTAGGCCGATCCGATCTCGATGCGCATCGAGGCGTAGCTGTCGGCCAGCCCCACGGGCAGGGTGCGCGTGAGCGGCGTGTGCAGCATCCAGGTGAGGTTGAACTCCCCCACCGACAGCGTGAACACCATCAGGCTGCCGGCCACGATGGCGGGGAACACGGCCGGCACCAGGATGCCCATGAAGCGCTGGCGAAAGTTGGCGCCCAGCGAGCGCGCGGCCTCTTCGAGCGCGAGCAGGTCGTCCCGCTGGAAGGCCGAGCTCACGGTGCGCACCATGAAGGGCAGCGTGAAGATCATGTGGCCCACCAAGATGAAGGCAAAGCTCTGGCGAAAGGCGGTGAGCTGGCCGTAGGCGAGGATGAGCGCCAGCGCCGTGGCAAGGCCCGGCACCGCGACCGGCAGCGTCAGCAGCTCTTCGAAGATGCGCGCCGCGCGCGAGCGGCTGCGCGCCAGCGCGTAGGCGCAGGGCACGCCCAGCAGCACGGTGCCCACGACGCAGGCGATGGCCAGCGCAATCGACCAGCCCACGGTGCCGCCGTAGTTCTCCCAGACCTCGCCGAGCCAGCGCAGGGTGAGGCCGCTCTTCAGGCCGGCGCTGTAGTTGTTGACGAGCCCGGCCATGACCGACAGCAGCATCGGCGAGACCATGAACAGGCTCACGATGACGGTCACGGCGAGCAGGAAGGGCGCCTTGGCGTGTGTGTTGGTTCGCATGGTGCGGGCCCTCAGCGTGCGACGGGGTTCGCGCCGAAGCGCCGTGCCACGAACAGCACGAGCCAGGTGACGATGCCCAGCGAGATCGACAGCGACGCGGCGAGCGCGAAGTTGGCGTAGTTGGTGAACTCGTTGTAGATGGTGATGGGGATCACCTCGAACTTGCTGGCCAGCGTGAAGGCGGTGCCGAAGGCGCCCATGGAGGTGGCGAACAGGATGGCGCCGCAGGCGAGCGTGGTGGGCGCGAGCTCGGGCATCCACACGTCGCGTGCCACGCGAAGGCGCGAGGCGCCGAGCGAGCGGGCGGCCTCTTCGAGCTGGCTGTTCATCGATTCGGCGGCGGCGGTGTAGGTGGCGATGGCGCGCGGCAATGAAAAGTACAGGTACGCCAGGAACAGCCCGAGCAGGCCGTAGGCGAAGGTGATGCGTTCGCCGAACAGGCTGTCGCTCAGGTCGGCGACCACTCCTTGCCTGCCGCCCAGCAGGATCACGAAGAAACCGATGATCACGCCCGGGAACGACAGCGGCAGCGTGAGCAGCGACAGCAGCATGCGCTTGCCGATGAAGTCGTGGCGGGCGAGGTAGATGCCTACCGCGGCGCCCAGCACCAGGGTGGCCAGGGTCACGGCCACGGAAAGCACGACGGTGTTGGCCATGCTCGCGAGGTAGCGCGAGTCCGTGAGCACGGCGAAGTAGGTGGCCCAGCCTTTGTCGGCGGGCAGGGTCAGCAGGCGCACTACCGGCAGCAGCCAGAAGGCCGCGAAGAAGGCGGCCGCGGGTGCCACGCAGGCCAGCAGGCGCCAGCTTGGGTTCCAGGCGTTGTCGGACTTCATTTCGGGTTTGGGCTCGTGTTGTTCGTGTTTGTTGTTGCTGCTGTTCAGGGCGTGTGCACAGGCCGCCGGGTACTTCCCTCCGCGAATGTCCTCCGCCCTTCGGGCTCCCCCTTTATTTCGCTGCGGGAAGCACCCGACGCCCTGTTCACCTGGGCACGCTGTCGGTTAGCGGCGATCAACGACCGCTGCTGACAACGATCACGACGGTGGGGCGCCCCTTTTCGAGAAATGAATGCAAAGGGACTTCTCGCTTCCTGGTCACGGTATCGAGTACCAAGATTGATGTGCGAAG
>NZ_JBFUPJ010000032.1:0-6005 GCF_041355175.1 Variovorax sp. RCC_210 | reverse complement strand
GCCCAGGCGCGCCTCGGCGTAAGCCAGGCAGAGCATGAAGCCTTCTTCACCCAGATGCTGGGCGACGTGGACGAGCCCACTGCCCCGTTCAACCTGCTGGATGTGCAAGGCGACGGCACGCGAGTAGAAGAGGCAAGACTGAAGCTCGAGCCTCAGCTCGCCCAACAGATCCGACGCGAAGCGCAGCGCCACGGCGTGAGCGCAGCCACATTGTTCCATCTGGCCTGGGCCTTGGTGTTGGCCAAGACGACGGGCAAGGACGATGTCGTCTTCGGCACCGTGCTCTTCGGCCGCATGCAAGGCGGAGAGGGCGCTCAACGCGCACTGGGCCTGTTCATCAACACGCTGCCGCTGCGCGTGAAGCTCGGCGCTCAAGGCGTGGCCCAGTGCGTGAAGGAAACCCACGCAGCACTCACCCAGCTTCTGCATCATGAGCACGCCAACCTCTCATTGGCCCAACGCTGCAGCGCGCTACCGGGCGGCACGCCGCTGTTCTCCGCACTGCTCAACTACCGTTACAACCCCCAGAAAGACGAAGCACAGCACGCCGCTTTCTGGGAAGGCATGCAGATCGTCGGCGGCCAGGAGCGCACGAACTATCCCTTCGACATGTCCGTGGACGACCTGGGCGAGGGCTTCGAGCTCGTGGCGCAGATTCATGAAGCCGTCGACGCGCGTCGTGTGTGCGAGATGCTGCTGGGTGCGATCGAATCGCTCGCGCACGCCCTGGCCCATCAGCCGTTGCGGCCCGCCTGCGAACTCGACATTCTTGTCGTCCAGGAAGTTCGCCAGCTCGGCGCCTGGGGCGTCAACACGCCCACGCACCCCGACCGCACGCCTGTGCACCGCGTGCTGGAGCTTCACGCGAGGCAACAGCCGCAAGCGCCGGCGCTGGTGTTCGGCGAGCAGACGCTGAGCTACGCGGCATTCAACGCCCAGGCCAACCGGCTGGCGCACCGCCTGATCGCGCTGGGCGTGAAACCCGAGCACCGGGTCGGCATTGCGGTCGAGCGCTCCGTCGACATGATGGTGGGCGTCCTCGCCATCCTGAAATCCGGTGCCGCCTATGTGCCGCTCGACCCGGGCTACCCCGCGGACCGGCTTGCGTACATGGTGGCCGACAGCGGCATCGTGGTGTTGCTCACGCAGTCGCATGTTGCCGGGCGCCTGTCCGTGGATGCGTCGGTCGCCACGCTGGCGCTCGACACGCAAGACCTCGGCGGGCAGCCCGCGCACGATCCGCAGGTGGCGCTGCACGCAGAGGGCCTGGCCTACCTGATCTACACCTCGGGCTCCACGGGGCGGCCCAAGGGGGTCGGCATTTCCCATGCGGCGCTGGCGGCGCATGCACGCGAGACGGTGCGATTCTTCGGGCTGACGCAGGCCGACCGCATGCTGCAGTTCTCGACGCTGAATTTCGACGGCTTCATCGAGCAGACCTTCGCACCGTTGGTCGCGGGCGCCGCCATCGTGCTGCGCGGGCCGGTGCTGTGGGACAGCGCGACCTTCTACCGCGAGCTGATCGAACGGCAGATCAGCGTGGCCGACCTCACCACGGCCTACTGGCTGCTGCTGGCGCAAGACTTCGCGGCGCATGGCGCGCGGCCCTATGGCGCGCTGCGCCAGGTGCATGCGGGCGGCGAAGCAATGCCGCCCGAAGGGCTCCACGCATGGCGCAACGCGGGCCTGGCGCACGTGAAGCTGCTCAACACCTATGGGCCTACCGAGGCGACGGTGACGGCGTCCGTCCTCGACTGCACGCCCTTTCTGCAGGCCGGCGGCCAGGTGCCCTCGCGCATGCCCATCGGCACGCCGCTCGCGGGCCGTGCATTGCGCGTGGTCGGACCCGATCTGGGCCTGGTGGCGCGCGGCGCCGTGGGCGAGCTGTGCATCGGAGGCGCGCTGCTGGCACGGGGTTACCTGGGCCGGGCCGCGCTGAGCGCGGAGCGCTTCGTGGCCGACCCGTTCGACGAACAGGGCGGGCGGCTCTACCGCACCGGCGACCTGGTGCGCTGGAACGACGAGGGCCAGCTGGAGTACCTGGGCCGCATCGACCACCAGGTGAAGGTGCGGGGCTTCCGCATCGAGCTGGGCGAAGTCGAGGCCGAGCTGCTCGCACAGCCGCAGGTGCGCGAGGCCGTGGTCGTCGCCAACGAAGGACCGGGCGGCGCCCGGTTGGTGGGCTATGTGTCGGGGCAAGGCATCGACACGGTGCTGATCAGGAGGAGGCTGGCCGAAGCATTGCCGGACTACATGGTCCCTGCCGTCGTGGTGGCGCTCGACGCGTTGCCGCTGAACGCCAACGGCAAGGTGGACCGCAAGGCCTTGCCGTCGCCGGAGTTCGACGGGGCAAGCGCCTACGACGCACCGCGGGGCGAACTGGAAGAAGCGCTGGCTGTCATCTGGGCCGAGGTGCTGGGCGTCGCGCGCGTGGGCCGTGGCGAAAACTTCTTCGAACTCGGCGGGCACTCGTTGTTGGCGCTGCGGCTGCTGGAGCGCGTGCGCACCCGGGGATGGAAGGTGCAGGTGAGAACCCTGTTCCAGCACCCGCAACTCGCAGCCTTCGCCCAGGCTTTGATGCGGGAGCAGGGGCGTGTCGAGGTGGTCATGCCGCCGAACCGAATTCCCGTGGATTGCGAAGCCATCGAGCCGGGCATGCTCACGCTGATCGAACTCGACGCCGCCCAGATCGCGCGCATCGAATCCGCCGTTCCCGGCGGCGCCTCGAACATCCAGGACATCTACCCGCTGGCGCCGCTGCAGGAGGGCATGTTGTTCCATCACCAGTTGCAGACGCAAGGCGATGCCTACGTCACTCCGCTGGCATTGAGCTTCGACAGCGAAGAGAGGCTGGTTCAGTTTGTCGGCAGCTTCAACCAGGTCATCCACCGGCACGACATCTTGCGCACCGCGGTGCTGTGGGAGGGATTGAAGGAGCCGGTGCAGGTCGTGCATCGCCATGCCGAGCTGAAGTTGCAGTGGCTCGACGTTGAAACGGGACGCGCTTTCGAGCAGCTCAATGCGCACGTCGATCCGTCGCACTACCGCATCGACGTGAGGCAGGCGCCGATGATTCGCGCCGTCGCGGCCCATGATGCAGTCGAGCAGCGCTGGCTGTTGCAGTTGCCCAGCCACCACATGGTGCTGGACCATACGACGCTGGACTTCCTTGTCGAGGAGATCTCGCTGGTCCAGCAAGGCAAGCATTCGGAACTCGAGCAACCCGTTCCCTTCCGGAACTACGTCGCCCAGGCTCGCCTCGGCGTGAGTCAAGCAGAACACGAAGCCTTCTTCACCCAGATGCTGGGCGACGTGGACGAGCCTACTGCCCCGTTCAACCTGCTCGACGTGCAAGGCGACGGCACGCGAGTAGAAGAGGCAAGACTGAAGCTCGAGCCTCAGCTTGCTCAACAGATCCGGCGCGAAGCGCAGCGCCACGGCGTGAGCGCAGCCACGTTGTTCCATCTGGCCTGGGCCTTGGTGTTGGCCAAGACGACGGGCAAGGACGACGTCGTCTTCGGCACCGTGCTGTTCGGACGTATGCAAGGCGGAGAAGGCGCTCAACGCGCACTGGGCCTGTTCATCAACACGCTGCCGCTGCGCGTGAAGCTCGGCGCACAGGGCGTGGCCCAGTGCGTCAAGGAGACCCACGCAGCACTCACCCAGCTTCTGCATCATGAGCACGCCAACCTCTCATTGGCCCAGCGCTGCAGCGCGCTGCCGGGCGGCACGCCGCTGTTCTCCGCACTGCTCAACTACCGCTACAGCCCGGAGGCAGAAGGGGACGATACCGCTCCTTTGTGGGAGGGCATGGAAGTGCTTGGCGGCGAGGAGCGGACCAACTATCCGTTCGTCATGTCCGTGGACGATCTGGGGCAGGGCTTCGAGCTGGTGGCGCAGATCAGCGAGACCGTGGATGCGCAGCGCGTGTGCGGCTACATGCATGCGGCGCTCGCGGGCGTGGTCACCGCGTTGTCGGAGCGTCCGCAGCAGCTCGCACAAGGGATCGCGGTGATGGCCGAGGCGGAATTGCTGCAGCTTTCGAGGTGGAGCGAGAACCCGCAGCGCTTCGGCGACTCGGAGCCTGTGCATCGGCTGATCGAGCGCCAGGCGCGGGCTCGTCCTGACTCGGTGGCGCTGGTCTTCGGTGACAAGACCCTGGGCTACGGCGAACTCAACGCGCGCGCCAACCGGGTTGCACATCGCCTGATCGCCCTGGGCGTGGGCCCCGAGGTTCTGGTCGGCATCGCGACAGAGCGCTCCATCGAGATGGTGGTGGGCATCCTGGCGATCGTGAAGGCCGGTGGAGCCTATGTGCCGCTGGACCCCGAGTACCCGGCGGATCGCCTGGCCTACATGGTCCAGGACAGCGGCATCACCATGCTGCTGACCCAGAGCCACCTGCGCTCGCTGGTGCCCGTTGCCGGGTTGTCCCAGGTGCTCGACCTGGACACGCTGGACACCTCGGCCGAGTCCATTCTTGACCCTCAGGTCGACTTGCACGGCGACAACCTCGCCTACGTCATCTACACCTCGGGCTCCACCGGACGTCCCAAGGGCGCAGCCAACCGCCACCGCTCGCTGTTCAACCGGCTGGCTTGGATGCAGGAGACCTATCGGCTGGGTGAAGCAGACACGGTGCTGCAGAAGACCCCGTTCAGCTTCGACGTGTCGGTGTGGGAGTTCTTCTGGCCATTGATGCAGGGCGCCAGGCTGGTCGTCGCCAACCCGGGCGATCACCGTGACCCGGCAAGGCTGGTGGAGTTGATCCGCCATCACCAGGTAGACACCCTGCACTTCGTGCCCTCGATGCTTCAGGCGTTCCTGGCGCATGAAGACGTCGGTGCGTGTACCTCTTTGCGACGCATCGTCTGCAGCGGAGAAGCCCTGTCCGCCGAGGCTCGCAACCAGGTGTTCGCTCGGCTGCCGCAGGCCAGGCTCTACAACCTCTACGGCCCGACAGAAGCCGCCATCGACGTGACGCACTGGACGTGCCGCGACGACGGCAGCAGCCAGGTACCTATCGGCAGCCCGATCAGCGAGACGCAGGCGTATGTGCTGGACGCGAGCCTCAACGAAGTGCCTGCCGGAGTCGCTGGAGAGCTGTATTTAGGCGGCGTCAACCTTGCGCGCGGCTACCTGAAGCGGGCAGGTCTTACTGCTGAGCGGTTTGTGGCGGCCAGCGATGGACAGCGCCTGTACAGAACAGGCGACCTGGTCCGCTGGAACAACGAGGGCCAGCTGGAGTACCTGGGGCGCATCGACCATCAGGTGAAGGTGCGGGGCTTCCGTATCGAATTGGGAGAAATCGAAGCCCAGCTCCAAGCCCAGCCCGAAGTGCGAGAAGCGGTCGTCGTGGCAAACGAAGGTCCGGCCGGTGCAAGGCTTGTTGGTTACGTCTCGGGCAACAACATCGACACGGCCACGTTGAGGGAGCGACTGGGCGAAGCATTGCCCGACTACATGGTGCCCAGCGTCATCGTGGTCTTAGACACACTGCCGCTGAACGCCAACGGAAAGGTCGACCGCAAGGCGCTCCCTTCACCAGAGTTCACCAGCGACAAAGCGTACGAAGCACCAGAAGGCGAAGTCGAACAATCGCTTGCAACGATCTGGTCCGAGGTACTGAACGTGCCGCGCGTGGGCCGCACCGACAACTTCTTCGAACTCGGTGGTCACTCATTGCTGGCGCTTCGTTTGCTGGAAAGCGTGCGCGCGAAGGGATGGACCGTTCAGGTGCGAACGCTGTTCCAGCACCCGCACCTCGAAGCCTTCGCCCAAGCTCTGATGCAGGAGCAGGGACGCGTCGAAGTGGTCGTGCCGCTGAACCGCATTCCCGAGGTCTGCGAAGTTATCGATCCCGGCATGCTGCCGTTGATCGATCTCGACGCTGCCCAGATCGCCCGCATCGAATCCGCGGTCCCCGGGGGCGCCTCGAACATCCAGGACATCTATCCGCTGGCCCCATTGCAAGAGGGCATGCTGTTCCATCACCTGCTGCAGAC
>NZ_JBFUPJ010000031.1:0-7215 GCF_041355175.1 Variovorax sp. RCC_210 | reverse complement strand
TCCAGCTTGTAGAACTCCTGCATCCAGGCCATGCAGCTGAACAATGCTTGGTGGCGGATGGCTGCGCCCTTGGGGCGACCGGTGGAGCCGGAGGTGTAGATGACATAGGCGAGGTGCTCGCCGTGCAAGGCCACCTGCGGGTCGGAGTTGGGTTCGGACGATGAATCGAGCGTGTCGAGTTCCAGCACCTGGAGTGCTTCGACGCCGGGAATCAGGGATCGCAGACTGCGTTGGGTCAGCAGCAGCGAGATGCCGCTGTCCTCGACCATGTACAAAAGGCGATCTGCGGGGTACTCGGCATCCAGGGGCACGTAGGCGCCGCCTGCCTTCAGCACGGCCAAGATGCCCACCATCATTTCGGTGGAGCGTTCCACGCAGATGCCGACCAGAACATCCGGGGCCACGCCCAGGCCGATCAATCGATGTGCCAGGTGGTTCGCACGTGCATTGAGCTGCGAATACGTCAACGCTTCATCACCGAACACCAGCGCCGGCGCAGAGGGCTTCAACCGCGCATGCGCCTCGATCTGCCGATGCACAGGCTGCGCACCTTCGTGACGACGTGTGTTCTCGCTCCACGCAGCAAGCTGCGCGCGCTCCTCAGTCCCGATCAGCTCGACATCCCCGACAGCCATCTCAGGCGCTGCGGCCAGCGCCCCCAGCACCGCCAGGTAATGCCCGGCCAGCCGCTCGACCGTCTCCCGGTCGAACAGCTCCGCCGCATACAGGAAGGTCGCCTCCACCTGCCCGTCCTCGAACTCCAGCGTCTGCAGCGTCAGCTCGAACTGCGCGTCTTCTTCCTCGAAGTCCAGCCGCTCGACGGTCACGCCCGGCCAATCGGCCAGCGAGCGGTGGTCGCGGCGCACGTGGTTGAACATCACCTGGAACAGCGGGTTCGCGCTCAGGCTGCGCTCGGGGCGCAGCGCGCCGACGAGCTGCTCGAACGGCAGGTCCTGGTGGGTCTGCGCGCCGATGGCGGTGTCGCGCGTCTGCGCCAGCAACTCGGTCAGCGTGGTGCGCGGCCCCATCTGCGACCGCAGCACCTGCGTGTTGACGAAGAAGCCGACGACGCCCGCCGTTTCCGCGCGGTTGCGGTTGGCAATGGGCACGCCCACGCGCGCATCGGCCTGGCCGGTGTGGCGGAACAGCAGCGCGTTGAAACCCGCGAGCAAGGCCATGAACAGCGTGGCACCCTGCCCCTGGGCGCGCTGGCGCAAGCGTGCGACGGTGTCGGCGGGCAAGGCGACGGTGATGCGCGCCGAACCGTAGCGGCCGTCGGCATTGCGCGGGCGGTCGGTGTGCAGCGAGATCACGGGCTGCTCGGTGCCCAGGTGGTCGCGCCACCAGGCGAGCTGGCGTTCGCCCTCGCCGCCGTCCAGCCACTGGTGCTGCCACGCGGCGTAGTCGGCGTACTGCACCGGCAGCGCGGCCAGTGCCGGCGCCCGGCCCTGCACGCGCGCGGCGTACTGCGCGGCAAGCTCGTCGAGCGAGAGCTGCACGGACCATCCGTCGGACACGATGTGGTGCATCACCACCAGCAACTGGTGCGCCTGCTCGCCGGTCTTCAGCAGCACGGCGCGCATCAGCGGGCCGCGCGTGAGGTCGAAGGGCTCGGTGCGAATGCGCTGCACCTCGGCGCGCACCGCCTGCTCGCGGGCGGCGGCGTCGAGCGTTCCCAGGTCGATGCAGGGCAGCGCGACCGTCACGCCCTGCTGGATGATTTGCTGCGCACCGCCGTCGCTTTCATCACCTTCTTCACTGAAGACGGTGCGCAGCGACTCGTGGCGGTCCACCAGCGCCTGCAGGCTCGCATGCAAGGCAACCGTGTCGAGCGGGCCGGTCAGCACCAGGCCACCGCTCAGGTGGTAGGCCGTGCGCGCCGGGTCCAGCTTCCACAGGAACCATTGGCGGCGCTGCGCGAAAGACAGCGGCGCGCGGTTCCGGTCGGTGCTGGCGGGGCGCTGGGGGATGGCGCTCTCGGCCTGGCGCGCGCCGGTGCTGGCGCCGCGCAGCCGCTGTTGCAGGCGGGCGCGTTGCTCCGCGCTGAGGTTGGCGCGGCGGGCGGAAATATCCTGGGTGTCGGGCATGGGAGTCTTCAGACGGTGGCGGACAGGCGAGCCGGTGCGGCGTCGATGGGGTCGGCAAGATCGGCGGGGCCGCCGTTCTCCGCGTTCTCTATTTCTTCGATCAGCCGCGTCTCGACCAGCAAGGCCAGGTCGGCGATGGTGGGTGCCTTGAAGAACGCGGCCGGATGCAGTTCGATCTCGTAGGCCTTGCGCACGCGCGCCAGGATCTGGATGGCCAGCAGCGAGTCGCCGCCCAGCTCGAACAGGTTGTCGTTCACGCCGACGGCGGCAATGCCCAGCATGTCTTGCCACACGCCGGCCAGGCCGGTTTCGAGTTCGCCTTCGGGGGCGGCGTAAGGCGTGTCGAGCGCCGGGCGCGGGTGGTTGCGACGCCCGCCATGGGGCGTGCGCGCGGCGTGGGCCAGAGGGCCGTTCTCGATCAGCGCCAGCATGCCGCTGTCGAGTTCGCCCAGGCGCTGCGCGAGGTCGGTGGTCGAGATCAGCACCTGCGCATGCGCAGGGCCGTTGACGATGCGCTCCAGCGCCAGCGCGCCCTCGGGGCCGTCCATGCCCACGCCCTCGGGCAGCACCATGCCCGCGGCCATGCCCAGGTCGCGCCAGGCGTCCCAGTTGACCGAGATGACGGGGTGGCCGGCGCTGCGCCGCGCCTGCGCGGCCAGTGCGTCGAGGTAGGCGTTGGCCGCCGCGTAGTCGCTCTTGCCCAGGCCGCCAGCCATGCTGGAGATTGACGAACACAAGAGCACGAAATCGAGTGCATCGTCGCGCACGGCCGCGAGCAAGGCTTGCGTGCCGCGCAGCTTGGGCGCGAACACGGCATCGACCAGGGCGCGCGTGCGCGGGCCGATCATGCCGCTGCTGGCATGACCCGCCGCGTGGATCACGCCATGGATGGCGCCGAAGCGCGCACGCGCCTGCGCGGCGGCGGCCTGCATCTGCGCGGCATCGGTCACGTCCGCGGAAAGCACGAGCACCTCGCCGCCCAGCGCTTCGAGCTCGATCAACTGCAGCAGCTTCTGGCGCAAGGCGGCGGGTTGCTCGGGCGATGCGGCCAAGGCGTCCCACATGCCGCGCTCGGGCAGCGGCGTGCGACCGAGCAGCACCAGCCTGGCCTGCCACGCCTGCGCCAGGTGGCGCGCTACCGACAGGCCCACGCCGCCGAGGCCACCGGTGACCAGGTACACGCCCTGTTTGCGAAAGCGCTGGTGTGGCCCCGCGCCCTGCGGCGGCAGCGCCAGCGGCTCGTAGGCCTTCACCCACCGGTGCGGCCCGCGGTAGGCCACCAGGGGCTCGGTGCCGCGCGGCGGCGGGTCGGCCGACAGCTGCTTTACCAGCCACGCCTCGGCCTCGCTGCCGGCCGCGGGCAGCACCACGTCGACGACGCGGCAGTCGATGTGCGGGTACTCCTGCCCGATCACCTTGGCCAGGCTGAACAGCGTGGCTTTCTCGGGGCACAGGGGTTCCAGCCCCGAGACGTCTTCCATCTGGTTGGTGACGACCTGCAGCGCCAGCGCGCGCTCGCTGCCAGCCGCGGCCGCTGTGCTGTCCAGTGCCTGCGCCAGCGCCAGCAGGCTGAAGAAGCCACGCTCCAGCAGGTCGGCGGATTGCGAAGGCGGCGCCAGTTCGTCGTCCACGCCCCACAGGTGAAAGACCCTGGCGACGGGGCCCAGCTCGGCCTGCACCTTGCGCAGCACCTGCACATGGTCGGCACGCTCGCCGGGGCGCACGGCGTAGTGCCGCGGGCTGATCTCGACGAAGGCCGGGCCCTGCGCCACCCACACCACGGGATGCGCGTCGGCGCCCTGGTGCAACCGAGAAATCAGCCGTTCCGTGAGGCCGCGCGTTTCGCCGAAAACCAGCGTGCAGGTGCCTGCGGGCGGCGCGCTGTGCTGCACGCGCAGCGGCTCGGTGCGCGTCCAGGTCGGCACGTAGAAGGCATTGCCAGCCGCGTCTTTGGCGGAAGGCGCCGCGCGCTCGAAGCTGCCTGCCTCCACCCAGTACGACTGGCGCTGGAACGGGTAGCTCGGCAGCGGCACCTGCCGGCGCGGCTGGCCCGCGCGGCAGGCCGCCCAGTCGATGTCCACACCGGCACACCAGAGCGCGCCGGTCACGCTGGCCAGTTGCCGTGCGTTGCGCGCCTGCTGCTGCGGATGCGCCTGGCTCGCCCAGATGCCCGCGGCCGATGCGGCCAAGGGATGCTGGCGCGCGAGCCCGGCCAGCGTTTCGCCGGGGCCGACCTCGAGCAGCACGCGCCCGGCCGTGGCCAGCAGCGCAGACAGCCCGTCGGCGAAGCGCACCGTGCTGCGCAGGTGACGGCCCCAGTACACCGGGTCGACCGCCTGCTCGGGCGTGATCGGCAAGCCCGTGACGTTGGAAATGAACGCGATGCGCGGCGCATGGCGCGCCACCGAGGCCACCACCTGCTGCAGCTCGGCGACGATCGATTCCGTCAGCGCCGAGTGCGACGCAATGGCCACGTGCAGCCGGCGCGGCATGAGGCCCCGCGCGAACAGCTGCTGCTCGGCTGCTTCGATGGCCTGCAGCGGCCCCGCCAGCACGCACAGCTGCTCGCCATTGATGGCGGCGATGTCGCAACCGGCGGCACGGAACGGCGCGAGCTCGGCCTCGGTCAGCGCGATGGCCGTCATGGCACCGGCGGGCATCGACTGCATGAGGCGCCCGCGCGCGGTGACGATGCGCAGCGCGTCTTCCAGGCTGAACACGCCGGCCAGGCAGGCGGCCACGTATTCGCCGAGGCTGTGGCCCAGCATGATGGCGGGCTGCACGCCGCGCGCCATCCAGGCGCGGGCCATCGCGTACTCGACGACGAAGAGCGCGGGCTGCGTGTATTCGATGCACGAGAGCTTCTGGTCGGCCGCGGCTTCGGCGCCGGCCGCGGGGTAGATCAGCTGGCGCAGGTCCATGCCCACCGTGTCGTTCAGCAACGCGCAGCAACGGTCTACCTCGCCGCGGAACACCGGGTCGTCGTGGTACAGCGCGGCGCCCATGTTCGCGTGCTGCGTGCCGCCGCCGGGGAACAGGAAGGCGACTTCGGGCGCGGTGGCGGGCGCGCGCAGCACCTGCTCGAAGCCGCCTTCGGGCGCGCACAGCGCCTGCGCGGCCATCGCATGGCTGTCGGCGACGATGGCGGCGCGCAGCGGCATCGGGCGCCGTCCGCTTTGCAGCGTGTGCGCGATGTCGGCCAGCGGCTGTTCGGTCGATGCCTCTAGGTGCTGGCCCAGTTGGCGGCCGGCTTGCTGCAGCGCCGCGGCGTTCTGCGCCGACAGCGGCAGCACCTGCCAGCCGGGCGCCTGCTGCGCGGGAAGCGCTGCGGGCGCTTCTTCGAGCACCACGTGCACGTTGGTGCCACCGATGCCGAAGGAGCTGACGCCGGCCCGGCGCGGCGTGCCGCCCGCAGGCCAGGGCTGGGTCGTCGCATTCACGTAGAAAGGGCTCGCCGCGAAATCGATCTGCGGGTTCGGCTGCTCGAAATGCAGGCTGGCCGGCAGCGTGCGGTGCTTCAACGCCATCACGGTCTTGATGAGGCCGGTGACGCCGGCGGCCGCATCGAGGTGGCCGATGTTGGTCTTCACCGAACCGACGGCACAGTAGCCCGTGCGCCCGGTGCCGGCCTGGAAGGCCTGCGTGAGCGCGGCCAGCTCGATGGGGTCGCCCAGCACCGTGCCCGTGCCGTGCGCCTCGATGTAGCCGATGGACTCGGCCTCCACGCCCGCGATCAGCTGGGCCGCGCGAATCACTTCGGCCTGGCCGTTGACGCTGGGCGCGGTGAAGCCGACCTTGTCGGCGCCGTCGTTGTTGGCGGCCGAGCCCTTGATGACGGCGTGGATGGTGTCGCCATCGCGCAGCGCATCATCCAGGCGCTTGAGCACCACCAGGCCCGCGCCGCTGCCGATGACGGTGCCCGCGGCCTTCTCGTCGAAGGCGCGGCAGTGGCCGTCGGGCGAGAGGATGGCGCCCTGCTGGTACAGGTAGCCGCCGTCTTGCAGCAGGTTGAGCCACACGCCGCCGGCCAGCGCCATGTCGCAGTCGTAGCCCAGCAGCGCCTGGCAGGCGGTGTGCACCGCGGCGAGCGAGGTGGAGCAAGCCGTCTGCACCGTGACGGCCGGTCCGCGCAGGTTCAGCTTGTAGGCCACGCGCGTGCACAGCGAACCGCCGGAGTTGCCGCTCATGAGGCCCAGCAGGTCGGCAATGCCGCGCCCGTCGCCCAGGCCGAAGGCGGGCAGCAGGTGGCGCATGAGGTACAGGTTGGGCCCCTCGCCCGCGTACACGCCGACCTTGCCCGGCCAGCGGTGCGCGTCGCAGCCCGCGTGCTCCAGCGCGGCCCACGCGCACTCCAGGAAGATGCGTTGCTGCGGATCGAGGTACTCGGCCTCGCGTGGCGAATAGCCGAAGAAGCCGGCATCGAACTGGTCGAAGCCCTTGAACTGGGTGCCGGCCTTGACATAGGCGGGGTCGTCGAGCAACGCCTGCGACACGCCCTGCGCGCGCAGTTGCGCGTCGGTGAAGCTGGCCACGGACTCCACGCGGTCGCGCACGTTGCGCCACAGCGCGTCCACGCCGTCGGCGCCGGGAAAACGGCCGGCCATGCCGACGATGGCGATCTCGATGCCGGTGGTGGCGGCGGTTTGGGTGTCGGAAGCTTCGTCGAGGGTGTGCATCAGTTGACTCTTTCCGCGGCTTTGCGGCGTTGAAGCAAGGCGGCGCGCTGGCGCAGCGCGCGGTCGTCGCCGGCCGCGGTCGATGCGGCACTCGATGCGGCGGAGGTGACGGTGCCGCGCGCCAGCCACTGGGTGAGCGCGCCGACCGTGGGGTACTTGAAGAGCTGCACCAGCGGCACGGTCGTGCGCAGCCTGTCTTCGAGCAGGCGGTGCACCCGGACCACGAGCAGCGAATGGCCGCCGAGGTCGAAGAAGTTGTCGTGCAGGCCGACCTTGTCGAGCTGCAAGACCTCAGACCAGATGGCGGCCACGGCTTCGGCGATGTGGCCTTGGGGGGCTTCGTAGGGCTTGTCGCTGGTGAACTCCGGCGCAGGCAGCGCCTTGCGGTCGACCTTGCCGTTCGCGTTCAGTGGGAGTGCGTCGAGGACCATGATGACGCTGGGGACCATGTA
>NZ_JBFUPJ010000030.1:0-8033 GCF_041355175.1 Variovorax sp. RCC_210 | reverse complement strand
GGTGTTTGGCGACTTCCAGTCTCTCAAACCCAACCCGGATGAACACCGGATACAACCTATTGGAGCTTCACAACTAGTTCGTTGCGATCCGGGCTGTGCCAGACGCGATAGATCAGACCGAACCTGTCTTCGCATCCGTGATTCCCTTCCAATTCTTCTACGCGCGTAAACGGCTTCGCACGATCGAAGTTTTTGAGGGTCTCCCTGACCGTAATCGCTTCGGCCCTTATTCGCTCTATTTCGGCGGCCGACTGTGCAGCGCCTGGGCAGCCCTCTTTGTCGAAATAGGCATACGCCGACATCAGTGCATAGGGTGCGAAACGCGTGGCGGCGCTCGGAACATCTCCGAGAGCCATGCGGTATTTCGCCGATCGCACGCGAGGGACGTCGTGACCAAGGACCGAGAACGGGTTGTACCAATCCTTGGGGGTGGGGCAATCGGAGACGCTCATATGAGTGCATCCGCCGAGGATGAAGGACAGAGAGCAGATCGTTGTTGCGTGCGAGAGTCTTCGGTATTTCATGGAGCACCTCGGTTGTTGCGTCAGACTGAACCTTCAACTCGCATGTCAAATGTTATTGCTCGCCCAGCGACTGGTGTCTCCCCTGTTCATGGGAGAGCTCCTGTGGCTTACCACGCCCGCATTGCGCATCGCAGGAACCGTTGCCGCAATCCAGACCGATTGGTCAGCCTCATTGCTGTCTGCGCTCGTCATGCCAAGGTCCCGCTGGATTCATGGCCCTCCCAGATTTTGGGGATGCGCATGCATTCCAAGGGGCATAGAAAGGCGGACAGTTTTCTCTTTGAGGAGCCGTCATGCCGGAGAGCACCTTCAATCACCCTTTGTTCGGTCCCGTCCGGTTCCGGACAGCGTCGAAGTTGCAGTGGATACGTGGGGATGCCATTAGCTTTGTCAGTGGCTTCGACGAAGCCGACATTCTTTCGCTCCAGATACCGCAACTCGCAGGCATTGATGGCGCCAACAATGGCCACCTGAGGTTCCACAAACGCGGCCATGCCCAGCTTCTGCGTTCCTTCGAGGAGATTGCGCAGCGCGGTCTGCTGCATCACATCAAGACGTGCGCCGGCACCTTGAACAAGCGGCTGCGAAAGCCCGTAGGCGGCGGGCTCAGCAAGCTTCCCTCGAACCATGCATTCGGAATCGCGATCGACCTGAACTCCGACGACGGCAGCATGGGTGGGTCCGTCGCCCCCGTGGCTCCGATTTTTCAGGCAAACGGCTTCATCTGGGGAAAGTCGTTCAACGATCCGATGCACTTTGAGGTGAACACCTTCGTGTCGGCCGATTCGTTGGCTGCCAAGGGTGTCGAAGCAGTCCAGCCGCAATTTATCGCCTGCGGCCAGAAGGTTCACAACCGGGGCGCACCGCCCGAAGCACTTCTCACCGAGCTGGTCAAATGGGGCCGCGGTGCGGATAACGAGGTCTTCGAGCGGAACGGTGTCTTCGACATCTATTCGAGCGTCGTCTCACAGCTGGGTCCGTGGCGCGGCGAGCTGCATCGGCGTGCCGTGATGCTGGAGGTACTCAGGGTGCTCGCAGGATTCGAGAGTTCCTGGAAATGGGATGCCGGCCGGGATGTGACGAACCCAAACTCAGGCACGCCTTGTACAGAGGAAGCGGGCATCTTTCAGTGTTCGGGCAACTCGATGGCATTCAGCCCGCATCTTCGGCAACTGCTGGTCGACGCTGGCGGCGACGGGACGTGCGAGTCGTTCATCAAGACCACCAAGTCGAATCACAGGTTCGCACTGGAATACTGCGCTCGGTTGATGAGAGTCACGACGAGGCATCACGGCCCAATCAAGAATGGGCACATTCATTCATGGCTTCGCAGGGATGCGGTCGACGAGTTCATGCGATACCTTGGACATGACTGAAGAAGTGGGGGCGGCGCTGACCCCGTCATCGCCGAGGGCAGCGTGCCTGAAGTGCTCTTTCCCCACCCATGATGTGTCGCTTGATGACAGCTGCGCGCACGCGTCCCGGGGCGCGGACGGCCGCGCCGCCGGCCCGGCGCTTGCCCAGACGCATTCGCACGGCAGCATGACTTCGAAGGTCTCGTGTTAGTCGCCGAAAGTGTTGATTTCCACCGAGATTTGAACCGACTAGGGTCATAACCGTGGCGGTTGTCTGCCGCGGATCCACCTCGTCGAGTCGCATCATGCAGACAGCATCTCGCCAAATCGACAGCAAACCAGTGCGTAGCGGCTGGCCACGATGAGGCTGTCATCTTCCGCATCCTGCGTACCGACGAAGAACACCCACGCCTTGCCAGGAGACTTCTGATCCTGCTTTCTTGAATCTATGGCGTCTTGCTGTGCAGCGCGGATTTCGCCGTGAAGCGTGGTGCGCTGCCGATCTGTCCAATGCGCCCATTGAACACGCAGCCGGTAGAACCGCCCCGGCTTTCCCGTGGCTTCATCCCACTCACCAGCATCCAGCGACACTTCCATGTGGTCATCGGTTCGCGCCGGCGCTGACCATCGAAGCGCCACGCAGAAAAGACGCGTCCTTTGACGCATCAACCACATGCCTGAAAAAGCCAAGCGCTGAAATACCGTCGCATAGGTATCGCCCGGACAGTCCGGAATGCTCAAGTCCAGACCACGATCATGGGGGTATTGCATATATTGCCCGCAGATGGGGCGGATGGTCGCCACGGTGTGGCCATGGAAACTCGCCGCAGCTTGGCCATTCGGTCGACCACCCGGTCGAGTAGCAGCCCCACGAGGAACTGGTCGCGTGTCGCCTCCATCCACCACCGGCCGCTCGTCGGTCAAAACCAATTTGTTGGGATACGGCAGAGGGAAACCGTCTGGGAGGCTGATCGACTCCTCCTTCGCCCTGTCGACCAACTTCTCGAAGCCGCTGACGCCGCAAGGATCGATGTGCTTGTTTGCACTTGGCGTGAAGTACGGTGCGCGTTTGCTCACGCCCTTTTGAAACGATGCGGGAAAAACCTGAATGCCACAGCCGGGACACACGTAGTCGTCGCGACCGACGACCTCCATTTCCCAAAGCCGGATGGCGTCGATGATTCTTCCGCTTCGTCTATCGCGAGCACTATCCATTTGACTGCCTTTCAGCGTGACAGCGAACAATCACAGGTAGACAGATGCGTTTCTCGACAAATGTTTCGCATCGCCTTTGGTCCCAATCGGCCGCGTGAAAGCTGATCACCAATTCATCGGGCGGCAGCGTTTTCGTGGCGATTGACAGCGCGCCGTTGCTCATTTTTTGACATCGAATGGTCATGTCGACGTGTCGCCACATCGGCGACGCCGCACCCTCAGAGTGCGCAGCCACATCGCTGCAGGCACCAGCCTTGGAGCGGGGTGTCCGATTCTTCGGTCGGCGCGCCGCGCATTGCCCGTCTTGCCAGCGCCGCGGGGAGGAACCGAATTCGGCGAGGTCTGGCTATGCGTTGTCGCTGCCGGAACGGACAAAGGAGTAGCGGTGGATGTCGGTGCGCAGCTTCCATTGCTTGCGCTCCCAGAATCGCTGGGCCTGCAGGTTCGTCTTGAACACGTCGATGTGCGTCTTGAGGATGCCCAGGCCTTCAAGTGCGGCGAGGCACTGCTCGGCCAGCTCGGAGCCGACGCCGCGGTCTCGGTATGTCGGCAGGACGATCAGGTGCTGCAGATACCCGCGGCGCCCATCGTGTCCAGACATCACGCAACCGACGATCGCGTTGCCATGCTCGGCGACGAAACTCAACGACGGGTTGCGCAACAGATATCGCTCGGTGGATGCGCGTGAATCGGCGTCGCGCAACGAGATCCCGGGCGTTTGCGTCATCAGCTCAATGACGCCCTCGTAGTCTGCGATCGTCATCGCTCGGATTGACGGTCGGGATAACGTGTCGAATGAATTCATAGGGGTCGCGAGGCCTACGCAAGTTCGCGCGTCATTGGCGGGCTCGCACCGCAGCGCGGCGCCGCCGCTCTTGCGCGAAGCCAGGTACGGACATCACCATCGGAGGCTGTCAGATGGTTGCGTCACGGGTGCTGGCGCCGCCCGCACGCGAACCTGAGATAAACCAGGGGGAAGTGAGGATGAGCCAATGGTACAACCTGCGTGCTGCCGGCGAGGCCGCGTCATCCGCAGGACAAGGCGAGGGTCGGATCGGCCGTGCAGGTCGTGCAACGGTGGAGCCTGATGCGCTTGCGCGATTCGAAGGCGAGGTCACTGCCCGAGATGGCGATGCGATGGCTCATGCCCGGCCTCTCCAAAGCAGCGCGATGGCGCGCAACACGGCTTGCGGATCGGCCTTGCCGCGGCCCGCGGTGTCCGTGGCACTGCCATGCCCGACGCTCCACCGCAGCGCGTCGCCAATTGGCTCATTTGGAGTTGCGAGCCCGCTTGCTCGGTACGTCTCAGGTCAGCCATTAGTTGCTGGAGGACCGTAATCGGTCAGCCAACACATGTTGACGTGTCGTATGCACAGGTGACCAGCAATGTAGCGAAGCACTCGGCGTCGCAGGTGAGAAGGTGTGAGCCAGTGTCCTGAATGCCAAACCTGCGGCTCGATAGGCGTTCTATTTCGGCCTCGCCTAGACACACGACCGGAAAGAGAACATCATTAGTTACATGAAATGCGCCAGCTGCCTTTCGTCCGTGCTCACGGGCTGCTGCACATGACCGAGCAGGACGGACCCCATTGCCTGAGAAGACCTGGCTCAGTGCCTCAGCGCCGATCCCGTGCCGGTCGAGCAGCTGACTGCCGGCGACTGAATACGCTGGTGAGACCCGCTCAGCCCAGCCCAGCCCAGCTCAGCCCCGCTCCGCGAATATTGATTGTTCAACCACGTCTTCGAATGGAAAGCGCGATGAAACTCTATCAATTCTCCTGGGGCATCTACCCGCGCCGCGTTCATGTCTACCTCAAGGAAAAGAAAATCACCGGCATGGAGATGATCGAGATTGACGTCATCGGGCAAGAAAACCGCAAGCCAGGGTATCTCGAGAAGAACCCAACCGGCGGCATTCCGACGCTGGAGACCGAGGATGGGTTCACCATCTGTCAGTCGAGCTCCATCATGCAATATCTTGAGGATCTATATCCCGCACCGGACATGCGCGGAAGCACCCCGGAGGCGCGAGCGCGCACCCATGATCAACTCATGCTCGTGAATGAGGCCTACAACTTTGCAGGAATTTGCACATTTCACGCCAGCCCGCTCTTCTCCAAGATGCGCCTGCAGAATGACGAGGTAGCCCGTGGGATGCATTCCGAGTATGTACGGGTGCTGGGAAGCCTTGAGACGATGGCCGGCGAGAGGCCCTATATGGGCGGCGAAACGCCCAGCATCGCTGACGTGGCTTTCTTTGCCTCCGAGCAGTTCATGCGTGATCTCTACCAGCTCGAACTGCCCGCCACATGCGCAAGATTGGAGGCCATCTACCACCGATTTCTGCTGCGCCCGAGCGCGGCGCCGGCGGCGTATCCTAAGTTCATCGTGCCACTCGCTCCCTTGCGCGCGTTCTAAAGACGTTCCGGCGCGATCAGCAGCCATCCGGAACGAGAAAACGCCGAGCGGCTCATGCGCGCAGTCACTCCACTGGGCAATTCGCCGGACAGCATGCTCGATGTCTCCCGCCTCGATGCAGGTGTCGTCACTCCCGACAGCCAACCGGTCGAACTCGACGCACTTCTGCTGGCGACTCAATCATGTCTTCCTGGCGCGCGGTGGAGGTTGGACTGCAACTTCGCATGCAGGCCAACGGCGTCTGGCACGTGCCATGTCCAGTGCAGAGATGGACGGGTAGCCCTTCAACTGCTGCTGTGCGACTACCGGTTGGCCGATGGTGGCCGCAGGCTCGATGCGGGGCTGCGCCTGAAGCAGCGCAGTGGCATTCGGATTCCGCTGCTTCCGATCATCGGAGAGACTGCGCCCGATATCCCCCGGCGTGTTCGGCAATCAGGTGTCGCCGTGCTTTTCAAGCCCGTCGACCCAGACCGACTCCCGCGTGCCGTGGAGGCGGCGCTTCAAGACGCGCGGAAATTCCCAGAATTTTGAAAATGTCGATGGGCGTCTGCCTCAAGCCGTTGGTTGTCGCATAGCAAGTCTGCATGATGCGGCGAGGGACCGAGCCAGGGCGCGTGCGTCGCGATGGGTCGCGATAGCGTCGGGGCTCACGAATGGTCCTGGTCCAGCGCAGCTTCTGGTCGGGATGGCTGTATCGAATGGCGCTGGACTCCGACGTCCACGTTGTCATTGGGCTGGCGGCGAGAACTGGCTGTCGGCCCGACGGGATGGCGGCAGCCCAAGTGAGGCGCTGATCTGCTCACGCGGCTCTCGGGCACCGCTGCCGTGTGTCGCCACAGATGAGCAAAGTACTGGCCCGAGTGCGGGTTGATTTATCGCAAGACGGTTTGGACGGCCGATGCTAGAAACCCATCATCACAGCTTGCGGCCTCGAAAGGAGTTTTCATGTTCGATCACATCGGTATCCGCGCCAGCAACAGCGAGGCCAGCGAAACCTTCTTCCTGCGCGCACTGGCGCCGCTGGGCGTGACCGTTGCGATGAAGGGCCCCCACGGGGCTGGTTTGGGAAAGAACGGCAAACCATCGCTCTGGATCTACGAAGGCGAAGCGTGCCCAGTTCCGCTGCATCTCGCGTTCACGGCGGAGCACCGCAGCCAGGTCGATGCGTTTCATCGCGCGGCGATCGAAGCAGGCGGCAAGGACAACGGAGCGCCGGGCCTGCGCGCACACTACCACCCCCACTATTACGCAGCCTTCGTCATCGCGCCCGATGGCCACAACGTCGAGGCGGTATGCCACGTGCCATAACTGTGCGTTCATCAGCTCATGACAAATGCTTTGCTAAATGGGCTCATGATGGCGGGCTTTCTTGCCTTCGCATTGCTTGCCTTTGTTCTTTTTCTAGTTTGGCGGCGAGCCGTCGGGCGCGGTCTTGTCGGCCCGCTGTCCGCAAGCCTTGGCTACGCATCGTGCGTCGCCGTCATTCCGCCCGCGGTGTAGTGTGCAGAGCGCGCCTGTCTGATGAGCTTTCGAGACGCGAGCCAGTCGTTCTGGCCGCACATGCACGACATCGCGCAAGGGTTCGCGCTTTTGGCGGCCCTCTGGACGTCCTGGGGCGTGGGCGCCTTAGTGGCGTGCCTCGCCTCTTGGCGCTTCGTCGTGATCAATCGACGTTTTGCAACGGCCCCTTGATTGAAGCGGTGTACACGGTTCGCACGCACGAACGGATCTCTCGAAAGTTGTTACTCGTGACCGACCGCGTTCTGGCCTAGGGAACATCTGATCAAGTCCACCGATAGACGATCTGAACGTTGATCACGAAGCTGAAGGAGCGCCAACGATGAGCCAGATCAGTTTTTCGGATGCCGAGCACGCGGGCAAGAGGAAGAAGACCCGCCGGGAAGTCTTCCTCGCCGAGATGGAGCTGGTGGTGCCCTGGAAGGCACTGCTCAAAGTCATCGAGCCGCATTACCCGGTGGCCGGCCGCGGGCGCCGGCCGTATCCGCTCGAAGCGATGTTGCGTGTGCACTTGATGCAGAACTGGTTCGCGCTGAGCGATCCTGCGATGGAGGAAGCTCTTTACGAGATCACCTCGTTGCGCGCGTTCGCGGGCCTGGGAATGGAATCGATCCCCGACGAGACGACGATCCTGAACTTCCGCCACCTGCTGGAGGCCAGCGACTTGGCCGAGGACATCTTCAAGCAGGTCAATGCCCACCTGGCCAGGAAGGGGCTGCTTCTGAAGAGAGGCTCCATCGTGGACGCCACGATCATCGCGGCGCCCAGTTCGACCAAGAACGAGAGCGGCGAGCGAGACCCGGAGATGCACCAGACGAAGAAAGGCAACCAGTGGCACTTCGGAATGAAGGCACACATCGGCGTGGACGCGGACTCGGGGCTGGTTCACACGGTGACGACCACCGCAGCCAACGAGGCGGACGTGGAACAGGTGAGTGACCTGCTGCACGGCAAGGAAGACACGGTGTGGGCGGACTCGGGCTATCGAGGCGCGCAGAGCCGA
>NZ_JBFUPJ010000002.1:0-859477 GCF_041355175.1 Variovorax sp. RCC_210 | reverse complement strand
GCTGCGATCAGCGAAGCCTTGTAGTCTATCACGGTTTTTTAAGTACCGTCAAACTTTTTTCGCTTTCTTCAACTTCATCAGCCAACCGCTTTTCGCAATCAGCCGCCGAAGTCATTTCAGCGAAGCCTTCGATTATGCACTGCTTTTTCAAACCGCGTCAACTTCGAAGGAAGTTTTTTTACCCGACTCACTCGCAATCAATTCCGAAGAATCCATCGCGACTCACCTTGCAGTGACTGTCAGTCGAGCCCTCGATTATGCACAGTTTCCGAGGGAATGGTCAACGAAGGCGAAGATTTTCACCAAAGAGTCACTTGCAGCCCGCCAGGCTGGCCACTGGGTCCGGCAGCTCACGACTCACACTACTAATTAGAGACTGAGAACCCCCAGGCAAGCGGACAACAAAAAAGCCGCCCGAAGGCGGCTCTTGCATCCAGCAGTTCACTGCTTAGTAATAGCGCGAGCTGTTCATGCGGCGCATCGCTTCATACAGCGTAGGCATGCGCGCTTCTTGCGAACGCACCGTCATGCGGGCCACAGCGTCGATCTTGGCGACGTCGGCTGCAGCCACCGTGCCTTGCGACTGCTGGCGCCACATGGCGGCTTGCAGTTCCTGCATCACGCGCGGATCGCTCTTGGCGGTTTCCAGGAAGCGGGCATCGGCACGGGCCGCGGCGCGGCGTTGTGCTGCGGCGCGCCAGGCGCCGGCGACGCTGCTTTGGCGAACCGAGCCCGCAAACAGCGCGAACAAACCGATGGCTGCAAGGCAGAACACGGTCCAGACAGCCAACACGCTGCCTTCGTTCCAGTTCGACACGAGCGAGTCGGTCACCACCAGCACGGCCGCCGCAATGGCGACGATCAGCAGGGCGATGAGCGGGCGGGCGCCGTTGGCACCGGCGCGGGCGGCCTGGATCTGGCCGAACAGGACTTCGGCGCGACGCACGCCGGGGTGGACAGTAGGTTGGTCAACGTGGACGAAGCTGGTCATGATGCATCCCTCCTTGGGGACAGTGGAAGTCAGTGGTGGCGAACAAGGCCGATGCAGTGATATTAGGGCTTACCCTAGTGCGTTTCCACTTTATCTTTCTGATGTTTATCATTCACATCACTGATGGACGTCAACTTTCGCACACTTGATCTCAACCTGCTCCGCGTCTTCGACGAGGTGATGGCAGAGCGCAACCTCACGCGCGCGGCCCGCAACCTCTCGATCACACAACCTGCGGTGAGCAACGCGCTGCGACGCCTGCGCGAGGTGCTGGGCGACGAGTTGGTGCGCCGCTCGGGCGCCGGCGTGGAGCCCACGCCCCGTGCGCTGGCCCTGTGGCCGACGGTGCGCGACGCCTTGCGCCAGCTGCAGCACACGCTGGCGCCCGGCGAGTTCGATGCCGGCACCGCCGACACGACCTTCCTGTTGGCAATGGCCGACGCCACCGCGGCCGAGCTCATTCCGGGCCTGGTGCAGATCGCTGAAAAGGAAGCGCCCGCCATCTCGCTGCGCGTGCTGCCGCTGACCACGCGCGACCCGCGCCGCATGCTGGAGCAGGAAGAGGTCGACATGGCCGTCGGCTATTTCCCGGCGGTGATCGCCAGCCTCGCGGCGCGCGGGCAGTCGGGCGTGGGGGTGGCGTTCGAGACCCAGCGGCTCTACCTGGGCCAATATGTGTGCGTGATGCGGCGCGGCCATCCGCTGGCGAATGCGCCGCTGACGCTGGACGACTATTGCGCCGCGCGCCACCTGCTGGTGAGCTTTTCGGGGCGGCCGTACGGCTTCATCGACCAGACGCTGGGCGCCATGGGGCGCGAGCGGCGCATCGTGGTCACGGTGAACCAGTTCTTCACGGCGGGCCGGGTGGTCGCCAATTCAGACCTGCTGACGGTGCTGCCCCGTCACTTCGTGACCGTGACGGGCATCGACGACCAGCTGGTGCTGCGCGACCTGCCCTTCGACCAGCCGCCGGTGCATGTGGATGCCGTGTGGCACCGGCGCGCCCAGCACGGGCATGCGCACGAGTGGCTGCGCACCGCGCTGTTGCGCGCCGCAGCCGCGGCTTTCGCAGGATCGGTCCTCGGGCAGAAGGTGCCCGGCTGACCGGGGTGGCTCAGCGGACGACGCTGAGCCAGGCGCTGGCGGCAGCGCGCAGTTCCTGCGCGTCGTGGGCGCCGCGGCCGGCACGCGTGTCGGCGCTTTCCATCAGGTTGGCGGCGTGGCTGGCCGGCGCGTTGACGGTGGAGGAACGGAAGAAACGTGCCACTTGGGCGATGAGGCTGAACATGGTGTTGCGCGGCTTCTGGCCGTGCTCTGAGTTGCTGATGCTCCAAGATTAAGGGTTATCCCTAGTAAAACAAGCTCGACCTTATGCACTTCACGCATGGGGCAATTCACCTAGACTGCGCCGACGATGAAGCTGCAACTGCTCTCCGACCTGCACCTGGAGTCCCATCCCCGCTTCCAGGCCGAGCCCGTGCCGGGCGCCGACTTGCTGATATTGGCGGGCGACATCGGCTCCTACCAGCAGGGTTCCCGCCTGACGGACACCGATTTCGGCCTGGGCCGCTTCTCGCCGCGCAACGGCTGGCCGACGCCCGTCGTCTATGTGCCGGGCAACCACGAGTACGACAACCTCGACTTCGACGACACCCACGCCAGGCTGCGCGCGCTCTGCGAAGAGCTCGACATCCTCTGGCTGGAGCGCGAGACCCGCGTGATCGACGGCATCCGCTTCGTCGGCACCACGCTCTGGGCCGACTTCGACGCACTCGCCTTGCCCACCGACAGCTTGGGCGAGGCGCTGAAAAAGCGCGGCAAGGCGATGCGCGCCGCGGACTTCTACCTCGAAAAAGCGGCCACCATGCGCAACGGCGCGCTGTTCCTCGCCGAGCAGCTGCGGGAACAGGCGCTGGCCTGCCAGACCTGGCTGGCGCAAGCGCTGGCCGAGCCGTTCGACGGCACCACCGTGGCCATCACCCACTTCGCGCCAAGTCTCGAGAGCGGCGATCCGCGCTACGGCCTCACGCCCGGCACGGCGGGTTTCTGCAACGGGCTCGACGAACTGCTTCCGCACGCCAGGCTGTGGCTGCACGGCCATCTGCACTGCCCCTCCGACTACGTGAAGAACGGCTGCCGCGTGGTGGCCAACCCGCTGGGCTATGCGCGCAACGGCGAACAGGAAGGCTTCAAGCCCCACCTGCTGATCGAGGTGCGCTGAAACCCCGGCGCGGCGGCATGCACGCCCGGTAACGCACCCACCGCGCCTGCTGTGTAGACTGGCCCGAGACCATCTCACCGGTGGAGAGGAGAGCGCCATGACGCAGCAAGAACAAGGACGACGAGGCTTCCTGAAGCAGGCCGCCGGCACCGCCGCGGTCCTCGGGCTGCCGGGCATAGGGCGCCAAGCCTTCGCCCAGCGACCCGACAGCGTCGGCAGCGGCAGCAACCCCGGCAAGGCGATGGGCCAGCTGTCCATCGCCGAGCTGTCGCGGCGCCTGGCCGCCGGCGCCCTCAGCAGCAGCCAGCTGGTGGAAGAAGCGCTCGCTGCCATCCAGAACCCTGCCGGCGAAGGCGCGCGCAGCTTCATCCGCGTGCACGCCGAGTCGGCCCGCGCCACCGCTGCGCGGCTGGACACCGAGCGCAAGGCCGGCCGGGCGGCGGCCTCGCCGCTCTCAGGCATCCCGCTTTCGCTGAAAGACCTGTTCGACGAAGCCGGGGTCACCACGCTCGGCGGCTCGACCGTGCTGGCCGGGCAGCCGCCGGCCGCGCGCGACGCCCTCGTGGTCGAGCGCTTGCGGCGCGCGGGCGCGATCATCGTCGGGCGCACCAACACGGTCGAGTTCGCCTACACGGGCCTGGGCATCAACCCGCACTACGGCACGCCGAAGAACGTCTACGACCGCGCGACCGGCCGCATCCCCGGCGGCTCCACCTCGGGCGGCGCCATCTCGGTGGCCGACGGCATGGCGGCCGGCGCCATCGGCACCGACACCGGCGGCTCGCTGCGCATTCCCGCCGCGCTCAACGGCCTGGTGGGCTTCAAGCCGACGCAGCGGCGCATTCCGCTGGACGGCGTGCTGCCGCTGTCGACCTCCTTCGACTCGGCCGGCCCGATGGGCTGGACGGTCGAAGACTGCGCGCTGCTCGACGCCGTGCTGGCCGCCGAGCTGTCGCGCCCCTTGCGCGTGCTGCCCCTGCGCGGACTGCGTTTCGCGGTGCCCAAGACCTTCTTCCAGGACGAGCTGTCGCCGCCCGTGGCGGCGGCGTTCGCGTCGGCGCTGGCCAAGCTGTCGGCCGCGGGCGCCACGGTCACCGAACTGCCGATGACCGAGTTCGCCAAGGCGCCGACCATCAACCCGCGCGGCATGATCACCGCCGCCGAGGCCTTCACCTGGCACCGCGAGTTCATCAAGACCGGCGCCGCCAGGTACGACCCGCGGGTGCTGGCGCGCATCAAGACCGGGGAGGCCATCACCGCGCCCGACTACCTGCAGCTGCAGGCGCTGCGCCGTCAGTTCATCCGCTCGGTGAACACCGCCGCCGCCGGCTACGACGCCATGCTGATGCCCACCACGCCCGACATCGCGCCGCCCATCGCCGAGGTGCTGAAGGACGACGAGACCTACTACCGCATCAACGCCCGCATGCTGCGCAACCCATCGGTGGTGAACCTGTTCGACGGCTGCGCGCTCTCGGTGCCCTGCCACGACGCGGGCACTGCGCCGGTCGGCCTGATGGTGGCGGGCATCGGCAACACCGACCACCGGCTGCTGGCCGTGGGCGCGGCGGTGGAGGCCGTGGTGACGCCGCGGCGCGCGCTCAGCAGCTGACGCGCTGGCGGTGGCGGCGGTGGCGCCGCCGGTTCAGCGCGCGGCGATGCCTTCGAAGCAGGTCGCGAGCACCAGCTCGACGATCTGCTCGTCGGTCTGCAACCCGCCCGCCTTCAGGAAGCCGAGCACCGGATCGCAGGCGCGCGCATACAAGGTGTACAGCACGGCAATCGCGGGCAGCTTCGGGTCGAGCGAGCCGTCGGCCTGCGCGGCCTGGATCCAGCCGCCGAGCGTGTCGCTCAGGGTCACCAGGCGGTCGAGGTAGCCGCGGTTGTTCATCAGCGCGGCGCGCAACGTGGAATTCTGGTGCGGCAGCGAAGGCATTTCGCCGGCCAGCTGCACCTGCATCGACCAGCGCACCACGGCGCGCAGCCTGTCGACGGGCTTGTCGTCGGCCGTCACCGCCGCCACGAAGTCGAGCGTGCGCTGCATGATGCGCACCATGGCCGCGGCGGCCAGGTCTTCCTTGCTGGGAAAGTGCTTGTACAGGCTGGCCTTGGCGATGCCGACGGTGGCTGCCACCTCGTCGACCGTCATCGACTCGAAGCCCTTTTCGGCCAGCAGGCGGTTGGCGGTCTGCACGATGGCCTCCTCGCGGGCCTGCAGCATCTGTTCCTTGAACGAGGTCTTGGCGGGGACGGTGGCACTCATGCCCGAAATTCTAGTCTCGCGCGTCGCCGACCAGACGACATGCCCGCCGAAATACCGTCCAGTCTTTTACAGACTGGCCAGTTGCACACGCCCCTTCAGCTGCTGCGGCCCTTGGACACCAGCCGAATGCCGGGCATCAGTTCGGCCGCCAGCTCGGGGCGTTCCAGCGCGTAGTCGAGGTTCATGCGCGCAATTTCGACGTGCTCCTCGCCCAGCGCCTGCGCCCGCGAGCCCTGGCCGCGCTCGATGGCCTGCACCATCGCGTGGTGCGTGCGGTGCGCCTGGCGCATCCACTGCTGGCCCTCCTCCATCGACGACTGCATCGGCAGCATCGCGCTCGGCGCGGCGAAGGGCTGGCCGCCCAGCATGTCCATCACGCGCTTGAGCGCGAGGTTGCCGCAGCCTTCGAGGATCAGCTTGTGGAAGCGGTCGTTCATCTCGACGTATGCCGCGTAGTCGTCGATTTCCATGCTCGGCTTGTTCACGGCGCGGTCGCCGTCGTCCAGGCATTCCTTCAGGTCGCGCAGCAGCTGGCGCGAGGCGCCGTCCTCGGCCAGCAGCCGCGCGGCAAAGCCTTCGATCACGCCGCGCACGCGAATGGCGTCGGCCACCTCCTGCGAGGTGAAGCGGCGCATCTGATAGCCGCCGCTGGGCGACTGCTCGATGAGACCTTCGTGCTCCAGGCTGGCCAGCGCCAGCCGCACGGGGGTGCGCGAGGCCTCGAGCTTCTCGGCGAGCGGGATCTCGGCCAGCCGCTCTCCGGGCACGAATTCGCCCTTGAGGATCAGGTCGCGCAGTTGCACGAGCACGCGGGATTGTTGGGAGTCCATCGGCGGATTCTAGGAGACGCCGCCGCCATTGCACGCAGCAGATTTACCCTGGCTCGGTTGTTGCATGCACTGTCGAATAACAAGTGTCAAAAACTAACGGTAGCCTGCGTATTTACCCTGATTTTTGGCGTTCAATGCCCCGATTCAGGGCAAAAACAGCACCGCAAGTTTGACCGGAGCCGAAGATCACCAAGACAATGCATACAGTTGCATGCAATGGCGATTCAAGCCTCTTTTGACCGCACCCACGATGGAGCCCGCAAGATGATCAGCGCAGAGCAGAACGATTTCATCACCCGCGTCGGACCCGGCGCCCCCGCCGGCAAGCTGCTGCGCCGCTACTGGCAGCCGGTGGCCCTGGCCGACGAGCTGGCCGGCCCGCGCCCGGTCAAGCCGGTGAAGCTCATGGGGCAGGACTTTGTCCTGTTCCGCGACGAGAGCGGCCAGCTCGGCATGCTCGACCGCGACTGCCCGCACCGCGGCGCCGACCTGGCCTTCGGCCGGCTGGAAAACGGCGGCATCCGCTGCGCCTTCCATGGCTGGCTGTTCGACGCCAAGGGCAACTGCCTCGAAACCCCGGCCGAGCCCGCCACCAGCAAGCTGTGCAGCCGCATCAAGCAGTCGGCCTACCCGGTGGTCGAGAAGGCCGGCATGGTATTCGCGTACATCGGCGAGGGCGAGCCCCCTGCCTTTCCTGATTTCGACTGCTTCGTCGCCCCCGACAGCCACACCTTCGCGTTCAAGGGCCTGTTCGAGTGCAACTGGCTTCAGGCGCTCGAAGTGGGCATCGACCCCGCGCACGCCTCGTACCTGCACCGCTTCTTCGAGGACGAGGACACCTCCGAAAGCTACGGCAAGCAGTTCCGCGGCGCCTCGGCCGACTCCGACATGCCCATCACCAAGGTGCTGCGCGAATACGACCGCCCCGACATCAGCGTGGAGCCCACCGACTACGGCTTTCGCCTGAAGGCGCTGCGCAAGCTCGGCGAAGACACCACCCACGTGCGCGTGACCAACGTGGTGTTCCCGCAGGCCTTCGTGATCCCCATGAGCGCGGAGATGACCATCTCGCAATGGCACGTGCCCGTGGACGACACGCACTGCTATTGGTACGCCGTGTTCACCAGCTTCACCGGCCCGGTCGACAAGCAGCAGATGCGCGACCAGCGCCTGAAGCTCTACGAGCTGCCCGACTACACCTCGCGCAAGAACAAGCGCAACAACTACGGCTACAGCATCGACGAGCAGCTGACCGAGACCTACACCGGCATGGGCGACGACATCAACGTGCACGACCAGTGGGCGGTGGAGTCGCAGGGCGCTATTCAAGACCGCACGCGCGAGCACCTGGGCAGCACCGACAAGGGCATCATTGCCTACCGCCGCGTGCTGGTGAAAGCCATCGAGGCCACGCTGGCCGGCGAGACCGCGCCGATGCTCATCGACGCCGCGCAGGCCAGCGCCATGACCGGGCCGCCCTCCATTGACGGCATCGGCCGCAACGTGAGCGACGAGGCGTCCACCGAGGCCTACTGGCAGGACGCCGACCGCGCGCGGCGCGAGAAGTCCGACTGGGCCTCCGCACGCCTTTCACGGCTTGTTGCCTGAAGCACCATGAGCAGCAAGAGCCACACATTCGTCGACCGCTTCGGTCTCTGGTCCGACGACCAGCATGCGCAGGCGCGCGAACTCGTGCGCCGCATCGACAGCGGTGAAGTCGACCTCGTGCGCTTCGCCTGGCCCGACCAGCACGGCATCCTGCGCGGCAAGACGCTGGTGGCCACCGAGGCCCGCTCGGCCCTGTGGGAGGGCGTGAACCTCACCTCCACCCTGCTGGCCAAGGACACCTCGCACAAGACCGTGTTCCCGGTGTTCAGCGCCAACGGCGGCTTCGCCATCGAGGGCCTGCAGGGCGGCGCCGACTTCACCGTGGTGGCCGACCCCGCCACCTTCAAGGTGCTGCCGTGGTCGCCGCGCACCGGCTGGGTGCTGTGCGACGCCTACATGGCCGACGGCGCGCCCTGCCCCTTCGCCACGCGGCAAATACTGCAGCGCGCGGTGCGCCAGCTCGACGAACTGGGGCTGGACTTCATCGCCGGGCTGGAGGTGGAGTTCCACGTCTTCAAGCTCGACGACGCGCGCATGGGCCTGGGCGATTCGGGCCAGCCCGGCGAACCGCCGCGCGTGTCGCTGCTGTCGCACGGCCACCAGTACCTGACCGAGCTGCGCTACGACCGCGTCGACACGCTGATGGAGCTGCTGCGCTCGCAGCTCGTCGCGCTGGGCCTGCCGCTGCGCTCGCTCGAGATCGAGTTCGGCCCCAGCCAGTTCGAGCTGACCTTCGGCCCCACCGCCGGCGTGATGCCCGCGGACACCATGGTGCTGCTGCGCAGCGCCATCAAGCAGATCTGCCAGCGCGCCGGGCTGCACGCCACCTTCATGTGCCGCCCGAAGATCCCGAACGTGATGTCCAGCGGCTGGCACCTGCACCAGTCGCTGCGGCGCAAGAGCGACGGCGTGAACGCGTTCATGCCCGAGGCCGAGGGCCGGCACCTGAGCGACATCGGCATGCACTACCTCGGCGGGCTGAAGGCGCACGCCTGCGGCGCGGCCGCGCTGGCGAGCCCCACCGTCAACGGCTACCGGCGCTACCGCCCGTTTTCTCTCGCGCCCGACCGCGCGATCTGGGCCAAGGACAACCGCGGCGCCATGCTGCGCGTGCTAGGAGGCGTGGGGCAGAACGCCTCGCGCATCGAGAACCGCGTGGGCGAGCCGACGGCCAACCCGTACCTGTACCTGGCCTCGCAGCTGTTCTCGGGTCTGGACGGCATCAGGAACCGCATCGACCCCGGTCCTTCGGCCGACGCGCCGTACGAAACGCCGGCCGAGCAACTGCCGCGCTCGCTGGGCGACGCCCTCGCCTGCCTGCGCAAGGACGAGATGCTCAACGCGCAGATGGGCAAGACCTTCATCGACTACCTGTGCCACATCAAGGAAGCGGAAATCGCCCGCTTCAACCTCGAAGTCAGCGAGTGGGAACACCGCGAGTACTTCGACATGTTCTGAACCAGCCCCCACAAGAATGCCCACGATCCACTACATCCTCAAGGACGGCACCACGCGCGACGTCGACGCCAAGCTCGGCGCGAGCGTGATGGAGACCGCCATCCGCGGCAACGTGCGCGGCATCGACGCCGAGTGCGGCGGCTGCTGCTCCTGCGCCACCTGCCACGTCTACGTGGAAGACGCCTTCCTCGCGCTGCTGCCGCCGCCCGACGACATGGAAAGCGCCCTGCTCGACGCGGTGGCCTCCGAGCGCCGGCCCGGCTCCCGCCTGAGCTGCCAGCTCACCGTGACCGCGGCCTTCGAAGGCCTCACGGTGCGCGTGCCCGAAACGCAGATCTGACGCGTGGCTCGGGCATCATCGCCCGCTGCCCACATCCGGTTACACGACAGCGGCGCCCGAGCGGGCGCATTGATTCATTCCACCTGAAAGGCCTTTCCAAATGACGCCGATGAAGCCAATGAAGATGACCAAGAGAACCCTGCTCTCGACCCTGATGCTGGCCGGCTTCGGCCTGCTGGGCGCCACGGCGCACGCCGCCGACGAGCCGCTGCGCATCGGCCTCATCGCCACCTACTCGGGCCCCTACGCCGACTACGGCCGCCAGTTCGACGCCGGCATCGCCCTGTACCTGAAGGAGCACGGCGGCAAGGTGGGCGGGCGCGCCGTCGAGATCATCAAGAAGGACACCGCCGGCCCCGCGCCCGACGCCGCCAAGCGCATTGCGCAGGAACTCATCGTGCGCGACAAGGTGAGCATCCTCACCGGGCTGGACTTCAGCCCCAACGCCTATGCCGTGGGCGCCATTGCCACGCAGGCCAAGATCCCGACCATCGTGATGAACGCGGCCTCCTCGGCCATCACCACCAGCTCGCCGTACGTGGCGCGCCTGTCGTTCACCGTGCAGCAGGTCACCGACCCGATGGCGCGCTACATGCTCAAGGAAGGCGTGAAGGACGCGTACACCGTGGTGGCCGACTACGCCTCGGGCGTCGACGCCGAAACCGCCTTCAAGAAGACCTTCACCGCCGGCGGCGGCAAGGTGTCGGGCGAAGTGCGCACGCCCATGAACAACCCCGACTTCTCGGCCTACGTGCAACGCATCAAGGACGCCAAGCCCCAGGCCGTGTTCTTCTTCTTCCCCTCGGGCGTGATGCCGCCGGCCTTCCTGAAGGTGTGGAAGGAGCGTGGCATGGAGCAGGCCGGCATCAAGCTGTACGCCACCGGCGAAGCCACCGACGACAGCTACCTCGACGCCACCGGCGACGTGGCGCTGGGCCTGGTCACCAGCCACCACTATTCGTTCGCGCACCCCTCGCCCAAGAACCAGAAGTTCGTGAAAGACTTCGCCGCCGACAACGGCGCCAAGCTGCGCCCGAGCTACTTCGCCGTGACGGCCTACGACGCCATGGCCGCCATCGACCTGGCGCTGGCCAAGACCAAGGGCGACGCCGGCGGCGACAAGTTCATGGACGCGCTGAAGGGCCTGAGCTTCGAGAGCCCGCGCGGCCCCATCGAGATCGACCCGGTCACGCGCGACATCGTGCAGACCGTGTACATCCGCAAGACCGAGCGCGTGAACGGCCAGCTGGTGAACGTGGAGTTCGACAAGTTCGACCGCGTGAAGGACCCGGCCAAGGAAGGCGCAGCCGCAGCCAAGTAAAGGGACCGACGGCCGGCAACCCCGGTCGTCCCCCCACCCGCCAGCCAGCACGCAGCAAGCAGGAAATTCATGGGCATCGTGATCTTCGATGGAGTGGCCTACGGCATGCTCCTGTTCCTCATCGGCGTGGGCCTGTCCATCACGATGGGGCTCATGAATTTCGTCAACCTCGCGCACGGCAGTTTCGCGATGGTGGGCGGCTACGCCGCGAGCGTGCTCATGAACCACTTCGGCCTGGGCTTCGGCCTGTCGCTCGCGGCGGCGTTCGTGGCTGCCGCCGTGGTGGGCGCGGTGCTGGAGCTGGTGTTCTACCGGCGGCTGTACCGCGCGCACCCGCTGGACCAGGTGCTGCTGTCGATCGGCGTGGTGTTCGTGTCGATTGCCGCGTTCACCTACTTCTTCGGCCCGACCATGCAGCCCTTCACGCTGCCGCCGGCGCTCGACGGCCAGGTGTCGCTGCTGGGGCTGGAGGTGGGCCGCTACCGCATGTTCCTCATCGTGTGCGGCGCGGCGGTGCTGGTCGCGCTGCTGCTGGGCCTGGGCAAGACGCGCTACGGCGCGATGGTGCGCGCGGCGGTGGACAACCAGCGCGTGGCGGGCGGCACCGGCATCCATGTGCAGCGCCTGTTCTTCCTGACCTTCTCGCTGGGCTGCGGCCTGGCGGGCCTGGGCGGCGCGCTGAGCCTGGGCATGCTGGGGCTGGAGCCTTCGTTCCCGCTGAAGTACCTCGTGTACTTCCTGATGGTGGTGTGCGTGGGCGGCGCGGGCACCGTGACCGGCCCCTTCATCGCGGCGCTGCTGGTCGGCATCGTCGACGTGGCGGGCAAGTACTACTGGCCTGAAGCGGGCGCCTTTCTCATCTATGTCTTCATGATCGTCATGTTGCTCGCGCGGCCCAACGGCATCGTCGCCAAGAAGGGGGTCGCATGAAAGCCCTGAGCGTTTCCCCCGCGCAGCTGCGCATCGCCGAGATCGCCTTCTGGCTCGCGCTGGCATCCAGCTTCTTCCTGCTGCCCGACAAGCTCACGCTGATGAGCCAGATCATGATCTTCGGCCTGTTCGCCGTGTCGCTCGACATGGCGCTGGGCTACGCCGGCATCCTCACCGTGGGCCATGCGGCCTTCTTCGGCGCCGGTGCGTACGCCGCCGGCCTGCTCGCCAAGTACGGCTGGAGCGAGCCGTTCACCGGCCTCGTGTTCGCGCTGGTGGTGAGCGGGCTGCTGGGCTATGCGCTCAGCTACCTCGTGGTGCGCGGCGCCGACCTCACGCGGCTGATGATCACCATCGGCGTGTGCGTGCTGCTGTTCGAGGTGGCCAACCGGCTCTCGGGCATCACCGGCGGCACCGACGGCCTGCAGGGCGTGGTCATCGCGCCGGTGCTCGGCTTCTTCGACTTCGACCTCTACGGCAAGACCGCCTTCTGCTATGCCTTCGGCGTGGTGCTGGCCATGTTCCTGCTCGTGCGGCTGGTGCTGCGCTCGCCCTTCGGCCTGGCGCTGCGCGGCATCCACGACAGCCGCAAGCGCATGCTGGCCATCGGCTCGCCGGTGGAAGCGCGCCTGCGCATGGCCTATGCGTTCTCGGCCGCGGTGGCCGGCGTGGCGGGCGCGCTGCTGGCGCAGACCACGCAGTTCGTGGGCATCGAGTCGATCGGCTTCAACCGCTCGGCCGAGGTGCTCATCATCCTCGTGCTCGGCGGCACCGGGCGGCTGTACGGCGGCATGATCGGCGCCATCGTCTACATGCTGGTGCACGACATGTTCGCCGACATGAACCCGCAGTACTGGATGTTCTGGCTCGGCATCTTCCTGATCGCGGCCGTCATGCTCGGGCGCGGCGGCATCATGGGGGCGCTGTCGCGCTTCGTTCGCACGGGGAAGGCGCGATGAACAATTCGACCACCCACACCCTGCGCACGCAGAACCTGGGCATCCGCTTCGGCGCCTTCCAGGCGGTGAGCGAAGTCAACCTGTCGCTGGAGCCCGGCGCGCGCCAGGCGCTCATCGGCCCCAACGGCGCGGGCAAGACCACGCTCATCAACCTGCTCACCGGCGTGTTCAAGCCCACGAACGGAAGCATCCACATGGGCGATCGCGACATCACGCGCCTGCCCTGCGACAAGCGCGCCCGCATGGGCCTGGCGCGCACCTTCCAGATCAACACGCTGTTTCCCAGCCTCACGCCGCTGCTGTCGGTGGTGCTGGCCATCAGCGAGCGCGAAGGGCTGGGTGCCACCTGGTGGCGGCCGCTGAAAGGCTGCACGGCCGTGTTCGACGAAGCGCATGCGCTGCTCGGCACGCTCAAGCTCGACAGCCTGGCCGACGTGCCCGTGGCCGAGCTGCCCTACGGCAAGCAGCGCCTGCTCGAGATTGCGCTGGCGCTGGCCGCCAGGCCCCGCATCCTGCTACTCGACGAGCCGGCCGCGGGCGTGCCGGAAGACGAGAGCGGCGAGTTGTTCGAAGCCATTGCGGCGCTGCCCGACGACATCAGCGTGCTGTTCATCGAGCACGACATGAAGCTGGTGTTCCGCTTCTCGCGCCGCATCTCGGTGCTGGTGGGCGGACGCATCCTCACCGAAGGCACGCCGGGCGAAATCGGCGCCGACCCGCGCGTGCGCGAGGTCTACCTGGGAAGTTCTCATCACCATGCCTGAAGCACCCGCATCCGTATCCGCACCCGCCCTCACGTTCGAGCGGCTCACGGCCGGCTACGGCAACGCCGTGGTCCTCGACCGCCTCGACTTCTCATTGCAGCAGGGCGAAAGCCTCGCCATCCTCGGGCGCAACGGCGTGGGCAAGACCACGCTGCTGGAAACGCTCATGGGCAACACCCGCGTGATGCAGGGCGCCATCCGCTGGCAGGGCGAGGACATCACGCGCTGGCCCTCGCACCAGCGCGTGCGCGCGGGGCTGGGCTGGGTGCCGCAGGAGCGCGAGGTGTTCCCCTCGCTCACCGTGGAAGAAAACCTCACCGTCATCGCGCGCTTCGGCGCCTGGAACCTGAAGCGCGTGTACGACTTCTTCCCGCGCCTGCGCGAGCGCCGCGGCAACTACGGCAACCAGCTCTCGGGCGGCGAGCAGCAGATGCTGGCCATCGGCCGCGCGCTCATGACCAACCCCAAGCTGCTTCTGCTCGACGAGCCCATGGAAGGGCTGGCGCCGATCATCGTGGAGGAGCTGGCCGCGGCGATCCGGCGGCTGTGCGAGTCGGAAGGGCTGGCGTCCATCGTGGTCGAGCAGCACCCGGTGCTGGCGCTGGAGATGACGCACAAGGCCATCGTGCTGGAGCGCGGCACCGTGGTGCACGCGGGAACCAGCGCGGCGCTGGCGGCGGACCGCGGCCTGCTCGAAGGCCTGCTCGGCGTGGGCATTGCCGAGGACGTGGCCGCCTGAGGTGAAAGCCGATGCGGCCGCTTGAAGCGCCGCCCCGGTTTCAGCCCACCGCCTGTTCGCGCCAGCGCCGGGCGCACACGCTGAAGCGCCATGCGGCGAGGCACGCGAGCGCGAAGGCCACGGCCCACGAGATCCACAGGCACGCGAACACGATGAAGGTCACGCCGATGTCCGCCAGGTGCGTCCAGAACGAGGGAGCGCCGTCGCGCAGGCCCGCCAGGCCCTGCAGGTAGGTGCCCACGCACCACCACACGGCCGGCGGCACCACGGCCACGCACAGCGCGTAGCCAAGGCCGGCCTCCAATGCGCCGATGCGCCCTTGCGCAACGGGCCGCCGCCACGCGAAGAAAGCGGCCAGCGCGAGCGCCGCGCAGGTCACGAAGCCGAGCAGCAAAAGGCCGTTCAGCAGCAGGAAGTCATCGTCCATGGGCGCCAGGCTCCGGCAGTGCAGGTGGCTTGCACTGTAGCGGCGCCATTTCCGAACCACGCGCAGGCGGCGCGGAAGTAGCCGCAGGCGCTACCCGCGGGAGCGCGGGTTCAGCTCAGCTCAGCTCAGCTCAACATCTGCCCGCGGCTGCCGATCACCGCCACATCCACGAACTGGCCGCCTTCGCGGTTGGTGCGCCCGTAGTTGATCTTCACGCCGCCCATGTCGAAGTTCTCGATGCTGGCCAGCCCCGACATCACCGAGGCGCGCGTGAGCGAGCCGCCGGCGCGGCGCATGCCTTCGGCCAGCACCGCGGCGTTGATGTAGCCCTCCAGGCTCGTCAGCGAGAAGTCCTTCACGCCGCTGGCCACCATGTCGGCCTGGTAGCGGCGCACGATCTCGAAGCGGGTCGAGTACGGCGAAGGCACCACGATCACGAAGCCCAGGCCCTTGGCCAGGTCGCCCATGGCCGCGAGCGCGCTGGCCGTGATCGACAGGCCGTAGGCCGAGCTGCTGTTGCCTGCCTCGCGCAGCGCCTTCAGGAACACCGGCGCCGTGCCGGCCAGGCCCACCACGATCACCTGCGGCTTGGCCTTGGCGATGGCGGCGGCCGCGGGGCCGACTTCCATGCTGGTGGTGTTGGGCGTGGTCGCGATGACCGCGGGCTCCAGCTTGGCCTTGGCCAGCGCGTTCTTGAAGGCCGCCAGCACCGACTGGCCCAGTGGGTCTTCGGAGTGCACGAGCCCGATGCGGCTCTGGCCCAGCACGGCGGCCGTGCTCACGAGCTTGTCGACTTCCTGGTCGTAGTTGGCGCGCACCCAGAAGGTGTTGGGCGAGGTCTTCTTGCGCAGCGAGATGGTGCCGGTGATGGGGCCGACCACGGCCATGCCGGGCACCGCGTCCATCACCTCGGCCGTCTGGCGCGTGCCCAGCGGGTGCAGCAGCGCGAGCACCGAGCTGTCTTTTTCGAAGGCCAGCGCGTTGGCCTTGGCCACGTCGGGCTTGAAGGTGTCGTCGGCCATCACCAGCTCGACCTTGGTGCCGTTGATGCCGCCGGCCTTGTTCAGCGCCGCGAAGAAGGCGCTCGACCCCTGGAACAGCCCCTGCCCGTTGGCCTTCTCGACGCTGCTGTTGTCGAAGGTGGTGCCGATGCGCACCGCGCGGCCCTGCGCGAACGCCGGGAACCCCAGGCCTGCGGCAGCGCTGGCCGCGGTGGCGGCCAGGCCCGTCAGCGCTCGGCGACGGCTGGTGGAAAGCGGCGCAATCGACTCGCGCGGCAAGGGATCGGTCATGGTCGAAGTCTCCGGAATGCGGTCACAAAAGTTCACATTTCTACTAGAAATGTAACGCAACCGACCGTTTTGGAGATGACAAATCGGCGCGCGCCGACCCGTACTTACAACAGTTCTTCGCCCACGATGGGCAGCAGGAGCCAGTTCTTGAAGCGCAGCCACAGGAACTCGCCCGGCTCGTCCTCGTGCACGATGTCGCCGCCCGCATCGTCGTATTCGAGCCACTGCACGCGCCGCCCGTCGGGCCCCAGGCGCAGCCGGTAGCCGAGGTTGACGCGCTCGCCGCTGATGAGCTTGTCGTAGTCCTTCACCAGCTCGGGGCTGTCGATGAGCAGCCCCATCTCGGTGTTGACGGCGGCCGAGCGGTGGTCGAGGTTCATCGAGCCGACGAAGAAGCGGTCGTCGTCGATCACCGCGAGCTTGGCGTGCAGCCGGCTGATCGACTTGCCGAAGTCGCCGAACCGGCCCGAGCGCCCGGTGAGCGTGGGCGCGATCTCGTAGATGGTCACGCCGATCTTCAGCATGTCGGCGCGGTAGCGCTCGTAGCCCGCATAGGCCAGCGGCTCGTCGGTGGCGCCCAGCGAATTGGTGACCACGGTGACGCGCCCGCCGTTCTCGATGGCCTTCTTCATCATCGCCATGCCGTGCGCGCCCGGAATGAAGTACGGCGAGCCGATCTTCACCTCGCGCTTCGCCGAATTGATGGCGCCCAGCGCCCCCTCGGTCACGCTGCCTTCGTAGGCCGCGTCGGGCTTGCGCGTGATCTTCTCGGGCGAGTCGACGAACAGCGTCGACGGTGCCCAGTAGCGCTCCACGTTGCCGGTGATCAGCTCCTGCCCCACCGGCGGCTTGTTGAGCACGTCGCGCTGGTGCATGGCCACGTCGGGCACGGCCGTGCGCGCGATGGCGTCGAAGCGCTTCTGCGCTTCTTCCACCGGCATGCGCAGCGGCGCGATCTGCTCGATGGGGCGCACGTGCTCGCTGTTCCAGTAGCGGTCGAAGCCCTCGGACATCTGGCGCACCACGGGGCCGCTGGACAGCACGTCCATGTCGATGAAGTTGGCCGCCGTGCTGCGCATGAAGTACTCGTTGGCGATGTTGCGCCCGCCCGAGACCGCGAAGCTGTTGTCGGCCACCAGCAGCTTGTTGTGCATGCGGTGGTTGATGCGCCCGAAGTCGGTGAGCGACAGCAGCAGCCGCGCCGACAGCGAACCCGCGCGCGAAGGCAGCGGGTTGAACAGGCGCACCTCCACGTTGGGAAACGCCGACAGCGTGCCGAACACCTCGTCTTCGCCCGCCGTATACAGGTCGTCCACCAGCAGGCGCACGCGCACGCCGCGCGCGGCGGCCTCGCGCAGTTCCTTCAGGAACAGCAGGCCGACGTCGTCCTTCTGGATCAGGTAGTACTGCACGTCGAGCGACTTCTCGGCGTGTCGCGCGAGCGAAATGCGCGCGTCGAACGCGAAGGCCGCCTCCGGCAGCAGCCTGAAGCCCGACAGCGTGGTGGAGCCACCCGGCGTGCCCTTGGCCGCGAGCTGCGCCAGCTCGGTTTGTGACACTTCCGTGTCGGAGTAGGCCTTGACCAGCGGCATCGGCTTGCCGGGCGGCAGGCTCACGCAGCCGGCGAGCCAGAGCGTGGCCGCGCCCAGTGCCAGGCTGGCAAGTCGACGGAGGGTGGCGGCGCGCATGGCCCGAACTGTAGCTCGCGGCGCGGGGGAATGCGTGAAGGATTGCGGACGCGATTGCGCGGGGGATTGCGCAGGGGAATGCCATGGGTGGCCAGCCTATGATCGCGCACCAAAAAGGGAAAAGAAGCGTGCTCAACGGCTTGTGGCTGGGTTTCTTCGCGATGGCGGCGCTGGCCGCGCTGGGGCGGTGGCTCGTCGGGGGCGACCCGACGGTGTTCGCGGCCATCGTCGAGAGCCTGTTCACCATGGCGCGGCTGGCGGTCGAGGTGATGGTGCTGCTGTTCGGCACGCTCACGCTGTGGCTGGGCTTCCTGCGCATCGCCGAGGCGGCGGGGCTGGTCGGCTGGCTGGCGCGGCTGCTGGGGCCGCTGTTCAGCCGCCTGATGCCGGGCGTGCCGGCGGGGCACCCGGCGCTGGGGCTCATCACCATGAACTTCGCGGCCAACGCGCTGGGCCTGGACAACGCCGCCACGCCCATCGGCCTGAAGGCCATGCGCGAGCTGCAGCGGCTCAACCCCGATCCGGTCACGGCTACCAACGCGCAGATCCTGTTCCTGGTGCTGAACGCTTCGTCGCTGACGTTGCTGCCCGTCACCATCTTCATGTACCGCGCGCAACAGGGCGCGGCCGACCCGACCATGGTGTTCCTGCCGATCCTGCTGGCCACCAGTGCCTCGACGCTGGTCGGGCTGCTGTCGGTGGCGCTGGTGCAGCACCTGCGGCTGTGGGACCCGGTGGTGCTGGCCTACCTGGTGCCGGGCGCGCTGCTGCTGGGCGGCTTCATGGCGCTGCTGGGCACGCTGTCGGCGGTGGCCATCGCGTCGCTGTCGTCGCTGCTGGGCAACCTGGCGCTGTTCGGCGTGATCCTGGTGTTCCTGCTGGCGGGTGCCATGCGGCGCATCAAGGTCTACGAATGCTTCATCGAGGGCGCGAAGGAAGGCTTCGACATCGCGAAGAACCTGCTGCCCTACCTGGTGGCGATGCTGTGCGCGGTCGGCGTGCTGCGCGCCTCGGGCGCGCTCGACTTCGTGCTGGGCGGCCTGCGCTGGCTGGTGACCGCGGGCGGCTTCGACGCGCGCTTCGTCGACGCCATGCCCACCGCGCTGGTCAAGCCCTTCTCGGGCAGCGCGGCCCGCGCGATGCTGATCGAGACCATGAAGACGCAGGGCGTCGACAGCTTCCCCGCGCTGGTGGCAGCCACCATCCAGGGCAGCACCGAGACGACGTTCTATGTGCTGGCGGTGTACTTCGGCGCGGTCGGCATCCAGCGGGCGCGGCACTCGGTGGCGTGTGCGTTGCTGGCCGAGGTGGCCGGGGTGGTGGCCGCTGTCGCGGTCTGCTACTGGTTCTTCGGGTAAGCGCTTGCCCTGAACAGGGCAGCAGCTACCTCCGCGGCTCGACCACGGGAAACATCAGCTCGAAGTTGTCCATCATCGACATCAGCTCCGCGAGCTTTCCGCGGTCGCCGTCGATCTTCACCTTGCCGGTGAGCACCGCGGCCGGAAAGCTCGTTTCCTTCAGCGTCACCGCATCGAGCGTGGCGCGCGCCAGCGTGATCGTGGCATCGGCGCCCGGTTGCTGGCCGGCAATGTGCGTGAGCGCGGAGTTTTCGAGCGTCAACACGAACTGCTGGTTCGAGTCCGTGAAGTTCCAGTTGATGACCATCTTCTTGCCCTCGGCCTTCGCGGCGTCGAGCCGCACGCCGAGGAAGTCGAAGAACAGGTCGTTGCTCACCGCCTTGAGCGTGTCCGCATTGGCGCTGCTGCCGCCGGCAATCTTCGGCACGCCGTTGCGCAGCTCCATCGCGCCCACCAGGTAGGCGCTGCGCCAGGTGCCGGCCTCCGACTGGTAGCCCAGCTGCTCCAGCGCATCGGCGCCCAGCTCGCGCGCCGCGCGGTTCGACGGGTCGGCGTACACCACCTGGCTCATCGCGCTGGCCACCCAGCGGAACTCGCCCTTGCCGAAGTCTTCGCGCGCACGGGCCAGCACCGCGTCGGCGCCGCCCATGTATTCGACCGTTTTCTTCGCGTAGGCCACCGGCGGCAACGGGTTCAGGTTGGCCGGGTTCGCGTCGTACCAGCCCAGGTACTTCTGGTACACCGCCTTGGCGTTGTGGCTCAGCGTGCCGTAGTAGCCGCGCGCCGACCATTCCTGCGCCAGGCTCGCGGGCATGCGCAGCGTCTCGGCGATGTCGGCCGCGGTGTAGCCCTGGTTGAGCAGGCGCAGCGTCTGGTCGTTGATGAACTTGTACATGTCGCGCTGCTTCTTCAGCAGGTCGACGATGCGCTCGCGCCCGGTGGTGGGCCAGTGGTGCTGGGCGATGAGCACGTCGGCCTTGTCGCCGAAGGCCACGCGCGCCTCGTCGATGTACTTCGACCACAGGTTGCCGTCGCGCACCTCGGCACCGCGAATGGTGTACAGGTTGTGCATGGTGTGCGTCACGTCTTCCGCCATGTTCAGCACGCGAAACTGCGGCAGGTACAGCAGCATTTCCGACGGCGCCTCCGAGCCCGGCACCAGCCGGAACACGAACTGCACGCCGTCGATGGTGCGCTCCTCGGTGGGCTTGTCGATGGTGGAGGTCGGCGCCACCAGCGTGATGCTGCCGCGCGCCAGCGCCTTGCCCAGGCCCGTGTCGACCTGGCCGCGCACGCCCGGCGGCAGCAGCGAGCCGAACTGGTACTGCGAGCGCCGGTTCATCGCATTGCCCGCGAGGATGTTCTCGGCCACCGCCGTTTCCATGAAGGCCGCGGGCGCGATCACCTGCACCTTGCCCGCGGCCACGTCGGCCTCGCTCAGCACGCCCTTCACGCCGCCGAAGTGGTCGGCGTGGCCGTGCGTGTAGATCACCGTGCCCACCGGCTTGCGCGGGCGGTGCTGGTAGTACAGCTCGAGCGCGGCGCGCGCGGTCTCGGCGGTGAGCAGCGGGTCGATGACGATCAGCGTGCCGTCGCCTTCCACGATGGTCATGTTCGCCAGGTCGAAGCCGCGCACCTGGTACACGCGCTCGGCCACCTGGAACAGGCCATGGATGGCGTTCAGCTGCGCCTGCCGCCACAGGCTGGGGTTGACGGTGTCGGCCGGCGTGTCGGTCTTCAGGAAGTCGTAGGGCTTCATGCTCCACACCGGGCGCGGTCCGGTGCCCGGCACCAGCGCGTCGGGCACGGTGGCGATGAAGCCGCGCATCGCATCCTCGAAGTCGCGCCGGTCGGCGAAAGGCAGCGCCTTCGCCATGTCGGCGTTGGCCTTCAGCGTGGAGGGCTCGGGCGGCTTGGGCACGGTCTGCGCAAGGGCCGAGCCGGTGACGAGCGCGCAGGCGAACGCGCAGGCCGTTGCAATGCGCGCGCGGGAGAAACGGGGGAGCGTCATGGGGTGTCTCGTTCTTCTGCGGTCTTGGGGAAAGGGGCCGGCACCGATTCTCGGAAGCCGCAGATGCATTGGCAAATGCAAAATACGCGCTTGCTTTTCAAGTAAAACGCAAAATGCAACTGCGCCAGCTCCAGCATCTCGTCGCCCTTGCGGACCAGGGCAGCTTCGGCCGCGCGGCCCAGGCCGTGCACCTGTCGCAGCCCGCGCTCTCGCGCAGCATCGACAACCTCGAAGAAGGCCTGCAGGCCCGGCTGATCGACCGCGCCTACGGCACCGTGCGCTTCACCCAGGCCGGCGAGCTGGTGCTGGCACGCGCCCGCGAGCTGCTGGCCGACGCGCAGCAGATCGCGCGCGACGTGCTGGAGCTCGAAGGCCTGGCCATCGGCAGCCTCGCGGTCGGCCTCGGGCCGTTCGCCGCCGGCACGCTGGGCCGGCTGGCCCTGTCGCTCATGACACAGCGCCACCCGCAGCTGCAGATGCGCATGGAAGTGGCCGACACCGCCAGCCTGTGCGAGCGCCTGCACCGCCGCCAGCTCGACCTGTTCATCGCCGACACGCGCGACCTGGAGAAGCAGCCCGGACTGAAGCTCGCGCGGCTGCCCAACGTGCCGGTGTCTTTCTTCGTGCGGGCACGGCATCCGCTGCTCAAGCTGAAGCAGGCCACGCTGGAAGACCTCATGGCCTATCCCGTGGCCGGCCCGCGGCTGCCGGCCGAGGTGGCGGCGCAGTTCGAGCGGCAACCGCGGCGCAGCGAACGCAGCGTGTTCAACGTCACCTGCGACGACGCGGGCACGCTGCGCCACCTGGCGCTCACGGCGCACGCAGTCATCCTGGCGCCGCTGGCCCCGGCGCCGGGGCACGAGACCGGCGCGCTGGTGCCGTTGCCGGTGGCGGGCTTCGCGCGCATGCAGACGCATTACAGCCTCGTGACCCTCGCAGGGCGTACCCTCTCGGCTGCGGCCACCGCCTATTCCCGGTTGGTGACCGAGTTGATGAGCCCCGCCAAGCAGCCCCCCGGGCGCTGAGCCAAAATGGCCTTCTGCCCTTCAAGCCCTTGCCGCCCTTGCAGCCTCCCCCAGTGACCACTCCCCGACGGGCCCAGCCGCCCTCCTTTTCGCCCGACGAGTTCCGTGACGCGCTCGGCATGTTCGCCACCGGCGTCACCATCGTCACCGCGCGCGCGGCCGACGGCACGCTGGTCGGCCTCACGGCCAACTCGTTCAACTCGGTGTCGCTGGCGCCGCCGCTGGTGCTGTGGAGCCTGGCGCGCGCGGCCGGCTCCATGCCCGCGCTGAGCACCGGCTCGCACTACACCGTGAACATCCTGGCGGCCAACCAGAAGGCACTGGCCGAACGCTTCGCCACCAAGAACATCGACCGCTGGGCCGACGTGGCCTACACCGAAGGCCTGGGCGGCGCGCCGGTGCTGGCCGGCGCGGCGGCGAGCTTCGAGTGCTTCAACCGCAGCCGCTACGACGAAGGCGACCACGTGATCTTCGTGGGCGAGGTGGAGCGCTGCTCGCACGACGGCGGCGCCTCGCCGCTGCTGTTCCACGGCGGGCGCTTCTACACGGAACACCCCTTGTAGTGAAACATCCTGCGCTCATGCCCGTGCTGCTGCTTCTTGCGCAGACCGTCATGGCGCAGGAGGCCGCGGGGCCGCCCAGGCAGAACTGGTTCGACGACCCGTTCTTCCAGGTGTCGTCGGGCCTGCCGGCCTGCGCGGTGCCCGAGGGGCCGTTCTACACGGCCGAGGAACGCCGCGTGCAGACCCACTCGCGGCTGGAGCGCGGCACCAGCTGCTGGCTGGCCGGCAAGTGCGCCGACAGCAACGCCTACCGCTACGACAAGCCCCTGGCGCCCAAGGTGCGTGCCGCATTGAGCGCGGTGCCGGGCGTGCGCAAGGCCAGCGTGTGGGTCATGGTGCAGCGCCGCTGGGTGTACCTGCAGGGCTGCGTGCCGAACGCGGCGCTGGCGAAGCGGCTGGAGCGCGCGGCGCGCGCGCTGCCCGACGTGGAAGCCGTGGTGCCCGACCTGATGACCGGCACGCGGGGCAAGCCGCCCTACCCCGTGGCCACGCAAAAATAGAGCGACGGGGCTTTCAGCTTTCCAGCGCCGACTCGTGCCAGTGCCGCAGCAGCAGCCGGCCGATCGCGCTCACCGCCAGGAAGAACACGAAGCCCAGCAGCGTCGCGGCGATCACCTCGGCGAACAGCAGCGCGGTGTACATGCGCCCCTGCGCGAACACGATCTGCACGCCCAGCCCGCCTTCGGCATTGCCCGAGCCGATGATGAATTCGCCCACGATGGCGCCGATGACCGACAGCCCCGCCGAAATGCGCAGCCCCGCGAAGATGTGCGGCAGCGCGCCCGGCAGCCGCAGCTTCCAGAACGACACCAGCCCGCTCGCGCGGTGCAGCGCGAACAGCTCGGCCAGGTTGCGCGAGGTGGAGCGCAGGCCCAGCATGGTGTTGTTGATGATGGGGAACAGCGACATGATGAAGCTCACGATCACCACCGACAGCTCGTTGTAGCCGAACCAGAGCACGATGAGCGGCGCGATCGCCACCACCGGCACGGTCTGCAGCAGCACCGCGTACGGGTACAGGCTGCGCTCCAGCAGCCGCGACTGCGCCAGCACCGCCGCGCCCGCGATGCCGAGCACGATGGCCAGCGCGTAGCCCAGCAGCGCCTCCTTCAGCGTGGACAGCGTCGCGCCCGCGAGCACGCCGGCGTTCTCCACGGTGGCCGCGGCCACTTCCTGCGGCGAGGGCAGCAGGTAGCCCTTGCCCTGGTACACGGTGGCGCTCAGCAGCCACCAGAGGCCGATGGCGAGCAACGCGACCACCAGCACGGGGCCGGCGTTGCGCACCACGCCGGCGGCGGAAAAGGAAATGGAGCGGGTCATTGCCATGGCCTCCTCATGCCGCGGCCTGGGCATGTCGCGCCGCTTGTGGCGTCGTGTGTTGCGCCCGCAGCACCGCCGTCACCCGGCCCGTGAGCGCCGCGAAGCCGGCGCTGGCACGCAGCTCGGGCGCGCGCGGGAAATCGAAGGGCACGTCGATCACGTCCAGGATGCGCCCCGGCCGCGGCGACATCACCACCACCCGGTTCGACAGGTACACCGCCTCGTGCACGTTGTGCGTCACCAGCACGCCGGTGAAGCCGGCCTGGCGCCACAGCGAGGACAGCTCCTCCTGCAGCACGTCGCGCGTGAGCTCGTCGACCGCCGCCAGCGGCTCGTCGAGCAGCAGCAGCCCGGGCCGCAGCGCCAGTGCGCGCGCCAGCGACAGCCGCATGCGCATGCCGCCGGAGAGCTGGTGCGGGTACGACTTCTCGAAGCCCGCGAGCCCCACCAGCTTCAGCGCCTCGGCGGCACGCGCCTTGCAACTGGCGGGCGCGTGGCCTTCGAGCTCCATCAGCAACTGCGCGTTGCGCTCCACGGTGCGCCAGGGCAGCAGCGCCGCCTCCTGGAACACGAAGGCGGTCGCGACGCCCTCGGGCCGCGTGCAGCGCCCGGTGCTCGGCGCGACCAGCCCCGCCATGATGCGCAGCAGCGTCGACTTGCCGCAGCCCGAGGGCCCGACGATGGAGACGAACTCACCCGGGCGCAGCGCGAAGTCGACGGTGTCCAGCGCCAGCAAGCCCCCGGCCTTGCCGCTGCCGAAGCGCTTCGACACGCCCGCCAGCCCGACGGCCGCGCCCGAAACCGCACCCGAACCTGCACTCGCATCGAGCTGCCTCGCGCTCATGGGTTGCAGCCCGGCACCAGCGTGCGGTCGTAGCCCTGCTTCGCGTCGAAGCCGGCCGGCAAGAAGTTGACGCTGCGCAACTGGCCCGCCAGCTCGCCCCAGCGCGCGTCCGTCATGCAGCCGATGCGCCCGAGGTCGTGCGAGATCAGCGTCTCGATCATTTCCTTGTTCGCCGCGTCGTAGATCTCGGGCGTCATCTGCTTGTTCATGCCGGTGATCAGCGGCTTCAGCCCCTGCGGGTTGCGCACGTAGCTGGCCCAGCCCTTCTGCACCGCGGCCAGGGTGGCCTTCACCAGCGCCGGGTTCTTGCGGATCATGTCGTCGGTGGTGAAGAGCACGTCGTACGGCCGGTAGCCCAGCGACGCCAGCGTGACCTGCTGCACCTGCACGCCGGCCGCGGCCATGCGCGCGGGCAGGAACAGCGAGTAGCCCTGCTGCACCATCTTCGGGTCGTTGCGGAACAGGCTCAGGTCGCCGCTCACCGGGATCTCGCGCGTGCCCGCGAGCTTGTACTGCTTCTTCGTCCACTCCCAGTAGGCGTTGCCGATGTTCACGGCGAAGATGCGGCCCTGCAGGTCGGCGATGGACTTCACGGCCGGGTCGGCATGGTAGACCAGCGTGTAGGGCACGTAGTCCAGGTGCGCGAACACCGCGCGCACCGGCGCGCCGCGCAGGCGGGCCAGCAGCACGTCGTCGGCGTTGCCGATGCCGAACTCGGCCTGGCCAGAGGCCACCTGCGGAATGGTCTGGATCTTCGGGCCGCCCTGCAGCACGCTGATCTCGATGCCGGCCTCCTTGCCGAGCTTGTCCTGCTGGGCCTGCCAGTAGCCCGCCTGGTCGGGCTGGGCGAACCAGTTGCTCAGGATGCGCACGGGCTGCAAGGGCTTGGGCGCGTCGGCCGCCTGCGCCGCAAAAGGCAACGCCGCAGCCAGGGGCAACGCCGCGGCCAAGGGCAGTGCAAGACGGCGAAGGGTGGAAGAAGCCATGCGAAAAGTCATGCGGACACCTTGAGCCAGGGAAGTTGCGCCGCCGTGTAGCGGAAGGTCTGGAACACGCTGTTCTGCCGGCCGGGCACGTACTTGCGCGCGGCCTCGTCGGGGTATTCGGCGAACCAGGGAATCACGTACTCCCACACCACCTCGCCGGCCGGCGTGACCTCGAAGAGCCGCCCCGTGGCCGACTCGGTGACGTGCGTGTTGCCGTTGGGCAGGCGCTGCGCGCTGCCCATGTAGGCCGTGTAGAAGGCGTTGACCAGTTCGTCGGCGTACTGCCACACCACCTCGTGGGAGGCCGGGTCGATTTCGAGAACGCGCGAGAACGCCACATGCTTGCCGGTGCGGAAGTTGCCGTTGTCGAAAGCAAGAATGTTGCCGTTGTCCAGCGCCACGGGCGCGTGCTGGTGCGACAGCACGCCGGGCGGAATGTGCAGCTTCACGTCGCCGGTGGCCCGGTCGACGCCGACGATGCCCGAGGTGGTGCGCAGGCTCATCAGCACCAGGCCCTCGCGCGTCACGTCCAGCCCGTTCACCAGCGGCCAGTGGGTGCGGCCGAAGCCGGGGTGGATGGGAAAGTCTTCCGGCGCCAGGTGCTCCCAGGCCTTCCACTCCCACACCAGCTTGCCGTCGCGGTCGACCTCGCGGATCACGTCGGCGTACATCGTCTCGTCGGGCCCATGGGCCGTGCCGCCCGGCACGCGCTCGGCAAAGCCGGGCGGCACCGGCGCGCAGCCGGCGTACAGCAGGTGGCCGTTGGGCAGCCAGCGGGCGTCGTGGTGGTGCGTCGGGTCCTGAAAGCGCCAGACGATGTCTCCGGCGGGCGTGGCCTCGTAGAAATCGCCGCCGTGCCACAGCGACCAGGCCGCGTAGATCTCGGGCGTGCCGGCGTGGTTGCCGTTGTAGCCCAGGTTGCCGTTGGGCAGGATCACGGCGGCGCGACCCGGGCGCACCGGCATCTTCCACTGGTGCGCGACGCGGCCCTCGATGTCGACCAGGTAGACGTTGCCGTCGTCGGTCTGCGGCGCGATCAGGGTGTAGCCGCCGGCGCTGAGCGCCGGGTCATGGGCGATCAGGCCGGTGCCGCGGCGGCGCTGGGTGATCTGGTCGACGGTGGTAGTCACAGGGGCGAACCTCGGGGAAATTGAAGGAATGCCGCGAATCTAGGCCGCATCGCCCGTCAGGAAAATCTGTTTGTTTCGTACGGTGCGTATAGAAAATCCATACACTCGCCGGCACCATGCGCGCCATTTCCCAGACCTTCCGGTGTTTCGACGAAGTGGCCCGCCGCGGCTCGGTGCGCAAGGCCGCCGAGGCGCTGCACCTCACGGCCGCGGCGGTGCACCAGCAGGTGCTCAACCTCGAGGAGCAGGTCGGCACGCCGCTGTTCGACCGGCTGCCGCGCGGCATGCAGCTGACCACCGCGGGCGAGATCATGGTGGCCGCCGTGCGGCGCGGGCAGCGCGACTTCGACAACGCCATGGCCCAGGTGGAAGACCTGCGCTCGCTGCGGCGCGGGCACATCAACCTGGCGGTGTCGCATTCGTCGGCCGAGCAGCTGGTGCCCGAGGTGATCGAGGCCGCCATGAAGCACTACCCCGGCGTGACCTACAGCGTGCGCTCGGGCAGCGGCGAGAACATATTGAAGTGGGTGGCCAACGGCGAATCGGACATCGGCTTCTGCCTGCGCCGCAAGCCGCCGCCCGGGGTCGAGGAAATCCGCGCGTTCCCGCAGCACCTGGGGCTGGTCACGCCGCCGGGCCATCCGCTGGCGGCGCTGGGCAAGCTGCCGCGGCTGCGCGACTGCCTGGAGCATCCGCTGATCCTCATGACGCCCGACACCGAGCTGCGCGCCATGGTCGACCAGATCGACCACCGCGAGCACCGCAAGGTGCGCCCGCTGGTCGAGACCAGCTCGGTGGCCATGGTGCGCCGGCTGGTGGCCGGCGGCACCGGCATCGGCTTTCTCATTCCGGAGAACGTCGCCGAAGACGTGGACCGCGGCACGCTGGTGTGGACCGGCCTGGCCGACGCGGGCGCGCGATCGTTCAGCTGCCTGTACCAGCGCGCGGGCCAGACCACGGCGGTGGCCATGGGCATGTTCCTGCAGTTCCTGGAGGCCGCGCTGCTGGCCATCGAGCGGCGCTTCGAGCGGCAGGCGGCGCTGCCCGCGCTGGACGCGTTCGCGCAGTAGCGCAATAGCGTAATAGCGCAACAAGGCAGTAACGCGGGCAAGGCCCCCGCGGAACGCGCTCGCGCGATACGATCATCGGATGAATTCGGCGCCCATCCGCGCGCCGAGCCACCGTCAGCGAGCCTTTATGATCCAGCGCAAGACCCACCTCGACAGCCTCGCCATCGGCCTGCTCATTGCCTGCTGCGCCTTCTGGGGGCTGCAGCAGATCATCATCAAGACCACCGTGGCCGAGGTGCCGCCGATGTGGCAGGCCTCCATTCGCATGGTCGGCGCCACCGCGCTGCTGTGGCTGTGGTGCGCCTCGCGCGGGGTGCGGCTCTTCGAGCGCGACGGCACGCTGTGGCCGGGGCTGCTGGCCGGCCTGCTGTTCTCGGGCGAGTTCGCGGGCATCTACCTGGGGCTGCAGCACACCAGCGCGTCGCGGCTCACGGTGTTTCTCTACACGGCGCCCTTCTGGGTGTCGCTGCTGCTGCCGCGCTGGGTGCCGGCCGAGCGGCTGCGCGGCTTCCAGTGGCTGGGGCTCTTCATCGCGTTCTCGGGCGTGGTGCTGGCCTTCAGCGAAGGCTTCGGCCACATGAGCTCGTCGCAGCTCATCGGCGACGCGCTGGGCCTGGCGGCCGGCATGCTGTGGGGCCTGACCACGCTCACGCTGCGCACCACCCGGCTGGCCACGGCCAGCGCGGAAAAAACGCTGTTCTACCAGGTGGCGGTCACGGCCGCGGTGTGCCCGGTGCTGTCGCTGTTGCTGGGCGAGCACTGGGGCTTTGCCTACTCGGCGGCGGCGTGGGGCTCCATCGGGCTGCAGACGGTGGTGGGCGCCTTCGCCAGCTACCTGGCGTGGATGTGGCTGCTGCGGCACTACCCGGCCACGCAGATGTCGTCCTTCACCTTTCTCACGCCGCTGTTCGCGCTGGTGTTCGGCGTGGTGCTGCTGAAGGAGCCGCTCACGGCGCAGCTGATCGTGGCGCTCGTCGGGGTGGCGCTGGGCATCGTGCTGGTCAATCGCCGGCCCGCGGTACAACGCACGGCATGAACCCCATGAAATTCCAGCCCGTGCTCGACGAGATCGTCGCCACGCTGCGCCCGCAGATCGCGCAGTGCGGCCAGGGCGAACACCACGGCAAGGTCGCCAGCTACATCCCCGCGCTGGCGCGGGTCGATGCCCGCCAGTTCGGCATCGCGCTGCGCACCTGCGAGGGCGAGGAAGCCGGCGCGGGCGACTTCGAGACGCCCTTCTCCATCCAGAGCGTGTCCAAGCTTTTCACCCTCACGCTCGCCATGCAGCGCATGGGCGACGCGCTGTGGGAGCGCATTGGCCGCGAGCCCTCGGGCAACCCGTTCAATTCGCTGGTGCAGCTCGAGAACGAACAGGGCAAGCCGCGCAACCCGTTCATCAATGCCGGCGCCATCGCGGTGGCCGACCGGCTGGTGAGCCAGGCGAAGGCCAGCGGCCGCGGTGGGAACGGGGCGAAGGACGACATCCTCGCGCTCATGGCCAGCCTGTGCGGCGAGCCCATCGCCTTCGACGACGAGGTGGCGCAGTCGGAGGCCGACACGGGCTTTCGCAACGTGGCGCTGGCCAACTTCATGAAGAGCTTCGGCAAGATCGACAACGACGTCGCGACCGTGCTCGACACCTACTTCCACCAGTGCGCGCTGCGCATGAGCTGCCGCCAGCTGGCGCGGGCCGCGGCCTTCCTGTGCCGCGACGGCGCGCACCCCATCGATGGCCAGCCCGATGTCACCGGCGAACGGCAAACACGGCGCATCAACGCGCTGATGCTCACCTGCGGCACCTACGACGCGGCGGGCGACGTGGCCTTTTCCATCGGCCTGCCCTGCAAGAGCGGCGTGGGCGGCGGCATCGTGGCGGTGGTGCCCGACACGCTCACGCTGTGCGTGTGGTCGCCCGCGCTCGACGCCACCGGCAATTCGCTGCTGGGCATGAAGGCGCTGGAGCTGTTCGTGGCGCGCACGGGGCTGTCGGTGTTCTGATCAGGCTGCGGCGCCCACCGGGGCGGCGGGCAGGTTGCCCATGCCGTCGAGCGTGGCCTCCACCGCTTCTTCCAGCGGCGTGTGCGGCTCGCGGCCCAGCACGGCGACCAGCCTCGCGTTGTCCATGCCCAGGGGGGTTTGCCACAGGTAGCGCATCTCGCGCATCTCCCGGAAGGTGACGACGAAGGGCGAGGCCAGCGCCAGCAGCCACCACGGAAAGGCCGACACGCGCACCTCGGCGCCGGTGCGGCGGGCCGCCACCTTGCGGATGGCGCCGGTCATGCGCGTGCCGTCCGCGTCCCAATGGCCGGCCATGTGAAAGCGCGCGAAAGGCTCGAGCCGCTCGCGCCGCGCCAGCAGCTCGACCATGGTGCGCGCCACGTCGGGCAGGTACGACCACTGGTGGCCGATGCCGGCGCGGCCGGGGTAGCTCACGGTCTTCACGACCTGCCCCGCCTTCACCAGCCCTTGCGAGAACCAGGTGTTGCCCGACCTAGGGCCGAAGAAATCGCCGGCGCGCACGATCAGCACGCGCGCGCCCTCGCGGCTCGCGGCTTCCAGGCGCTTTTCCATCTCCACGCGGATCGCGCCCTTGCGGGTGAGCGGGTGCTGCGGCGAGTCTTCCTTCAGCAGCGGAAAGGCATCGGGCCCGAAGTTGTAGACCGTGCCCGGCAGCACGATGGTCGCGCCTTCGGCCTTGGCGGCGGCGATGGTGTTGTCGAGCATCGGCAGCACCACCTGCGCCCATCCGCGGTAACCCGGCGGGTTGACCGCATGCACGATCACCGCGCAGCCCCTGGCCGCCTGCCGCACGGCCTGCGCGTCCATCGCGTCGCCGGCCAGCCAGGTGATGCCGTCGCGTTGCCCTGATGCATCGGCCGGCGGCGCACCGCGCTTGAGCGCGCGCACCTCCCAGCCTGCATCGCGCAGCTGGCGGGCCACTTCGCCGCCGATGCCGCCCGTTGCGCCCAGAACCAGAACCGTGTCGTTGCGTGCCATGAAATGCTCCAAAAAGAAGGGTCGATGGAAGAATTCTGGTCCGGCCCCGGTTCAATTGAAATTGCCGAACATGAGCCAGCAGCTATACATTTATGCATGACTCCAGACATCGGCTGGGAGCTGTACCGCTCCTTCCTCGGCGTGCTGCGCGAGGGTTCTCTTTCAGGCGCGGCGCGTGCGCTGGGCATCACGCAACCCACGGCCGGGCGCCATGTGGCCGCGCTGGAAGCGGCGCTGGGCGTGGTGCTGTTCACGCGCTCGCAGGTCGGGCTGCTGCCGACCGACATCGCGCTGGCGCTGCGCACGCATGCGGAGGCGATGGAGAGCACTGCCGCGTCGCTGCGGCGCGTGGCCAGCAGCCAGGGGGACGGCAGCGGTGCAGGCCAGGGCGTTCGGGGTGTGGTGCGCATCTCGGCCAGCGAGGTGGTCAGCGTCGAGGTGCTGCCGCCCATCGTGGCGCGCCTGCGCGAGGCGCACCCGCTGCTGAAGGTGGAGCTGGTGGCCACCAACCGTGTGCAGGACCTGCTGCGGCGCGAGGCCGACATCGCCGTGCGCATGGTGCGGCCCCAGCAGGAGCAGCTGGTGGCGCGGCGCATCGGCCACATCGCGCTCGGCTTCCACGCGCACCGCGACTACCTGGCGCGCCACGGCACGCCGCGCCGCATCGAGGACCTGGCCGGCCACGCCGTCATCGGCCATGACCAGCCCACGGCCTTCGTGCGCAGTGCGGGCAAGTCGTTCAAGTCGATCGAGGGCTACAGCCGCGAGGCCTTCTCGCTGCGCAGCGACAGCGACCTGACCCAGCTCGCGCTGATCCGCGCGGGCGCGGGCATCGGCGTGTGCCAGCTGGGGCTGGCGCGGCGCAGCGAGGCGCTGGTGCACCTGCTGCCGCGCGCCTTCTCGCTGAAGCTGGACACCTGGGTCACCATGCACGAAGACCTGCGCCACAGCCCGCACTGCCGCGCCGCCTTCGATGCGCTGGCCGACGGACTGCAACAGTACGTTGGCGGCGCCGAAGCACCCGCCGCGCAGGGGAAAATGACCCGCGCAAGAACACGAGCACCCCAATGACAGACCCGACAGAACCGACCGATCCGACCCACGCCACCGACACCGCCGACGCCGACACCCTCCCCACGCAGGAACCCCGCCTCTGGCGCGACGGCGTCTGGACCGCCCGCGTGATCAAGAACGAGGAAGACGACGGCTGGGCCGTCGAAATGACCCGCCAGGGCGACCCCGAGCCCGCCCTGGTCGGCCCCTGGACCATGGGCCGCGACAAGAAGAACCCCAAGCCGCTGGACGGCCCCGCCTTCTCCACGCTGGTGAAGACCGCCGCCGAAGTCATCCGCCGCCACGAGCAGCAGCTGCACGCCACGCTCAACAAGAGCGTGACCGTCACCGCGCGCAACGACCAGCGCATTCGCGTGGCGCTGGCCATCGTGCCCGACGAGGACAACCCCTCGGCCACGCTCACCGCCTACGACGACACCGACGACGCCGAGCTCGCCAGCGTAAACGTGTCGCCCGCGTTCAAGCTCAGCGCGTCGAGCGCCACCGCGTGGATCGAATCCGACTACGCGCGACCGCGCTGAAGCGCCCCGCCCGCACGGCCCCGCAATCAGCGAAATGACGTATGTGCAGCCTTCGGTGAGTTGAGAAAAATCGGCAGCGACGACACCAGGCCGTTGCACCGCACACCCCCCACAGAGGCCCGAACCGGTTGAACACCGGCCCGGGCCTTTTGTTTTTTCTCAACCCCCTCAGGAGCAGCGTCATGAGACATGGTGATATTTCGAGCAGCAACGATTGCGTGGGCGTCGCGGTCGTCAACTACAAGATGCCCCGCCTCCACACCAAGGCCGAGGTGCTGGACAACGCCCGCAAGATCGCGGAGATGCTGGTCGGCATGAAGCGCGGCCTGCCGGGCATGGACCTGGTGGTGTTCCCCGAATACTCCACGCACGGGATCATGTACGACGCGAAGGAGATGTACGACACCGCCGCCACCGTGCCCGGCGAGGAGACCGCCATCTTCGCGGACGCCTGCCGCCGCGCCAACGTGTGGGGCGTGTTCTCGCTCACCGGCGAGCGCCACGAGCAGCACCCGCGCAAGGCGCCGTACAACACACTGATCCTCATGAACAACCAGGGCGAGATCGTGCAGAAGTACCGCAAGATCATGCCGTGGGTGCCCATCGAGGGCTGGTATCCGGGCGACCGCACCTACGTGAGCGACGGGCCCAAGGGCATGAAGATCAGCCTCATCGTCTGCGACGACGGCAACTACCCCGAGATCTGGCGCGACTGCGCCATGCGCGGGGCCGAGCTCATCGTGCGCTGCCAGGGCTACATGTACCCGGCCAAGGAGCAGCAGATCCTGGTGTCCAAGGCCATGGCCTTCATGAACAACACCTACGTGGCGGTGGCCAACGCGGCGGGCTTCGACGGCGTGTACTCGTACTTCGGCCACTCGGCGCTCATCGGCTTCGACGGGCGCACGCTGGGCGAATGCGGCGAGGAAGAAATGGGCATCAACTACGCGGAGCTGTCGATGGGCCTGATTCGCGACGCGCGCAGGAACGGCCAGTCGCAGAACCACCTGTTCAAGCTGATGCACCGCGGCTACACCGGCATCGTCAATTCGGGCGAGGGCGACAAGGGCGTGGCCGCCTGCCCGTTCGACTTCTACAGCCAGTGGATCCACGACCCCGAGGGCGCGCGCGAACAGGTCGAGTCGTTCACGCGCAGCACGGTGGGCACGCCCGAGTGCCCGATCGAAGGGCTGCCGAACGGGTCGCCGGCGCAACGCTGATCCACCCTTCCACCCTGCGGGAAAAGCCCCCCGGCTCAGGCCTGTCGAAACGTGTTCAGCACCTTCAGCACGCTCAGCGTGGCGCCGTCGAGCAGCGCATGCTGGCGGTGCGCGATGCCCACGCGGCGCGTGAGCTTCGGCGTGACCGGCAGGATCTTCATGCGCTCGTCGTCCTGCATGTCGGTGGACTTCTGCAGCGGCAGCAGCGCCGCGCCGTAGCCGGCCGCCACCAGGCTGCGCATGGCCGCGTCGTAGTTCAGCTCGATGCGCGCGCGCGGCGCGTGGCCGGCCGCGGCGAACCACTCCATGGTGAGCCGGTACATGTGCGTGGTCGCCTCGTTGAAGATCAGCGGCTGCGCCGCCAGCCACGCCGGCGTGACGCGCCGGGGCGCCTTCCAGCGCCGGGGCACGAAGGCCATCATGGGCTGCTCGCACCAGGGCGTGACCACGATGCCGCGCACCGGCGGCTGCGGCACCGCCACCAGGCCGATGTCGAGCGTGCCCGCCGCCAGCCGCTCCATGGCCTCGAAGGAGCCGCGAATGCTCACCTCGACGTCGATGCCCGCGTGCGCCTCGCCCAGTGCCTCCAGCACCTGCGGCAGCAGGTCGACCAGCACGCCGGTCGAGGTGCCCAGCCGCACGCGGCCCACGCGGCCTTCGGTCTGGCGCTTGACGGCCTCCAGCGCGTCGTCGGTGTCGCGCAGCAGCTTGCGGCCGCGCTCCACCAGCGCCGCGCCGGCCGCCGTGGGCATGACATGCCGGTTGCCGCGCACCACCAGCGGCGTGCCCAGGCGCGACTCCAGCTCGCTGATGTGCAGGCTCACCGTGGGCTGCGCCAGGTGCAGCGCCTTGGCCGCGGCCGAGAAGGTGCCCAGGTCGGCAATGGAGATGAGGGTGCGCAGCTGGTCGAGGTTGAGTTGGCGCATGGCGTGGTGAGGTGGGGAGCTGTGGGGAATGGCAGGGAGCGGTTTGGCGCAGGCCTGTGTATCAGGGAAGCTGATCGGCAGTGTCAGCATTCTCAACTTCCACAATAGCACCGGCCGCAAGAAGATGGGCGCACCCACCCCAAGGAGCCCACCGTGACCGCGCCGAAGCCAACGTCTTTTCATCAACGCCTGATGCATGCCCTGCGCGGCTGGCGCCGCCGCGTGGTGACCGGCCGACGCGCGCGCGCCGACCGGCGCCACCTGTGCGGCATGAACGACCACGAGCTGCGCGACCTGGGCATCGGGCGCAGCGAGGTGCCCGAGCTGCTGGACCGCCACCGGCACTGAGCGCAACCGCCAGCGGACGCAACCGGCAAGCAGCGCTTCAGTTTTTCGCGCCCGTTTTGAGGTTCAATTCGGGGCGTGTCCAAGCCCGCCCCCAGCCCCGCCCCGCTCTCCATCGAACTCACCTCGCCGCAGACGGTCGACGGCCGGCGCGCGGCCTTCCAGTCGCTGTGGCTGCTGGTGCGCATGCGGCACGCGCACGACACCGGTGGCGGCATGGTGCGGCTGGCCGACCTGCGCGGCGAGGTGTCCGACGCGAGCACGCTGCGCATGGTGGTGAGCCGCGCGTTCCGCGACTTCAAGGCCTGGGACATCGAGGTCGGATGGGGCGAGGACACGCAGCGCGAGCCGCGCTTCCTGAACGCCGAGCGGCGCAGCCAGGGCCCGTTCTGGCTGCCGGCCGCGCAGGCGAAGCGCGTGCGCGTGCTGGTGGACGGCCGCGCGGCCACGGCCACCGAAGTGGCGTCGTTTCTCGGCCTGCGCGCGCGCAAGGCACCGGCCGCCAACGCGCCGCCGCCGGACGCGGTGCACCTGCAGGACGCGGCCTTCTGGAAGCAGCTGGTCGCCTCGCAGCAGGCCGCGCGCCAGGGCCGGCTGATGGCGCCAGTGGCGGGTGTAGCGGGTGTGGTCGGCAGTGCGGGCGTGGCCGGCAGTGCGGGTGTGAGCACCAGCGGCAGCGCCCTCGAATCGATCCGCCTCGCCGGCACGCTGGCCGCCACCGACTTCCAGCGCGCGCTGGTCACGCTGAACGAAGCCATGCTGTGGCGCCGCCTGGGCGACAACGAGCAGGCGCGGCGCCGCCTGCAGGCATTGAAGAAGCAGCGGCTCGCGCACCACGTGGCGGGCAACGACTATCTGGGCGCGATGGAATGCATCGTCTCGGCCTGGTGCGCCTACACCGCGCGCGACCTGCCGCTGGCGCAGTCGCTGCTGGCCGGCATGGCCGAGGACGCGGCGCGCGGCCTGGTGCTGCGCCACCACCCCGACGTGCGCTTCGAGTGGTGCAACCTGTGGGCGCTGGCCTGCCGCTCGCGCGCGCTGGGGCTCGCGGCCGACGACAAGCCGGCCGCCGCCGCGCTGGCCGAAGAGTCGCTGCGCCGTTTCGGCGAGGCGCTGGCGGCGGCCTTCGAGTCGCACTCCTTCGACGCGGCCCAGCACGTGGCCGCCAACATGGGCATGGCCGCGTGGCTGTTCGACCGCGTGGGACTCTCAGACCTTCCCACGCTGGCGCACGACGGCAACGCCGACACCACGCGCCGCGCGGTGCAATGGATCGCCTTCAGCGAATGGCTGTGCGGCCACACAGACGGCCAGGGCCGCTCGGCGTGGAACGCGATCTACCTGATGCGCATCGCGCGCGGGCATTGCCATGGCAGGGCCGATGAATCCGCCGGGCATCCCACGCTCGCGCAGTTCCGCGCGCAGAAGCCGCTGGACCCGGCCGCCGTCTCCAGGCTGGCCGGTCCGCTGGCCGATGCCTTCGACGCCACGCACTGGCCTGCGCGCTGGGTCGACGTGGCGCAGGCGCGGCTGGCCGACCACCAGGCGGGACGCCGCCGCTACCCCGGCCTGCAGCATTGCAGCTTGCTGTTCGAGCACGCCTGGTACGCCGCGCACGCGGGCGAGCTGAAGGCCGCCGAGGCATCGCTCGGGCTGCTGCGCGAAGCGCTGCCGCAGCTGGTGCCCAGCGACCGCGCCTACTTCACCGAATCGTGGAACGACACGCTGCCGGCCGAGCTGGTGCTCGAAGCCAAGCCGCCGCGGCGGCCGGCCGCACGAAAAAAGGCTGCGCCGCGTGCGCGCTAGAACTGGTTCATTCCCATGCCCGACAACGACGACCACAAAGACCACGCTGGCCCCGATGACCGCCCCCCGAAGCCCAACGCGCCCATCGACCTGGCCGCGCACCGGGAGCGCCGCGCCCGGCTGAAGAAGCTGCAGCAGCAGCGCGCCGTGGCGCAGGCACAGCGAAACGCCGATGCCAATGCCGATGCCGGCGCCGACGATGCCGCGCAGCCCGGCCCCGGCATGGGCCCGGGCGAGGTGCCCTGCGTGCGCTGCAAGCAGCCCGTGTTCGGCTACGCGCCGCGCTGCCCTCATTGCGGCGTGCATTTCAGCGGTCGCGCGGAGGCTTTCGCGCCCAAGGAAGGGCTGTCGCGGCGCACCAAGCTGATCGTGGCGCTGGTGGCCGTGGCGCTGCTGCTCGCGGGGCTGAGCGACGACATCGCCGCATGGTGGTGACGCGCTGATCTGATCGGGCGACAACGCGAGGGCGGCCCCGCCGCCGCTCAGCGCCCGCCGCCCGGCGCGCCCGTCGACTTGCGCACCACCAGCTCGGGCCGCAGCACCACGGTGGAGGCCGACATCGAGCGGCCGTCGATTTCGTCGAACAGCATTTCCGCCGCGCGCCAGCCCAGCTCGCGGTGCGGCAGGCGGATGGTGGTGAGCGGCGGGTCGACCATGTCGACCAGCGGCATGTCGTTGTGGCCGGTCACGGAGATGTCGGTCGGCACGCGCAGCCCCGCCTCGCGCAGCGCGTCGTAGGCGCCCAGCGCCACCAGGTCGTTGCAGCACACCACGGCCTGCGGCGGCGCGCCGGCTTCCAGCATCTGGCGCATCGCGACCGCGCCGGCCTCGCGGCTGTAGCTGGCGCACTCGACCACGCGAAACGGCTTCATGCGGTGGTCGCGCAGCGCCTGCTCCACGCCGAGCCGGCGGCCCACGCCGGTCGGAATGGTCTGCGGGCCGGCCAGGTGCGCGATGCGCTTGTGGCCCAGCCCCACGAGGTGGTCGACCGCCAGCTTCATCGCCAGCCGGTCATCGCTCACCACGGCGGGCAGGCGCCCGGTTTCGTCGGCGCGGTTGACCAGCACGGCCGTCATGCCGGCCTTGGTGACGAAGTCGACCAGCGGGTCGTCGCGCGTGGCGGTGGCCATGACCACGCCGTCCACGCGCTGCGCCAGCATGCGCTCCAGCACCGGCCGCGCGAGGGCCGGGTCGACCACGTTGGTGACGAACACGAAGTAGCCGCGCGCCGCCGCGCTGGCCTCGATGCCCTGAAGGATGGGCGGGAACACCGCGTTGGTGATGTCGGGCACCAGCACGCCGATGGTGTGCGTGCGTCCGGTGCGCAGCGCCGAGGCCGCGCGGTTGGGCCGGTAGCCCAGGCGCTGCGCCGCCTCCTCCACCACGCGCAGCACCTCGTCGCTGATCAGCGAGCGCTTCTCGGGGCTGAGCGCGCGTGACACGGTGGACACATGCACGCCGGCGGCGCGGGCAACGTCGCGGATGGTGACGGGAGAGGAAGAAGAAGGCGGTTGGGTGCTCATTGGTGCAAACGATTGTCGCGCGGCTTGGATGCCATTGAAGGCTTTCTTGCATTCACGACCTGCGGAATGCCGCCATTTTACTTTTCGGAGATTTGGACTACTATCGTGCAAACGATTGCAAGACTTTCCACGAGACCTGCCATGAACATCGCCACGTCGCCCGGCTCCGTGCTGGACTTCACCCTCGACGCCATGAACCGCACGCCCGACCCACGGCTGCGCAGCGTGATGGCCTCGCTCACCCGCCACCTGCATGCCTTCGTGCAGGAGGTGAAGCTCACCGAAGAAGAGTTCGAGCAGGCGCTCGAATTCATCGTCGCCATCGGCCACGCCACGGGCGAGACCAAGAACGAGGTGGTGCTGGCGGCCGACATCCTGGGCGTGTCGACCGTGGTGGCGCTGCAGAACAACCAGGACCCGCACGGCGAGTCCCCGGCCGCGCTGCTTGGGCCTTTCTGGCGCGCCAACGCGCCGGCCTGCGCGCTGGGCGACAACATCGCGCGCTCGGGCACGCCGGGCATTCCGCTCGAAGTGACGGGCACGGTGCGCGACCACCGCGGCCAGCCGGTGGTCGACGCCATGGTCGACGTGTGGCAGGCCTCGCCCGTGGGCCTGTACGAGAACCAGGACCCGGCCCAGGAAGACATGAACCTGCGCGGGCGCTTCCGCACCGACGCCGAGGGGCGCTTTCATTTCCGCAGCGTGCGTCCCGCCGGCTACCCGGTGCCCACCGACGGGCCCTGCGGCGTGCTGCTGCGCGCGCAGCTGCGCCACCCGAACCGCCCCGCGCACCTGCACTTCATGGTGAGCAAGCCGGGGCACAAGGTGCTGATCACGCAGGTGTTCGCCGACGACGACGAGAACCTGGAAAGCGACCCGACCTTCGGCGTGACGCGGCGGCTGATCGGCCGCTTCGCCCTGGCGCCCGACGGCCGCAGCGCCTCGATGCACCACGACTTCGAGCTCGAGCCGGGCGAGATGAAGTTCCCCCGCCCTCCCATTCCGTGATTCACCCTGATTCAACACGAGACACCGACATGAGCTTCGACCCTGTATCCCGACTCGACGGCAAGCTGGCCGTCATCACCGGCGGCCTCGGCGCCATCGGCTACGCCACGGCCACGCGCCTTGCCGCGCTGGGCGCCACCTGCGTGCTGCTGCACCGCAAGGGCGAAGATGCCGCGGCGCGCGCCGCCGCCCTGCCCGCGGCGCAGAACCAGCGCCACGCGGCGCTGCGCGCCGACATCGTGGACACGGCCAGCCTGGTTGCGGCCGCGGCCGAGGTGCAGGCCGCGTTCGGGCGCTGCGACATCCTGGTCAACAGCGCCGGCCACACGCAGCCGGTGCCGGCGGCGGACCTCGACGCGCTGACCGACGAACTCATCGACGACATCGTGCGCGCCAACTTCCGCGGCGTGTTCGCCACCATTCGCGCCTTCGCGCCGATGCTCAAGGCGAGCGGCGACGGGCTGGTGGTCAACATCTCGTCCATCGCGGGCTTCACGGGCGTGGGCAGCAACCTGGCGTACGTGGCGGCCAAGGCCGGGCTCGACGTCGTGGGCGACGCGCTGGCCAAGGCGCTGGCGCCGGCGGTGCGCGTGGTGTCGGTGTCGCCGGGCGCGGTGGAGTCGGGCTTCGTGCCCGGCCGCGGCGCGGAGTTCGCGAGCAAGATGGCCAGCACCACGCCGCTGGGGCGCATCGGCAAGCCCGACGACGTGGCCGCCACGGTCGAGGCGCTGGCCACCACGCTGCGCTTCGTGACGGGCACGCGCATCGTGGTCGACGGAGGGCGCCACCTGTGAGCACCAAGACACTCATCACCTGCGCGGTCACGGGCAACCTCGTGAAGCCCGAGCAGACGCCGCACCTGCCGATCACGCCGGTGCAGATCGCCGACGAATGCCTGGCCGCGGCCGAGGCCGGCGCGAGCCAGGTGCACATCCATGTGCGCGACCCCCTGACGGGCAAGCCGTCGATGGAGGTCGAGCTGTACCGCGAGGTGGTGGAGCGCATTCGCCGCGGCAACCGCGAGCTGATCGTCAACCTCACGACGGGCCCCGGCGGCCGCTTCATTCCGAGCGAGGACGACCCCAAGGTGGCGGCGCCCGGCACCACGCTGCTGCCGCCGGAGAAGCGGGTGGAACACATCGCGCTCATCAGGCCCGACGTGTGCTCGCTCGACCTGAACACCATGAACTCCGGCCCCGACGTGGTCATCAACACGCCGAAGAACGTGCGGCGCATGGCGAAGGTGATGCGCGAGGCGGGCGTGAAGCCCGAGCTGGAAATCTTCGACTCGGGCGACATCAACCTGGCGCTCGACCTGATTGCCGACGGCACGCTCGACGGCCCCGCCATGTGGACCTTCGTGCTCGGTGTGAAGTACGGCTTCGCGCCCACGCCCGAGACGCTGCTGTACGCACGCAACATGCTGCCGCGCGGCGCCTTCTGGAGCGCCTTCGGCATCGGCCGCATGGAGTTCCCGATCGTCGCGCAGGCATGGCTGCTGGGCGGCCATGTGCGCGTGGGAATGGAAGACAACATCTACCTCGAAAAGGGCGTGCTCGCGCAGAGCAATGCACAGCTGGTTTCGAAGGCGCGCGACATCCTCGTGAGCCTTGGCGGTGAAGTGGCCAATCCGCGCGAGGCCCGGACCATGTTGGGGTTGCCGGATGCGCGGGGGTAGCGCCGTGACAGCAAGCAGGACCAAAGAGATGAACGCAGCAGCCATGCACACGACCCACACTTCCCAAACTTCACACGCTTCCCGCGCATTGCGTGTGAACGAAAAGGCCGCCAACCTCGACGCACTGCACCTGGAGGCAGTGGCGCAATCCGAACCCACGCCACCCCCCGGCCACGCCGTGGTGCGCATCGCGGCCGCCGCGGTGAACCCGAGCGATGCCAAGGCGACGCTGGGCATCATGCCGCAGGCCGTGTGGCCGCGCACGCCGGGACGCGACTTCGCGGGCACCGTCGTGAGCGGGCCGACGGAATGGATCGGGCGCGAGGTGTACGGCTCCGGCGGCGACATCGGCATCACGCGCGACGGCTCGCATGCGCGCTTTCTGGTGCTGCCCGAGCAGGCGCTGCGCGCCAAGCCCCAGGGCATCTCGATGGACGAGGCCGGCGCGGTGGGCGTGCCCTTCGTCACCGCGTACGAAGGCTTTCGCCGCAGCGGCATGCCGCAGGCGGGGCAGACGGTGTTGGTGCTCGGCGCCAACGGCAAGGTCGGGCAGGCGGCGGTGCAGCTGGCCTCGCAGGCCGGCGCGCGGGTGATCGCGGTGCAGCGGCACGCGGGGCCGTTCGAGGGCTTCGCGAGCGGGCCGGTGGACGTGATCGATGCGCGGCACCACACCGACGTGGCCGCGCGCGTGCGCGAGCTCACCGACGGGCGCGGCGCGCACATCGTCTACAACACGGTGGGCAGCGCCTACTTCGAGGCGGCCCACAAGGCGATGGCCAAGGGCGCGACGCAGATCTTCATCGCCACGCACGACCGGGCGGTGCCCTTCGACATCTTCGCGTTCTACCGCGGCATGCACACCTTCGTGGGCATCGACTCGCTCGCGATGGACTGCATTGCCAGCACCGCGCAGCTCGACGCCATGCGCGAAGGCTTCGAGCGCGGCACGCTGAAGCCCTTTCCGGTGGCGCGCAGCTTCACGCTCGACGAGGCGCTGGACGCCTACCGGCTGGTGCTGTCGGGCAGCACGGACCGCGTCGTGCTGCGGCCCTGACGCGGGGCTCTCCTCCGGCTCCCCTCTTCCTTCTCCTTTCCTCTCCTTTTTCTCTCCTTTCGGAACCCACGCCATGCACGTCACCCGCTTCGACGCGGCGCCGCACTACGAGGCGCCCAACCACTTCGACATGCGCTGCCTGCGCCTGCAGGGCAAGGAGGCCGGCCCGTCCACGCAGATGTGGATGGGCATGAGCCAGATCCTGCCGGGCGGCCACACCGGGCTGGACGGCTCGCCGATGGAAAAGCTCTACCTCGTGCTCGAAGGCCAGCTGCACGTGGTGGGCGAGCTCGACGGCGCGCGCTGGGAAGAAGTGCTCGGCCCCTACGACAGCTGCCGCTTCGCGCCCGGTGAAAAGCGCCAGCTCGAAAACCGCGGCAACCGCCCGGTGCTGGTCGCGCTGGTGATGCCCCACGCGCCGCCGCCGTAGCAGCAGCCTCTCTTTTTTCAGTCATTCATCGCTCATCGAATAAATCAACGGAGACAAGACGCATGAAGAAGACATTCCAACCCGGCCGCAGGCAAGCGCTGGCGGCGGCCGCCGCATTCACGATGGCCGCGGCCTGCACGCTCGGCGGCGCGCACGCGCAGGGCAGCTGGCCGGGCACGCAGCCCATCAAGCTGGTGGTGCCCTTCACTGCGGGCAGCGGCACCGACATCGTCGCGCGGCTGGTGGCCGAGAAGCTGGGGCCGGCGCTGGGCACCAGCGTGATCGTCGACAACAAGCCCGGCGCGGGCGGCACGCTGGGCGCGGGGCTCACGGCCAAGGCGCCGGCCGACGGCTACACGCTGCTGGTGCACTCGGCCGGCCACCTGGTGAACCCGTGGATCTACAAGGGCCTGTCGTACGACACCATCAAGGACTTCGCGGGCATCACGCCCATGGCCAGCCTGCCCAACGTGCTGGTCACGGCGCCCTCGCACTTCGCCGACGTGAAAGACCTGGTCGTCAAGGTCAAGGCCAAGCCCGGCAGCTTCAACTACGGCTCGGCGGGCAACGGCTCGGCCACGCACATGAACGCCGAGGTGTTCCGCCTCGCGGCCGGGCTGGACGCGCAGCACGTGCCCTTTCGCGGCACGCCCGAGGCCATGACCGAGGTGATGGCCGGGCGCGTGGACTGGTTCTTCGCGCCCATGGTGTCGGCGCTGCCGCTGATCCAGAGCGGCAAGCTGCAGGCGCTGGCCGTGGGCACGGGCAAGCGCTCGTCGGCGCTGCCCAATGCGCCGACCACGGTGGAGGCCGGCGTGCCGGGCTCGGAGTACCTGTTCTGGGTCGGGCTGTTCGCGCCCGCGAAAACGCCGCAGCCCGTGGTCGACCGCCTGCAGGCCGAGGTCGCGAAGATCATGGTGTCGCAGGAGCTGAAGGAGCGGCTGGAAAAGCTGGGCGCCGAGCCCTTCACCATGCCGTCCGCGCAGTTCAACAAGTTCATCGTCGACGAGACGGCCAAGGCCCAGCAGGTCGTGAAGGCCGCCAGCATCAAGGTGGACTGACATGGCATGCACCTCCACGCTATTCACCGCGGCGGCGCTTGCCGCCGCATTGCTGCTGCCCGTGGCCGGGCAGGCGCAGGCACCGGTTCAGGCGCAGGCGGCCGACCTCGTCGTCACCAACGCCAGGATCGCCACGCTCGACGCGGCCGGCAGCACCGCGCAGGCCATCGCCGTGCGCGACGGGCGCATCGTGGCCGTGGGCAGCGCCGCGCAGATGGGTGCGCTCTCGGGCCCGCTCACGCGCACCGTCGACGCGGGCGGCCGCACGGTGATTCCCGGGCTCATCGACTCGCACATGCATGCGGTGCGCGCCGCGCTGAGCTACTCCACCGAGGTCAACTGGATCGGCGCGGGCACCATCGCCGAGGCCATGGCGCGCATTCGCACCGCCGCTGCGCAGGCACGCCCCGGCGGCTGGCTGATCGTGGCGGGCGGGTGGACCGAGCAGCAGTTCGCCGAGCGCCGCCGGCCCACGCTGGCCGAGCTGCAGGAGGCCGCGCCGAACAACCCGGTGTACGTGCAGCTCTTCTACGAAGCGGTGGTGATGACGCCCAGGGCGCTCGAGGTGCTCGGCGTGCCGCCCGGCACGCTGCCCGCCAACATGAAGCCCTCGCCCGACGGCGCGCCGGGCTGGATGACCGGCGACATCGTCGGCATCTCGGCCCTGTTCGACAAGCTGCCCAAGCCCACCTACGACGACAACGTGGCGGGCACGCGCGCCTTCTTCACCGAGCTGAACCGCCTTGGCATCACCGGCCTGGTGGACCCGGGCGGCTTCAGCATCGCGCCTTCGCAGTACGCGGCGCTGTTCGAGCTGTGGCGCGAGAAGGCGCTGACGCTGCGCGTGGCCTACAGCGTGTTCGCGCAGAAGCCCGGCGCCGAGCTGCAGGAGTTTCGCGATCTCACGCAGATGCTGCCCATGGGCTTCGGCGACGACATGCTCAAGTTCAACGGCCTGGGCGAACGCGTGACGCTCGCGATGTACAACAACAACTTCCCCGACGAGGCGGTGAAGGCCAGGTTCTACGAGCTCGTCAAATGGGCTGCGCAGCGCAAGCTCGCCGTGACCATTCACTGGCAGGAGAACGGCTCGGTGGAGCACCTGCTCGGGCTGTACGAGAAGCTGAACGCCGAGGTGCCGATCAACGGCCTGCGCTGGTCCATTGCCCACCTGGACGACGCCTCGCCCGAGACGCTCGCGCGCATGAAGGCGCTGGGCATCGGCTGGACCCTGCAAGACGCCATGTACTTCCAGGGCGACCGCGCGCTCGCCGTGCGCGGCGAGGCGGCGCGGCGCATGCCGCCCATCGGCACCGCCCTGTGCGCCGGCGTGAACGTGGGCGCGGGCACCGACGCGCACCGCGTGGCCTCGTACAACCCCTTCGTGGCCCTGCAGTGGATGCTCGACGGCAAGACCGTGAGCGGCAAGGCGATGCGCGGACCCGACGAAACGCCCACGCGCGAGCAGGCGCTGCGGCTGTACACGGCGGGCAGCGCATGGTTCAGCTTCGACGAGGGCAGGCGCGGCACGCTGGAAGTGGGAAAGCTCGCGGACTTCGCGGTGCTCGACCAGGATTTCTTCAGCGTGCCGGTGGAACGCATCGGCAAGACGACCTCGCTGATGACGGTGGTGGGCGGGCGCGTGGTGTACGCGGCGCGGCCCTTTACCGCCGCAACCGCCTCGGTGGCCTCCGCCCCTTAGTCGCAGGCCGCGATGCAGTCGATCTCGATGTCGAAGCGCCCCGGCCACGCGGACACGCACACGAAGATGCGCGCGGGCGGGTCCTTCGGAAAGTAGCGCGCATAGATCGCGTTGACCGCCGCGAACTTCTCCACCGAGGTGCAGTACACGTTGCACTTGAGCACCTGCGCCAGGGAGGAGCCGGCGGCTTCCAGGCACAGCTGGAGCTGCGCGAGCACCAGCTCGGCCTGCCGCTCCAGCGTCGCGTTCAGCACCACCTCGCCGGTGGCCGGGTCGAACGGCGGCAGGCCCGACACGTAGACCGTGCCGGCATGCCGGGTGACGACCGACACCGGCGCCTTCCAGTTGTCCAGCCAGCTCGACAGGGGTTCGACGCGGATGACTTCTCGCTTCATGGGGAACGCAGCTTTCTTCAGGGAATGGCGTTCGATGGTGCCGGCGATGCGGCGGGCTCGCTTCGGCCTGCGACGAAACGTGGCCCCAGCGCCTGCCGCACCCGCTCGCGCAGCACCGGCAGCACCTCGCTCTCGAACCACGGGTGGTGCTTGAACCAGCCCGTGTTGCGCGGCGACGGATGCGGCAACGGAATGAAGCGCGGCGCGTAGTCCGCGAAAGCCTCGACCGTTTCCGTGACGCCGCCGCGCGCCCTGCTGCCCAGCAGGTGGCGCTGCGCGTACTGGCCGACCAGCAGCGTCAGCTCCACGTGCGGCATCTGCGCCAGCAGGCGCTGCTGCCACAGCGGGGCGCACTCCTTGCGCGGCGGCAGGTCGCCGCTGGTGCCGCGGCCGGGGTAGCAGTAACCCATGGGCACGAGCGCGATGCGCGTGGCGTCGTAGAAGGTGTCGCGGTCCACGCCGAGCCAGCGGCGCAGCTGGTCGCCGCTCTTGTCGTCCCAGGGCACGCCGGTCTGGTGCACGGTGAGGCTGGGCGCCTGGCCGACGATGAGCAGCCGCGCGCCCGCGCTGGCCTGCACCACGGGCCGCGGGCCCAGCGGCAGGTGCGCCGCGCAGGTGGTGCAGGCGCGGATTTCGGTGAGCAGCAGGTCCATCGAGCCCGTCGAACCCATCGAACCCATCAACTCGATGGCGTCCGCCGGCCCCGCGGCCGGGCGCTTCGACGCCACGGCTATCCGGCGAAGGGGCGGAAGAAGGCGTTCAGCTCGGCGCCCGGCGCCGCGTCCGCGAAGCCGTCGAATCGGCCCTGGTCGGCCAGCGTGCGCGCCGCCTGCAGGAAGCCGCCCCACGCGGCGCGCGCCATGCCGCCGCCCACGCTCACGCGGCGCACGCCCAGCTCGGCGATGTCCACCATCGTCAGCTCGCTGGTGCCGCTCACCAGCAGGTTGACGGGCTTGCCGCCGGCCACGGCGACCACGGCGGCGATCTGCTCGCGCGTCTTGATGCCGGGCGCGTAGAGGCAGTCGGCGCCCGCGTCGGCATAGGCCTTCAGCCGCGCGAGGGTGTCGTCCAGGTCGGGCCGGCCGGCGAAGAAGTTCTCGGCGCGGCCGATGAGCATCACGTCGGCCCCGCTCGTGTCGATGGCCCGGCGCGCGGCGCGCAGGCGCTCCACGGCCATGTCGATGGCAAAGAGCGGCTGCGCCGCATTCCCGGTCGAGTCCTCGATGGACAGGCCCGCCACGCCTGTGTCGACGGCCAGCCGCACGCTCTCGGCGACGCCCTCGGCATCGGCGGCAAAACCGTTCTCGAAGTCGGCGTTCACCGGCAGGTTCGTGGCCTGCACCAGTTCGCGCAGGTGCGCGAGGATGAGCTCGCGCGACATCGCGCCGTCGGCCTGCCCGTGCGACCACGCGAAGCCCGAGCTGGTGGTGGCCAGCGCCTTGAAGCCCAGGCCCTCGAGGTAGCGCGCGCTGCCGGTGTCCCAGGGGTTCGGAATGACGAAGCAGCCTTGCTGGTGGAGCGCGCGGAAGTCGGCGCGCTTCTGGGCCACGGTGCGGGTCGCCTGGATCGGGCGGGGGGTGCTGGTGATGGAGCTGGTCGTGGGGCTGGTCATGGGGCTCTCGTCCTTCTGTGCGTTCTGTGCGGAAACGACAAGCCCCGCATTCTGGACCCACGCCCCGCGCCGGGGCCGCCTCGTCAGCACTCCACCACGTTCACCGCAAGGCCACCGAGCGAGGTTTCCTTGTACGTGGACTTCATGTCCTCGCCGGTCTGCTTCATGGTGCGGATCACGGCGTCGAGCGACACGTAGTGGCTGCCGTTGCCGCGCAGCGCCATGCGCGCCGCGTTGATGGCCTTCACCGCGCCCATGGCGTTGCGCTCCACGCACGGGATCTGCACCATGCCGCCGACCGGGTCGCAGGTGAGGCCCAGGTTGTGCTCCATGCCGATCTCGGCCGCGTTCTCGACCTGCGCCGGCGTGGCGCCCAGCACCGCGGCCAGCGCGCCGGCGGCCATGGAGCAGGCCACGCCCACCTCGCCCTGGCAGCCGACCTCGGCGCCCGAGATGGAGGCGTTGGTCTTGTAGAGCATGCCGATGGCCGCGGCGGTGAGCAGGAAGTCGACGATGCCCCGGTCGCTCGCGCCCGGCACGAAGCGCTGGTAGTAGTGCATCACCGCGGGCACCACGCCCGCCGCGCCGTTGGTGGGCGCCGTCACCACGCGCCCGCCGGCGGCGTTCTCCTCGTTCACCGCCATGGCGAAGGCGTTGACCCAGTCCATGGCCGCGAGCGGGTCGGCCGCGCCGGCCTGCGCCAGCAGCTCGCGGTGCAGCTCGCTCGCGCGCCGGCGCATGCGCAGGGGGCCGGGCAGCGCGTGTGCGGCCAGCGGGTTGTCGATGCCGAAGCCGCGCTGCACGCACTGCTGCATCACGCCCCAGATGCGCAGCAGGCCGGCGCGCACCTCGGCCTCGGGCCGCCACGCGCATTCGTTGCGCATCACCAGCGCGGCCACCGACAGGCCGGTGGCCTCGCACTGCGCCATGAGTTCGTCGCCGGTGCCGAAGGGGTGCGGCACCGCGGCGGCCGCGGCCACCGTCTCGGCCACGGCCTGGCCGCCCTCGACGACGAAGCCGCCGCCGACCGAAAAGTACGTGCCCTCGGCCAGCGTGCGTCCATCGGCCTCAAAGGCGGTGAAGCGCATCGCGTTGGGATGCTCGGGCAGCGATTCTTCACCGCGAAACGCGATGTCGCGCACGCGGTCGAAGGCGATGGGCGCGGTGCCCAGCAAGCTCAGCCGGCCGGTGCGGCGCAGCGCGTCGAGCCGCGGCTGCACGGTCTCGGGCCGCACGGTGTCGGGCGCGTCGCCGAGCAGGCCGAGGATCACGCCCTGGTCGGTCGCATGCCCGTGCCCCGTGGCGCCGAGCGAGCCGAACAGGTCCACGTGCACGCGCGCTGCCTGCGCCAGCACGCCGCGCCGTTCGAGCCCCTGCGCGAACAGCAGCGCGGCGCGCATCGGGCCCACGGTGTGCGAGCTCGACGGGCCGATGCCGATCTTGAAGATGTCGAAGGCGGAGAGCATCAGCGCTTCAAGCTGGCTGCTGAACGGCCGAATGCTGTGCGAGCGACTGCTGTACCGGCAGCTGCTGCTTCACCAGCGCCACCCAGTACGCCGCCCCCAGCGGCAGGATGTTGTCGTTGAAGTCGTAGTACGGGTTGTGCACGTTCGGGTCGTTCGGGCCCTCGCCCGCGCCGATGCCGATGTAGGCGCCCGGGCGCTTCTGCAGCATGAAGGCGAAGTCTTCCGAGCCCATGGCCGGCGGAATGTCGGTGTGCACCTGCTCGCGCTCGACCAGGCTGGCCGCGGCTGCGATGGCGGCGTCGGTCTCGGCGGGCGTGTTGACCACGCCGGGGTAGCCGCGGCGGTAGTCCAGCGCCACCTTGGCGCCGTGCGTGGCGGCCACGCCGTCGCAGATCTGCTGCATGGCGGCCTGGGTCTTGTCCTGGATGGCCGCTTCCAGCGTGCGCACGGTGCCGCGCAGCACCACGGTCTCGGGAATCACGTTCCAGGTGTCGCCGCCGTGGATCTGCGTGACGCTCACCACGGCCGAGTCGGTGGCGCCGGTGCGCCGGCTCACGATGGTCTGCAGCGCGTTGACGAGCTGGGCCGACACCACCACCGAGTCGATGCCGGTCTCGGGCATGGCGCCGTGGCTGCCCTTGCCGGTGACCACGATCTCGAAGGTGTCGAGAAAGGCCGTCATCGTGCCCTTGCGAATCGCGAACCTGCCGCGCGGCAGGTTCGGAAAGTTGTGCATGCCGTACACGGCGTCGGCCGGGAACTGGTCGAACAGGCCCTCCTCCACCATCACGCGGCCGCCGCCTTCGTTCTCCTCGGCCGGCTGGAACACGAAGTGCACCGTGCCCTTGAAGGGCTTGTGGCGCGACAGGTGCTCGGCCGCGCCCAGCAGCATGGCGGTGTGGCCGTCGTGGCCGCAGGCGTGCATCTTGCCCACGCACTTGGAAGCATGCGCCTGCGTGCCCAGCTCCTGCATGTTGAGCGCGTCGAGGTCGGCGCGCAGCGCGATGCTCGGGCCTTCGCCGTTCTTCAGCGTGCCGACCACGCCGGTGCCGGCCAGGCCGCGGTGCACCGGCAGGCCCATGAGCATCAGCGCGTTGGCGACCACGTTGGCGGTGCGGTGTTCCTCGAAGGCGGTCTCGGGGTTGGCGTGGATGTCGCGGCGCCAGCTGAGCATGCGGGCGCGGGTGTCTTCGGCGATTTCGGGGTCGCGGTACATGGCGTGGGTCTCTCGTGGGTGGTTGTCAGTGGAAGAATTCGGCGATCAAGGTCGCGCCCAGGAAGGTGCCGGCGGTGGCGGTCAGCGACACCACCACGATGCGCCAGCCCAGCTGGCGGAACACCGGCAGGTCCTTCGCGACCGAGAAGCCGGCCAGCGCCAGCACCGGCGTGGTGAATGCCAGGAAGTTGAGCTTGGAGGTAATGCCGATCAGCGCGTCGGAGAACGGGAACAGCCCCGGAATGCCCACCACGGTGGCCACCACCGACAGCACCAGCACCATGGGCAGGCGCGGCGCGAGGCGCTTGATGCCCTCGACCACCAGCGCGATGAGCACCACCGCGGCCATGCCTTCGAGCGACACCAGCACCGGCACCTTGTAGGTCAGCGAGTTGCCGATGAGCACGCCGCAGCCCACCACCGCCCAGGCGATGAGCGTGTCGCGCAAGGGCAGCGCACCGCCGTGCGCCACGCTCACCTGCGACATGGCGGCGGTGCCCGCGGCGTCCTGCGCGCCGCGCTTCGAAATGCGACCCAGCACCGGCTCCAGCTTGCCGTACAGCCACGAGCACAGCGGCAGCGACAGGAACAGCGTGAAGTAGAAGCCGGCCACGGTGGTCAGCAGGTTCGACGCGGCGGCAATGGCCGTGAGCTGCGGCAGCATGTCGGCCGGCTGCTGCGCGGCGATGGCGCCCAGCGCGGCGGCCATGAGGCTGCCCGAGCCCACGCCGGCGCCCATGGCCAGCGAACGCGGATCGAAGATGTGCAGGCTGGCGATGAAACCCGCCAGCACCGCGATGAACAGCGCCCCCAGCACCGTGCCGGTGATGTACTCGGCCAGCACGCCGCGGCCCTCGGGCGAGGCCATGCCGTACTTCTCGCCGATGATCACCAGGTTGCCCTCGCGGCCCACCGAGAAGGTGGCGCCCACCGCTTCCCGCTTGATGCCCAGCAGCAGCGCCAGCGGCAGGCCCAGCGCCAGGGTGCCCAGCGCATGGCCGAACTCCTGGAACAGCAGCGCCCAGCCGGCCTGCTTGATCTGCGGCAGCGCGGCGCCCACGGTCAGGCCCAGCTTCACGATGAACAGCAGCAGGCCCGCGTTGAGCAGGCCGCCCGCGAACGACTGCTCGGCCGTCGCCACGCGCACCACGCCGGGCACGCGCCGGTGCGCGATGCCCCACACCGCCGCGATCAGCAGCGCCCACAGCATGGGCAGCAGCGCCACCTTGCCCGGGCCCACGCTGAACTGCACCGGCCCGATGAGCTCGGCCGCGGCCACGATGGCCAGCGTGACGAGCGCGAGCTTGAGTTTTCCGGAGGCGCGGGCGGCGGGCGCGGCATCGGCAAGCGCCGAGTGGACCGGTTGGGCCGGGTGAGCAGAGTTGGCGGAGGCGGCAGAGGTCATGGGGTGTGGGCTTCTTCTGGCGGAATGCGGGCGAGTTTCTGTCGCCGGGGCTCTTGCATCAATGACCGTAAATCGGGATATTCGATGCATCAAATGCAACACTCGACGCGAACACCAGGAGACCGCGCCATGGACGACAAGCTCGACACGCGCCGCGTGCGCTACTTCATGCAGGTGCTGGACAGCGGCTCGGTGCGCGGCGCCGCCGACGTGCTCGACATGGACCCCTCGGCCGTGAGCCGCGCCATCGGCCTGCTCGAGCAGGAGTGCGGCGTGCCCCTGCTGGAGCGCCACGGGCGCGGCGTGGTGCCCACCGACGCCGGGCAGATGCTGGCCGGCTACGTGCGCCGCCAGAACAGCCAGAAGCAGCACCTGATGGCGCAGATGGACAGCATCCGCAAGATCGAGCGCGGCCACATCGACGTGGTGGCCGGCGAGGGCTACGTCGACTGGCTGATGCGCCACAGCCTGCGCGACTTCATGACCACGCACCCGAAGATCACCATCGACCTGGACGTGGCCAGCACCGACGAGATCGTGCAGCGCGTGGTCGAGGAGCGCGCCCACATCGGCATGCTGTTCCAGCCGCCGAAGGACGAGCGGCTCACCTCGCACCAGAGCCACCCGCAGCCCATCCAGGCGCTGGTGCTGGCCAGCCACCCGCTGGCACGGCTGGGCCGCCCGCTGAAGCTCGCCGACCTGCTGCCCTACCCCGGCGCCACGCTGCACCGCAACTTCGGCGTGCGCCAGCACATCGAGGCGGCCGAGGTGAGCGAGGGCGTGCGCCTGCCTTCGCTGCTGACCACCACCTCGTTCAGCGCGCTGGGGCACTTCGTGTCGGCGGGGCTGGGGTATTCGCTGGGCACGCGCATTTCGCTCACGCCGAGCGCCACGCACCCGGAGCTGGTCGAGCTGCCCATGAAGAACCCGCTGCTGTCGCAGGGCCGCTCGCACATCGTGTCGCGCCACGGGCGCATGCTGTCGCCGGCCGCGGCGGAGCTGCTGCGCTGCGTGGTGGCCGACATGCGGCGCTACGCGGAGCTGACGACGCCGGGCCTGGAGAAGCGGCCGGCCCCGCGCCGGCGCAGCGTGGCGGCATGACAGGCGCGGGCTCTTCACGCGAGCACGTTGCGCGCGCCGGCCCTTCGGTGTTCTGATCGGGCCCCATGTCCTACCTGATCCCGCTTTTCATCCACCTGCTGTGCGCCGCCTTCTGGGTCGGCGGCATGGCCACCATGCACTTCGCGGTGCGCCCCGCCGCCGTCGCCACGCTGGAGCCGCCGCTGCGCCTGCGCATGATGGCGGCCACGCTGCGGCGCTTCTTCGTAGGGGTGGACGCGTCGGTCACGCTGCTGTTCGTGACGGGCGTGACGATGATCCTGGCGACCGGCGGTTTTCGCGGCGTGCACTGGCGCGTGGAGGCCATGATGAGCATCGCCATCGTGATGGCGGCCATCTACGTGTACATCCGCGCCTCGGTGTTCAGGGCGCTGCGGCGCGCGGTGGAGGAAAGCGCGTGGCCCAAGGCGGCCTCGCTGCTGAACACGGTGCGCCAGCTGGTGGGCATGAACCTGGTGCTGGGCGTGGTGGTGTTCGGCGTGGCGATCATCGGGCGCGCGGGCTGACGCGCTTGCGCGCCCGACGCCGCTGAGCGCGCGGGCCTGGCCGTTGACCAGCGGGGCCCGCGGCAGGCCAAAGCCTCAGACCAGGTTCAACTCGACCTCGATGTTCCCGCGCGTGAGCTTGGAGTACGGGCAGGTCTGGTGCGCGGTGTCGACCACCTGGCGCGCGACCTCGCGATCGAGCCCCGGCAGGCTCACGTTCAGGCGGGCCTGCAGGAAGTACTGGCCGTCCTCGTTGGCCAGGTCGACCTCGGCATCCACCGCCAGGTCGGCCGGCAGCTTCACCTTCAGCTTGCCGGCGGCCAGGCCCATCGCGCCGATGAAGCAGGCCGACCAGCCCGCGGCGAACAGCTGCTCGGGGTTGGTGCCCGTGCCGTTGCCGCCGGGCGGCGAGAGCTGGATGTCGAGGTGGCCGTCGCTGCTGCGCGAGGCGCCCTGGCGGCCGCCGGTGGTGTGGGTCTTGCCGGTGTAGAGGACTTGCTTGTCGGTCATGAGGGTTCCTTGGGTGAAATGAATGCGGGGGAATGAAGCGGCTCAGAGCGCGAGCCGGTCCACGCCGTGGGCGGCGGCGACCGCGTGGGCGCGCACGGTGGCGCGGTCCAGCGTGCTGGCGAAGCGCTCGTCGGGGCCTGCGCCCGCGCCGTCGGCGTAGATGTTTCCGGCGCGGGCGGCGGCGATGGCGTCGGCACGTGCCTGGGCACGGTCGCCCAGGCCGGCCACCACGGTGGGCGCGCCTGCGGATGCGCCTTCGGCGTAGGCATCGGCGCTGTGGGCGGCGACGACGGCGCCGGCCTGCACGGCGGAGCGGCTGGCGTTCGACTGGAATTGCAGGACGCCCTGGTAGGTCTCTGCGCTGGCGCCCATGGCGAAGGCGCTGAGAGCGGCGGCGGCGATCAGGAGCTTGGTGGTTTGCATGGCAGTGTCTTTCGAAGATGAATGAGGTGACGATGAACGGGGCAAGTGCTGCTTGAGCACCATCGCCGCCTCTGTGGGGTGTCCGTCGGTGGCGATGAATGAATTACATCGACCGGCTGTATCTCCGATGTGTCGAGACCCCCGCCCCTTTGCATGCGCGTGTGTACGCCGCGCCACCCGGACACAGTGGCGTACAAATCTCTGGAGGAAGTTGCCGCGGCAAGGCGGCTGAGCGTGCGGGGTGTGCAGGGCGTCAGGCGCCACAGGTCGATGCGCCTCGCCGCGAGGGCGAAGCGCATCGAATTCGTGCTGGCCGCGTGGCCAGCGGTCGGGTCAGACGACGCCGGCTGAACGCAGGGAGTCGAAACGGGCTGCGTCGATGCCCATTTCAGCCAGCACTTCGCGCGTGTGCTGGCCCAGCGCCGGTGGCGCATGCCGCAGCACCGGCGGCGTGGCCGACAGGCGCAGCGGGCTCGCCACGCCGGTGATGCTGGCAATGCCGTCGCCCGCGTCGCGCGGCAGCGTCACCTTCAGGCCGCGCGCCTGCACCTGCGCGTCGTCGAAGGCCTGGGCAATGTCGTTGATCGGGCCGCAGGGCACGGCCTTGTCCTCGAGCAGCGTGACCCACGCGGCCGTGGTGCGGGTGCGCGTGAGCTCTTCCATCATGGGGATCAGCACCAGCCGGTGCTTCACGCGCAGCGTGTTGGTCGCAAAGCGCGCGTCGCTCGCCCACTCGGGGTGGCCGGCCGCTTCGCAGAAGCGCGCGAACTGGCCGTTGTTGCCGACGGCCAGCAGCATGGCGCCGTCCTGCGTCGGAAAGTCCTGGTACGGCGCCAGGCTGGGGTGCGTGTTGCCCTGGCGCCCGGGTGCCTTGCCGGTGTTGAGGAAGGCGCTGGCCTGGTTCGCGAGGATGGCCATGCCCACGTCGAGCAACGCCATGTCGATGTGCTGGCCTTCGCCGGTGCGGTCGCGCACCTGCAGCGCCGCCAGGATGGCGGTGCTGGCGTACACGCCGGTGAACAGGTCGGTCAGCGCCACGCCCACGCGCAGCGGGCCGCCGCCGGGCACTTCATCGGGGCGGCCGGTGATGCTCATCATGCCGGTCATGGCCTGGATCATCAGGTCGTAGCCCGCGCGCTCGGCATAGGGGCCGTCGTGGCCGAAGCCGGTCACGCTGCAGTAGATGAGGCGCGGGTTGGCCGCGCGCAGGCTTTCCTGGTCGAGGCCGTATTGCTTCAGGCCGCCGGTCTTGAAGTTCTCCACCACGATGTCGGCCTGCGCCGCCATCTGCCTGAGCAGCGCCTGCCCCTCGGGCGTGGCCATGTCGATGGTGACCGAGCGCTTGTTGCGGTTGCAGGCGGTGAAGTAGCTGGCCTGGTCGGTGTCGTTGCCGTCCGCGTCCTTGATGAAGGGCGGGCCCCAGGTGCGCGTGTCGTCGCCGACGCCGGGGCGCTCGATCTTGACCACGTCGGCGCCCAGGTCCGCCAGTATCTGCGTGCACCACGGGCCCGCGAGCACGCGGGACAGATCGAGGACCTTGATGCCGTCGAGTGCTGCGGGCTTGTTGCTCATGCCTTCGATCAGTTCGCGAACGCTGCGATGCCGGTGATGGCGCGGCCCAGGATGAGCGCGTGGATGTCGTGCGTGCCTTCGTAGGTGTTCACCACTTCCAGGTTCACCAGGTGGCGCGCCACGCCGAACTCGTCGCTGATGCCGTTGCCGCCCATCATGTCGCGCGCCATGCGGGCGATGTCCAGCGACTTGCCGCAGTTGTTGCGCTTCATGATCGAGGTGATTTCCACCGCGGCGATGCCCTCGTCCTTCATGCGGCCCAGGCGCAGGCTGCCTTGCAGGCCCAGCGTGATCTCGGTCTGCATGTCGGCCAGCTTCTTCTGGATGAGCTGGTTGGCGGCCAGCGGGCGGCCGAACTGCTTGCGGTCCAGCGTGTACTGGCGGGCGCGGTGCCAGCAGTCTTCGGCTGCGCCCAGGGCGCCCCACGAGATGCCGTAGCGGGCGCTGTTCAGGCAGGTGAAGGGGCCCTTCAGGCCTTGCACTTCGGGGAAGGCGTTTTCTTCGGGGCAGAACACGCCGTCCATCACGATTTCGCCGGTGATGCTGGCGCGCAGGCCCACCTTGCCGTGGATGGCCGGGGCGCTCAGGCCCTTCATACCCTTTTCGAGCACGAAGCCGCGAATGGGACCGACCGTGCCGCTTTCGCTGACTTCCTTGGCCCACACCACGAACACGTCGGCGATGGGGGAGTTGCTGATCCACATCTTCGAGCCGCTGAGCGAGTAGCCGCCCGGCACCTTCTTGGCGCGCGTGGCCATGCTGCCGGGGTCGGAGCCGTGGTCGGGCTCGGTCAGGCCGAAGCAGCCGATCCATTCGCCGGTGGCGAGCTTGGGCAGGTACTTCTGCTTCTGGCCTTCGGTGCCGAATTCGAAGATGGGCACCATCACCAGCGAGCTCTGCACGCTGGCCATCGAGCGGTAGCCCGAGTCGACGCGCTCGACTTCGCGGGCGATCAGGCCGTAGGCCACGTAGTTGAGGCCGGGGCCGCCGTACTGCTCGGGAATCGTCGGGCCCAGCAGGCCGAGCGCGCCCATTTCACGAAAGATGGCCGGGTCGGTCTCGCCGGTGCGGAAACCCTCGATGACGCGGGGCGCCAGGCGCTCCTGGCAGTAGGCGTTAGCCGCGTCGCGGATCATGCGTTCTTCGTCGGTCAGTTGCTGGTCGAGAAGAAGGGGGTCGTCCCAGTGGAATTGCGCTTTGGCGGCCATGTGGCGGTCTCCGGAAGAGAAAAAATTGAAGGAAAAATTGAAGGGAATAGCCCGATCCTAGCCACCCGGGGGCCCCGAGGCAAACGAGGATTCCGCACCCAGATATGCGTTCGTAGAATGTCTTGCAAGATGTTGGAGCCGCATCTTCATTGGCAAGGCCCCGTTCCCATTCATACATTCCAGGCATACATGCGCCGCAAGATCCCACCCCTGCAGACCCTGGTGTGCTTCGACGCCGCCGCGCGCCACGAGAGCTACACGCGCGCCGCGCAGGAGCTTGCGCTCACGCAGAGCGCGGTGTCGCGCCAGATCGGCACGCTCGAGGCCTTCCTGGGCGTGGCGCTGTTCCGCCGCACACGCCACGGCGTGGCGCTCACGGCCAGCGGCGCGGCCTACGCGCGGCAGACCGCCATGCGGCTGCAGGCCATGGAGCGCGACGCGCTCGACGCCATGGCGCACCAGGGCGAAGGCGGCTCGCTGTCGCTGGCGGCCGTGCCCACCTTCGCCACGCGCTGGCTGATGCCGCGGCTGAAGGGCTTTGCGGCGCTGCAGCCCGACGTGGTGGTGCACATCGAGACGCGCACGCGGCCCTTTCTGTTCGCCGACGCCGAGTTCGACGCCGCGCTGTATGCCGGCACGCCCGCGCAGGTCGAGAACTGGGCGGGCACGCATGCGCTGCTGCTGATGCACGAGGACGTGGTGCCGGTGTGCAGCCCGTCGCTCCTGCAGGCTCACCGGCACAAGGCGAAGGCCGTGACGCCCGCGGCCATCGCGAAGATGCCGCTGCTGCAGCAGAGCACCCGGCCCGACGGCTGGCGCCAGTGGTTCGATGCGCAGCAGATCGACGCGCCCAACGCGCGGGGCGGGCCGCGCTACGAGCTGTTCTCCATCCTCGCGGCGGCGGCCTCGCACGGGCTGGGCGTGGCGCTGATGCCGACGATGCTGGTGGCCGACGAGCTGGCGCGCGGCGAACTGGTGGTGGCGTGCGCGCGGCCGCTGTCGGGGGAGCGGAACTACTACCTGGTCACGCCGGAGCGCGCGGACCAGCGGCCGTTGTTGAAGTTTTTCAGTGATTGGCTGCTGGAACAGGCGCAGTAGCTGCGGAACCAGCCTGAACCGGAACAGCCGACAACCGCTCCAGCGCAATTGCGATGGAGCGGTCATCGAAAATCCGGCTCTTTCGCGCGCCGGCTCCCGCGACGGGCCATTGCTCCAACCCTGCGCGAATCGCCGCAACGGACGGCTTGACGCCTTCGCGTGAAAGCAGCCAATCGACGGTGGCCAGCAATTCCATGCCGAAGGGCGATTCGAACCCGTCGATCAGTGCAGCCGTGTCTTCCAGCGCGTGCAGGTAAGCCTTGCCGTCGCTGCGCAAATAGGCGTTCACCATGTCCTTGCGGCCGTCGTCGAACCAGATCACATCCAAAGGTCCGGCATCGCTGATGCGCTTTTCGCAGTGCAGGTAACTGCCGTCCAGATCGTTCAAGACAAAGCGGAGTCTTGGCGTGAACGGGCCGTAGATATGCGCCTTGAAATCGAGCTTGAGTGGGTTGCTCGCCGGCATGGTTCGCTCGATGGACCGCTCCAGGAACCAAGCCAGTTTCTGAATCTCGAGCAGGCTGCATTCCATGCCCAATACCCAGTAGCGGCGCACCAGTTCCGCAATGAGTGCACGCGCCGGCGTGAGCTTTTCGACGCCGCTGCGCTTGGAAATATTTTGATATTGGACCGTCGGCTCAAAAACGACGATGTCCACATCCGGCAGATCGGACAGAACATTTTCAATCTGCTCCCGCACCAGCGCCCATTCCAGGCCACCGTTGCCGGCTCCCAGCGGGGGAATTGCAATCGACTTGACCTTCTTCTCGATCAGAAAGCGTCGAAGATCATGCAATCCCTCGACGACCCACTCGAGCCTGGAGGGTGAGCGCCAGTGCTGCTTGGTCGGGAAATTGACGATCCATCGACGCCCATCCAACTCTTCTGTTTCGGTCACGAACATGTGCCCGGTTCGCACTTCACCGGCCTTGCAAGCCGCGGCATAGAGCTGAAAGTTGCGAGTGAAGCGCTCCTTGAACATCAAGGCGATGCCCTTGCCCATGACACCGACGGTATTCACGGTGTTGACCAGTGCTTGCGCGCCGGATTCGAGCAAGTTGCCTTGGGTGTAGTTAATCATCAGAAGTACCAGCCTGTACGGACGTGAACGGGCAGCTGCAGGCCCAGCTCGGCTATTTTGGTCTCAATTTCGAGTTTCAGGGCGTCCGTGTAGCACACGATGCCAAGCAGTCCGTGAACGGGCAAATGGCGGTACACGAGGGCTTCGGCCTGATAGCGCTCCAGTTTTCTAGGATCGTCCAGATCGCGCTTGAAATCACGCGCCTGCAAGATGGGCCAGTCAATCTCGCCCAACGAATTCAGGTCATTGAAAAACCGCGTTGCCGGAGGATACGCGTGGGCGTCCGTGAACAGAATCGGGATTCCCATTTCATGCACTCGATGCAAGCTGGAAACGAGCATCACGATTTCCTCGTTGGCCCGCTGCGTCACGCTGCGGCCTGAGCGGATGTTCATCATCATCACCGAGAAGGGTGTGAAGTAGAACGGCACGTAGTCGATGAGACTCCCACCGGGCGCGACAGGCACGACGCGATGCGCGCGCTTGTCGATGAGCTCCGAGTTGCCGATGTCCACATAGTCGGGGTCCTGCTCCGCGGAGCTGCGGCAATGCAGGCCATGCATCAAGAGCCATTGCAAGTTGTCCCGATGGACGATGCGCCAGATCAATGCCTTCTCGGCGTTGAGGCTCGTGTAGTTATGCATAGACCGATCCGGCGTGAGTCGTCGTGAAGTTCATCGGCATTTTGTCGATTCGAAGACCCCCATGATGCTCGGCAGCGGCCACCCCGGTCTTGCGACGCCGGTCGGCTTCATTCAAAAAGTCTTGGGAGGCCGCGCACCCTCTTTCGCATACGCCTCGATCAACCCCGCGAACGCCTCCATCGCAGGCAGCGCGCCGAAGCTGTGCTTCGCGGGCGTCGTCGCCCAGGGCAGCTTCTCGTCGGTCCAGGTCTCCACGTAGGGCGCCACCCATTCGTGGTGGTCGAGCATGCTGGGGCGCAGGTTGACGAACTGGTCCATGCCTTCGGTGCGCGTGAACATCCAGCTCTTGCAGTGCGGGCAGAAGTAGTGGTGCGAGTCGCCGTGCAGCCCGCCGATGACGGGCTCGCCCGACACCACCTCGAAGCCCGGCGTCGGGATGGCGAGCGACAGCGAGAACGCGCTGGCGCTCATGCGCTGGCAGCCGGTGCAGTGGCAGGCCATGGCCAGCAGCGGCGGCGCGGTGATGCGCAAGCGCACCTGGCCGCAGCGGCAGCCGCCGCTCCAGGGGAGTTGCCAGTCGGCGCCGGCCTTGTCGGGGGAAGGGTTCGATGGGGTCATGCGCGGAATTCTGCCTCGCGAGTGCTCTGCATTGCTCTTGTGTTTCGTTGCGTTGCGAGCGGCTGAAAGACGTGTCCGGAAACGGCGAGCCGCGCGCCCGCTGAAACGACACACTGCGTGCCATGACATCTCCCGCCTCCCAGGTCGCGGCGTTCGACTGGCCCCGCATCGAAACCGACCTTGCCGCGCGCGGCTGCGCCATCGCCGGCCCCGTGTTCACGCCCGACGAATGCGCCGCGCTCATCGCGATGTACGACGAGAGCGAGCGCTTTCGCAGCCGCGTCGTGATGCAGCGCCACGGCTTCGGCCAGGGCGAGTACCAGTACTTCGCGTACCCACTGCCCAAGAAGCTCGCGGCCTGGCGCAGCGCGCTGTACGAACGCCTGGCGCCCCTGGCCAACGCCTGGGCCGCGGCCATGGGCCAGCCGGCCGACTACCCGCCAGAGCACGCCGCCTACCTCGCGCGCTGCCACGCCGCGGGCCAGTTGCGCCCCACCCCGCTGCTGCTGCGCTATGAGGCGGGCGACTACAACTGCCTGCACCAGGACCTGTACGGCGAGCTGCAGTTTCCGCTGCAGCTCACGGTGCTGCTGAGCGTGCCGGGGCAAGACTTCACGGGCGGCGAGTTCGTGCTGACCGAGCAGCGCCCGCGCATGCAGTCGCGCGCGGAGGTGGTGTCGCTGGCGCAGGGCGAGGCGGTGGTCTTCGCGGTCAACCAGCGTCCCGTGACGGGCACGCGCGGCAGCTACCGCGTCACGATGCGCCACGGCGTGAGCCGGCTGCGCTCGGGCCGGCGCCATACGCTGGGGCTGATCTTTCACGACGCGGGCTGAGCGGCGCCGCCGCAGCGTCCGTGCCTTCCCGGGCATGCGGTCTAGACAGGCCTGAGACACCCCGCCCGCGAACACAAGCGAAAATCTCGCCCGCCTGCGGCACTCACCAGGATCCCTGACGCACACGATCGGGGCCGTGGGCTCTCCGCAGGCCGACCCGCGGCCTTGGCGCCGCGGGTGTGTCCGATGGATGCCAGGGAGCTGCATGAACAAGAACTCGTCCGGGAACTCGACCGGAAACTCGGCCGCGGCCGCAGAGCCGCCGATGGAACCTGTCGCCGCCACGGCGGCTGCGCCGCCCGGGCGCTCGCGCCGCTTCAGGGTCGACGTGGGCACCATCGTCAGCGCGGTGGCGCTGGCGCAGTCGCTGCTGCTCGTGTCGCTGGGCTACTGGGGCTCGCAGCGGCTGGTGTCGCGCATCGGCGTGTCGGCCCACAAGTCGAACCACGACCGCACCGAGGACAAGGTGCTGGCCTTTCTGCAGAAGGCCGAGTCGGTCGTCAACGCGGTGGGCACGGCGCCCAGCCTGCGGCCCGCGGGCGAGCAGTCGGAGCACACGGCCGAGCTGCTGTGGACGCTGCTGCAGCAGTCGCCCGAGCTCGACAGCATCTACGTGAGCAACGAGCGGGGCCAGATGCTGATGGCCCTGCGCTACCCGGTGCCGGCCATGCGCCACATCGAGCTCGGCGCGGGCTTCACCACCGAGACCTGGCAGTACAAGCTGCCGCTGGACGCCGAGGCCGACGTGCAGCAGCGCTACGCCACGCAGCGCATCGCCTCGTACCGCAGCGACTACAACCCGACGCAGCGCAGCTGGTATTTGCAGGCCAGCCGCACGCAGGGCCCGATCTGGACCCGGCCCTACGTGTTTGCGGCCGCGCAGGAGCTGGGCGTGACCTACGCGCTGCCCAGCAAGCGCCGCTACGCGGACAGCAGCCCGCAGGCGCTGGTGGTGGCGGGCGACGTGTCGCTGGGACGGCTGTCGGAGTTCGTGCGGCAGTTCAGCAGCGGCGGCTACGGCGACAGCGCGCTGCTGAGCGCCGACGCCCGCGTGCTCGCGCGCAGCGACCAGCCGGGCGTGATGCACAAGCTCGACGCGCCCAGCGGCGTGCTGGGCGCGCTGCACCAGCACATGCTGGCCGACGGCACGGCCGGCAGCGGCGACGACACGGAGTTCTCGTTCACCCACGAAGGGCGGCGCTACCTGGCGCAGACATCGCGCATTCCCGCCACCGGCTGGCAGCTGGTGAGCTGGGTGCCCGAGGACATGCTGCTGGGCGACCTGCGCCGCGCGGTGCTGTGGGGGCTGCTGATGGCGCTGGCCTTTTTGGCGATCTCGCTGTTCATGTCGCTGAGGCTGTCGAAGCTGGTGACCTCGCCGGTGGAAAACCTCTCGCACATCGCGCGGCGCATCGGCCTGCTGGAGCTGGACAACCTGCCGCGCGAGACCAGCCGGGTGCTGGAGATCCAGCACCTGGACCAGGCGCTGGACGACTCCGCGCGCAGCCTGCGGGCCTTCAGCAAGTTCGTGCCGGTGGACGTGATCAACCAGCTCATCGACGAAGGCAACGCGCTCGCGCCCAACGGCTCGCCGCGCCGCATCACGGTGATGTTCACCGACGTGGAGGGCTTCACCTCGATCTCGGAGTCGCTGGACACCGACGTGCTGGTGGGCATGCTGACCGAGTACTTCAACCTGGCCACCGGCGTGTTCGCGCGGCACGGCGGCGTGGTCGACAAGTTCATCGGCGACGGCATCATGGTGCTGTGGGGCGCGCCGGCCGACCTGCCCGACGCGGAGCACAAGGCCTGCCTGGCCGCGCTGGAACTGCATGTGGAAATGAGCGAGCTCAACCAGAAGTGGCAGGACCAGGGCCTGCCCGAGTTCCGCACGCGCATCGGCATCCACACGGGCACGGTGATCGCGGGCGTGCTGGGCTCGAACGACCGGCTCTCTTACACGGCCTTCGGCGACGTCATCAACGTGGCGAGCCGCATCGAGGGCATCAACAAGCAGCTGGGCACGCAGATGCTGATGTCGGAGGTGACCTTTGCCGGGCTGGCCGGCCGGCTGCACGCGCGGCGCATCGAGGAGCTGGTGGAGCTGCGCGGCCGGCAGACGCGCATGGTGCTGTACGAGCTCCTGACGAGTTGATGCCGGGTTGATGCCGAGTGAATTGCCGCCGGCTCAGCGAGGGGCCTGCGCGACGCGCACCAGTACCAGGTCCACGCTGGCACCGGCGCCCTGCGTGAGCACCGGATGCTGCGTGTCGTTGATGAACAGCAGCTGCTCGCCGCGCAAGATGCGCGCCGACACGGCATAGCGCATGCGCGGGTCGATGCGCGCGGCATCCACCTTCAGCTCGTAGGCGAAGGGCGGCTGCCTGCCGTTGGCTTCGATGCGCTGTTCGGCCAGCACGGTGGAAGGCGCGTCCATGCGCGACACGTCGAGCAGCTGCACCACGACCACGGCCTTGGGGTCGAGGGCCATGCGCTCGCGGTAGCCGACGGTGCCGCTCACGCGCAGCGCGGCGGTGGAGGCCCCGGAGGCCGCAGGCGTGGAAGGCGTGGAAGGCATGGCGCAGGCGCTCAACAACGACGCGCTCGCCAATGCGAAAAAGCCCAGCAGGTTGGTGCGCCTGTTCATCGCCGCCTCATGCTGAAGTCGTGGCCGACGCCGTGGCCGAAGTCGTGGCCGCGCCCGCGCGCTCCGCGGCAAAGGCCACGTACCAGTCGAGGCTCGCGGGGTTCGCCATGGCCTCGCGGTTGACCACCTTCTCGATGGGCTGGCCCAGCAGCAGCTTCTTGATCGGCAGCTCCTGCTTCTTGCCCGACAGCGTGCGCGGAATCTCGGCCACCTGGAAGATGTCGTTGGGCACGAAGCGCGGCGACAGCGAGGTCTTGATGGCGTTGTTCAGCCGCGCGCGCATCGCGTCGTCCAGCGCCACGCCGGGGCGCAGCACCACGAACAGCGGCATGTAGCTGTCGCGGCCCAGGTACTCCAGGTCGACCACCATCGAGTCGAGCACCTCGGGCAGGCCTTCGACCGCGCTGTAGATCTCGCTGGTGCCCATGCGCAGGCCCTGGCGGTTGATGGTGGCGTCGCTGCGCCCGTAGATGACGCAGCCGCCGTCGGTGCCGATCTTGATCCAGTCACCGTGGCGCCACACGCCGGGGTAGGTGTCGAAGTAGCTCGACAGGTACCGCGCGTTGCCGTCGTCGCCCCACAGGTACAGCGGCATCGACGGAATGGGCTGGGTGCACACCAGCTCGCCCACCTCGCCGATGACAGGCTGGCCGCTCTCGTTCCAGGCCTCTACCGCGTGGCCGAGTTCGCGGCACTGCATCTGCCCCGGCACCTCGGGCAGCTCGCGGTTGCCGCCCACGAAGGCGCCGCAGAAGTCGGTGCCGCCCGAGATGTTGCACCACCACACGTCCTTCGAGCCCGCGTCGAGGATCTGCCGCGAGCCCCAGCGCTGCACCTCTTCGGGCAGCGGCGAGCCGGTGCTGCCGAGCGCGCGCACGCGCGAGAGGTCGCCGCAGTCTTTCGCGACCAGGCCGGCTTTCATGCAGTTGGTGAAGTAGGCCGCGCCCGCGCCGAAGAAGGTGACCTTGTGGCGCGCCACGAAGCGCCACAGCACGCCCCAGTCGGGCTTGTCCTTGCTGCCGGCCGGGTTGCCGTCGTAGATGCAGATGGTCGCGCCGAAGGCCATGCCCGAGAGCTGCGAGTTCCACATGACCCAGCCGGTGGAGCTGTACCAGTGGTAGCGCTCACCGAAATTGTTGGCGCCGTAGCTGGGCCCCACGTCGTTGTGCAGGCCGCAGGCATGCATGGTGAGGATGATGCCGCCCTGCCCGTGCACGATGGGCTTGGGCAGGCCGGTGGTGCCGCTGGAATACACGATCCAGATCGGATGGTCGAAGGGCAGCCACTCGGGCTCGAAGGCCGCCACCTTGTCGTCGTAGCGGTCGGTGGCGTGCCCCCATTCGACGTCGTGCGGCACGGCCTGCGTGGCGTAGGGCGACTTCACCAGCAGCAGCTTGCGCACGCTGGGCAGCTGGCCGCGCAGCTCCTGCAGCACGCCGCTGCGGTCGAGCGGCTTGCCGCCGTAGTGCACGCCGTCCACCGCGATCAGCACCTTGGGCTCGATCTGGCGAAAGCGGTCGGCCACGGCGGCGGTGCCCATGTCGGGCGCGCACACGCTCCACACGGCGCCGATGCTGGAGCACGCCAGGAACGCGACCATGGTCTCGGGCACGTTGGGCATGTAGGCGGCCACGCGGTCGCCGCGCTGCACGCCCAGCGACTTGAGCGTGAGCGCCACGGATGCGACCTGTCGGCGCATTTCGGGCCACGACATTTCGCGCACTTCGCCGCGCTCGTTGTCGCTCACCATGGCCGGCATGCCGGCCGCGTGCGCGGCGTCGACATGGCGCAGCACCTCGCGCGCGTAGTTGACCTGGGCGCCCGGGAACCAGCGCGCGCCGGGCATGCGCCGCTCGGCCAGCACCGCGGTGTGCGGCGTGGGCGATTCGATGCGGGCGTAGTCCCAGATGCTCTGCCAGAAGGCGTCCAGGTCGGTCACGGACCAGCGCCACAGCGCGTCGTAGCTGTCGAACGAGAGGCCGCGCTGCGTGCGCAGCCAGTCCTGGTAAAGGCGGATCTGGGGGACGTTGCGGGCAACGCCGGGAACCGTGCTCGAAGCGGTGTCGGTAGAGGGAGACGAGGACTGCGATGAAGGCTGAGATGAAGGAGGCATGCCACGAGCGTAGCGCTGCGAACCACGGTGCTCAATGAGGGTTGACCTCAGGGTTTGTACGCGTGTTCAATGTTTTTGTACAAGCGTTCAATACGCCCCGATGAGCACCCGCACACCTGCCGCAAGGCGCAGCGCCTCGCGCGCCCCCACGCCAGCCGCCGCCGCAGTCACGCCCGAGACTGCGCGGCCCGACCGCAAGCAGGCGATCCTGCTGGCGGCCGAGAAACTTTTTGCGCGCCACGGCTACCACGTGGTCACGATCCGCCAGATTGCCGAGGAGGCCGGCGTGCCGCTGGCGCTCGTGGGCTACTACTACGGCCAGAAACACGAGCTGTTCCACGCCATCTTCGAGCACTGGGGCCACTCCATCGAGGCGCGGCTCGCCGGCCTGGCCACGGTGGACATCGCCCCCGACGACGCGCGCACGCTGCCGCGCATCATCGATGCCTTCACCGCGCCCGTGCTGGCGCTGCGCGCGAGCGCCGAGGGCGAGTACTACGCGCTGCTGGTGGCGCGCGAGCTGTACCACGCCACCGAGGAAGCCGACCGCGTGCTGCGCAGCTATTTCGACCCGCTGGCCGAGGCCTACATCGACGCGCTGCACGCCGCGCTGCCGCACGCCACGCGCAGCCAGGCCGCCTGGGGCTACCAGTTCGCGCTGGGCTCGCTGCTGCACCACCTGAACGACAGCCGCATCGAGCGCCTGTCGCGCGGCGAGAACAAGCGCGCCGACCCGGCCGTGGCGCCGATGCTGGTGAACTTCATCGTCGGTGGCCTGCGCGCGGCGCTGCCGAAGCCGAAGGCCAGCACAGCCACCGCAGCAGCCGCAGTCGCCAAGACCCCACGCACAAGAACCACCCCCAGGAGACAGACCCCATGACGAGCACTCCCACGATGAAACGGCGCACCCTGCTCTCGGCCCTGGTGGCCGCGTCGGCGGCGTCGGCCACGCTGCCCGCCTTCGCGCAGGCCAACCCGAAGATCGTGTTCGGCTACACCGCCGTGACCGATTTCGCCTCGGTGTTCGTGGCCGCCGAGGAGGGCTACTTCAAAAAGCGCAACCTCGAGGTCGAGCTCAAGTTCATTCCGCTGAACTCGACCATTCCGGCGGCGCTGCAGTCCGACTCGCTGCAGATCGGCGGGCCCACGCCCTCGGTGTTCCTGCAGGCGGTGGACGGCGGGCTCGACCTGGTGCTGGTGGCCGGCGGCGGCCTCACCTCGAAGACCATCACCGGCTTCGGCCTGGTGGCGCGCGCGGGCTCGGGCATCAAGGGCCCGCAGGACTGCGTGGGCAAGAAGATCGGCGTGCCCGGCCTGGGCGCCTTCCTGCACGTGACCTTCCGCGCTTGGCTGAAGGACAGCGGCGTGGACTACCGCAAGGTCAATTTCGTGGAGGCCGCGTTCCCGCAGCATGCCGACCTGCTGCGCGGCGGCTCGGTCGACGCGGTGGTGTCGGCCGACCCGTTCATGAGCCGCATCACCGAGAGCGGCGCGGGCTACGTGGCCTCGTACTACTCGACCTTCCTGCCCGAGAACAACCAGACCATCGTGCATGCGGCCAAGCGCGACTGGGTGGCGAAGAACCCGGGCGCGGCGCGCGCGTTTCGCGAGGCGCTGGTGGAAGCCGGCGCGTTCATGCAGCAGCCGAAGAACGATGCCAAGGTGCGCGCGGCCATCGGCAAGTACATCAAGCTGCCGCCCGAGGTATTGGCCAAGGTGCAGGTCTCTCCGCCCGGCCCCGTGGTGACCGAGAAGCAGCTCGCCTACTGGACCGGGCTGATGAAGGAGCAGGACATGCTCAAGACGAACATCGACGTGGCGAAGCTGGTGGCCAAGTGATTGCGGCACCCGCTCCTGTGGTGGCGCGTGCCGCGTTGGCCGCCAGCACCTTTCCTTCGGCCAACGGCGCGGCGGGTCCGGCGGGCCCGGCGGGGCCGGAGATAGAGCCCCCCCCGTTCCTTCGCTTCGACGGCGTGACCATCCGCCTGGGCGGGCGCGAAATTCTCTCTCCCACCTCGTTCGACGTGGCGCGCGGCGAGTTCGTCTGCATCGTGGGCCCGAGCGGCTGCGGCAAGACCACGCTGCTGCGCGCGGCCAGCGGCCTGGTCACCGCCAGCGCGGGCGAAGTGCGGCGCAACGGCGTGAAGATGAGCGAGCCTTCGCGCGAAGTGGCTTTCGTGTTTCAGGACTACGGCCGCGCGCTGCTGCCCTGGCGCACGGTCGAAGGCAACGTGAGCCTGGCGCTCGAGGCGGCCGGCGTGCCCGCGGCCGAACGCGCGCCGCGCATCGCCGACGTGCTGGGCAAGGTCGGGCTCGCCAGGCATGCGCAGAAGTTTCCGGTGCAGCTGTCGGGCGGCATGCAGCAGCGCGCGCAGATTGCGCGCTGCCTGGCGCAGAAGCCCGAGCTGATGATGATGGACGAGCCCTTCGGCGCGCTGGACGCGCTCACGCGCCAGAGCCTGCAGGACGAGCTCGCGCGGCTGGTGCGCGACGACGGGCTCACGGTGCTGTTCGTCACGCACGACCTGGAAGAGGCCATCTACCTCGGCGACCGCGTGATCGCGCTGCAGGCCAACCCGGGCCCGGGCCGGCCCAGCCTGGCGCGAATGATCGACGTGAAGATCCCGCGCCCGCGCGACCAGCTGACGACCAAGGAGCATCCCGAATACCTGCAGTTGCGGCGTGAGCTGTTCGCCTTCATCGAGCAGGGCCATGACTGAGCGCGGCGTCGTCCGGTGGGTGCGGCCGTGGGTGCTTCCGGTGGTGCTCGTCGGCCTCTTCGAGTGGTACGCGCGGCGCGCTGCCGCGCTGGGCAGCGACTCGCTCGCGCCGCCCAGTGCCGCGGCCAAGGCCTTCGCGGGCGCGGCGATGGACGGCTCGCTCTGGCAGGCCACGGGCTTCACGCTGGGCACGGCGGCGCTCGGGCTGCTGCTGGGCGCGGTGCTGGGCATTGCGCTGGGGCTGGTGCTCGGGCTGTCGCGCCGCGCGGCGCAGCTCGGGTCGATGTCCATCGAGGTGCTGCGGCCCGTGCCTTCGGTCGCGCTGATTCCGCTCGCGATGCTGGGCTTTGGCTTCGGCGTGCGCATGGAGCTGGCCATCGTCGCCTTCGCCACCTTCTGGCCGCTGCTGGTGCTGGTGCAGGCGGCGGTGCAGCAGGTGGAGCCGCGCCTGCTCGAGGTAAGCCGCGTGCTGGGGCTGTCGGCACGCGAGCGGGCCTTCAAGATCGTGCTGCCGGCCATCGTGCCGCGGCTGTTCGTGGCGCTGCGGCTCGGCGTGGCGGTGGCGCTGGTGGTGGCCGTGACGGTCGAGATTGCCGCCAACCCCAACGGCATGGGCTACGCGATGATGATCGCGCAACAGAGCTTCGACCCCGCGCTGATGCTCGCGTGGCTGGGGTGGATCGGCGTGGTGGGCTTTTCGGTGAACGCGGGCATGCTGCTGCTGCAACGCACCGTGGCACGGCGCATGGGGGTGCAGCCATGAACGGCAGCAGCGAACACGCGGGCTGGAACTGGCTCGGCTCGCTGGGCGTGCTGCTCGCGCTCGTGGCGCTGTGGTGGGTCGCGAGCAACGCGGGCTGGGTCAGCCGCGTGTTCCTGCCGACGCCGCAGGCCACCTTCGCAAGCCTGCTCGAAGGGCTCAACCTCTCCGGCGATTCGGGCAACGGCGAGCTGCTCGCGTTCACGCGGGCCACGGTCGGGCGCATGGTCGAAGGCTGGTTGCTGGCGTCGCTGTTCGGCGTGGTGCTGGGCGCGGCCATCGGCGTGTCGCCCGCGGTGCGCGCGTGGGTGCAGCCGACGCTCGAATTCATTCGCCCCCTGCCCGCCTCGGCGCTGTTGCCGCTGGCCATTTCGATCTTCGGGCTCAACCCCGGCATGGTGCTTTTCGTGGTCGCCTTCGGCGCGATGTGGCCGGTGCTGCTGGCCACGGTGCACGGCTTCGCGGCGGTGGAGCCGCGGCTGTCGGAAGTGGCGCGCTGCCTGCAGATGTCGCGCGCCGCGTACATCTGGAAGATGGGCCTGCCCAACGCCATGCCCGACATCCTGGCCGGCATGCGGCTGGCGCTGACCATCGCGCTCATCGTGGCGGTGGTGGGCGAAATGATTGCCTCGCAGACCGGGCTGGGCCAGGCCATCCTGCTGGCCGCGCGCGCCTTCCGCGCCAGCGAGCTGTTCGCCGGCATCGTGCTGCTGGGGCTCATCGGCTTCGCGAGCAATGCGCTGCTCGCCTTCGCCGAACGGCGCCTGCTGCGCTGGCAGCAGCCCTGACCCGCTTTGCTTCGTCGTCCTCTTCATTCCCACGAAAACAAGGAGCCTCCCCATGCCACGCCAATTCGTCGACCTGTCGATCTTCCTGGAGAACGACGTGATGTCCGACCCGCCGGCCTTCGCGCCGAAGATCCAGTACTTCACGCACGAGCAGACCTACGAGCAGATCGAGCCCTTCTTTCCGGGCCTGAAGAAAGAAGACCTGCCCGACGGCGAAGGCTGGGCCGTGGAGCTGGTGCAGCTGTCCACGCACAACGGCACGCACCTCGATGCGCCGTACCACTTTCACTCGACCATGGACAAGGCGCTGGGCGAGAAGAAGCCCGCCATCGCCATCCACGACGTGCCGCTGGAGTGGTGCTTCCAGCCGGGCGTGAAGCTCGACTTTCGCCATTTCGCAGACGGGTACGTGGTCACGGCCGACGACGTGGAGGCCGAGCTGAAACGCATCGGCCACACGCTGAGCCCGCTGGAAATCGTGGTCGTCAACACGCGCGCCGGCTCGCGCTACGGCCACGACGACTACGTGTCGGCCGGCGCCGGCATGGGCTACGAAGCCACCATGTACCTGCTGGAGCGCGGCGTGCGCCTCACGGGCACCGACGCCTGGAGCTGGGACGCGCCCTTCGTGCACACCGCCAGGAAGTACGGCGAGACGCAGGACGCCTCGCTCATCTGGGAAGGCCACAAGGCCGGCCGCGACATCGGCTACTGCCACATCGAGAAGCTGCACAACCTCGAGGTGCTGCCGCCCACCGGCTTCTTCATCAGCTGCTTTCCGCACAAGATCCGCGGCGCGTCGGCGGGCTGGACGCGCGCGGTCGCGATCTTCGACGACGCGCTGATGGCGTCGGTGTGAAGGGTTTGCAGATGAGCGCGCTCAACCACACACACGACGCCGATGCACGCAGCTGGGTCGACTCGGCGAACGCCACTGGCTGCGACTTTCCCATTCAGAACCTGCCGCACGCGGTGTTCCGCCGCGCGGGCAGCGCCGAGGCCTTTCGCGGCGGCGTGGCCATCGGCGACCAGGTGCTCGACCTGGCGGCGCTGGTATCGACGCAGCAACTCGACGGCCCCGCGCACGGTGCGGCACGCGATGCAGCACGCGCGGCCGCGTTGCCTGCGCTGAACGATTTCTTCGCACTCGGCAAAGGCGCGTGGAAGGCGCTGCGCCACGCGCTGTTCGAGCTGCTGAAGCACGACGCACCGAGCGCCACCGTGCAGGCGCTGCGCGACTGCCTGGTGCCGCAGGCCGAGGTGGAATACACCGTGCCCGCGCGCATCGGCGACTACACCGACTTCTACACATCCATCGACCACGCGCTGAACATCAGCCGCCTGATGAACCCCGACGGCGACGTGACGCCCAACTTTCGCTGGATTCCGACGGCGTACCACGGGCGCGTGTCGACCATCGGCGTGAGCGGGCAGCGCTTTCACCGGCCGATGGGGCAAGCCATGGCACCGGGCGCGAAGGCACCGACCTATCAAGCCTGCGCGCGACTCGACTACGAGCTGGAGATGGGCGTGTGGATCGGCACGGGCAATGCGCAGGGCGAGCCGATTGCGCTGGAACACGCGGGCGAGCACATCTTCGGCATCTGCCTGCTCAACGACTGGTCGGCGCGCGACATCCAGTTCTGGGAGATGGCGCCGCTCGGGCCCTTTTTGGCGAAGAACTTCGCCACCACGATCTCGCCGTGGATCGTGACGATGGAGGCGCTGGCGCCCTATCGCCAGGCGTGGACGCGGGCCGCGGGCGATCCGCAACCGCTGCCCTACCTGGAGGACGCGGCCAATCGCGAAAGCGGCGCGCTCGACATCCGGCTCGAGGTGTGGCTCGAAAGCGAGAAGGCGCGCAGGGAGAAGACCGGGCCGTCGCGCCTGTCGGCCACCAGCTTCAGGCACCAGTACTGGAGCGTGGCGCAGATGGTGACGCACCACACCATGGGCGGCTGCAGCCTGAACCCGGGCGACCTGTTCGGCAGCGGCACGATCTCGGGGCCCGGCGAGGGCGAAGCGGGCGCGATCATCGAGCTGGCGCGCGCGGGGCAAAGCCCGGTCACGCTGGCCAATGGCGAACAACGCAGCTTTCTGGAAGACGGCGACGCGGTGCTGCTGCGCGGCTGGTGCGAAAAGCCCGGGCATGCGCGCATCGGGTTCGGGGAGAGCCGGGGGACGGTGCTGCCGGCCAGGAACTGAAGTGACGGCCGAAGCAGCAACTGAACCGCAAGAACCGAATCGCCAATGAAAAAGGCCACCCTTGTGAGGTGGCCTTTTTGCGCGATTTGGAGCGGGAAAAGAGTCTCGAACTCTCGACCTCAACCTTGGCAAGGTTGCGCTCTACCAACTGAGCTATTCCCGCGACAGCCTCAGATTATAGGGTGCTTTTTTGGCACTTTCACCGATTTGTAGAAAAAATTTGAAATCAGCCGCCGAACACCAGCGACCGGTGCAATGAAACACCCGCCGTCAGCCCGTCCGCCGAGGCCAGCGTGGCATTGGTGAACGCCATGGCCGCATCACCCGCCGCGTACACACCGGGCACGGTCGTCATCTTCATGGCGTCCACGCGCAGCACCGGGCCGAGCGGGCCCTCGTCGAAGGCGCAGCCGAGCTGCTCGCCCAGCGGGCTGGCCGGACGCGTGCGCGGCACGACGTAAAGCGCGTCGATCGGCACGCGCCGTCCGTCGTCCAGCCGCACGGCGGTCAGGTCGGTGCCCGGGCCTTCGAGGCCGGCGACGCGCCCCGGCTCGATGGTCACGCCGCGCGCCTGCAGCTTCGCGCGCACATCGGCGTCGAGCGCGTCGCTGCCATTCAAAAAGAACGTGACCGGGCCCCACTCGGCGATCAGCAACGCGTGGTCCGGCGGCAGCGCGCCGGCGAACAGCAGGCCCAGTTGCCGGCCGCCGAATTCGTAGCCGTGGCAATAGGGGCAGTGCAGCACGCTGGTGCCCCAGCGTTCGCGCACGCCGGGAATGTCGGGCAAGCCGTCTTGCACGCCGAAGGCCAGCAGCAGCTTGTGGGCGGAGAGCTGCTCGCCGTTGTCGAGCGTGGCGGCGAACCCGCCCGCGTCGTCGACGCTTGCAGCGGCAACGCTGGCCTGCACGAACCGCACCGTCGGGTACGCGAGCAGCTTGTCGCGCGCGTCGGCAATCATCTTCAGCGGCGGCACGCCGTCTTGTCCGAAGAAGCCGTGCGACTGCGCGGCGAAGCGGTTGCGCGGCGCGCCCGCGTCGACCACGCACACGTTGCGGCGCGCACGGGCGAGCTGCATGGCAGCGGAAAGGCCGGCAAAGCTGCCGCCCACGATCAAGGCGTCATGGCGCATGTTCGATGTCCTTCAAGGTAAAGCCGCCGCCCGTCATACGGCGATGAAAGTCTTTGGAGAGGTCGGCCAGCGTGATGCTGTTGAAACGCCGAAGCAGCAACGCCTCCGCCTCCTGGCAGGCGCCGTCGAGCGCGGCATTCACGGCCTGCTCGACGATGCAGCCCGGGCTCTCGGTGCGGTTGCCCATGGCCAGCAGCGCGGGCGCGCCGACGGCGTTGTGGATGTCGCCCAGCGTGACCGCGCCCAGCGAGCACGACAGCACCCAGCCGCCGCCATGGCCCTTGGCCGAGCTCACGAAGCCGGCCTGCCGCAAGCCCGCCATCACGCGCCGCACGACGACGGGGTTGGTGTGCATCGCGGCCGCGAGCGACTCGGAGGTGACGGGGCCGTCCATCTCGGCCATGTGCAGCAGCACGTGGAGAACGCCTGAAAGCTTGCTGTCTCGTTTCATGCAACATTATTAGTTGCGTGTGTTGGAGCGTGCGCGCCCAGTGGCGGTTTGCACCTGCGCGCTGTCGGGTCTTTCCCTGTCCGACGTGTCGACGCGAGCGCGCGAGCCCCCGCCGCCGCTGACAGCCAGTTCCCACACGCAAGGGCGACTGTCGCGCACACGGCGACACGTGTGCCAACGCTGAAGGTGCAACCCGAACCAGCCGAAAGCCGGTTCGTGACCATTCAACGAAAGGAACAGTCACACATGAAGCAACAACAACACAAGCAAATCTTCGTCGGCGCCCTGCTCGCCGGCCTTCTGGCCGTGAGCGGCATGGCGCAGGCGCAAGGCGTGGGTGTAGGCGTGGGCGTGAATGCCGACGTGAACACCTCGGCGGGCGCGAAGGCAGCCCCCGCACAAGGTAGCGCTGCCAGTGCCAACACCGGCGCGGCCGCAGGCGCCAACACATCCGCCAACACGGGTGGTGCCGGCAACGCCGCAGGTGGTCTGGGCCAATCGGCAGGCGGCTTGCTCGGTGGCGCGACCGGCGCAGTTGGCGGCACGGTCGGCGGTGCGACAGGCGCTGTCGGCAACACCACCGGTGGACTGACCAACACCGTCGGCGGCACGCTCAACGGCGCGACCGGTGCCGCAGGCTCCGCAGGCAGCGGGCTGAAGGCCCCCGGCGCGGGCGTGAAGGCCAACGGCAAGGCCAAGGGCTCCGGCGCGGTCGACCTGACCAAGTAACAACCAGGCTGTCACACACAAAAAAACCCGCAGCGCTCGCGCGTTGCGGGTTTTTTCTTCGTGCAGCGCTCAGGCCGCAGGCTTGAGCTTGAACAGGCTGGTCACGTCCACCTCGAGCACTATCTGCTCGCGCTGGTTGAACAGCCGCCAGCGCCAGCGCAGGATGCCCAGCGTGGGCCGCTTCTCGGAACGCCGCACGTCGCTCACATCGGCCACCAGGCGCAGCGCATCGCCAGGCCGCACCGGATTCGGCCAGCGCACCTGCTCGAGCCCGGGTGACGCGAAAGACTCCGACCCCGCCAGCACCGCATCGACCACCAGCCGCATCGCGATCGCGCAGGTGTGCCAGCCGCTGGCGATGAGCCCGCCGAAGGGGCTGTCGGCGGCGGCGTGCGCGTCGGTGTGGAACCATTGCGGGTCGTACGCCCGCGCGAATTGCACGAGTTCGGCTTCGGTGAGCACGTAGGGGCCGGCCTCGATGACCTGGCCCGCATGGAAGTCGGCGAACTGCATCCGCCGCAGCTTAGTACGTTTCGAGGTGCAGCCGGCCTTCGCGCTTCAGTGCGGCGCCCACGGTGTCCCAGTCGAGCCCCGCGTCCTTCGCCACGTCGCGCAGCGCGAGCACCACGCCCTCTTCCATGCTCTTCAGCCCGCACACGTAGAAGTGGCTGCTGCCGTCCTTCAGCAGCGCGGCCAGGTCGGCGGCGCGCTCGCGCATCATGTCCTGCACGTAGCGCTTGGGTTGCCCCGGCGTGCGCGAGAACGCGAGGTTGATGTCGATGAAGTCCTTCGGCAGCGACTGCAGCGGCCCGAAGTACGGCAGCTCCTGCTGCGTGCGCGCGCCGAAGAACAGCATCAGCTTGCCGCCTTCGAACTTCCCGCTCTTGCGCAGCCGGCGGCGCCACTCGGTCATGGCGCGCATGGGTGCGCTGCCGGTGCCGGTGCAGATCATCACGATGTTCGACTTGGGGTGGTTCGGCATCAGGAACGACGAGCCGAAGGGGCCCACCACCTGCACCGTGTCGCCCACCTTCAGGTCGCACACGAAGTTGGAGCACACGCCGCGCACCGGGTCGCCTTCGTGGTCTTCGGTCACGCGCTTCACGGTGAGCGAAACGTTGTTGTAGCCGGGCCGCTCGCCGTTGCGCGGGCTGGCCACCGAGTACTGGCGCGCATGGTGGCGCTTGCCGATGGCGTCCACGCCGGGCGGCACGATGCCGATCGACTGGCCCTCGAGCACCGGGAACGGCACCACGCCGAAGTCGAGCACGATGTGGTGGGTCTCGCTGTCGAAGCCCGCCTCGGTGCAGTTGAAGTTGCCGACCACGGTGGCGGTCGTCGGGGTCTTCGGCGGAAAGAGGTTGGTGTACGCATGCGCCGCCGACCAGGGCGGCACGCTGGCGCCGTACTGCGCCGAATTGAAGACGGGCTCGACGGAGTCGACCGCCGCCTGGGCCTGCGCCTGCGCCTGTGTTTCCGCGGGCACGTCGGCAGCATCGGCCGCAGCGCCGGACACGCCGGCCGCCTCGAGCTCTTCAGGCGAAAGCTCCTCGGGCAGCGACTCCCAGGTCAGCTGCTCTTCGATGGTGTACGCGCGCACCAGCGGCATCGTGCGCCAGTTGTCGATCGAGCCCGTGGGGCACGGCGAGATGCACGCCATGCAGCCGTTGCAGGTGTCCGCGCGCACGACGTAGTTGTTGTCGTCGTGCGTGATCGCGTTCACGGGGCAGATGGCCTCGCAGGTGTTGCAGCGGATGCAGATCTCGGGGTCGATCAGGTGCTGCTTGATGACTCCGGCTTCAACGGCCATGTCCATGTCTTTTTCTCCTTTCCCTCGCCCCTTGGGGAGAGGGTCAGGGTGAGGGGGCGGCAGCTTGTCGTGGGGACGCCGCCTACCCTCACCCCTGCCCTCTCCCCCAAAGGGGAGAGGGAGTGATACCCCAATCAGCCGAAACGAACGTACTCGAAGTCCACCGGCTGGCGATTGATGCCCATCACCGGTGGCGAAATCCAGCCGGCGAACTTGCCCGGCTCCACCACGCGGCCCATCAACGATGCCACGAAAGCGAAGTCTTCGGAACTCGGCAGCCATTCGTCGCGCTTGGCGGCCCACTCGATGTCGTTCACCACGCGGCCGTCCGGCGACATCTTGATGCCCGCGAGCGCGCCGATCTGGCGGTTGAAGGCCTTGTGCGGCACGGTCAGGCGCGTCGGGATGCCGGCCTTTTCCAGCACCTTGTTCCAGCGGCCCACGCCGGCCACCGAGTCCTTGATGAAGTCGTCGCGCAGCACTTCGTTCAGCGCGTTGAGCATCGGCACGTCCTTCTCCACGAGCTGGCCGTCGCGCACTTCGAGCACCTTGTAGGTCTGGCCCTTGAGCACGTGGTCGTCGTCGCGCTTGCCTTCCTCGTAACGGCCCTTCAGGCCCGAGCTGTAGAAGATGGCGGCGTTGCTCGACTGGTCGGCGCCGAACAGGTCGATGGTCACGCTGTAGTGAAAGTTCAGGTAGCGCTGGATGGTGGCCAGGTCGATGCAGCCGGCCGCGCGGATCTTCTGCGCGTCGTCGGTCTTCAGCTCGTTCATCACCTGCGCGGTGCGCGCGATGACGCGCGACACGCCGCTCTCGCCCACGAACATGTGGTGGGCCTCTTCGGTCAGCATGAACTTGGTGGTGCGCGCCAGCGGGTCGAACGCGCTCTCGGCCAGCGCGGCCAGCTGGAACTTGCCGTCGCGGTCGGTGAAGTACGTGAACATGAAGAACGCCAGCCAGTCGGGCGTCTTCTCGTTGAACGCGCCCAGGATGCGCGGGTTGTTCGCATCGCCCGAGGTGCGCTGCAGCAGCGCGTCGGCTTCTTCGCGGCCGTCGCGGCCGAAGTGCTTCTGCAGCAGGTACACCATGGCCCACAGGTGGCGGCCTTCTTCCACGTTGATCTGGAACAGGTTGCGCAGGTCGTACATGCTGGGCGCGGTCAGGCCCAGGTGGCGCTGCTGCTCGACCGAGGCGGGCTCGGTGTCGCCCTGCGTCACGATGATGCGGCGCAGGTTGGCCCGGTGCTCGCCGGGCACGTCCTGCCAGGCCTTCTCGCCCTTGTGGTCGCCGAAGTGGATCTCGCGGTTGGCATCGCCCGGGTTCAGGAAGATGCCCCAGCGGTAGTCGCGCATCTTCACGTGGCCGAACTGGGCCCAGCCTTGCGGGTCGACGCTCACGGCCGTGCGCAGGTACACGTCGTGGTTGGTGGAGCCTTCGGGGCCCACGTCGTCCCACCAGTTGATGAAGTTGGGCTGCCAGCCTTCGAGCGCGCGCTGCAGCGTGCGGTCTTCGCCGAGGTTGACGTTGTTGGGGATCTTCTCGCCGTAGTTGATCGTGCTCATCGTTGTTCCTTGGGTTGTTCGGACGGTCGGGTGCTCAAACGCGGTTCAGGTCGAAGCCGGCCTTCTCGCCGGTGCCGTAGACCTTCAGCGCGCCCTTGTCGCCCACGGCGTTGGGGCGGTTGAAGATCCAGTTCTGCCAGGCGGTGAGCCGCCCGAAGATGCGGGTGTTCATGTTTTCCTTGCTCGCGAAGCGCAGGTTGGCTTCCAGGCCGGTGAGCGCGTCGGGCGACATGGCCGCACGCTCCTCGATGGCAATGCGGATCTCGTCGCTCCAGTCGATGTCGTCGGGCGCGGCCGTCACCAGGCCCAGCTTCACGGCCTCGTCGGCGTCCAGCGCCTTGCCGACGGCGGCGCGCGCGGCTTCCAGCGGCGCGGCTTCTTCGTAGAAACGGCGTTGCAGGCGGCTCTGGTCGTTCACCATCGGGAAGTAGCCGAAGTTGGCCTCGCCCAGCGTGAGCTTGGGTGCGCGGTCGGCGTCGTCGGGCAGCGCGAGCATGTAGGTGCGGTCGGCGGCGAAGGCCAGCTCGGCCAGCGTGCCGGCGAAGCAGGAGCCGGCCTCCACCAGCGCGAACAGGCTGCGCGACGACACGTCGAGGCGCGCCAGCGTGCGGCGCAGCGCGCCGATGGTCTCGCGCACCAGCCAGTGGTCTTTGTTTGCGAACATCACGGCGTCCGATGCGAGCACGGCGGCGGCGTCGCCCTCGGTCTTCAGCAGCCAGGTGCCGGTGTCGAGCTCGTTGGTGCGCAGGTTGAGGATGGCGTCGTCGAGCTCGCGGCACATCGCCAGCGGCCACCAGGCGGCGCCTGCCGCTTCGATGGCGGCGATGTCGGCCGGCTGCGCGCCGGTGGGCGCCTTGATGGTGATGGTGGCCGTGCGCTTGCTGCGGTCGATCTGCACGTTCACGTTCGAGTAGGCGATGCCGTCGGCGCTGTCGGTGCGCTCGATGCGGGTCAGCGCCACGCCCTTGCCGTCGGCGGGGCGGTCGCTGCCGGCGGCGAGCTGCGAGGCACGCTCCTGCACCGCGGCCGGGAACTGCGCGGGCTTGGCCACGGCGTCGACCAGGCGCCAGTCGACCGCGCGCTGGCCGCGCACGCCTTCCACGCTGGTGCAGAAGATGTCGGCCAGGTCATGGCGCACGCGGCGCTTGTCGGTCACGCGCGTCAGGCCGCCGGTGCCGGGCAGCACGCCGAGCAGCGGCACTTCGGGCAGCGACACGGCCGAGGAGCGGTCGTCCACCAGCAGGATCTCGTCGCAGGCCAGGGCCAGCTCGTAACCGCCGCCGGCGCAGGCGCCGTTCACGGCCGCGAGGAACTTCAGGCCCGAGTGCTTCGAGGTGTCTTCGATGCCGTTGCGCGTTTCGTTGGTGAACTTGCAGAAGTTCACCTTCCAGGCGTGGCTGGAAACGCCCAGCATGAAGATGTTGGCGCCCGAGCAGAAGATGCGGTCCTTGCCGCTGGTGACGATCACGCTGCGCACTTCGGGGTGCTCGAAGCGCACGCGGTTCAGCGCGTCGTTCAGCTCGATGTCCACGCCCAGGTCGTAGCTGTTGAGCTTGAGCTTGTAGCCGGGGCGGATGCCGCCGTCTTCCGCAATGTCGAGCACGAGGCGCGCGATGGCGCCGTCGAAGCTCAGCGACCAGTGGCGGTACTTGCCGGGTTCGGTGCGGTAGTCGACGCGCGCGGGCGCCTGGAGCGTGGTGGTGTCGGTCATGCAGAAGTCTCCTGTGGGGCTGTGTTCGGAAACCGTGAACAGGAAAGATAGTGCACTTTCTTGCTCCGATGACATGCATCATGCTGCATGCACACAGGCAAGTCAATGCCTGTTGTTCTTTTTTTCAGATTCGCGGCGGGCTAGACCAGGCCGATGGACTGGCGGGCCACGGCGCGCAAGGCCTGGAAGCTCTGCGACAGGCTCTTGCCGCTGGTGTCCACCGACAGGTCGGCCTTCGAATAGAAGGCGGCGCGGCCGTTCAGGATGCGGCGCAGGTCTTCCATCGCTTCCTTGCTCGCGGCCATCGGGCGGGTGTCGCCCTGCGCGGCCACGCGGCCCATGTGTTCCTCGGGGGCGGCCTGCAGCCACACGGTGGTGCAGTGCGACAGCAGCTCGTTGAAGGTGGCCGGGTCGGAGACGATGCCGCCGGGCGTGGCAATGACCACCTCGCTGTAGATCTGCACCGCTTCTTCCAGCGCGCGGCGCTCGTAGCGGCGGTAGGCGTTGGTGCCGTACAGGTCGTGAATCTCGCGCACGCTGCAGCCCGCGAGCTTCTCGATCTCGCGGCTCAACTCGATGAACGGAATTTCCAGGTCTTCGGCCAGCATCTGCCCCAGCGTCGACTTGCCCGCGCCGCGCAGCCCCACCAGCGCGATGCGGCGGTGGCGCGCCGGGTCGACCGAGGCCGTGCCCAGCAGTTCGCCCAGCGCCACGCGCACCCGGCGCAGGTCGGCTTCGCTGCGGTTTTCGAGCAGTTCGCGAATCAGCAGCCACTCGGGCGAGCTGGTCGTCACGTCGCCCACCAGTTCGGCCAGCGAGCAGTGCAGCGCGCCCGCCACCTGCTGCAGCACCAGGATCGACGCGTTGCCGATGCCGTATTCGAGGTTGGCCAGGTGGCGCTCCGACACGTCGGCCGACAGGGCCACCGCCTTGCGCGTGAGGCCGCGCTGCGCGCGCAGGTTGCGCACGCGATCGCCCAGCGCCGCCAGCAAGGGGTTCTTGGCCTCCCCGGCCTGGGTGGCGGCGCCGCCGTTGGCGCCTTCCGGCGCGGTGGCCAGCACCGCGTCTACATGCTCGTTCATGCAATTCCTCGTTCTTCGGCGGGATTGTGCGCGCTCAGGGTAAACACCATATATGCACTATATTGCTTGACACTCATTGTCTCGATGCTTATTGTTCGGCCACAAGCAAGATACTGCACACGCAGCAATCGCGCAAGGTCGTTTCCAACGTTCGAGGCCCCCCGATGTCCGACAGCAACCCAGCCACCCCTGGCAAGGCAGCATTCCACCAGTTGATTGCCGGCCTGACCGCAGAAATCGCCGGCAAGCCGCTCGACGGCACGCTCGACCAGTGGCTCAACGCCACCCACGGCGCCGGCAGCGCCCGCTTCGAGGCGCTGCGCCAGGCCTGCATCGGCGGCGTCGCCGAAGGCTGGCTGTGCGAGCGCGAAGGCGGCGGCATCAAGTACGGCCGCGTCTTCAAGGCCGAAGACGCGCTGCACCGCTTCTCGGTCGACGTGGTCGACATGCAGGACATCGCCGGCCCGCACCACACCCACCCCAACGGCGAGATCGACCTGATCATGCCGCTGGACGACCACCCCGCCACGTTCGACGGGCGGCCCGCGGGCTGGTGCGTCTACGGGCCGGGCACCGCACACCGCCCGACCGTGGCCCAGGGCCGCGCACTCGTTCTCTATCTACTGCCCGAAGGGCAGATCAAGTTCACCCCATGACCGAACTCCTTTCCAACTACGTCGCCGGCCGCTGGCAAAACGGATCGGGCGCCGGCACGCCCCTGTTCGACCCGGTGCTGGGCACCGAGCTCGCGCGGGTCGACGCCACCGGGCTCGACCTGCCGGCGGCCTTCGCCTTCGCCCGCGAGCAAGGCGGCCAAGCGCTGCGCGCCCTCAGCTACCGCCAGCGCGCCGGGCTGCTGGGCGCCATCGTGAAGGTGCTGCAGGCCAACCGCGACGCGTACTACGAGATCGCCACCGCCAACGCCGGCACCGTGAAGAACGACTCGGCCGTGGACATCGACGGCGCCATCTTCACCGTGGGCCAGTACGCCAAGTGGGGCGACACGCTGGGCGACGTGCATGCGCTGCGCGACGGCGACGCGGTCAAGCTCGGCAAGGAGCCGGTGTTCCAGTCGCAGCACCTGCAGCTGCCCACGCGGGGCGTGGCGCTGTTCATCAACGCCTTCAACTTCCCGTCGTGGGGCCTGTGGGAAAAGGCCGCGCCGGCGCTGCTGTCGGGCGTGGCCGTGGTCGTCAAGCCCGCCACCGCCACCGCCTGGCTCACGCAACGCATGGTGAAGGATGTGGTCGACGCGGGCGTGCTGCCCGCCGGCGCGCTCTCCGTCGTGTGCGGCAGCTCCGCCGGCCTGATGGATGCGCTTCAGCCCTTCGACGTGGCCTCGTTCACCGGCTCGGCCGAAACGGCGGCCATCATCCGCTCGCACCCCGCGGTGGCCGAGCGCTCGGTGCGCGTGAACATCGAGGCCGACAGCCTCAACAGCGCCCTGCTGCTGCCCGGCGCCGCGCCCGGCAGCGACGCGTTCAACCTGCTCGTGCGCGAAGTGGTGCGCGAGATGACCGTCAAGTCGGGCCAGAAGTGCACCGCCATCCGCCGCATCCTGGTGCCGGCCGAGGTGTACGACGCGGCGGCCGAAGCCATCGGCGCCAAGCTCGCGGGCATCAGCGTCGGCAACCCACGCAACGAAGGCGTGCGCATGGGCTCGCTGGTGAGCCGCGCGCAGCTGAACGCGGTGCGCGAAGGGCTCGACGCGCTGGCCGCGCAGACCACCGTGCTGCACGACGGCCGCGACAAGCCCCTGGTCGACGCCGACCCCGAGGTGGCCGCCTGCATCGGCCCCGTGCTGCTCGGCGCGCGCGATGCCGACGCGGCGCAGCGCGTGCACGACGTCGAGGTGTTCGGCCCCGTGGCCACGCTGCTGCCATACCGCGACCTGGCGCACGGCATCGCGTTGGCGCACCGCGGCCAGGGCTCGCTGGTGACCTCGCTGTACGGCAGCGACGACGCCGCGCTGGCGCAGGCCGCGCTGGCGGTGGCGCCCAGCCACGGCCGCGTGCACGTCATCACGCCCGAGGTGGCGCAGGCGCAGACCGGCCACGGCAACGTGATGCCGATGTCGCTGCACGGCGGCCCCGGCCGCGCGGGTGGCGGCGCCGAGCTGGGCGGCCTGCGCGCGCTCGACTTCTACCACCGCCGCACGGCCGTGCAAGCCAGCCCCGGCGTGCTCGCCGCGCTGGGCCTCTAGAAGAATAAACGGGCCCCAAGGAGACAACACGATGAGCCTGCCCCCCCGCTTCAATTTCGCCGAACACCTGTTCGGCCTCAACCGCGGCCGCGCCGAACGCATCGCCTACATCGACGACCGCGGCACGCTGAGCTACGGCCAGCTCGAGGACCGCGCGCGCCGGCTGGCATCGGCATTGAAGGCCGCCGGCATTCGCCGCGAAGAGCGCGTGCTGCTGCTGATGCTCGACAGCAACGACTGGCCGGTGAGCTTCCTCGGCTGCCTGTACGCGGGCATCGTGCCCGTGGCCGTCAACACGCTGCTCACGCCCGACGACTACGCCTACATGCTCGACCACAGCCGCGCGCAGGCGGTGCTGGTGTCGGGCGCGCTGCTGCCGCCGCTGCAGGAAGCGATGGCGCGCGGCGGCCATGAAGTGCAGGCGCTGTTCGTGTCGCAGCCCGTGGGCGCATTGCCCGAAGGTGCGCTGGAGTTCGACGCCGCCATCGCCGCCGCCCAGCCGCTGGCCGCGCCGGTGACCACCGCGTCGGACGACCCCGGCTTCTGGCTCTATTCCTCCGGCTCCACCGGCAAGCCCAAGGGCACCGTGCACACGCACGCCAACCTGTGGTGGACGGCCGAGCTCTTCGGCAAGCCGGTGCTCGGGCTGACCGAGAACGACGTGTGCTTCTCGGCCGCCAAGATGTACTTCGCGTACGGCCTGGGCAACGCGCTGACCTTTCCGCTGTCGGTGGGCGCCACCGTGGTGCTGATGGCCGAGCGGCCCACGCCCGACGCCACCTTCCGCCGCTGGACCGAGCACAAGCCGACCGTGTTCTTCGGCGCGCCCACGGGCTTCGCGGGCATGCTCGCATCGCCCAGGCTGCCGGCACGTGAAGCCGTGTCGCTGCGCATGTGCTCGTCGGCCGGCGAGGCCTTGCCGGGCGAGATCGCGCAGCGCTTCAAGGCGCACTACGGCTGCGAGATCATCGACGGCATCGGCTCCACCGAGATGCTGCACGTGTTCATCTCCAACCGCCCCGGCGACGTGCGCTACGGCACGACCGGCAAGCCGGTGGAGGGCTACGACATCGAGCTGCGCGGCGAAGACGGCCGTCCCGTGCCCGACGGCGAGGTGGGCGACCTCTACATCCGCGGCCCGAGTTCCGCGCTGATGTACTGGACCAACCGCGAGAAGTCGCGCGACACCTTCCAGGGCGGCTGGACCAAGAGCGGCGACAAGTACACGCGCGACGCCGACGGCTACTACACCTACGCGGGGCGCAGCGACGACATGCTGAAGGTCAGCGGCATCTACGTGTCGCCCTTCGAAGTCGAGGCCACGCTGATGCAGCACCCCTCGGTGCTCGAGGCCGCGGTGATCGGCAAGGAAGACGCCGAAGGGCTGACGAAGACCAAGGCCTTCGTGGTGTTGAAGGACGGCAGCGCGGCCACCGAGGAAGAGCTGAAGGCCTTCGTGAAGGAACGGCTCGCGCCGTACAAGTACCCGCGGTATCTGGAGTTCGTGAGCGAGCTGCCGAAGACGGCGACGGGAAAGATCCAGAGGTTCAGGTTGCGCGAGAAGGAAAAGCAGGCATGAGCCGCGCGTCTTCCTTGTCTTCCTCCCTCCCCTTCTGGGCGAAGGAGCAACAGCCGGGAGCGGCGCCATGACCCCCGACTTCGCCACCATCACCTGGCGCGGCCGCACCGTCCGCATCGAATGCCAGTGGATCGCACCTGAGAAAACCGACGCGCCCCTCATCGTCTTCCTGCACGAAGGCCTGGGCTCCGTCGCCATGTGGAAGGACTTTCCCGCGCAGGTGTGCGAAGCCGCCCACGCGCGCGGGCTCGTGTTCTCGCGCCCCGGCTACGGCCGCTCCACCCCGCGTGCCGACGACGAGATCTGGGACGTCGACTTCATGCACCGCCAGGCGCACGAGGTGCTGCCCGCGCTCTTCACCGCGCTGGGCCTCGGTGACCAGAAGCCCTGGCTCTTCGGCCACAGCGACGGCGGCTCCATCTCGCTGCTGTACGCCTCGCGCTTCCCCGAAAAAGTGGCAGGCCTCGTGGTGCTCGCGCCGCACATCTTCGTGGAAGACAAGACCGTCGCGAACATCGAGGTCGCGCGCACCGCCTACCTCGGCACCGACCTGCCGAAGAAGCTGGGCCGCTACCACGACAACCCCGACTCCGCCTTCTGGGGCTGGAACCGCATCTGGCTGCACCCGCCGTTTCGCGACTGGAACATCGAGGCCGAGCTCGACGCCATCCGCTGCCCCGTGCTCGCCGTGCAGGGCATCGACGACGAGTACGGCACGCTCGCGCAGATCCGCGACATCGCCACGCGCGTGCCCACCACCGAGCTGCTCGAAATCCCTGAATGCGGGCATTCCCCGCATCGCGATCAGCCGGATCGTGTCATCGTCGCGACCGCTTCTTTCATCACCAAAAACAGGAGACAGACACCGTGATCCCCTTCACCGCTTTCACCACTTTCACCCCGGTTCGCACCGCGCGCCTCGCCCTCACGGCCATCGCCTTCGCCGCGCTGGCCTCCGCCGCCGGCGCCCAGGGCACCGGCAAGCTCAAGGTCGGCCTGATGCTGCCGTACAGCGGCACCTACACCGCGCTGGGCGTGGCCATCGAGAACGGCTTCAAGCTCTACGTCGATGAACAAGGCGGCAAGCTCGCCGGCCGCGAGATCGAATACTTCAAGGTCGACGACGAGTCCGACCCCGCCAAGGCCACCGACAACGTCAACAAGCTCATCAAGCGCGACAACGTCGACGTGATCGTGGGCACCGTGCACTCGGGCGTGGCCATGGCCATGGCCAAGGCCGCGAAGGAAAGCGGCACCGTGCTCATCGTGCCCAACGCCGGCGCCGACGCCGTCACCGGCCCCATGTGCGCTCCGAACATCTTCCGCAGCTCGTTCAGCAACTGGCAGCCGGCCTACGCCATGGGCGAAGTCGCCGCCAAGCAGCAGGGCAAGAAGAAGGCCATGACCATCACCTGGAAGTACGCGGCCGGCGACGAGTCGGTCAACGGCTTCAAGGAAGGCTTCGAGAAGAACGGCGGCAAGGTCGACAAGCAGCTCACGCTGGCCTTCCCCAACGTGGAGTTCCAGGCGCTGCTCACCGAGATCGCCGCGGCCAAGCCCGATGCGGTGTACGCCTTCTTCGCCGGCGGCGGCGCGGTGAAGTTCGTCAAGGACTACCAGGCCGCCGGCCTGAACAAGACCATTCCGCTGTACGGCCCCGGCTTCCTCACCGACGGCACGCTCGACGCGCAGGGCGAGTCGGCCCAGGGCATGCTCACCACGCTGCACTACGCCGACGGCCTGAACACGCCGCGCGACACGGCGTTTCGCACCGCGTACGCCAAGTCGTTCAAGCTGCAGCCCGACGTGTATGCGGTGCAGGGCTACGACGCCGCGCAGATGCTGGGCGTGGGCCTGAACGCGACCAAGGGCGACATCTCGAAGAAGGCCGAGTTCGCCAGCGCCGTCGAGAAGGCGAAGATCGACAGCCCGCGCGGCACCTTCACGGTGAGCAAGTCGCACAACCCGGTGCAGGACATCTACCTGCGCAAGGTGGACGGCAAGGAAAACAAGCTGGTGAGCACGGCCATCAAGGGCCTGGCCGACCCGGCCCGCGGCTGCAGGATGTAAGCACGCCCCCGGGCCTCGCGCACTTCGTGTCGCTGCGCCACCCCCCTCGCCGGGGGCGACACCCGCGGTCCGGCAATGCCGGTTCCGCGGTGTCTGGCGAACTGCACCCCTCCCCTTAACGATCCCGCTCAGAGAGAACCTCCAACGTGGATTTCGGAACCTTTCTCGTGCAGTGCCTGAACTCCGTTCAGTACGGCTTGCTGCTCTTTCTCGTGGCCTCGGGGCTGACGCTGATCTTCGGGATCATGGGCGTCATCAACCTCGCGCACGGCAGCTTCTACATGATCGGCGCGTACATGGCGTTCGCGCTCGCGCCGCTGTTCGGCGACCAGTTCCTGCTGATGCTGGTGGCCGGCGTGGTGCTGGCGGCCATCTTCGGCTACCTGCTCGAATGGGCCTTCTTCAGCTACCTGTACCAGCGCGACCACCTGCAGCAGGTGCTGATGACCTACGGGCTCATCCTGGTGTTCGAGGAGCTGCGCTCCATCCTCGTGGGCAACGACGTGCACGGCGTGAAGGTGCCCGCGTGGCTCGACGGCAGCTTCGCGCTGGGCAACGTCATGAGCTACCCGTGGTACCGGCTGTTCGCGTCGGCCGCCTGCGTCGTGCTGGCCGTGGCGCTGTACTGGGTGGTGAACCGCACGCGCCTGGGCATGATGATTCGCGCTGGCGCGAGCAACCGCGACATGGTGCGCGGGCTGGGCATCGACGTGAAGCGGCTGTACCGCATCGTGTTCGCGGCCGGCGTAGCGCTCGCGGCGTTGGCCGGCATGATCGCCGCGCCCATGTCTTCCGTGTACCCCAACATGGGCGCGAGCGTGCTCATCATCTGCTTCGTGCTGGTGGTGATCGGCGGCATCGGCTCCATCACCGGGGCGCTGGTGGCCTCGCTGCTGGTGGGCTTCGTCGACACCTTCGGCAAGGTGTTCTTCGCCGACCTGAGCGGCATCGGCATCTACCTGCTGATGGCCATCGTGCTGATCTGGAAGCCCGAAGGGCTGATGGGGAGGCGGTCATGAAGAAGGCTTCGTTCCTGCTGCCCGTGGCCTGCGCGGTGGCTGTCGGCATCGCCGGTCCGCTGATGGGCAACTACGCGTCGGACTTCATCGTGAAGATCATGATCCTGTCGATCTTCGCGCTGAGCCTGGAGCTGCTGGTGGGCATGACCGGGCTCGTGAGCCTGGGGCACGCGGCGTTCTACGGCATCGGTGCCTACGTGACGGTGCTGGCCTCGGGCAGCGAGGGCGGCAACTTCGCGCTGCTGTTGCCGCTGGCCATGGCCGCGGCGGCGCTGTACGCGCTGTTCGTGGGCGCGCTGAGCCTGCGCACACGGGGCGTGTACTTCATCATGGTGACGCTGGCCTTCGCGCAGATGGCCTTCTTCGTGTTCCACGACACCAAGGTCGGCGGCGGCAGCGACGGCATCTACATGTACGTGCGCCCTGCGCTCGGCGCGCTCGACCTGGAGAACCGCACCGTGCTGTTCTACGTGGTGCTGGCGTCGCTGGTGTTCACCTACGGGCTGCTGGCGCTCATCCGGCGTTCGCGCTTCGGCGCGGCGCTGGCGGGCATTCGCGTGAACGAGCAGCGCATGCGCGCGGCGGGGTTCTCGGTGTACGGCTACAAGCTGGCCGCCTTCGTGCTGGCCGGCGCGCTGGCCGGGCTGGCGGGCTTTCTGCTGGCGTCGCGCGACGGCGTGGTCAACCCCGAGCTGATGGCGTGGCACAACTCGGGCGAGGTGCTGCTGATGGTGATCCTGGGCGGGCTGGGGCACCTGCGCGGCGCGGTCATCGGCGCCATCGCGTTCACGCTGCTGAAGGAAGTGTTCTCGACGCACGCCGTGATGGGCCCGCTGGCCGACCACTGGCAGCTGACGCTGGGGCTGACGATCATCGTGTTCGTGGCGCTGCTGCCGAAGGGGTTGATCGGGTTGGTGAAGCGGCTGTCGCCGAAGGAGGCTGCATGAGCGCGCTCCCTTCTTTCTCCCTCCCCCGCTGGGGGAGGGCCGGGGTGGGGGCATGCGGCCTTCGCAAAGACAGTGCCTCCACCAGCGCCGCGAGCCCCTATCCCCATTTTCCCCACCTTCCCCCGGAAGGGGAAGGTGCAAGACCATGAACGCACTGCTCTCCGTCGAAAAACTGACCCGCCGCTTCGGCGGCCTCACCGCCGTCAACGCCGTCACGCTCGACCTGCACATCGGCGAAGTCCATGCCGTCATCGGCACCAATGGCGCGGGCAAGTCCACCCTCATCAACATGCTCTCGGGCGAGATAGAGGCCTCCGAAGGCCGCATCGCGCTCGACGGCGTGGACATCACCGGCCGCGCGCAATCGCGGCGCGCGCGCGACGGCGTGGGCCGCAGCTACCAGCGCACGACCATCTTCCCGGAGTTCACGGTGCACGAGAACTGCCGCCTCGCCGCGCAGGCCGCCACCGCGAAGCCGTGGGCCATCTGGCAGGCGTCGCAGCGCTGCGCCACCAGCAACGCGTCGGCCGACGCGGCGCTCGAAGCGGCCGGCCTCGCGCATGAAGCGCAACGCATCGCCGGCACCATGAGCCACGGCGCGCAGCGCCAGCTCGAGGTGGCGATGTGCCTGGCCACGCACCCGCGCGTGCTGTTGCTGGACGAACCCCTGGCCGGCATGGGCGCCGAGGAAACCGACCGCATGCTCACGCTGCTCGCGCGGCTGAAGGCCACGCACGCCATCCTGCTGGTGGAGCACGACATGGACGCCGTGTTCCGCATTGCCGACCGCATCACGGTGATGGTGAACGGCACCGTCATCGCCACGGGCAACCCGCAGGAAATCCGCGAGAACCCTGAAGTGCGCACCGCTTATCTGGGCGAGGAAAAACACTGATGCTGCTCGTACGCGACCTCAACACCTACTACGGCAACAGCCACATCCTGCGTGGCGTGCACGCCGCCATTCCGGCGGCCACCTCGGTGGGCCTGCTCGGGCGCAACGGCATGGGCAAGACCACGCTGATCCGCACCGTGATGGGCTACGTGCGCCCGGCCTCCGGCGAGGTGCAGGTCGACGGCCGCACCGTCACCGGCCTGCCGCCGGAGAAGATGGCGCGCCTGGGCATCGGCTATGTGCCCGAAGGCCGCGGCATCTTCCCGAACCTGTCGGTGCGCGAGAACCTCGTGATGAGCGAGCGCGCCGGCATCGACGGCCAGCGCGCCTGGACCTTCGACCGCGTGATGGCGACCTTTCCGCGCCTGTCGGAGCGGCTGTCCAACGGCGGGCAGCAACTCTCCGGCGGCGAGCAGCAGATGCTGTCCATCGGCCGCGCGCTCATGACCAACCCGCGCCTGCTGATCCTCGACGAAGCGACCGAGGGCCTGGCCCCGCTGATCGTGGCGGAAATCTGGCGCGTGATCAGCGAGATTCGCGCGACCGGCATCGCCACGCTCATCGTCGACCGCGACTACCGCAAGGTGCTGGCCCACACCGACCTCGCGGTGGTGATGGAGAAGGGCCAGATCGTGCGGCACGGCGCGTCGGCCGACCTGCTGGCGCAGCCGCAGGCGCTGGAAGAGCTGCTGGGGGTTTGACGTTCGAGGATGGCGCGGGGGCGCAGCACGCGGGAGTTCCAGGAGCGCTCCAGCAGTACCCTTGACTTAGATTGAGGACCTTCAAACAAGAGAGAGGCCATCGTGCTCAAAGTCATCAATCAGGTCCGTCTCAAGCGAGCAACCAATGCCGAACACGGGAGCATCCAGACATTTCTGGAACAGTTGCTGGTGGAAGTGGTATCAGGGAACTATCGGTACTTTCTCAACGAACATCTCATCAACTCGGCCCCCGACCTCAACGAAGCTGAAGCTTATTGCTGGCCTCCACTCCTCGCCAACGAGAGGCAGGTCTCCGGTCTCTTTGCCAATGCCCTGGCCGCAGTCTGTCCGGTATCACGGCCAGAATTCACGATCTCTCGCCCCGGCGTCACAGACAAGCGCGGCAAGGAAGGGCCGGAGCGTAGCGGACGCATCGACTTCTTCGCCACGTATGGAAAGCGCTGCATCGGGCTGGAACTCAAGCAGATTCCAATATCGTCGCTAGGCGATACCTCGGCCAAGCGCGGACTCTCGGCCCGATGGGACAGCGTCAAGGAACAGTCATCCCAAGCGTTGTCGCACTTTCGCGGAGCCCCAAGCATCTACCCCCATCCAGTGACGGTGGGACTCCTGGTGATACGCGTGAGCCGAAAGGTCTCAAAGAAGAAAGCCCCCGCTGATGTCCGCACGGAAGCCGTGAACCAGATGACGTCGATGCTGCGAGACATCGGCTCCCGCCTGAAACCCGACTTCCTTGCACACTATGTACCCCCAGTCGAAATGCAGACGTTTCTGGGCTGGGGAAAGAACGAGGATGAGTACAGAGTTTTTCCCGGCGTCATCTTCGCTGGCGTCGTTCACGGAAAGCGGGCCGCGAAACGTTAGGCCGACTAGGAACAGCCCTGACGAGGCTGCCACCGGGTTTCACCTCTGTCCTGCGACAGTACGACAGCCGAATGATGGACGGCTGCGCGGCCCCTGGCATGGCCGCACCCCACCACCCTCGCCAGGTTGCGCATGACTTCCCTGCAATCGCGTCACATCGATAACGTCTACTCGATCGCCACCAGCACGGCTTTGACCGACCCGGCGCAGAGCCTGGTCCACCGGTCGTGGGCGCGTTGCGTGCGCGACCACGGGCTCGACCCGTCCAAGCCCAGCCCCGCGCGCATCCTGCCCGCGCAGGAGGTGCGGGCGCACCAGCAGCAGCTGGAGCATTTCCTGCGCGCCGCGCGCGCGGGCATGGAAGACATCTACCGCCGCGTGGCCGACCTGGGCTACATGGTGCTGCTCACCGATGCCGAAGGCATCACCGTGGACTATATCGGCAACCCCGCCTGGGACGACCAGCTGCGCCAGGCCGGCCTGTACCTGGGCGCCGACTGGAACGAAGCGCACGCCGGCACCTGCGGCGTGGGCACCTGCCTGGTCGAACGCCAGCCCATGACCTGCCACCAGACCGAGCACTTCGACGCCACGCACATCGCGCTCACCTGCACCACCGCGCCGCTGTTCGACCACAGCGGCAAGCTGACGGCCATCCTCGACGTGTCCGCGCTGCGCTCGCCCGAGGCCAAGGAGAGCCAGCACCTGGTGCGCCACCTGGTGGCCATGTACGCGCGGCTCATCGAGGACGCCGACTTCCTGCGCAACTTTCGCGGCCACTGGATCCTGCGGCTGGGCAGCGCCTACGGGCTGGTCGACGTGGCGGGCGAGGTGATGCTGGCCTTCGACGAGGGCGGCACGCTGGCGGGCGCGAACGGCGGCGCGCGCCAGGTGTTCGCGGGCAGCGCGCTGCAGGGCCCCGTGTCTGAACTGCTGCACATGCCCATGGACGCCGTCTGGCGCATCGGCAGCGGCGGCGCGTCGGCCATGCCCTTCGCGCACACCGTGCTGCTGCCCGGCGGCGGCGAGTACCACGCGTCGCTGCTGGCGCCGCGCGTGCGGCGCGCCTCGGCGCCTTCACCCACATCCACGCCTGCACACACCCCCGTCACCGCATCGAACCCTCGCCCTTCCGACCGCCTGCCGCCGCTGGAGCGCATCGCCGGCGACGACCCCGCGATGCAGAAGCTGCTCGCCCAGGCGCGCCGGCTGGTCGACCGCGGCATCCACGTGCTGGTCGAGGGCGAGACCGGCAGCGGCAAGGAGGTGCTGGCGCGCGCGCTGCACGGCGCGAGCAGCCGCGCCGCCCTGCCCTTTGTGGCGGTGAACTGCGCGGCCATTCCCGATTCGCTGATTGAGAGCGAGCTGTTCGGCTACACGCCCGGCAGCTTCACCGGCGGCCGCGCGAAAGGCATGAAGGGCCTGATCGCGCAGGCCGACCGCGGCACGCTGTTTCTCGACGAGATCGGCGACATGCCGATGGCGCTGCAGACGCGGCTGCTGCGCGTGCTTTCCGAAGGCGAGGTGCTGCCGCTGGGGGCGGAGTCGCCGCAGCGGGTGGATGTTGCCGTGGTGGCGGCCACGCACCGCAACCTGCGCGCGCTGGTGGCCGAAGGGCGCTTTCGCGAAGACCTGTACTACCGGCTGTGCGGCGCCGTGCTGAAGCTGCCGCCGCTGCGGGCGCGCAGCGACCGGCGCTACCCGGTCGAGGGCATGTTCAACGAAGAGGCCGCAGCGATGGCGACGGTGGCGCGGCTGTCGGGCGAGGCGATGCAGGCGCTGCTGGCGCACGACTGGCCGGGGAATCTGCGGGAGCTGCGCAATGTGCTGCGGCTGGCGCTGGCGTTGTGCACGGAGGGCGTGGTCGGCGTGGACGACCTGCAGCTGCCCGCCGGCAGAACTCTCATCGACACGCGGCATGCCGATACGCTGCAGGCGGACGACATGGGCAGTGCGGCGCAGTTGATCGAGCTGCTCAAGCGGCATCGCTGGCATGTGTCTCGCGCGGCGGACGAGCTGGGGGTCTGCCGCGCCACGGTCTACCGGCACATGAAACGCCACGGCATCGCGCCGCCGCAGCGCCTGTAGCAGCCGCGACGCCTGTCGCGCGATGCGTGCGACAGATGCGACAAAACCGCCGCCAACCCGTTGATTCTTCGTGGCGCCGCCCACGGCACGAAAGCTGCGCAATGCATGCCGCGCCTCGACGCGCATTCATCAACGACGCGAATCAACGACGTTTGGAGACAAGCAATGACAGACCCGACCCCCAGCGCGAGCGGCCCCACCCGGGACGCCGCCCAATGGCTCGCCGACTTTTCCGCCGCGCTCGCGCGCAGCGACATCGACGCGGCCGTCTCGCTGTTCGAGCCCGACAGCTACTGGCGCGACCTTGTCGCCTTCACCTGGAACATCCGCACGCAGGAGGGCCCCGACGCCATCCGCGCGATGCTGCAGGCCCGGCTCGCCGACACGCAGCCCACCGCCTTCGCGGTGGAAGGCGAAGCCACCGAGGCCGACGGCGTGGTCGATGCGTGGTTCACCTTCGAGACGCGCGTGGCCCGCGGGCGCGGCCACCTGCGCCTGCGCGACCACGACGGAAAGCGCAAGGCCTGGACGCTGCTCACCACCATGACCGAGCTGAAAGGCTTCGAGGAGAAGACGGGCGACAACCGCGTGAAGGGCGCGGAGCACGGCGTGCACAAGGGCCGCAAGAATTGGCTGGAGAAGCGCCGCGACGAGGAAGCCGCGCTGGGCTACACCGAGCAGCCCGAGGTGGTGGTGATCGGCGGGGGCCAGGGCGGCATCGCGCTCGGCGCGCGGCTGCGGCGGCTGGGCGTGCCGACCATCATCGTGGAGCGCAACGCGAAGGCCGGCGACTCCTGGCGCAAGCGCTACAAGTCGCTGTGCCTGCACGACCCGGTCTGGTACGACCACCTGCCCTACATGCCCTTCCCCGACGACTGGCCGGTGTTCGCGCCCAAGGACAAGATCGGCGACTGGCTGGAGATGTACACGAAGATCATGGAGCTCAACTACTGGAGCGCCACCAACGCGAAGAACGCCCGCTTCGACGAGGCCACGCAGCGCTGGGAAGTGACCGTGGAACGCGAGGGCAAGACGGTGGTGCTGCGGCCGAAGCAGCTGGTGTTCGCGATGGGTGTCTCGGGCTACCCGAACGTGCCGAAGGTGGCGGGCGCGGAAAACTTCAAGGGCGACCAGCACCACTCCAGCCAGCACCCCGGGCCCGAGGCCTACGCAGGCAAGAAGTGCGTGGTGCTGGGCTCGAACAACTCGGCGCACGACATCTGCGCGGCGCTGTGGGAACACGGCGCTGACGTGACGATGGTGCAGCGCTCGTCCACGCACATCGCGCCTTCGCAGTCGCTGATGGAGCTGGCGCTGGGCGGGCTGTATTCCGAGCAGGCGGTGAAGAACGGCATCGACCACCACAAGGGCGATCTGATCTTCGCGTCGGTGCCCTACAAGATCATGCACACCTTCCACATTCCGGTGTACGACGAGATGAAGAAGCGCGACGCCGACCTGTATGCGCGGCTGGAGAAGGCGGGCTTCCTGCTGGACTTCGGGGTCGACGGCTCGGGCCTGTTCATGAAGTACCTGCGGCGCGGCTCGGGCTACTACATCGACGTGGGCGCCTCCGAGCTGGTGGCCAACGGCAGCATCCACCTGAAGAGCGGCGTGAACATCGAGCGGGTGAACGAACGCTCGGTGACGCTGACCGACGACACCGAGTTGCCGGCCGACCTGCTGGTGTACGCGACGGGCTACGGCTCGATGAACGGCTGGCTGGCCGACCTGATCTCGCCGGAGATCGCCGACAAGGTCGGCAAGTGCTGGGGCCTGGGCTCGAACACGCCGAAGGACCCGGGGCCGTGGGAGGGCGAGCTGCGCAACATGTGGAAGCCGACGCAGGTGGAGAACCTGTGGTTCCACGGCGGCAACCTGCACCAGTCGCGGCACTACTCGCAGTTTTTGGCGCTGCAGTTGAAGGCGCGAATGGAAGGGATCGATACGCCGGTGTACGAGCGGGCGCCGTCGCACCATACGCGCTGACTCGCGTTGTCCCCTCTGCGGCAAGCAAGAGCGACGCGTTTGCCTTGTCCCCTCTCCCGCTTGCGGGAGAGGGTCAGGGTGAGGGCAGGTGCTTGAGATGAGGCGCGGCGCTTGGTTGAAGGCCGCCGCCCTCTCCCCGAGGGGAGAGGGAGTAACTCCCAAACCCTCACTCGCTGATGAACCGCCGCAGCCCTTCCAGGTCGATCACCGTGATCCCCCCGTACTCGATGCGCAGGAACCCCGCTTCCTTCAACCGGTTCAGCGCCGCATTGCACCTTTGCCGCGACACGCCCGACAGGTTCGCTATTTCTTCCTGCGACGTCTGAAGGTGCGGCTCGCTGCCCGGATGCAGCCATGGGTGGAACAACCCCGCCAGCGCGCGCGCCACTTGGCTGTCGGCATCGAGCAGCCGGTGCGCCGCATAGCTGCCCATGAACCAGTGCAGCCGCTCGTTGATCTGCTGCAGCAGGAAGTGATCGAAGCCGCGCTGCGTGCGGTGCAGCCACTCGAAGGTGTCCAGCGGCAGTTGCGCCACGCGGCTGGGGCGCAGCGCGATGATGTCGGCCGAGCGCGGCAGCGCGCGCAGCAACGTGCCCTCGCCGAACCAGCTGCCCACCGACAGCCCGCCCAATGTCACCGAGCGCCCGTCGCTCGAGGTGATCGACCACTTGAGCAAGCCCTCGAGCGTGCCGTACCAGTGCGCGGGCGTGTCGCCGCGCCGGCACAGCGCGGCGCCGGCGGCCACCTCGACCTCGCGCATCTCGTCGAGCACGCGCTCGCCCGCGCTCACGTCGAGCAGCGGAAACCAGGCCGAGCCTTGCAGCAGCTGCGCGATGGTGAGGGACGCCGCCTGCGCGACGGGCTTGGCCGTGGGCATAGATGCGGCGTGGTGCTTACCGCGCGCCCTTGAGCTGCTGCAGCTCGGCCTGCGCGTCGCGCAGCTTGCCTTCGCGATCGGCGATCTTGTCGGCGCGGCCCTTGCGTTGGGCTTCGCGCAGGTCGCGCTCGCGCTCCGCCACCTTGCGCTCCTGCGCCTTGAGGCGGCGCTGGTGCTCGGCCGCCAGCCTGGCGTCGCTGCAGGTGCGGCGCACTTCGCCCAACGCTTTTTCCAGCCCGCGCACGCGTTGCTTCTGGCCCTTGGCCTTGGCCTCCTCGATGTCGTGGCCGATGGCCTCGCGCTTGGCTTCGCAGGTGGCGCCGCCTGCACCGGTGGCAGGTTGCGCGACGGTCCAGGTCGAGGCGAATGCAGCCGCGGCGGCCAGCACGATGGGCAGTAGTTTCATGAAAGCTCCTTGTGTTGCGCAACGGCGCACGGGCGACTTTAGCTTCTGCCGCAGCGTAAACCCTGCCCCCAAATGTCGTCGCGATGACTGAGTGCAAACGCGCCCCCAAAAATAATGGCGCGCCCCCATGAAAGACACCAGGAGTCCCCGAGCATGTCGAAGCGCAAAGTGATCGTGACCATCGCCCCTACCGGCGGCATGGCGCACAAGTCGCAGAACCCCCACCTCCCCACCCAGCCCGCCGAGATCGCCGCCGACGTGCTGCGCTGCTGGAACGCCGGCGCCAGCGTGGTGGCCATCCACGCGCGGCGCCCCGACGACGGTGCCACCTGCAACGCCGAGGTGTACCGCGACATCAACAGCCGCATTCGCGCGCTGGGCAGCGACATCGTGCTGAACAACTCCACCGGCGGCGGCGTGCACGGCGACATGGTCAAGCCGCTGGCCGGCGACCGCTGGGAAATCGCCTGGGAAGAGCGCATCAAGGGCATGGACGCCGGCGCCGAGATGTGCACGCTGGACGCCACCACGCTCAACCTGAGCTTCGAGGGCAAGCAGATCCTGATGGACACGCCCGTCACCCGCGGGCGCGAGCTGGCCGCGGGCATGAAGGCGCGCGGCATCAAGCCCGAGTGGGAGGTGTTCAGCCCCACGCACATCCTGCAGGACACGACCACGCTGATCGAGGAAGGCCACGACGACGAGCCCTACTTCATCAACCTGGTGATGAACGTGCACCGCAACTTCCAGAACGCGATGCCCTACTCGCCGCGCAACCTGCAGATGATGGTCGACACGCTGCCCAAGGGCGCCATCTTCGGCGTGAGCGGCATCGGCATGTCGCAGCTGGAGGCCAACGTGGCGGCGCTGCTGCTGGGCGGGCACGCGCGCGTGGGGCTGGAAGACAACCTGTACTTCCGCCACGGCGAGCTGGCCACCAACGTGCAGCTCACCGAGCGCATCGTGCGCGTGATTCGCGAGCTGGACATGGAAGTGGCCACGCCGGCCGAGGCGCGCCAGATCATGGGCCTGCCGCGCACCGGCGGCCCGCGGCCCGAGTTCGCGCTGGGCTGAAGGAGCGCGAGCAAGGCGCAAAAAAAAGAAGCCGACGAAGACAACGCACACAACGCACACAACGAACAGAGACAAGCCACATGAACATTTCCCGCACCGCACTGGCCCTGGCGCTGGGCGCCGCTTTCACGGCCAGCGCGCCGGGCGCCTTCGCCCAGGTGTCCGACGACACCATCCGCATCGGCTTCATCAGCGACATGTCGGGCCTGTACCGCGACTACGACGGCCCGGCCGGCGCCGAGGCCATCCGCATGGCCATCGCGGACATGGGCGGCGCCATCGACGGCAAGAAGATCGAGCTGGTCACGGCCGACCACCAGAACAAGCCCGACATCGCCGCGGCCAAGGCGCGCGAGTGGTTCGACGTGCAGAAGGTCGACATGCTGATCGGCGGCGTGAACTCGGGCGCGGCCATTGCCATGGCGGGCGTGGCGGCGGACAAGAAAAAGCCGTACTTCGTGGTGGGCTCGGGCGCATCGAGCCTCACCAACGAATACTGCTCGCCCTACACCGTGCACTACGCCTACGACACGGTGGCCATGGCGCGCGGCACGGCCAGCGCGGTAGTCAAGGCCGGCGGCAAGAGCTGGTACTTCGTGGCGGCCGACTACGCCTTCGGCGCCGCGCTGCAGAACGACGCCACCAAGACCGTGCAGGCCAGCGGCGGCACGGTGGCCGGCTCGGTGAAGCACCCGCTCGGCGCGAGCGATTTCTCGTCGTTCATGCTGCAGGCGCAAAGCTCGAAGGCGCAGGTGCTGGCGCTGGCCAACGCGGGTGGCGACACGGTGAACGCCATCAAGTCGGCGGCGGAGTTCGGCATCAGCAAGAACATGAAGCTGGCCGGCATGATCATCACCATCAACGACGTGCACGCGCTGGGCCTGAAGAGCGCGCAGGGCATGTACCTGACCGACAGCTGGTACTGGAACCAGAGCCCCGAGGCGCGCGAGTGGGCGCGGCGCTTCTTCGACAAGCACAAGCGCATGCCCTCCTCCTTCCACGCCGGCGACTACTCGGCCGCGCTGCAGTACCTGCAGGCCGTGAAGGCCGCGGGCAGCGACGACGCCGACAAGGTGATGGCGCAACTGCGCAAGACCAGGTTCAATGACATGTTCGTCAAGGGCGGCTGGCTGCGCGACGACGGACTGATGGTGCACGACATGCACCTGATGCAGGTGAAGACCCCGGCCGAGTCGAAGGAGCCGTGGGACTATTACAAGGTGGTCGAGCCGATCCGCGGCGAGGCCGCATGGACGACGAAGGCGGAGAGCCGCTGCGCGCGGTGGAAATCATGAGCATCAATGGCACGAGCAGCAATGGAAGCAACGCGGTGAAGCGCGTGGCGGTGGTCGGCACCGGCGTGATCGGCGCGAGCTGGGCCGCGTACTTCCTCGCGCACGGCCTGGACGTGAATGCGACCGACCCTTCGCCCGGCGCCGAAGAACGCCTGCGCGCGGCGGTGGCGCAGCACTGGCCGACGCTGCAGCGCTTCGGCCTGGCCGAGGGCGCGTCGGTCGACCGCCTGCGCTTTCACGACAGCCTGGAAGACGCGGTGTCGGTGGCCGACTTCGTGCAAGAAAACGGCCCCGAGCGCATGGACTTCAAGGTCGACCTGTTCCGCCGCATGGACGCGGCGGCGCCGCCCGACACGATCCTCGCGTCGAGCTCGTCGGGCCTGGCCATCAGCGGCGTGCAGTCGGGCTGCGCGCACCCGCAGCGCGTGGTGCTGGGGCATCCGTTCAATCCGCCGCACCTCATTCCGCTGGTGGAAGTGATCGGCGGCGCGCAGACCTCGGCCGACGCCATCGAACGCACCATGGCGTTCTACGCGGCCATCGGCAAGCGGCCAATCCACGTGAAGCGCGAGGTGAAGGGCCACATCGCGAACCGGCTGCAGGCGGCGCTGTGGCGCGAGGCCTTCCACCTGGTGAACGAAGGCGTGGCGAGCGTGGCCGACATCGACACCGCCATCGCGCACGGCCCCGGCCTGCGCTGGGCGGTGATGGGCCCGTTCATGAACCTGCACCTGTCGGGCGGCGCGGGCGGCATCGAGCATGTGCTCGCGCACCTCGGCGGGCCGATCGAGGACTGGTGGAAGGACCTGGGCGCGCCGTCGATGACGGCCGAACTCAAGCAGAAGGTGGTGGACGGCGTGTCGGAAGAACTCGGCCAGCGCCGGACCGCGGACCTGGAATCCGCGCGCGACACCCTGCTGTTAAACCTGATTCGCGCGAAGGCAGACAGCGGCAAGCTCGACTAGATGCGTGTTGTTGCGCACCGGGCGCCGTGTTCAGGGCGCGATCGCGGCGTCGGGTGATCGCGGTTCACCAGCAGCGTGCCCAGGTGAACGGCGCCAAGAGCACCAGCGCCAAAAACAAAACCCGGAACACCGAAATGACCGACTTCCTCAACGACGAAACCCTGATCGCCCCGCCCCGCACGGTGCGCATCGACTTCGACGACGGCTCCTTCGCATTGCGCTCGACGCAAACGCTGAAGCCCTACGCGCGCTGCATCGGCGAATGGATCGAGCGCTGGGCGCGGGAAACACCCGACGCACTGGCCTTCGCGGAGCGCGACGAGACCGGCGAAGGCTGGCGCAAGCTCGACTACCGCGCGCTGCGCGAGGCGGTGGGCGCGGTCGCGCAGGCGCTGCTCGACATGGCGCTGCCGGCGGGGCGCCCGGTCGTCATCCTCTCGGACAACGCCATCGACCACGCCGTGCTGATGCTCGCGGCCATGCACATCGGGCGCACCGCGTGCTCGCTGTCCAGCGCCTATTCGCGCATGGCCAAGGACCCGTCGCGGCTGCACGGCATGCTGCAGGCGCTGAAGCCGGGGCTCGTCTACGCGTCCGATGCCAAGGTCTACGGCGGCTCGCTCGCGGGCTGCGGCGTGGAGGCCGTCACGGTGTTCAGCCGCAACGCCGATGCGCACCCGGGGGCATTGGCTTTCGGGCAGCTGCTCGCGGCCGAGGAAACGCCGGCGGTGATGCAGGCCTTTGCGCAGGTGCTGCCCGACACGCACGCCAAGTACCTGCTGACCTCCGGCTCCACCGGCAAGCCCAAGGTGGTCATCAACACGCACCGCATGCTGTGCGCCAACCAGCAGATGATGGCGCAGACCTGGCGCTTCCTGTCGCAGGAAAAACCGGTGCTGGTCGACTGGCTCCCGTGGAGCCACACCTTCGGCGCCAACCACAACCTGCACATGGTGCTGTGCCATGGCGGCGCGCTCTACATCGACGAGGGCCGGCCCGCGCCGGGCCTGATCGAGAAGACGGTGCGCAACCTGCGCGAGTTGAAGCCCACGCTGCTGTTCAACGTGCCGCGCGGCTTCGACATGCTGCTGCCCTTCCTGGAGGCCGACGACGCGCTGGCCACCGAGGTGTTCTCGCGGCTGCGGCTGGCGTTCTACGCGGCGGCGGCGCTGGCGCCCTCCACGTGGCAGCGGCTGGAGGCGGTGGCGCGGCGCGTGCGCCCCATGCGGCCGCTGTGGCTCACCACCTCGTGGGGCGCCACCGAGACATCGCCAGCCATCACCTCCGCGCACTGGAAGCTCGACGGCGCCGGCTGCATCGGCGCGCCGCTGCCCGGGCTGGAACTGAAGTTCGTGCCCAACGGCGAGAAGCTGGAAATGCGGGTGAAGGGCGTCTCGGTGTTCCCGGGCTACCGCGACGCGACGCGCGAAACCGCCGAGGCCTTCGACGAAGAGGGCTACTACCGCATCGGCGACGCCGGCTTTTTGGCGAACCCGCGCGAGCCCGCGCACGGCGTGATCTTCAACGGCCGCGTGGCGGAAGACTTCAAGCTCTCGACCGGCACCTGGGTGTCGGTGGGCACGCTGCGCGTGAAGCTGGTGTCGCTGCTGGCCCCGCACGTGCAGGACGTGGTGCTCACCGGCCACGACCGCGACGAGATCGGCATGCTGGTGTTCGCCAGCCCGCAGGCGGCGTCGCTGTCGCCCGAGGCGCTGGGCGAGCGCATCGCCGGCGTGCTGCGCGCGCTGCGCGACGAAGGCGCGGGCTCTTCGCAGTGCCCGGCCTGCGCGCTGGTGCTGGCCGAGCCGCCGAACCTCGACGCGGGCGAGATCACCGACAAGGGCTACATCAACCAGCGCGCGGTGCTCACGCGGCGCGCGGCCGAGGTGGCGCGGCTGCACGCGCGCACGCCGGGCGATGCGCAGGTGGTGCGCCTGAACTGATCCAGCGACCTGAAAGCCAGCAACCCGGAGCCATGACCATGCCGCACGTGAACTACGACACCGAAGACACCGTCTGCACGATCACGCTGAACCGGCCGGACAAGCGCAACGCCGTGCATGGCCCGATGGCGACCGAACTGCGCGAGGCCTTCGAGCGCTTCGAGGCCGACGACGCCCTGCGCGTGGCGGTGCTGACCGGCGCGGGCGGCCACTTCTGCGCCGGCGCCGACCTGGCCGCGGTGAGCGACCCCGCGCTGCGCAACGCGCTCGACCCCGCGGGCGGCGGCAACGCGCCGATGGGCCCGACGCGCATGGCCCTGTCGAAGCCGCTGGTCGCGGCCATCGCCGGTCATGCGGTGGCCGGCGGGCTCGAACTGGCCCTGCTGGCCGACCTGCGCGTGGCCGACGACGACGCGGTGCTGGGCGTGTTCTGCCGCCGCTGGGGCGTGCCGCTGATCGACGGGGGCACGGTGCGGCTGCCGCGCATCGTGGGCATGGCGCGCGCGCTCGACATGATCCTCACCGGCCGCGCGGTGGGTGCGGCGGAGGCGTTGGCGATGGGGCTGGTCAATCGCACCACGCCGCCCGGCGGTGCGCTCGCCGCCGCGCAGCAGCTGGCGCGCGAGATTGCTGCGTTTCCGCAGCAGTGCATGCTGGCCGACCGCGCATCGGCCTATGCGCAGTGGGCGCTGCCGCTGGCCGATGCGCTGCGCGAAGAAGGCGTGCGCGGCGTGCCGATCGTGTTTGCCGAAGGCGAAGGCGGCGCCGCGCGCTTTGCCGCGGGCGCGGGGCGCCACGGCAGCTTCGTCAGTCGCTGACGCGGCGGCGCAGCGCGGCCCGCAGCGCCTTCGCGAAACGCGGGTCGGCCATGGCGCCCACGTTGAAGCGCGACCAGCGCGACACCTGCGTGGAGTCGACGCTGAAGATGCGCCCCGGCGCCATCACGATCTTGCGCGGCAGCAGCTCCTTGGCGAACGCCAGCGAGTCGGCCACGCCGGGCAGCGCGGCCCACACGTAGAGCGACTGCGGGGTGCGCGCGAACACCTCGGCGTCCACCGACTCGAAGAGCCTGGTCGCGTTGCGCGTGGCCTCGCCCAGCCGCGTCTGCAGGCGGTTCAGGTGGCGCTGGTAGTGGCCCTCGCTCAAGATCACGTCGACCGTGCGCTCGCAGTACTCCGAGCTGCTCACGTGGATCAGCGCCTTCAGGTCCGCCAGGTCGCTCGCCAGGTCGGCCCCGCACGCGATGAAGCCCACGCGCAACGCGGCCGAGAACGACTTCGAGAAGCTGCCGATGTAGATGGTGCGCTCCAGCTGGTCGAGCGCCGAGAGCCGCGGCAGCGCGGTGGGCTTGAAGTCGGCCAGCGGGTCGTCCTCGACGATGAGCAGGTCGTACTTCTGCGCGAGCTGCAGCACGCGGAAGGCCTTGGCCGGCGAAATGTCGGAGCCGGTGGGGTTGTGCGCGATCGACTGCGTGAAGAACAGGCGCGGGCGCTCGGCCACCAGCAGGCGCTCCAGAGCTTCGAGGTCGGGCCCGTCGGCCAGGCGCGGCACGGCCAGCATCTGCGCGCCCGCGAGCTTGAGCTTGCCGAACAGCGGGTAGTAGCCGGGGTCGTCCACCAGCACCTTGCCGCCGGGCGGCACGAAGTAGCGGATGACGATGTCCATCGCCTCGTTGGCGCCGTGCGTGAGCACGATCTGCCGCGGCTCGGCGCCGATGCCGAAGTCGGCCAGCTTGCGCACCAGGTGGTCGCGCAGCGGCGCGTAACCGAAGCGGCTGCCGTAGCGAAACAGCGCGCCGAGCCCCGTGCGGACCACCTTGGGGTGGTACTTGTCCAGCCGCACGTCGGCCAGCCATTCAACGGGCGGAAAGCCGTCGCCCACGGCCACGGCGTCGGGCTGCGTCTTGAGCTGCTCGCGCATGAGCCACACGATGTCCATGGCGCGGCCCAGGCTGCCGGCGTCTTCTTCCACCGGCTTGGCGGTCTGCTGCGCGAGCACGAAGTAGCCGGAGCCGCGCCTCGGCTCGACCAGCCCGCGCGACACCAGCAGCTCGAAGGCCGCCACCACGGTGTTCTTGGCGTAGCCGTGCAGCTGGGCCAGTTCGCGCAGCGAAGGCAGCTTGTCGCCGGCCTTGTAGGCGCCGCTGGCAATCTGGCGTTCGAGGGTGCTGGCGAGCGAGTCTGCAATGGTCGTCATGGGGCGGGACTGTGACACAGCGCGGGCGTTGGGCACGCCACTGTCCGCACTGTCCCGCCAAACTGTGCCTTCCGCCGGCGGTACAGCCGACCTAAATTGCCTGCTCCCGAATTCACCTCCTGAAGAGACACGCAACGATGGTCGCCGACGCCCGCATTCCCAACTTTCGCGCACTCACTCCCGCACAGCGCTTCGAACACATCGCGCGCGCCGCCGCGCTCACCCCCGACGAGGTGGCGCTGCTGGCCGTGCCCGGGGCGCTGAGCGTGGAGCGCGCCAACGGCATGGTCGAGAACGTGATCGGCACCTTCGAGCTGCCGCTGGGCGTGGCCGGCAACTTTCTCGTCAACGGCCGCGAGTACCTGGTGCCGATGGTGGTCGAGGAGCCTTCGGTGGTCGCGGCCGCTTCGTTCATGGCCAAGCTGGCGCGCGAAGGCGGCGGCTTCGAGGCCTCGAGCACCGGGCCGATCATGCGGGCCCAGGTGCAGGTGCTCGGCGTGGGCGACCCCTACGGTGCGCGGCAGGCACTGCTGCGCGCGCGCGACCAGATCCTGGAAGTGGCGAACAGCCGCGACAAGGTGCTGATCGGCCTGGGCGGGGGCTGCCGCGACATCGAGGTGCACGTGTTCCCCGATACGCCACGCGGCGCGATGGTGGTGATGCACCTGATCGTCGACGTGCGCGACGCCATGGGCGCCAACACCGTGAACACCATGGCCGAGGCTGTTTCCCCGCTCGTTGAAAAACTCACCGGCGGCACGGTGCGCTTGCGCATCCTGTCGAACCTGGCCGACCTGCGCCTGGCACGCGCCCGCGTGCGGCTGACACCCGAGGTGCTGAAGACCAAGGAGCGCAGCGGCGAGGAAATCGTCGAGGGCGTGCTCGATGCCTACACCTTCGCGGCCGTCGACCCCTACCGCGCGGCGACCCACAACAAGGGAATCATGAACGGCATCGACCCGGTGATCGTCGCGACCGGCAACGACTGGCGCGCGGTGGAAGCCGGCGCGCATGCGTACGCCTGCCGCAGCGGGCGATACACCTCGCTCACCACGTGGGAGAAGGACAAGAGCGGCGCACTGGTCGGCACCATCGAGATGCCGATGCCCGTGGGCCTGGTCGGCGGCGCGACCAAGACGCACCCGCTGGCGCAACTGTCGCTGAAGATCCTCGGCGTGAAGTCCGCGCAGGAGTTGGGCGAAGTGGCCGTGGCCGTCGGCCTGGCGCAGAACCTGGGCGCGCTGCGTGCGCTGGCCACCGAAGGCATCCAGCGCGGCCACATGGCGCTGCACGCCCGCAACATCGCCTTGGTGGCGGGCGCCACGGGCGACGAGATCGATGCGGTGGCGAAGCAACTCGCCGCCGAGCACGACGTGCGCACCGACCGCGCGGTGGCGCTGCTTGAGGCGCTGCGCAAGAAATAAGCAGGCAGGCATCGCGGGCGAGCCCCGCGTCCACGACGAGAACGACGACGGCAATGACGACAACCACGACAACGACGGAGACAACCACATGAAGACAAACAGTGCGCCCCCCGCGGGCCACGGCCCCTGGCGGCTGGTCGAGATATGGGGCGACACGGCCGACCTGGGCCACCTGGCGTGGTCGATCGCCATCGGGCTGGTGGTGAGCCTGGCCGGCTTCCTGGTGGCCAACCGCGTGCTCGCCAGCGCGGTGGCCACGCCCGAGCTGGCGCGCGCCTACGCCATGCTCGCCGGACTCGGCGGCTGCGTGGTGTCGGGCGTGATCTGCGCCCTGCTGTTCGCGCCCAAGCGCGAGGTGGTGGAAGGCGCCGCGGCCGATCCGCGCTGGCGCGAAGAGGTGCTGGCCGAACTGGCCGGCGAGCACGGCAGCCTGGGCTCGGTCGACGACCTGCCGCCTTCGGTGGTGCGCGAAATGAAGGAGCTCGAAATCTACGAGCTGTTCGCTTCGTACAAGCCGCGCGATGCGGCCAGGGAAGGGGTCGCGCCATGATCGACGCCGCACTCTTCCACCAGATCCTCGTCGCCACGGGCATGGGCCTTGTCGGCGCCGTGGTGTTCGCCGCCATCGGTCTCGTCTCGGGCACCGACGAGACCACCACGCTGGCACCGCTCACGCTGCTGGTGGTGCTGCTGGGCGTGCCGCCCGAGGGTGTGTTCACCTTCTTCCTGGCGGCGGCCGTGGCCAAGCACATGACGCACGCGGTGCCCACCGCGCTGCTGGGCATTCCGGGTGACACCATGGCCACGCCGCTGCTGCAGGACGCCAACGTGCTGCGCAACCTGGGCGTGCCGCACATCGCGCTGCGCAAGATGGTGTCTGGCGCGATCATCGCGGCCTTCGTCGCGGTGCCGCTGGCCGTGCTGTTCGCGGTGCTGCTGGCGCCCTACGGCGCGGCCATCACCAAGGCGGCGCCGTGGATCTTCGTGGTGGCGGCCGTGGCCATCGCCTGGTTCTCCAGCGGGCGCTGGGCCTCGGTGGCCACGCTGGTGCCGTTCGTGGTGGTGATCGTGGCGCTGCAGGCGCTCACGGGCAAGTACGGCGTGAAGCTCAGCATCAGCTATTTCCTGGGCATTGCCATCGGGCCGCTGGTGGCCGACCTGTTCTCGGTGATCTCGCCGGCGGCGCGCTCCCGCATGAAGCGCGACACGGTGCGCACCTTTTCGCTGGCGCCCGACGTGAAGGGCTGGTCGGGCTACTTTCCCAACCCGTTCAAGGTGCTCGACCGCTCGCAGGTGAAGTGGACGCTGGCGACGGCGGCCGTCTCCAGCGCCACCTTCGTGTTCAGCCCGGTCGCGATGACGGTGGTGCTGGGCGAGCTGGTGGGCTCGCGCATCAAGCATGCGTACCACCGGCTCACCACCACGCTGGCCGCGCGCAACGGCGTGACCGAGGCGACCTACATCGCCGAGGCGCTGATTCCGCTGATTGCCATCGGCTTGCCGCTGAGCCCGGTGGCGGCGGGGCCGGCGGCGCCGCTGTTCAACGCGCCGCCGGTCTACACCATCGACGCGGCCACGGGCCAGACCCACAACCTGCACAACCTGCTGAGCCACTGGGAGTTCCTGGGCTACGGCATGCTGGCGGTGGTGCTGGCGGCGCTGGTGGCCTACCCGTTCACCATGAACTTCGCGCGCCGCGCGGCGCTGTTCGTCTCGCGCAAGGTGAGCCACGAGGCGATCATCGCGACCTTCGTCGGGCTGATCGTGGTCATCAGCGTGTGGGAAGGCCAGCTGCTCGGGCTGCTGGTGATCCTGACGATGGGGCTGCTGGGCGGGCTGCTGTCGCGTGCCATCGGCTTCAACACCGGCGTGCAGTTCATGGACTACTACACGGCGGTGCTGACGGTGCCGGCGGTGGTCAAGGCGTTTTCCTAGGGCTGGAGGCCTTGGGCGCAGCGGGCGCTGGCTTGGAGTCGGGCTTGGCCGGCGCTGGCTTCTTGTCCCCGCCGAACAGCTTTTCCACCTGCTGCCCCACGCGCGCGCCGATGGCGGTGCCCACCCCCGGCAGCACCGCGCTGCCGATGGCCGCGCCGGTGAGCGCGCCGCCGGTCAGCGACAGCTCGGGGTCGCTCATGGTGCCGCCGATCTTCAGCGGCACGCCGACCACGCCGTCGACCAGATCGACCGCGATCTCGCCGTCGAGCTTGCGGTTGAACATCTTCAGGTTGCCGCTGGCGGTGAGCACGCCCGAGCGGGCCTTCAGGTTGGTGTAGCGCATCACCACGCCGTCTTCGCTGCCCTGGGTGTCGAGCGTGCCGGTGAGCTGGTCGAGCGGCGTGCGCCCGCCGCGGCTGATGCCGGCGGTGGTCACGGCCTTGAGCACGTCCAGCTTGGTGAGCGTGGCGGGCTGCACGGTGAAGGCGGTGCGGGTGTGCAGGCTGCGCATGAGCGCGCCCAGGTCTTCGGCGGTGTCGGCCTCGGCCGTGAGCGTGGTCTGGCCCGACACCTTGCCCGCCACCGAGGTGCGGCGGTCGAAGGCCTGCACCAGGCTCTCGATGTCGATCTGCCGCGGCTCCAGCTCGGCCGACACGCGCAGCTTGCCGGTGGGCAGCGTCTCGAGCCGGGTCACGCCGTTCCACGTGCCGCCGCCCGCGTCGATGCGGGTGCGCCAGCGGTCCAGGCCCGACTCGCGGTCCAGCCGCAGGCGCACCGGCGACGCCAGCCCGGCGCGTTCGAGGCGCAGCTGGCGCGGGCGCCATTGCGGGTCGAAGCTGAGCTCGCCGTCGTAGGCCAGCGCAATGTCGCGCCGGTCGATCCAGACCACGTCGCGCCAGCGCACCTTTTCCACGGGCACGGGGGCCAGCGTCCAGGGCGCGGGCAGCGCGACCACGTTGGCGCCCTCCTTCGGCTTGGGCCCCTTGCCGCGAAACTCGCGCACCGAGGCGCGCGGCAGCACCAGGCTCTCGACCTCGATCTGGTCCAGCGCAATGACGCGGTGCAGCAGCGGCGCGAGCTGCAATTGCAAGCGCACCCGCTTCAGGGTGATGGGGCGGCCCTGGTCGGTGGCGACGTCTTCGAGCACCAGCATGGGCGTGGGCAGCAACGCCCAGTGCGCGTTGCCGACCTTCAGCGCCACGCCGAAGCGCTGCTCGAAGCCCTCGGCGATGCGCGCGGCCACCTGCTCGTCGGTCGGGAGCTTGGCGCGCACCACCAGCACCAGCACGCCGATGCCCAGCAGCAAGACGGCGGCAATGCCGATGAGCCAACGGCGGACGGGGTGCTTCATCGATCCAAGTTAACACGCAAAGGCGACTGCCCTTGTCAGCCGCCGTCGCTATAGTTTTGCCACCTTTGCAGGCAAGAACACCTGAAGCACACCGTAAGCACACCGAAAGAACCGCATGCGTATCTGGAAAAAAGAAATCTCCGTCGAGCAACTCACCCTCAACCACGTCGGCACGGCCGTGTCCACGCTGGGCATGGAGTTCCTGGAGGTGGGCGACGACTTCATCCGCGCCCGTTGCCCGGTCGACGAGCGCACCCGCCAGCCCTACGGCATCCTGCACGGCGGCGTGTCGGTGGTGCTGGCCGAGACCCTGGGCTCCTGCGGCGCCCACTACTCGGCCCCCGAAGGCGACCGCGCCGTGGGCCTGGACATCAACGCCAACCACATCCGCTCGGTGACCAGCGGCTGGGTCATCGGCACCGCCCGGCCGGTGCACCGCGGGCGCACCACGCAGGTGTGGCAGATCGACATGACGAACGAGGCGGGCGAGCTGACCTGCGTGTCGCGGATCACGATGGCGGTGCTGCAGCCGCGCTGAGCGAGGCACTTGATAAAACTTGATTTTGGAGCACGCGAACGCCATAATCCACCGGCTATGCACAAAGTTATCCACAGCGAGTCCATCAAATCGGCACTCGCAGCGCGTGGCTGGACTCAGGCACAGCTGGCGAAGCAACTGGGCGAGTCGCCTCAACTGGTGTCGCTGTGGCTCAAGGGAGAAACCTTCCCGAGCCCGGCCAAGCTTCTGAAATTGGCGACCACGCTCAAGTTGGGCTTCGACAAGCTGGTTGAGCCATCGGCAAACCAACCGATGATCGCCTTCCGGAAGAAGGCGGGCGCGAAGACAACCGACGAACACATCGTCAAGGCACGCGGAATGGGCGAACTGCTGAAGCCTCTCGTCGCCTATCTTCCGCAGCAGCAAGCGCTGCACACACTGCTACCCTCCCCCTCCACCGGCTACATACCGCTGCAGGTGGCGGCGGCACAAGTGCGCGCCAAGATCGGTATCGGCGCATCCGCAACATTGGAGTATTCGCACCTCATCGGCGAATTCAAGCAGAACGACGCCATCCTCGTGCCGGTGCTGTGGGGCGAAAAGCAAAACCACAAGAACGCTCTTCACATTCTTCTTCGCTCGGAGAACGTGACGTTCGTCTACCTGAATCTCGATACCCGCCTGGAAGACTTCAAGTTCTGGATGGCGCATGAGCTGGCCCATGTCTACACCCCGGGGCTTGCGGGCACCGAGGAGGGCGAGGACTTTGCGGATGCGTTTGCGGGCGCCCTGCTGTTCCCACAAGCTTGTGCGGAACAAGCGTACGCCCAAGCCATGCGTGCTCGTGGTGAAAAGGGACAGATGGCCGTCTTGCAGCGCCACGCGGCCGATCACTCGATTTCGGTCTATACCGTTTTTCGCGAGACGCAAGGCTTCGCGCAATCCAAGGGACTGGCTCCTTTGTCGGTCGACGAAAAAGCGCTTCATGCACTGCGCAACAGCCAAAGAGGCGAATTGGTGAGCGCCAGCCTCTTCAAGCCAGGCCCGCCGAAACCCCAGGAGCTGATCGCGCTTACCGCCAAGCTCTTTCAATCTGATTTCTTCCTGGCGCTGCAGCGTCTGCTGAACGATCGCGGTGGCAGCGAAAGCTACGTCCAGCAGGTGCTCGACGTTCCCCTGCGCGACGGGCTGGCGCTCTTCGAGGTCTTGAGCGGAGCGCAGGTGAGTTGACCACGCTCGTCTTGCTCGACACGAATGCCTATTTGCGGCTCGCCAAGCGCATCAAGCCGCTACTGGGCAGAAAGTTCGGGCAAAAGGAATATGTCCTCACGGTCCTGCGCGACGTGGAAGACGAGGTGCACCGCAACCCACGCCTGCAGTCAAGATTTCCATGGTTCGACGGCGCCGACCTCGCAAGCGAGCGACTGGCCAAGACCATACGCTTCAATGCCGACGAGAAAGAGGCGCTGGCCGCGGCAACGAGCGTGTTGCACGGCTTTGTACTCGCGGACCCGGGCCGCTTTCTGGGCCGGCATCGAAGCCCGCCGTCGCGCACCGACTGCAAGCTGCTTGCATTCGGACAACTTCGGGAAGTGGTCGTCGTCACCGACGATCTGCCGATGCATGAACTGGCGCAGACTTTCGAGATCGAGGTGTGGCACGGCCATGAGTTGCTCAAGAAAATGCTCAGCGCAAAATTCATCGGCAACGAAATGATCCGCGAGATCTACGAAGCGCTCGAAAATAATGGCGACGCGCCTGCAACCTGGCAGGCCGTCAAACACACGGTGTTCGGAAAGATCTTCGGCCCCTGACAGGTCGGCAACTTCCAGCCACGCAGGCTGATCGGGAAGCCGGCCTTTCGACAACGTAAAACAAGAGGAGATAAGCAATGTTCAACTGGACAGAACGACCCGCGTCCGCGCTGGCCAACGGCGCGGTCATTGCGCCGGACGAGCGGCTGCCGTGGCTGCAGACCGGCGCCATGGGCGTGCAGCACGTGATCGCCATGTTCGGCGCCACGGTGCTGGCGCCGATCCTGATGGGCTTCAGCCCCAACATCGCCATCCTGATGAGCGGCATCGGCACGCTCATCTTCTACTTCGTCACCGGCGGCAAGGTGCCCAGCTACCTGGGCTCCAGCTTCGCCTTCATCGGCGTGGTGATCGCGGCCAGCGGCTACGCGGGCAAGGGGCCCAACGCCAACATCGCGGTGGCGCTGGGCGGCATCATCGCCTGCGGGGTGGTCTACATACTGATAGGGGCGCTGGTGCAGGCCATCGGCACCGGCTGGATCGAGCGCTTCATGCCGCCCGTGGTCACAGGCGCGGTGGTGGCCGTCATCGGCCTGAACCTGGCGAGCGTGCCCATCAAGAACATGGCGGCCAGCAACTTCGACTCGTGGATGCAGGCGGTGACCTTCCTGTGCGTGGGCCTGGTGGCGGTGTTCGCGCGCGGCATGCTGCAGCGCCTGCTCATCCTGGTCGGGCTGATCCTGGCCACGGTGGTCTACGCGGTGCTGACCAACCTGCTGGGCATGGGCAAGCCGGTGGACCTGAGCGGCATCGCCAACGCGGCCTGGTTCGGCCTTCCAACCTTCACCACGCCGGTGTTCACGGCCAACGCGATGCTGCTGATTGCGCCGGTGGCGATCATCCTGGTGGCTGAAAACCTCGGCCACCTGAAGGCGGTGACGGCCATGACGGGGCGCAACCTCGACCCGTACATGGGCCGCGCGTTCATCGGCGACGGCATCGCCACGGTGGTGAGCGGCGCCGCGGGCGGCACGGGCGTGACCACCTACGCCGAGAACATCGGCGTGATGGCGGCCACGCGCATCTACTCCACCGCGGTGTTCGTGGTGGCGGCGGTGATTGCGCTGGTGCTGGGCTTCAGCCCCAAGTTCGGCGCACTGATCCAGGCGATTCCGCTGCCGGTGATGGGCGGCGTGAGCATCGTGGTGTTCGGGCTGATCGCCATCGCGGGCGCGAAGATCTGGGTTGACAACAAGGTCGACTTCTCGCAGAACAAGAACCTGATCGTGGCGGCCATCACGCTGATCATCGGCACGGGCGACTTCACGCTGAAGTTCGGCGACTTCGCGCTGGGCGGCATCGGTACCGCCACCTTCGGGGCGATCATTCTTTACGCCCTGCTGGGCCGCTCGAGGAACTGAGCCGGCCCGCCCCTGAAAAGTGCAACCTCATGAAAGAAGTGTTGTCCAGGGGGCTACAGCCGGGGCCGGGTCTGCGGGGTTCGGCCCGCGCCCGTTAGACTCCAACGCTTTTCGCACCGACGTTTTCCGACGCTTTCCAATGGCCGATGTCTCCGCCGCGCGCACCAAGGCGGTTTTCGAATTCAAGAGCGCCACGCTGCCGCTGATCGCAGTGATCCTGAAGACGTCCGACCTGGACGTGCTGGCCGAGGCGCTCGACGCCCAGCTGGCGGATTCGCCCGATTTCTTCGAGCAGGAGCCGGTGGTCATCGATCTCTCCCTGCTGCAAGAGGCGCAGGGCGAGGGCCAGGCCGCCGACGCGGCCGCCGCCCCCGACATCGACTTCGCCGCCCTGCGCAGCCTGCTGGCGCGCCACCAGACGCAGCCCATCGCGGTGCGCGGCGGCAACGCCGCCCAGAACGCCGCGGCGCGCGAGGCCGGCCTGTCGGTGGCGGCCATGCCGGCAGCCCCCGCACCCCGCGCCCCGGCGCCCCCGGCCGAGGCCCCCGCCTCGGAAGCCCCGCAGATCGTGCGCGAGGTGCCGGTACCGGCCAACGGCACCCTGCTGATCGACAAGCCGCTGCGCTCGGGCCAGCAAATCTACGCCCGTGGCGGCGACGTGGTGGTCACCGCGGTGGTGAGCTTCGGCGCCGAGGTCATCGCCGACGGCAACGTGCACGTGTACGCCCCGTTGCGCGGCAAGGCCATTGCCGGCGCGCGCGGCAACACCGAGGCGCGCATCTTCTCGACCTGCATGGAAGCGCAGCTGGTGGCCATTGCCGGCATCTATCGCACCAACGAAGTGCCGCTGCCGGACACGGTGCTGGGAAAATCGGCGCAGGTTCGCCTCGACGGCAAGAAACTAGCGATCGACCCGATCCCCTGAGCCCCCGCTCGGATCGCGGCGACCCTGACAACCAACAACTGAATCGAAACAAGAAGGAATGGCCATGGCCAAAATTGTGGTGGTGACTTCGGGCAAGGGCGGCGTCGGCAAGACGACCACGAGCGCCAGCTTCGCCTCGGGCCTCGCGCTCGCGGGCAAGAAGACGGCCGTGATCGACTTCGACGTGGGCCTGCGCAACCTGGACCTGATCATGGGCTGCGAACGCCGCGTGGTGTACGACCTGATCAACGTCATCCAGGGTGAAGCCAACCTGAGCCAGGCCCTCATCAAGGACAAGCAGTGCGACAACCTGTTCGTGCTGGCCGCCTCGCAGACGCGCGACAAGGAAGCGCTGACGCAAGAGGGCGTGGAGAAAATCCTGGCCGATCTGGCCGCGATGGACTTCGAATACATCGTCTGCGACTCGCCCGCGGGCATCGAGACCGGCGCCATGATGGCCATGTACTTCGCCGACGAGGCGCTGGTGGTGACCAACCCCGAGGTCTCCTCGGTGCGCGACTCGGACCGCATCCTGGGCATGCTCAGCAGCAAGACCAAGCGCGCCAAGGACGGCGGCGACCCCATCAAGGAACACCTGCTCATCACCCGCTACAACCCGAACCGCGTGGCGGGCGGGCAGATGCTGTCGCTGGAAGACATCCAGGACATCCTGCGCATCAAGCTGATCGGCGTGATCCCCGAGTCGGAAAGCGTGCTGCATGCCTCCAACCAGGGCGTGCCGGCCATCCACGACAAGGACACCGACGTGGCGCAGGCCTACAGCGACGTGGTCGCGCGCTTCCTGGGCGAAGACCGGCCGATGCGCTTCGTCGACGCCGAGAAGCCTGGCTTCTTCAAGCGGATTTTCGGAGGCAAGTAGGCCATGTCCTTTCTCTCGTTCCTGCTGGGCGAAAAGAAGAAGACTGCCAGCGTCGCGAAGGAGCGGCTGCAGATCATCCTCGCGCACGAGCGTTCCAGCCTCAGCGGCAAGAAGCGGCCCGACTACCTGCCCGAACTCCAGCGCGAGCTGGTGGCGGTGATTTCAAAGTACGTGTCGATCAACCCCGACGACATCAAGGTACACCTGGAAACCCAGGACAACCTCGAAGTGCTCGACATCAAGATCGAGCTGCCCGACCCTGCGCCTGCGCCTGCCGGCGCGCGCTGAGGGCGAAGAAGCGAAAGCGCACGGACGGGTCCTGCAGGACCCGTTCGGACAGCGCGCGTTCCCACGCGAGGTAGTCGGCCCAGGCCGCATCGCGGCGCGGACCGAAGACGCGCATCACCGAGCCCCAGTCGTCGTCGAAGGGGGTCAGCAGCTGGTCCGGCGCGAAGGCGGTGGCCAGCGGCCGGCCCGATGCCTTCCAGCCCTGCGTTCCGCCCTGGAGCCAGGTAAATACCGCCCCTGAATTCTGTGCACCCTGCCAGCGCCGTTGCGCATCGCGCGCCACGCGGGCCGCGAGCGTGCCGTCGGGCGACGTGAAGACGAAGGTGCGGCCGGCCGTGGCCTGGGCCGCGAGCGGGGCCAGGGCGTCCAGCGAGGCCGGCAGCAGGTACAGCGCGCCCTCCAGGTGGCCGCGCTCGTAGTCGAGGCTGGGGCCCACGTCGATGACCGCGGCCGCGCCGCTCGCCTGCAGCTCGGCCAAGGCATCGGGCGCCACGGGCGGCGGCGCGTCGTCGACGACCGCCGACGGCGCCGCCGGAGCCTGCGCCGGCAGGAACTCGCCGTCGTCGTACACATGCACCTCGGCCTGGCCCAGCTGCGTGAGCCAGAAAGCGGTGATGGCCGCGCGCAGCCGGTGGGCCGGATCGTCGACCAGCACGATGCGCGCGCCCCGCGTGCCCACGAGGTTCTCGAAATGCATCAGCAGCTGGCCGCCGGGCACGTGGCGCAGGCCGGTGCCTGCCAGCGCGGGGTCGGCCTCGGGCCGCACGTCGAACATGTAGAGGGTGCGGGCGTCGTCGTTGCGCCAGCGGGCCAGCTGCGCCGCGTCGGCCAGGGGCAAGGCGAAGCTGCGCAGCAGGTCGTCGGCGATGCCACGCAGCAGCGCCGGGGATTCGGGCGGCAGCTCGTCCTGCGGCGCGGCGTTCTGCACGGTGGGCGCGCCGTGCAGGCCCCAGTCCATCACGCCGTCTTCCACGAACACGGCGTCGCTCGCGCGGCCCAGCAGCCGCAGCGTGGTCGCGCCGACGATGCCGCGCGTGCGGCTGAAGCAGTTGATGGCCCACAGGTGATCGTCGGCTCCGACATTCCGGCCGTCCGGCTCGAAGCGCCGCAGCGCCAGCTCGGTGCCCGGGTGGTTGCGCGCGCCGGGCAGCGACAGGAATTCGAACTCCGCGCGCGGCCGCGCATCGACCAGCGTGGTCGGCCGGCCTTCGCGCAGGCGCTCGCGCAGTGCCTCCACCGGCAGGCCCGGCGTGCCGTAGTGCAGCCGCACGCGGTCGCCGAAGGCCTTCACCAGCGTGCCGTAGCCGTCGATGGCGGGCAGGCCCTCGGCCAGCCAGCGCTGCAGGCCGCCCGCGAGCGTGCGTACGTCGGCGTAGCCCAGCCGCGCGAGCACGGCGGTGGCCTGCCGCGCCACGCCGTCGGGCGCACCCAACTCGTCGATCAGCACCACCGGCGTGGACCGGCGCGGCACCAGCGCGCCGACCTGCAGCTCGAGCCCGCTGAAGGGCGCGTTGCGCGCCAGGTTGAGGTGGCGCTGCACGAACCAGCGCGTCTCGCGCACGTCGAGCACGGCAAGCTCCACCACGGGCTCAGTCAAAGGCTCGGCCAAGGGCTCCGCAAGCAGCAGCGCGAACAGTTCGTCGGGCGAGATGTGTGTCGCGGTCGGGCTCATGCGGGCATTCTCGGATGTCAGTTGGGCTGGATGCCGGCCTGCTTGACCACCGCCGTCCACTTGACGGTCTCGCTGCGGATGAAGCGGCCGAACTCCTCGGGCGAACTGCCCACGGTGAAGGCGCCGATGTCGTCGTAGCGCTTGCGGAAGTCCGCGCTCTGCACGATGTCGCGCAGCTCGCGCGACAGGCGCTGCACCAGCGGCGCGGGCGTGCCGCTGCGCACCACCACGCCGTACCACGAGGTCACCTCGAAGTCGGGCAGCCCCGCTTCGGCGGTGGTGGGCACGTCGGGCAGCCACGGCGCGCGCGTCTTGTAGGCCACGGCCAGGGGCTTGAGCGTGCCGGCCTTCACGAAGGGAATGGCGGTGACCACCTCGTTGAAGATGAACTGCGTCTGGCCCGCGAGCAGGTCGTTGAGGGCGGGCGCGCTGCCCTGGTAGGGAATGGCGGTGAAGTCGGCGCCGGTCTGCGTCTTCAGCAGTTCGCCCGCCAGGTGCGAGTACGCGCCCACGCTGATGCCGTAGTTGACCTTGCCGGGGTTCTTCTTCGAGTAGTCGATCAGCTCGCGCGGCGTGCTCACCGGCAGCCTGGGGTTCACCAGCAGCACCTGCGGCGTCTGCACCAGCAGCGACACGGGCGTGAAGTCGCGCGCGAGGTCGTAGCCCAGCTGCTTGAAGAGCGCGGGCTGCACCGTGAGGTTGGACGCCGGCGCCAGCAGCAGCGTGTAGCCGTCGGCCGGCTGGCGCGCGACGAAGTCGAAGCCGATGTTGCCGGCCGCGCCGCTGCGGTTCTCGACCACCACCGGCTGCTTCAGCCGCTGCTGGAGCTGCTCGGCGACCTCGCGGGCGATCTTGTCGGCGATGCCGCCGGCGGGGTAAGGCACCACCACGCGGATGGTCTTCGCGGGGTAGTCGTCCACGGTGGCGGCATGCAGTTGCACATCGACGGCAAGTGCGGCGAGCAGCGCGAGGGCCACTCGGATCAGTAGTTTTTTCATTGGAGGCAGGAACACGGGAACACCGGAACACGACAGAGCCGGCGAGCGTAGGCCGCACCCCGCGCCGGGGCGAACGAAGTTTCACGTTCATGCTTATGCGAAAAGCGCGCATGCAAGCGCCCGCTTGCTACCTAGCATGCAGTCATCACCATGACATCGACTGCCACGCCCCCCACGGACAAGCCCCTCGCGCGCCGCCACTGGTGGTGGCACTACGAGGTGCCCACGCTGCTGCTGGCCGGCGCGCTCTATGCCGCATGGGCCGCGCTGCTGTGGTGGCATGCGGCGCTGCCGGGGTGGGCGCTGTTCGTGCTCGGCGGCTTTCTCGCGCAGCTTCATTTCTCGCTGCAGCACGAGAGCATCCACGCGATGCGCCACCTGCCGAAATGGCTGCGCCACGCGGTGGTGTGGCCGCCGCTGAACCTGTGGCTCCCCTACCCGTTCTACAACCGCGGCCACAGCTCGCACCACGTCAACTTCCACCTGACGCACCCCGAGCGCGACAACGAAAGCGCCTACCACTCCGCGCCCGCCTGGGCCGGCTACGGGCCGGTGTGGCGCTGGATCTACATGGCCAACCAGACCATCGCGTTCCGCGTGGTGCTGGGGCCGTTCCTGCGGCTGTGGAAGCTGCTGCGCTTCGAAACCGCCCAGGTGTTCTCAGGCAACTTTTCTCGCCTGCCGACCTGGGGCTGGCACGCGCTGAGCGTGGCGCCGGTGCTGTACTTCGTCGTGGCCGTGTGCGGCATGGGCCTGGGCGAGTACCTGCTGTACTTCGTGTACCCGGGAATGATGCTGGGCTCGCTGCGCACCTTCACCGAGCACCGCTGGGCCGACACGCCGCACGAGCGCGTGGCCATCGTCGAATCGAACGTGGTGTTCGGCCTGCTGTACCTGTTCAACAACCTGCATCACGTGCACCACCGCGCGCCGACCATGCCTTGGTACGAGATACCGGTGTACTTCCGCAGGCACCGCGCGACGGTGCTGGCGGCGAACGGCAATTTCTACTACCGCGGCTACGGCGAGATCGTGCGACGGCACCTGTTCAAGCCGGTGTTCACTCCGGTGCACCCGACGTGGTAGCGCCACTCAGCGCGTGCAGGCGCTGCGTCCATGCGCGGGCCTTGGCCTCGTCGAAGAGCGGGCTGTCGGGGTCGCCGTAGAGTTCTTCGGCCAGCGCCTCGACGCAGGGGCCCTGGCTCTCGCGGTTGTCGTCGCAGTCGTCCAGCGCGGCGCCGGTAAGCAGCCAGCGCTCGGCGGCGTCGGCGTCGCGCGGCGCGCCCTGGCCCCGGAAGCGCATCAGGCCCAGTTCGTAGCAGGCCCAGCCCTGCAGGCGCTTGTCGTCGTCTTCGGCCAGCTTCTGCAGCGCGTAGAGGGCTTCGGCGTGCAGGGCGTTCACCTCTTGGTGCGCATGGCCCTGTTCGGCCAGCGCCAGCGCGTGGGCGCGCAGCGTGCCGCCGAGCTGCAGCGTGGCGTCGGCATCGCCGGCCGCTTCGGCGCGGCGAAAGTAGTCGATGGCCGATGGCAGGTCGGGCTCGCCCGATTCGTCGTGTTCGCCGACCTTGTGCGCGATGCCGAGGTTGAACAGCGCCATGGCGCTGTTGCGCTCGGCCGCCAGCGCGTAGTGCCGCATGCCGGCTGCCCGGTCGCGCTCGCCGCCCACGCCTTCGCACAGCGCGAAGCCGAGCTGGGCCTGCGTGGCCGCGTCGTCGGCGCCGCCGTTCGCGACGGCGTGCAGAAGCCACGCGCGCGCCATGACGGCGTCGGCGCCCATGTCTGCAGTGCCCGCGCCGTCCGCGGCATCCCGGCGCAGCATCGTCGCCAGCTCGCGCATGGCCTCGGGCAGGCCTTCAGGCGACGCGGCCGTGGGCGCGTCGCCGGGCTCCCGCACGCCGGCGGCGCGCGCCATCCAGCGCAGGGCCTCGCGCGGATCGGCATCGACGCCTTCGCCGTCGCGCAGGTGGCAGGCCAGCTCGTACGCGGCCTTCATGTCGCCGGCGGCATGGCGCGCGGCCATGTGCTCGGTGTGCGGCTGCTCGCGGCCGTCGGCATGCAGCCACACGTACACGTCGCGGTCGTTGCGCGCGGCCTTCACCGGCTCGCCGGCGCTCCAGCGCTTGCGCAGCTCGGAGCGCACCACCACCGAGTACCAGCCATCGGAGACCGACACCGGCGTCGCGATCCACGGGTAGGCCTGCGGGTGCAGCGTGGTGCCATCGGCGCGCAGGATGCCCACGGCCAGCTGGCCCTTGGTTGCTTTCGCTGAGCGCGCCAGCGGCTGCGCCACCAGCCAGCCGATGTCCTGCGTGCCCCACGTCAGCGGCAGCAGCGTGCGGTGCTCGCAGGGCACCAGCTCGCGGCCCGCGGCAACGTCGTAGATGCCGCGCAGCCATGGCGCGTTCTTCGCCTTGCGGCCGTCCTTGGAGGCCACGCGCACCAGGTCGCGCGCGACCATGGCGTGCACGCGCTCCTCGCCGGTCAGCGGCTCCAGCGTCTCGAACAGGCCGTAGTCGAAAGGCACCAGCACGCGGCCCAGCGCGTCGACCAGGCCGCACTCGCCTTCCGCGCGTTCCACGGCGAAGCGCTTGGGCCGCGGCGCCTGGGGTTCGCGGTCTTTCGCCGCATCGCGTTCGTCGTCGGACTGCAGCAGCTCGACGGGGTATTCGCCCAGCAGTTCGATCTGCGTGTACACCGGCTCGATGGCCACGCGGCCTTGCGCGTCGAGCAGGCCGGTCTTGCCGCCGCGCGTGGCCTCGAACGCCTCCCAGTCGTGGCGCCATTGCAAAAGATCGAAACCTGGCGGCAAGGCCCATTCGCCGTCGGCGCGCACCAGCCCCCAGCCGCCCTCCTCCTCCAGGCGCGCGGGCGCGAGGCCGCAGGGAGCGAAGTCTTCGGCCTCGGCGAACCGCGGCGCGATGGCCCACTGGCCCTGCAGGTCGACATAGCCGATGCGCTCGCCCACGCGGGCGCGCACCATGCCTTCGGCAAAGCTCCACACCTCGTCGACCGAAGGCGCCAGCAGCCAGCTGCCGTCGGTGCGCAGCAGGCCGATGTGGTCGCCGACCAAGGCCGTGGCGATGTCGTCCTCGAAGTTCCAGTCTTCGTCGAGCTGCGGTTCGAGCAGCACGCGCGGCGCATCGGCGTCGGCCAGCAGCAGGCCCGAGCGCCCGGCGAGCGAGATCCAGAGCAGGCGCGGGTCGTTCGCGCCGGCATGCCGGATGTCGTCCCACGCGGGCTCGACCACGGTGATGCGCCGGCTGCGGTCGCTGTTGCCGTCGTTGTCGCCGTTGTCGTCGTTGTCGTCGTCCTGTGGGACGCGCATCACGCCCCATCGGCCATCGACCTCGAAGCGCCAGAGGTCGCCGGCCAGGTGGTCGTCGTAGTCGAGGCCGTCGTCGCTTTCTTCCGGCTCTTCTTCTTCGAAGTCGGCGAAGCGCTCTTCGCGCGGTGGCTCGTAGCCGTCGAAGTACGCATGCGAGATGCCGCTGAAGCCGACATGCCACGCCCAGGTTTCCCAGTCCGCGAAGCGCTTGACGCCGAGCGCCGCGTCCACGCCCGGGTGGTTGCCGCTGTCGATGCAGCGCCGCACCTCGGCCCAGCGCTCGTTGCACGCGCGGCGTTGGCGTTCGATGAAGCTCTCGGCCTCGGACTCGCCGCCGAGCCAGGACAGCTCGTCGAGGTTGGCCGAGATGCGGGGCGAGCTGTGGGGTGGCGCCTGGTCGATCAGCTCGGCCAGGTGCAGCGCCAGCGCCTCGAACTGCAGCGCGACTTGCGGCAGCGTGTGCAGCATCGGATGCCGCTCGACGAAGGCATGCAGTTGCCGGATGCGTGCGAGCGCGGCGTGCGCGTCGCTGGCAAGGTTGTCGGTGCCGGCATCGCCGAAGACGCGCTGCCGGTCGATGGCATCGCCAGCGTCCCCACCGGCCAGCAGGATCTGCCAGAGAACGGGAAAGTTGTTGTTGGCGTCGGCGATTTCGTCGGCCGATGCCTGTTCGTCGTGATTGCCGTGTTCGAAATAGAGCCAGGAACGATTGCCCATGTGTGGTCGGTGCGTGTGCGGTTCATGGCGAAGGCCACGGTTGGCGCGCAGTGTAGGGGCGCCCCTTCGCGCTCACGCTCTCCGCGACCTCTAGGGCTGCGCCAGGAACCGCGCGACCTGCGCGACCACCTCTTGCTCCTTCAGGATGCGTCGATGCCCCAGGCCCTGCGTGGCCACGAGCCGCGCGCCGGCGATGGCATCGCGGTAGGCCTCGGCATCGGCGAAGCGGTTCACGCGGTCTTCGCGGTCGTGCACGATCAATGTCGGCTGCGCGATGCGCGGGCCCACGGCAGCCGGCTCCAGCTGCGGCATGAGCACGCCTTCGCGCGCTTCGAACAGCCGCTGCATCGCCAGGCGCGTGGCCTCGCTCAGGCCGAAGGTGTGGGCGAAGTAGCGCGTGTACTCGCGTGGCGACGCGGGCGGCGCCAGCAGCACGAGGCGCTCGGCCGGCAGCCCGCGCGCCGCGGCCAGCGCCAGCCCGTTGGCGCCCAGCGAGTGCGCGACGGCGGCGCGCAGCGCATGGCCGTCCGCCGCGAGCCTGGCCGCGACATAGGCGATGGCCCGCGCAAACTGCGCCGAGTTGCTCAGCGTGCCGGCACTGCGGCCGTGCGCCGGCAGCTCGAGCAGCACCGGCCGCAGGCCCGCCGCTGCCAGGGCCTGCGCCAGCGGCAGCATCTGCCCTGCATGGCCGCCCCAGCCGTGCACCAGCAGCACCACGGGTGGCGACTCGGCCCCCGAGTCTTGCGCGGCCAGGTGGTAGATGCCCACGCTCGCATGCTCGAAGGCCCAGCCCTCGCGCCGCCATTCGGCGCCCGGCCCCTGGCCACGGTAGATCCACTTTGGCGGCAACGGCGTGCCGAACAGGCGGTAGGCCGCGCGCACGCCCAGCGCGGGCCACAGGCGCTGCGAGGTGGTCAGGCCGAAGCGCAGTGCGCGCATCAGGCGACCGGGCCGGTAGTAGTTCGACTGCGCGGCGTGGCCCGCGGCGGAAGTCGAAGCGGAAGCCGCGGGCAAGGGCGAGGTCGAAGGGGCCGTCATGGCGTTCAGTACCAGACCCAGTCGCGGTTGCTGCGCGGCAGGCTGCGCAGGGTGTCGCACGCGCCCCGCACACCGAGGACCACCGCGTAGGCGGCGAGCAAGAGGGCAATGATCAGCATGGTGCTTCTCCTTTTATCGCACGTATGTGCGAAATATCGGCAAATGAACAGGGTGGTGCTTTGTCCGCTTCGTTCAGCGGCTCAGGCGAGGTAGCTGGAAAGAAGGCGCCGCCACGTCGACGTGGCACGCTCCGTGGCCTGCGGGTCGCGCAGGAAGCGCGCGTCGTGCAGCTGGGTCATCATCACGCCGTTGAGCTCGCTCACGAGCTGCGCGGGGTCGGTGTCGGCTTTGAGCTCGCCGGTTTCCATGGCCTGCAGCACGGTGCGGCGCAGCGCGGCGCGCCAGCGCGTGACCTCGTCGAACAGCACATTGCGCAGCTCGCCTTCGCGGTCGTCGAACTCGAAGGCACCGGCCATGTAGAGGCATCCGGTGTGCATCTCGACATCGCGGGTGCGGGCGATCCAGCGCGACACGATCTCGTTGAGCCGGGGCAGGCCCTTGGCCTTCTGCATGGCGGGCACGAACACCTCGGCCAGGAAGCCGCGGCCGTACTCCTCGATGACGGCCTTCTGCAACGCTTCGCGCGAACCCACGCGCGAGAACACGCCGCTCTTGGACAAGCCCAGCCGGCTGGCCACGGCCTGCAGCGTGATGGCTTCCAGCCCTTCGGCCAGCGCAAGGGTCATCGCCGCGCCGACGATGGCGGCACGGGTGAGTTCGCTTTTCTGGGTCTTGGCGTCCATGCGGCGCACTTTAGCACAGTCGTGCGAAAACACAAGCAACGGCTCGAGCAGCCGAAAGAAAGGGTTCGCGCCCGTCGATAGATGTTTTGCTCATGTGAAACCAACAAACGCATCGTTCCCCGAATAAGCACTTCTGCCGAGAATCGCGCCTCGGCCTCATCCGGGGCCCTGACTCTCCTGACTCACCTCCGCGGCAGATGAACTTCCAACAACTGCGCTCGGTACGCGAGGCCGTTCGTTGCGGCTTCAACCTGACCGAAGTCGCCCACACCCTTCACACCTCGCAGCCCGGCGTGAGCCGACAGATCCGCGAGCTCGAGGAAGAGCTCGGCATCGAGCTCTTCGTGCGCGCCGGCAAGCGGCTCACCGGGCTCACCGAGCCCGGCGGCCACGTGCTGCCCATCATCGAGCGCATGCTCATGGAGAGCAGCAACCTCAAGCACGCGGGCCAGGAGTTCGTCGCGCAGCAAAGCGGCCTGCTCTCGGTGGCGGCCACGCACTCGCAGGCGCGCTACGCGATGCCGGTGGCGGTGCAGGAATTTCGCAGCCAGTTCCCCAACGTGAAACTGCACCTGCACCAGGGCTCGCCCAAGCAGATCGCGCAGATGCTGCTCGACGGCGAGGCCGACGTGGGCATCGCCACCGAGGCGCTGGGCGACTACCCGCAGCTGGTCGCCCTGCCCTGCTACCGCTGGACGCATTCGGTGATCGTGCCGCCCGGGCATCCGCTGCTGGACGCGCCGCTCACGCTCGACGCGCTCACGCGGTACCCGCTCATCACCTACGACACCGGCTTCACGGGCCGTTCGCGCATCGACGAGGCCTTCGAGCAGCGCGGGCTGCAGCCCAACATCGTGCTGGCCGCGATGGACGCCGACGTGATCAAGACCTACGTGCAGCTGGGCCTGGGCGTGGGCATCGTCGCCGGCGTGGCGTACGAAGCCGAGCGCGACACGCAGCTGCGCGCGCTCGACGCGGGGCGGCTCTTCGGCATCAACCTCACGAAGCTGGCGGTGCGACGGGGTACCTACCTGCGCAAGTACGTGTACGCGTTCATCGAATCGTTCGCCCCCACGCTCACGCGCGCGGTGGTGGAAAAGGCGCTGGGCGACGAGGCCAAGGCCTCGCACTACGAAATCTAGAGCCTGTCCAGTGGCACATCGCGGTCGGGGCCGAGGTGTGTACTGCGGACGACAGAAAGGTTAAAAAAGAAGAATGCAGGTTCACACAGGCGGCGTACATTCGGGTTAATTCCCTGGCTTCCTGGAACGGATCAGCAATGGCATCGACCCCGCAGCAGCAGCAACAGCAAACAAGGGCCGCCCTCAAGGCGGCAGATGCCGCAGAGCGCCGAGAGCGGCTCAAACGGGCCCTCCCCGCCACGGTGGAACTGCTGCAGAGCCGCCAGGCCGACCGCATCGACGACGCCGACATCGACGCCTACGTGGCCCTCAACTGGCTCGAATGGCACGGCGGCGGGCTTCGCCTGACCATCACCGGGCGCAACGTGTGCGCCCAGTCGGCGCCTACCGCGCTGGTCTGACCACCACGAAAAAAACGCCGCAAGCCTTCAGGCCTGCGGCGTTCGTTCTTTGCGTGAGAGGGCCAGAACAGCGTCTGTTTACTGGCCTGCGATGATGTTCGCGATCACGCCGGTGGCAATGGCCGCGAGCACGAAGTCGCCGCCCACGCCCACCCACTGGTAGCCACGCGGTGGCTGCTGCAGGCGGTACGAGCGCCAGTCCTGCACCACGTAGTTGCGGCCACGGTACTCGGGCGGAATGCGTCCGCCGCGTCGCCATTCGGCGTGCGGTTGCGGGAAGCCACGGCGATCGAACTGGCGGCCGTCGCGGAAGTCCTGGTTGCCGCGATAGCCCGGAGGGCCACCGCGGTGATCGAAATTGGGGCCGCGCTGCTCGAAGCGGCCGTCACGACCATCGCGGCCATCGCCCGGCCGGCCGTCGAAGCGACGGTCTTGCGCAAAGGCGCTCCCCGCGGCCATGCACATCGCAAGCGCCGCGGCTGCAACGGCCATGCTCTTTGAATTGCGGATCATCTGAACTCCTTGATGCGTTGATGACGAAGTCCATTGTGTGCCCCGCTTGTGTCCGCTTCGGGCACTTCAGGTCGCGGTCAGGTGAAATCAGGTAAGCGCTGGTATCCGCGCGGGGCCTTGTCCTTCAAGGCGCTCGGCACAAGGCCCCGGCACCGCCCTTCAGTACACGCCGCCCTTCAGTACACGCCGCTCGCCAGCACGGCAATCGCCAGGCCGTGCGCCAGCGTGGCCGCGAGCAGGCCCGCGCGGCTGAACACCCAGGCCGCCACCAGCCCTTCGATCAGCGTGAACACCAGCACCGGCACGCCCGCGCGCGTGACCAAGAACGCCAGCCATGCATGGCACAGGCTGAACAGCACGCCGGACGCGATCGCCGCGCGCACCGCCGACATGTGCTGCGCAAGGCGCTGCTGCAGCATGCCGCGGAACAGCAGCTCTTCATACGCATTGCCGAGCAGCGCGAAGACAAGCATCGGCGCGAGCATCGCCGCGCTCGGTGCGGGCAACGAAGGCAAGCCGGCGGCCGTCTTCAAGCCGGCCGCCAGCGCGGTGATGACCGCGGCCCCCAGCACGCCCCACGACAAGGAAGGCCCCAGCCGCACACCGCGCCACCACGTCACGCGCTCCAGCCACGCCACGCCCGCGAACAACGCGGCGGACATGCCGGCCAATGCCAGCAGCACCGGCGCGGGCGCGGTCAGCCGCATTGAGCCCGCGTCCAACTGCCAGAAGCCCGCCGGGCTCATGGCATCGCGCGCGAAGATGAAGAACACGATGTGCACCGCCACGCGCGCACCCGCCAGAGCCCGCGGAATGGCCAGCAGCAAGGCCAGCGCGAGCAGGCCCGCTGGCAAAATCGAAACGAGGTAGCCGAACAACAATGAAGAAGCCATCAGGAGAATGCACATGCCCGAACAAGCCGCCGCCGTGATCTATGCCAAGGACGTGGCGCGCGTGAGCGCGTTCTACGCGAGCGTCGCCGGGCTCGCGCTCACGCACGCGGAGCCCGGCCATGCGAGCCTCGAGTCGTCGGCGCTGCAGCTCTTCATTGTCGCGATGAACGCGGGCATCGCGGCCAGCGTGCAGATCGCGAATCCGCCGGTGCCCCGCGAGAACACCGCGCTGAAGTTCATCTTTCCGGTGGCCAGCCTTCAGGCGGCGCGCGCGCTGGCCGCGCAAGGCGGTGGTGCATTGAAGCCGCCGCAGGCGGAGTGGGCCTTCAACGGCTGGCGCCATTGCGATGGGCACGACCCCGAGGGCAACGTGTTCCAGCTGCGCGAGCGCGCAGCCTGAGGCTCAGCAAGCGCTCAGTTCACGCACCCATCACGCACCCGCCACACACCCATCAGGCGTTTGTCACGCTGGCGGTCTTCGCCTTGCGGCCGACCGGCGGCAGGTCGAGCTCGATCAGGGCCCCATGCGTGCGTGCCAAGTCGAAGGCGCCGGTCGACTGCGGCTTGTCGGTGTGCAGCACCAGCGCGTAGGAGCCTTCGCCGCGCGCCGCGATGCGCTGCGCCAACGCGTCGCCGCCCTCCCCTGCGCGCGATGCATTCGACGGGTTCTCGCGTGGCGACGACAGCACCAGCACGCTGCCGCCCAGCACGATGACCGCCACGCGCACGTTGCTGCCCGGCAGCGCCACGGGCTCGCCGACGTGCGTGCCGGCGTCTTCAACATCAGTGCCGATCGCCCTGCCCAACAAGGCGCGGTAGCGCGCCAGCGTCGCATCGAGGTCACGCACGGCAATGGCCAGGCTGGCCACGCCGAGCGCGCCGTTCGCATGCACGCGCACCTCGCCCTCGGGCACGCGCAATGCGCGCGGCGTGAGGTCGCCGCACAGGAAGGGCAAGTCCGCAGACGGCGAGCGTGCCGTCTGCCAGCGCAGGCGTTCGCCGTCGGGCCGCACGCGGCCGCCGTCGAGCGGGCCTTCGAGCAGCAGGCCGCGTGCCTTCGCATCGGCCACGGTGGTGGCGGTGCTGGGCGGCAGCAGCGCAAAGTCGACGATGCCTTCGCCATGGCGTTGCAGCAGCTGCCACCAACGCTCGCTGGGCGACGGCTCGCGCCACGCGATCAGCTCGAAGTAGCTGCCGTCGGCGAACACCACCAGCGCGTTGTGCGTGGCGCGGCCCGGGTGGTCGCCGCCGCGCACCACGTGGAAGCCGAGCGCGCCGTAGTCGGCAATGGTGCGTTCGAGGTCGTGCACCGCGATGACGATGTGGTCGAGCTTCAGGGACATGTATGTTTCTCTGTGGGTTGTCTGAATCGGAAAAGTTGGGCGCGTCGGGTCAGGAGGCCGTGCGCGCGGCGCCCTCGCCGCCCAGGTACGCATCGCGGATGCGCGCGTCGGCCAGCAGCTCTTTCGCCGGGCCCGAGAGCACGATGCGCCCGGTCTGCAGCACGTAGCCGTGGTGCGCGATCTGCAGCGCCAGGCTCGCGTTCTGCTCGACCATGAACACCGACACGCCCTGCGCGTTGATGCGCGCGATGAGCTCCAGCACCTTGTCGACGTACAGCGGCGACAGGCCCATGGTCGGCTCGTCCATGCAGATGAGCCTGGGGCGGCCCATGAGCGCGCGCGCCATCGCCACCATCTGCTGCTCGCCGCCCGACAGCGTGCCGGCCTGGAACTCGATGCGCTCGGCCACGCGCGGGAACAGCGCCAGCATGCGCTCCAGGTCTTCGGCCACGGCCTTGCGGTCGTTGCGCGCATAGGCGCCCATCAGCAGGTTCTCGCGCACGGTCATCGCGGGGAACAGCCTGCGCGCCTCGGGCACCGAGCCGATGCCCTTGCGAATGATCTGCGGCGTGCTCAGCCCGAGCGTGGAGACGCCGTTGAAGTTCACCTCGCCCGAGCGCGGCTTGAGCAGCCCGAGCACGATCTTCATGGTGGTCGACTTGCCGCTGGCGTTGCCGCCGAGCAGGCTCACGATCTGGCCCTGGCGCACCTCGATGTCGAGGTCGAAGTGGGCCTGCACGGGGCCGTAGAAGCTGTTGACCTTCTTCAGCTGCAGCAGCGGGTGTGCCGCACCGCTGGAAGCGGGCGCGGCCGTGCGTTCGGGCAGGTCCTTGCCCCAACCCTCCCAACCCTCCCCACCCTCTCCCCGCTGGGGAGGGGGCGCGAGGCCGGAGCGGGCGACGGTGGCGATCATGCGGGCACCGCCTCTTGGGTATCCCGGATGTTTTGCGCCTTCGGCGCGCCGGCCGTGCCCACATGGCGATGGCCCAGGTAGGCCTCGATCACCGCGGGATCGTTGCGCACGTCGTCGGGCAGGCCTTCGGCAATCTTGCGGCCGTCGTCGAGCACGGCCACGCGGTCCGACAGCTGCATCACCAGGTCGAGCTTGTGCTCGATCAGCAGGATGGTCTGGCCGCGCGCCTTCAGGCCGCGAATGATCTCCAGCATCTCGGCCGTCTCGCTTTCGTTCATGCCCGCGGTGGGCTCGTCGAGCAGCAGCAGGCGCGGCTTGAGCGCCAGCGCCCGCGCGATCTCCACGCGGCGGCGGTTGGCGTAGGAAAGGCTGTAGGCCGGATGGTCCACGCGCGGCGCCAGGCGCTCGCCGAAGAGCGCGATGATCTCGCGCGCCTCTTCGCGCAAGGCCTCTTCCTCGCGGCGCACGGCAGCGGGCTGCACCAGCGCCAGCGCGAGTTCGGCCAGCGCGCCCAGGCCGGGCACGCTGCCCATGCGCGGCTTGACGGCGCGCAGCCGCGTGTGCGCGCCGACCAGCACGTTGTCGAGCACCGAGAGGTTCGCGAACACGCGCCCGTGCTGGAAGGTGCGCGCCAGCCCGCGCTGCGCGAGCTGTTGCGCCGGCAGGCCGGTGATGTCCTGCCCGTCGAACAGCACCTGCCCTTCGTCGGGCCGGTCGAGGCCGGTGACCAGGTTGAACAGCGTGGTCTTGCCCGCGCCGTTCGGGCCGATCACGCTGAGCAGTTCGCCCTCGCCCACGTGCAGGTCCACGGCATTGACGGCCGTGAGCCCGCCGAAGCGGCGCGTGATGCCGCGGATGTCAAGCAGCGAGGGGGTTGGCGGCATGAGCGGCATGAGCGGCATGAGCGGCATGGGCAACATGGGCGACAGGGGCGGCCTTCGCCTTCGAGTTCACGAGCTTCACCTCGGCGCGGATGGTCTGCGGGTTGCGCAGCAGGTTAAGAATGGGGCAGTTGCGCTCCACCGCCTCGAACAGCGCGTCGATGTCTTCGCGGCTCGCGGGCGAGTCGATGTGCACGGTGTAGCCGATCTCGTGCGGCCAGATGGGCGTCTGCTCGTGGCCCGGCTTGCCGCCGCGCGGGTCGATGACGCCGGTGACCTCCACCTCGAGGCTTTCGAGCGGCACCTGGCGCTCGGCCGCGTGGATCAGGAAGATGTGCGTCACGCAGGTGCCCAGCACGCCCAGCTGCAGCTCGGGCGAACTCGGGCCCAGGTTGTAGCCCGCGAAATCGGGCGGGCTGTCGCTGATGACCTGGTGCTCGCGAATGCGCAGGCGGCGCACGCCGCTGCGGCCTTCGGCCTTCACGCTGGCCTTCAGTTGCGCGGGCTGGGCGGTGCCCGCCTCGACGGCGGCATTGCGTGCCAGCACGGCGGCGCGTTTCTCGGCGAGGTAGTCGTTCAGGTGGCTCATGGTGTGGTTCTTTCAGACAGTGCCCAGCAGACCTTGCGGGCGAAAACGAATCAGCAGGAGCAGCGCCACGCCGTAGATCAGCATGCGGTACTCGGCCGTCACGCGAAACAGCTCCGGCAGGCTCACGAGCGCGACCGCGCCGAGCAATGCACCGCTGATGTTCCCCAGGCCGCCCAGGATCACCATCGTCAGCGCGAGGATCGAGATCTGCGAGCCGAAGGTCTCGTGGTTGATGTACGAGTACATGTGCGCGGTGAAGGCCCCGCTCACGCCGGCCGCGAAGCCGCCGAAGCCGAAGGCCAGCGCCTTGTAGCGGTCGGGGCTCACGCCGTAGGCGCGCGCGGCCACCTCGTCCTCGCGCACCGCGCGGAAGGTGCGGCCCAGGTGCGAGCGCAAGAGCCGCCACTGCAGCAGGGCCAGCAGCACCATCGCACCGAAAGAAGCCCAGTAGATGGCCTCGTTCGACGAGGCATCGCGCCCGAACAGCGACAGCGGCGGAATGCCCGACACGCCGATGGGCCCGTGCGTGAGGCTTTCCCAGTTGAGGATGGTGAGCGCCACGATCTCGCCGATGCCCAGCGTGGCGATCGACACGTAGTGCCCGCGCAGCCTGAAGGCCGGAAAGATCAGCGCCGTGCCGATCAGCGACGTGAGAATGCCCGCCGCCACGATGCCCGTGCCCACCGGCAGGTGCAGGTCGAGCACCAGCAGCGACGAGGCATACGCGCCGATGGCCAGCAGCCCCGCGTGCCCCAGCGAGATCTGCCCGATGGTGCCGGCCACCAGCGTGAGGCTGAGCGCGAGCGCGCCGTAGAGCCACGCATTCGTCAGCGTCTGCAGCAGATAGGGCGACGGATCGAACAGCGGCAAGGCCACCGCCGCGGCGAACAGCGCAAGCAGCACGCGCGGGGGCACGCGCCACGGCTTGCTGGGCGCGATGAAGGTGCCCGTGAGCGGCTCGGGCGGCAGCGCGCGCTTGCGCCCGAACAGGCCGTTGGGCTTCCACACCAGGATGACCAGCAGCAGCGCGAAGGCGAACAGGTTGCGGTACGGCGTGCCCAGGATGGCCACGCCGTAGCTCTCGATGAGCCCCAGCAGCAGGCTGCCGACGATGGCGCCTGGCACGTTGCCCACGCCGCCCACCACCGTGGCCACCACGCCCTTGAGCGTGGCCTGGAAGCTCATGGCCGGGCTGATGTTGTTGTAGTACATGCCCACCAGCAGGCCCGAGAGCCCACCCAGCGCGGCCGCGATGGCGAACACGGCCTGGTTCACGCGGTCGACGTCCACGCCCATCTGCTGCGCCGCGTCGCGGTCTTGCGCGGTGGCGCGCACGGCCCAGCCCAGCTTGGTGAAGCGCAGGAAGCCGAACAGCACCGCGGCGCTGGCGATGCCGATGCCCGCGATGAGCAGGTCGAGCGCGCCGATGGTGCCGGTGCCGATCTGCAGGCGCCAGTCGGGCAGCTGCGTGGGCAGCGAGCGCGGGTCGGGGCTGAACACCAGCTGCACCAGGATGTCGAGCACGAAGCTGATGCCGATGGTCGCCAGCAGCGGCGCGATGCGCGCCGCGCCCTGCAGCGGCCGCAGCCCCACGCGCTCGATCAGCATGCCCAAAGCGCCCGAGCCGAGCACCACCAGCAGGATGGTCACGGGCAGCGGCGTGTGCAGGTAGGTGATCGACGCCCAGCCGATGTACGCGCCCACGGTGTACACCGAGCCGTGCGCGAAGTTGATGAGATGCGAGACACCGAAGATCAACGCGAGGCCCACCGCCAGCAACGCGTAGATGTTGCCGATGATGAGGCCGTTGACGGTGTAGTCGAAGAAGGAGGTGAAGCTCATGGCGTGGCGCCTGGCGAGGCGTCTGCTGCCTCGCTCCCTCTCCCGCTTGCGGGAGAGGGTTGGGGTGAGGGTGCGGCGGCCCGAGCGAAGAGCGGCTGCCTGATGCAGGCCCCTGCCCTCACCCTGACCCTCTCCCGCAAGCGGGAGAGGGGATAGAACCTGAATCCGCTCATTTCGCAGTCGAAGCCACGGCCGCCTTCTCGTCCAGCTGCGCCCACTTGCCGTCCTTCACCACCAGGTTCACGCTCTTCACCCCGATGACACGCCGCGTCTGCGCATCGAAGCTGGCCTTGCCGAAGATCACGCTCGGCACGTCCTTGATCTTGTAGAACGCGTCGCGCACCGCCTTGCGGTCGGCCGTGGGGCCGGCCTGGCGCAGCGCCGCGGCCGCGTACACCACCGCGTCGTATGCATACGCATTGAACGCGTCGGGCTCCTTGGCGTACTTCGCGCGGAAGCTCTTCACGAAGTCCTGCACCTCGGGGCGCGGCTCTTCGGGGTAGAAGGCGGTGTTGGTGTGGATGCCGTTCACGGCCGCGCCGCCGAGCTCGATGAACTTCGGCGAATACACCGAGCCCACCGCCGCGATCGGCTGCTTCAGGCCCACGCTGCGCACCTGGCCCGCGATGAGCGCGCCGTCGGGGTAGTAGGAGATGAGCACCAGCCCGTCGGGGTTGGCGTCGCGCACGCGCACCAGCGTCGAGCGAAAGTCTTTCTCGTCGGGCTGGTAGCCCTCGGCGATGGCCAGCTGCGCGCCGCGCTCCTGCGCGGCCTTCACCAGCACGTCCTTGCTGGTGCGGCCCCAGTCGGTGTTCAGGTACAGCACGGCGATGCGCTTGAAGCCCAGCGTCTTCACCGCGAGCTCGGCCAGCAGCGGTTGCGCGTCGGCCTGGCTGATCGACGGGCTCCAGATGTAGTCGCCGCCCTTGGTGAAGTCGGGGTGCGAGTTGGTGAAGCCCAGCTGCACCAGCCCCGCGCGCTGGTAGATGGGCGAGGCCGCCATCGACGCCGGGCTCGAGAAGTCGCCCAGCTCGATGAGCACGCGCTTGTCGTTCACCAGTTTCTGCGCGATGGCCACCGACTGCCGCGGATCGCTCTGGCTGTCCTCGAAGTTGTAGGCCAGCGGCCGGCCATGGATGCCGCCCTGCGCGTTGATGTGTTCGAGCGCGAGGTCGAAGCCCGCCTTCCACTGCGCGCCGTACTGCGCGTTCTGCCCGGTGAGCGGCCCGCTCACGCCGAACCACACCGGCTCGCCGGTGGCGGGCGCGGCCCAGGCCACCAGTGGTGCCGCCAGCAAGGCGGCAGAGAGCGCAGCCACATGGCGCAGGAAGCGATGGCGATTGAGCAGCAACATGGTGTCGAACCCCGTGATGAATGAAGGTGCAGGGCCGCGATTCTTCGCCTGCGCCCCACGCCCGGGAACGAACAAAAACGGGGAGGCTTATGCGCTTTTCGCGCAAAGGGGCAAGCGCGCGCGGGCCGTGCGGCTGCGTTTATGCTGCGCGCCACATGAAGCGACGACACCTTCTCCACCTGGGCGCCGCGGCGTCTGCCCTGGCCCTTCTTTCAGCCTGCGGCAAGCGCAAGCCCGCAGCCGCCGCGCTGAAGTCCGATGCCCGCGTGCTGGCCATCGGCGACAGCCTCACGCACGGCTACGGCGCGCCGCCCGATGCGGCGTGGCCCGTGAAACTGGGCGAGCTCACAGGCTGGCAGATCGACAACGAAGGCGTCAACGGCGACACCTCCGAAGGCGCGCTGCAGCGCCTGCCCGCGCTGCTGGGTGCGACGAGCTACGACGCGGTGTTGATCGGCATCGGCGGCAACGACATGCTGCGCGGCGTGTCGGCCACGGCCACGCGCGACAACCTCGCGGCGCTGATCACGCAGGCGCGCGCGCACACCCCTTACGTGGCCGTGCTGGCCACGCCGGCACCGGACGCGATGCGCGCGGCCGTGGGCTCGCTCAGCGATGCGCCGTTCTACGAAGAGGTCGCGAAGTCGCAGCAAGCGCTGCTGGTGCCCAACGTGTATTCGAGCGTGCTGTCGGACGCGTCGCTGCGCTCCGACCGCATCCATGCCAATGCACGAGGCTATGAAAAGGTCGCGCAGCTGTTGGCGGACCAGTTGAAGGCAGCGGGCTGGCGCTAGTCCGCCCCGGCCGATCGCGCGTTCAGCAGGTCGACGTACGCGCCCTGCACCAGTTGCTCGGTACCGATGCCCAGCCGCGCCATGAGCGCGTGCGCCTCGGCGGTGCCGGCCTGCGCGGACTCGCCCTCTTCCAGCACCACTTCGAGCTCGAGGAATTCACCGAGCCCTTCGACCCGGTCGAGGTGCACGCGCGTGCGGCCCACGATGAACAGGCGGCGTTGCTTGCGCACCCGACCGGCCTGGCCCCACGCGAGCGTGAGCGATTCACCCAGCGCGTCGGGTGTGCTGCAGGGTGTGATCAGGTAGAACGATTCCTTCGGCCCGCTGCTGTTCGCGCGGCGGTAGAAGATGAGCTCGGCGCGGTCCGGTGCGAAGGTGCGCAGCTTGAGGCGGTCCGCGCTGTCGTTGCAGCGGAAGAAGGTGTCGTCCTGCGCGATCTCGATGGGGCCCTGGTGGGCGAGCGTTGCAGCGATGGTTGCGATGCGATCGATGCTGTCGATGCGGGCTTTGATCTCGACGTTTCTTGCCATGTGTCTCTGCGTTGGATTCGTTGGCGTGTTCACCGGGCCACGCGGTCGGGTCGTGGCCGATCGACGACTGCACTGAAGGCGCACGCCGATGCGGCGCCCCCGGCAATCAATCAATCAATCAAGGCGCGTTGCCTTGAGGCCCCACAGCCGGTGGACGCGCGCGCCCGCTGGACCCCGGCGACAGCTTGCGACCGAAGGCTTCGCCCACGTTGCGCACCGGCCGGCTGGCCTTCTCCGACACGTTGTTCACACCGCGCCGCGTGGCGGCGTCCGCGCGGTTCACGCCGCGGCCCGCCGCGTTGGTGCCGCGCTGCACGCTGCCCACGACGGTGCCGTTGCGGGCGGGAGCCTTCAGGGTGTGGGCGCGCTGCGCCTTGGGCGGGTTGTCGGCACTCTGGGCTTGCGCGCCCATGGGCAGCCACAGCGCGAGAACTGCGGACAGGGCGAGCGATGCGCGAAAGGTGTTCGTGAATTTCATGGGACCTCCTTGGTGTCTGCTTCAGCGGCTCCAGCTTCTGCCGCCGCGCGCGCCATGCGCTCGCTCTTCCAGTACACGTCGTCGCCGCCGTCCATGCGGTTGAGCACGCGCGCGAGCACGAACAGCAGGTCGCTGAGCCGGTTGAGGTACTGCCGCAGCGCGTCGTTGAGCTGCTCGTTCGCGCCCAGCGCCACCACCGCGCGCTCCGCCCGGCGCGCCACCGTGCGGCACACGTGCGCGAGCGATGCCGCGCGCGTGCCGGCCGGCAGGATGAATTCGGCCAAGCGCGGCAGGGCGGCGTTGTGCTCGGCCAGGGCGTTGTCCAGCTGCAGCAGCGCATCGGCCTTCAGCAACGTGAAACCCGGCATCGACAGTTCGCCGCCCAGGTTGAAGAGCTGGTGCTGCACATCGACCAGCAGCTCGCGAACAGGCTCTGGCAGCGGCTCGCACAGCAACACGCCGATGTTCGAGTTGAGCTCGTCCACGTCGCCCATCGCGTGCACGCGCAAATGGTCCTTGGGCACGCGCGTGTTGTCGCCCAGGCCGGTGGTGCCGTCGTCGCCCGTGCGGGTGGCGATCTGTGAAAGTCGGTTGCCCATGAATGAAGGCTCCTGGAAGGGTTAGGTGCCCACCGTCGACGCGTCGATCTTGCCGGCCAGCCACTGCAGGCCCGCAAGATGCTGCTGGTCGTGGCTGCACAGGTAGTGAATGAGGCTGCGCATCGTGAGCGGGCCGTAGCCCTCGAACACGGCCGTGCGCTGCAGTTGCGCGTCGCTCAGGCTGGAGACGATCTCCATCGTCTGGATGCGCGCCATGCGGAACTCGGCCAGCACCTTCTGCGCATCGGCCGCGCCGTAGCCGCGCTCGACGGCCAGCGGCTCGCTGTCGATGGAGGCGAGCGTCGGGTGGGCTTCGGCCAGCGTGCGGCGAAAGCGCACGTGGTAGCCCTCGATCTCGATGTCGCGCACATGGCACAGCTGCTCGATGGCGGTGAAGGCCTCGCTGGGCACGCCCTCCCACGAGGGCGGCGTCCAGTGCCTGTAGGCCGTGGGAATGGCCGCGTAGTGGGCCTCCAGTTGCGAGGGGAAGGCCGCGAGTGCGCTAAGGGTCGTAGGGTTCATGTTTTTTCCGAAGCGCATTATGGTGCGCCCTCCGTAAAATGACCGATCCCCCTCGATCACACCCTGCCAGGAGACGCCCGATGAACGCACCGACCCAAACCTCGCACCTGATGCCGGAGCTTCATCTGCGCGACGTGCCCGCCGCGCTCATCGACGGCCTGAAGGCGCGCTTCGGCGACAACTGTTCCACGGCCATGGCCGTGCGCACGCAGCACGGGCGCGACGAGTCGTCGTTCGACGCGCCGCCGCCCTCGGCCGTGGTGTTCGCCGAAAGCACGCAGGACGTGGCCGACGCCGTCAAGCTCGCCAGCGAGCACAGCGTGCCGGTCATTCCCTTCGGCGTGGGCTCCTCGCTCGAAGGCCACCTGCTGGCGGTGCAAGGCGGCATCAGCATCGACGTGTCGCGCATGAACCGCGTGCTGTCGGTCAACGCCGACGACCTCACGGTGACGGTGCAGCCCGGCGTCACGCGCAAGCAGCTCAACGAAGAGATCAAGAGCACGGGCCTGTTCTTCCCCATCGACCCGGGCGCGGACGCCTCCATCGGCGGCATGACGGCCACGCGCGCCAGCGGCACGAACGCGGTGCGCTACGGCACCATGCGCGAGAACGTGCTGGCGCTCGAAGTGGTCACGGCCGCGGGCGAGGTCATTCGCACCGGCACGCGCGCGAAGAAGTCGTCGGCCGGCTACGACCTCACGCGCCTCATGGTGGGCAGCGAAGGCACGCTGGGCGTGGTCACCGAGATCACGCTGCGCATCTACCCGCTGCCCGAGGCGGTGTCGGCGGCCATCTGCTCGTTCCCGAGCATCGAGGCCGCGGTGCGCACCACCATCGAGACCATCCAGCTGGGCGTGCCGATCGCGCGCGTGGAACTCATCGACGTGAACACGGTGCGCATGGTGAACGCCTACGCCAAGCTCAACCTGCGCGAAGAGCCGATGCTGCTGATGGAATTCCACGGTTCGCCCGCCGGCGTGAAGGAGCAGGCCGAGACCGTGCAGGAGCTTGCGAGCGGCCACGGCGGCAACGCCTTCGAATGGGCCAGCACGCCCGAAGAACGCACGCGCCTGTGGACCGCGCGGCACAACAGCTACTTTGCGGCCGTGCAGTCGCGCCCGGGCTGCCGCGTGATCTCCACCGACACCTGCGTGCCCATCTCGCGCCTGGCCGACTGCCTGCTCGACTCGGTGGCCGAGGCGGACGCCAGCGGCATTCCGTACTTTCTGGTCGGCCACGTGGGCGACGGCAACTTCCACTTCGGCTACCTGCTCGACCCGAACATTCCCGAAGAGCGCGTGAAGGCCGAGGCGCTGAACCACCAGCTCGTGAGCCGCGCGCTGGCGCTGGAAGGCACCTGCACCGGCGAGCACGGCGTGGGCCTGCACAAGATGGACTTCCTGGTGACCGAGGCGGGCGCCGGGGCCATCGACATGATGCGCACCATCAAGCGCGCGCTGGACCCGAAGAACATCATGAACCCGGGAAAGATCTTCGCGCTTTGATGGCGTCGTGACCGCGCCCTGATCCCGCTCGGGCGCCCATAAAAAAAGCCCGGCAGCTCGTGAGAGCCGCCGGGCTTTCTGCTTTGCAGTTGCCGTGCTTTGCTGGTCGCTTCTTGTTTGTCAGTTGCTGTTGTTGCTGCGGCGGCGCGTGGGCGCTGGCTTTTCCGCGGGCACATACGTTTGCGACGGTGCGGCGCCGCCATCGACACCGAGCCGGCCGCCACCGCCGAGGCCCTGGCCGCGAACGGTCTGCGCCTTGTAGTTGCGCAGCGAGCGGACCATCTGGTTGAAGGCGTCCATGAACGCGGCGGCAATCACCTTGCCCTGCGCCGTGTTGGTGTAGCCGCCCAGGCCGCCGCCGCCGCTGCGGCCGGCCAGCGCACCGAAGGCGCCGAAGTCGGTCTTGGAAGCGCTGCCTTCGGCGGCCGCCACCTGCACGCCCGAGCGGTTGTCGATGAGGGTCAGCAGCGCGCTGGCTTCCTTGGTCTGCATGCTGCCGCCGACCGCTGCGAGCGCACGGCCACGGCCGCCACCCACCAGCCCGCCGAGCGCGCCGCCGATGCCGCCGGCGTCGCTGTTGCTGAAGACGATTTCAGGCGACAGGCCGTAGTCGGAGGCCACCATCTGGCCGCGGCCGAAGTTGCTGCCGCCGCGCATTTCGCCCGACTGCTGCAGCGCGCGTTCGCGCGTCATGGCATTCATGCCGGCCGCGCCGCGTTCCACGACCACGAAGCAGTTCGATTGCTGCACCAGCAGGCGCAGCAGGTTGGCCGTGGGCGGCAGGCGGTATTCGCCGGTGAGGATGGTGTACCAACCCGCGCTCTGGTTCTCGATCAGCGAGACCGTGCCGAGCGGCGATTCGCAGCGCTCGAGCTGGCTGCTTTCGCCGGAGGTGGCACCGCCGGCTGCGCTGCCGGTGGCCATGGTCTTGGCCGACTGGCTGCCCATCTGCATGTCGGTGGCGGCGCAACCGGTGAGAAAAAACGCGCCCGCGGCAATGGCCGCAAGCGGGAACTTGGTGAGCTGCATGGGTGGACTCCCTCTGTGTTCAGAGATATTAGTTAACAAATCCAGCCGCGAAGGATACGCGCAAAGGATTGCAACAATCAATCAAACGAATGCCCGACGCAGCGTTCACACACTAGGCCGTTCGGCGGATGGTCTCCATGCCGCCGTTCTCGGTGGACGTGCTTACGTCGCCGTGCGGCGGATGCGCTCTATCAGCCCGTTCAGCGCATCGATGGAGCCGAAGTGAATGACGAGCTCGCCGCTTTCGCCGCGCTTGGTGCGCTTCTTGATGCGCACCTCGACCTCGGCCGTCAGCAGGTCGGCCAGCTCTTCTTCCACGCGCTGCAGGTCGCGCGACTTCTCGCCGTCGTTGCTGCGGCGCGAGGGCGTGAGCGTGAACTCGGCCGCGAGCTTCTTCACCAGCGCCTCGGCCTCGCGCACCGACATCTTCTTGGCGGCGATCTGGTTGGCGGCGGTGATCTGCGTGCCACGGTCCAGCGACAGCAGCGCGCGCGCGTGGCCCATGTCGATGTCGCCGGCCATCAGCATCTGCTGCGCGGGCTCGGCCAGGTTCAGCAGGCGCAGCAGGTTGCTGGCCGCGCTGCGCGAACGGCCCACGGCCTGCGCGGCCTGTTCGTGCGTGAGGCCGAACTCGTTCACCAGGCGCTGCAGGCCCTGCGCTTCTTCCAGCGGGTTGAGGTCTTCGCGCTGGATGTTCTCGATGAGCGACATCGCGGCCGCGGCCTCGTTGGGCACGTCGCGCACCAGCACCGGCACGCTGTCCAGGCCAGCGAGCTTCGCGGCACGAAAGCGCCGCTCGCCCGCGATGATTTCGTACTCGGCGTTCTTGGCGGCGGCCGATTCGGCATCGAGCCGGCGCACCAGGATCGGCTGCATGATGCCCTGCACCTTGATGCTCTCGGCCAGCTCGTAGAGCGCGCCCTCGTCCATACGCGTGCGCGGCTGGTACACGCCGGCCACCATCTGGTCGAGCATCAGCGTGCTGGGGTTCCGGGGCGCCCCGCCCTCCTGCGCGTCGGCGCCGCCACCGTAGGTGCCATCGGGACCGTGATCGGCAGCAGGCGCGGCCGTCGGGCCGAGCAACGCTTCCAGGCCGCGGCCCAGGCCCTTGGGTTTCTTGGTCGCCATCAGTTCTTGTCTTTCGAGATTTCGTTCAATAGGTCGCGGCCTTCGGGCCAGTCGCCCAGGCCGGATTCGGCATTCAGGTGGCCGCGCGCGCCGGCGTCCACGAAGCGCGCGCCCCAGTCGCTGGCGAGCTGCCGCGAGCGCGCGGCCTCGCAGTAGGGGTCGTCGTTGGCGGCGACCAGCACCGCCGCGAACGGCAGCGGCTGCCGCACGATGGGCGCCCAGCCGGGAATGGCCTGACGCAGGTCGTCGCGCTCCAGGTCGCCGGGCGCCACCAGCAAGGCGCCGCGCACCTTGTGCGTGTTGCGCGAATGCGCAGCCCAGGCGGCCACCAGGATGCAACCCAGGCTGTGCGCCGCGAAGACCACCGGGCCCGGCGCGGCCAGCACGGCCTCTTCGAGCTGGATCGACCAGTCGCCGCGCAGCGGACGCATCCATTCATGCTGTTCGACACGCTGGTCGCCGTACACCGCCTCCCAGCGGGTTTGCCAATGTCCGGGGCCGCTGTTTTGCCAACCGGGCAGGAGCAGGATGCGGGGTGCTGTCATTTGCTATTAATTTGATAGCATTGAATCAAGTAACGACGGGCTTCAGGCGTTGTTGTCGCTGGTGGTCGAGTCCGGCGCGGGCACCGGCGCGAGCACGTCCGCGGGAATCGCGAGGTCGGGCGCGGTGCGTTCGACCGGCGCAATGGGCGGCGCCACCGCGCCGGAAGCGAAGGCGCTGGCGGGCGGCATCTTCTCGATCAGCTCCTGCGCGAAGGCGATGAAGGCCTGGCTGCCGCGTGCCGCCGGGTCGAACACCACGCCCGGCAGGCCGTAGCTCGGCGCCTCGGCCAGCCGCACATTGCGCGGGATGACGGTGTCGAACACCTTGTCGCCGAAGTGGGACTTGAGCTGCTCGCTCACCTGCTGCTGCAGCGTGATGCGCGGATCGAACATCACGCGCAGCAGGCCGATGATCTGCAGGTTCTTGTTCAGGTTGGCGTGCACCTGCTTGATGGTGTTGACCAGGTCGGTCAGCCCTTCGAGCGCGAAGTACTCGCACTGCATCGGCACGATCACGCCATGCGCGGCGCACAGGCCGTTCAGCGTCAGCAGGCTCAGCGACGGCGGGCAATCGATGAGCACGAAGTCGTACTCGGCACCCACCGCCGCCAGCGCGGTGCGCAGGCGCTTCTCGCGGCGGTCGATGGCCACCATTTCGACTTCGGCGCCGGCCAGCTCGCGGTTTGCGCCCAGCACGTCGTAGCCGCAACCGCCCTCCACCAGCTTGTCGGCCTTGACGCGGGCCTCGGCCACCGAAGCCGATTCGAGCAGCACGTCGTACACCGTCAGCTCCAGCTGGCGCTTGTCGATGCCCGAACCCATGGTGGCGTTGCCCTGGGGGTCGAGGTCGATCATCAGCACGCGCTGGCCGGCCTTGGCCAAGCCAGCGGCGAGGTTGACGGTGGTGGTGGTCTTGCCGACGCCGCCCTTTTGGTTGGCAATGCAGAAAATCTTGGCCATGTCAGTACGGGAGGTCGATCAGCGGGAAATTGCGAGCTTGATGCCGAAGGCAATCAGGAAGGTGCCGGCCAGCTTCTCGAGCGTGCTGGAAATGCGCGGGTTGGCGCGGATGCGCTCGGCCAGGAAGTGCGTGAGCAGCGTGGAGGTCAGCCCGTACAGGAAGGTCAGCGCGGAAATGGTGACGGCCATGGCGCCGAAGGTGACCAGGCCCTGGTGGCGGGCCGGGTCCACGAACAGCGGAAAGAAGGCCATGTAGAACACGATGGCCTTCGGGTTCAGCAAGGTGATGGTGAAGGCCTGGCGCAGGAAGTGGCTGGGCTTGATGTTGAGGATGGGCGCCGAGCCCGGCTTGGCCAGCAGCATCCTGAGGCCCAGCCACGCCAGGTAGCCCGCGCCCAGCCACTGCACCGCCTTGAAAGCGGCAGGGTAAGCAGCCAGCACCGCCGAGACACCGGCCACAGCCGCCCACATCAGGCATTGGTCCCCCAGGATGACGCCCGACGTGGCCGCCAAGCCGCCGCGAATGCCGCCTTTGCTGGTCGAGGTGATCAGCGCTAGGTTGCCAGGGCCGGGAATCAGGAGGAACAAGACGATGGCGGCGACGAATGCGCCGTAGTCAGCGATGCCGAACATGGGATTGCCTCAAAAAAGAGCGCCGGACAGACGGGAAGCGGGGGAAGAGCGACGAAAGGCGGGAGGCATCGAGTCTAAGCGAGCACGCCGCGGCAGAGGCGGTTCGGGCACCGGCTTTTGCCGGCGCCACGCGTTCTTTTACGGAATCGAACGCAAATCCGGGCGTCGGTGGCCCGAGCGGCCAGCGTGGCCCAAGCTATCAGTCAGCTTCTTTGCGCGCCCAGACGATGCAGCGTTCCGCATCGAGGCCCGGAACCGTCAGTTGTTCCACGTGAAACACTGCCACGCCTTTGGGCAAGACAGCGAGTTCGTCGCTGGGAATCTTGCCCTTCATTGCGAGCCAGACGCCGCCCGACGCCAACAGGTTCATCGAGCCGTTGAAGAAGTCGGGCAGCGAGGCGAACGCCCGCGAGCTGATGACTTCATAGCTGCCCGCCAGCGATTCGACCCGTGCGTGCAGGCCGCGCAGGTTGGGCAGCTCCAGCTCTGCCGAAACTTGCTGCACGAAGGCTGCCTTCTTGGCTACCGCATCGAGGCAAGTCACTTCCAGGTCGGGCCGCATGATCGCGATCACCACGCCCGGCAGCCCACCGCCAGAGCCCACGTCGAGCAGCTTGCCCTTCCCTGCCCACTCTCGCTGCAGCGGCGCAACCGCCGCCAGGCTGTCGAGCAGATGGTGTGTGAGCACGATGGCCGGGTCGCGCAAGGCCGTGAGGTTGTAGACCTTGTTCCACTTGAGCATCAGCGTGCCGTAGGCCAGCAGCTGCTCGCCCTGGCGGTCGGACAGGGCCACGCCCATGGCGGCTGCGCCTGCGCGCAGCGTGTCGATCGGCGCCGTCATTCAGCGGACTGCGGCTCGGTGGCTGCTTCCGTGGCGGTGGTTGATGCGTTCGATGTACCTTCAGCGTCCCGGGCAAAGGCCTTGTGGCCGCCCTTTCGCAGGTGAATCATCAGCAACGAGATGGCTGCGGGTGTGACGCCAGAGATGCGCGAGGCCAGGCCCAGCGTCTCGGGGCGGTGCTTGTCCAGCTTCTGGCGCACCTCGAAGCTCAATGCCTTGACCTGTCCGTAGTCAAAATCAGCCGGCAGCTTCAGGTTCTCGAAGTGCGATGCGCGCTCCACCTCGTCGTGCTGGCGCTCGATGTATCCGGAGTACTTAGCCGAAATCTCGATCTGCTCGACTTCGGTTTCGCTCAGCGCTGCCGGGGCGTCGTACTTGCCGCCGTCCAGCGACATCAGCGTCTTGTAGTTCACATCGGGCCGGCGCAGCAGGTCGGCCAGGTTGTATTCGTGGTCGATGGCCTTGCCCAGTACTCGCTCCGATTCCGACGCCGGCAGGTTGCGCGGGTTCACCCAGATCGACTTGAGCCGCTCTGTTTCACGTGAAACAGCATCGCGCTTTCGGCTGAAAGCGTCCCAGCGCGCGTCGTCCACCAAGCCCAGCTTGCGCCCTGCTTCGGTCAAACGCATGTCGGCGTTGTCTTCGCGCAGCTGCAGACGGAACTCCGCACGGCTGGTGAACATGCGGTACGGCTCGGTCACGCCCTTGGTGATCAGGTCGTCGACCAGCACGCCCAGGTAGGCCTCGTCGCGGCGCGGCAGCCAGGCATCTTCGCCACGGCATTGCAGCGCGGCATTGATGCCGGCAAACAAGCCCTGGGCCGCGGCTTCTTCGTAGCCCGTGGTGCCGTTAATTTGTCCGGCAAAGAACAGGCCCTGCACCGAGCGCGTTTCAAAGCTGCTCTTGAGTTCGCGCGGATCGAAGTAGTCGTACTCGATGGCGTAGCCGGGGCGCAGGATGTGCGCGTTCTCCAGGCCCGGCATCGAGCGCACCAGCTGGTACTGGATGTCGAACGGCAGGCTGGTCGAAATCCCGTTCGGGTAGTACTCGTTGGTCGTCAGGCCTTCGGGTTCCAGGAAGATCTGGTGGCTGTCCTTGTCGGCGAAGCGATTGATCTTGTCTTCCACGCTCGGGCAATAGCGCGGGCCCACGCCGTCGATCTTGCCGGTGAACATGGGGCTGCGGTCGAAGCCCGAGCGAATGATGTCGTGGGTGCGCGCGTTGGTGTGCGTCACCCAGCAGGCCATCTGCTTCGGGTGCATGTCCGCACGGCCCATGAAGCTGAACACAGGCATCGGCCCTGCCCCGCCCGGCATGCCGTCGCCGGGCTGCTCGGTGCACTTCGAGAAATCGATGCTGCGCCCGTCCAGGCGCGGCGGCGTGCCCGTCTTCAACCGGCCTTGCGGCAGCTTCAGTTCCTTGAGGCGCGCCGACAGGCTGATGGCCGGCGGATCGCCCGCGCGGCCGGCCTGATAGTTGTCGAGCCCGACATGGATGCGGCCATCGAGGAAAGTGCCCGCGGTCAGCACCACCGTGCGCGCACGGAAGGCGATGCCCACCTGCGTGACGGCGCCGACCACGCGGTCGCCCTCCACCATCAGGTCATCGACGGCTTGCTGGAACAGGCTCAGGTTCGGCTGGTTTTCCAGGCGATGGCGAATGGCCGCCTTGTACAGCACGCGGTCGGCCTGCGCACGGGTGGCGCGCACGGCCGGGCCCTTGCTCGAATTGAGAATGCGGAACTGAATGCCAGCTTCGTCCGTGGCAATGGCCATGGCACCGCCCAGCGCATCGACCTCCTTCACCAGGTGGCCCTTGCCGATGCCGCCGATGGAGGGATTGCAGCTCATCTGCCCCAGCGTCTCGATGTTGTGGGAGAGCAGCAGCGTCTTGGCGCCCATGCGCGCGGCGGCGAGCGCGGCTTCGGTGCCGGCATGGCCACCGCCGACGACGATCACGTCGAATTCTTCGGGGTACAGCATTTGAAATGGGGGCGCACAACGGAACGCGTGCGCGGCGCAAAAGGGGGCGCCAATTTTAATCGCCGAGGCCCCGTCGCGCCCGTTGTGTGGACAAGCTAGAGGGGCATGCCAAATCCAGCCCTAACGCCCATCGTTCATGGATAGTTTGCTATCTATTTGATAGCATTCAACCCGCATCAACCGGTGACTTCAGCCACTTGCACCACCGGCACCGGCTTTTCGATGCCCACCAGCTCCCCGGTCGGCGCCGGTGCCTTCGAGGGTTGCAGGCTCTCGTCCTGCAGTTCGCGGATGACCAGGCGCTTGTCGGTCATGCGCACGTTGCCGAAGATGGTGCAGAAGGCCACGTCCTTGGCATCGCGCCCGGTGCCCACGCGCACGAGCCGGTCGACCGGCGCCATGCGCGTCGCGTCGAACAACACCCACTGCCCGCCCAGCCACGCCTCGAATACCGCATGGAAGTCCTGCGGCGGTTCGTCGAACCACACGTAGCCCACCACCAGCCGCGCGGGGATGTTCAACGCACGGCAGAAAGTGATGCCCAGGTGGGCGAAGTCGCGGCACACGCCGGCACGTTCCACGAACACCTCGCGCGCGGTCGTGGTCGACACGCTGCTGCCGGGCTCGTAGGCGATGCTTTCGTGGATCCAGTCGACGATGGCCTGCACCCGGCCGATGCCCGGCGGCAGGTCGCCGAACAGCTGCTGCGCGCAACGCGACATCAGGTCCGACTCGCAATAGCGCGTCGGCATCATGTAGTGCAGCACCTCGTCGGGCACTTCGTTGACCGGCACTTCGCGCAGGTCGGGCGGCACGATGACGTGGGTGCGCTGCACGCTGGCCCGGTAGCTGATCTTCAGCGGGCCGGGCACCGCGTCGAAGCGGATGAAGCGGTTGCCGCTGCCCTCGTCGCAGAACACCTGCATCTCGGTCGGCGGCTCGATGCTGAGCACCTCGCTCACCACGGCCTGCGCACCGGAGCGCGCCGCCTCGATGTTCAGCAGCAGGTGGGCCGGCGCGACGACCTCGTAGTCGAGTTGCGCGTCGATGTGGGAGAGGTGCATGGGGTTCTTTTCAACGGTGTTCCTGCAACTGCCAGTGCGCCTGCGTCACCAGCAGCACCCGCAGCACGCGGTGCGCGGGGCTTTGCAACAGCAGGCCGAGTGGCCGCGCCCGCGGCCACTTCAGCTTGGCACGTCGCATCAGTCGATGGCTTTTTTCACCGCGCCCACGCCCAGGGCGGCGAGCACGACGAACAGCACGGCCAGCACCAGGAACAGGCCGAACAGCAGCTTGGCGATGCCGGCGGCACCGGCGGCCACGCCACCGAAGCCCAGAAGGGCGGCGACGAGAGAGATGACCGCAAAGATGATCGCGTACTTCAACATGGAGAACTCCTTCAATCAATCGGCGGGTCGTTCCCGCCGTGCGACGGAGCTTAGAAAAAGGGCCGCATCCGCCCGATAGTCGCCGCGCGCATGCCACCGTAGGACAAAAACGCGACGCCACCGGATGCGGCCGCTTCCGCTAGCATCCGCTGCGGTTTCTCACAACAATCACCTCGTCATCCACTGGAGTCATTCGAATGAAGCTGTATTACTCGCCGGGCGCCTGCTCGCTGTCGCCCCACATCGCGCTGCACGAGGCAGGCATTGCCATCGAACCCGTGCTGGCCAGCACCAAGAGCCACAAGCTGCAGGACGGCACCGACTACTACGGCATCAACCCGCTGGGCTACGTGCCGATGCTCGAGCTCGACGACGGCACGCGCCTGCGCGAAGGCCCGGCCATCCTGCAATACATCGCCGACCTGGCGCCCACCAAGAACCTGGCACCGGCCAACGGCACGCTGCAGCGCTACCGCCTGCAGGAGTGGCTGACCTTCATCGGCACCGAAGTGCACAAGACCTTCAGCCCGCTGTTCAACCCCAACATGCCCGAAGAAGCCAAGACCATCTTCAAGGACAAACTGGCCTCGCGCTTCAAGTGGATCGACAGCGAACTCGCCGGCAAGGACTACCTGATGGGCGAGCACTTCAGCGTGGCCGACGGCTACCTGTTCACCGTCACCAACTGGACCAAGCCCACGAACGTGGACATCTCCGCCTTCCCCAACCTGCAAGCCTGGCATGCGCGCGTGGGCGCCCGCCCTGCGGTGCAGGAAGCGCTGAAGGCCGAAGGCCTGCTGAAGTAAGCACGCCACGCGCAAGCGGCCGGAGCGTTCCCTCTTCAGGGAAAACCCGGCCTGCTTCAGCCACAAGCCGCATGAAGCGGCTTTTTTTTCGGGCGACGCTTGCTGCATGCCCGATACGTCTTCATCCCCTCCCCCCTCGCCTCCACCTTCACCGTCCCTTGCCCCCACCGCCACCTCGGCCGGGTTGCACGTGGACATGCGCGGCCCCGTCATGTGGCTCACCATCGCGCGCGAAGAGCGCCGCAACGCCATCGACGCCGCGGTGCTCGCGGGCCTCGCCGATGCGCTCGCGCGCGCCAACGCCGACACCGCCGTGCGCGCCGTGGTCATCACCGGCGCCGGCACGCGCGCCTTCTGCGCGGGCGCCGACCTGCAGAGCGGCACCTCGTTCAAGTTCGACTACGCCGCGCCCTACCAGGGCATGGCCAACCTGTTTCGCCAGGCCCGGCAATCGACCGTGCCGCTGATCGCGCGCGTCAACGGCGCGTGCATGGCCGGCGGCATGGGCCTCATGGCCATGTGCGACATGGCGGTGGCCAGCAGCCAGGCCGTGTTCGGCCTGCCCGAGGTGAAGGTCGGCGTGTTTCCCGCGCAGGTGCTCAGCGTGCTCGGCGGCCTGCTGCCGCGCCGCGTGCTGGCGCAGATGTGCATCACTGGCGAGCCCATCACGGCCGCGCAGGCGCTCGCGCTGAACCTCGTCAACCGCGTGAGCGACGACGTCGACGAGAGCGTCGACTGGCTGCTCGCGCGGATGCTCGACAAGTCGCCCACGGCCATCCGCCGCGGCCTGTACACCATGAAGAAGATCGAGGCGATGGCCTTCGAGGAATCGATGGCCTTCACCGAAAGCCAGATCGGCCTCTTCGCGCTGACCGAAGACGCCGCCGAAGGACAGCTCGCGTTCCGCGAGAAGCGCAAGCCGCAATGGAGTGGGCGATGAACGGCAACAACGGCAACAGCAGCAGCAGCAACAACGACGGCAAGGATTCGTCCCGCATCATCCGCATCGGCGGCGCCTCGGGCTTCTGGGGCGACAGCAGCGTGGGCGCGCCGCAGCTCGTGGCAAGCGGCCACATCGACTACCTGGTGTTCGACTACCTGGCCGAGCTGACGATGTCGATCCTGGCCGGCGCGCGGCTGAAGAAGCCCGAGCTGGGCTACGCGACCGATTTCGTTTCCGTCGCGATGAAGGCCGTGCTGAAAGACGTCGTGGCACAAGGCATTCGCGTGGTGAGCAACGCGGGCGGCGTCAACCCGCAGGGCTGCGCCGACGCGCTCGCCGCGCTGGCCGCCGAGCAAGGCGTGGCCTTGAAGATCGCGGTGGTGAGCGGCGACGACGTGTCCGCGCTGCTGCCGCAACTGCGCCAGCAGCAGCCACCCGTGCGCGAGCTGCAGAGCGGCGCCGCGCTGCCCGAGCGCGTGCTCACGGCCAACGCGTACCTGGGCGCGCGGCCCATCCAGGCGGCGCTCGATGCAGGCGCGCAGGTGGTCATCACCGGCCGCTGCGTCGATTCGGCCGTCACGCTGGGCGTGCTCATGCACGAGTTCGGCTGGCAGCCGGGCGACTTCGACCTGCTTGCCGCGGGCAGCCTCGCGGGCCACATCATCGAGTGCGGCTGCCAGGCCACCGGTGGCCTGCACACCGACTGGGACACCGTGCCCGACTGGCCGAACATCGGCTACCCCATCGTCGAATGCGGGGCGGACGGCAGCTTCGTGGTCACCAAGCCCGCGAACACCGGCGGCAAGCTCACGCCCGCCGTGGTGGCCGAGCAGATGCTCTACGAAATCGGCGACCCCGCGGCCTACCTGCTGCCCGACGTGGTGGCCGACTTCACGCAGGTGCGCATCGAACAGGCCGGCGCGCACCGCGTGCGCGTGCACGGCGCGCGCGGCCGCGCGCCCACCGCCAGCTACAAGGTGAGCGCCACCTACGTCGAGGGCTTCAAGACCGCGGCGCAACTCACCCTCGTCGGCTTCGACGCCGTGGCCAAGGCCCGGCGCACCGGCGAGGCCATCCTGGCGCGCACCGGCACGCTGTTCGCGCAGCAGGGCTTCGGCCCCTACAGCGGCACGCAGCTCGAGGTGCTGGGCGCGGAGTCTTGCTACGGCCCGCACGCGCAGACGCAGGTGCAGCACACGCGCGAGGCCGTGCTGCGGCTCGCGGTGACGCACCCGCGCAAGGAGGCGCTGGCGCTGTTCGCGCGCGAGGTGGCGCCGGCCGGCACCTCGTGGGCGCCGGGCACCACGGGGGCGGGCGGCGGGCGCGCGTCGGTGTCGCCGTCGATCCGGCAATACGCCTTCCTGCTCGACAAGTCGCGGGTGCAGCCCAGCGTGCACCTCGGCGCGGAGCGCATCGAGGTGCCGGGCACCGAAGCGCCGCCGACCGCAGCAGCGCCTTGCATTGCAGCAGCGCCTTCCATCGCCGCAACGCCCGCCGAGGCCCCGCAGGGCGATGCCGCACCCCGGGCCACGGACACCGTCGAAGTGCCCCTCCTGCGCCTCGCCTGGGCCCGCAGCGGGGACAAGGGCGACACGTCGAACATCGGCGTCATCGCGCGCCACCCCGCCCTGCTGCCGCTGCTGCGCGCGCAGCTCACCGAGGCGCGCGTGGCCGGCTGGCTCGCCCACCTCGTGCGGGGCCCGGTCACGCGCCACGAGGTGCCGGGCATCGACGCCTTCAACTTCGTCTGCGAGCAGGCGCTGGGCGGCGGCGGCATGGCCTCGCTGCGCAACGATCCGCTGGGCAAGGGCATGGGGCAGATCCTGCTGGCCATGCCGGTGCGGGTGAGCCCCGCGCTGCTGGGGTTGATCGCACCGCACGGGCCGAGCGGGTTGCACGGGCCGTTGTCCTAGCACTATTCGGGACAACCGTGCGACAGCAGGGTTGAGACCGCGCGCTTAGCCTTGCGCCTGTTTCACCTCTGTCCACCCCTTTTCAACGATGTCCACCCTCTTCGACCCCGTCCAGGCCGGCGACCTGCAGCTCGCCAACCGCATCGTGATGGCGCCGCTGACGCGCAATCGCTCGCCCAACGCGATCCCGCCCGACATCGCCGGCACCTACTACGCCCAGCGCGCCTCGGCCGGCCTGCTCATCACCGAGGCCACCGCCATCAGCCACCAGGGCCAGGGCTACTCCGACGTGCCCGGCCTGTACGGCACCGAGCAGCTCGACGCCTGGAAGCGCGTGACCGACGCGGTGCATGCCGAGGGCGGCAAGATCGTGGTGCAGCTGTGGCACGTGGGCCGCGTCTCGCACACCGAGCTGCAACCCGATGGCGGCAAGCCCGTGGCGCCCTCGGCCATCACCGCCAAGACCAAGACCGTGCTCATCAAGGACGGCGTGCCCAGCTTCGTGGAAACCTCCGAGCCGCGCGCGCTCGACGCGGCCGAGCTCCCCGGCATCGTCCACGCCTTCGCGGTGGCGGCACGCAGCGCGGTGGAAACCGCCGGCTTCGACGGCGTGGAACTGCATGGCGCCAACGGCTACCTGCTCGACCAGTTCCTGAAGGACGGCAGCAACAAGCGCACCGACGATTACGGCGGCAGCATCGAGAACCGCGCGCGCCTGCTGCTCGAGGCCACGCGCGCCGTGGTCGACGCGGTGGGCGGCGGCAAGACCGGCATTCGCCTGTCGCCCGTGACCCCGGCCAACGACGCGCACGACAGCAACCCGCAGCCGCTGTTCACCTACGTGGTGAAGCAGCTCGCGCAGCTGAACCTGGCGTACATCCACATCATCGAAGGCGCCACCGGCGGCCCGCGCGAAATCGACGACCGCCCCTTCGACTACGAAGCGCTGAAGGCCGCCTACCGCGAAGCCGGCGGCAAGGGCGCATGGATGGTGAACAACGGCTACGACCGCCCGCTGGCCGAAGAAGCCGTGAAGGAAGGCGACGACCTCGTGGCCTTCGGCAAGCCCTTCATCTCCAACCCCGACCTGGTGCGCCGCCTGCGCGAGAACGCACCGCTGAACGAGCTCGACAAGGCCACCATGTACGGCGGCGGCGCCAAGGGCTACACGGACTACCCGACGCTGGCCTGAGCCGCCCGAGCCGCCTGACCCTGCCACGCAGGAGGGTCGGGGGCAGGAGGGCCATGGCAAGATGCGGCGGACCCATTCGTCCGCCACAGGAGACCCCACCGCCATGGCCCGCATAGCGCAACGACTGGCCGATTCAGGCCTCGTGCTGCCCCCTCCCGTGACGCCGCCGCCCGGCGTCGTGCTCCCCTTCCAGTTCGTGCGCGTCGTCGGCCGGCGCGCGTTGATCTCGGGCCACGGCCCGCTCGCCGCCGACGGCACCATCGCCGCGCCGCTGGGCAAGCTGGGGCGCGAAGTGAACGTCGAACAGGGCTACATGGCCGCGCGCCTCACCGCCCTTGCGATGCTCGGCAGCCTGCAGCGCGCGCTCGGCGACCTCGACCGCATCACCGCATGGACGCGCGTGTTCGGCATGGTCGCGTGCGCACCCGGCTTCGACAAGCAGCCGGCCGTGATCAACGGCTTCTCGGACCTCATCCTCGAACTCTTCGGCCCCGACATCGGCGCGCATTCGCGCAGCGCCGTGGGCATGGCGGAGCTGCCTTTCAACATCCCCGTGGAGATCGAGGGCGAGGTGGAGTTCGAGTGACGAGCAGCACCACGCCCACCAGCCAGCCCGCGCCCTGGACCTTGCGGCGCGCCACCGCCGAAGACGAAGCCGCCGTGGCGGCCTGCGCGCACGAGGCCTTTCGCATCTACATTCCGCGGCTCGGCGTCGAGCCGAGGCCGATGCAACGCGACTACGGCGAGGCCATTGCCAGCCTGCAGGTGTGGGTCGCCTCGCTGGCACAGCACACCGTGGCCGCGCTGCTGCTCGACGTGACCGACGAAGGCTTCCTGGTCGACGTGATCGCGGTGCTGCCGCCGCACCAGGGCACCCGCGTGGGCCGCGCATTGCTCGAGCTCGCCGAGCGCGAGGCCGTGCGCCAAGGCCATGCGTCGATCTACCTCTACACCAACGAGAAGATGACCGAGAACCGCGCGCTCTACCAGCGCATCGGCTACGTCGAATACAAACGTGAAACGCTCGACGGGCGCACGCGTGTCTACCTGCGCAAGCCCTTGCACGCACCATCGAAATGAAGGCCGCGATGCAGCTCGATCGCATCCACCACGTGGCCATCATCTGCGCCGACTACGCGGTGTCGAAGCGCTTCTACACCGAGGTGCTCGGCCTGCGCGTCGTCGCGGAAAACCACCGCGCTGCACGCGACTCATACAAACTCGACCTGGCCTTGCCGGACGGCTCGCAGATCGAGCTCTTCTCCTTTCCCGGTGCGCCGGCAAGGCCCACGCGGCCCGAGGCACAGGGGCTTCGTCACCTCTGCTTCGAGGTGCCCGATGTGCAGGCCGCGGCCGACAGGCTCGCGGCGCAAGGCGTTGCGGTGGAGCCGCTGCGCGTCGATGAATTCACCGGACGGCGCTTCACGTTCTTCGCCGATCCCGACGGGCTTCCGCTCGAGCTCTGCGAGGCTGCGCCGGCCGAAGACCTCGATGCGCTGCTGCTGGAACTCGAGGGCGCGCTTCACCTGCGTGAGGTGCGTGCGAGCGCCGCGCAGCTCGAGGAATTGCTCGACGACGCGTTCCATGAACTCGGCGTGTCGGGCACCGTGTGGACACGCGCCGCCATCGTCGAGGCGTTGCGCGACGAGGCGTTCTCGGAACGCACGATGACGGACTTTCGCGTGCTGCGCATGGCGAGCGACGTGGCGCTGGTGACGTACCGCGTGCACCGCGAGGCCAATGCACAAAGGCCTGCGGCGGATTCGTTGCGCAGCTCGTTGTGGAAGTGCAGGCAGGGGCGGTGGCGGATGGTGTTTCACCAGGGCACGCCGCTGTAGCCGGAGGTGGTTTTTCTCCTTCCCCCTCTGGGGGAAGGCAGGGATGGGGGCAGGCCTTCGAACAGGCGCTGAGCGTCCCTAAACCTCGCCGAACGCCACGCTCACACGCAGCCCCGTCGGCTCCGCCGCTTCCAGCCGCAGCTCCGCCCCCAGCAGCTCCGCATAACGCGACACGATCGACAGCCCCAGCCCCGAGCCCTGCCCCAGCTTCTGCCCCTCGGGCCCCTGCGCCCAACGCTGCATCAGGTCGCGCTGCGCCTCCAGCGGAATGCCCGGCCCGTCGTCGATCACGCTCAGCGTGCGGCCCGCCAGCTCGACCGTGATGGTCTGCCCGCCGTAGCGCAGCGCGTTGTCGATCAGGTTGTCGAGAATGCCCTCCACCAGCGCTTCGTTGGCCAGCACGACCACGCCGTCGTCCAGGCCGCGCGCGCCCAAATCGACGCCGCGCGCATCGGCCTTCGCAAGGTGGCGCAGCACCGTCTGCTCGGCCAGCACGTCGAGGCGCACCGGCGCGCGCTCCAGGCTCGCGCGCGCTTCCTCGGCCAGCGCCAGCGCCAGCAGCTGGTCGATCAGGTGGCTCGCGCGGCCCTGGCGTTCCGAGACGCGCTCCAGCTGCTCGCGCCACACCGCGGTGTCGTGCTGCGCCAAGCCGTATTCGGCCAGCGCGCGAATGCCCGCGAGCGGCGTGCGCAGTTCGTGCGCCACGTTGCCCACGAACTCGCGCTGCGCCTGCACGCTCTGGCCGAGCCGCTCGAACAGCGAGTTCACCGCGTTGCCCAGGCGCTGCAGCTCGCGCGATGTCTCGGCCACGGCCACCGGAGACAGGTCGTGCACGTCGCGCCGGTCGAGCGCGCGCTGCAGGTCGCCCAGCGGGCGCAGGTCGCTGCGAATGCCGTACCACAGCCAGATGGCCAGCAGCACCAGCAGCAATATCTGCGGGGCCAGCGCATAGCCCAGCAGCTGGCGCACCAGCGCGGTCCGGCTCAGCGTGGTCTGCGCAATGATCACGCGGTAGGGCATGCTGATGTCGGGCTCGGCGTCGTGCTCGAGCACCACCGCGCGCAGCACGCTGCCTTCGTAGTTGATGTCCGAAAAGCGGTAGCGCGCGCCGTCGATCGGCAGCGGCGCCTCCAGCCCCGACTGCCCCGAGATGAGCGTGCCGTCCAGCCGCTGCACCGCGAAGTACACCTTGTCGACCTGGTCGAACAGCACCGTGGCCACCTCGCGCGGCGTGAGCAGCAGCTCGATGCCGCGCTCGCCCGCCTGCACGTTGGCCGACAGCGCGTACGCGTCGTCGAGCATGCCGCGGTCGAAAGCCTGTTCCGAAAAGTAGTTGGCGATGACCAGCGCGATGACCGCGCCGACCATCCACGTGAGCGCCAGCGGCACCAGCACGTTGCGCAGCACGCGCCGCGTGAGCGACGGTGCGGGTCGCGGTTTCTTCGGCTCCTGCAGCCGTTCTTTCGCGGGTACGGTCACGCGCGGATCAGAGCTCGGCCTCGAGCAGGTAGCCGATGCCGCGCAGCGTGCGAATGCCCGCGCCCGTGCCCTGCAGCTTCTTGCGCAGGCGCGAGATGAAGGCCTCCAGCGCGTTGTCGCCCAGCGACTCGTCGAAGCTGGAGAGCTTGTCGGACAGCGCCCGCTTGCTCACCGTGCGCCCCGGCGGGCTCATGAGCTCCCACAGCACCTCGAACTCGCGCGCCGGCAGGTCGAGCGGGCCGCTCGCGGTGGAAAAGCGCCGCGCCTTGCGGTCGAGCTTCAGCTGCCCCAGCAGCACGATGTCCTCGGTGCCCTTGGCGCGGCGCACCAGCGCGCGCAGGCGCGCTTCGACCTCGGCCAGGTCGAAGGGCTTGCCCAGGTAGTCGTCGGCGCCGGCATCGAGGCCGGCAATGCGCTCCTCGGTGCGACCGCGCGCGGTGAGCACCAGCACCGGCGTGCGGTCGCCGCGCGCACGCGCCTGGCGCAACGCGGTGAGGCCGCTGGCCAGGCCGCTGGTGGGGCTGGCGGTGGCCGGCAGGTTGAGGTCGAGCAGCACAGCATCGAAGGGTTGCACGCGCCACAGGTGGTCGGCGTCCTCGACGTTGGTGGACACATCGACGCGGTGGCCCGCATCGGCCAGGCTGCGAACCATCACGTCACGCAGGACGGCGTCGTCTTCGACAAGCAGAATTCGCATCGTATTTAAGGAATGGTTAAGGGTGGGCTGCCCTGCGAGCGATGGGTCAGCGGCCCGTCAGTCGCTCCAAGCGATAAACGCTGCATGAGCATACGACAGCCACACGAAATACGCGCCACTTTCATGGCCGGCGCCAAGCGATGAGTGCACGCGAACCCTCCGATCAGTTGAGCATGGTGCCACCCGAGGTGCAACGCACCGCGGTGGTCCTGCTGCACGGTTTATGCAGCACGCCTGACGAGTTGCTGACCGTGCAGTCCGCGCTGCGCAGCCGCGGCTACTCGGTGCATCCGCTGGTCATCGAGGGCTACTCGTTCGACGCCGGCGCGCCCCTGCAGCACGCGGCGCCGTACGAGCGCTGGATCGACGCGATCCAGGCGCAGGTGAAGGCGCTGCGCGCGCAGCACGACCGCGTGATGCTGGTCGGCATTTCGGCCGGCTCGTCGCTCGCGCTCGGCGCGGCCATCCGCTGCGGCGACGACGTCGATGCGCTGGTGCTCATGTCGACCACGCTGCGCTTCGACGGCTGGGCCATTCCGCGCACGCAGTTCCTGCTGCCGCTGGCCTTCTACACGCCGCTGGGCCGGTGGTGGCAGTACCGCGAGCGCCCGCCCTACGGCGTGAAGAACGAACGCGTGCGCGCCTGGATCGAGCGCGAGCTGCGCCACCGCAAGGTCTCGCGCGCCGGCAGCTCCGTCATCGGCGTGGGCCACCTGCGCGAGCACGACCGGCTCATTCGCCACGTGCGGCGCAACCTCAACAACGTGCAATGCGCCAACGTGCTCGCATTGCATGCCCAGCAGGACGAGGTGGCCAGCGTGGCCAACCTCGACATCCTGGCGCGCGGCCTGCGCTGCCGCGCGTTCCGCACCGTGGTGGTCGCGAACAGCTACCACATGATCACGATCGACAACGACCGCCAGCAGGTCGTGCGCGAAACCGTGTCGTTCGCCGATGCGGTGGCGCATGGCACGATGCCCGAGCATCCGCTGTACGCCTGAGCCCCACAGACCCCGCCTGAAAGGAAAGCATCTCCATGTCGTCTTCCGCTTCTTCCGCCTCCGCTTCGCCCACCTTCAACAGCATCGCCACCATCCTGGCGACCGACTTCCGCCTCGAGCGCTCGGCCATCTCGCCGAGCACCGCGCTGTCGGACCTCGGCCTGGACTCGCTCGCGCTGATGGAGTTCGTCTTCGCCGTCGAAGACGCCTTCCACCTGCGCATTCCCGAAGACCGCCTCGACCCGCGCGAAGCCGGCATCACGCTGCAGCGCCTGTGCGAAGTGATCGACGCCGAGAGCAGCGACGCCGCCGTGTCGGGCCAGACCGCCGAAGCGACCGCATGAGCAGCGGCGCCGCCCACGCCGTACTTGCCGCCTCGGCCGCGCGCGCTGCTTCGGCACCGGTGCGCGTGAGCGGCATCGGTTTCGTCACCCCCATCGGCCGCACCGTGGAAGCCTTCGACGACGCGTTGTTCGCCGGCCGCTCGGCCGTGCGTTCGCACACGCTCGAGATCAAGGGCATGGACACCGTGCAGCTGGCCGTGGCCGCCTGCGAGTTCGACTCCAACGGCGTGCGCAGCACTTCGCGCCTGCCTCTCGACCGCGGCACCGCCATGGCGCTGGCCGCCGCGCAGGACGCGGCGGGCGAAGCCGGGCTCGACCTCGGCACGCTCGACCGCGAACGCCTGGGCATCTTCTGGGGCAGCGGCCTCGCGGGTGCCGGCACCTTCGACAACACCACCAGCGCGCTGTACGGCGAGCAGCGCCGCATGCGCCCGACCACCGTGCTTACCGTGATGCCCAACGCGGCCGTGGCCGAGCTGGCGCTGCACTTCGGCGCGCGCGGCGCAGCCATTGCGTACGCCTGCGCCTGCGCCTCCTCGGCCGTGGCCATCGGCGAGGCGATGCGCGCCATTCGCGGCGGCTGGATCGACGTGGCCATCGTCGGCGGGCACGACGCCATGCTCACCCCCGGCGTGCTGGCCAGCTGGAACGCCATGCGCGTGATGGCGCCGCCGCCGGCCGACGCACCCGCTTCGGCCTGCCGCCCCTTCTCGGGCGACCGCGCGGGCTTCGCCATCGGCGAAGGCGCCGCGGCGCTGGTGCTCGAATCGGAAGCGCACGCAGCCGCGCGCGGCGCGCAAGCCGCGCCCTTCGTGCTCGCGGGCTACGCCACCAACTGCGACGGCACCCACATCACCAACCCCGACAGCGCGGGCCAGGTGCGCGCCATGCGCGCCGCGCTGCGCGACGCGGGCATCGAGGCATCGGACGTGGGCCACATCAACGCGCACGGCACCGCCACCTCGGCCGGCGACGCCGCGGAAGCCGCGTCGATCCGCGAGGTGTTCGGCCAGGCCACGCCGGTCAGCGCGACCAAGGCCATCCACGGCCACGTGCTCGGCGGCGGCGGTGCCATCGAGCTCATCGCCGCATTGCGCGCGCTGGCACGTGAAAGCTTGCCGCCCATCGCCAACCTGCAGGCACCCGACGCCGCGTTCGAGCTGGACTTCGTCCAGGGCGAGGCGCGCGAGGCCAAGGGCTTGCGCTACGCGCTGTCCAACTCCTTCGCTTTCGGCGGCACCAACGCCGTGATCGTGGCCGGCCGCGCGTCGCAGTGACCCGCCGACGCTGAAGATTCACTGAACGCTTGCTGAAAAAAAGAACACGGTGCATCGGCTGGTCGTTTTCGTGGTGCCCGTGTTCGCGCTGCTCATGGCGTGCGAGTTCGCCTGGGGCTGGCTCAAGCGGCGCAACACCTACCGCTTCAGCGACACGCTCGGCAGCCTGAGCCAGGGGCTGCTGAGCCAGGCGCTGGCGGTGTGCACCCAGCTGTTCCAGATCGGGCTGTACGCCATGGTCTACCCGCTGGTCGCGGTGTGGACCCGGCCCGACTTCTGGGACAGCGCCGTCGGCTGGGTGCTGGCCGTGCTGCTGTTCGACTTCTTCGACTACTGGCTGCACCGCGCGGGCCACGAGTCGGCCGTGTTCTGGGCCGCGCACTCGGTGCACCACCAGAGCCAGCACTTCAACTTCTCCACCGCGCTGCGGCAGGAAAGCGCCGTGGCGTTCCTGGGCTGGGCGTTCTATTTGCCGATGGCGGTGGTGGGCGTGCCGCCCGAGCAGTTCGGGCTGGCGGGGCTGATCGTGCTGGTCTACCAGTTCTGGATCCACACCGAGCACATTGGAAAGCTGGGCTGGTTCGACCGCGTGTTCTCCTCGCCGTCGAACCACCGCGTGCACCACGCGGTGAACGACGGCTATGTAGACCGCAACTACGGCGGCATGCTGGTGGTGTGGGACCGCCTGTTCGGCACCTTCGCCGAAGAAACCGAGCCCTGCGTGTACGGCACGCGCAAGGCGCTGGCGAGCTTCGACCCGATGCGCGCCATCCTCGGACCCTACGTGCCGCTGCTGCGCGACGCATGGCACACGCGGCGCTGGCAGGACAAGGTCGCCGTGTGGTTCAAGCCGCCCGGGTGGCGGCCGGCGGATGTGGCGGCGCGTTTCCCTGAAGCGCCTTTTTCGCTGGAAGAGGCCAGGCACATCCACGACCCGGTGTTGACACGTGCGCAGGCCGCCTCGGCGTCGCTGCATTTCGCGGCGTGGGTCGGGGTGACGCTGGCTTTCCTGTGGCGCGCCGACGACCTGTCGTTCCACACCGGGCTGGCGCTGCTCGCCCTGGCGGTGGGCGGGTTCTGGGCCATCGGCGCGGTGCTCGACGGGCGGCTGCGGCTGCGATGGGCCTGGTGCGCGCAGCTGGTGTTGCTGGTGTTTTCGGCCTTGCTGCTCACCTGAGCCTCGCTATGCTCGGCGCCTTCATCGCTCCGAGGCTCTCACCATGCGCAGGTTGGCCACACCGGAAGACATCGACACCGTCTTCGCGGTCTACATGCACGAAAAGGTCGTTCCCTTCCTGGGCTACGACCCGATGCCGCTTGAAGACTTTCGTCCCATCTACCAGAGCCTGCTCGACAGCGGCTGCTTCTTCATCTACGAGCGCGAAGGCCGTGTCGCCGGCTTCTACCGTGCCACGCGCTACCCGGGCCGCGTGCAACACGTCGCGTGCCTCGGCACGCTGGCCGTCGACCCCGCGTTCCACGGCCAGGGCATCGCGCTGGCGATGGTGAGCGAGGCCATCGACACGCTCAAGGCCGCGGGCGTGAAGCGCATCGAGCTCTTCGCCGAAAGCGACAACGCGCCCGCGCTGCGCTTCTACGAAAAGCTGGGCTTCGAGCGCGAAGGCACGCTGCGCAAGTTCTACAAGCGCGCCGGCGAGGCCGACTACATCGACGAGTACGTGATGGCGCTGCTGGTCGACTGACCCGCCGCGCGCGACACCTTCAGGGCTTCCAGCGGCGCAGCAGCAGCGCGTTGGCCATCACGCTCACGCTCGACAGCGCCATGGCCGCACCGGCGACCACCGGGCTGAGCAGCCCGAAGGCCGCGAGCGGAATGCCGGCCACGTTGTAGGCAAAGGCCCAGAACAGGTTCTGCCGGATCTTGGCCACGGTGCGCGCCGACAGCTCGAAAGCCTGCGCCACCAGCGCGAGGTCGCCACGCATCAGCGTGATGCCGGCGGCTTCCATCGCCACGTCGGTGCCGCCGCCCGAAGGCGCCATGGCGATGCCTACATCGGCCGCGGCCAGCGCGGGCGCGTCGTTGGCGCCGTCGCCCACCATCGCGACGACATGGCCGTTCTTTCGCAACGCGCTCACCTGCGCCGCCTTGTCGGCGGGCAGCACGTCGGCGCGCACATCGCCGGCATCGATGCCCAGGCGCTGCGCCATCGCCTGCGCCGCGCGCAGGTTGTCGCCCGAAATCATCACCACGCGCAGGCCGCGCGCACGCAGCGCGCGCACCGCTTCCGCCGCCTGCGGCTTGGGTTCGTCGGCAAAGGCCAGCAAGGCCTGCGCATGCGCGGTGCCCGCTTCGTCGAAGCGCAGCAGCGCCGACACGGTGGCGCCTTGCGCTTGCAGGCCGTCAATGTCGGCGGCTTCGGGCATGGCGTCGAGCTCGCGGCACCACCGCAGGCTGGCGATCGCCCAGTTGACGCCGTCCACGTCCCCGCGCACGCCGCGGCCGGGCCACGCCTGCATCGCGCCCAGCGGCGGTGCCTGCAGCTTGCGTTGCGCCGCGGCCGCCAGCACCGCCTTGGCCAAGGGGTGTTCGCTGCCGCCCTGCAGGCTCGCGGCCGTGGCCAGCAGCTCGTCTTCGCCAGCCTCGGCGCCGGCCAGCGGCACCAGCGCGGTGAGCACCGGCCGGCCGATGGTCAGCGTGCCGGTCTTGTCGAAGGCGACGGTGTCGACGCGGTGGGCAATTTCGAGTGCGCGTGCGTCCTTCACGAGGATGCCGTGGCGCGCCGCCACGCCTGTGCCCGCCATCACCGCGACCGGCGTGGCCAGGCCCAGCGCGCACGGGCAGGCGATGACAAGCACGGCCACCGCGTGGATCAGCGCGGTCTCGATGCCCGCGCCCGCCACCAGCCAGCCGGCGAGCGTGGCGAGCGCAATCACCAGCACCACCGGCACGAACACGGCCGCCACCTTGTCGACCAGCCGCTGGATCGGCGCCTTGGCGGCCTGCGCGTCCTCCACCAGCCGGATGATGCGCGCCAGCACGCTCTCGGCGCCAACCGCGCGCACCTCGATCACCATGCGGCCGTCGCCGTTGACGGCGCCACCGGTCAGCGCATCGCCCGGGCCCTTGGCCACGGGCAGCGGCTCGCCGGTGAGCATCGATTCATCGACCTCCGACTGCCCTTCGATCACCCGCGCATCCGCCGGCACGCGCTCGCCGGGGCGCACCGCCAGGCGGTCGCCCACCATCACCTCGGCCAGCGGCACGTCGCTTTCCTTGCCGCGCGCGCCGACCAGGTGGGCCAGCTCGGGCCGCAACTGCTGCAGGGCGCGAATGGCCGAGGTGGCCTGGCGCTTGGCGCGGGCCTCCAGCCACTTGCCGAGCAGCACCAGCGTGATGACCACGGCCGAAGCCTCGAAGTACAGGTGCGGCATGGCGCCGTGGCCCGCGTGCTCGCCGGTGGCCGAGCGCCACCACAGCCACAGCGACAGGCCGAAGGCGGCGCTGGTGCCGAGCGCGACCAGCAGGTCCATGTTGCCGGTGCGCGCCTTCGCCGCGTGCCAGCCGGCGCGGTAGAAGCGCGCGCCCAGCCAGAACTGCACCGGCGTGGCCAGCAGCAGCTGCACCCAGGGCGGCAGCATCCAGTCTTGTCCGAAGGGGTCGCCGAGCATGGGCGCGAGCAAGGGAATCGACAGCGCCAGCCCGACGGCGACCGGCGCGAAGCCGTGCCACGGCGACAGCGCCGCGGCCTCGTCCGCCGCGGTGCTCGCCGCGCGCGGCTCGTAGCCGGCGGCGCGCACGGCGCGGCGCAGCAGAACGCCGATGTCGTCACCCTCGCCGGGCACGGTGACAACTCGCGCCGATTCGGTCGCCAGGTTCACGCTCACGTCCTGCACGCCGGGCACGTTCTTCAGGGCGCGCTCCACGCGCATGACGCAGGAGGCGCAGGTCATGCCACCGACCGAGAGGTCGAGTGTGGCGGCGGCAGATGTCGGCAGGGGCTGCAGGTTTTCCATGGGTTCGAGGCTAAGGCTTCACACGATGGCAAGGTCAAGCGGAAACTTTCGTTGTCCCTGCGCTGGACATTGACATCGTGAGAGGGTTCAGACTGCGGTCTTCTTTCCGGTCATACCCTTTCATCCAGTTCCATTCATCTATCCAAGGAGTCGCAACGATGAGCCAGAAATTCCAGGTCACAGGCATGAGCTGCGGTCACTGCGTGAGCGCGGTGCAAAACGCGGTGCAAACGGTGGACCCCGAGGCCCAGGTCACGGTCGACCTCGAGACCGGCCATGTCGATGTGCTGAGCGAGCAGCCGCGCCAGGACATCGTGGTGGCGATCGAGAACGCGGGCTACGCCGTTCAATGACGGGCCTGGTCGCCATCGGCGAGGCGGCGCAGCGCTCCGGCGTGTCGGCCCGCATGGTCCGGCACTACGAAGGGCTGGGCCTGCTGCCGGCGGTGGCGCGCACCGACAGCGGCTACCGCCAGTACGGCGATGCCGACATCCATACGCTGCGCTTCATCAAGCGCTCACGCGACCTGGGCTTTTCGATGGAAGAAATCGCGGAACTGGTCGGGCTGTGGAACAACCGCCGCCGCGCCAGCGCCAGCGTGAAGCGCATCGCCCAGAAGCACCTGGGCGAACTGGAGCAGCGCATTGCGGACATGCAGTCGATGCGCAACACGCTGTCCCACCTGGTGCACTGCTGCCACGGCGACGCGCGGCCGGAGTGCCCGATCCTGGACGACCTGAGTCAGGCCTGAACCAGACTTGAACCAAGCCAGATCCGGGCCTGAGCCCGGCCGGCTTCAGGCCCCACGCACCAGCGAAAGAACCTTGCCCGCGTCCAGCGTGCGGGCCTTTTCCTGGATGGCCGGCAGGTACTGCGCCTGCAGGCCCTGCCCTTCCTTCACCACGCCCGAGAACGCCTCTTTCAGCATCTGCGTGGAGAGCGTGCGGCCGCCCGCGTAGTAGCGCTTGGCCACATGGCCCAGCGCGTAGGTCGAGGCAAAGCTCATTCCCGAGCTCACCGCCTGGTTGCCCAGCCCGCGCAGCAGGCCACCGCCCACCTTGCCGAGCAGTCCGCCCAGCAACTTGCGCCCGGCTTGCTCCAGGTACTGCGAGGTCAGCCCGACACCGACCGTGGCCAGGAAGTCTTTCACGTGGCCGCTGTCGAGCTGGTAGCCGTAGGACTGGCCGATGCGGTAGACCAGCTTCATCTGCAGCGGAATGATCGCCATGGTCGACAGCGTCTCGGGCAGCAGCTCGAGCGCGCCGTTGAGGATGGCGGCGTTGAGGATCGACTTGTCGAGCTCGGCGGTGTCGGGCGTGGCGGTCGGGGCCGACCCCGTGGCGGTGGCCACCGCCGTGCCGGACGCAGAAATGGCACCGGCTGCACCGGCGGGAGCCACCCCAGGCACCGCCGCCGCGATGTCTTCCGCCTGCTGCGAAAACCCGGCCGCCGACGCGTCCAGCCCCAGCGAGGTCCGCACATCGGTCAGGAACAGCCGTTCCGCCTCCGACTGCGTGCCGTCCGCATCGCACACGCACACCGCCATTTCGTAGGCCAGCTGCCGCGACTCGGGGCTTTTCAGCTCGCCGGCCACCGACGCCAGCGACACGCGCTTCATCAGCACGTCCTGGTAGAGCGTCGGCAGGTTCACGCCGTCGGCCTGCGAGAGGCCTTCGGCGATCCGCTTGATCTCGGCGCGCTCGCGCTCGTGCTTCTCGCCGTCGACAAACGCAGCCAGCAGGCTCAGGGTCACGATCGATTTTGTTTCTGAAGGTGTCATTGATGACATTTCGCAATATGGAGCGCCAATTGAGGTCGCCGCGAGGGCCCGGCGGTTCGCGGCGCGTTCTCCCCACAAAACTTGAGCAACTCTGTGGATAACGTTGGCACTTCTGTGTAGGGGCGTTGCAAGTATTTGATTAGCAAGGGGAATCTACATATTGCCCAAAAATTAAGCAATTAATTTCCCTGCCCGAAAAACGTCTTTGGCAGATTTTTCAGGGGCCGTCAAAGGACAACTCTGGGGACAGTTTTTGCACAAGCCATGGCTTATCCACAGGCCGGTCGGGTTACCCAATGTTGTTCATTTGTGCGGTACACCACCGAAGCGCAGCTGCGCACAGTGACGCAGGCATGACAACTCGTTGTCGCGTAACGGAAAAACAGGCATGTCCACAGAAGTGTGCCGTCCTTATCTACTACTACTAATTTGAATAAGAAGAATAAGAAGATAGGGAACAGGGAAAGCTGCGCGCAAAAAAAAGCCGCAAACGGCCGCGCCGGTCCACGGCGCCTTGGGCGGAAACGACTCCTCCCGGTTCTCTCTCCTCGCCCTCCCCTGGGTAACAATCCGGGGAATGAGCTTCAAACCCCGGATCCTGATTGCCGAAGACGAGTCGGGCATCGCCGACACGCTGCAATACGTCCTGAAAAGCGACGGATTCATCCCGGTGTGGTGCGCCACGGCCGAAGAAGCCATCGCCCAGTTCACGCAGGAACCGCCGGCGCTGGCCATCCTGGACATCGGTTTGCCCGACCTGAACGGTTTCGAGCTCTTCAAACGCCTCCAGGCGCTGAACCAGGCAATGGGCGGCCCGGAGGTACCGATGGTCTTCCTGACGGCCCGCAGCGACGAAATAGACCGCGTGGTGGGCCTCGAACTGGGAGCGGACGACTACATCGCCAAGCCGTTCTCGCCGCGCGAACTGGTCGCCCGGGTGCGAACGATCCTGCGGCGAAGCGCCAGAAGTAGCACAAATGGCTCAAACGGCTCGCCTGCGGCCTCGCCACCGAACCATGGGGTACCCCATCAAACCGGAGCCCAGGCGGCTCCAGCGGCCTCCCAGGTGCCCGCAATGCCGTTTTTGCTCGACAACGAGCGAATGCAAATCCGGTACTACGGCCGGCTGCTCGAGCTCTCGCGCTACGAGTACGGTCTGCTGAGGCTGCTGGTGCAGCGCCCGGGGCGCGTGTTCACGCGCGACGAATTGCTGCAGCTTGTGTGGGACGACGCCAGCGACAGCTTCGACCGCACGGTCGACGCGCACATCAAGACCTTGCGCGCCAAGCTCAAGGCGATCGCGCCGGAGGTGGAGCCGATCCGCACGCTGCGCGGCACCGGCTATGCGCTGAACGAAGAGTTGCCCGCCAAGGCGTCGTGACCCGGCGCACGCGAATCTTCATCGGCATCCTGCTGATCTACACGGCGGGCATCGCCTTCCTGCTGTACCGCGTGGTCTCGGACATCGATCCGCGCTACCGCGAGTCGGCGGAGGAATCGCTGGTCGAGACCTCGCAGCTGGTCGCCAGCCTGGTCGAGCAGGACGTGATCGCCGGTGCCATCAACACCGCGCGGCTGGAGCCGCTGTTCCGCACGGTGTACGCGCGCGAGTTTTCCGCGCAGATCTACAACCTGCACAAGAGCCGCGTGGAGCTGCGCGTGTACGTCACCGACCGCGGCGGCCGCGTGATGTTCGACTCGCTCGGCAGGCACCTGGGCGCCGACTATTCGCAGTGGAGCGACGTGAGCCGCACGCTCGCCGGCCTGTACGGCGCGCGCACCTCGCGCGACGTCGACGGCGACCCGCGCACCTCGGTGATGTACGTGGGCGCGCCCATTCGCTGGAACAACGAGATCGTCGGCATGGTCAGCGTGGGCAAGCCGGTGCAGAGCTTCGGCCAGTTCGTGGAAGACGCGCGTGCCCGCACCATCTGGGTCGGCGTGGGTTCGGGCCTGGCGCTGCTGTTGCTCGCGCTCATCGTCTCGGTGTGGCTGGTGCGGCCCTTCGGGCTGATCCGCGACTACTGGACCTGGGTGCGCGCGCAGCACCGCGTGGGCAGCCTGAGCATCGGGCGCATGGCGCGGCGCGCGGTCGACGGCGTGCGCGCCGGCTTCGGCGAGATGCGCGACGCGCTCACCGGGCGCAACTACGTGGCCGACTACGTGCAGACCTTCACGCACGAAGTCAAGAGCCCGCTGTCCGCCATCCGCGGCGCGGCCGAGCTGCTGCAGGAACCGTCGATGCCGCACGCCGAGCGCGAGCGCTTCCTGACGAACATCGAGCGCGAGACGCAGCGCATCCAGGAAATCGTCGATCGCATGATGGAGCTCACCGCGCTGGAAACCCGGCGCCGGCTCGACCGCACCGAGCCGGTGGCGCTGGGCGCGCTGATCGACGACATCGCGCTCAGCGCGCAACCCGCGGCGGCCAAGCGCAACATCCGCCTGCTGGTGAACGTCCGCGGCGAGGCACGCACCGAGGGCGACCCGTTCCTGCTGCGCAGGGCCATCAGCAACCTGCTGGACAACGCCATCGATTTTTCACCGCGCGACAGCGAGGTGCTGCTCACGCTGGAGACCACGTCGAAGCTCGCGCGGGTGAGCGTGCGCGACCACGGCCCGGGCATTCCGGAGTACGCGCAGGAAAAGGTCTTCCAGAAGTTCTATTCGCTCGCGCGGCCGCACACCCAGAAGAAGAGCACGGGGCTCGGGCTGGCGTTCGTGAAGGAGATCGCGGCATTGCACCGCGGTCGCATCGAACTGGGCAACGCGTCGCGCGGCGGTGCGGTGGCGACGCTGACCTTGCCGCTGCTGCCCTCCGCCCACCGCGGGCACTGAAAGCGCTGAGGGCGATGAGGGCGATGAGGGCTTGCTGGCCGGTTAGCTACCCGTCAGCGTCCGGTACGCATTGCGCGTTTCCGGGCTCACCGCGGCCAGCAGCTGGTCGTACGACGTCTGGTGGCGCGCCAGCATGCGCGCCGACGCCACGGTCTTCGACTTGCAATACCAGTGGCAGGTGTGCTGCAGCAGGAACAGCTCGGCCGACATCGTGAAGGCCTTCGACTTGGGCGTGCGCCCCGCGTCGTTGCGCATCACGCCGCCCACGCCGCGCGCGTGGATGAGCAATGCCTGGCGCACGTCGAAGGTGGCAGCCGGCAGGAGCTGCGTGGCCAGCGGCAGCGCCACCGGCAGCTTGCTCACGCGCGACACGGGTTCGGGCACGCGCGACATCTCGGCGGCGAAGCTCTCGAGCTGGCCGGCGATTTTTTCTTCGGTGGCGTCCAGCAGGTGCCAGATCTGCTGGCGGCGCTCGGCGTCGTCTTCGCCCAGGCAGCGCAGGTAGCCGGAAGTCAGGCTCTCCATGAGCCGTTCGATCTGGTAGCGCCCGAGGTGGCTGCCCAGCACGGCGATGCGCTGGCGCTGCTCCCGGGATTTGAGAATGTAGAAGCCGGCGGCAATCAATGCCACCAGGGTAAGAATTTCCATGGAGTCGTGGGGAAGAAAAAGAGAAGGCGGGACGCAGCACCGAGTGTAGGCACCGCGACCCGCCCTGTTGTCACACCGTTCTTTTTCGTGGCGTCCGCGGCTACCGGAAGAAGTCCAGGATCTTGTTGCGCTCCTCGGGCTGCGGCGGCGCCCCCAGCGGCGCGCCGGTGATCTCTTCCACCGGCGGCGGCGCCGCCTCGGTGTCCAGCCCCAGGCTTGCCACGTTGTGGCCCGGCGTGAAGTCGTCGAAGTACAGCTCGCCGTCGACGTTCACGATGCCCGGCGGCTCGGCCGGCAGCGTCACCGGCACGCCCTGCAGTGCGGTCTGCATGTAGCCGACCCAGATCGGCAGGCTCAGGCTGCCGCCGGTTTCGCCGCGCACGCCGAGCTGGCGCGGCGTGTCGTAGCCGATCCACGCGATGCCGACCATGGTCGGCTGGAAGCCCGCGAACCAGGTGTCGAACGAGTCGTTGGTGGTGCCGGTCTTGCCGTAGAGGTCGTCGCGCTTCAGTGCCTGGTGCGCCTTGAAGCCGGTGCCGTTCTTCACCACGCTCTGCAGCAGCGACTCCATGACGAAGGCGTTGCGCTGCGGAATGGCGCGGCGCGTTTCGTCGAGCACCGGCGCCTCGGTTTCCATGATGACCTTGTCGCGCAGGTCGGTCACGCGCGTCACCAGGTACGGGTTCACGCGGTAGCCGCCGTTGGCGAACACCGAATAGCCCACGGCCATCTGCATCGGCGTGACCGAGCCGGCGCCCAGGCCCATCGGGAGGTTGGCGGGTTGCTTGTCCTTGTCGAAGCCGAATCGGGTGACCCAGTCTTGCGCGTAGGGCGCGCCGATGGACTGCAGCACGCGCAGCGTGACCAGGTTCTTCGACTTCATGAGCGCGGTGCGCAGCGGCATCGGGCCTTCGTAGGTGCCTTCGAAGTTCTTCGGCTCCCAGGGCTGGCCGCCGTTCTCGGCGGCGTCGAAGTGCAGCGGCGCGTCGTTCACCACGGTGGAGGGCGAGAAGCCTTTTTCCAGCGCGGCCGAATAGATGAAGGGCTTGAAGCTGGAACCCGGCTGGCGCCAGGCCTGCGTGACGTGGTTGAACTTGTTCTTGCCGAAATCGAAGCCGCCCACCAGCGCCTTGATGGCGCCGCTGCGCGGGTCCATGCCGATGAAGGCGCCTTCCACTTCGGGCAGCTGCGTGATCTCCCAGGTGTTCTTCGGCGTGCGTGCCACGCGAATGACCGCGCCGCGGCGGATCTTGATGTTGGGCGGCGCCTTCGCGGCCAGGCCCGACTGCGCGGGCTTGAGGCCGTCGCCGGTGATCTGCACGGTTTCGCCGTTGGCGCGCACGGCGCTGATTTCCTTCGCGTTCGCATCGAGCACCACGGCCGCGACCACGTCGCCGTTGTCGGGGTGTTCGGCCAGCGCGTCGTCCACGGCTTCGTCGACTTCCTTCTGCTCGCTCGGCAGGTCGACGAACTTCTCGGGGCCGCGGTAGGGCTGGCGGCGCTCGTAGTCCATGATGCCCTTGCGCAGCGACTTGTACGCCGCGGCCTGGTCCGCCGCCACCAGCGAGGTGTAGACCTTCATGCCGCTGGTGTAGATGCTGTCGCCGTACTGCGCGTACATCATCTGGCGCACCGTCTCGGCCACGTACTCGGCATGCAGGCGGCTCGGGTCGGCCGAATCGCGCAGGTGCAGTTCTTCCTTCTTGGCCTCGGCCGCCTGCTGCGCGGTGATGAAGCCGGTTTCCTGCATGCGGTCGATCACGTACAGCTGGCGCGCGCGTGCGCGGCGCGGGTTGGCCACCGGGTTGTTGGCGCCCGGCGCCTTCGGCAGGCCGGCCAGCATGGCGGCCTCGGCGATGGTCACGTTCTGCAGCGGCTTGCCGAAGTAGGTTTCCGAGGCGGCGGCGAAACCGTAGGCGCGGTTGCCCAGGTAGATCTGGTTCAGGTAGATCTCCAGGATCTGGTCCTTGGTGAGCTGCTGCTCGAGCCGCAGCGCCAGCAGGATCTCGTACGACTTGCGGCTCAACGTGCGCTCCGAGCTCAGGTACACGTTGCGCGCCACCTGCATGGTGATGGTCGAGGCGCCCTGCTTGCGCCCGCCCTTCAGGCTGGCCACGGCGGCACGCAGGAAGCCCTTGTAGTCGACGCCGCCGTGGTCGTAGAAGCGCGCGTCTTCCACGGCCAGCACCGCGTCCTTCATCACCTTGGGAATGTTCGCGAAGGGCGTGAGGTTGCGGCGCTCTTCGCCGAACTCGCCGATCATCTGGCCCTCGCTCGAATACACGCGCAGCGGCAGCTTCGGGCGGTAGTCGGCCAGCTCGGACACATCAGGCAGCTTCGGGTAGATGGCCACCACGGCCACGATGGCCGCGACGATGGCCACCAGCGCGCCGGAGCCCACCACGATGGCGCCCCATCCCGCGATGCGTTTCCAGCGGCGGTTCGGATCGACCGGGCCGTCGCCGTCGATGCCTTCGTCGGAACCGTCGGGAGGGTTGGAGCTTGAACGTTTGAACATAGGAAGAGCTAGCTAGCGAAAGGATTGGAGCCGCTGCGCGCCGCGGCGTTCCGGCATCGGGAGATCGAGCGCACCGCGCTGCGTGGCGAGCCGGGCGGTCAGGCCGGCAGCCTGGTGCGCGCAGTGCATGGCATCGAAGTACTTGTCGTGGTCGAAGGCGATCAGCAGGAGGTCCACGCCCGCGTCGAGCGCTCGGACAGTGGCTTCGCACAGACCACGGTTGTAGGCCGCGCCCATCGTGAGGTCGTCGGTGACGAGCAGGCCCTGGTAGCCCCACTCGCCCCGAATCACCCGCTGCACGATTCTGCGCGAGAAAGAGACCGGGTATTCGGCGTCGAGTTCCGCAAGGATGACATGGCCCAGCATGATCGCTGCGTCAGATTGTTTCGACACTTCTTGAAATGGTTTCCAGTCTTTCGCGGCCAGCTGGGCGACCGGCGTGCGCAGTTCGGCGGCGAAATGGTGGGTGTCCGCGGTGACGCCCGCCAGCCCCGGAAAGTGCTTCAGCGTGCCGCGAACGCCAGCGGCTTCTAGGCCTTGCGCGTAAGCGAGCGCCACCTGCGTGGTGAGCGCGGGGTCGGCGGAGATGGCACGTTCCTCGATGCGCGTGTGCAGGTCCCAGCGGCCTGGCGCGCGGCCCGGCCGCAGGTCGACCACCGGGCTGAAGTTGAGCGTCACGCCCAGGGCCGCCAGCGCCTTGCCTTGGCGTTCGCCGTAGGCCCGGGCGCGTTCGGCGAGCTGGTCTTCGGGCACCTCCGCGTCGAGCAGGCTCGACAGCGCGGGCTGGCGCTCGACCAATGGAGACAGCCGCGACACGCCGCCGCCCTCCTGGTCGGTCGCCACGATGAGTGGCGGCAGGCCGGCCTGGCGCCGCACGGCCTGCAACCCCTGGATTTCTTCGCGCAGGGCGTCGGCCGTGCGGCCCTTCACATTGCGCCCTGTCACGAAGATGCCGCCGATGAGGCCGCGGCGCGCAAGCTCGCGCACGTCGTTCGCGTCGTCGTAGCCAACGATGAAGTGCGCACCCAGCGCTTGCGCCGCCGGGCCCGACATCGCGCGAACTTCGGCGCGGTGCTGGCGCGAGGCGGCCTCGTTGCACAGCGCCATGAGCAAGGCCGCGCAGGCCAGGCCCAGCGCCACCGGGCGCAGCATGCCGCGCGCGAAGCGCCATGCGATGACGATGGCGGCGGCCAGTGCCGCGAGCAGCAGCGGCAGCTCCCAGCGGCGCATGAAGAGCAGGTGCGGGTCTTTCAGGTGCCAGGCCCAGAACCACAGCGTGGCCAGGGCCAGCCAGCCCGCGGCAGCGGCGATGACCCGCAGCAGTTTCATGCGGGCTGCGCTTCGGCGGTGGTGCTGGCTGTGCTGGCGGTCGCCGGCGCCGCGTCGTTGCGCCGCGAGAGCGCATACCAGTCGACCTTGCGCGTCACCACCATCAGCACCGCCAGCATGCCGAAGATCAGCAGTGCGCCCAGCAGCAGCGCGTTGCTTTCCGAAGCCAGCAGCCCGTACAGCGCGCCATACAGCAGCGCCACGAACGCACCGAAGGACATGCCGCGGCGCCAGCCGTCGAGCACCGCGCTGAAGTACACCGCCAGCAACGCGACGCTGGCCGTGGCCGCGCCCGCATAGGCCATCCAGAACGCGAACTTTTCCGACAGCGCCAGCAGCAGCAGGAAGAACAGCGCAATCGACAGCCCCACCAGCCCGTATTGCACCGGGTGCAGGCGCAGCTTGCGGAACAGCTCGAACATGAAGGCTGCCATCAGCACCAGGCCGATGAACAGCATGCCGTACTTGCCGGCGCGCGTGCTCATCGAGTAGACGTTGATGGGCTGCGCGAGCGACACGTCGAAGGTCTGCAGCGGGCCGAGGTTGCGGCGCGCCACGCGGTTGGCGCTGGCGCTGTCGCTGCTCATGGCCGTGCCCGCGGCCATCGCCACGTCGTTGCCCGAGCCGCTGCCGGAGCCCGAAAGACCGGCACGCACCTGTTCGCGCGCGGACGTCACCAGCGACGACACGCGCCAGTGCGCGTCGAAGCCCTGCGGTGTCACGCTGCGTTCGGCGGCAAGAAAGCGGCCACCGAAGCTCGGGTGCGCCCAGGGCGAATTCAGGTGGGCGGTGGTTTCTTCCGCGATGGGCGCGATGGCCAGCGTGTCCTGCCCGACCAGGCCGATCTTCATGTCGAAGGGAATCGGCGTGCCGGCCTGCCAGGCTGCGAGCGCGGCGCCGGTCAGCGGCGCGTGGATGCCGTCGGCAAACCAGGCGTCGTCGGCAATGCCCGGCACGCGCTGGCGAAAGCGCAGTGCCTCGCCGTTCATGGTGATCGCGGGCGAACCGTCGAGGCCGCGCAGGTCGCTCACGTTGAAGGCGATGAACGGCGCCTTGAACTCGATCTTGGAGTCGGTCTCGCTGTGCGACACGGCCTTGGGGTCGAAGGCCGTGAAGCCGCCGCTGAGCGTGGCGTTCAGCGTGTAGAACGGAATCTTGAAGATGCCGCGGTAGCGCTCCTGCGGCGCCATGCTGCCTTCGATGTGCAGCTTGTCGGGGAACACCACGTGGGCCATTTCCTTGGCGCGCGCCTCCTGGCCGATGACCTTGCCTTGCGCGTCGCGCTGCGTTTCCATCCAGCGCTCCACGTACGGCACCAGCATCAGCGGGCCGACCACGGTCTGGCGGCCCGCGTAGGTGGCGGCGAGTTCCTGGGCGGCCTCGCGCTGGCTCTCGCCGCGCTCGCGGTTGATGGCGTCGATTTCCGCCAGCGGAATGCACAGCAGCAACACCAGCACGAACAGGCCGGCCACCTTCACCAGCATCGAGCTCTGCAGGGCCCTGAACAGCTGAAGCATTTTTCTTCTCCTTGGTTGTCGTCGATGGCGCAATGCTCGCGGCGCCACCCGAAGGCCGTGTGAAGCACCGGCGCCGGGCGGCTTCACACAGACTTCACACAGCGGCGCGCGGGCGTTGCGCACTTCAAGAAGGCTTCCCACTGCCTTCTCGGGCGGTGGCGAAAGTTGCGGCCGTGCAAGTTCGCACGGACAAGGACCCCCGCCATGGATGCCCACACCACCCCACGCCCCGGCCGCTGGCTCTGGCTCGCCACCGTGAGCCTGGCGGCCGCGGGCTTCATCGCCATGGGCGTTCGCCCGGTGCACGCGCAGGAGTCGCCCGCCGCGCCCCGCCCGAAGACCGAGAGCCCGTACTTCTTCGTGAAGAGCGACGACCCCTCGGTCGACCGCCTGCCGCTGAAGGGCACCGAGGTGTCGGTGAAGATCTCGGGCGTGATCGCCGACGTGACGGTCACGCAGACCTACCGCAACGAAGGCCGGCGCGCCATCGAGGCGAAGTACGTGTTTCCCGGCTCGACCAAGGCCGCGGTGAACGGCATGAACGTGCGCCTGGCCGACCGCCTCATCACCGCGCAGATCCGCGAGAAGCAGCAGGCGCAGATCGAGTACGACACCGCCAAGAAAGAAGGCAAGACCGCCGCGCTGCTCGAGCAGCACCTGCCCAACGTGTTCCAGATGAACGTCGCCAACATCCTGCCCGGCGACGACGTGAAGGTGGAGCTGCGCTACACCGAGCTGCTGGTGCCGCAGTCGGGCAACTACCAGTTCGTGTTCCCGACCGTGGTGGGCCCGCGCTACAACTCGCCGCAGTCGGAGAACGCGCAGGCGAAATGGGTGGCGCAACCCGTGTTGCCCGCCGGAGCCGCGTCGAGCACCAGCTTCAGGCTGAAGGCCAGCATCGACACGCCGATCGGCATCAAGGAGATTCGCTCGGCCACGCACACCATCGAGGTGAAGAAGAGCGACGAAGACCAGCACGCCGACATCGCCCTCGCCGCCGACGGCCGACCCGCGGACAACCGCGACTTCGTGCTCGACTACCGACTGGCGGGCGAGAAGATCGAGTCGGGCCTGATGCTCTACAAGGGCCAGGGCGAGCATGCGGAAAACTTCTTCCTCGCGATGGTGGAGCCGCCCAAGGCCGTGGCGGCCAGCGCCATTTCGCCGCGCGACTACATCTTCGTGGTCGACATCTCGGGCTCGATGCATGGCTTTCCGCTGGACACCGCCAAGACGGTGCTCGAGCGGCTGATCGGCGGGCTGCGCCCGAGCGACACCTTCAACGTGCTGCTGTTCTCGGGCAGCAACAAGATGCTGTCGCCCAGGTCGGTGCCGGCCACGCGCGCCAACATCCAGCAGGCGCTGGCCACCATCCAGAACTACAGCGGCAGCGGCAGCACCGAGCTGATTCCCGCGCTCAAGCGCGTGTACGCCGAGCCGAAGGAAGAGAACGTGTCGCGCACCGTGGTGGTGGTGACCGATGGCTACGTGACGGTGGAGCGCGAGGCCTTCGAGCTGGTGCGCAACAACCTGTCGAAGGCCAACGTGTTCGCCTTCGGCATCGGCTCGACGGTGAACCGCAGCCTGATGGAAGGCATTGCGCGCGCCGGCATGGGCGAGCCCTTCATCATCACCGACCCGGTGCAGGCGCCCGAGCAGGCCGCGCGCTTTCGCCGCATGGTCGAGTCGCCGGTGCTCACCAATGTGAAGGCCACCTTCGGCGGGCCCGACGTGTACGACGTGGAACCGCAGGTGCTGCCCGACGTGCTGGGCGAGCGCCCGGTCATCGTGTTCGGCAAGTGGCGCGGGGATGTGAACGGGCAGGCCAAGGGCCGCGTGATCGTCGAAGGCCAGAGTGCCAGCGGCCCCTATCGCGAAGAAGTGCGCATCGACAACCGCACCCGCCAGGACACGGCCGCGCTGCGCACGCTGTGGGCGCGCCACCGCATCCAGGGCCTGAGCGACCAGGAGACGCTGGAAGGCAGCGGCGCGTTCAAGGAACGCATCACCGAGCTGGGCCTGAAGTACAGCCTGCTCACGCAGTACACGAGCTTCATCGCCGTCGACAAGGTGGTGCGCAACCTGGCGCCGCAAGACGCCGCGCAGGTGAACCAGCCGCTGCCCCTGCCGCAAGGCGTGAGCGAGCTGGCCGTGCCGAGCCTGGGCGCCGAAGTGCCGAGCACGCCGGAACCCGAATCGCTGGGCGCCATCGCGGTGGTGCTGTCGATGCTGGCCATGCTGCGCCGCCGCGCGCGCCGCAACGACACGCGCCGCTTCACGTCCTGAACAGAAAAAGAGAAAGAAAGAGAAGTCACATGTCGTTGGCAACACTTGCCCACCGCCATCCGCGCATCGTGGACTGGGGCATCCACATCGACCGCACGCCGGCCGCCGGCTGGCTCGCGCTGCAGTTCGCCGCGCTGACGCCGACCTGGGCCTGGATGGTGCAGCGCATGCGCGACGGCTCGGACGACCCGATGGGGCTGCTGGCGCTGGTCGCGCTCGCCGCGCTGGCCTGGAGCCGCCGGCGCGAGCTGCGCGCCTCGCCGCGCCTGGGCTGGCTCGCGTTGGCCGGCGCGGGCACCGTGCTGGCGACGCTGCTGCGCACGGGGCTCGGCGTGGTGCCCGCGCTGCCGCCGCTGGCGGCCGGGTTGCTGGCCGTGCTGGCGCTGGCGTGCGGCCTGCTCGCCTTCTTGCCGCGGCGCATGGCGGCGCTGCCGGTGGCGGGGCTGTCGGTGCTGGCGCTGCCGCTGCTGTCGTCGCTGCAGTTCTATGCGGGCTACCCGCTGCGCGTGGTCACGGCCGAGGTCAGCCGCTGGCTGCTGGCGCCAGGCTTCGAGGTGGCGCGCGAAGGCGCCACGCTGGTGATCGACGGCCGCCTGGTCATCGTGGACGCGCCCTGCTCCGGCGTGCAGATGGTGTGGCTCGGCTACTTCACGGCCTGCGCGGTCGCGCTGTGGGCCGGGCGCTCCGACCGCGGCTTCGCGCGCCGGCTGCCGCTGGTCGGGCTGTTCGTGCTGGCCGGGAACATCGTGCGCAACAGCGTGCTGATTGCGTTCGAAGGCGCCGGCCACCCGATGGCGCCCTGGGCGCACAACGCGCTGGGGCTGCTGGTGCTGGCGGTGGTGTGCGCGGCCATCGCGCGGCTGATGGTGCCGTCGAATCCATCTCGCCCACTTACATCGCGTCCACGTACATCGCGCTCACGTACGTCCCGTCAATCCGCCGAAGCGCCCGTCTCGATTCCGGGCCTCATCACCACCCAGGGAGGCCGCCGTGTCGACACCGTTCTTTGAGCGCTGGTTCGCGAACCATTTCATCAACCGCATCGGCCACAAGTCGGCCTTTGCGCTGGCGATGGTGCTGTGCATGGGGTGGTCGGTCACGGCGGCGGTGCGCGCGCCGGCCGAACCGGCCGCGGCGCTGGCCTCGCATGAGTGGCAAGCGGAATGGCCTGCGCAATGGGACGGCGCCGCGCTGCGCCCGCTGGCGCTGAGCGAGGTCGAGCAGCGCTTTGCCGACCACTTTCCCGGCGCCATCGGCCGCATGACCGACGGCACGCAGACCCTGGTGATGCGCCAGGTGACGCAGCCCACGCGCATGCTGCACCCGGCGGTGGACTGCTACCGCGCGCTGGGCTACCGCATCGAGCAGGCGCGGCTGGAACGCGATGCGCAGGAACGCATGTGGCGCTGTTTTGTTGCGCAACGGCACGGGGCGCAAAAATTACGCGTCTGCGAGCGCATCGAGGATGCCCGCGGCACGGCTTTCACAGACACTTCAGCCTGGTACTGGGCAGCGGCCAGCGGCCAGTCGAATGGGCCGTGGCAAGCTGTCACCGTGGCAAGACCGATCTGAAGAAACGAGCCTGTGAAGAAGACCCTGAGATTTGTGCTTTTCGGGCTGCTGGCCCTCATCGTGACGGCGTTCGTGGCTATCTTTTTGATAGTCAAGCTGGCGCTCGCACCCGCCGCGGGCGAATGGAGCACCACGGTGAAGGCGGGCCCGCTGAACTTCGAAATCGGCGTGCCCACGGCGGTGCGCGTGGCCACCTCGTCATGGTTCGCGCCCTACCTGGACGGCCGCACGCTGGACACCCGCTTCGGCACCGTGCGCTTCGCCTGGAAGCCGGCCGGCGAACTGCTCGAGATGCAGTGCGTGCCCTGCAGCGCCGAGGTGTCGGCGCTGGGCACCCAGCCGATCAAGGTGGAGCGCCTGGTCGCCACCGTGCGGCGCGACGGCAACACGCTCGCCGGCAGCTTCGAGGCCATGCCGCTGAGCACCGACACCACGCCGCTGCAGGGCCACTGGGACGGCAAGCTCACGCCCAAGAACCTGCAGCTCAACGCCAACGTGCAGGACGCCCCCATCGCCCGCTGGTACGCGGTGCTGGTGCCCACGCTGCCCGAGCTGCAGCGCGCGCGCATCGGCGGCACGCTGGCGCTGCGCGGCCAGCTGGTGCTGCCCGAGGCGACCTTCGCGGTGCAGCCGACCATTGGCCAGTTCACGGTCGAGGGGCTGGGCACCGAGGCCATGCTGAACGCGCGCACCAGCTGCGGCCCGTCGGCCAGGCTCACGAACGACAGCTGGCTGGCGCGCGCCGTCATCGCGGCGGAAGACCAGCGCTTCTTCACCCACACCGGCTACGACCTGACAGAGATCCTGGCGTCCATCGACAACAACCAGAAGCCCGGGCAGATCCGCCGCGGCGGCAGCACGCTCACGCAGCAGCTGGCCAAGCTGCTGGTCACGGGCAGCGACCGCACGGCCGAGCGCAAGCTGCGCGAGCTGCTGTACGCGGTCGAAATGGAGCAGACGCTGGGCAAGGCCCGCATCCTGCAGCTGTACCTGGACAACGCGCCCTGGGGCGGCAACCTGTGCGGCGCCGAGGCCGCGGCGCGGCGCTACTTCAAGCGCAGCGCGCGCACGCTGGAGCCGGCGCAGGCTGTGTGGCTGGCGGCCATGCTGCACAAGCCGCAGGCGGTGCTCGAACAATGGCGGCGCGACGGCCACATCGACGCCGACCGCATCAAGTGGGTGGCCGAGGGCATCCGCGGCATCAGCCGGGCCCAGCGCGAGGCGCTGCTGAAAGGCGTGGCCGCGGCGAAGTTCACGGCGCCCGAGGCGACGCCCTGAACGCCATGTAATGACCGTCACGCCATGACAGCCATGACAGCAACGACAGCCATGACATTGAGCATTCCCGACATCGAAGCCATCGAGCGCGCCACCGTCGCGGCCGTCTCGCCCGACCTCAGCGAAGAAATCGACGGCTGGCTGCTGCCCTTCGCCGAAGGCACCGTGAAGCGCGCCAAGTCGGCCGTGCCGCTGCACCGCAGCGCGGTCGAGCCCGCCACGCTCGACCGCATCGAGGACCGCTGCCTCAGCCGCCAGGCAGCGCCGCTCTTGCGCCTGGCCGACGCCGCCTGCTTCGAGGGGTTGCGCGCCGAGCTGGAGCGCCGCCGCTACAGGCCCGAAACGCCGACCTGCGTGCAGGTCGGCTCGGCGCAGCGCATGCGCCAGGTGGCCGCGCCCGACGCCGCATTGGCGGACATCGACAGCGCCCCCGACGACGCCTGGGCCGCGCTGTTTCTCGGCGAAGGTTTCGACCCGGTCGATGGCGCGCACCGCGTGCGCACGCTGTCCCGCGCCAAGGGCACGCTCTACGCCAGCGTGCGCGAAGGCGGCCGCACGGTGGCGGCCGGCGCCATCGCGTTCAGCCACGGCTGGGCCAGCGTGCACGGCATGCGCACCGACCAGGCGCAGCGCGGGCGCGGCCTGGCCGGGCGGGTGCTGGCCGGCATGGCGCAGGCGGCGCTGGCGCGCGGGTTCGAGCGGGTGTTCCTGCAGGTGGACGCCACCAACCCGCCGGCATTGGCGCTGTACCGCCGCGCCGGTTTCGAAACGCAGTGGAAGTACAGCTACTGGCAGCGCTGAGCTAGGCCTCGAAGCCGAAGCGCACGTCGTCCAGCGCCTTGTCGACCAGGGCGATCGGGTCGTCGAAATCGGGCGTCACCTTGATGATGCCGGGCAGGCGCTGGTCGATGAGCAGGATCGCCAGCCCGTGCACATAGCCCCAGGCGGCGGTGATGCGCATGGCCTCGGTGCCGCTGAGCGAAACCGGGGCGTCGTCGGGCGGCGCGTTCTTCGCGCCGATGATCGCGGCCATCACCCGCATCGCCTCGCGGGCCGCGTCGTTCAGCACGGGGCGTTGCATGTCGATGATCTCGTTGCGGAACATCAGGCCGAACATGGCGGGGTTGTCGTAGGCGAAGTGCACGTAGGCATGCGCGATGGCGTTGCGGCGCGCGCGCAGTTCGTCGTGCGCGGCCGCGGCGTTGCGCATGGCGTCGCTCAGGCGGCCGTAGCCGACGGCAGCCAGCTCGCTCACCAGGCCCGTCATGTCGCCGAAGTGGTGCTTGGGCGCCGTGTGCGACACGCCCGCCTCCCGCGCGATGGCGCGCAGGCCCAGGCCGGGAATGCCGTCGCGCAGCAGCACGGTTTCGGCTGCGGCCAGCAGGGCTTCGGGCAGGGAACCGTGGTGGTAGCGCTTGGTCGGGGTGTCGGTGGTCATTCGGGGGGAAAACGCGAAAAGGGGCAGCCAATGGGCCGCAGAAGCGAAGAAGCCGAAAAATCTTACCACTGGAAAAATTTCTTGACTTCGGCTGTCGAGTCGAAGATATTTCCACTGGAAAGATATTCGAAAGCACCTTCCCACCGACCCAAGGAGCCCCCGATGAACGACGCCATTCCCCGCAGCGCACCCCCGCCGAACATGGACCCCATCGACTTCGAGACCGAGGTAGCCTCGCTGCCGCTGAAGGGCACGCTGCCCGCCGGCCTGCGCGGCACGCTGGTACGCAACGGCCCGAACCCGGTGGCGCCCGACCCCAAGGCGCACTGGTTCTCTGGCGACGGCATGCTGCACGCGTTCCAGATCGGTGACGGCCAGGTGCGCTACCGCAACCGCTGGGTGCGCACGCAGCGCTGGCAGGCGGCGGCCGAGGGCAAGGACCTGTCGGGCGGCTTCCAGGAAGCACCGGTGAGCGAACAGCCCAAGCAGCAGCACGACGACGGTTCCGCCAACACCAACGTCATCGGCCACGCCGGGCGCATGCTCGCGCTCGAAGAGGCGCACCTGCCGGTCGAGATGGCCCTGCCCGCGCTCGACACGCTGGGCGCCACCGACTTCGGCGGCGGCCTGCACGGCAGCTTCACCGCGCACCCCAAGACCGACCCCAGGACCGGCGAGCTGCTGTTCTTCGGCTACGGCACGCCTGCACCGCTGTCCGCGGGCATGAGCTTCGGCGTGATGTCGCGCGAAGGCCGCGTCACGCGCTTCGAGCGCTTCGAGGCGCCCTACCCCAGCATGGTCCACGACTTCATGGTGACCGAGCGGCACGTGATGTTCCCCATCATGCCGCTCACCGCCAGCATGGAGCGCGCGCAAAGCGGCCGCCCGCCTTACGCGTGGGAGCCCGAGCACGGCACGCGCGTCGGCCTGATGCCGCGCGACGGCGGCACGCGCGACATCGTCTGGTGGAAGGGCCCCGCCTGCTACGTGTTCCACGTCATGAACGCGTGGGAGGCCGAAGGCAGCCTGTTCGCCGACGTGGTGCAGTTCCCCACGCCGCCGCTGTTCCCCAGGCCCGACGGTTCGCCCGTGAGCGACAAGCCGCCGATCAGCCGGCTGGTGCGCTGGCAGTTCGATCTGTCGAGCACCACGCACGAGTTCACCCAGACGCAGCTGGAGGAGATTCCGGGCGAGTTCCCGCGCATCGACGAGCGCGTGGCCGGCCTGCCCTACCGCCATGGCTGGTACGTGTGCCGCGGTGTGTCGCAGCCGGGCGGACCGCCGCGGCTGTACGCGGGGCTGGTGCACATCGACCACGGCACGCCGCACCGCGACATCTACCAGTTTCCGGCGCCCGACGTGGTGTCCGAAGGCGTGTTCGTGCCGCGCTCGGCCGATGCCGAGGAAGGCGACGGCTGGCTGCTGGCCACGGTGTGGCGCGGCGCGACCGACACCAGCGACCTGGTGGTGTTCGATGCGCGCGCGCTGGCATCGGGCCCGCTGTGCGTGGCCTCGCTGCCGCACCGGGTGCCGGTGGGCTTCCACGGCAACTGGTTCCCGTCGAAAGAGGAACATCAGGAGCAGCGGCCATGAGCATGCTGCTGGCCTTCGCGCCCTTCATCGTCTTCGCGCTGTGCGACCGCCTGCTCGGCGTGGTGCCCGCGCTGTCGGCCGCGGCGCTGGTGTCGGCCGTGTTCCTGGTGCGCGACTGGCTCACGCCGGGCCGCTCGGTCAAGGTGCTGGAAATCGGCACGCTGGCGCTGTTCGGCGGCCTGGCGGTGTACGCCGTGGCCACGCACACCGAATGGTCGCTGCTGGGCATGCGGCTGCGCGTGGACGCGGGCTTGCTCATCGTGGTGCTCGCGAGCATGGCCATTCGCCAGCCCTTCACGCTGCAGTACGCCAAGGAGCGCACGCCGCCCGAGGTGTGGACGCAGCCGGGCTTCAGGCTGGTGAACAACGTCATCACCGCGGCCTGGGCCGTGGCCTTCGGGTTGATGGTGCTGGCGGACGTGGCCATGGTCTACATGCCCGCGCTGCCGCTGTGGGTGGGCATTGCGGTGACGGTGGCGGCCATCGTGGCCGCGATCCGCTTCACGCAGTGGTACCCGGAACACATGCGCGCCAAGTTCCAGGCGGCCAACTGATCGCACCGACCTAGCGCCCGGCCGCCCGACACGGCCGCAGGGCTGACCGCGTCACTGTGGCGCCGCCCGCGCGTTGGTGACACCATGGCCGCATGACGAACGCCAATCACCACGCCAACCACCCCACCGATCCCGTCGCCGCGCCGCGCGGCATCGACCACATCGTGGCCGGTGTGTCCACCAGCGACGGCGACGGCGTCAAGCTCACCCGCGTGCTGCAGCAGCCGCTGCAGAAGCGGCTCGACCCGTACCTGATGCTCGACGCCTTCGGCAGCGACAACCCGGGCGACTACATCGGCGGCTTTCCCAACCACCCGCACCGCGGCTTCGAGACCGTCACGTACATGATCGCGGGCCGCATGCGCCACCGCGACAGCGCCGGCCACGAAGGCCTGCTGCAGAACGGCGGCGTGCAATGGATGACCGCCGGCCGCGGCCTGGTGCACAGCGAGTTGCCCGAGCAGGAAGAAGGCCTGATGGAAGGCTTTCAGCTGTGGCTCAACCTGCCCGCCAAGGACAAGATGCGCGAGCCCTGGTACCGCGACATCCAGAGCGAGGAGATTCCCGAGTTCACCACCCCCGACGGCGTGCACGTGCGCGTGATCGCCGGCGCGAGCCACGGCATCGAAGGCGCGGTGCGGCGCGAGCACACCGAGCCGCTGTACCTGGACATCACGCTGCCGCCGGGCACCGACTTCGCTCAGCCGCTGCCGCACGATCACAACGCGCTGGTGTATGTGTTTCGCGAGTCGCTGTGGATCGCGGGCAGCGAGATTCCCACGCGGCGCATGGCCATCCTGGCGAACGACGCGGGCAGCGACGGCGTGCTGCTGCGCGCGGGCGCGACCAACCACAGCCCGGCGCGTGCGCTGCTCATCGCGGGCAAGCCGCTGCACGAGCCCATCGCGCAGTACGGGCCTTTCGTGATGAACACGCAGGAGCAGGTGAAGCAGGCGGTGCACGACTTCCAGAACGGCAAGCTGGGCTGAGCGGAAACCGGCCGCGTCGCCGAGAGCTGTAGTCGGCCACCTACCGCAAGACGGCATGCGGCACGCATGCGCCGCCGCGCACGCGCTGCCTAGATTGCAGCCATGCCCCCCACGATCCGAAAAGGACAGGCGCCAGACACGCTGCAGCGCGCCGAGTTCCATGAACGCTTCATGCAGCCTTTTCAAGACCCCGCCTTCAAGGCGGAGGCCGAGGCGCTGAAGCGCATCGAGGTCGTGGCCTGGGAGGCCTACCAGGACGGGCGCAAGGCGCCGGTCACGCGCAAGGCCGGCCCCGGCTACGCCGACCCCGACTACGACCTGTCGGTCGACTGGCTCGAGGCCAAGGCGCGCATCGACGCGGCGCAGGCCGCCTGGGGCCAGCCGCAGACGCGCTCGCGCGTGCTGCTGGTCAACGGCTCGCCGCGCAACGACGGCACCTGCCCCGGCGAAATTTCCAAGACCTGGCGCATGGCCGAGCTGGCGCGCGAGGTGCTCGAAGGCGGTGGCATCGAGGTCGATCTGCTCGACCTGAGCCTGGTCACCTCGGAGTACGGGCGGCAGATTCACCCGTGCAAGGGATGCGTGTCCACCGCCATGCCGCTGTGCCACTGGCCATGCAGCTGCTACCCCAACCATTCGCTGCGCCAGACCGGCGACTGGATGAACGAGATCTACGAGCGATGGGTGGCCGCGCACGGCGTCATCTTGCTCACGCCCACGCACTGGTACCAGGCCACGAGCCCGCTGAAGCTGATGATCGACCGGCTGGTGTGCGCCGACGGCGGCAACCCCGACCCGAGCAGCACGCACGGCAAGAAGCCCGAGGAGGCCAAGGCGCTGGAGCTCGAAGGCGGCGGCTGGCGCTACCCGAAGCACCTCGACGGCCGCGCCTACGGCGTGGTGGTGCACGGCGACGTGGCCGGCATCGAGAGCCTGCGGCGCAACCTGTGCGACTGGCTCGACTGGATGGGGCTCGTCGATGCCGGCACGCAGGCGCGGCTGGACCGCTACATCGGCTACTACGAGCCCTACGCCACCAGCCATGACGAACTCGACGCCGACGCCGACATGCAGGAAGAAGTGCGCAACGTGGCGCGCGCGGTGGCCCGCGCCGTGGGCGAGCTGCGCGCCGGTACGCTGCAGAAGCCCGACCGCGGTCTCAAGCGGCCGCGACCGAAGTAAGAACCGGAGAGCCTAGAAGGGCCGATGGATGCTGTGCCCGGCGCGCGTTCATTCTTCTTTACGCAAGCTCACGCTGGGCTAACCGGCGCGATACAGAGGTCTTCCACACTTCATCTCACCTGCTGCCCATCGGCGGCAGTCTTCGAAAGGAAGTATTTCTCATGATCTCTCTTCGCCAACGCATCGTCTGGGCCAGCCTGCTCGGTTCGGCCGCCCTCGCCTCTTCGGGCGCCTTCGCTCAAGCGCCGGCCGCTCCCACCGCAGCCGCACCCACGGCCGCGGTGGCCCAGGCCGACAACGCCGCCGCGCCCAAGGCGCAGCACAAGCGCATGGACCCGGCCAAGCGCATGGAGCGCATGCAGGAGCACCGCGCCAAGCGCCTGGCCGCGCTGAAGGAAAAGCTCAAGCTCAACGCCGGCCAGGAAGGCGCATGGAGCACCTTCACCGCCGCCAGCCAGCCGCCGGCCGGTGCCCGCCCGCCGCGCATGGACCGCGCCGAGTTCGCCAAGCTGACCACGCCGGAGCGCCTGGAACGCATGCAGGCCCGCCAGGCCGAGCGCAGCGCCATGTTCGCCAAGCGCGCCGACGCCACGAAGACCTTCTACGCCACGCTCACGCCTGAGCAGCAGAAGACCTTCGACGCCGAGACCGCCCACTTCGGCGGCCCGCGCGGTCACCACGGGCACGGTGGCCCTGATGGCGGCCCGCGCGGTGCGGCACCTGCCAAGGGCTAAAGGCCAAGGGCTGAGCCGGGCTGCCGACGTGCTCGCAAAGGCGCATCGGAAGAACAAAAACCCGCAACGCGAGAGCGCTGCGGGTTTTTTTCTTTGAGGTGACCGATGGCGAAATTACTTCGGCGTCCCCGTCTTGTCCGTCGGGTTCGTCACTACTTCCGGGCGCTCGCCCTTCTGGCCGAACTGCGGCTTCACCTTGCGGCCGGTCTGGCTCACTTCTGCTCGCGACATCTCGCCCGTGGGCTGCGGCATCGCGTTGGGCTGGTGATTCACCGTGGTGGTGGCCTCGCCCTTGGGCACGTTGTTGGTGGCGTTGCTGCGGTTGTGCGCGCGGGCTTCGGCCTTCACGGCTTCACGCGATGCGGGCATCGAGTTGTCGGGGCGTTGCGGCGGGTTGGGCACGCCGGCGGGCGTCATGGTGCTGGCCTGGCCGCCGACCGATGGGTCGGGCGAGGCCGGCACCGAGGTGGTCTGCGCCATCGCGAGGCCGGCGGTGCCGAGCAATGCGGCGAGAACCGTGGCGTGGAAAGTTGCGTGCTTCATGGTGTGTGCTCCTTATGGCTTGTCTCGAAGTCGATGAATGAGTCGATGGATAACAGCGTGGGCTCCCTCTGTCGTATCTCTCGAGCCCTGAAATCACCGTAGGAGCCGTGCAAATTCCGCCATGTGGGGGCGAGGCAGGCCTGCCTGTAGGAGCGGGCCGCCCGTGGCTGAAGGGTGCTGAGCGGGCGCTGAACGCGCGCGGACAGGATGCTTGAAAGGAGCGCTCGAATGGGGCGTGAGAAGGTGGCCCGTTCCTACAGTCAGGCTGCGTTCAGGCACGTACAACCCGCTCAACGATGTCTTCTTCGCCCAACTCCAACACCTTGACGCAAGCCGAAATGCAGGCAGAAGCGCAGGCCGCATCCGCGCATGCGACGCTTGCCGCGGGCGCGCCTGCCACCACCTCGCTGAAGGTCATGACGGTGAACACCCACAAGGGCTTCACCGCGCTGAACCGCAGGTTCATCCTGCCGGAGCTGCGCGACGCCGTGCGCACGGTGGGCGCCGACGTGGTGTTCCTGCAGGAGGTGCTGGGCACGCATTCGCGCCACGAGCGCAAGGTGAGCAACTGGCCCGAGGCACCGCACTACGAATTCCTGGCCGACACCATGTGGCCGCAGTTCGCCTACGGGCGCAACGCCGTGTACCCCAAGGGCCACCACGGCAACGCGGTGCTGTCGAAATTTCCGATCGTGCATTTCCGCAACCACGACGTGTCGGTGAGCGGCCCCGAGAAGCGCGGCCTGCTGCATTGCGTGCTGCGCCTGCCGGGCCGCCCGGTCGACGTGCACGCCATCTGCGCGCACCTGGGCCTGGCCGAGGCGCACCGCCAGCAGCAGCTGGAGCTGCTGTGCCACATCGTGCGCGACGAGGTGCCGGCCGACGCGCCGCTCATCGTCGCGGGCGACTTCAACGACTGGCGCGGCCGCGCGCACGAGGTGCTCGAAAAAGGCGCCTCGCTGCGCGAGGTGTTCGTGCATGCCAACGGCCACGCGGCCAAGACCTTTCCCGCGCGCTTCCCGGTGCTGTCGCTGGACCGCATCTACGTGCGCAACGCGGGCGTGCATGCGCCGGTGGTGCTGCCGCGCAAGCCCTGGTCGCACCTGTCGGACCATGCGCCGCTGGTGGCGAACATCGATCTCTGAGAGCCCCATGAACAACAACCATTGGACCGCGGGCAACCGCGTCGAGCTGCTGGAGAACGGCGAGCAGTTCTTTCCGCGCGTGTTCGATGCGATTCGAAGCGCGCGGCGCGAAGTCATCGTCGAGACCTTCATCCTGTTCGAGGACAAGGTCGGCCTGCAGCTGCATGCGGCCATGCGCGAGGCCGCGCAGCGCGGCGTGAAGGTCGACCTGATGATCGACGGCTTCGGCTCGCCCGACCTCTCGCGCGAGTTCATCGAAGGGCTCACATCGGTGGGCGTGAAGGTGCGGGTGTTCGACCCCGGTGCGCGTTTCATGGGCCAGCGGCTCAACGTGTTTCGCCGCATGCACCGCAAGATCGTGGTGATCGACGGCGAGCGCGCGTTCGTGGGCGGCATCAACTACTCGGCCGACCACCTGCTGGACTTCGGGCCCAAGGCCAAGCAGGACTATGCGGTGGAGCTGGCAGGCCCCATCGTGGCGGAGATCCACCAGTTCGTGCTGCGCGCCATTGCGCTCGGCGGCAAGGGCGCGGGCTGGTTCCGCCGCCGCCTGAAGCAGGCGCCGCCGGTGGGGCAAAGCCATGCCGGAGACGCCGACGCGATGTTCGTCACGCGCGACAACCGGCGCCACACCAACGACATCGAGCGGCACTACCGCGCGGCCATTCGCTCGGCCAAGCACCGCATCGTGATCGCCAACGCGTACTTCTTTCCGGGCTACCGGCTCATCAAGGAACTGCGCCGCGCCGCGCGCCGTGGGGTGGACGTGCGGCTCATCCTGCAGGGCGAGCCCGACATGCCGATCGTGAAGACGGCCGCGAGCATGCTGTACCACCACCTGATGCACGCGGGCGTGCGCATCTACGAATACTGCGAACGGCCGCTGCACGGCAAGGTCGCGCTCATGGACGACAAGTGGAGCACGGTGGGTTCGAGCAACCTCGACCCGCTGAGCCTGTCGCTCAACCTGGAGTCGAACGTGATCGTGCGCGACACCGCCTTCAACGGCGTGCTGTGGGAGCGCATGGACCACCTGATGCGCCACAGCTGCAAGCAGATAGAAGCCGCTGACCTTGCCAGCGAATGGAGCGGCTGGCGGCTGGTGCGCAGCTTCTTCGTGTTCCATATCCTGCGCTGGTATCCGGCGCTGCTGGGCCGCCTGCCGCGCCACGTGCCGCGCCTGACGCTGGCCGAGGCCACCGACCTTGCCAGCCGCCGCGACACCGGCCTGAGCAACCCGACCGGCGGCGCCACGCAGACGGAAGCCGCCTGAACGGCGGCGCACACTGCCCGCGCCGCGACGACCGAATACGGAACAAAGGCTGCACATGAGCGCGATGGCCCTCTCCCGCACCGCCTGGTGGCCCTGGGCCCGCCGCGCGGTCGTGTGGGGCTTCTTCGCGCTGATCGCCTGGCTGCTGGTGACGCAGGCGCGCACCATCGACTGGGCCGAGGTGCTGGACGCCATTCGCGCATTGCCGGCCGCCACGCTGCTGTCGGCGGGCGCGCTGGTGGTCTGCAGCTTCGCGCTGTACAGCACCTACGACCTGCTGGGACGGCACCTGACCGGGCACCGGCTGGGCACGGGCACGGTGATGGGCGTGACCTTCATCAGCTACGCCTTCAACCTCAACCTGGGCTCGCTGGTGGGCGGCGTGGCGTTTCGCTACCGGCTGTATTCGCGCCTGGGGCTGGGCAACGACACCATCACGCGCGTGCTGGGCTTCAGCATGCTGACCAACTGGTTCGGCTACCTGGTGGTGGCGGGCGCGGCCTTCTGCTTCTGGCCGCTGGCGCTGCCGCCGAGCTGGAAGATCGGCAACGAGGGCCTGCGCGTGCTGGGCGCGGTGCTGCTGATGGTGGCGCTGGCGTACCTGGTGCTGTGCGCCACGGCCAAGGGACGCGTGTGGCGCGTGCGCGGCCATGCGTTCAAGACGCCGAGCCTGCCGATGGCCCTGCTGCAGCTGGCGATGTCGTGCGCCAACTGGTCGCTGATCGGTGGGGTGATCTGGTTCCTGCTGCAGGGCCAGGTCGACTACGTGCACGTGCTCGCGGTGTTGCTGGTGGCCGCGGTGGCCGGCGTGGTCACGCACGTGCCCGCGGGGCTCGGCGTGCTGGAGGCCGTCTTCGTCGCCCTGCTCGCGCATGCGGTGGCCGAAGCGCAGTTGCTGGGTGCGCTGCTGGCGTACCGAGGGCTGTATTACCTGCTGCCGCTGGTGGTGGCCACGGTGGGCTACCTGGTGACCGAGGCGCGCGCGAGGCGGCTGCGTGCTGCGTCAGTGCGCTGACCTGTTGCCGATTTGCGTCGGCTTGCGTCGACTTCAAAAGTGGTACGTGTAGCGCACCCGCAGGAATGTTTCGCCCGGGTTCGGCTTCTTGATGCCGGCGTTCGAAAAGTGCTGCACGCGCAGCGACAGCTCGTGCGCGCCGTTCTCGCCGAAGCTGCGGCCCACGCCCAGCACCTCGGTGAACTGGAAGGCGGTGCTGAAGCTGCGGTCGGGCGTCTTGTAGACGTGGTCCATCACGCTGCCGCCGATGCCGCCTTCGGCGAACCAGGGCGAGCTGCCCGCGCCGAAGCGGTAGCGCCAGGTGTAGAGGGCGCCGATCTGCGCGTAGTTGCGCGGGCCGTTGTCCAGCGCCGGTGCGTGCCAGTTGCTCACGAACACGTCCCAGTAGCCGGTGAGCGCGCCCGTGCGCGGGGTGCCGCCCGGCCACCAGGGAAAGGTCATGCCCGCCGTCACCGAGTTGGTGCTGCCCAGTTCGCCGTGCGCGGCGTGGCCGCCGTCGAAGTAGATGCCGGTGGCGTTGTCCTGGTAGGCGTTGGCTGCCGTGCCCGCCAGCCCGAGCAGGCCGGCCAGCACGGCGGTGCGAAGCGGAACGAGGTGGGGAATTCTCATGATGCGGCTCGTGAATGCATGAAGCGGAATGAAAGCGACATGATTAATTTCTGGCGCGTTCAGCATTCGCTCGGCACGTAATTTCCACATCCAAAGGTAGGACTATTGCCGCAACAATGCACGAATGAAATTGTTGCGCTGCAGCAATTCCGACGTGAGAAGCCTATAGTGGTCCGACCTCCTTTCAAGCGCCAGCGCACCGCCCCCATGTCATCGCTCACCTCCACCGCCACCGCCCTGGCCAACCCGCTCACGCAGTGGTTCGACCTGGCGCTCAAGACCCACGAGATGCTGCTGTCGTCCGGCTCGGTGATCCGCATGCGGACCGAGCGCATCGCCAAGGCGGGACTCGCGCCCAGCGCCGTCGACCTGGCCGAGTTCCAGCTCATGGGCCACGAAAAGCTCGCGGCCGCGAGCGAGTCCGGCATGGCGATGGCCCGGCAGTGGCACCACAGCCATGTGTCGCTGGCCAGCCGCGCGTTGCAGCAGTGGGTGCAGGGCACGACCGCTTTCCTGCTGCTGGCCGGCAGCGTCACGCCGGCGCAGGCCGCGGCGAACGGCGATGCCTTCGTGCAATCGGCCGCGGGCACGGTGAGCGCAGCGAGCCAGCTGACGGACATGGCGGCGCGCATCGCCAGCGACGGGCTGGAGCCGATTCACGCAGCCGCGACGTCGAACGCGCGCAGGTTGGCCGAGCTCGAGGCCTGAAGAAGGCGAAAGTCGAGAGGAAGGCGAACCGCGCCGAGAAGGCGCTCAGCCCTTCGCGGGCACCAGCGTCAGCAACGTGATTTCAGAAGGCGCGCCAAAGCGCTTGGGCGGGCCCCAATAGCCGGTGCCCCGGCTCACATACACCCACATGTCGTGCAACCGGTGCAGCCCCGCCGTGAAGGGCTGCTGCATGGGCACGAACAGGTTCCACGGAAAGAACTGGCCGCCGTGCGTGTGGCCCGACAGCTGCAGCTGGTAGCCCGCGGCCGCCGCCAGCGTGGCGCTGCGCGGCTGGTGCGCCAGCAGCACGCGCGTGTGCACCAGCGGCGGTGCGTCGTGCAGCGCCAGGTGCGGGTCGCTGGCGTGCGCGGCATCGAAATGGCCGGCGGTGAAGTCGGTCACGCCGGCCAGCACCAGGGCGCTCTCGAACAGCTCTTCGTCGGTCTGCGCGCCGCGCACGTTGCGCGTCTGCAGCACCACGTGCTCGTTCAGCAGCACCTTCAGGCCGAGGCGGCGCAGCTCGTCGATCCAGGCGTGCGCGCCCGCGTAGTACTCGTGGTTGCCCGTGACCACGAAGGTGCCGTGGCGCGCGCGCAGTCCGGCCAGCGGCGCGATGTGCTCGCGCAATTCGGGCACGCTGCCGTCGACCAGGTCGCCGGTGATCGCGATGGTGTCGGCGCCCAGCCGGTTGACCGCGTCGACGATGCGCTGGATGTACGCGCTCTTGATGGTCGGCCCCACATGGATGTCGCTGAGCTGCGCGATCGTGAAGCCCTCGAGCGCCTGCGGCAGGCCGGCGATGGGCACTTCGACCCGCTTCACGCTGGCCGTGCGGCGCGCGTTGAGAAAACCGATGGCCGAGGTGGCCGTGGCCACCGCCAGCACCGCCAGCGCGCTCCATGGTTTCAGCGTGGCCCACGGCACCTGCACGTTGCCCACGGTGCTGGCCAGCCAAGTGAGCGCCAGGCCCGCGTCGCGCGCCAGCGTCAGCACGAACATCGACGAGAACCAGCCCATGCTGATCAGGCCGACCCACTTCAGCACGGTTGACAGCGAGGCGTCGCGCGCGATGCTGCGCGAGAGAAAAGGCAGCGGAATGGTGAACGCCGACACCGCCAGCGCAAGCAGCGCCAGCGGCCACGCGGGCGTGAGCACCGCCAGCGCGGGCAGCAGGCGCAGCGCGAGGTAGACGTGCAACAGCGCGGTCAAGGCGCTCAGGGGACGGATCGGCATCGGGGCAATGGGATCGGGCACTGCCCGGGATACACCATCTGCAAGGCGCATGCCGCGCATTCAAGCGCCGCAACCGCTATTTTTTCTATAGCGCGGGGCGCCCGGATAGCGGGTGCCGGCGCGCCGCGAAGCAGCTTGAACGGATGCCGGCATTCCGCGATGCCGGCGCCCACTTGCGCGCGTTCCTGCCCGGCGATGCGCGCCAAGGCCGCTTACTGCACCGTGCGTGTGCCCACCGAAGCCATGTCGGTGCCCGCCGGCCACACGAAGTTCGCCTTGGCCGACGCGCCTTCGGGCACGCGCACCTGCTGCTTGAGCACCTGGCCGCCCAGCGTCGCTTCCACGTCGTAGTTGCCCGGCTCCAGCCGCGCCACCATGAACGGGCCGCCGGAGGTCACGTTGTCGATCAGCGCCACGCCGTGAGCGTCGCGCACCGTCACGTGCACGTTGGCCGCGAAGTCGGCGCTCTTGCCGTCCTTGACGGCGAACTCGAAGGTGGCGGGCCAGCGCGGCGACACCGTCTCCATCAGCTGGGCTTCGTCGCTGCCGATGCCGCCGCTCATGTACTCGACGCCGTGGGACATGTAGATCGGCGGGTTCACCGCCGCCTGGGCCGAGGACAGCGCGCCCAGCAAGACGGCGCCGCAGAACAGCGCGGCCGCCACGGGCCGCATGCGCGAGGGAAAACGGGAGGTCATGGTCTGGATCCTTTCCTGGTCGACATGGCGAGAAGCCACCGTGCCACTGTGCGGGGCGCGACTTAGGAAAGGCTGACCTCGAAAGAAAACAGGCCGCGCCGGGTGGCGGGCCTGTAGCGGGCCTGTGGGAGCCCAGGGGCTCAGCGAACGGCGGCGGTGCTTTGCGCCAGCGTTTGCGGCATCTGCGGCGCCACCGAGGCCATGTCGAAGTTCGACGGCCAGACGAAGGCGGCGCGGGCCGGCACGCCGGCAATCACCACCAGCGACTGCGTCAGCGTGAGGCCGCCGAGCGTCACGTTCACGTCGTAGGCGCCGGGGTTCAGGCGCGCGAGCATGTAGGGGGACTGCGTTTGCACGTCCATCACCACCTGGCCGGTGTATTTCTGGCGGATCTGCACGTCGGCCTTGGCCGGGAAGCCGCTTTGCTGCGCGCCCTTGCCGTCGCTCACGCCGAGCGCGATGGTGGCGGCCCAGCGGGGCGACACCATTTCCATGAACGCGGCCTCGTCACGCGCGGCGCCGCCGCACATGTATTCGATGCCCTGCGCCACTTGGATGGGCGGGTTGGAGAACGCATGGGCGGGCGTGACCGAAGCCACGGCCCCGAGGAATGCTGCTGTGCCGCTCATTACCAGCGCGGCCAGGGGCCGGCGGAGACGCGAAGGGTTCATTGCTGTGTGGTCCTCGATCTTGCGTGACGTGAAATCCGACGAGGATTTTGCTTAGCAAGAGTCGGGCTAGATATAGCGTTTACGAGGAACGATCTGCGGTTGCGATTTGAATGCTATTGTTTTCATAGCTGATGACGCCCGTATGACGCCACGTTCGGCTACTTTTGTTAACAGGCTCCACGGAAACCCTGATCCGGCGGTTTTCGCGCGGTTTTGGCCCGTTTCTGCGCCTTCTTTGCGCCGAAATCTGCAAACGGGCATGGCGCAGGCCTACACCGGTGCATGGGGGCGCGCGATATGAACGGCTGAACAGACACAAACAGCCTCAAGGAGCTTCAGCCATGACCCTCGAATCGACGATCAACGAGTTCAAGAAAGTCGACGCCCAGCGCGCCGACTACCCGGGCGAGCACCTCGTGGTGCTGGGCGCGGGCGTGTTGCTGCTGCTGGCGGCGGGGCGCAGCCGCTCGTTCCTGACGCGGCTGGTGGCCGGCGCCGCCGGCGGCGCGTTGATCGGGCGGGCCGCCAGCGGAACCGGCGGCATCGCCAAGCTGGCGGGCGTGTTGCAAAGCGGGAGCTCGGCATGGCCGCGGCGCTGAGCGGCGCCCCGCACGTGGCCCCGGGGCCGCAGCGCTACTGGGCGCCTTGCCTGGCGGTGGCGCTGGTGGCGATGTTCTTCTTCTATGTGGCGCTGACGGACCTGGTGAAGGAAAGCGCGGCGCGCGCGCCCGCCCAGGCCGCCGCGATGCCGGCGGTCGTGCAGGCGCCTTTGTTGGCGGCTGCCAATGCCGCCGAGTTCACGCCGCCGCCTGCGCGGGTGGTGTCAGCGGTGCCGGCTCGCCTGGCACGGCCGACGGCGGTGGTGTCCGAGCCCATCGTGGCGACGCCTGTCAGGTTCGAGGTGACCAAGTGCGTCACGCCGTCCGGCGAGGCGGAGTACTCCGACGGCGCCTGCTCCGAAGGTGCGCGCGCGACGACCTTGCGGCTGCAATGAGAAACGCCCGGCTTTACCGGGCGTGTCCAAAGAAAAACGCCCGGCTTGACCGGGCGTTGTGTCTTGGCATCCCGACGGCACGAAGCCGCCGGGCGATCAATCAATCAATCAATCAAACGTCGATGTTCGCCGCGCGCAGCGCGTTCTGTTCGATGAACTCGCGACGCGGTTCCACCTCGTCGCCCATCAGCATCGTGAACACGCGATCGGCCTCGATGGCGTCGTCGATCTGCACGCGCAGCAGGCGGCGCACGGTCGGGTCCATGGTGGTTTCCCACAGCTGCTCGGGGTTCATCTCGCCCAGGCCCTTGTAGCGCTGGCGCGAGGTGGCGCGCTCGGCCTCGCCGATCAGCCACTTCATGGCCTGGCGGAAGTCGTCGACCTTCTCTTCCTTGCCACGCTCGCCTTCGCCGCGGCGCACCAGCGCGCCTTCGGGGCTCAGCAGGCCGCGGAAGGTGTCGGCCGCGCCGGCCAGGGCCGCGTAGTCGGCGCCGTGCACGAAGTCCTGCGTGATCACGCTGCTCTTGATGTTGCCGTGGTGGCGGCGGCTGATGCGCAGCAGCGGCTTGTCGGTGCGCGCGTCGAACTCGTTGCTCACCTCGGCGGGAATGCCGGTGGTGTTCAGTTCCCGCAGCTTGGCCTGCAGCGCCACGGCCGAGGCTTCGGCCGCGGGCGTGGTGTCCAGGTCGAGCGACACGCCGTCGGCAATGGCGCGCAGGGCCTCGGCGTCCATGAAGTTGCGCAGGCGCGCAATGACGGCCTCGGCCACCTGGTGCTTGCGCGCCAGTTCGGCCAGGGTGTCGCCGGTGAGCGTGGTGGAGTTGGCGCCGCCGGTCTGCAGGCTCGCGTCCTTCAGGGCCACCTTGAGCAGGAAGGCGTCCAGCGCGGGGCCGTCCTTCAGGTACTGCTCTTCCTTGCCGACCTTTACCTTGTACAGCGGCGGCTGCGCGATGTAGATGTGGCCGCGCTCCACCAGCTCGGGCATCTGGCGGTAGAAGAACGTCAGCAGCAGCGTGCGGATGTGGGCGCCGTCGACGTCGGCGTCGGTCATGATGATGATGCGGTGGTAGCGCAGCTTGGCGACGTTGAAGTCGTCCGCGCCGCCGCCCGCGGTGGTCGCGCCGGCCCGGCCGATGCCGGTGCCCAGGGCGGTGATCATCGTGAGAATTTCGTTGCTGGTCAGCAGCTTCTCGTAGCGCGCCTTCTCCACGTTCAGGATCTTGCCGCGCAGCGGCAGGATGGCCTGGAACTTCCGGTCGCGGCCCTGCTTGGCGGAGCCGCCGGCGGAGTCGCCCTCCACCAGGTAGACCTCGCACAGCGCGGGGTCCTTCTCCTGGCAGTCGGCCAGCTTGCCGGGCAGGCCCATGCCGTCGAGCACGCCCTTGCGGCGCGTCATTTCGCGGGCCTTGCGGGCCGCTTCGCGGGCGCGGGCGGCCTCGACGATCTTGCCGCAGATGATCTTGGCGTCCGCCGGGCGCTCCTGCAGGTAGTCGGTCAGCAGCCGGCCGACGATGTCTTCCACCGGTGCGCGCACTTCGCTGGACACCAGCTTGTCCTTGGTCTGGCTGGAGAACTTGGGCTCGGGCACCTTCACGCTCAGCACGCAGCACAGGCCTTCGCGCATGTCGTCGCCGGTGACCTCGACCTTCGCCTTTTTGGCGAACTCGTGCTCTTCGATGTACTTGTTGATGACGCGGGTCATCGCTGCGCGCAGGCCGGTCAGGTGGGTGCCGCCGTCACGCTGGGGAATGTTGTTGGTGAAGCACAGCACCTGCTCGTTGTAGCCGCTGTTCCACTGCATCGCCACTTCCACGCCGATGTGCGTGCCGGGAATGCCGCCGTAGGTGTCGGCCGGCTTCTCGCCTTCCGCGTAGAACGAGTTCGGGTGCAGGACGGTCTTGCCCTTGTTGATGAACTCCACGAAGCCGCGCACGCCGCCGGCGCCCGAGAAGTCGTCTTCCTTGCCGGTGCGCTCGTCCTTCAGGCGGATGCGCACGCCGTTGTTCAGGAAGCTCAGTTCGCGCAGGCGCTTGCTGAGGATTTCGTAGTGGAAGTCCGAGTTCTCCTTGAAGATCTCGGTGTCCGGCAGAAAGTGCACCTCGGTGCCGCGCTTGTCGGTGTCGCCGATGATCTTCATCGGTGACACCTCGATGCCGTTCACCGTGTCGAGCAGGCGGTTTTGCACGAAGCCGCGGCTGAACTCCAGCTCGTGGATCTTGCCTTCGCGGCGCACCACCAGGCGCAGCATGACGCTCAGCGCGTTCACGCAGCTCACGCCCACGCCGTGCAGGCCGCCGGAGACCTTGTAGCTGTTCTGGTTGAACTTGCCGCCCGCGTGCAGTTCGGTGAGGGCGATTTCAGCGGCCGAGCGCTTGGGCTCGTGCTTGTCGTCCATCTTCACGCCGGTGGGAATGCCGCGGCCGTTGTCGGTGACGGAGATCGAGTTGTCGCTGTGGATGGTCACGACGATGTCGTCGCAATGGCCGGCCAGCGCCTCGTCGATGGAGTTGTCCACCACTTCGAACACCAGGTGGTGCAGGCCGGTGCCGTCGGAGGTGTCGCCGATGTACATGCCGGGGCGCTTGCGCACGGCCTCAAGCCCTTCGAGGATCGTGATCGAACCTTCGCCGTAGCTGGTGTCGGCGGCCACGGTCTCGATCTCGGGGATGTAGACCGGCTCGGTGTGCGGCACTTCGGGCTTGTTTTCTTCTGCACTCATTCGGATATTCCTCTATCTCTCACGGCATTCACGTGATTTTTCGGGCTCTCAAAAGCTCAATTCGCCGCCTCTTGAAAGCGCAAACCCGCGGAGGGCCGCGGGCTGTGTGCGCAAGGCGCTTCGGGGTCTGTCTGCTAGATACGCATCGGCATCACGACGTACTTGAAGGATGCGTTCTCGGGGATGGTCAGTAACGCGGAACTGTTGGAGTCCGCCAGGTCGAGCTTGACCATGTCCTGGTCCATGTTCGACAGCGCGTCGATCAGGTAGGTCACGTTGAAGCCGATCTCGATGGCGTCGCCGCCGTAGTCGATGTCGAGCTCGTCCTGCGCTTCTTCCTGCTCGGCGTTGTTCGAGGCGATGCGCAGCGTGCCCGGCTCGATGTTCAGGCGCACGCCCTTGAACTTCTCGCTGGTCAGGATGGCGGTGCGCTGCAGGCTGGCCAGCAACGGCGCGCGGCCGAGCGTGACGGTGTTCTTGTGGTTCTTCGGAATGACGCGGTTGTAGTCGGGGAACTTGCCCTCGACCAGCTTGGTGACGAATTCCATGCCGCCGAAGCTGAACTTGGCCTGGTTGTTGGCGAACTGCATCTCGATGGCGCCTTCGGCGTCGGACAGCAGGCGCTGCATTTCGAGCACGGTCTTGCGCGGAAGAATCACTTCTTGCCGCGGCACTTCGACGTCGAGCGTGGCCGACGAGAACGCCAGGCGGTGGCCGTCGGTGGCCACCAGGCTCAGCTGCTTGCCTTCGGCGACAAACAGGATGCCGTTCAGGTAGTAGCGAATGTCGTGCACGGCCATGGCGAACGACACTTGCGACAGCAGGTCCTTCAGCGTCTTCTGCGGCACGCTGAACACGGGGCCGAAATTGGCGGCTTCCTGCACCAGCGGAAAGTCTTCGGCCGGCAGCGACTGCAGCGTGAAGCGGCTCTTGCCGCCCTTGAGCACGAGCTTGCTGGCGCTCGACTCGAGGCTCACGGTCTGGTCGGCCGGCATGGTGCGCAGGATGTCGATGAGCTTGCGCGCGCCGATGGTGGTGGTGAAGTTGCCTTCGTCGCCGCCAAGCTCGGCGGTGGTGCGGATCTGGATCTCGAGGTCGCTGGTGGTCAGCTGAAGCTGGCCGCCGGTCTTGCGAATCAGCACGTTCGCCAGGATAGGCAGGGTGTGACGCCGCTCGACGATGCCCGCTACCGACTGCAGCGCGGCGAGGACTTTGTCTTGGTTTGCCTTCAAAACGATCATGTCTTCTTCCTCTTCTCTATCTCTTTGAATCAGCTTGTAAGAACGCCATTCTCCGCTGTCGCGAGGGGCGTTCCTGATGACATCCGGCTTCTTCAGCCCTTGAGCGTCTGTTCGAGCACGTGGAGCTGCTGGTTGAGCTCGGTGAGCTGCTGGCGCTCGCCCGAGATCTTGCGCACCGCGTGCAGCACCGTCGTGTGGTCGCGCCCGCCGAACAGCTCGCCGATTTCGGGCAGGCTCTTCTGCGTGAGTTCCTTGGCCAGGTACATTGCGATCTGCCGCGGCCGCGCAATGCTGGCCGGGCGCTTCTTGCTGTACATGTCGGCAACCTTGATCTTGTAGTAGTCGGCCACCGTCTTCTGGATATTCTCGACCGAGATCTGCCGGTTCTGGATCGACAGCAGGTCGCGCAGCGCCTCGCGCGCCAGGGCGATCGAGATCTCTTTCTGGTTGAAGCGCGAGTACGCCAGGATCTTGCGCAGCGCCCCTTCGAGCTCGCGCACGTTGGAACGCACGTTCTTGGCGACGAAAAATGCCACTTCTTCCGGCATTTCGGCCGATTCGGCGCGCGCCTTGTTGATCAGGATGGCCACGCGCATTTCGAGCTCGGGCGGCTCGATGGCCACCGTGAGGCCCGAATCGAAGCGCGAGACCAGCCGCTCATGGATGTCCGCCAGGCCCTTGGGGTAGGTGTCGCTGGTCATCACGATGTGCGACTTCTTGGCGAGCAGGGCCTCGAACGCGTTGAAGAATTCTTCCTGCGTGCGGTCCTTGTTGGCGAAGAACTGCACATCGTCGATCAGCAACAGATCGAGCGAGTGATAACGCTCCTTGAACTCGTCGAAAGTCTTGCGCTGATACGCCTTGACCACATCCGACACGAACTGCTCGGCGTGGATGTAGAGAACTTTGGAATCCGGCTTGTCGGCGAGCAGCCGGTTGCCCACGGCGTGCATCAGGTGGGTCTTGCCCAGGCCGACGCCGCCGTAGATGAAAAGCGGGTTGTACAGATGGCCCGGCATGCCGGCCACGTGCATGGCCGCGGCGCGCGCCATGCGGTTGGCCGTGCCCTCGACCAGGGTGTCGAAAGTGAGGCCGGAATTCAGCCGATTCTTGAAGCCGGCGGCGGCGGGCTCCTCGCCCGGGCCGGCCACGTCGCGTGGCACATCGGTCTCGGCCATGACCGTGACCGGTGCAGAACGCACGGGGGTTTCACGGGGAGCAAGCGCTAACTCGACAGCCACCGGCTGGCCGTACATCTTCTCGGCCATGGCGGCGATCTTGCCGGCGTACTGGGCCCGGATCCAGTCGAGCTTGAACCGGTTGGCGACGAACACGGTCATGCGCGACAGGTCGTCGGCGACCTGTGCGGTCAGGGGCTTGATCCAGGTGTTGAACTGTTGCTCGGACAGCTCCTGCGCGAGCTGGTCGACGCAGGCCTGCCAGAGGCTTTCGCCGATGCCGTCAGTGGACATGGGCGCTTGGAAAAGTGGTGTGACCCTCGGGCATTTTTTGGTATAGGTATTGTGGATATTCTCTGCTGGAAGGCGCCCGGCATTCTAACTTGTCAAAACCTTATCCACACGCTGGCAAGGTCGCCGAAAGGCCCGCAAATCTGCTCGAAGATTGTCCCGGCGGCCAATGTTTGCGATAATTGCGGGTTTCCCTGAAAACCTTCTTGCGTTCGTCACTAGGAGCTCAGGGGTCATCCCAATACGCTCCCCCGGCGCCCCGCAGGTTCTTCATGCCTTCCGTACGAAGAGCCCGCGCGAACAGGGAATTAGGAAATCACCATGAAACGCACTTATCAAGCATCCAAAGTCCGCCGCGCCCGTACCCACGGCTTCCTGGTCCGCATGAAGACCCGCGGCGGCCGTGCCGTCATCAACGCACGCCGCGCCAAGGGCCGCAAGCGCCTGGCCGTCTGACGGCAGCCCACCTGCCGTTGCCAGCAGCCGACACGTCAGCGCCAGCTTCCGCAGCCAGTGCGCCCGGTTTTGCCGGGCATGACGTGCGCGGCCCGGCTTCCATGCAGCGGCTGCAGACCCGCGCGCAATTCCAGGCCGTCCTCGCAGGTGCCACCGTGGCGCGCACTGCTCATTTCGCATTGCACCGCTGTGCGCTCGATCTCGCATCGAGCGCACAGCCGTTGTTCGCGTCCGACGATGTCTGGCTGGGTGCCATGGTGCCCAAGCGCTGGGCGCGTCGCGCGGTCACGCGCAACGCCATCAAGCGCCAGATCTACGCCGTGAGCGCTGCTCCCGGCGTCGTCTTGCCACGTGCCGCGCACGTGGTGCGATTGCGCTCGGGCTTCGATCGCAAGGAATTCGTGAGCGCCTCCTCGGACAAGCTCAAGGCCGCCGTGCGCGCCGAACTCCAGCAGCTGCTGGAGCGTGCCGCACGCCCCGCGCCCCCGCCGCGCGAGCGCTCCGAACGCGAACGCTCGCCGAGGCCTGCGATTTCTCCTGGGTCGCCTGGTTCTCCCGGCTCCTCGGCCCCGTCCGCTCCATCGGCCCCCTCCTCATCTTCCTCATGAAACGCCTGCTGATCGGCCTCGTGAAAGGCTACCGCCTGCTGCTGAGCCCCTGGCTCGGCCAGTCGTGCCGCTTCACGCCGACCTGCTCGGTGTATTCGATCGAGGCGCTCGAGGTGCATGGCGCGCTCAAGGGCAGCTACCTGACCCTGCACCGCATCGCGCGCTGCCAGCCCTGGTGCCAGGGCGGCCACGATCCGGTTCCACCGAAATCAAAGCGTCGCACTGACAAGTCAGGATCGCTGTTTTCGTCTCTTCTCTCCTCCGACAAGAAGTCTTCGTCATGAACGATATCCGCCGCACGATCCTGTGGGTGATTTTTGGTTTCTCGCTGGTGTTGCTGTGGGACCAATGGCAGGTCTTCAACGGCAACAAGCCGACCTTCCTGCCGTCGAGCAAACCGGCCGCCACGGCCGCTGCCCCCGCCAACGCACCTTCGGCCAACGGCGTGCCGACCGCGTCCGGCACCGGCGGCAACGCGGCTGCCGTGCCCACGCAGGCCGCCGCGGCCGCGCCGCGCGAACAGGTCAACGTGACCACCGACCTGTTCAAGGCCACGATCGACAGCGAAGGCGCCACGGTCAACCGCCTCGAGCTGCGCAAGTACGACGAAGCCGACCGCACCACCCACGTGGTGCTGTTCGAAAACGGCTCGCCGGCCACGCGCTACGTTGCACAGACCGGCCTGCTGAACACGGTCGACACCGGTGAACGCTTCCCCAACCACCTGACGCCGATGACGCCGAAGGCCGGCCCGCGCGAACTGGCCGACGGCCAGAACACGCTGGAAGTGAGCTTCGAGAGCGCCCCCGTCGGCGGCCTGAAGTACATCAAGACCTACGTGTTCCACCGCGGCGACTACGCCATCGGCGTGCGCCACGAAGTGGTCAACGTGAGCGACCAGCCGCGCGACGCGCAGCTGTACATGCAGCTGCTGCGCCACGGCACCGTGGCCGCCGGCACCATGTTCGGCACCAACACCTTCACCGGCCCGGCCGCGTACACCAACGAGAAGAAGTTCCACAAGCTCGCGTTCGCGGACATCGCCAAGAACAAGGTCGAGCCGCCGCCCGCGGCCAACGACGGCTGGGTGGCCATGGTGCAGCATTACTTCGTGTCGGCCTGGCTGCTCAAGGGCGACCCGGTCAGCGAGCAGCTGCGCCGCGAGTTCCGCGTGAAGGACCTGGGCGACAACCTGTTCACCGTGGCCATGGTCGCCACGCTGCCCAAGCTGGCCCCAGGCGCCACGCAGGTCGTGAACAGCACGCTGTTCGCCGGCCCCGAAGAAGAAAAGAAGCTCGAAGCCATCGCCCCCGGCCTGGACCTTGTGAAGGACTACGGCATCTTCGCGATCATTTCCAAGCCGCTGTACTGGCTGCTCAACCAGCTGCACGGCCTGCTGGGCAACTGGGGCTGGTCGATCGTGGCGCTGGTGGTGCTGCTGAAGGCGGCCTTCTACTGGCTCAACGCCAAGGCGTACGCCAGCATGGCCAAGATGAAGGCCATCAACCCGAAGATCATGGAAATGCGCGAGCGGCTGAAGGACAAGCCGCAAGAAATGCAGCAGGAAATGATGCGGATCTACAAGACCGAGAAGGTCAACCCGATGGGCGGCTGCTTCCCCATCGTGATCCAGATCCCGGTGTTCATCGCGCTGTACTGGGTGCTGCTGTCGTCCGTCGAGATGCGCCACGCACCGTGGATCGGCTGGATCACCGACCTGTCGGCACCGGACCCCTGGTACATCCTGCCGGTCGTGATGACGGCCACCTCGCTGTTCCAGACCTGGCTCAACCCGACGCCGCCGGACCCGATGCAGGCCAAGCTGATGTGGATCATGCCGCTGGCTTTCAGCGTGATGTTCATCTTCTTCCCGGCCGGCCTGGTGCTGTACTGGATCACGAACAACACGCTGTCCATCGCGCAGCAGTGGTTCATCAACAAGCGCCTGGGCGTGCTCGGCAAGAAGTAGCCGCAGCCGAACCCCGTCATCCCTCGAAGGGCCGCGTCAGCGGCCCTTTTTTGCTGAAAGAATCCGCCCATGCTTGCCCGCACCTCCGATCCCATCGTCGCCATCGCCACCGCCTCGGGGCGCGGCGCGGTCGGCATCGTGCGGGTGTCGGGCGCCAGATTGGCGCCGCTTATCGAGGCGCTCTGCGGCCGCGCGCTCAAGCCGCGCGAGGCAACCTACCTTCCTTTCAAGGACGCGCAGGGCGAGCCGGTCGACCACGGGCTGGCCATTCACTTTCCCTCGCCGCACTCCTTCACCGGCGAAGACGTGCTCGAACTGCAGGCCCACGGCGGCGCGGTCGTGCTGCAACTGCTGCTGGCGCGCTGCCTCGAGGCGGCGGCCGAACCCGATGCCGTCACCGGCCGGCCTCGCCTGAACGGCCTGCGCGTGGCCGAACCCGGCGAGTTCAGCCAGCGCGCCTTTCTCAACGGCAAGATCGACCTGGCGCAGGCCGAGGCCATCGCCGACCTGATCGACGCCAGCACCGAGGCCGCCGCGCGCAGCGCCGGGCGCTCGCTGTCGGGTGCCTTCTCGCGCGAGATCCACACGCTGCGCGACGCGCTGATCCACCTGCGTATGCTGGTGGAGGCCACGCTCGACTTTCCCGAAGAAGAAATCGACTTCCTGCAGAAGGCCGACGCCAGCGGGCAGCTGGAGCGGCTCCAGTCGCAACTGGCCGCCGTGCAGCAGCGCGCGCGCCAGGGCGCCTTGCTGCGCGAGGGCATCAAGGTGGTGATCGCGGGCCAGCCCAACGCGGGCAAGAGCTCGCTGCTCAACGCACTGGCCGGCGCCGAGCTGGCCATCGTGAGCGCGGTGGCGGGCACCACGCGCGACGTGGTCTCGCAGACCATCCAGATCCACGGCGTGCCGCTGCATGTGGCCGACACCGCCGGCCTGCGCGAGAGCACCGACGAGGTCGAGCAGATCGGCGTGGCACGTGCGTGGGGGCAGATCGAAAGCGCCGACGCGGTGCTGTTCCTGCACGACCTCACGCGTGCCCACCTGCCGGACTACGCCGCGGCCGACGCCGACATCCTGGCCGGCCTGCGCCGCAAACTGCCCGCGAGCGTGCCGGTGCTTGATGTGTGGAACAAGCAGGACGCCGCACCCGATGCCGCCCCGCTCGCGGAAGGCATCGCCCTGTCGGCCAAGACCGGCCTGGGCATCGAGGCCCTGCGCGAGCAGCTGCTGGCCATGGCCGGCTGGCAGGCCGTGCCCGAGGGCGTGTACCTGGCGCGGGCGCGCCATGTGCAGGCGCTGGCGCAGGTCGAGACGCACCTCGGGCTGGCCGCCGCGCACCTCGCGGCGCAGGCGCAACTGCTCGACCTGCTGGCCGAGGAACTGCGCCTGGCGCAGAACGCGCTGAACGAGATCACCGGCGAGTTCGGCGCGGACGACCTGCTGGGCGTCATCTTTTCGCGCTTCTGCATTGGCAAATAGCGACAGGCACCGGGTAAATCCGTAAACAGTTGTAGCCGAATCTTGCGGCGTTCGCGGATACTTCGGCTCACTTGCGGGGTTGAGAAAAACATGTCCATCCAGAACCTGAGCCGAGTCATCGCCCAGAACACGAGCAACGACGCCTTTGCGCTGACCTTCACCGTCCAGCAGTGGGACACGTTCGCGGGTTACCTGCAGCCCATCGAGACCAGCGTGGGCGACGTGCTGATCGAGCAGGGCACGCCGGACCGCTCGGTCTTCTTCATCGAAAGCGGCGCCATCAGCGTGCACAAGGTGAGCAGCAAGGAGCAGATGAAGCTGGCCGTGCTGACGCCGGGCTCGGTGGTCGGCGAAGGCTCTTTCTTCTCGCGCCTGCCGCATTCGGCCAACGTGGTGGTCACCGGGGCGGGCCGCGTGTGGCGGCTCAACGCGATCCGCTTCTCGGAGCTGTCGAACCGCCAGCCCAACATGGCGCTGGAAGTCGCGATGGCGCTGGGCGCCGTGATCGCCAAGCGCATGGCGCACCGCTCCAAGCGCGTCGCCGTCACCTGAGGCCGCTTGCCTTCCACCGCCAGACCGTTTTCCAGAAGGGGCCTGGTGCCCCGTTTTTGTTTTTGATCGCAAGAGTAGTCAGTCGCAAGCCATGGCCTTGATCTGTCCGGTCTGCAGCACGGAAAACCGTGACGGCGCCCATTTCTGCCGGAGCTGCGGCGTTGCCCTTTCCACATCGGCCGCCTCGGTGGCCACGGCCGAGCGGATTCCCCCGCCGCCGAGCCCCGAGCGCGAATGGGCCACCACCGCGCCCGCCCAGCTGCGCGCGCCGACCATTCCGGCGCCGTTGTTCGATCCGGGCGAACAGCCGCCCGCCCCCGCGCGGTCGTTCTTCGGCCGCACGGCCGCCGCGCCGCGCGACGACGAGCAGACCGTGCTGATGGTTCACGACGACGGCCTGCCGCACGCCCCGGCGCCGCGCGCGATTTCGCCGACCTTCGAGTCGGAGCAGGCCGCGAAGGCGGACCACAGGAAGCCGCGCGCCAGGGGTGCGCGGCCCGTGCCGGCGGACAGGCCGCCGCGCAAGCGCGTGGGCCTGCTGTGGCTGGGCCTGCTTGTCGTGGCGGTCGCGATGGTCGTCGCGGGCTGGTACGGCTACGGCACGCGCAAGGCGCCGGCGGCGGTCGAGCAGGCTGCGTCGCCGGTCGTTGCGCCGGTCACCCCACCGGCCGTTGCCGCGCCGGTGCCAGCGGCCGAGCCGCCGCCCGCGCCGGCTCCGGTCCCGGCTCCGCAAACGTCCGAACCGGTCGAGGCGCCCCCGGCGGCAGACACCACGGCCGCATCAGCTGTCGCCGCACCGAAGCCGGTCGCCAAGCCGCGCAAGCAGGCGACCGCCGCCGCGCCGGCACCGACCGCACCCGAGCCCGCGCCAGCCGTCGCCGCACCCGCCGCGCCGACGCCCGCCCCCGCCCCACCGGCCGAACCCCAGGCCCAGTGCGGCGACCGCAACTTCATCGCCAAGGCGCAGTGCATGGCGGCCCAGTGCCTGAAACCCGAATTCAAGGCCCACGCGCAATGCGAAGCCGTGCGCCGCCAGCAGCGGCTCGAAGAAGAAAAGCGCAACCCGACGCTGGTCAACTGACCCGTCACCAGGGCCGCGTACCGGTCGCTGCCCGTCGCTGCGCACCGGCCGCTTCAGCCCTTCTGAAGCCGCTCGATCGCCATGGCCAGTGCCGCGGGCTTGCCCGAGAGCACCAGCGTGTCGCCGTCCGACAGCACCGTGTCCCCGGCCGGCGTGCGCGGCTGGCCGTCGAGGCGGCGCAGGCTGGCCACCCGCACGCCCAGCGTGGGCAGCGCGATGCCTTCCAGCGTCTGCCCGATGGCGCGCGCGCCGGCGCTCAGGGTGAAGCTGTTGAGCCGCTCGTGGTTGATCTCGTCGGCGTTGTCGTCGTCGGCGCCGTGGAAGTAGCCGCGCAGCAGGTTGTAGCGCGCGTCGCGCTGGTCCTGCACCACGCGGATCACGCGGCGCATCGGCACGCCGACCAGCGCCAGCGCATGGCTGGCGAGCATCAGCGAGCCTTCGATGGCCTCGGGCACCACTTCGGTGGCGCCGGCGGCCTGCAGCTTCTCGAGGTCGTGGTCGTCCTGGGTGCGCACGATGACCGGCACATGCGCCGCGTGGGCGCGCGTGTTGGCCAGCACCTTCATCGCGCCCGGCACGTCCAGGTAGGTGACCACCACCGCGCTGGCGCGCGCCAGGCCCGCGGCCATCAGCGCCTGCAGCCGAGCCGCGTCGCCGAACACCACCGAGTCGCCGGCGGCGGCGGCCTGGCGCACGCGGTCGGGGTCGAGGTCCAGCGCCATGTAGGGAATGCCTTCGCGCTCCAGGATGCGCGCCAGGTTCTGCCCGCAGCGCCCGTAGCCGCAGATGATCACGTGCCGGGCGGTGTTGATGGTCTTGCGCGCGATGCTCGTCATCTGCAGCGACTGCTGCATCCAGTCGCTGGCCACCAGCTTTCGCACGATGGTGTTGCTGTACATGATGATGAACGGCGTGGCCAGCATCGACAGCACCATCGACGCCAGCACCGGGTTGGCCAGCCAGGGCGGCAGCAGGCTGCGCTCCTGCGCCAGCGTGAGCAGCACGAAGCCAAACTCGCCGGCCTGCGCCAGGTACAGGCCGGTGCGCAGCGACACGCCCGAGGTCGCGCCCAGCACCCTGGCCAGCACCGTCACCAGGCCCAGCTTGAAGGCCAGCGGCACCAGCAGCAGCACGCCCACCAGCAGCCAGCGCTCGACCACGATGTGCCAGTCGAGCGACATGCCCACGGTGATGAAGAACAGGCCCAGCAGCACGTCGTGGAAGGGGCGGATGTCGGTCTCGACCTGGTGCTTGTATTCGGTTTCCGACACCAGCATGCCCGCGATGAACGCGCCCAGCGCCAGGCTCAGGCCGGCCAGTTCGGTCAGCCAGGCCAGGCCCAGCGTGACCAGCAGCACGTTGAGAATGAAGAGCTCCTCGCTGCGCCGCCGCGCCACCAGCGTGAGCCACCAGCGCATCACGCGCGGGCCGCCGTACAGCAGCACGCCGATGAGGAAGCTGGCCTTCAGCAGCGCGAAGCCCAGCGCCTTGGCCAGTGCCTCGGGCGGTGCGCCCAGCGCCGGAATCAGCACCAGCAGCGGCACCACGGCCAGGTCTTGGAAGAGCAGCACGCCCATCACGCGCTTGCCGTGCTCGCTTTCGAGTTCGAGGCGCTCGGCCATCAGCTTGACCACGATGGCGGTGCTGCTCATGGTGAGCGCGCCCGACAGCGCCAGCGCGGTCTGCCAGCCCAGCCGCCAGGCCGGCGGCAACTGCGTGGCGATCAGCAGCGCGCCGACGGTGGCGACGGTCATGGTCAGCAGCACCTGCAGCAGGCCGAGCCCGAACACGTGCTTGCGCATGGCGCGCAGCTTGGGCAGGCTGAACTCCAGCCCGATCACGAACATGAGGAACACCACGCCGAACTCGCCCAGGTGCTGGATGCCTTCGGTGTTCTGCGCCAGCGCGAAGGCGTGCGGCCCGATGAGCACGCCGGCCGACAGGTAGCCAAGCATCGGCGGCAGCTTCAGCGACCGGCATGCGACAACGCCGATCACCGCGGCCAACAGATACAACAGCGTGAGATCGAACGAGGACATAGGCGTTGATGCTAGAGCAAGAGTCGTGCACACGCGTGCCGGAGGGAACCGAGCGCCGCCGGGCCGCCCCAAGGCGCGGAGCGGCCCCCTCGGGGGGCAGCGAGGACACGCATTGCCGAGCGTGGGGGCAAGGCGCCGGCCCGTAAAATCGTGAGATGAGCTCCCGCCCCGCCCCGGCCCCCGTGGTCGACCCCGACGCGATCCTCGCGCGGGCACGCCTGACTTTCGACATCGAAGCCGAAGCCGTTCTCGGCCTGAAGAGCCGCGTCGGCCCGAGCTTCGTCGAAGCCGTGCGCAAGATCCTCGAGGTGCGCGGCCGCGTGGTCGTGATGGGCATGGGCAAGAGCGGCCACGTGGGCCGCAAGATTGCCGCCACCCTCGCCTCCACCGGCACGCCGGCGATGTTCGTGCACCCGGCCGAGGCCAGCCACGGCGACCTGGGAATGATCAAGACGGTCGACCTGGTGCTGGCCATTTCCAACAGCGGCGAGGTCGACGAGCTCACCGTCATCCTGCCGGTCGTCAAGCGCCAGGGCGTGCCCCTGATCGCCATGACCGGTCGCCCCGAATCCACCCTGGCGCGCCACGCCGACATCGTGATCGACGCGGGCGTGGCCAAGGAAGCCTGCCCGCTCAACCTCGCCCCCACCGCGAGCACCACCGCCCAGATGGCGATGGGCGACGCGCTGGCCGTGGCGCTGCTCGACGCGCGTGGCTTCGGCTCCGAAGACTTCGCGCGCTCGCACCCGGGCGGCGCGCTCGGGCGCAAGCTGCTCACGCACGTGAGCGACGTGATGCGCTCGGGCGACGAGGTGCCGCGCGTGCCGCCCACGGCCACCATCAGCGAGCTGATGCGCGCCATGAGCATCAAGGGCTTCGGCGCCGCCGCGGTGGTCGAGCCCGACGGCCGCGCCGCGGGCATCTTCACCGACGGCGACCTGCGCCGCCTGATCGAAGCCGGTGCCGACCTGCGAAGCCCCAAGGCCGCGGAAGTCATGCACCACAACCCGCGCACCATCCGCGTGGACGCGCTGGCGGTGGAAGCCGCCGAGCTGATGGAGCAATGCGGCATCACCCGCCTGTTCGTGATCGACGGCGCGGGCGTGATCGTGGGCGCGATCAACACCAACGACCTGATGCGCGCGAAGGTCATCTGATGGCGCTCGACTTCCAGGCCGAGACCCTCATCGCCGCGCAGGACGTGCGCATCGTTTTCTTCGACATCGACGGCGTGCTGACCGACGGCGGGGTGTACTTCACCGAGCACGGCGAGACGCTCAAGCGCTTCAGCATCCTCGACGGCTACGGCCTGAAGCTGCTGCGCAAGGCGGGCATCGTGCCGGCGGTGATCACCGGGCGCGACTCCAAGCCGCTGCGCGTGCGCCTGGAGGCGCTGGGCATCGAGCACGTGCGCTACGGCACCGAAGACAAGCTGCCCGCCGCGCAGGCCATGCTCGACCAGCTGGGCTTCACCTGGGCGCAGGCCGCCGCCATCGGCGACGACTGGCCCGACCTGCCGGTGCTTGCGCGCGTCGGCTTCGCGGCGGCGCCGGCCAACGCGCACGCCGAAGTGCGCGGCATCGCACGCTACGTGACCCAGGCGCGCGGCGGCGAAGGCGCGGCGCGCGAGCTGTGCGACCTGCTGCTCACGGCCTGCGGCCAGTACCGCGCCATGCTCGACGCGGCACTGGGCCGCAGCGATCACCGGGACCCGAACACATGAACAACGTGAAACGCGCATGGGGCATGGTGCGCGACGTGCTCGACCGCACCACGATCTACCTGCCGATCATCCTGACGGCGGCCGTCGCGCTCGGCACCTACTGGCTGGTGCGCAACGCCCCCAAGCTGCTGGAGCCCACGGCCAAGGCCGCGCCCACGCACGAGCCCGACTACTTCATGCGCGATTTCGTCATCAAGAACTTCCTGCCCAACGGCGACCTGAAGAGCGAGCTGCACGGCACCGAAGGCCGCCACTACCCCGACACCGACACCATGGAAGTCGACCAGGTGCGCGTGCGCTCGGTCTCGCCCGAGGGGCTGGTGACCCGCGCGACGGCGAACCGGGGCCTGTCGAATTCCGACGGCAGCGAGATCCAGCTGTTCGGCAACGCCATCGTCATCCGCGACCCGGCCGTGGCGCCCAACGGCACGCCGCTGCCGCGCCTGGAGTTCCGCGGCGAGTTCCTGCATGCCTACGTGGACACCGAGCGCGTGACCTCCAACAAGCCCGTGACGCTCATCCGCGGCACCGACAAGTTCACCGGCGACACGCTCGACTACGACAACCTGAGCGGCGTGGCCAACCTGAACGGGCGTGTGCGCGGGGTGCTGATTCCGTCGGCGGCCGCCGGCGCGGCACCGGCGAAGAAGCGCTGAAGATGGCTGCATCTCCCCTTGTTTTCATCACCGGCGCATCGAGCGGCATCGGCCAGGCCATGGCCGCGAGCTTTCATGACGCGGGCTACCGGCTGGCGCTGGTCGCACGCCGCACGGCGGAAATCGAAGCGTGGGCGCAGGCACGCCACATCGGCGCGGACCGCTATTGCATCTACAGCGCCGACGTGGCGCAGATCGACAGCATCGTGGCCGCCGGCAATGCCTGCATCGCGCAGCAGGGGCTGCCGGACGTGGTGATCGCCAATGCCGGCATCAGCGTGGGCATCGACACCGCCGAGCGCTCCGACCTCGACGTGCTGACGCAGACCTTCGCCACCAACAACGTGGGGCTGGCGGCAACCTTCCACCCCTTCGTGAAGGCAATGGTGCAGCGCGGCAGCGGGCGGCTGGTGGGCATCGGCAGCGTGGCGTCCATTCGCGGGCTGCCGGGGCATGGCGCGTACTGCGCCAGCAAGGCCGGCGTGGTGGCGTACTGCGAAAGCCTGCGCGGCGAACTGCACGGCAGCGGGGTCAAGGTGGTCACGCTGTGCCCGGGCTACATCGACACGCCGCTCACGCAGGGCAACCGCTACGGCATGCCCTTTCTCATGCAGCCGCAGGACTTTGCCGCCCAGGCGCTGCGGGCCATCGAATCGGGCACCAGCTACCGCGTGATTCCATGGCAGATGGGCGTGATCGCCAAGATCATGCGCATGCTGCCCAATGCCGTGCTCGACCGGGCGGTGCAGGGGCGCGGGCGCAAGAAGCGCAGCGGGGAAGCCTGAAGCCAGGCTGCGCGCTGCATCGGGCCGGACGAAAGGGCCCGCCCATGAAAAAAGGCTCCCGAGGAGCCTTTTGTCTTTTTGTGCGTTGGAGTTGCAGGGCTCAGTAGCCGCTGTTGCCGCCGCCGCCGTAGCCACCGCCACCACCGCCGCTGCGACCACCGCCGCCACCGCCACGGGGGCCAGCGCCGTAGGGGCTGCGGAAACCGCCATCGCCTCCACCGCCGCCGCCGCCACTGCGGCCACCGCCGCCGCCGTAGCCGCCGCCACCGGAACGGCCACCGCCGCCACCGCTGCGATCGCCGCCACCGCCGCCGTAGCCACCACCGCCGCCGCCGTAGCCACCGCCACCACCGCCGCCATAACCGCCGCCGCCGCCACCGTAGCCGCCGCCACCGCTGCGCGGGGGACGTGCTTCCATGGGACGTGCTTCATTGACGACGACGCTGCGGCCGCCCAGGGGCTGGCCGTTCATGCCGTTGATGGCTGCCTGTGCTTCCGCGTCACTGCCCATCTCGACGAAGCCGAAGCCCTTCGAGCGGCCGGTGTCACGTTCCATCATGACCTTGGCGCTGGTCACCGCGCCGAACTGCCCGAAGGCCTGTTCGAGATCTCCATCGCGCACCGAGTAAGGCAGGTTGCCCACGTACAGTTTGTTGCCCATCAAGGGACTCCTATAAACACACACCAAGAAAAGCGATGGAGTCCCGAAAGCATCACTCAAACGAGAGCCGTCGAGTCGCGCGAAACTGACCGATCACCGAACTGTCTCCCCACCAAAATGAAGAGGGAGGCTCGTGCATTATGGGTGAAATATTTGAAAAGCAAGCGGGAATTTGCGTCTTGAGGTAGCACCTGTGAAAACGCCTGGAAAGCTAGCGTTCGCTTACAGAAACTAAGAATGCGCGGGCACTGCCTGTAGAATTCCGCCCGTCATTGGGGAGTAGCCGCCTTCCGATCTGCGAGAAGGGCCCGCGTCAACAGACTTGTCCTGCCCCACACGGGACATGGCGCGTGCAGTGAACACACCTGGCGAGACCTTTGACCATGCAATTTCGGAAATATGGCCGAAGGGTTGCATGGTCAATTGCGTCCTTCGGCCCAAGGAACCCCACGTCATCATGGAAGCTTTTCTCGTTGCAACCGGCGTAGTTGCGCTCGCCGAAATGGGCGACAAGACCCAACTCCTGGCCCTCTTGCTCGCAGCCCGTTTCAGGAAACCCTGGCCCATCGTGCTCGGCATCTTTGCCGCCACCATCATCAACCACGCGCTCGCGGGCGCGGTCGGCAACTACATCACGCGCTGGCTCGGGCCCGAGGTGCTGCGCTGGATTCTTGGCGGCTCGTTCATCGCCATGGCGGTGTGGATGCTCATTCCCGACAAGCTCGACGACGACGACGCCCCGGGCGTGTCGAAGTTCGGCGTGTTCGGCACCACCGTCATCGCCTTCTTCCTGGCCGAGATGGGCGACAAGACGCAGATTGCCACCGTCATGCTGGCCGCGCGCTTCACGCACGACTACTTCTGGGTGGTGGCCGGCACCACGCTGGGCATGATGCTGGCCAACGCGCCGGTGGTGTGGCTGGGCGAGAAGATCGTGCGGCGCGTGCCGATCAAGCTGGTGCACGCCATCTCGGCGGCCATCTTCCTGGTGCTGGGCGTGATCATGATCGTCGGCTGGTAGTGGCTGCCCATTGAAGGACGGGGCGATATACTGCCCCTCGCGCCGATTTGCTACAGCTTGCGGGCGCTTTATAAATCCAGCTAAAGACAGGCACGGCAGACCCGGCTCGTTTTTGGCGAGGCCGGGTTTTTTCATTCATGTCGTCCTTGTCTTCCGTGTCGTCATCTCCACCCTTGGTCGTCACCCCGCAGTCGATGCAGTTCGCGGGGCCCCTGGCCTTGCGCAGCGGCGCATCGATCAGCGACTACACGCTCGCCTACGAAACCTACGGCACCCTGAACGCCGACCGCAGCAACGCGGTGCTGGTGTGCCATGCGCTCAACGCCTCGCACCACGTGGCCGGCGTGTACCAGGGCCAGGCCCGCTCCGAGGGCTGGTGGGACAACATGGTGGGCCCGGGCAAGCCGGTGGACACCGAGCGCTTCTTCGTCATCGGCGTGAACAACCTCGGCTCCTGCTTCGGCTCGACCGGCCCCATGCACGTCAACCCCGCCACCGGCCGCGTCTACGGCGCCGACTTTCCGGTGGTCACGGTCGAAGACTGGGTGGACGCCCAGGCCGTGCTGCTCGACGCGCTCGGCATCCAGACCCTGGCCGCGGTGATGGGCGGCAGCCTGGGCGGCATGCAGGCGCTGTCGTGGACGCTGCAGTACCCGCAGCGCGTGCGCCACGCCGTGGTGGTGGCCAGCGCGCCCAACCTCACGGCCGAGAACATCGCCTTCAACGAGGTGGCGCGCCGCGCCATCGTGACCGACCCCGACTTCCACGGCGGCCACTTCTACGAGCACGGCGTCGTGCCCAAGCGCGGCCTGCGCATCGCGCGAATGATCGGCCACATCACCTACCTGAGCGACGACGTCATGAACGCCAAGTTCGGCCGCATCCTGCGCAGCGCCGTCGAGGGAGAAGCGGCGGCGCTCGACTACCGCTACTCGACGCAGGACGTGGAGTTCCAGATCGAGAGCTACCTGCGCTACCAGGGCGACAAGTTCAGCGAGTACTTCGACGCCAACACCTACCTGCTGATCACCCGTGCGCTCGACTACTTCGACCCCGCGCGCAGCCACGGCGGCCTGCTGAGCACCGCGTTCGCGCGGGCCACGGCCAAGTTCCTGCTCGTGAGCTTCAAGACCGACTGGCGCTTCTCGCCCGCGCGCAGCCGCGAGCTCGTGAAGGCGCTGCTCGACAACCGCCGCAACGTGAGCTACGCCGAAATCGACGCGCCGCACGGCCACGACGCCTTCCTGCTCGACGACGTGCGCTACATGGGCGTGGTGCGCTCCTACTTCGAGCGCGTGGCCAAGGAGTTTCAATGAGCGATCTCGACCACCAGCGGCTCATCGCCGAACTCGTTCCCCAGGGCTCGCGCGTGCTCGACCTCGGCTGCGGCGACGGCGCCCTGCTCGACCTGCTGCAGCGCGAGCGCGGCTGCACCGGCTACGGCGTGGAAATTGCCGACGGCAACGTGCTGCAGTGCATTCGCCGCGGCGTCGACGTGATCCAGCTCAACCTCGACGAAGGCCTCGCGATGTTCGACGACGCCTCGTTCGACGTGGTGCTGCAGATCGACACGCTGCAGCACCTGCGCAATGCCGAGGTGATGCTGCGCGAGACCGCGCGCGTGGGCCGCACCGGCATCGTGGCCTTCCCCAACTTCGCGCACTGGCCCAACCGGCTGAGCATCGCGCGCGGCCGCATGCCCGTGACGCGCCGCCTGCCCTACCAGTGGTACGACACGCCCAACATCCGCGTGGGCACCTTCAAGGACTTCGAGGTGCTGGCCGGCAAGAACAACCTGCGCGTGCTCGATGCCTTCGGCCTGCAGAACGGGCGCGACGTGCGCTGGCTGCCCAACGCGCGCGCCAGCACGGCGGTGTTCAGGTTCGAGCGCGGCGGCAGCTGAGCCCGCTTCGCCGCCCGCGATGAGCTTCACGCTGCCAGAGCCGGTCCACAGCGACCTGCTCATCAAGAAGAGCCGCTTCATCGGCTGCGTGCAGCCGGTGGCCGACCGCGCGGCCGCGCTGGCCGTGGTCGCTTCGCTGCGCGCCGAGCACCCGGCGGCCGCGCATGTCTGCTGGGCCCTGATGGCCGGCGGCCAGTCGGCCGCGAACGACGACGGCGAGCCCGGCGGCACCGCCGGCCGGCCGATGCTCGAGGTGCTGCGCCACCAGCAGGTCGAAGGCGCGCTCGCGACGGTGGTGCGGTATTTCGGTGGCGTGAAGCTGGGCGCGGGCGGCCTCGTGCGGGCCGACACCGATGCGGTCGCGCAGGCGCTGCTCGGTGCCACGCTCGTGCCGCTGGTGCGCCTGCGCAGCGTGCGCTGCACGGTGCCCTATGCGCTCGAGGGGCTGGTGCGCAGGGAGCTCGCCGCGGCGGGCGCGGTGCTCGAGAGCGTGGCGCACGGCGACGACGTGGCCTTCGCTTTTTCGCTGCCCGAGCCCGATGCGGATGCGTTCATCGCTCGCCTCGGCGACGCTGCGCAAGGGCGCGCCGCCTGGCCGCGGGAGTGATGCGCTTGGCCGGCACGGCAGGCACCGCAGGTGGGGGCGGCGTCATCGACAGGATGCCGCGCGAGGCAATCGGCACGGACACCGACCCAGACATCGACCCCGGCAGCGCTTCGTCGTCGGGCCCGCGCCGCGCCATCTCGGCCGTCACGATGCCGGTCGGCACCGCCAGCACGCCCCAGCCCAGCAGCATCATCACCGAGGCAATCGCGCGGCCCAGGTCGGTCTTGGGCACCAGGTCGCCGAAGCCCACGGTGGCCATGGTCGAGATGGCCCAGTAGATCGCCACCGGAATGCTGGTGAAGCCGTGCTGAGGCCCTTCGACCACGTACATCAGCGTGCCCATCACCAGCACCACCAGCATCACGAAGCCGACGAACACCGTGATCTTGCGGCGGCTCGCATGCACCGCCGACACCAGTGCGCGGTACTCCTCCGAATAGCGCGACAGCTTGAAGATGCGGAACACCCGCAGCAGCCGCAGGATGCGCACGTCGATCAGGTACGCGAGCCCCGGCGTAAGCACCGCCAAAAAGGTTGGCAGCAGCGCGAGCAGGTCGATCACGCCGTAGAAGCTGCCCGCATAGCGCGCGGGCCGCTTCACGCACAGCAGCCGCCCGATGTACTCGAGCGTGAAGAGCGCGGTGAACACCCATTCGAGCACGCCGAACACATGGCCGAAGCGCAGGTGAATGGCCTGCACGCTGTCGAGGATGACCACGCCCACGCTGGTGACGATCACCGCGATGAGCATCAGGTCGAAGAGCCGCCCCAGGCGCGACTCTGATTCGAAGATCACCGAGAACAGGCTGCGGCGCCAGCCGTGCTCGGGCTTGCCGAAACGCGCGTCGCCAAGGGCCGCGTCGGAGCCGATGGCCGCGGGGATGTTGGCGGAGATCGATGCTGTATTGCGCGAGGGGGTCGTCATCTGCCTTGGTTTCGGGTCTACTGGAAAGCCATTGTCGGTGGCGTATATCGTCTTACTCGGTTACGCCTCTTGCGCAATGAAGTACGGCAGGCCGCAAGTGCGTTCTTACGATAGTCCCTTTCCTTGAGGAGCTCCCCATTGGCTACACAGTCCCCCTTCTTCGGCAAGCGTGACCGAGACACCGATTCTTTGAACTCCCGCCCCGCTCCGCTGGTCGGCGCAGGCACCAATCTCTCGGGTACCCCCGTCAATCCCTCGTCGCTCACTGCACAGCAAGGCGGCCTGAACGCGGCAGCCGCCGCACCCGTCGCCAAGGAAGGCGGCAGCAAGCTCACCGTCGGCCCGAACATCAAGCTCAAGGGCGTGGAAATCACCGATTGCGACACGCTCGTGGTCGAAGGCCTGGTCGAGGCCACCATGGATTCGCGCCTGATGCAGATCGCCGAACAGGGCGAGTTCAAGGGCTCGGCCGAAATAGACATCGCCGAGATCCGCGGCGTGTTCGACGGCAGCCTCACCGTGCGCGAGAAGCTCGTCATTCATTCGACCGGCAAGGTCACCGGCAAGATCCGCTACGGCAAGATCGTCATCGAAGAAGGCGGCCAGCTGTCTGGCGAAATCAGCTTCGGCACCAAGCCGTCGCTGCAGGCCGCGGCCTGACCCGACCCGGCTCCCGCAGCTCCGGGCTTCAGGGCTCGGGCGGGGTCCACCCCAGGCGCTCCAGCAAGGCACCGGCCGCGGCCGGTGCTTTTTCTTTGGCGCCATTGATGAAGTACACGAACACGTCGCGCTTTTTCGGCGACGCGGCCCAGCCCTTCGCGCGCTCGGCCCAGGTGTCGAGCGCCTTCGGCGCGTAGCCGGCCTTGAGCTTGGCGTCGGCCATCATCAGCCGCGCATAGGCCACGTCCCCTTCGGGCTCCTCGAACGACGGAAACTTGTCGGCGTCGGTGAACACCGTCGACACCTTGTGCTTCTTCGCGAGCGCCTTGTATTCGGGGGTGATGAAGCTCTCGTGGCGCACGTCCATCACGTGGCGCAGCACCCGGCTGCCCTCCTTCTTCGGCAGCAGCTGCAAAAAGGCCTCGAAGTCTTCGGCATCGAACTGCTTGGTCGGCATGAACTGCCACACGATGGGCCCCAGCTTGTCGCCGAGCTCGGCCACGCCGCTGTCGATGAAGCGCGTGATCGATTCGCCCGCGCCCGAGAGCAGCTTGCGGTTGGTGGCGAAGCGCGAGGCTTTCAGCGAGAACACGAAGTCGGCCGGCGTGTCGTCGTGCCACTTCTTGAAGGTCTCAGGCTTGAAGGTGCTGTAGTAGGTGCCGTTGACCTCGATGGCGCTGACCTTGCGGCTCGCGTAGTTCAGCTCCTTCGCGTGCGCCAGGCCCTTGGGATAGAAGTTGTCGCGCCAGGGCTCGTAGGTCCAGCCGCCGATGCCCGCCTTGATGTTTGCCTTGCTCACATAGCCCTCCCGGTTTGAGATCGCCCGCACTCTACGGCTACACGCGCGCGCGTCAAGGCGCAAAATGCGTTTTTTTCTTCACCTCGCGGAGAACCCCCCGATGAACGCCCCCCTGCACCGCGAAATGCCCGCCGGCACGCTCGACGCCGCACGTGCCCTCTCCGATGTCACCGCCCAATGGGACGGCGACATCGTCAAGCAGCTCACCGACTACATCGCCATTCCGTCCAAGTCGCCCGGCTTCGACAAGGACTGGCTGGCCAACGGCTACCTGGAGACCGTGCTGCGCAACGCCGCGGCCTGGGTCGAGGCGCAGAAGGTCGAAGGCCTGAAGCTGGAAATCGTGCGCCTCGAAGGCCGCACGCCGGTGCTGTTCTTCGAAGTGCCGGCCTCCGGCACCGCCATGGACGAGACCGTGCTGATGTACGGCCACCTCGACAAGCAACCCGAATTCACCGGCTGGCGCAACGACCTCGGCCCGTGGACGCCCAAGTACGAAAACGGCCTGCTCTACGGCCGCGGCGGTGCCGACGACGGCTACGCGGTGTATGCCAGCGTGGCCGCGCTGCAGGCGCTCAAGGCGCAGGGCGTGGCGCACCCGCGCATCGTCGGCATCATCGAGACCTGCGAGGAAAGCGGCTCCTACGACCTGCTGCCCTATGTGGACGCGCTGCGCCCGCGCCTGGGCAATGTCGAGCTGGTCATCTGCCTGGACTCCGGCGCCGGCAACTACGACCAGCTGTGGCTCACCACCTCGCTGCGCGGCATGGCCAGCGGCACGCTGAAGGTCGAGGTGCTCACCGAAGGCATTCACTCGGGCGACGCCTCGGGCCTGGTGCCTTCGAGCTTTCGCATCATGCGGCAGGTGCTCGACCGGCTCGAGGACAGCGCCACCGGCCGCCTCCTGCCCGCCAGCTTCCACTGCGAAGTGCCCGCCGACCGCCTGGCGCAGGCCAAGGCCACCGCGGCCATCCTCGGCGACGAGGTGTACAAGCGCTTTCCTTGGGCGCACTACGACTGCGGCGGCTCGACCATGTTCGCCCTGCCCACCACCACCGACCCGGTGGAAGCGCTGCTCAACCGCACCTGGAAGCCCACGCTGTCGGTCACCGGCGCCGAAGGTTTTCCGGCGCTGAAGGACGCGGGCAACGTGCTGCGCCCCTACACCGCCTTCAAGCTGTCGCTGCGCCTGCCCCCGCTGGTCGACGCGGCCGAGACGGTGCAAAAGCTCAAGGCGCTGCTGGAAGACAACGCGCCCTACCAGGCCCGCGTGACCTTCGAGAGCGGCGGCGGCGCCACCGGCTGGAACGCCCCGACCATCACCCCGTGGTTCGAGGACGCGCTGAACAAGGCCTCGCGCGCGCACTTCGGCGCCTCGTGCGGCTACATCGGCCAGGGCGGCACCATTCCGCTGATGAACATGCTCAGCGCCGGCTTCCCCAAGGCGCAGATGATGGTCTGCGGCGTGCTCGGCCCGAAGAGCAACGCGCACGGCCCCAACGAGTTCCTGCACGTGCCCTACGCCAAGAAGCTGACGGCCGCCGTGGCCGAAGTGATTGCCGCGCTGCCGGTGGCGCACCGCGCCGCCGCGGCCGAACCCGCTGCCGCTTGAGCGACCCCCTGCCCCTGCCGCAACGCGTGTCGCTGTCCACCCCGGACGGCGAGACGCTGGTGCTGCGCCGCTTGCCAGCATCGAGTGCATCGGGTGCATCGGGTGCACACAGCTCGGCGCGGGCCGTCATCGTGGTGGTCCATGGGCTCGGCGAGCACGCGGGCCGCTACCACGCGGTGGCCGAATGCCTGCACGAATGGGGCTTTGCCGTGTGGGCGCACGACCAACACGGCCATGGCGAATCCAGCGGCGTGCGCGGCGGCCTGCCCAGCGAACTGCGGCTGGTCGACGACCTGGCGCTGGTGATCGACGATGCGCGCCGGCTGAACCCCGGCGTGCCGCTGGTGGTGCTGGGGCACAGCCTGGGCGGACTGGTCGCGGCGAGCCTGGTCGCGCGCCATGTGCGGCCGGTCGATGGGCTGGTGCTGTCGTCGCCGGGGCTCGACCCGGGCCTGAGCGGCGTGCAGAAGGCGCTGCTCGCGGTGCTGCCGCGCATTGCGCCGAACCTGCGCGTCGGCAACGGGCTGGACGACAGCTACCTCTCGCACGACCCGGCCGTGGTGCAGGCCTACCGGGACGATCCGCTCACGCACGACCGCATCGGCAGCCGGCTGGCGCGCTTCCTGGCGAGCGAAGGCGCCACGGTGCAGCAGCACGCCGCCCACTGGCCCGTGCCGACGCTGCTGCTCTACGCGGGCGACGACCACCTCGTGCGGCCCGAGGCCAGCCGGGTCTTTGCCGCGGCCGCCGCGCCCAGCGGCATGGTCGAGGCGCACGGCTTCGACACGCTGTACCACGAGATCTTCAACGAGCTCGACAGCGAGCCGGTCTTCGCGGCCCTGCAGCGCTGGCTCGACGCGCGCTTTCCACCCGCCTGAACGCAGGGCCGCGCCGGCGGTTCAGGCCGCTTCGCGGATCACGCGCTGCAGGTCGCGCTCGATCTCGCTGAAGGCGATCGGCGGCAGGTCGCCCAGCGTGCCCCTGTTTGCTTGAATGGCCTGTGTGGCCTGTGTGGCCTGTGTGGCCCGGGCGGAATCTGTGCCGTCCAGCGCCACCGCGCGCACCGTCTGCAGCGCCTTGCCGTCGGGCACGTCCTGCACGAACCAGCCCTCTTCCAGCTGCACGCACAGCCGCCGACCGCCGGGCAGCGCCTTGTTGAAGCTGTCGACCATGCCGCCCTCGCCCACCTCACGCAGCCAGCCGCGCGACTCCAGCCCCATGAGAGCGGCGTTCGACACCTGCCGGCCCGCCCACTGCGGAAGCTCGCGGCGCGTGCGCAGCACGGGGTCGAGCGCGAAGGTCTGGCGCGTCAGCTGCTCGAAGGGCTGCATGATTTCGTAGTCGGCCAGCACCGCGCTCCAGGCGGCGGCCAGCGCCGGGTCTTGCGCGGCCAACTCCAGCGGATGCGGCAGGCCGATGCGCGCAGCCTTGGGCAGCTTCACCGGGTCGTCCTGCAGGTCGCTCAGCTCGCCCTCGGCGCTGACGCGGAACGTGCCCTCGAGCCGGTTCGACGCGTCGAACAGCCCCCACACCAGCGGCCGGCTGAACACGCGCAGCACCGGGTGGTTCGCGAAGAAGGGCATGAACTCGTCCGCGCTCCAGCGGCGCTGCGCGCACATTGCAGCCTCGAGCCGACGCAGCTGCGTGGTGGCGACGGTCTTGGCCAGCTTGCGCAGCTCCTTCAGCTGCGTGGTCGCGGCGGCGGCCTTGCCGGGCTCGTCGTTCGCGCCGGGCTTGGGCAGGGTCTTCAGCGCCTTGCCGCGGGCGTCGTGCACCATGGGCTGGAAGTGGTCGTCCATGCGCACTTCGAAAGTGCGCGGGCCGAAGTCGAGCGTGAGCCGCGCGCGCGCGTCCAGGCCGAGGTCGGGCACGGTGCGGTCTGCCAGCTGGTCGAGGCTCAGGCCGCGCTGTTCGGCCACCTCGCCCAGCATGCGGTCGGCGCGGGTGCGCAGGTCGTCGTAGCGGGTCTGGCGCGCGAGCTCGGCCAGGTGCATGAGCGCGGCGTCGCTGCCGATGTCGCCCAGCATCGCCATGGCGTCGTAGGCGCGCACGCGGTCGAGCGCGGCGCGCCACTGGCGCAGCAGGCCGTAGAGCTGGCGGGCCGTTTCGTCGTCGCCCAGGCGGCCCTGCAGCGCGAACATCCAGCGCTCCTTGCTCGGGCGGCCGTTGCCGATCCACCAGGCCAGCAGGGCGCGGCCGAAGCGCGCGAGCGAATCGGGCGCCAGCGCGTCCAGCAGCGCGGGCAGCCCCGGGTAGGGCGCGTCGGGCTTGCCGAGCATCATCGCCATCAGCACGTCGGGCACGCAGGCCTGCGGCAGCGCGTGGCCGCTGTTCTTCAGCAGCAGGCGGGGCAGCGCCGCGAGCGGCAGGGTCTTGGGCAGCGCCGGCAGCTCGTCGGGCAGCAGCTCTTCGGGGGCGATGGCCAGCAGCGTGGCAACCGCGGCCGCCGCCTCGCTGCCGTAGGCCTCGGCCTGGCGGCGCACGGCGTCGGTGTTGCCTTCGGCGTGCAGCCAGCGCAGCGCGGCTTGCGCCGCCTCGTGCGCCGGGCCGGGCTCGCCCAGCGCCGCGGGAATGAGCCCGCGCGCCGCGGTGTCGGGGTAGCGGGCCAGCCATGCGGCGGCCTCGCGCCGCACCCAGCGGTTGGTGTGGAAGCCCCGGGCGATCCAGCCGGCCAGCGGGTCCCATTCGATGGCGGAGGCCAGCTCGAACATGGCGCGCGCGCCGTGCTTGAGGTAGTGCGGCAAGGCCGGCAGCGCGGCGGTGCCGAAGTGATGCAGCACCGGGCGAATGCGCGACGCGTCGCTCAGCGCGTGCAGCAGCGCCGGCCCCTGCGTGAACACCGCCATCGCCAGCGGCGCCGGCAGCTGCCAGATGTAGTCGGCGGTCGACCAGGCCGTGCCGGGCGGGTCGCCGAAGTCGTCCGGCTGCATGTCGGCACCGTTGGCGCCGTCGGCGATGTCGTCGATGCGCTCGGGCCGCACGCCGAGCATCCACAGGGCCTTGCGCACACGGGCGCCATCGCCCTGTGCATCACGGACAGCCTCCGGCGCCTTCGGCTCATTGCGCGCGAAATTCTTCACCTGCTCGTCCGAGCGCGCGCGCAGCGCCCGCACTTCCTGCGCCAGCCAGTCGTCCGACGCGTCGCCGGTGGCCTGCTGGTACTGCGGCGGCGGCAGGCCGGCCCAGTGCAGCGCGGCGGTCGCGGGCAGCGGCTGCAGGGCCAGCGTGGGAACCACCGGCAACGCCTGCCGGTTCTTCCACGGCGGGCGGCGCAGCAGCGCGGGCCAGGCCTCGGGGGCGGCGTCGGTCACGCCGTCGGCGCTGTCTTCCTGCAGGCGCGCGAGCGTCTTGCGCTGGCTGTCGTCGCAGGCTGCTTCCAGCGGCGCTTGCCAGTCGGGGTGGGCGGCCAGCAGCTCCAGCACGAGCGCGGCGCCGGCCTGGTGGCGCGCCGGGTTGGCCGAGAGCAGTTCGCGCAGCACGAACAGCGGCCAGCGCGCGGCCTGCTTGGCCAGCGCGGTCTTGCAGTCGATCTGCTTGACCTGCGTCACGAAGAAGCGCACGACCGCCGCGTCGTGGATGGCCAGCAGGTCGGTCACGGCCTCCTTGTGCGGCGAAGGCTCGAAGAACAGCTCGGCCGCCGCGGCGCCGTGCATCTCGAGCATGCGCAGCCGCGCGGCGCGGGGCGGGTAGAAGCTGGCGCGGTGGCGGCGGTAGAAGTCGAGGCTGTCGGCCAGGCTGCGCTCGGTGGACAGCAACCCGCCGCAATGGCCGCAGGCCCGGTCGTTAAAGCGTGCGAGCGACTCGCGCATGCCCTTGGTCCAGCGCACGCTGCCGTCGGGCTGTGCATGCAGGCCGCTCTTGCCTTCATTGCCTGCCCTGCCTTCGGTGCTTTCAGTGCCTTCAGTGCCTGTCCCTGCCTTCGATTTGCGACCCACCGCCATGCCATCCTCCCTCGAACTGATGCGAGCGGCATTGTCGGCCAAGGCTGCGCGGGCAAAAAAAAAGAGCGCCCTCGCGGGCGCTCGAATCCTGGAGAGAGGCGGCAGCCTTCAGGGTTGCTTGCCCTGAAGCAGCCCGCTGAGCGAACCCAGCAGGTCTTCATGGTTGCCCAGGCCCTGCTCCGGCACCTTGCCGTGCGGCGTGAGCTGGTCGATGAGCGCGGGCAGCATGGTCGCGAGCATCGGCAGCAGCGTTTGCGCATTGATGCCCAGCTTGGACGCGATGGCGGCAATGGTGTCGCCGCCCAGCGCGTTCTGCAGCTGGTCGCCCGAGACCGGCTGGTTCTCGCCCTTGCCGATCCACGAGTTGATGACGCTGCCCAGGCCGGCCTGCTCGAACTTCGAGACCAGCCCGCCCAGGCCGCCCTGCGCGCCATTGTTCGCAAGCAGGCCGCCCAGCGCCCCTGCGATGCCGCCGAGATCGCCCAACCCACCGAGGCCGCCGAGGCCTCCGCCTTGGGGCTGCTGCTGTGCAGCGCCTCCCAGCACTTGACCGAGTACCGAATCGAGCAATCCCATGGCCGTTTCCTTGGTGTGTGACAGAACCGCCAACATTGTTAAATGCGGCGACGCTTAAGTGGAAAGTTGCACAGGCACTTTCGAACCGGCAACGTGACAAATTACTTGGTACGCGCCACGCGTTTGGGCAGCAATGCGGGGCTGATGCCCTGCACGCCCACCAACCCGAGCACTGTCACCAGCGAATTCTGCGCGCCTTTCCAGGCGTCTGTCACGTCGATGGACTCGGCCAGCGAATGGAATCCCGAGCCCTTGCCACCGCCGCCGACGATGATGGCCGGAATGCCCAGCGAGATCGGCACGTTGGCGTCGGTGCTGCCGCCGCGCAGCATCGTCTTGTGGCCGAAGGCCGCGTTCGAGCGCGTGGCCGCCTCGACGATCACCGAGTCGGGCGGCGTGCGGCCGCCGGGCCGGTCGCCGATGAGGCGGGTGCTGGCGCTCAGCGAGTTCACGTTCCAGCGCCTGTTTTCCTCGGCCACCGCCTCGTCGATGGCGGCCAGGATCTTCTTTTCGGTGTCCAGCAGCGCGCCCATGTCGTCCGAGCGGATGTCGATGGCCATCCGCGCGTCCGGTGCGATGGTGTTCACCGAGGTGCCGCCGCCCACGGTGCCGACGGTGAACGTCGTCTTGGGGAAGCTCGGCGTGCGCACGTCGGCGATCTTGGCGATGGCGCGGCCCATGCCGTGGATGGCGCTGGGCACCAGGCCGAAAGCGCCGAAGCTGTGGCCGCCCGGGCCCTGGAATGTGACCTCGTAGCGGTGGCTCGCGGTGCCCAGCACCAGCACCGCGCCCGGCGGCGAGGGCTCCAGCCCCACCATGCCGTCGAGGTCGAGGTGGTCCCTGAAGATCGCCTTCATGCCGCGCAGGTTGCCCAGCTCTTCCTCGCCCACGTTGGCCACGAACAGCAGGTCGCCCACGGTCTGCACCTTGTTGTCGTTCAAGACCTTGAGCCAGGACAGCAGCACCGACAGCCCGCGCGTGTCGTCGCCGATGCCGGGGGCGTACAGGCGGCCGTCGCGCTCCTTCACCTTCACGTCGGTGCCGGCGGGGAACACGGTGTCGAGGTGGGCCGACACGAGCAGCCGGGGCCCGTTGCCCGTGCCCTTGCGCAGGCCGACCACGTTGCCTTCGGCATCGATCTTCGCGTGGCCCAGGCCGAGCGCCTTCATGCGGGCGAGAAAGGCCTCGGCGCGCTTGTGCTCCTTGAAGGGGGGCGCCTCGATCTCGGTGAGCATCTTCAGGTCTTCCACCGAGCGCTCGTGGTCGGCCTTGACCGCTTCGAGCAGCTTCTGGATGGCGGGCGAGGCCATCAGCTGCGTGTAGGCCTTGTCGACTTCAGGGCTGACTTGCGTGGGCGTGGGGGCGACAGCGGGACTTTGCGCCAGCGCAGCAGGGGCCGCGCACAGCATCGACAGAACGAGAGGAGCGAGGCAGGGGGCAAGGCGCAAAGCGCCCGGCAGGCGGGACATGGGGCAAAAGTCCTTCTTTTGTTTTAAAGAGGTAACGATTGTTTCCCAAGCCTTCGGCGCGCGCGTTGCGGAAAACACTCGTTTTTCGCCCTCTGTTCGGCGCTTGGGCTGCGCCTGGGCCGCTGGCCCCGCAAGTCGAAAGCGGCTCAGAGCCCCGCGAGCGACACCAGCGCGGCCAGCGCCGCCGTTTCGGCGCGCAGCACGCGGGCGCCCAGGGTGACCGGCGCGAAGCCGCGGGCGATGGCCTGCTGCTCCTCGGTGCCGCTCAGGCCGCCTTCGGGGCCGCTGAGCACGAGCGCGCCGTGGCCCTCGGGGATCTGCACCGCCGGCATGGCGCGCGTGCCTTCGGCCAGGCTCAGCACCAGGCGCACGGCATCCGCGCTGCCCTGGGCGTCGATCCAGCCTGAAAACGACTGCACCGGGTGGATCACCGGCACGCGGTTGCGGCCGCACTGCTCGCAGGCCGCGACCGCAATGGCTTCCCAGTGCGCTCGCTTCTTCTCGGCGCGTTCGCCCGACAGGCGCAGCACGCCGTGCGCGGTGGCCAGCGGCTGGATGCTCGCAACGCCCAGTTCGGTGGCTTTCTCGACCAGCCAGTCCATGCGCTCGTTGGCCGGCATGCCGACCGCGAGGTGGACCGCGCGCGGCGCTTCGCGCTCGACCGCCAGGTGGGCACCGACCACGACCGCGACGTCGCTGCGGCCCATGCGCTCGACCGTGGCGGCGTATTCGCCACCCGCGCCGTCGAACAGGGTGAGCGCGTCGCCGGGCTGCATGCGCAGCACCTGCACGTGGCGCGCGGCGCCGGAAGGCAGCGCCAGGCTGGCGCCAGCGGTCAGCGGCACGGAACAGTGGAAACGCGGCATGCTATTGAATATGTAGCGAAAGGCGCCCGCTGGGGGCGCGTTCGGCGGGCATGGCGGGCATCGTGGGCATCACGGGCATCACACCCGGCCGTAGGCAAAGCCGGTGAGCGCCGAAGTGCCCTCGACCTCGTCTATCACGCGCACCAGCGGCGTCAGCTCCATGTAGCGCCCGGCGGTGGCGCGGATGTAGGCGATGAAGCGCGGCGTGTCGGCCAGGTACTTGGGCTTGCCGTCGCGCAGCGTGAGCCGCGCGAAGATGCCGGCCACCTTCAGGTGGCGCTGCAGGCCCATCCACTCGACCGAGCGGTAGAAGGCGCCGAAGTCCTCGTCGACCGGCAGGCCGGCCTTGCGTGCCGCGGTCCAGTAGCGGATGGTGATGTCGAGCACGAACTCCTCGTCCCAGCTCAGGAAGGCGTCGCGCATCAGGCTGGCGATGTCGTACGTGATGGGGCCGTACACGGCGTCCTGGAAGTCGAGCACGCCCAGCGCGGGGCCCCCACTCACCATCAGGTTGCGCGGCATGAAGTCGCGATGCACGTACACGCTGGGCGAGGCCAGGTTGCTGTCGACGATGAGCTTGAAGCTGCGCTCCAGCCGTTCCTTCAACTTGCCCTCGACGGCCACGCCGCGGTGCCGGCCGATGTACCACTCGGGGAACAGCGCCAGCTCGCGCTCGAGCAGCGCGCGGTCGTAGGGCGGCAGCACGCCGGGCCTGGACGACAGCTGCCACTTGATGAGCGCGTCGATGGCCTGGTCGTAGAGCGGGCGGCTGGCGTCGGGGCGGGCCGGGTCGAGCACGTCCAGCATGGTCTGGCGGCCCAGGTCGTCGAGCAGCAGGAAGCCGTTGGCGCGATCCCAGTCGAGCACCTGGGGGGCCAGCACGCCGGCCTCGGCCATCAGCTGGGCCACTTGCACGAAGGGCTCGCTGTTTTCCTTGTCCGGCGGGGCGTCCATCACGATGCGGGTGGGGGCGGCCGGGTCGGTGGTGTCGACGCGAAAGTAGCGCCTGAAGCTCGCGTCGGCCGAGGCGAGCCGCACCGTGTCGGGCAGCAGCCGCTGGGCCTGCGCGATGCCCGCCAGCCAGGCCCGGAACACGTCGGCGCGCTGCGGATCGGTCCAGGGGATCGGCTCGGCAAAGGCCTCGGTGGGGTGCGGGGTGGGGCTCGGAGCGGAGCCCGGGGCCGAGGCCTGGACCGAGTTAGGGGCCAATGAGGCCGGGGGCGAGGGTGCTGTCATGGATAATCGATTCTACAAATCCGCCTGGCGCGGCAACCCCTCGCGGCCGGCTTCCGGCCGAGCCGGGTCGCCGCCGGCCCCTGCAACCCGCCGGCTTGCCGCGCCGTCCCCCGACGAATCTTTCGTTCCGAACCGATGCCTACGACCCAACGCCTTCACGCTTGGCACCTTGTGCGCTCGCTGCTTACCCCCGGGGAGTCGCCTGCTTTTCTCGGAACGGCCGGGCGGGAGGCTTGATGAGCCGACGCGTTCGAGGTGCCGCCGTGCGGCGTTCCAGCCCGCCACTGCCGTTGGCGCTGCTGTCGCTGGCCCTGATGCACGCGCACGGCGCGTCCGCGCAGACCGTGCCTGGCGTGTCCGCGCAGCCCGCCGCCGGCGCGTCCTCGCAGACCGCCGTCGGCGCGTCCTCGCAGACCGCCGTCGGCGCGTCCTCGCAGACCGCCGTTGGCGTCGATGCGCCGCTCACCCTCAAGCGCACGCCGCTGCTCACCGAGGTGGTGCCACCCGCCGAGCGCGGCCAGCTGCCCAGCCTGGTCACCGGCGACCGCATCTCCGGTCGCCCCGACCTCGACACCGTGGTCGAGGGCAACGCCACGCTGCGCCGCGGGCCGGTGTCCATCACCGCCGACCGGCTCGAGTACTACCAGCCCGACGACCTCGCCAAGGCCACCGGCAACGTGCGCGTGAACCAGGCCGGCAACGTGTACGAAGGCCCCGAGCTGCAGCTCAAGCTCGAGACCTTCGAGGGCTTCTTCAACAACGTTCGCTACCAGTTCCTGGCGAACGAGGCGCACGGCGAGGCGCAGCGCATCGACTTCGTCGACGCCAACGTGTCGGTGGCCCGCCAGGCCACCTACACCACCTGCCGCCGCGAAGACTTCCCCGGCTGGATGCCGGCGTGGCTGCTGACCGCGACCACGCTCACCACCGACACCGAAGAAAACGAAGGCGTGGCCAAGAACGCGCGCCTGAGCTTCATGGGCATCACCACGCCGCCCATTCCGAGCGTGAGCTTCCCGCTGTCGAACGACCGCAAGAGCGGCCTGCTGCCGCCCACGGTCGGCATCGACAACACCAACGGCATCGAGATCGCGCAGCCGTACTACTGGAACATCGCGCCCAACCGCGACGCCACCATCACGCCCACGCTCATGAGCAAGCGCGGGCTCAACCTGAGCAACGAGTTCCGTTACCTCGAAAAGGAATACAACGGCACCGTTCGCCTCGACCTGATGGGCAGCGACCGCCTCGTGGGCCAGCGCTACAACGAGCTGCGCACCAGCCAGCTGCAGCAGCTCGCGAACGGAGAAATCCAGGCCAAGGACCTGACCAGCGCGCCCAGCAGCAGCAAGCGCTGGGGCCTGTGGCTGACGCACCACCAGGACTTCGACGCCAAGGCGTTCGGCCTGGACTCGCTGTCGGCCAACATCGCGATCAACCGGGTGAGCGACAACGACTACTGGCGCGACTTCACCCGCACGCCTTCGCTCGCGCAGCGCCAGCTGCCGAACGACGCGTCGCTCAACTGGAGCAAGGGCGACTGGAACGGCATGGTCCGCACGCTCAAGTACCAGAACCTGCAGTACAACCTGTCGCCGATCGTGCCCGCGTACGACCGCATGCCGCAGATCACGGCGAACTACAACAAGTACGACTGGCACGGCTTCGACGTGTCGCTCAACCTGGATTACACGCGCTTTCGCGTGAACACCATCCTGAGCGGGCAGCCCGGCTTCGACTTCAACCAGCAGTCGCAGCCCGACGGCGACCGGGCCTCGGCCATCGCGTCGATCAGCCGGCCGTTCATCACGCCCAGCTCGTTCGTCATTCCGAAGCTGATGCTGAACACGGCTTCGTACAACTACTACGTGCCGCAGGCGAACCTGCCGGTTCTCAACGTCAACGGCACGCAGTACATCGGCGGCATTCCCTACAACCCGGCCTCGCTGTATTTCCTGCCGACCTCCAGCAACCGGACGGTGCCCACGTTCAGCCTGGACAGCGGCCTGATCTTCGAGCGCGACGCCAACTACTTCGGCCGCGCCTTCCGCCAGACCCTGGAGCCGCGCGCGTACTACGTGTACACGCCGTACCGCAACCAGAGCATGCTGCCGAACTACGACTCGGCGGCCAACGACTTCAGCTTCGCGACCATCTACACCGAGAACGCGTTCTCCGGCGGCGACCGCGTCTCCGACACCAACGCCCTCACGCTCGGCGTGACCTCGCGCCTGATCGATCCGGCCACCGGCGTCGAGGCGGCGCGCTTCGGCATTGCGCAGCGCCTGCGCTTCGCCGACCAGAAGGTCACGCTGCCCGGCGGCACCCCGGTGACCGACCGCGCGAGCGACCTGCTGCTGGGCGCCCAGATCAACTGGACGCCCAAGTGGAGCCTGGACACGGTGGTGCAGTACAACCCCGACACGCGCAAGTCGGAGCGCTCGGCCGTCAGCGCGCGCTACAACCCCGAGCCGTACCACAACCTGAGCGCGGCGTTCCGCTACCAGGCACCCTCCACCCCCACCGCGACCGACGGCAACAAGTCGTTCGACGTGGGCTGGCAATGGCCCATCAACGATCTGTGGGGCGACAAGGGCAAGAACCTCGGCCCCGGCAAGGGCCAGGGCGGCGGACGCTGGTACGCGGTGGGCCGCCTCAACTACAGCCTGCAGGACAAGAAGCTGACCGACGGCGTGCTCGGCTTCGAGTACGACGGCTGCTGCTGGATCGGGCGCGTGGTGCTGCAGCGCATCACCACGGGCCTGGTGACGGCCAACACCCGCATCATGTTCCAGCTCGAATTCGTCGGCTTCTCCAGCATCGGCTCCAGCCCGATGCAGGCGCTGCGGCAGAACATCCAGCGCTACGAGCCCCTGCGCCAACCGGGCGAGGCACCGAGCCGCTTCACCAATTACGACTGAGTCGACTGACTGAGCTAGCCATGAAAAACATCCGTTCCATCATCACCCTCGGCTGCCTCGCGGCCATGGCTGCAACGTCGGGCGCCCAGGGCTTCCGCTCGGGCGGCGGCATCACGGACATCATGCGCGCAGGCCCGCGCCTCGGCCCGCCCGCGGCTCGCCCCGCGCCGAGCGCGCCCAGCGCGGCGCCGGTGCAGCGCTCGGCCGAATTCATCGTCGCGCTGGTCAACTCCGAGCCCATCACCAACACCGAGGTGGTCACCCGCGTGGAGCGCCTGCTGAAGGAAAACCCCGACGCCCAGCGCGTGCCGCGCAACGAACTCACGCGCCTCGTGCTCGAACGCCTGGTTTCCGAGCGTGCGCAGCTGCAGCTCGCCAAGGAAGGCGGCATCAAGGTCGACGACGTGGCGATCGACCAGGCCGAGCAGACTGTGGCGCGCCAGAACGACATCAGCCTGGCCGAGCTGCGCCGCCGCGTGGCCGCCGAAGGCATCGCGCAGCAGGACTTCCGAAACGACCTGCGCGACCAGCTGCTGCTCACGCGCCTGCGCGACCGCGAGGTCGAGTCGAAGGTGAAGGTCAGCGACGTCGAGGCCGACGAGTACCTGCGCGACCAGCGCAACGTGTCGGTGAAGAACGCCGCGCTCGAAAACCTGAACCTCGCGCAAATCTTGGTCGCGGTGCCCGAGAACGCCACCGACGCGCAGATTGCCACCGCGCAGCAGAAGGCCCAGGGCCTGGCCCAGCGCGCACGCGCCGGCGAAGACTTCGCCAAGCTGGTGCAGGACAACTCCGATTCGCCCGACCGCGCCAATGGCGGCGCCATCGGCATGCGCAGCGCCGACCGCTATCCGTCGCTGTTCGTCGAGGCCACGCAGTCGACACCGGTGAACGGCATTGCCGGCCCGGTGCGCTCCAGCGCCGGCTTCCACGTGCTCAAGGTCGTGGCCAAGGCCACCGTGGGTTCGGGCGACGCCACCGTCACGCAGACGCAGGTGCGCCACATCCTGCTGCTGAACGACCCGAAGCGCACCACGGCGCAGGCCGTTGCGCAGCTGGCCGAGTTCAAGCGCCGCGTGCAGGCCGGCTCGGCCGATTTCGCCGGCCTGGCGCGCGACAACTCGCAGGACGCCAGCGCCAAGGCGGGTGGCGACCTCGGCTGGTCGCGCCCCGGTCAGTTCGTGCCCGAGTTCGAGGAAGCCATGGACCGGCTCGCCCCGGGCCAGATCAGCGACCCCGTGGTGTCGCGCTTCGGCGTGCACCTGATCCAGGTGATCGGGCGCCGCGAGGCCAAGCTGAGCCAAGGCGAGCAGCGCGAAGCCGCACGCGCCGCGCTGCGCGAACAGCGCATCGAGGAAGCGCTGAGCACCTGGATGCAAGAGGTGCGCGCGCGCGCCTACGTCGAATTCCGCGAACCGCCGCAGTCCTGATTCGATGGCACATATCGCCAGGAAGCGGTTCGGGCAGCACTTTCTGTCCGACGGCGGAATCATCGATGCGATCGTGCGGGAGATCGCCCCGCAGCCCGGCGATGCCATGGTCGAGATCGGCCCGGGGCTCGCCGCGCTCACGCAGCCGCTGGTGGAGCGGCTCGGCCGGCTCACCGTGATCGAGCTCGACCGCGACCTGGCCAAGCGGCTGCGCGACCATGCGCAGCTCGACGTGATCGAGTCCGATGTGCTCAAGGTCGACTTCGCCGCGCTCGCGGACCGCTTCCCCGGCAAGCCGCTGCGCGTGGTGGGCAACCTGCCCTACAACATCTCCACGCCCATCCTCTTCCACCTGCTGGGCTCGGCCCACCTGGTGGCCGACCAGCACTTCATGCTGCAGAAAGAGGTGATCGACCGCATGGTGGCCAGGCCCGCCACCTCCGACTACAGCCGCCTGAGCGTGATGCTGCAGTGGCGCTACGACATGCAGAACGTGCTGTTCGTGCCGCCCGAGAGCTTCGACCCGCCCCCGCGCGTGGACAGCGCCGTGGTGCGCATGGTGCCGCTGGCGACGCCGCCCGCGGTGGACGCCGCGCGGCTCGGCGAGATCGTGCAGGTCGCCTTCAGCCAGCGGCGCAAGCTGCTGCGCCACACGCTGGGCAAGTGGCTGCAGGAACATGGGTTCAGCGGCGAGTTCGATACCCAGCGCCGGGCCGAGGAGGTGCCGGTCGCGGAATATGTGGCTTTGGCGCAAACCGTGGCCCCATGAAAAAAGCCCGTCACAGACGGGCTTTTTAATGTGCGCTGGGATCGTCCCTGGCGCACTTTCTGAATGGACGACGTTTAAGCCGCTGCGAGCCAATAACCCGCGTTGAACGGGCTGCTCATGCGCAGTGCCAGCGGCGACACGTCGACGAGCTTGTCGGTCGGCATTTTTTCGCCGGCCGGCTCGGTGCTGGCGGTGGTTGCTGCTGCTGCGGTATCGGTCACTTCGATGCTGCCATCGAGGTTTTCAGCTTTGGGCTGAGCCTCGTTCGCCCGTTCTGCTTGGCTGGTAGATGCAGAACGGGCTACAGAAAAGAATAGAAGCACCGGAACGGGACCTTGCGGTCGCCCCAGTAGTCCGAGGCGTCGCGGAAGATGTCGAGCAGTTGCTCGCGCGCTTCCTTGTCGAACTTGGCGTTGGCCGGAATCTGCTCCAGCACGATGACGAAACCTGGCTGCGGGCCCGATTTATGCAACGGGTCGGTCATGCAGTCGTACAGCGCGTCGAAGTTCTTCCCGAAGTGGGCCGGGAACGTGAACTGCTGCGCGATCAGGTCGAGCACGTCCTGCTTGGTCTGGGCGTTGCCCAGGTTGGCGTACAGGAAGTGCTGGCCGGCTGCGTTGGCAGCGTCCTGCAGGTCGTTCACGCGGAACGCGCGGATCGATTGCACGATGTTCGGGCGTACGGCACGAAGGGATAAGGTCATCTCCGCTGGTCTTTCCATAGTCATCATCATTTCTTCGGGGCGCTTCGGAGCGCCACCCAGGTCGTTGTCATCGCTCATGGCGCAATCCGTCTGAAACTCGCATAGTGGTCCGCCGTGTACCAGCAGGCCTCGGGTGTGGTGCGTTGTTCGCCACCGCAAACGATCCGTTGTGCACCACGATTGCGCGAGCCGGGTGTCGTCACCGTGTACTCGCGGTAGTGGCCCCGCCGTGCCGGCGGCAAAAGACGTTCGCGATTGCCGAAGACCGTGCCGTCCTTGTCGTACTTGAAAGGGCCGCCGTCGAGGATGGCCCTGTAGGTACGCTGGCCCTGCGTCGGCAGGTCGGACAGTGCAATCGTTCCTTCAGTGGACGTTTTTCCTGCGCCGAACCAGCCGCGGGCCTCGGCCCCCGTCGTCAGCGCCGCCAGCATCAGGCCGGTGAGCGCGAACTTAGTGACAGAAGACGTGATCGAGGCGTAAGCCGCCATGGGGCACCACAAGAAAAGAGCGGGGGGGTGAATTGGCGATCAACCTCGGGGTTAACCCGCAAATTCAAGCCCGCGAGTGTGCACCACGCTGGAGAAAATAGCAAGCGACTGCTCAAAGTTTGAGCAGTCGCAAGGGCTTCGAATGGTGTTTTAAGTTGGCAACCACTCTCGCCAAAGTGCTTATCTCTCGGCGTTTGCGTCGGCCACTGTCAAGGCTGTCATGTTGACGATGCGTCGAACAGTCGCGCTGGCCGTGAGAATGTGCACAGGTTTGGCCGCGCCGAGCAGAACCGGGCCGATCGCGATGTTGCCGCCCGCCGCCGTCTTCAGCAGGTTGTACGAAATATTGGCCGCGTCGATGTTCGGAAAAACCAACAGATTGGCGTCGCCCGCCAGCGCGCTGTGCGGCATGACGACCGCGCGCTGCTTGCTGTCGAGCGCCACGTCGCCGTGCATTTCGCCGTCCACTTCGAGCCAGGGAGCCTGCACGCGCAGCAAGTCGAGCGTCTTGCGCATCTTGATGGCGCTGGGCTCGTTGCTGGTGCCGAAGTTGGAGTGCGACAGCAGCGCGGCCTTCGGCTTCAGGCCGAAGCGCATCATTTCCTCGGCCGCCATGGTCGTGATCTCGGCCAGCTCCTCGGGAGACGGGTCGTAGTTGACGTGCGTGTCCACCAGGAACACCTGGCGGTCGGGCAGCAGCAGGCCGTTCATGCAGGCGTACACCGGCACGTCCTGCGGGGTGCTCGCGCAGCCGCCGGGGCGCTTGCCGATGACCTGGTCGATGTAGTGCAGGTGGATCAGCGTGGTGCCCCAGGTGCCGCAGATCATGCCGTCGACCTCGTCCTTGTGCAGCAGCATCGCGCCGATCAGCGTGAGGCGGCGGCGCATCTCGATCTTCGCGACCTGGGTGGTGATGCCCTTGCGCTCGGTCATGCGGTGGTAGGTCTGCCAGAAGTCGCGGTAGCGGTGGTCCTGCTCGACGTTGACCACGTCGTAGTCGAGCTCTTCCTTCAGGCGCAGGCCGAACTTCTCGATGCGCTGGGCAATGATGGCCGGGCGGCCGATCAGCGTCGGGCGGGCCAGGCCCTCGTCGACCACGATCTGCGCGGCGCGCAGCACGCGCTCTTCCTCGCCCTCGCTGTACGCCACCCGCTTCTTCGGCGAGCGCTTGGCCGCGTCGAAGATGGGTTTCATCGTGGTGCCCGACGCGTAGACGAAGCTCTGCAGCTTGTCGCGGTAGGCGTCCATGTCCTTGATCGGGCGCATCGCCACGCCGCTTTCCTCCGCGGCCTTGGCCACGGCCGGCGCGATCTTCATCATCAGGCGAGGATCGAAGGGCTTCGGAATCAGGTATTCGGGGCCGAAGGACAGCTTTTCACCGACGTAGGCGGCGGCCACGCGCTCGCTCTGCTCGGCCTGCGCCAGGTCGGCAATGGCGTGCACCGCGGCAATTTCCATCTCGTCGGTGATGGTGGTCGCGCCCGAGTCGAGCGCGCCGCGGAAGATGTACGGGAAGCACAGGACGTTGTTGACCTGGTTCGGGTAGTCGGTGCGGCCCGTGGCCATGATCACGTCGGGGCGCACGGCGTGCGCGTCTTCGGGGGCGATCTCGGGGTTCGGGTTGGCCAGCGCGAAGATCACCGGCTTGGGCGCCATCCTGGCGACCATGTCGGCCTTCAGCACGCCGCCGGCCGACAGGCCCAGGAACACGTCGGCGCCCACGATGACTTCCGACAGCTTGCGCATGTCGGTCTTCTGCATGTACTGGCGCTTGTCGTCGTCCATCAGCTCTTCGCGGCCTTCGTAGACCACGCCGGCCAGGTCGGTGACGAACACGTTCTCGCGCTTCAGGCCCACCTTCAGCAGCAGGTTCAGGCAGGCCAGCGCCGCGGCGCCCGCGCCCGAGGTCACCAGCTTGACCTCGCCGATGTTCTTGCCGGCCACCTTCAGGCCGTTGACCATGGCGGCGGCCACCGTGATGGCGGTGCCGTGCTGGTCGTCGTGGAACACCGGGATCTTCATGCGCTTGCGCAGCTCGCGCTCCACGTAGAAGCAGTCGGGTGCCTTGATGTCTTCCAGGTTGATGGCGCCGAAGGTCGGCTCCAGCGACGCGATGATCTCGACCAGCTTGACCGGGTCCTTCTCGTCGATCTCGATGTCGAACACGTCGACGCCGGCGAACTTCTTGAAGAGAACGCCCTTGCCTTCCATCACCGGCTTGGACGCCAGCGCGCCGATGTCGCCCAGCCCGAGCACCGCGGTGCCGTTGCTGATGACGCCCACCAGGTTGCCGCGCGAGGTGTACTTGAAGGCGTTCAGCGGGTCCTTGACAATCTCTTCGCAGGGCGCGGCCACGCCGGGCGAGTAGGCCAGCGACAGGTCGCGCTGGTTGACCATCTGCTTGGTCGCCGCGATGGCGATCTTGCCGGGGACGGGAAACTCGTGGTACTCGAGGGCGGCACGGCGCAACTCGGCGCGTTTGTCTTCGGGCGTGGGAGTCGAGGTCGAGGGGGTCGAAGGGGTCGAATCGGACATGTGCCTGTAGCTCCTGGTGGCGCTTCTTCTGGGGGCGCCGATTGTAGACCTCGCTCCGCGAGGCCCGGGCAGAGGCCATACGCCGCATGGCCAGGGGGTGTACATGACCAAATGCACGGGTTACGCCGTCAAGTCGCTGTGGCAATATGCACAGTTCGGGCAAAAACCTGAAAACACCCTGATAACACCGAGAGGAGCGACCATGGCGCTGATGGATTTCATCAAGAAACAGTTCATCGACATCATCCAGTGGACGGAGACCGGCGATGGCACGCTGGCCTGGCGCTTCCCGATGGCGGAGATGGAAATCCAGAACGGCGCCTCGCTCACCGTTCGCGAATCGCAGGTGGCGGTCTTCGTCAACGAAGGCAAGGTGGCCGACGTGTTCGGCCCCGGCATGTACAAGCTCACGACGCAGACGCTGCCCGTGCTCACGTACCTGAAGAACTGGGACAAGCTCTTCGAGTCCCCCTTCAAGAGCGACGTCTACTTCTTCAGCACCCGCCAGCAGGTCGACCAGAAGTGGGGCACGCCCCAGCCGATCACCATCCGCGACAAGGACTTCGGCGCCGTGCGCCTGCGGGCCTTCGGCAACTACAGCTTCCGCATCGGCGACGCCAAGCTGTTCCACACCGAAATCTCCGGCACCCGCGACATCTACAGCGTGGCCGACCTCGACGGCCAGCTGCGCGGGCTGGTGCTGCAGAACATCAGCAACGCCATCGCGTCCAGCGGCGTGCCCTTCCTCGACCTGGCGGCCAACCAGATCCAGTTCGCGCAGGCGCTCGCCGCGCAGCTGGTGCCCGAGTTCGAGAAGATCGGCATCAAGCTCGAGAACATCACGGTGCAGAACGTGTCCCTGCCCGAGGAGCTGCAGAAGATCCTCGACCAGAAGATCGGCATGGGCATGGTCGGCAACGACATGGGCAAGTTCATGCAGTACCAGACGGCGCAGGCCATTCCGAAGTTCGCCGAAGGCGCGGCCAACGGCGGCGGCATAGCCGGCGACGCGATGGGCCTGGGCGCCGGCGTGGCGCTCGGCCAGGTGCTGGCGCAGAACCTCGCGCAGGGCCTGAGCCCCAACGCGGCGGCCGCCGCCGCGGCCACGCAGCAGCAACCCGCCGTGGCCGTGGTGAGCCCCACCGACGTGATGACCACGCTCGAGAAGCTCGGCGAGCTGAAGACCAAGGGCATCCTCACGCAGGAAGAGTTCGACGCCAAAAAGGTCGAGTTGCTCAAGAAGCTGGTCTAACCCCCAGGCTTCGCGCACTTCGTGTCGCTTCCACTCCCCCCTTGCAGGGGGCGATGCCCGCGGCCCGGCGTAGCCGGACCCGTGGCATTCCCCGCCCCGTTCGCCGTATCTCCGTCAGCGCGCCATGGCTGAGGAAACCGGCAACCAACGCTACTACCGCGCGCCCTGCCCCGGCTGCGGCGCGCCGGTCGAATTCCGCTCGGCGCAATCGACGCACGCGGTCTGCCCCTACTGCCAGAGCACCGTCGTGCGCCAGGGCGACACGCTGGCGCGCACCGGCAAGATGGCCGAGCTGTTCGACGATTTCAGCCCGCTGCAGCTGTTCGCCGCGGGCCGCATCCAGGACAAGCCGTTCACGCTGATCGGCCGGCTGCAGTACACCTACCCCGGCGGCCGCTGGACCGAGTGGATCGCCGCGCTCGACGGCGATCGCACCGGCGTGCTCAGCGAGGACAACGGCGCCTACGTGTTCGCGCTGCCGTTCGACATCCAGCGCGCCGCGCCGCCCTTCGGCGAGCTGCGCGTGGGCGCCACCACCGCCTTCGCGGGCCAGAGCTACACCGTCACCTCCAACGAACAGGTGGCGCTGACCTCCGCGCAGGGCGAGCTGCCGCACCTGCCCGAGCTCGGCAAGCCGTTCGCGATGGTCGAGCTGCGCAACGACAAGGGGCTGGTGCTCAGCCTCGACTACGGCACCGCGCCGCCCGCCGCCTACCTCGGGCGCTCGGTGCAGCTCGAGGACCTGCAGCTCACCGGCCTGCGCGAGGATTCCGCCAAGAACGAGACCGGCCGCAGCTTCAACTGCCCGAACTGCGGCTCGCCCGTCACCGTCAACCTGGCCGACAGCAAGAGCATCACCTGCCGCTCGTGCAACAGCATCATCGACCTGTCGCAGGGCATCGGCGGTGAGCTGAAGCACGCCGCGCAGAACGAGCCCGTGCGCCCGCTCATCGCGCTGGGCACCATGGGCCAGCTGCAGGGCGCGCAGTGGCAGGTGGTGGGCTTCCAGCACCGCATGGGCACCGAGCCCGGCGACGACGAGATGTTCGGCTGGGACGAGTACCTGCTCTACAACAAGAAGCGCGGCTTCAGCTTCCTGGTGGACGCCGAAGACGGCTGGAGCCTGGTCAAGCCGACCACCGGCGCGCCGGTGATGGCCGAGAACGGCAGCACCGCCACCTACCTGAGCAAGCGCTACCAGCAGCAGTACGCCTACAACGCCGAGACCACCTACGTGGCGGGCGAGTTCTACTGGCAGGTGGAGCGCGGCCAGAAGACCTTCAACCGCGACTTCGCCAACGGCCCCGCGCTGCTGTCGATGGAGCGCTCGGCCAACGAGCTCACGTGGTCCTCGGGCATCAAGCTCGACAGCGGCGTGGTGGCCACCGCCTTCAAGCTCGACGCCAAGAAGGACATGTTCAAGCGCGCCGACGCGCTGCCCGTGAGCGCCGCCTCGGGCATGGGCTGCGGCACGATCATCCTGATCATCGTGGTGATCATCATCGTGCTGATCATCCTGAGCACCTGCAGCAGCGGGTCGTCGGGCGGCTCGCGCAGCTCGGGCGGCTCCTATGGCGGTTATTCGAGTGGCGGCGGCCACAAATGACGGCGAAGATGCGCACGCGGTGTGCGATGACCCTTACTACTACGACTGGAGGTCCCCATGGGATTTGAATGGCTGAAACCGGGCGTGGTCCTCGGATCGCTCGTGTACGCGCTGATCGGCGTGATCATCTTCTGGCTCTGCTTCCTGATCATCGACAAGATCACGCCCTACGACCTGTGGGGCGAGATCGTCGAGAAGCAGAACGTGGCGCTGGGGCTGGTGGTTGCCGCGATGAGCCTGGGCATCAGCATCATCGTGGCCGCAGCAATCCATTGAGCGACGCGGCCCTGCCCGCGCGCACCCCGGATGCGCGGGGGCCGCAACCCGTGGAGATCGCGCTGCTCGCCAGCGTGTTCGTCGTCGCGGCCTGCGGCCTCGTCTACGAACTGAGCGCGGCCGCGCTGAGCAGCTACCTGCTCGGCGACTCGGTGCTGCAGTTCAGCACCATCATCGGCACCTACCTGTTCGCCATGGGCGTGGGCTCGTGGCTCTCGCGCTATTTCGACCGCCAGCTGCCCGCGCACTTCCTGCGCATCGAGCTGATGGTGGCGCTCATTGGCGGCGCGCTGCCGGCCATCCTGTTCCTGGCCAACGCCTACGTGCCCAGCGCCTTCCGCCTGCTGCTGTACGGCCTGGTGATGGTCGTGGGCACGCTGGTGGGGCTCGAAATTCCGCTGGTCATGCGCATCCTGAAGCGCAACATCGTGCTCAAGAACCTGGTGTCGCAGGTGCTCACCTTCGACTACCTCGGCGCGCTCGCGGTGTCGGTGGCGTTTCCGCTCATTTTGGTGCCGCAGCTCGGCATGATCCGCACCGGCCTGCTGTTCGGCTTCATGAACGCGGCCGTGGCCGTGTGGGCGCTGTGGCTGTTCCGGCACGAGCTGCGCCGCATCGGCGCGCACGCGGTGGCCTGCTTTCTCGCGCTGGCCGCGCTGCTGGCGGCCTTCGTGTGGGCCGACCACATCACCACGCTGGCGGAAGACAAGTTCTACCAGGACCACATCGTGTTCAGCGCCACCTCGCCCTACCAGCGCATCGTGGTCACGCGCGGGCTGCTCGGGCACCGGCTGTTCCTGAACGGCAACCTGCAGTTCGCCGAGCGCGACGAGTACCGTTATCACGAGGCGCTGGTGCACCCGGTAATGGCCGCGCAGGGCGCGCCGAAGAAGGTCGCCGTGCTCGGCGGCGGCGATGGCATGGCGGTGCGCGAGATATTGAAGTACCCCTCGGTCGAATCGGTCACGCTGGTGGAGCTCGACCCGAACATGACCCAGCTCTTCACCACGCACGAGACGCTGGCCGCGCTCAACGGCCATTCGCTGTCGTCGCCCAAGGTGAAGATCGTGAACACCGACGCCTTCCAGTGGCTGCAGCAGCCGGGTGATACCTACGACGTGATCGTGGTCGACTTTCCGGACCCGACCAACTTCGCCATCGGCAAGCTCTACACCAACAGCTTCTACGCGCTGCTCGAAAAGCGCCTGTCGGCCAGCGGCTACGCGGTGATCCAGACCACCTCGCCGCTGGTGGCGCGCAAGAGCTACTGGACCGTGGCGAGCACCATCGAGTCGGTCGGGCTCACCGCCACGCCGTACCACGCGCACGTGCCCAGCTTCGGCGAGTGGGGCTACATCATCGCGAGCCGCCGGCCGTACCGCATGCCCGATGCGCTGCCCGCGGGCCTGCGCTTCCTGTCGCCTTCCACGCTGCCGCTGATGTTCGACTTTCCGCTCGACATGGCGCGCGTGCCGACGGAAGTGAACCGCCTGTCGAACCAGATCCTCGTCACCACTTACGAACAGGAGTGGGGCAAGGTCATGGCGCATTGATATGACTCGCCCCCAGGCTGCGCGCACTTCGTGTCGCTTCGCCAACCCCCTACCGGGGGCAACACCTGCGGCCCGGCAAAGCCGGTTCCGCGGTGTTCCTCGACGAAAGCAGGTGCCATGAGGCGTCGTGGTTTCCTGGGAGCCGCAGCGGGCGCCTTGGCGCTCGCGGGCTGCGAGGCGCCGCCCGCGCCCATCGAGGGCGGTTTCACCGGCATCGACGTCATGCGCGGCCACGCCATGCGCGACGGCGCGCTCAAGCGCCAGGCGCCCGCCGTCGTGAAGCGCACGCGCGTCGTCATCGCCGGCGGCGGTGTCGCCGGCCTTGCCGCAGCGCGCGCGCTGCGGCTGGCGGGCATCGACGACTTCGCGCTGCTCGAACTCGAAGACTCGGCCGGCGGCAACGCGCGCGGCGGCATGGTCAACGGCATTGCCTGCCCGCTGGGCGCGCACTACCTGCCGGTGCCCGGCGACGACGCGCGCGAGGTGCAGGACCTGCTCGAAGAACTCGGCCTGCGCCGCCGCGTGGCCGGCCGCTGGGAATACGACGAGGTCACGCTCTGCCACAGCCCGCAGGAGCGCCTGTTCTTCCACGGCGAATGGCAGGACGGCCTGCTGCCCGTGCACGGCGTGACCGACAGCACGCTGGCGCAGTACCGCAAGTTCTCGCAGCGCATCGACGCGCTGCAGCACGCGGCGCATTTCGCCATTCCCACGCTCAAGGTCGCGCTCACGCCCGAGCTGCTGGCGCTCGACGCCATCCCCTTCGCCAGCTGGCTCGACAGCGAAGGCTTCAGCGACGCGCAGTTGCGCTGGTACCTCGACTACTGCTGCCGCGACGACTACGGCGCGGGCATCGCGCAGGTGTCGGCCTGGGCCGGCATTCACTACTTCGCGAGCCGGCACGGCTTCCACGCGCCCGGCGACCCGACCGGCAGCGCCAACGACGCCAACCCCGAGCGCGACGGCATCCTCACCTGGCCCGAAGGCAACGGCTGGCTCACCAAGCAGCTGGCCCGCCCGCTCGGCGAGCGGCTGCGCACCGGCCAGGTCGTCACGCGCATCGCCGACGTGCGCGGCGGCGTCGAGGTCGATGCGTGGGACGCGGCCAGCCAGTCGATGGTGCGCTGGCAGGCCGAGCGCTGCATCGTCGCGCTGCCCGTGTTCATCGCCGCGCGCGTGGTCGAGAACCCGCCCGAGGTGCTGAAGAACGCCGCTGCCCATGTGCGCTACGCGCCCTGGCTGGTCGCCAACATCCACCTGCGCGGGCCGCTGGCCGACCGCCACGGCGCGGCGCCCAGCTGGGACAACGTGATCTACGGCACCAAGGGCCTGGGCTATGTCGACGCGCGCCACCAGGCACTGGACCCCACGCCGCGCGGCACCGTGCTGAGCTGGTACCGCCCGCTGGGCGCCAGCGGCTACGACACGGGCGACGGCCGCAAGCTGCTGCTGGAGCGCCCCTGGACCGGCTGGCGCGACGACCTGCTGGCCGAGCTGTCGGTGCCGCACCCCGACCTGCCTTCGCTGGCCACGCGCATCGACATCACGCGCTACGGCCACGCCATGTCCATTCCGCACCCCGGCCTGCTCGCGCGGATCGGCCCGCAGCGCAGCGCGCCCGACGACGCGCACCGCGGCAGCGTCGTCGCGGGCCGGCTGTCGTTCGCGCACGCCGACTGGTCGGGCTACTCGATCTTCGAAGAGGCGTTCACGCGCGGGCACGTGGCGGGGGCCGCGCTCGCATGAAGACGCTGGTGCTCGGCGGCTACGGCAACTTCGGTGCCCGCATCTGCCGCGCGCTGGCCGCGGACCCGCACATCGAACTGCTGGTGGCGGGCCGCGATGCGCAACGCGCGGCGGCCTTCGCTGAGACGCTGGGCGGCAACGCTCGCAACCCTCGCAATGCACGCGGCGTGCGTGTCGACGTGCAGGCGCACGGCTTCGCCGACACGCTGCGCCAACTCGGCGCCGAGCTCGTGATCCACACCGCCGGCCCGTTCCAGGGCCAGGACTACCGCGTGCCGCAGGCCGTGGCCGAGGCGGGCGCGCACTGCATCGACCTGGCCGATGGCCGGCGCTTCGTCTGCGACTTTCCGGCGGCGCTCGACGGCATCTTTCGCACCGCGGGCCGCACGGCCGTGAGCGGTGCGAGCACCGTGCCCGCGTTGTCGTCGGCGGTGGTCGACCACCTCACCGCAGGTTGGCAAGCGGTTCGCAGCATCGACATCTGCATCGCCCCCGCGCAGGGCGCGCCGCGCGGCGAGGCCACGCTGGCCGGCGTGCTCGCCTACTGCGGCGAGCCGGTGCGCGTGTGGCAAGGCGGGCGGTGGGTCGAGCAGCTCGGCTGGGCGAACCCCACCAGGGTCGAGTTCGCGCGCATGAAGCCGCGCCGCGGCGCGCTGTGCGACATCCCCGACCTGGAGCTTTTTCCCGCGCGCTATGCCGGCGTGCAGTCGGTCATGTTCCGCGCCGCGCTCGAAGTGGGGCTGGCGCAGCACGCCTTCGCGTTCATGGCCTTCCTGCGCCGCGCGGGCTTGCTGCCCGCGCCGCACAAGCTGGCGCCGCTGCTGCATTCGGCCGGCCGCGTGTTCGATGCCATGGGCAGCGCGCTCGGCGGCATGGTCGTGCGCGTGGAGGGCACGGATGCGCAGGGCAAGCCGGCGCGGCGCGCCTGGCACATCGCGGCCGACGACAACCACGGGCCCGAGATTCCCTGCATGGCCGCCATCCTGCTGGCGCGCCGCCTCGCGCGAGGCGACGCGTTGCCCCGTGGCGCGCATGCCTGCGCCGGCCTGTTGACGCTGCACGAGTTCGAGCCCGAGTTCGCGCGCTGGGGCATGGTGACCGACATCGTCGACGAAGCCGCAACCGACGCACAGGGCCATGGCGCACCGGCGTTTTGAGTTCGACATGCCGGCCCCGGCCGACGTGGTGTTCGACGCCTTCCACTATCACGTGTGGCGCGCGCGCTGGGACTCGCTGGTCGGCAGCGCCCGCGTGGTGGGCGGCGCGCCCTGCCCCTTCGTCGGCGCAGAGACCGAGAACACCGGCGGCGGCTTGCTGCGCGGCCTCTCGATGCGCACCCGCTTCGTCACCTTCGACCGGCCGCACGTGGCGGCGGCGTCGATGGTCGGCCAGTCCTTTCCCTTCAGCCGCTGGGCCGCGTCGATGCGACACCGCGACACGCAGCCCGGCCAGTCGGTGCTGATCTACGTCTACACCATCGAGGCCGGCCCGAAGGTGCTGCGCGGGCTGCTGGAGCCGGTGGTCGCGTGGGTGTTCGCGCGGCAGACGCAGCGGCGCTTCATGCGCATGCGCGCGTTCCTGGCCGCGCACGCGCAGGAGGTCGTCGAGTGGCAGCGCACGCAGAGCACGCAGCAAGGGCATGACGCCGCATGACGGCCCCCGGTGACGACACCCGCCCGCTGCGCTTCAGTCTCGTGGCGGTGTGGTTGTTCACCGCCGTGGCCAGCCTGGTCGAGCGCAACGGCCAGAGCCGCGACGTGCTGGCCGCCGCCGGCATCGCCTCACCAGAATGGTGGGTGCAGGGCCTGATCGTCGGCGGCTCGGCGGCGGACCTGGCCGTCGGCATCGCGCTGTGGCGCTGGCCCGGCCGCGCAAGCTATGCCGCGGCCTTCGCCCTGATGCTCGGCATGACCGCCGTGGCAACGGTGCTGCAGCCCGGCCTGTGGCTTCACCCTCTGGGCCCGTTGCTCAAGAACATTCCCATCGCCGCCCTGCTCTGGCACCTGTACCGCCGCGCGACTCCATGAACACCTACCTTGTCTTGAAGTGGCTGCACATCGTTTCCAGCGTGTTGATGGTCGGCACGGGGCTGGGGTCGGCGTTCTACATGTTCTTCACCAACCGCAGCGGCAGCGTGCCTGCGCAGGCGGTGGTCAGCCGGCTGGTGGTGCGCGCCGACTGGTGGTTCACCACGCCCACCGTCATCCTTCAACCGGCCACGGGTTTCGCGCTGGCGCACATGGCGGGCTGGCCGATGTCCACGCCGTGGCTTGCGTTGTCGTTGCTGTTGTTCGTGTTCGCGGGCATCTGCTGGCTGCCGGTGGTGTGGCTCCAGGTTCGCATGGCCGCCCTCGCGGCGCAGGCGCACCGTGACGCCACGCCGCTGCCGCCGCTCTACGCGCGCTACCAGCGCTATTGGGAGTTGCTCGGCTACCCGGCGTTCGTGGCGATGGTCGTCGTGTTCTATCTGATGGTGAACAAGCCGCAGCTGTCGTTTTGAGATGGGGCGGGCGCTGCGTTCAGGGCGCGATCACGCCGGCGGTCTGTGCACCAACCCCGAAGGCTCGTGCGATTTTCACGAAGACTTCACACACGGCGCCATCGCTTCACAAGCCCTGAGCACACTCCCCAACGCCAACAAAAACAGCGGAGGCTTCCATGCTTCGAGTCGCCAACAGAAAACTAGCGTCGCTCAGTGACGTGCTCTTTACCGGACTGGGCCGCGTGCTCGGCTTTCTGCGTCCGGTGGCCCGCGGGCTCATCGGGTCATGGCGACCGCCGGGGTGGCTGCGCATCGCGGGTGCGTTCGTGCTGCTCGGGCTGCAGTGGCTCCAGCAACGCCTGGCCTGGCTCGTGTTGCTGCTGTTGCTGCTGCTCGCCGGCTGGCTGGCCAGCCCCCATGTGCTGAAGTGGTGGCACGGGCTGACGCCTGACCGCGTCGAGCCCGTGGTCGCCACCGCGAAGACCGAGCCGCCGCAGCGCACGCAGATCGAATTCGACAAGGGACCCAACCCCTTCGTCGTCAACTTCTCCGCCTCCGTGGCGCCCATTGCGCGCATCGGCCAGGAAGCGACCGGCGTCGCCATCGAGCCTGCCATTGCAGGCCGCTGGACCTGGGCCAGGCAGAACCGCCTCGAGTTCCTGCCCGCGCAGGACTGGCCCGTCGGCCAGCCCTACAAGGTGCAGCTGGCCGGCAACGCGCTCGCGCCGCACATCGAGCTGGCGCAGCGCAAATACGAGTTCACGTCGCCCGAGTTCACCGCGCAGATCGCCGCCGCCGAGTTCTACCAGGACCCGGTGCAGGCCAACGTGCGGCGCGCCCTTTTCCAGGTGCGCTTCTCGCACCCCGTGAACACCGCCGAGTTCGAGAAGCGCCTGGTGCTCACCTACGACCAGGCGTGCGGCACCTCGTTCTTCAGCGTGGGCAAGTGCGCGAGCGAGAAGTTCACCGTCAGCTACGACAAGCTGCGCCTGAACGCCACCGTGCAGTCCGAGCCGCTGCCCGTTCCCGAAAAAACGCGCCCCGTCGTGCTGAGCCTCACGGCCGGCACCGTCGCGCAAAAGGGCGGCCTCGCCCAGCGCGGCGACGCTTCGCGCGCCGTCGACATTCCCGGCCTCTACAGCCTGAGCATTTCCAGCATCGACCCCACCATCGTCACTGGCGAAAACGGCGAGCCCGAACACGTGATGCACGTCACCGCCTCCATGCCCGTGCACGAGCGCGAAATGGCGCGCGTGGTGCAGGCCTGGCTGCTGCCCGCCACCGAAGAAGCCAAGGGCAACAAGGACGACAACGAAGAAAAGTTCGACTGGTCGGCCGACCCCTCCAAGGTGACCGACGCCGTGCTGCGCCGCGCGAAGAAGATCAACCTGCAGCCCATTGCCAGCGAACGCGAAGTGACCGACATGGTCAGCTTTCGCATGCCCCAGGCCGAGGGCGGGCGCTACCTGCTGGTGCGCATCGCCAAGGGCCTGAAGACGCCCGGCGGCTACCAGCTGGGGGCGGCGCGCCAGGACGTGCGCCTGCTCAAGACCTTCGCGCCCGAGCTCAGCATCATGAGCCAGGGCTCGCTGCTCGCGCTCTCGGGCGAGCGCAAGCTGCCGATCCTGGTGCGCGACCTGCCGGGCATTCGCCTCGAAATCGGCCGCCTGCTGCCGCAGCAGCTGCAGCACCTGGTCACGCAGACCAACGGCGACTTCTCGCACCCGCAGTTCTACGGCGGCCTCACATCGGACAACCTGGTCGACCGCTTCCAGAAGGACATTCCGCTGAGCATTCCCGCCGGCAAGGCGCACTACGAGACCGTCGATTTCGCGGAGTACCTGCGCAACGACGTGGCCGACCGGCGCGGCGTGTTCCTGCTGAAGGTGCAGGGCTACGACCCCGCCGCCAAGAAGAAGAAGCCCGAAGGCGACGGCGATGCCCAGGCCGAAGGCGCGCAGCAGGAAGAACAGTCTTCCGAGTCTTCCGAGTCTTCCGAGAGCGAAGACGGCAGCGACAGCAACAGCGAAGCCGGCAACCCCGAGCAGCAGCTCGACCAGCGCCTGGTGCTCGTCACCGACCTGGGCATCGTCGCCAAGAAGTCGCTCGACGGCACGCGCGACGTGTTCGTGCAGAGCATTGCCAGCGGCCAGCCCGTGGCCGGTGCGCTGGTGGAGGTGTGGGGCCGCAACGGCATGATCGTCGCGTCGCAGAGCACCGACGCCACCGGCGCCGCCAGGCTGCCCAACCTGGCCGGCTACCAGCGCGAGAAGACGCCCGTGGTGCTGGTGGTGCGCAAGGAAGGCGACCTGAGCTTCCTGCCCTTCAACCGCAGCGACCGCACGCTGGACATCTCGCGCTTCGACGTGGGCGGCCTGCGCGCGGCGGGCGTGCCCAACCAGATGACGGCCTACGTGTTCAGCGACCGCGGCATCTACCGCCCCGGCGACACCATGCACATCGCGATGATGGTCAAGGCCGGCAACTGGGGCACCTCGCTGCGCGACCTGCCGCTGGAAGCCGAGATCATCGATGCGCGCGGCCTCAGCGTGCGCCGCGAAAAGCTCAAGCTCGGCCCCGGCGGCGCGGCTGAAATCGCGCACACCACGCAAGACAGCTCGCCCACTGGCAACTACACCGTCAACCTCTACCTGCCGCGCGAGTCCTCGCCCGGCACGCCCGAGGTGGAAGGGCTGCTCATCGGCAGCACCACCGTGAAGGTGCAGGAGTTTCTGCCCGACCGCACCAAGGTGACCGCCAAGCTCAGCAGCGAGGCGGCCGAAGGCTGGGTCAAGCCGAAGGACCTGAAGGCCTTCGTCGATGTACAGAACCTCTTCGGCACGCCCGCGCCCGACCGCAAGGTGGAAGGCACGCTCACGCTGAGCCCCGGCTTCCCGGTGTTCCGCGCGTTCACCGACTACGCCTTCTTCGACCCGCAGCGCGCCGCCGACAAGCAGGTCGACGACCTGGGCAGCGTGCAGACCGGCGCCGAGGGCAAGGCCGAGTTCGACCTGCGCCTGTCGCGCTTCGACGCCGCCACCTACCAGGTGCACGTGCTGGCCAAGGCCTTCGAGCCCGAGGGCGGGCGCAGCGTGTCGGCCGAGGCGCAGACGCTGGTGAGCGACATGCCCTACCTGGTGGGCGTGAAGACCGACGGCGACACCAGCTACGTGAGCAAGGGCGCCGCGCGCAACGCCTCCGTGATCGCCATCGACCCGCAGGCGAAGAAGACGGCCGTGGCCGAGCTGAAGCTCGAGCGCGTGGAGCGCAAGGTGCTGTCGGTGCTCGTGAAGCAGGACAACGGGCTGTACCGCTACGAGTCGCGCAAGAAGGAAGTGGTGCTCGACGAGAAGCCCTTCGCCATTGCCGCGGCCGGCAACACGGTGGCGCTGGACACCGGCGCGCCCGGCAACTTCGCGTACGTGGTGCGCAACGCGCAGGGCCAGGAGCTCAACCGCGTGGAGTACAGCGTGGCGGGCAACGCCAACGTGTCGCGCTCGCTCGACCGCAACGCCGAGCTGCAGCTCACGCTCGACCGCAAGGACTACGAGCCGGGCCAGGAGATCGCGGTGAGCATCCGTGCCCCTTACGTGGGCGCGGGCCTCATCACCATCGAGCGCGACAAGGTCTACGCGCACGCATGGTTCAAGACCGACAAGACCGCCTCGGTGCAGAAGATCGTCTTGCCCAAGGACTTCGAGGGCACCGGCTACATCAACGTGCACTTCGTGCGCGACCCGTCGTCCGACGAGGTGTACATGAGCCCGCTGTCGTACGGCATCGTGCCCTTCGCCACCGCGCTGACCAAGCGCACCGCCAACCTGCAGCTCACGAGCAGCGAGCTGGTGAAGCCGGGGCAGACCGTGAAGATGAAGCTCACCAGCGACAAGCCCACGCGCGCCGTGGTGTTCGCGGTGGACGAGGGCATCCTGCAGGTGGCGCGCTACAAGACGCCCGACCCGCTGAAGCACTTCTTCCAGAAGCGCGCGCTCGAGGTGGGCACGCTGCAGACGCTCGACCTGATCCTGCCGGAGTTCAAGAAGCTCATGCAGGGCGCGGCACCCGGCGGCGACGGCGAGGGCGAACTCGGCAAGCACCTGAACCCGTTCAAGCGCAAGCGCGACAAGCCGGTGGCCTACTGGTCGGGCCTGGTGGACGTGAACGGCAGCCGCGAGTTCAGCTACACCGTGCCCGAGAGCTTCAACGGCAGCCTGCGCGTGATGGCCGTGGCCATCAACGACGAGACCACCGCCGCCAAGAGCACGCGCACCGTGGTGCGCGGCGACATGGTGATCCTGCCGAACGCACCGCTGGCCATGGCGCCGGGCGACACGGTGGAAGTGGGCGTGGGGCTGGCGAACAACATCGCGGGCTCGGGCAAGGAAGCGCCTATCACTCTCACGCTCACGCTCCCCGCCTCGGGCGGGCTCGAGGTGGTGGGCGACGCCACGCAGACGCTGAAGGTCAACGAGCGCGGCGAGGCCAGCACCAGGTTCAACGTGCGCGCCAAGCCGGGCGCGCAGGCGGTGCTGGGTTCTTCGGCGCTGGTGTTCACATCGACGCACAAGACCTTCAGCGCGCGCCTGTCGACCGAGGTCAGCGTGCGGCCCGCGTCGCCCTTCGTCACGCTGGTGCAGGCGGGCAGCTTCCAGCGCGCCGGCGAGCTGAGCAGCAAGGCCGATCTGTACCCGAACTTCCGCCAGAGCGACGTGGCCGTGTCGGCCGCGCCCTGGGCCTTCGCGACCGGGCTCATGCAGTACCTGGAGGCCTACCCGCACGGCTGCACCGAGCAGATCACGAGCCAGACCTTTCCGGCGGTGCTGCTGTCGGGCCGGCCCGAGCTGGTGAAGGAAATGGCGCGCGGCCGCACGCCCGAGCAGGGCCCGATGCCCGAGGCGCGCAAGACCTTCGAGCGCTACCTGGTGCAGCTGCGCGCGCGGCAGACGGCCGACGGCGGCTTCTCGCTGTGGCCCGGCGCGGGCACCGACGCCTTCGCCACGCTGTACGCGGTGCACCTGCTGGTCGAGGCCAAGGACCACAAGCTGCCCGTGCCGCAAGACCTGCTGCAGAAGGCCAACACCTACCTGCAGGGCTGGCTCGGCAGCGGCGACACCTCGCTCGACGGCTGGCGCCAGCGCACGCAGGCGGCCTACCTGCTGACGCGCCAGGGCATCATCGCGCCGGCCGCGCTGGCCAACCTGCGCGAAGCCTGGCGCGGCAAGAAGACGCAGGGGTGGAACGACGACCTGGGCGCCGTGTACCTCGCCGCGAGCTACCAGCTCGTGAAGCAGGAGCAGGTGGCCGGCGAGTTGCTCGACCCGGTGTGGAACGACCTGCTCGCGCGCACCGAGAAAAAGCAGCGCCACAACGTGTGGGGCGCGTACTACGACCCGCTGGTGCACGACAGCATGACGCTGCACCTGGTGGGCCGGCACTTTCCGGCGCGGCTGAAGACGCTGAAGCCCGCCGTGTGGGAAGGCATGGCCGCGATGGTGCGCGACGGTTGGTACAACAGCCTGTCGTCGGCCTCGATGCTGCTGGCGGTGGACTCGTACTTCGAGGCCGTGGGGCAGAACGCCGAAGGCAAGCTCACCGCGAGCGCCATCGATGCGCAGGGCCAGGCCGCGGCGCTGGCGCTGGGTGCGGTGAACCCCATCACGCGCGCCGCGGTGCCCGCCGGCACGGCGAAGCTGAAGCTGTCGAACGACAGCGACTTCAACCTCTACTACAGCTGGGCCGAGCAGGGCTTCGAGCGCAACGTGCCCGCCACGCCGGTGAACCAGGGCATGGAAATCTTCCACGAGGTGCTCGACGCCAAGGGCAACCCGGTCACCAAGGTGAAGCTGGGTGACGAGGTCACGGTGCGGGTGCGCGTGCGCAGCCTGGAGCGCGCGCAGGTCAACGACGTGGCGCTGGTCGACGTGCTGCCCGGCGGCCTGGAGCCGGTGCTGCAGGCCGTGGGCGACGACGACGACACCCATGCCGATGCGCCGATCTGGAAGAAGCGCCTGGGCGGTGGCGGCTCGTGGCAGGTGCAGTACGCCGACATCCGCGAGGACCGCGTGGTGTTCTACGGCGGCGTCGGCAAGGAGCTGCTGGAGGTGACGTACAAGGCGCGCGCCACCAACGTGGGCGACTACGTGGTGCCGGCGGCGTACGGCGAGGCGATGTACGACCGCCGCGTGTTCTCGCGCTCGGCGGGTGGGCGCTTCCAGGTGGTGGCGAATTGACCGCGACAACGGCGCGCGTTGTCCCCTCTCCCGCATGCGGGAGAGGGCTAGGGTGAGGGTGCGGCCTTCGTATGAACACGCTGCCCGATCCATCACCGTCGCCCTCACCCCAGCCCTCTCCCGCGAGCGGGAGAGGGAGCAAGGCAGCGCGTCGTGACCTGACCCTCGGCCTCTTCTTTCTTGTCCCCTCTCCCGCATGCGGGAGAGCGAGCGGGAGACGGAGTAGATCCCGGGCGCGCAAGCCGCTCATCGCCTTCGCGATCGTCGCGCTGCTGCTCGCCCTGCTCCGCCTCTGGCCCCACGCCGCCCTGAGCGAAACCGTCGGCAGCTCCCGCGCCGTCTACGCCCAGGGCGGCGAGCTGATGCGCCTCACGCTCGCGGGCGACGAGCAGTACCGCCTCTGGGTGCCGCTCGAGCGCATCTCCCCCACGCTGGTCGATGCCGTGCTGCTGTACGAAGACCGCCGCTTCCACGCGCACCCTGGCGTCAACCCCGCCGCGCTCGCGCGCAGCGCATGGCGCATTGCCAGCGGCGAGCGCCGCCAGGGCGGCTCCACGCTCACCATGCAACTGGCGCGCCGCGTGTACGGTATCGACAGCCGCACGCCCACCGGCAAGATCGCGCAGATTTTTGCCGCGCTGTGGCTCGAGGCGCGCTTCAGCAAGCACGACATCCTCGAGGCCTACCTCAACACCGCGCCCTACGGCGGCAACATCGAAGGCGTGCAGGCCGCGAGCCTCATCTACTTCCGCAAGGACGCCGCCAAGCTCAGCCTGCCCGAGGCGCTGACGCTGGCCGTCATTCCGCAGAACCCCATCAAGCGCATTGCCGAGCGCGGCCGCAACACCGAGCTGCAGTCCGCGCGCGAACGCCTGTGGGCGCTGTGGGCCGAGCGCGACCCCACCGCGAAACAGCACTCGCCCGACGCGCAGCTCGCGCTGTCGGCGCAGTCGCGCGGCAGCCTGCCCTTCCTGGCGCCGCACGCCACCGACATGCTGCTCGCGCAAGAGCGCGGCGTGCAAGAGGTGCGCACCACCATCGACCTGCGCATGCAGTCCACGCTCGAACGCGTGATGGCGCAGTACCTGCGCACGCATGCCGACGTGGGCATGAGCAACGCCAGCGCGCTGCTGCTCGACGCCTCGACCATGCAGGTGCGCGCCATGATCGGCTCGGCCGACTTCCGCAACGATGCCATCGCGGGCCAGGTCAACGGCGTGCTGGCCAAGCGCTCGCCGGGCTCCACGCTCAAGCCCTTCATCTATGCGCTGGCGCTCGACCAGGGGCTGCTGCATCCGCGCACGATGCTGAAGGACTCGCCCACCTCCTTCGGCCCCTACACGCCCGAGAACTTCGACCACCGCTTCGCCGGCCCGCTGTCGGCGCAGGAGGCGCTGATTCGCAGCCGCAACATTCCCGCGGTGGCGGTGGCCGCGAAGCTCTCGAAGCCGGGGCTGTACGACTTCATGCGCCTGGCCGGCGTGCAGAAGCTGCAGGGCGAATCGCACTACGGCCTGGCGCTGGTGCTCGGCGGCGGCGAGGTCACGCCCGAGGAGCTCGCGGGCATGTACGCCACGCTGGCCAACGGCGGCATCTCGCAGCCGCTTCGCTACACCCAGCCCGCGCCCGGCGAGCGCCCCGCGCAGCCGCTGCGCCTGCTGAGCGAAGAGGCCTCGTTCATCACGCTCGACATGCTGCGCCACACGCCGCGCCCCGACACCACGCTGCCCGCGCGCCCCGCCATCGCGTGGAAGACGGGCACGTCGTGGGGCTTTCGCGACGCGTGGACGGCGGGCGTGTTCGGCCGCCACGTGCTGGTGGTGTGGGTGGGCAACTTCGACGGCAGCAGCAACCCCGCGCTGGTGGGCGTCGATGCGGCCGCGCCGCTGTTCCTGCGCATGGTCGATGCGCTGCGCGCGGAGCGGCTCGACCCCGGCGAGGTCGTGTCGCGCCAGCCGCCGGACCTGCGCCAGGTCGAGGTGTGCGCCGCCACGGGCGGCCTGCCCGACGCGCTGTGCCCCGTGCGCGCGACGACGTGGTTCATCGCGGGCAAGTCGCCGATCCAGGTCAGCAACCTGCACCGCGCGGTGTGGGTCGACGAGACCACCGGCAAGGTGGTGTGCGGCCCGCAGCCGAATGCGCGCCAGCTGGTGGTGGAGCAGTGGGGCAGCGACATGCGCCGCCTGTTCCGCCAGGCCGGCCTGCCGCGCGCGAGCGCGCCGGCCGATGGTTGCGAGAAAGACGGTGAAGCATCGGATGGCGCTCCGCTCATCACCTCGCCGCTGCGCGGCGTGCGCCACACGCTGCGCGTGAACAAGCCCGAGCCGCTGGTGCTGCGCGCCGAGGCCGCCGCCGGCACGCAGGCCGTGTACTGGTTCGCCGACGACGCGCTCATCGGCCGCGCCGCGCCGGGCGAAGGCATCACGTGGATGCCGAGCCTGTCGGAGTCGGGCCGGCGCTATGTGCTGCGCGCGGTCGACGACCAGGGCCGCGCCGAGTCGCGCGAGGTCACGGTGGACATCGCGCCCTGACCTTCAGGGGCCCAAGGGATGTCATGGCGTCGTCATGCCCGGTCGGCATGGTCACGCGTTTTCGACTCGGAACTTTCCCGACCATGACGCGTCCCGCTTCCCTTTCCTTCATCGCCACGGTCACCGCACTGGCCGCCGCATTCGCATGCGGCAGCGTCGCCGCGCAGACCGCCTTCCCCTCGACGCTGGCCGGCCACGCCGTGCTGCCCGCGCAGAGCTTCGTGGCCGCGCCCAAGGACGCGCCGGCCGACCTGCAGGTCAGCGGCAAGTTCACCACGCCCAAACGCGTCGAGGCCATCGGCACCGTTGAAGGCCTGTCGGGCGGCCGCGGCACGGGCGTGTCGGTGCCCTTCAAGGGCCAGCCGCTGCAGGGCCACTCGGGCATCAAGAAGATGGACGACGGCACGTTCTGGATCCTCACGGACAACGGCGCGGGCGCCAAGGCCAACTCGCCCGACTTCATGCTCTACCTGAACCACTACAAGGTCGACTTCAAGAGCGGCAAGTTCAACCACCTGCAGACCGTGTTCCTGCACGACCCCGACAAGAAGGTGCCGTTTCGCATCGTCCACGAAGGCACCAAGCAGCGCTACCTGACGGGCTCCGACTTCGACCCCGAGAGCTTCCAGTTCGCCGGCGGCGCGCTGTGGATCGGCGAGGAGTTCGGGCCCTTCCTGATCAAGGCCGACCTGAAGGGCAAGGTGCTCGCGGTGTACGACACGCTGGTCGACGGCAAGGCCGTGCGCTCGCCCGACCACCCGGGCGTGACCACGCCCGGCGTGCCCGGCGGCGCGGTCGACTTCCAGGTCAAGCGTTCCAAGGGCTTCGAGGGCATGGCCGCGTCGAAGGACGGCAGCAAGCTGTATGCGCTGCTCGAAGGACCGGTGTGGAACGCCGAGGCCAAGGACTTCGAGCGCGTGGAAGGCAAGGAAGCGCTGCGCGTGCTGGAGTTCGACGTGGCCACCGAGAAGTGGACGGGTCGGCATTGGAAGTACGTGCTCGAAGCCAACGGCAACGCCATCGGCGACTTCAACATGATCGACGGCACCACCGGCCTGATCATCGAGCGCGACAACGGCGAAGGCACGAGCGACAAGGCCTGCCCCGAAGGCCAGAAGCGCACCGACTGCTTCCACGACATCGCGAAGTTCAAGCGCGTCTACAAGGTCGAGCTGAGCGACGCGAACGTGGGCGGCCCGGTGCGCAAGATCGGCTACATCGACCTGCTGAACATTGCCGACCCCGACAAGCTCGCGCGCAAGCCGCTGAACGACGGCGTGCTGAAGTTCCCGTTCTTCACCATCGAGAACGTCGACGTGGTCGACGCGACGCACATCGTGGTCGGCAACGACAACAACCTGCCCTTCTCGAGCAGCCGCGAGCCGAACAAGGCGGACGACAACGAGCTGGTGCTGCTGGAGGCCGGCGCGCTGCTGCAGGCGAAGTAAGCCGCGGCGGCAATGCTCCGGTCGTAATGCCCCGGCGGGGAGGCAGGGCGGAGGGCGAGGCGGGTTGGGAAAATCGCGCCAGATGCGTATGATTCTCATCTTCACGCGTTTTCGCTCTTTTTCCTTTCCCTTTCCCATGAATTTCCGAACGACCTCGCTCGCCGTCCGGCGCGCGTCGTGAGCGCCGGCGTTCGCTACCGCCTCGGCGTGGCGTCTCGCGCGGTGGCCGCCATTGCCGGCGGGTACGGCGTGGCGGCACTCTGCGCCGCCGTGCTCGCGCTGTGCCTGCCCGCCGCCTTCGGCATGGCGCGCAGCGAAGCCACGCTGACCGGCACGCTGTCTTCCTTTCTCGTCTTCGTCGTCGCCGTGATGTGGGTCTTTGCCGCGCGCACGGCGGTGCGCGCATGGACCGGGCTGGCCGTTGCCGCCGCGCCGCTCGGCGTGCTGCTGCTGGTGCTCCTGCGCATCACCGGAGCGCCGGCATGAAGGAAGGTTTTCGCCAGTCGATGGCGTGGCTGCACACCTGGTCGGGCCTGCTGGTCGGCTGGGTGCTGTTCATGGTGTTCGCGGCCGGCACGGCCTCGTATTTCAAGGACGAGATCACGTTCTGGATGACGCCCGAGCTGCACGCCGTCGCGCAGAACGTGGTGCCGCAAGCGCAGACGGCCGAGGGGGCCGTGGCCTACCTGCAGAAGCACGGCGCGCAGAGCCCGCGCTGGTTCATCAACCTGCCGACCGAGCGCCGGCCGTCGACCGACGTGCTGTACCTGGCGCCGCCCGCACCCACTGCCGCGGGTGCCACGGGCGCGGCCCCCGCCGAGCGCCCGCGCCGCCGCTTCGACCGCGCCTCGCTGGACCCGGCCACCGGCGACGCCATTTCCGCGCCACGCGCGACGCGCGGCGGCGAGTTCTTCTACCGCCTGCACTTCGACCTGCACTACATGCCCGCGCTGTGGGCGCGCTGGATCGTGGGCTTCTGCGCCATGTTCATGCTGGTGGCCATCTTCAGCGGCATCGTCACGCACAAGCGCATCTTCAAGGACTTCTTCACCTTCCGGGCGAAGAAGGGCCAGCGCTCGTGGCTCGATGCGCACAACGTGACGGCGGTGCTCGCGCTGCCCTACCACCTGATGATCACGTACACCGGCCTGGTCACGCTGATGTTCATGTACATGCCGTGGGCGCCGCAGGTGGCCTACAAGGACCGCGGCGGCGAGCAGGCCTTTTTCGCCGAGGTGTTCCCCGGCGGCGGGCGCGACCAGTTCAAGGCCTCGGGCAACAAGGTGCCGCTGGCGCCGCTCGCGCCCATGCTGGCGCAGGCCAGCGCGCACTGGAACGGCGCGGGCGTGGGCCGCATCACCGTGCACCAGCCCAACGACGCCAATGCCGTGGTCTCGCTCACGCGCGCCGAAGGCCCGCAGCTGTCGAACGACCAGCCGTCGATGCAGTTCAACGGCGCCACCGGCGCGCTGATCGGCGCCTTCGGCGACGTGCCCAAGCCGGCCGCCGAGACGCGCGGCGTGCTCTACGGCCTGCACATCGGGCGCTTCGGCGATCCGCTGGTGCGCGCGCTGTTCTTCCTGTCGGGGCTGGCCGGCTGCCTGATGGTCGCGACCGGCCTGCTGCTGTGGGCCGTGAAGGAGCGGCAGAAGTTCGCCAAGGCGCTCAAGCAGGGCGGGCGCATCAGCTTCGGCCTGCGTCTGGTCGACGGGCTGAACGTGGGCGCCGTCGCGGGCCTGCCGGTGGCCATGGCCGCCTTCTTCTGGGCCAACCGGCTGGTGCCGGTGGGCGTGGCGGAGCGCGGGGAGGTGGAGATCCGCTGGTTCTTCATCGTCTGGGGCGCGACCGCCGTGCTGGGACTGCTGAGGCCCACGCTGCGCATGTGGCAGGCGCAACTGGCGCTCGGCGCCTTGCTGTTCGTGCTGCTGCCGGTGCTCAACGCCTTCACCGGTCCCGCGCCGCTGACCGTCAGCCTGCGCGCGGGCCCGAGCGCGGTGGCGGGCTTCGACCTGGTCGCCATTGCGCTGGGCCTGGGGCTTGCCAGTGCCGTGTGGATCGTGGAGCGCAAGCGCCGCAAGTCGCTGGCCAAGCAGGTGAATGTGCAGGCGCAGGCGAACGTGCAGGCGTCCAAGGCGCCAGCCGGGGCGCAGCCGTCGCTGGTCACGTCGGAGCAGGGCTCGTGATGGATTCGCTGCTGCTCACCCTGGTGTTCGCCGCCTCGCTCGCCGGCTTCTGCGCGCTCAGCCTGGCCATGGACCGCCACAGCGAAGACGTGTACGGCCGAGGCAGCACGCCGGGCGCCTGGCGGCGCTGGCTGCAGCTGGGCGGCACCGCGCTGCTGTGCGTGTCGCTGGGCGCCAGCCTGCAGGCCGCGGGCGGCTCGGTCGGCTGGGTGCTGTGGCTGGGCGCGCTCACGGCCGCGGCGCTGTCCACGGTGGCGCTGCTGGGCTATGCGCCGCGGCGGTTCCCGTGGATCGGGTCGGCCGCCGCGGCCATTGCCGTGGGCGGCGGGCTGCTGTACCTGCTGCTGGCCTGAACGGTTCAGGCCGGGCGGCGCGCCACCGTGCCGCCCGACACCACGCCCTGCGTCATCGGCAGGGCCATGAAGTCGTGCGGAAAGCCCATCGCCACCGCGCTGACGGCGTCCAGGCGCTGCAGCGTCGGTGCGTCGAGCTGCACGTCGAGCGCGCCCAGGTTGTCCTCGAACTGCGCGAGCGTGCGCGCGCCGATGATCGGCATCACCACCGGCGCGCTGCGGTGCAGCAGCCACGCCAGCGCGACCTGCGCGGACGAGCGGCCCTGCTCCTTCGCCACCTGCGCGACCACCTCGGCGATGCCCAGCGAGCGCTCGCTCAGCGCGCCGTTGCCGGCCGCCACGTCCTTGCGCGTGCCGGTCACGCCCGAGGCCGCGTCCTTCGTGTGGCCGATGTCGGCGCGCGTGTACTTGCCCGAAAGCACGCCGCTGCCCAGCGGCGACCACGCCATCACGCCCAGGCCGAGCTCGTGCGCCATCGGCAGCAGCTCGCGCTCCACGGTGCGCTCGATGAGGCTGTGCTCGATCTGCAGCGCCACCAGGGGCGTCCAGCCGCGCAGGTCGGCCAGCGTCTGCATGCGCGCCACCTGCCAGGCCGGCGTGTCGGAGATGCCCGCGTACAGCACCTTGCCCGAGCGCACCAGGTCGTCGAAGCCGCGCATCACCTCGTCGACGGGCGTGAGGTTGTCCCAGATGTGCAGGTACAGCAGGTCGATGTAGTCGGTGCCCAGGCGCTTCAGGCTGGCCTCCACCGAGCGCACCATGTTGCGGCGGTGGTTGCCGCCCGCGTTGGGGTTGCCCGGCTGCATGTTCAGCGTGTACTTGGTGGCCAGCACCACCGACTCGCGCTGGCCTTCGAGGAACTGGCCGAGCAGCTTTTCGGAACTGCCGTTGGTATAGAAGTTGGCCGTGTCGACGAAGTTGCCGCCGCGCTCGCGGTACAGGTCGAACATGCGGCGCGACTCGCCGGCGTCGGCGCCCCAGCCCCAGTCGCTGCCGAAGGTCATGGTGCCCAGCGACATGGGGCTGACGCGCAGGCCCGAGCGGCCGAGGGTGAGGTAGTGGTCGAGCTTCATGGTGAATGTCCTTTCGAGGTGGCTGGCGTTGCGGTTGCAGCGCCATGGCCTCGAAGGTAGTTGCGCCATTGCGCGGGAAAAAGCCCGCCGGGCTTGATGCTTTGTGAAGCTGGTCTTCATAATTTGCCGCATGTCGCCCGAACTGCTTCCCGCCATCGCTGCCTTCGCCCGCGTGGCGCACCACGCCAGCTTCACCCGCGCCGCCGAAGAACTGGGCGTGTCGCCCTCGGCCTTGTCGCAGACGGTGCGCGCGCTGGAGCGGCGCCTGGGCGTGCGGCTGCTCGACCGCACCACGCGCCGCGTCGGCGTGACCGAGCTGGGCCAGCAGCTGCTCGAGGGCGCGCGCCCGGCGCTGGACGCGCTGGCGCAGGCGGTCGAAGGGCTGGACGAAGCGCGCGACCGCCCGGCCGGCCTGCTGCGCCTGAACGCGGCGCGGGTGTCGGCCGAGCTGCTGCTGTACCCGCACTTCGGCGACTTCGCGCAGGCCTACCCCGACATCACGCTCGAACTGGTCTGCGACAACCGCATGGTCGACCTGGTGGAGGGCGGCTTCGACGCCGGCATCCGGCTCGGTGAAAGCCTCGCGCAGGACGTGGTGGCCGTGCCCATCGGCGGGCCGCAGCGCATGGTGACCTTTGCCTCGCCACGCTACCTCGCGGGCCGCGCGCTGCCCCGGACGCCGGAAGACCTGCGCGCCCACCAGTGCCTGAACTACCGCCTGACCACGGGCGGCCTGTACCGCTGGGAGTACGCGCAGGACGGCCGCGCGCTCGACATCGAGGTGGCCGGCCCGCTGGTGAGCAACGACAGCGACGTGCTGCTGGCCGCGGCGCGCTCGGGCGCGGGGATCATGGTGGCCTTCGAGGACGCCGCGCGCGAAGACTTCGCCAGCGGCCGGCTGGTGCCGCTGCTGGAGCCCTGGTGGCCGACCTTTCCGGGCTTCTACCTGTACCACCCGAGCCGCGCGCAGATGCCGCGCAAGCTCAGGGTGTTCATCGATTTCCTGCAGGCGCGGCACGCAGCGCCGCCGGTGTCGCAGCGGGCCAGCAAGCCGCTCAGGCCCGCATCAGTGCCTCGATCTCGTCCGCATCCACCGGCACGCCGCGAGAAATGAGCTCGCAGCCGGTGGCCGTGACGATCGCGTCGTCCTCGATGCGGATGCCGATGTGGTGGAACTGCTCGGGCACGCCCTCGCCGGGGCGCACGTAGATGCCGGGCTCCAGCGTCAGCACCATGCCCGGGTGCAGGATGCGGCTCGGGCGGTTCTTGATGACTTCGTTGGACAGCGGATCTTTCCGCTCGCTCACCTCGCCGACCTGCGTGGGCTCGACGTAGCTGCCGCAGTCGTGCACGTCCATGCCCAGCCAGTGGCCGGTGCGGTGCATGTAGAACTGGAAGTAGGCGCGCGAGTCGATCACGTCCTCCAGGCCGCCGACCTTGTTGGCGTCGAGCAGGCCCAGGTCGAGCATGCCCTGCGCCAGCACCTTCACGGCCGCGTCGTGCGGGTCGTTGAAGCGGTTGCCGGCCCTGGTGGCGTCGGCCGAGGCGTACTGGCTCTGCAGCACCAGGTCGTACAGCGCGCGCTGCGGGCCGGTGAACTTGCCGTCGGCCGGAAAGGTGCGGGTGATGTCGCTGGCGTAGCTGTCGAGCTCGCAGCCCGCGTCGATCAGCACCAGCTCGCCCGGGCGCACGGGCGCGGCGTCGGCGCGGTAGTGCAGCACGCAGGCATTGGCGCCGGCCGCCACGATGGAGCCGTAGGCCGGGTACTGCGAGCCGCCCAGGCGGAACTCGTGCAGCAGCTCGGCGTCCAGGTGGTATTCGCGCACGTCCTTGCCCTCGCGCAGCATGCGCGCCGACAGCTGCATCGCGCGGATGTGAGCGCGCGCGCTGATCTGCGCGGCGCGCCGCATGATGTCCTGCTCGTGCGCGTCCTTCACGAGGCGCATCTCGTCGAGCAGGCCGCACAGGTCGCGCTGCTCCTCGGGGCACAGCGCGCCGTAGCGCACGCGCGCGCGCACCGACTGCAGCCAGCCGTCGATGCGCGTTTCCAGCCCCTTGTGGGTGGCGAACGGGAACCACACGGTCGACTTGTTTTCCAGCAGCTTGGGCAGCTTCGCGTCGAGGTCGGCGATGGACAGGGCGTCGTCCACGCCGAGCGCGCCCGGCGCGGCCTCGGGGCCGAGGCGAAAGCCGTCCCAGATCTCGCGCTCCAGGTCCTTGGGCGCGCAGAACAGCGTGGAGCGGCCGTCGCCCGAGAGCACCAGCCAGGCGTTGGGCTCGGTGAAGCCGCTCAGGTAATAGAAGTAGCTGTCATGGCGAAACAGGAAGTCGCTGTCCCGGTTGCGCTGGCGCTCGGGCGCGGTCGGGATGATGGCGATGCCGTCCTTGCCCAGCTGCGAGGCAAGGCGCGCGCGGCGCTCGGCGTAGATCGTGGTGTCAATGGGCATGGAGTTTCACTTTCGATACGGTGCAAGTCCGGGGTCCGCGGGAACCAGGTGGCGCCATGGGAACACATCCTGCGCAAAGTGGCTGACGTAGCCGCCGATCGTTGACTGGATGACCATGAATTGCAGCCCCTGCCGCATGCGCTGCAGTTGCTCGAGCTGCGCCAGGCCGAGGCAGGTGTTGCGCAACCTCAGCACGCGCAGCTGCGCGCCCCTGGGGCCTTGCAGCAGGGCCTCGTAGTCCGCGAAGGGCGTGATGGCGTCGGGCGCCCGCTCGGCCGGCCACACCATCTGCTGCTCGGTGGATTCGGAAAAGTCCAGCAGCCGCAGTGCCGGCAGCTGCGTTGCCCCGGCCAGGTTGCGAATGAAATGCTGGGTGTCGAAATGGGCGCCGATGCACAGGCTGCCCAGTTGCGGCAGCGGCACCGCGAAAAAGTCGGCGTCCGGCGGGTTCGGCACGGTGAGCTCGCTCAGCCTCGGCGTCTTGCGCACCCAACGCGCAATGTCGCCGCCCTCCTCGAGGATGCGGCCGCTCGCGCACACGAGCGAATGGTTGTGGTCCTCGGGCTGCGTGGGCTTGATGAACAGCGAGCGCAGGCGGGGAAAGGTCACGGCGCTGTCGAGCAGCGGCCCGAAGGTCCATTCGCGCGTGCCGTTCGCCCCGCTGTCCACGCCGCTGAACGACAGCGAGGTGATGCAGTCGGCCACCTCCTGGCGGGCAAGGCAGGCCAGGGTTTCTTCGAAAGCCTCGTCCCAGGTTTCGCCGAAGTACTCCACATGCCAGCCCTGGCGCATGGGCGTGAGCGCCAGGCGGGTGAAGTCGCTTTGGTACATGGGCACGCTCAGCGGGTCTTCGGGCGTGCCGTCGTTGCGTTCGGCGGCCGTTGCCAGGGCCAGGTCGTGGATGCGCAGGGGCAGCAGGCGCAGCGCGTCGGGGAGCGGGGCGATGGTCATGCGTCTCGGGTTCAGCGCGCCGGTGCCGGTGCTGCCCGTGCCGGTGCCGGGCCGGCGTTGAGTTGTCGCAGCCGCTGCGGCGTGCCCACGTCGGTCCAGGCGCCGGTGTGGAGTTCGGCGCTGACCTGCAGTCGGTCCATCGCGGCGCGCAGGATCGGCGCCAGCGGGGCCTTGCGGCCGTCGGGGTTGCCGGGCGGAATGTCGCAGTACGGCGGCGCGAACAGCGCGGCGCGGTACAGGCCGATGGTGGAGAAGGTGAACTTCTCGGGGGCCGTGTTCAGTGCCAGGCCGTCGGGCGCCAGGCCGAAATCGCCCTTCGGGTTGTGTTCGGGGTTGGGCACCAGCCACAGGTGGGCCAGCTTGCCGCTGGCCACGAAGCGGTCGACCGCGGCCTGGGTGAAGCGGAAATCGGGCGCGAACACGTCGCCGGCCGCCACCCAGAACACCTCGCCCAGCAGCGGCAGCGCGCGCACGATGCCGCCGGCCGTTTCCAGCGCGCCGCCGAAGTCGCGGCCTTCGCTGGAGTATGAAATTGATAGCGGTGTGCCGTTTCCCAGCAAGGGCTGCGCGCCGAAGCGCTGCGAAACCTGCTCGCCGAGCCAGTCGGTGTTGACCACCAGTTCGGTGAAGCCGCCGGCCGCCAGCGCCTCCATCGGCCATTGCATCAGGGGCTTGCCGTGCACCTCGAGCAGGGGCTTGGGGCAGATGTCGGTCAGCGGGCGCATGCGCTCGCCGCGGCCGGCGGCCAGGACCATGGCGCGCGTCGCACGGCCGGGGAGCACGGGGTTCACCGAGTTCACGCCGCGATGCGCCCGCGCTGGAGCGCGTTGCGCTCGCTGTGCAGCGGCTGGAACAGCGACACCAGGCATTCCATCAGCGCATGCGCCTTGGCCGAATGGTCGCCGCCGAAGTTGCACACGTACACGTCGAGCGTCACGCCGCGCTGCTCGGGCCAGGTGTGGATGCACAGGTGCGATTCGGCCAGCAGCACCGTGGCCGTGACGCCGCCCGGCCCCAGGGGCGTGGCCGGAAAGCCGTGCACCAGCTTGCCCACCGCCTGCAGCCCGGCGGCGGCCACCGCCTTCAGGCAGACGGCGCCCAGCGCCTCCCGGTCGGTGAGCCATTGAAGGCCGCATTGGCAGTCGTGGAGGTCGGCGGTAAGGTGCAGCCCATGCATGGGGGGCAACTCTAGCAGCGCGGGCGCGGTACACGGGAACATCGCCCGGGTGTTGGGCCCGTGTCGGCGCCCTGGCGGGCTCGCCCGGTAAAATCGCGGGTTCCCCCCAATCCCACCCACCCTTTTCCCCCGAAAGTCCCATGCCCATGGCAAACCAAGCCCTGATGGCCAACGCGATCCGCGCGCTGGCTATGGATGCCGTCCAACAAGCGAACTCCGGACATCCGGGTGCACCGATGGGCATGGCCGACATGGCCGTCGCACTCTGGGGCGATCACCTGCGCTACAACCCGGCGAACCCGCACTGGTTCGACCGCGACCGCTTCGTGCTGTCGAACGGCCACGCCTCGATGCTGCTGTACTCGGTGCTGCACCTCACCGGCTACGACCTGCCCATCGGCGAGCTCAAGAACTTCCGCCAGCTGCACAGCAAGACCGCCGGCCACCCCGAAGTCGACGTGACCCCCGGCGTGGAAACCACCACCGGCCCGCTGGGCCAGGGCATCACCAACGCCGTGGGCTTCGCGCTGGCCGAGAAGCTGCTGTCGGCCGAGTTCAACCGCAAGGACCACGCCGTCGTCGACCACCACACCTACGCCTTCCTGGGCGACGGTTGCATGATGGAAGGCATCAGCCACGAAGCCTGCGCGCTGGCCGGCGCCTGGCACCTGAACAAGCTCATCGCCCTGTACGACGACAACGGCATCAGCATCGACGGCCAGGTCAAGCCCTGGTACATCGACAACGTGGCCGAGCGCTTCCACGCCTATGGCTGGCACGTGATCGGCCCGATCGACGGCAACGACGCCGCCGAGGTGTCCAAGGCCATCGCCAAGGCCAAGCAGTCGACCGACAAGCCCACGCTCATCAACTGCAAGACCGTCATCGGCAAGGGCAGCCCGAACCGCCAGGGCACCGCCAAGGCGCACGGCGAGGCGCTGGGCGCCGAGGAAATCAAGCTCACGCGCGACGCCATCGACTGGCACTACCCGCCCTTCGAGATCCCTGCCGAGGTGTATGCCGACTGGGACCACAAGCAGGCCGGCGCCAACCTCGAAGCCGAGTGGAACGCCAGGTTCGCCGCCTACGCGCTGGCCTACCCCGAGCTCGCCGACGAATTCACGCGCCGCATGAAGGGCGAGCTGCCCAAGAACTTCCACCAGGTGGCGTTCGACACCGTGGTCGCCGCCCACACCAAGGCCGAGACCGTGGCCAGCCGCAAGGCCAGCCAGCTCGCGCTGGAATCGTTCACCGCCGCGCTGCCCGAAATGCTCGGCGGCAGCGCCGACCTGACCGGCTCCAACCTCACCAACACCAAGAGCACGCCCGCCCTGCGCTTCGATCCGAAGACCGGCGCCGTGGTCATGAACATGCCGGCCGTCGAAGCCAAGCAAGGCGCCGAGGACGAAGCCAAGCCCGAAGCCCCGACCGAAGCCCCGCACGGCACCATCGGGCGCCACATCAACTACGGCGTGCGCGAGTTCGGCATGGCGGCCATCATGAACGGCGTGGCGCTGCATGGCGGCTACATCCCCTACGGCGGCACCTTCCTCACCTTCAGCGACTACAGCCGCAACGCCATCCGCATGGCCGCGCTGATGAAGCACCGCGTGATCCACGTGTTCACGCACGACTCCATCGGCCTGGGCGAAGACGGCCCCACGCACCAGTCGATCGAGCACGCCGCGTCGCTGCGCCTCATTCCCAACCTGGACGTCTGGCGTCCGGGCGACACGGCCGAAACCGCCGTGGCCTGGGCCGTGGCTCTGCAGAACCAGAAGCGCCCGACCGCGCTGCTGCTCAGCCGCCAGAACATCGCCTACGCCGCGAAGAGCGAGCTCGGCGACATCAGCCGCGGCGCCTACGTGCTGTCCGAGCCGGAAGCCGTGGGCCTGAAGAGCAAGAAGACCGTGGCCGTCATCATCGCCACCGGTTCGGAAGTGCAGCTCGCCATTGCCGCGCAGAAGCTGCTGGCCGAGAAGAAGATCGCCGTGCGCGTGGTGTCGATGCCCTCGACCACCACCTTCGACCGCCAGGACCTGGCCTACAAGAAGGCCGTGCTGCCCAAGAAGCTGCCGCGCATCGCCGTGGAAATGGGCTGCACCGGCGGCTGGTGGAAGTACGGCTGCGCCGCCGTGGTCGGCATCGACACGTACGGCGAGTCGGCGCCCGCGCCCGAACTGTTCAAGTACTTCGGATTCACGGCGGAGAACGTTGCCGCCACGGTGGAAGCCGCACTGCGCGACTGATCGCGCGCAGCGTTTCTTCCCGCCGGTTCACAACAAGTTTTTCAACCTTAGGAGCAAGTCAGATGGCTATCAAACTCGGTATCAACGGCTTCGGCCGCATCGGTCGCAACGTGCTGCGCGCAGCGGTGCAGAACTTCAAGAACGACATCGAAATCGTTGCCATCAACGACTTGCTCGAGCCCGACTACCTGGCCTACATGCTCCAGTACGACTCGGTGCATGGCCGCTTCAAGGGTGAAGTGACGGTCGAAGGCAACACGCTGATCGTGAACGGCAAGAAGATCCGCCTCACGCAGGAGCGCGACCCCGCGCAGCTGAAGTGGAACGAAGTCGGCGCCGACATCGTGCTCGAGTCGACCGGCCTCTTCCTCACGAAGGAAACCGCGCAGAAGCACATCGACGCGGGCGCCAAGAAGGTGATCCTGTCGGCACCGTCGAAGGACGACACCCCCATGTTCGTCTACGGCGTGAACGACAAGAAGTACGCCGGCGAAGCCATCATCAGCAACGCCAGCTGCACCACCAACTGCCTGGCCCCGCTGGCCAAGGTGCTGAACGACAAGTGGGGCATCAAGCGCGGCCTGATGACCACCGTGCACGCCACCACCGCCACGCAGAAGACGGTCGACGGCCCGAGCAACAAGGACTGGCGCGGCGGCCGCGGCATCCTGGAAAACATCATCCCGTCGAGCACGGGCGCGGCCAAGGCCGTGGGCGTGGTGATTCCCGAGCTCAACAAGAAGCTCACCGGCATGAGCTTCCGCGTGCCGACCTCCGACGTGTCGGTGGTCGACCTGACCGTCGAACTCGAGAAGGAAGCCACGTACAAGGAAATCTGCGCCGAGATGAAGGCGCAGAGCGAAGGCGCGCTGAAGGGCGTGCTGGGCTACACGGAAGACAAGGTGGTGGCCACCGACTTCCGCGGCGACCCGCGCACCTCCATCTTCGACGCCGAAGCCGGCATCGCACTGGACAGCACCTTCGTGAAGCTCGTGAGCTGGTACGACAACGAATGGGGCTACTCGAACAAGTGCCTCGAAATGGTGAAGGTCGTGTCGAAGTAAGGCTTCGCGGCTTGAATGACAAACGCGCCCTTGGGCGCGTTTTTTCATGGGCGGCCTGACCAGCTTGCGGCGCTCACCGCAACTTCTCGTCCCTGCGAATCTCGCTGCTCAACTGCGTGGTCAACCGCGTCGCGGCCCTTCGCGCGGCGAGCCCGAAGTCGCCCTTGAACTCCCCGAACTCCGCCGTGCCGTTGCCCGTCGCCTTCACGCGCGTGAGCTCTTTGCCCGCCGCGTCGGTCACCACGCACGACACCTCCGCGGTGAACGAGGTCGGCGGCCAGCTGATGAAGGACGACGAGCTGGAGTCGGTCCTGATGCGCGGCGCGAACACCAGCGACACGCCCGCGGCCTCGTTCGCCTTCGCGTCGCCGGCGGTGCGCAGCACCACCACGTCGCGGTACACGGCGCGCAAGGCATCGCGAATGGACTTCTCCAGGTCGCGGTACGGAAAGTAGCTCACGCGGTCGCCGCTGCCGCCGGGGGTGACCACCTCCTGGTCGCGGTCGGCGTCGGTCATCACGTAGGCGACCTTCTTCGGGAGCAGGTGCGCCTGCGAGCGCGGCGGCGCGGTCTCGGTGATCATGGTGATCGGATGCACGCAGCCCGCGAGCAAGGCCGTGAGCAACACCGCGGTTGCGGTGCAAGCCGCGAGCGCACCACGCCGTGTCGCGGTCATCGGAAGGGCAATGGACATCGGGATCGCCTCCAGGGCAGAGAGGTCAATGGATCAACGACCGATGGCGGCCACGAACTGCGGGTCGGCATACATCTCGCGCAGCAGCGCACGCACCAGGCGCGGGTAGGCGGCCTGCCCCGCGGGCACGGCGACGATGCTGGCGTAGCTCGAATCGAAGGCGGTCTTCGCGCTGTAGGTCTTGCGCAGGCGCTGCATGGTGGTGCCTGTGGTGCTGCCCGCAGTGCGGCCCGCGGTGTCTCGCGTGACGGTGACCTCCACATCCATGCGGCCGCTGCCGTTGATCACGCCCAGGTCGATGTCGTTGACCACGATGCGCGCGGCGATGCGCGTGGGCGCCTTGGGGTCGTAGACGGCAATCTCGCTCAGGTCGCGCATCAGCGCGTCCTGCAGATACTGCGCGAAGCTGCCGCTGGGCGACACCAGCCGGGCGCTGCGCAGGCGCACGGTGTTGAGCTTGTCTTCAGTGTCGGCGGGCTGGGCCTTGGCAAGGGCCACCATGCCGGGGCGCGTGGCCTCGAGCCGGTCGAGCGTTTCGTAGTCGGCCGCGTACGGCGGCGCAAGCAAAGGGGCGCAGCCGGTCAGCAGGACGGCCAGGAAGGCCAGGAAAGCCATATGGCCGCCAGCCGGTGCGCGGGACGCCATCGGCACACGCCAGCGCCCACCCCGCGAACGAAAGATCGCCATGGCTTCGGTCCCTCTCTCCACGTCTGTCGCGTGGCCCCGGATTGCATGCATGGTGCTTCCGTGGTGCGTGCTCCCGGCGCGAAGGTAGCACGCATCGCGGCGCGCGCGAAGACGGAGTTGCGCGCGCTACGGGAACCGGTGGGACCGGCCGAATCGGCTGAACGGGCTGAGCCGATTCAGACCGGCTCGAGCACGTGGATCAGCTTGCTCTCGACCAGGTCCTTGGTCTTCGCGCCGTGTTCCTTCATATGCGGCGCGACGGCGTGGGCCTGCAGGTGCGCCAGCGTTTCCCACTTCTCGATCACGACGAAGGTCTCGGGGCCGAAGCTGGCCTTGGAGGTCGGCACGCCCTGCGCATCGACCGCGGCGCCGTACTCGATGCAGCCCGCCTCGGCCAGCACGGCCGCGCGGTTGGCGGCGAAGGCTTCGAGCAACGGAGCGCGCTGGCCGGGCTTGGCGGTGATGACGGCAACGACGTGGATCATGTGAAGGGTCTCCAGGGTGTGTAGGAATTCGGACGATCGAATCTAAGAGATTTCACGCCGCCGCGCAGAGGGCGCCGGTCCGGTCCGCGACAACGACACGACAACCCTCGAGAACGCTCGTCAAGACGGCGGCCTTGTCCCTATCATCGCCCGCATGTTCTTCCCGCTTCCCCGCACGGCCACCGCGCCTTTCTGCCCGTCCGAAGTGAAGGGCAGCGTCGCGGTCCCGCAAGAGCTGCCCTTCTTCAAGAAGCTGATGCGCTACGCGGGCCCCGGCCTGCTGGTGTCGGTCGGCTACATGGACCCGGGCAACTGGGCCACCGACATCGAGGCCGGCTCGCGCTTCGGCTACGGCCTGCTGTTCGTGGTGCTGCTCGCGAGCCTGGCGGCCATGCTGCTGCAGACGCTGTGCGTGCGCCTGGGCCTGGTCACGCAGAAGGACCTGGCGCGCGCCTGCCGCCAGCACTACCCGCCGCTGGTCAACCGCCTGCTGTGGCTGGGCGCCGAGCTGGCCATCGTGGCCTGCGACCTGGCCGAGGTGCTGGGCAGCGCGCTGGCGCTGCACCTGCTGTTCGGCGTGTCGATTCCGGTGGGCATCGCCATCACGGCCTTCGACACGCTGCTGGTGCTGGGCCTGCAGGGCGCGGGCTTCCGGCGCGTGGAGGCCATCGTGCTCGGGCTGGTGGGCACCATCGCGGCCTGCTTCATCGTCGAGCTGGCGATGGCGCCGCCCAACTGGTTCGGCGTGGCGATGGGCTTCGCGCCCAGCCTGGAGCGGCTGCACCAGCCGGGCGCGCTGTACCTGGCCATCGGCATCGTGGGCGCCACGGTGATGCCGCACAACCTGTACCTGCATTCCTCCATCGTGCAGACCCGGCTCGTGGCCGACACCGACGCGGCGCGCCGCGAGGCGGTGCGCTTCTGCACGCTCGACGCGGTGGTGTCGCTGTCGCTCGCGCTGCTGGTCAACGCGGCCATCATGGTGCTGGCGGCCAGCGCCTTCCATGCCACGGGCCACCGCGAGGTGGCGGAAATCGACGACGCCTACCGGCTGCTCGAACCCATCGTGGGCAGCGCCTTCGCGGCCACGCTGTTCGGCATCGCGCTGCTGGCCTCGGGGCAGAGCTCGACCTTCACCGGCACCATCGCGGGCCAGATCATCATGGAAGGTTTTCTCGACCTGAAGATCCCGTGCTGGCAGCGCCGGCTGATCACGCGACTGCTGGCGCTGGGCCCGGCCTTCCTGGGCGTGTGGTGGTTCGGCGACGGCGGCGTGGGCAAGATGCTGGTGCTCAGCCAGGTGGTGCTGAGCTTTCAGCTGCCGTTCGCGATGTGGCCGCTCATTCGCTTCACGAGCCGGCGCGACATGATGGGCGACTTTGCCAACGGCCCGGTGCTCAAGCTGCTGGCCTGGGGCCTGTTCGGCGTCATCAGCGCGGCCAACGTGTGGCTGGTGGCGTCGGTGCTCAGCGGCGGTTGAGCGCGGGCTCGGCGTCGTCCTTGCCGAGCGCCTGCGCCATGAAATCGACAAAGGCCCGCACGCGCGCCGAGAGCTGGTGGCGCTGCGGGTACACGGCGTGGATGTCGGCGTCGGGCGTGCGGCAGTGCGCCAGCACCTGCACCAGCCGGCCGCTGCGCAGATAGCGCGCAATGTCCCACTCGGCGCGCATCAGGATGCCGTGGCCGTCGAGCGCCCAGTTGACCGCGATTTCCCCGTCGTTGGTGCTCAGCGCGCCGCGCGTCTTCACGGCCTCGGTGCGCTGCGCCGTGCCGCGGCCCGTGCTCAGGCGCCACATGCCGTAGGCCTCGTCGCCCTGGCGGATGCCGATGCAGCGGTGGTGCGTGAGGTCGTTCGGCACCTTGGGCGTGCCGGCGCGCGCCAGGTACGCGGGCGACGCGCACAGCAGGCGCCGGTTCGACGCAAGGCGCCGCGCGATCACGCGCGCCTCGGGCGGCGCGCCGAAGCGGATGCAGACATCGAAGGCGTCCTCGGTCAGCGGCGGCGGGTTGACCGACAGCTGCAGCTGCACCTCCACCTGCGCGTGCCTGCGCACGAACTTCGAAATCAGCGGCGCCACATGGCTGCGCCCGAAGCCCAGCGTGGCGTTCACGCGCAGCAGGCCCTGCGCCTCGCCCTTGGCGCCGCCGAGCTGCTGCGCCATGTCGTCGATCTCGCCGAGGATGCGCCGCGCGCTGGCCACGTAGAGCTCACCTTCGGGCGTGAGGCTCATGCGCCGCGTGGTGCGGTTGACCAGCGTGACGCCCAGGCGGGCTTCCATCTGCGCGAGCCGCTTGCTCACGGCCGGCGTGCTGATGCCGAGTTCGCGTGCCGCCGCGCTCAGGCTGCCGCAGGCCGCGAGTGTGGAAAAGAAGCCGAGGTCGGCGGGCTGGACGGGCGATGTCATGGCCGCTCCACTGTTGAACTGAAGTTAAGGATGGATTCACTTTGGGCGTGAATCGTTCGGCCCGTCGAATCCTACAGTGGCCCTGTCCAACCAAGTTCCACAGCACGTTCCACAGCACATTCGAAGGCACATCCATGAGCAACTACAGCATTGCCACCATTCCCGGCGACGGCATCGGCAAGGAGGTGATCCCGGCGGGTCGCCAGGTGATGGAGGCGCTGGCCGCGGCCTCCGGCGGCGCCTTGCAGTTCAGCTTCGAGGACTTCGGCTGGGGCGGCGACTGGTACCGTGCGCACGGCGAGATGATGCCGGCCGACGGACTGGACGCGCTGCGCGGGAAAGACGCGATCCTGTTCGGCTCCGCGGGCGACCCGCACATCGCAGACCACATCACGCTGTGGGGCCTGCGCCTGAAGATCTGCCAGGGCTTCGACCAGTACGCCAACGTGCGGCCCACGCGCATCCTGCCGGGCATCGACGGCCCGCTCAAGCGCTGCGCGCCGGGCCAGCTCGACTGGGTGATCGTGCGCGAGAACTCCGAAGGCGAATACGCTGGCGTCGGCGGGCGCGTGCACCAGGGCCACCCCATCGAGGCCGCCACCGACGTGAGCATGATGACCCGCGCGGGCGTCGAGCGCATCATGCGCTTCGCCTTTGCGCTGGCCCGCTCGCGGCCCCGCAAGCTGCTCACGGTGGTGACCAAGAGCAACGCGCAGCGCCACGCGATGGTGATGTGGGACGAGATTGCGCTGCAGATATCCAGCGAGTTCCCCGACGTGCGCTGGGACAAGGAACTGGTCGACGCCTGCACCGCGCGCATGGTCAACCGCCCGGCCACGCTGGACACCATCGTGGCCACCAACCTGCACGCCGACATCCTCAGCGACCTGGCGGCCGCGCTGGCGGGCAGCCTGGGCATCGCGCCCACCGGCAACATCGACCCCGAGCGGCGCTACCCCTCGATGTTCGAGCCCATCCACGGCTCGGCCTTCGACATCATGGGCAAGGGCCTGGCCAACCCGGTGGGCACCTTCTGGTCGGTGGTGATGCTGCTGGAGCACCTGGGCGAGACGGAGGCCGCGCGCCGCGTGATGGCGGCGGTGGAGCACGTCACGGCCAACCCCGCGCTGCACACGCGCGACCTGGGCGGCAGCGCGACCACCGAGCAGGTGACGCGCGCGGTGTGCGAGTACATCGCGGGCGAGCCGCTGCGGCTGGCGGCCTGAGCCGCTGCAGCCGCACGACCTGCACGACCTGCACGAGCGACCTCACGGTATTCGCGCGCCTCGATGCGCGCACCACGACAACAAGACGGAGACAACAACCATGAACGCTTCCTTCGAGGCGCGCCGCCGGCGCGCCGTGCGCCGGGCGACCTTGCTGGCGCTGTCGCTGGGCACCACGCTGGGCATCAGCTTGGGCCTGGTCGCCACCGCCCCGGCCTTCGCGCAGCAGCAGCCCGCGGCCTGGCCCGCGCGGCCCATCAGCCTGGTCGTGCCCTTCCCCGCCGGCGGCACCACCGACGTGCTTGCGCGCGCGCTGGCCGACAAGCTCTCGCAGTCGCTGGGCCAGCCGGTGGTGGTCGAGAGCAAGCCCGGCGCCGGCGCCACGCTGGGCGCCGACTACGTGGCCAAGGCCAAGCCCGACGGCTACACGCTGCTGATGGGCGCGGTGCACCACACCATCGCCACCAGCGTCTACAAGAAGCTGCCCTACGACTTCCAGAAAGACCTGGCGCCCATCACCGTGGTGGCCATGGTGCCCAACGTGCTGGTCGTCAACGCGGCCCTCACGCCCGCGAAGAACGTGGCCGAACTGGTGGCGCTCGCCAAGGCCGCGCCCGACAAGCTGGCCTACGGCTCCAACGGCAACGGCACGGCGCAGCACCTGATCGGCACGCAGTTCCAGGCCAGCACCGGCACCACGCTGCTGCACGTGCCCTACAAGGGCAGCGGCCCGCTCACCACCGACCTGCTGGGCGGGCAGGTGGCGATGTCCTTCGACACCATCACGCCGGTGCTGCAGCACATCAAGGGCGGCAAGCTGCGCGCGCTGGCCGTGACCACGGCGCGCCGCTCGTCGGTGCTGCCCGACGTGCCCACGCTGGAAGAAGCGGGCCTGAAGGGCTTCGACATCGGCACCTGGTTCGGCGTGCTCGCGCCGGCGGCCACGCCGAAGGAGGTGGTGGCGCGGCTCAATGCCGAGATGGTGAAGATCATTCGCTCGCCCGATTTCGCGCAGCGCATGCAAGCCATCGGCGCCGAGCCGCTGGGCGGCACGCCGGAAGAAATGGCGCGGCAGATCCGCGATGAAACCGCCAGGTTCGCCAAGCTGGTGAAGGACGGGGGCGTGGCGATCGAGTAGACCGGCTGGCCACGCGACGACATGGACGCAGCCGTTATGCAGGGCGTTGCGTCGGTTACCGGTGCGCACACTTTGGCGCAGGCGGCAGCCCCTAGGATCGGAATTCCCCGCACTTCCGCCCTCCGCCATGTTCATCGTCACCCTCACCTACGTCCGCCCGCTCGAGGAGCTCGACGCGCTGATGGACGCGCATGTCAGGTGGCTCAAGAAGCACTACGCCAGCGGCCTGTTCGTGGCCTCGGGGCGACAGGTGCCGCGCAAGGGCGGCGTGATCCTGGTGCGCTCGGGCGACCGCGACGCGCTGGACGCCGTGCTGTCGCGCGACCCGTTCGTGCAGAACGGCGTGGCGCGCGCGGAGGTGCTCGAGTTCATCCCGAGCATGACCGCGCTGGGCGCCGAGGTGCTGAAGACCCTCTAACTTCTCTGGCTCCTCTGGCGCCCATCGACCAACGGACTCAGGCCGTCGGCACTTCCTCGCGCCCGCCCGGGTGCCTGGCGAAGCGCGTGGTCTCGCGGCCATGCACCGGCGCCGTGTCGTCGAAGGGCCAGCCGCCGAACTGCGTGCGCCGGTAGTCGGCCATGGTCTGGCTGATCTCGGCCTGCGTGTTCATCACGAACGGGCCGTACTGCACCACCGGCTCGGCAATCGGGCGGCCCTGCAGCACCAGGAACTCGCTCGCCTCGTCGGGCCCGTTGACCAGCTCGACCTCCAGTTCCGCGCGCAGCTCGATGGCCACCGGGCCCTGCACGCGCTGGCCGCCGACCAGCGCCGTCGCGCCCTTGAAGAAATACAGCATGCGCCGCGTGCCCTCGCCGGTGGCGGCGGGCAGCGTCCATTGCGCGCCGGGCGTCATCTTGATCGTCCAGATCGCCACGTCGGCATCTGCCTGCGCGGCCCACGAGTCGGGCGGCGGCGCCAGCGGCTGGATGGGGGCCTGGCCGTTGGCAGCGTCGCCGAGCTGGCCCGCGATGACCGCGACGTCGGTGCGCCCGCCCTTGGCGTCGTCGGACGCGAAGCGCGGAATGTCGTCGGACCACAGCATCGTGAAATGCGGCTCGGCCATCTTGCTGCGCGCCGGCAGGTTCAGCCAGATCTGGAACAGTTCCAGCGGGTTGGGCGCCTTGGCGTCGAGCAGCGGGAACATTTCCGAATGCACGATGCCCTTGCCCGCCGTGAGCCACTGCACGTCGCCGCCGCCGAAGCGCGCGGTGGCGCCCAGCGAGTCCGAGTGGTCGACCAGGCCCTTGCGCACGATGGTCACCGTCTCGAAGCCGCGGTGCGGGTGCGAGGGAAAGCCCGGCACCGTGTCGCCGTGGTACATGCTCCAGCCGTCCTTGCGGCTGAAGTCCTGGCCGATCTGGCGGCCGGCCAGCGGCGCGTCGGGGCCCATGCCGGCGTTGCCGCGCGGGTAGGCGTCGTCGTGGTACACGCAGAACAGGAAGGGGTCGATGGTCTGCCAGGGGAAACCGAGGGGCGCGACCTGCAGCACCGGGCTGACGGGGCCGGCGGCACCGGTGGGGCCAGTGGAACCAGTGGGGCTCTGCACTTTGTTGTTGTCTTCGGACATGTAGCTGTTCCTTTCCATGGGGGGCATGGCCGATGGTGCCTTGCCAGTGGAAGGAATGTCGGGGCGCCGCCGCTTTCCGGTAGGTGCCTTGCCTGCAACAGTGAAGAGCGCGTATGGAACGATGGGCATCGTGCCGCCGGGGTGGTCGGGCCTCTGTGGACGGTGGCCTGCTGGTTGCCTACTGCTTGGGCATCTCGACGTTCGGGTCCATGAACACCAGCTCCCACAGGTGGCCGTCGATGTCCTGGAAGCCGTGGCCGTACATGAAGCCGTAGTCCTGCGGCTCGCGCGCAATGGTGCCGCCGGCCGCCTTGGCCTTGGCCACCAGGTCGTCGACCTCGGCGCGGCTCTCGCACGAGAGGCACAGGAGCACCTCGGTGGTCTTGCCGGTGTCCGCGATGGCCTTGGTGGTGAAGGTCTTGAAGAAGGGTTCCACCAGCAGCATCACGTGGATGCTGTCCTTCTGCACCACCATGCAGGCGGCGTTGGCGTCGGTGAACTGCGGGTTGAAGGTGTAGCCCAGCGCGGCGAAGAAAGCCTTGGTCTTGTCGAGGTCCTTGACGGGGAGGTTCACGAAGATCTGCTTGGTGGCCATGGTGCGGTCCTGTGTAGGTGAAGGGAATGAAGGGTGAAGGAGGTGGTTTTCCGGCGTGTTGTGTACACCGTCCACAAAAGATATCAAAGAAAATGTACGGCGTCCACATGAATTTTCGGCGAGGGGGTTTTGCTGTCTTGGCGCGCTGGGCGCGGGCATCATGGGCGCATGGAAATCGAGTTCAAGTTCTGCATCCCCGCCGGCCGCCTGAAGGCCGTCGAAGCCGCCCTGAAGCGCGGCGCCGTCCAGCGCACCCGCCTGCAGGCCCGCTATTTCGACACCGCCGACCTGCGCCTTGCCGCCCATGGCGTGGTGCTGCGGCTGCGCAAGGAAGGCCCGCGCTGGGTACAGACCGTGAAGGCCACCGGCGACAACGCGCTGCACCGGCTGGAGCACAACGTCGACCTGGGCACCGGCAGTGCGGCGCCGCAAGTCGACCCGCAACGCCACCAGGACACGCCCGTGGGAGAGCGGCTCGCGAAGCTGCTTGCGGCGAGCGACGGTGACGACGGCGCTGGCACTGGCCCGGGTGCGCTGGTCGAGCGGCAATCGACCGACATCGTGCGGCTCACGCGCGACGTGCGCGTCACCGGGGCGGGCGGTGCCGTCGTCGAGATGGCGCTGGACGTCGGCAAGGTCGTCGCGCACGCCGGCACGCCCGAGCAGCGCGAGTCGCCCGTGTGCGAGCTGGAACTGGAGCTGAAAAGCGGCGACGTGCAGGGCCTGGTGTCGCTGACGCGGCGCTGGTCGCAGCAGCACGGGTTGTGGTTCAGCACCGTGTCGAAGGCCGAGCGCGGCGCGCGCCTGCTGGCCGCGCGCGAGCAGGTGGACGCCGTGAAGGCCGAGCCGCCGCGCTTCGCCACGCAGCACCCCGACGGCCGCGCCATCCAGCAGGCCGTGGTCGCCGCGTGCCTGGCGCAGATGCTGCCGAACGCCAGCGAGATCGCCGCGGGCAACGCCGACCCGGCGGACGAAGAGCAGGTCCACCAGCTGCGCATCGGCATCCGCCGGCTGCGCACCGCGCTGCGCGAACTGGCGCCGCTCGATACGGATTCAGCGCTTTTCAAAGCCGCCGAGTGGGAGCCGCCGCTGGTCGAGGCCTTCCGCGCGCTCGGCGAACTGCGCGACCGCGAGCAGGTCGTGAAGCTCGCGCAGCCGCGGCTGCGCGAAGCGGGCGCACCGGAGTTCGATCCGCTGGCGGGCGACGCAAGGAGCGATTCCGAGGGCACCTCGCCGCCTGCTTCCGCCGGCGATGTCGTGCGTGCCGCGGCGTTCCAGAATGTGCTCGTGTCGCTCATCGGCTTCACCGCCTTGGCACCCGCGGAAACCGCCGCGGTCGATGCCGATGACACGCGGCGCCTGCTGCGAAAGCGCCTGCAGAAGCTGCACAAGCAGGCGGTGCGCGATGGCCAGCGCTTCGAGTCGCTGGACACCGAAAGCCAGCACCGCGTGCGCAAGCGGCTCAAGCGCCTGCGCTACTTGGCGGAGTTCGTGGCGCCGCTGTTCGAGGGGGAAGACAAGGATGCCGCCGAGCGCTACCTGAAGGCGCTGCGGCCCGCGCAGGACGCGCTGGGCGAGTTCAACGACGAGGCCGTGGCGCTGGCGTTGTACCGCGACGCGGCGCAGCACGATGGGCGGGCATGGTTCGCGGTGGGCTGGTTCACCGCGCGGCACGCGGGGGGCGCGAAGGCGTGCCGCAAGGCGCTGGCAAAGATCGAGGGTGCGCCGAGGTTCTGGAAGAAGGGCTAGCTTTCGAAGTCGAAGGCCAGCTGCGAATCAGGAACCGACGGATTCAAACGGCGATTGAACAGCTTCTGCGCCGAAACCCCTGAGACCCACGAGAAAAAGCTCATCCACGAAAGCACCAGGGCAATCACGATCAAGCGCAAAACTGCCCAGCGCTGGTCGTTCAAGGCGGTCTTGAGATAAGCCGTTGTTTCACTGTGCTTCAGCACGTCGCAAAGAACATCGACCTCCTGCTCCGTAAACGAGCTGCGAGCCGCGTTTGTGCTTGCTGGACGCGAGCAGTCCGCCACTTTCAGAGCATGGGGGCCAAACGGAATCGCGGATCCGAGCGCGCCAAGTTCTGTCGTCGTTGCGAAGAAATGCCGCCCGGTTGCATTCAGCGTCAGCAAGGTCTTGTCGAAGACCAAAATTCCTGTGCCGGCAACCACGACGAACCAGCAAAGCAGCAGCCGAGCGAGTCTGAATCGCTGCTTCCACGTGGAGGGCAACTCATGGCCTTTGATCTGACGGGTCTCGGCATCGAAAAGATCGCCGCAAAGGCGCAGCCTGTACATCTGCACGTCATTGGACCTGGCCCATCGGATCAGTTCGCGGGCCTTTTCTAGCGAGGAGACCTGCACGCCTGCAAGCATGCGAAACGACAGGAGACTCGCCTCCTCTTCGACGAACGCCTTGATCTCCGGATCGGCAATTTCTTGTTTGCCATGAACCAGTTGCCACAAGCGGCGGACGACGACCTGGCGCGAGCCCGCACGCAATATCGCCCAGGCAAATGCCGCTGCGACCAAAAGCGGCGCAGCAAGACTGAGAGCCTGCGCGAGGCTCGAAATCGCCGCGGAATCCATCTCCGGCTATGAATCAGTGATGGTGCCCGTGCGCCCCATGCACATGCTTGTGCTCGATTTCCACCGGCAGCGCCGCGCGCACATCAGTCACTTGCAGGCTGAACTTCAGCGCCTTGCCGGCCCAGGGGTGGTTGCCATCGAGCAGCACGACCGGGCCCTTGATCTTCATCACGGTGAACACGTGCTCGGTGCCGTCGTCCAGGCGGCCTTGCAGTTGCCCGCCGATCTTCACGCCCGGCGGAAACTCGGCCTTGGGAATGCTGCGCACCAGCGCTTCGTCGCGCTGGCCGAAGGCGTCTTCGGGCGAGAGGTTGACCACGGTCTGGTAGCCCTTCTCCTTGCCGTCGAGCGCTTCCTCGATCTTGGGCAGCGTGTTCTCGTAGCCGCCATGCAGGTAGGCCATCGGCTCGGGGCTCGCCTCGATGAGCTTGCCCTGGACGTCGGAAACTTTGTACTTGATGGTGACGACGGTGTCTTTTTCGATTTTCATGGGGAGGCATTTTCGTTCGAACTGCGAACCAGTGTTCCTGTCGGTGTTCATGCGCTTTCCGTTCGCCGGACCGTGCAAGGCCTCACGAAATGCTGTATGAAAAAACAGTATCCGCGCGAGGTTAAGAACTACACTTTCCGCCACATGGTTGCATCGAATCTGCTGGACACGGGAATCTACTCACTGGGTCAAGCCGCGCGCTTGATCGGTGTGGAAACTCGCGCAGTTCGGCGGTGGATGCGGGGACATCGATGGAAATACGGTGAAGGTCACCGCTCCACGCCTCCCCTGTGGAAAGCCCAACTGGCAGACGCCGATTTCGATGAGCCGGCCATTGGCTTCCGTGACCTGATGGAGTTGCGCCTTGTGCGCGCATTCACCGACGCGGGTGTGAGCCTCCAGGTGATCAAGGCCACCATCGAGGCGGCGCGCGACAGTTGGCACATGGACTATCCGCTGACGACGCGGCGCTTCCTGACGGACGGAAAGAAGATTTTCGAATCCGCGGTCGACGACGCGGGCGATGAGACCCTGACCGATGTGCGCGCACGCCAGATTGTCTTTATGCACGTCATCAAGCCATCGCTCTACACAGGCATTGAGTACGCGGGCAATGTCGCTCGCCTTTGGACGCCGTCCGGAAACAAGGGCGTCGCCCTGGACCCCTCGCGCCAGTTCGGCACTCCCATCGTGGTGGGCCCGAGCATTCCCACCGACACGATTTTCGATGCCTTCATTGCGGAAGGGCGCGATCGCAAGGCGGTCGCGCGGCAGTTTGAAATAGAACCGAAGCATGTGGACATCGCGGTGCGGTTCGAGGAGCGACTACGAGCTTGAAGTTCTTTTTCGATGCGAACCTGTCGCCGCACTTTGCACGTGGCGTCGCTGGACTGTGCGGATCCATCAAGGACGAGGTCGAGCAGGTCGTGCATCTGACGGATCTCTTCAGCTCCGACGCGCAAGACGTCGATTGGATCGGTGCGCTGACGCAAACGGGGCCGTGGTGCATCGTTTCCATCGACCGCTTCAAGAAGCACCACAACGCAGAGCGCGAAGCCTTGCGCAAAGGCGGGCACATGGTCTTCGTGCTGGAAAAGCAATGGAGTGGGCAGCCCTTCTGGAGCAAGGCCGAGCGCCTGGTCGGCTGGTGGCCTCAGATCGTGGCCCAAGCCCAGCTCCAGGCCGGCGGCATGTTATCGGTGCCGTTCGCCCACCGTTCTGGCGCCAAGTTCAAGGCCATCAAGTTGTAGCGCGACGAGCTCCGGTGGGCGCGGGTGCTTCAGACAACACATCCAACTGCCCCAGCTTCCCAACCACCAATTCAATAAACGCCGACACCGCCAACGGCAAATGCCTGCGGCTCGGATACACCACGCTCAACCCCCGCCCCGTGTACCGGTACTGCGGCAGCACCCGCACCAGCAACCCTTCCTGCTCGTCGCGTGTCGCCATCGACGGCGGCAGTTGCGCGATGCCCAGGCCCGCCAGCGCGGCCTTGCGCAGCGCCTGCGCGGTGTTGCCGGTGAAGCGGCCGGTGACCTGTACTTCTTCTTCCGCCCCGTCCGGTCCCGTGAGCCGCCAGAGGGTGTGCCCCGCCGGGTGCGGCGGGGTCACGCAGTCGTGGGCCGCCAGGTCTTGCAGCGTGGCCGGCGCGCCGCGCCGCGCGAGGTAGCCGGGGCTGGCCAGCAGGCCGCCGTTGCGCGTGGCCAGCCGGCGGCCGATGTAGCCCGAATCGCGCAGCACGCCGCCGCGGAACGCCACGTCGATCTGCTCGGCGATCAGGTCGGCGGCGGCGTCGCTGAGCACGAAGTCCAGCTTCACCAGCGGGTGTTCGGCCAGGAAGTCGGCCACCCATTCCATCGGGAAGAAATCGAAAAAATCCGCCGGCGCCGCCACCCGCACCAGCCCGCTGGGCGCCTGCCCGCCGGCCACCAGTTCCTGCCCCGCCGCGACCAGCCCGTCGACCGGCCCGGCGCACCGCTCATGAAAGGCCTGCCCCGCGCTCGTGAGCGTCAGCTTGCGCGTGGAGCGCTGCATGAGCCGCGTGCCGAGCTGCGCCTCCAGCTGCTGGATGCGCCGGCTCACGGTGTTGGGCGGCAGCCCGAGCCGGCGGGCGGCTTCGGCAAAGCTGCCGTAGCGCACCACCTGCACGAACATGGCGATGTCGTTGAGGTCGAACATGGCGGCTTGATTCCTTCGAATTCTGGATGAGTGCACTACCACTCTACCGTCTAGTCGATCAATGGGTGCGTGCCTAACCTTCAGTGCATGGCCGAGCAGGCCACACGCCAACGCAACGACAACCCATCAGGAGCACCCCATGACCCAGGCACAGCAACCCCGCATCGGCATCGTCATCGCCTCGACCCGCGAAGGCCGCTTCGGTGAAAAGCCCGCGCAGTGGATCCACGACATCGCCCGCCAGCGCACCGACCTGGCCTTCGAGCTGGTCGACCTGCGCGACCATCCGCTGCCCTTTTTCAATGAAGCCGGCGCGCCCGCCTGGGGCCCGGTGAAGAACGAGGCCGCGCAGCGCTGGCAGGCCAGGCTGGCCACCTTCGACGGCCTCTTGGTCGTCACGCCCGAGTACAACCACGGCCCGAGCGCGGTGCTGAAGAACGCGATCGACTGGGCCTACAAGGAATTCATTCGCAAGCCGATCGGCTTCGTGGGCTACGGCGGCGTGGGCGCGGCGCGCGCCGTGGAGCAGCTGCGGATGGTGGCCGTCGAGATGCAGATGGCGCCGGTGCGCCACGCGGTGCACATCGGCATGGTGGAGTTCCTGGGCGTGTGGCAACAGGGCAAGAGCTTCGACGACTTTCCGCACCTGGCGCAGGCCGCCACCGCCATGCTCGACGACATGGCGTGGTGGACCCGCGCGCTGAAGACCGCCAGGGAGGCCGCATGAGCAATGCTGTTGAAACGCGCAGCCGCGCCATCGTCTACCGCACGCGCGGCTCGCGCCACGGCGGCATCACGCGGCTGGTGAGCCCGGGGGACCTGGGCGAATTTCTCAAGCCCTTCGTGTTCCTCGACCTGTTCGGCTTCGACATCGCGGGCGGCCACAAGGGCTTCGGGCTGCATCCGCACTCGGGCATCGCCACGCTCACCTACCTGATCGAGGGCGACACGCTCTACGAAGACACGACCGGCGAGCAGGGCACGCTGCTGGGCGGCGGCGTGGAGTGGATGCGCGCGGGCAACGGCGTGTGGCACACCGGCGGCCCCGCGCCGGGCGTGACGCGGGTGCGCGGCTTCCAGCTGTGGGTGGCGCTGCCGGCGTCGGAAGAAAACGCGCCCGCGCAAAGCCTGTACCTCGCGCCTTCGCAGGTGCCGCGGGAGGGCCCGGCGCGCGTGCTGCTCGGGCGCTACGGCGCGGCGCAAAGTGCCATCGCGGCGCCCGCGCCGATGAACTACCTGGGCGTGGAGCTGAAAGACGGCGAGCGCTGGCGCTACGTGCCGCCGGCCGGCCACACGGTGGGGTGGGTGGCGGTGAACGAAGGCGGGCTCGACACGGGCGATGGCGGTGGCGGTGGCGATGGCGCCGGCCGCCCCATCGGCGCAGGCGAGCTCGCGGTGTTCGAGGAGTCGCAGGACGCGATCGACTTCGTGGCCCGCGGCGACACCAGTTTCGTGCTCGGCTCGGCAGTGAAGCATCCGCACGAGCTGGTGATGGGCCACTACTCGGTGCACACGAGCCGGGCGACGCTGGACCAGGGCGAGGCCGAGATCCGGCGCATCGGTGCGACGCTGCGCCAGCAAGGGCGGCTCGGGTAGTTGCCGCGGCCTTGCCGGGTTTTGCCAGGCCTTGCCGGCGTGGCAAGGCGCGCAATCCCGGTGTGCACGCGGCGGGGGGCTGCGACAGAATCGTTCGCTTGTCCGTTCGAACGACTTCCGTCCGCTCCACCATGAACATCGCCGACTCCTTCATTGCCAACGCCGCGCGCTTCGTCGAGATCCGCCGCGACATCCACGCCCACCCCGAACTCGGTTTCGAGGAACACCGCACTTCCGAGAAGGTCGCCGCGCTGCTGACCGAATGGGGCATCGAGGTGCACCGCGGCATCGCGGGCACCGGGCTGGTGGGCGTGCTGCGCAAGGGCACCGGCACCCGCACCATCGGGCTGCGCGCCGACATGGACGCATTGCCCCTGCACGAGGCCAACGACTTCGCCCACAAGTCCACCCACCCCGGGCGCATGCACGCCTGCGGCCACGACGGCCACACCACCATGCTGCTGGCCGCCGCCTGGCACCTGTCGCGGCAGGGCCCCGGCGATTTCGACGGCACGGTGAATTTCATCTTCCAGCCCGCCGAGGAAATGGGCAAGGCCGGCGCGAAGAAGATGATCGACGAGGGCCTGTTCGAGCGCTTTCCGTGCGACGCGGTCTTCGGGCTGCACAACTTTCCGGTGGGCGACGTGGGCCGCTTCGCGCTGAACGAAGGCGCGCTCATGGCCTCGAGCAACACTTACAAGATCACGGTGCGCGGGCGCGGCACGCACGCGTCGATGCCGCACACGGGCATCGACCCGGTGGCGGCGGTGGTCACGCTGGCGCAGCAGCTGCAGACCATCGTGGCGCGCACCATTCCCAGCACCGAGCGCGCGCTGCTCGCGGTGACGCAGCTGCAGGGCTCCGACGCGCCCAACGTCATTCCCGACGTGGCCACGGTGGGCGGCACCATCCGCACCTTTTCGATCGATGCCATCGACAAGATCGAGGCGCGCCTGCGCGAGGTGGCCGCGGGCGTGGCGGCGGCGCACGGCTGCACGGCCGAGGTGTTCTTCAACCGCTCGTCGCCACCGACCGTGAACCACCCGGCCGAGGCGCGCTTCGCTGCGGGCGTGATGCGCGAGGTGGTGGGCGACGACATGGTCACCGACAACTTTCCCGCCGTGATGGGCGCCGAAGACTTCGCGCACATGCTGATCGCGCGGCCCGGCTGCTACGCGTTCCTGGGCAACGGCGACGGCGACCACCGGCTCGACGGGCACGGGCCCGGCCCTTGCATCATCCACAACACCTCGTTCGACTTCAACGACGAGATCATCCCGATCGGTGCCAGCTACTTCGTGAAGCTGGTGCAGCGCTGGCTGCCGTCGGGCACCTGAAATCATTTCCCCCTCTGTTCTGATGACGATGAAGAAAGCGGACACCCCGATGCCCTCGACCTTGCCTACCCTGTTCACCCGCCGTTCCATGGGCGCGCTCGCCTTAGCGGCCGCGGCGCTGGGCGCGTTCTCGCCCGTGCATGCGCAGCAGCGCGTGATCCACATCGTCGTGCCCTTCGGCACCGGCGCGGTGCAGGACACGGTGGCGCGCGCGTTCAACAACGAGCTGGGCACGGCGCTGAACGCCAGCGCCATCGTGGAGAACCGCGCGGGCGCGGGCGGCACGGTGGGCGCGGCGATGGTGGCGCGCGCGCCGGCCGACGGCAACACGCTGGTGCTGGCGGCCGCGAGCCACAACATCGCGGGCTTTCTGTACAACAAGCTGAGCTACGACCCGCTGAAGGACTTCGTGGGCGTGGCCAATGTCGGCAACGCGGGCTATGTGCTGGCGGTGGCGGGCAACATGGGCGTGACGAGCACGGCCGACTTCATCAAGGAGGTCAAGGCCAACCCGGGCAAGTACAACTACGCCTCGGCCGGCAACGGCAGCGCCACGCACCTGGCCATGGCGTCGTTCCTGGCCAAGGCGGGGCTGCAGATGACGCACATTCCGACCAAGTCGACCGGCGAGGCGGTCAACGAGGTGCTTGCGGGCCGGGTGCAGGCGGTCATCTCGTCGAGCATCGGCGTCATCGGCTTCCAGGACGACGCGCGCATCAAGCTGCTGGCCTCCACCGGCCAGCAGCGCAGCCCCTTCCTGCCCAAGCTGCCGACGGTGGCGGAAAGCGGCCTGCCGGGCTATGCCTTCGATTCGTGGATCGGCCTGCTCGCGCCGGCCGGCACGCCGAAGGCCGAGGTGGAGCGCATCAACGTTGCGGCCAACAAGGTGCTGGCGGACCCGGCGATCCAGGAGCGCTTCAAGCGCCTGGGCGTGGAGCCGCGCATGCAGAGCGCCGAAGAATTCCAGAAGCTGCTGCGCACGGACTGGGATGCGATGGGGGCGGTGGTGAAGGCTTCGGGGGCGAAGATCGACTGAGCTTTTTTGTCGCTGTGGTTCGGGGCGGGTGAACAGGCCGCCTGGTACTTCCCTCCGCGAATGTCCCCCGCCTTCGGCTCCTCCTTTATTTCGCTGCGGGAAGCACCCGGCGCCCTGTTCACTCGGGCGCGCTGCTGGCGGACCGCTGCCCGATGACCGTGGCGCCCTGAACTGCAATGCCCGGCACCGGGCCCCGACGCGACTGTAGGACGCCGGTCAATTGACAACGCGCCGTCCGCGCTCATGCTCCCAGGTGGGTTCCGAAGGATTTCGCTTCGGACACAACCGGGATTTTTCATGGACTCGTCTTCGCCATTCAACCCGCCTCCGGGCCAGCCCGTGAGCAAGTCGCCCAAGGCCCTCTGGGCCGTGATCGGGGCACTGGCCGTGGCTGTCGTGGCACTGGGCGGCGTGCTGGTCAGCCGCCAAGGTCCGAGCACCACCGCCGGCACGCCAGCGCCTGTCGTGGCGGCCTCGCCCAACGCGCCTGACGACTTCAAACCTGAAATGATGCCGGCGGCGCCTGCCGTGCCGCCCACCTCCGCAGGGCCTGCGCCCCAGGCCATGGCCGCTGCGCCCATGCCCGCTCCCGCACCTTTGCCCGCACAGGCTGTACAGCCCGGACCGGAACCCGGCGTGAACGCGCCCGTGGTGGCCGCGGCACCTGCTGCGCCGCCTTGCGCGGTCTGCGGGCGCGTCGAGTCGGTTCGCCCCGTGCAGAAGCGCCTCCAAAGCACCAGCGGCGTGGGCGCCGTGGCCGGGGGCGTGGTGGGTGGCCTGGTCGGCAACCAGTTCGGGCACGGCAACGGGCGCGCCGCGACCACGGTGCTGGGCGCGGTCGGCGGCGGCTTCGCGGGCAACGAGATCGAGAAGCACGTGCGCACGGTCACGGTGTACGAAGTGGCGGTGCGCATGGACAACGGCACGCTGCGCACGGCCGAGACCAAGTCCGCGCCGCCCATCGGCAAGCCGGTGACGCTCAAGCGCGGGGTGCTGCGCCCGGCCGACGGGCGCAAGTAAGCGCGTCTGGGGTCGCGCAAGCGTGCGCGGCCCGGCTCCTTTTTCCCTCCGATATCACATAAGCACCGGGGCTGGAAGCTCGCTTTTCCCACGGATATCTTGATGATATATCCTTAATATATTTAAAGTGCGGCGCTTCTACACCGCACATCCACAAGGAGTGATCAAGTGAGCAATCCCCGCTGGCAAGGCATCTTTCCCGCCGTCACCACCAAGTTCCACGCCGACGAAAGCATCGATGCCGAAGGCACGGCGCGCCACATCGACTTCCAGGTGCGCAACGGCATCCACGGCCTGGTCACCTGCGGCTCGCTGGGCGAAGCGAGCACGTTGACGCTCGAAGAAAAACTGCAGGTGGCGAAGATCGCGCTGGACGCCGTCGACGGCCGCATCCCGGTGCTGGCCAACGTGTCGGAAACGAGCACCCGCGAGGCGCTGCGCTACGTGGACGGGGCCAACAAGCTGGGCGTGGCCGGTTTCATGGTGATGCCCTCGGTGATCTACGTGGCCGACGCGCGCGAGGCCATGCTCAATGTGCGCACCATCGCCAACGCGGCGCAACGGCCCATCATGGTCTACAACAACCCGGTGGCCTACCGGGTCGACCTGAAGCCCGAGCACATGGTGGCGCTGGCCGACTGCGAATGGATCGCCGCCATCAAGGAAAGCACCGACGACATCCGCCGCATCACCGACCTGCGCAACACCGTGGGCGACCGCTACCAGCTGTTCCTGGGCGTGGACGACCTGGCCTACGAAGGCCTGGCGCTGGGCTGCGACGGGCTGCTGGCGGGCGTGGGTTGCGCGTTCCCGCGCGAGACGGTGGCGCTGTACGACCTGATGAAGGCCGGCAGGTTCGCCGAGGCGCTCAAGCTCTACCAGTGGATGACGCCGATGCTGCACCTGGACGTGTCGACCAAGCTGGTGCAGAACCTCAAGCTCATCGACGCGCTGGTGGGCGTGGGCACCGAGCACATGCGCCGCCCGCGGCTGCCGCTCGTCGGCGAGGAGCGCGCCTTCATCGAAGGCGTGGTCGGCAAGGCGCTGGCGACGCGGCCGGCGCAGTACCAGTCGGTGATGTAGCCGCCGTCCCGCAGCTCGGCACACCTCGGCAACCGTCACCACCATTCACCGCGAAGCCTCGCACTTTTCATCGTCCCAACCTAGGAAGAAGCATGAAGACACACGCACGCATGGTTCCCTTCATCGGTCTCGTGGCCCTCGCCGTTGCCGGCCAGGTGCACGCGCAGGAGCAGGTGGTCAAGATCGGCCACAGCGGCCCGCTGTCGGGCCCCAACGCCTTCGCGGGCAAGGACAACGAAAACGGCGTTCGCCTCGCGGTGGAAGAGCTCAACGCGAAGAAGCTCAGCGTGGGCGGCAAGACGCTGAAGTTCGAGCTGGTCTCCGAAGACGACCAGTGCGACGCCAAGACCGGCGTGAGCGTGGCGCAGAAGTTCGTGGACGACGGCGTCAAGTACGTCATGGGCCCGTACTGCTCGGGCGTGGCCATTCCGGCTTCGCGCATCTACAGCGACGGCGGCGTGCTGCTGTCGACCGTGGGCACCAACCCGAAGGTGACGCAGGGCGGCTACAAGAACCTGTACCGCATCATCGCCAGCGACAACCAGATCGGCGGCGCCATGGCCGTCTACGCGGCCAAGGAACTGAAGGTGAAGAAGGTGGGCGTCATCGACGACCGCACCGCCTTCGGCCAGGGCCTGGCGGAAGAGTTCACCAAGGAGGCCAAGAACCAGGGCCTGACGGTGGTGGGCCAGGAGTTCACCACCGACAAGGCGGTGGACTTCACCGCCATCCTGACCAACCTGAAGGCCAAGGCGCCCGAGGCCATCTTCTTCGGCGGCTATGCGCCGCAGGCCGCGCCCATGGCGCGCCAGATGAAGCAGCTGGCCGTGCCCGGCAAGCTGCTGGGCGGCGACACCGTGTGCAGCCCGGCCACCGGCAAGCTGGGCGGCGACGCGGTCAACGACCTGGTGTTCTGCGCGCAGGGCGGCTCCATGCTCGAGAAGGCGCAAAGCGGCCCGGCCTTCAAGGAGAAGTTCAAGAAGCGCTTCAACGCCGACCCCGATGCGTACGCCGCCTCTTACTACGACCAGGTGCTGTTCATCGGCGAGTCGATGAAGAAGGCCAACTCCATCGACACCGACAAGGTGGGCGCCGAGCTCTACAAGACCACCTACAAGGGCGTGGCCGCCACCTATGCATACGACGACAAGGGCAACATGAAGCAGGCGCCGATCACCGTGTTCACGTTCAAGAACGCGGCGCCGGTGCCTATCGCCAGCTATTGAAGCGAGCTATTGAACAGGACCTCGTCCATGCAACGCATCCAGGTCATCGACTCGCACACCGGCGGCGAGCCCACGCGCCTCGTGATCGGCGGCTTTCCCGATCTGGGCAAGGGCACCATGGCCGAGCGCCGCGCGCTGCTGGCCGACCTGCACGACCCATGGCGCGCCGCCACCGTGCTGGAGCCGCGCGGCAGGGACGTGGTGGTGGGCGCGCTGCTGTGCGAGCCGGTGTCGCCCGATGCGGCCGCGGGCGTGGTCTTCTTCAACAACGCCGGCTACCTGGGCATGTGCGGCCACGGCACCATCGGGCTGGTCGCGAGCCTGGCGCACATGGGGCGCATCGGCGTGGGGGAGCACCGCATCGAGACGCCCGTGGGCACGGTGACCACCACGCTGCACGCGGACGGTTCCGTCAGCGTGCGCAACGTGCCTGCGTACCGCCATCTGCACCAGGTGGCGGTCGAGGTGCCGGGCCACGGCCGCGTGCACGGCGACGTGGCCTATGGCGGCAACTGGTTCTTCCTGGTGAGTGAAAGCGAACACCGCCAGCGCGTGGCCAGCGACAACCTGGCCGCGCTCACCGACTACACGGCGGCCTTGCGCAAGGCATTGGCGGCGCAAGGCATCACGGGCGCGGACGGCGCGGAGGTCGACCACATCGAACTCTTCGCGCCGCCGGGGGAAAGCGACCAGGGCGCGGACAGCCGCAACTTCGTGCTGTGCCCTGGCAATGCCTACGACCGCTCCCCCTGCGGCACCGGCACCAGCGCCAAGATCGCCTGCCTCGCGGCCGACGGCAAGCTCGCGCCGGGAGCGGTGTGGAAGCAGGCCAGCGTGATCGGCAGCGTGTTCGAGGCCAGCTACGCGATGGACGGCGACCGGCTCGTTCCCACGCTGCGCGGGCGCGCCTACATCAGCGCGGAAGCCACGCTGCTGATCGACGACGAAGACCCGTTCGGCTGGGGCATCCGGCCCTGACGCCGCGGGGCATGGACGCGGACGTCATCGTCATCGGCGCCGGCATCGTCGGCGCGGCCTGCGCGCACGCGCTGGCGCAGGCCGGGGCGCGCGTGCGGGTGCTCGATGCGCGGCTTGGCGGTGCCACCGGCGCCGGCATGGGCCATCTCGTGGTGATGGACGACAACCCGGCCGAGCTCGCGCTGAGCGGCGATTCGATCGCGCGCTGGCGCGGGCTTGCCGCGCGCATGAGCGACGACTGCGCCTACAGCCCCTGCGGCACGCTGTGGATCGCCGCCAACGACGAAGAAATGGTCGAGGCCGAGCGCAAGCAGCAGCGCCTGCGCGCGCACGGCATCGACAGCCGCCTGCTCGGCGCGAGCGAGCTGGCCCGCGCCGAGCCCGCCTTGCGCAAGGGCCTCGCGGGTGCGCTCGAAGTGCCGGGCGACGGCATCCTCTACGCGCCGAACGCGGCGCGCTGGCTGCTGGCGCAGAACGCCGGGTCGGTCCACGTCGAACACGCCAAGGTGGAGGCCATCGAAGAAGACGGCACGCTGCGCCTGGCCGACGGCGGCCACCGCAGCGCGCCGCAGGTCGTGCTGGCCAACGGCATCCAGGCGACCACGCTGTGCCCCGAGCTGCCGATACGCCCGAAGAAGGGCCACCTGCTCATCACCGACCGCTACCCCGGCACGGTGCACCACCAGCTCGTCGAGCTCGGCTACGTCACCAGCGCGCACCACAGCGAGGGCGACTCGGTCGCCTTCAACGTGCAGCCGCGTCCGACCGGGCAGCTGCTGGTCGGCTCGTCGCGCCAGTTCGACACCATCGACTTGGCTGTCGAAACGCCGATGCTGGCCCGCATGCTCCAGCGCACGCTCGAGTACCTGCCGGGCCTGGGCACGCTCAACGCCGTGCGCACATGGACCGGCCTGCGCGCCGCCTCGCCCGACGGCCTGCCGCTGCTGGGCAGGCACCCGTGGCGCAAGAGGCTCTGGCTCGCCGTCGGGCACGAAGGCCTGGGCGTGACGACCGCGCCGGGCAGCGCGCACCTGCTCGCCGCGCTGATGACCGGCGCGACGCCCGACTTCGACGCCACGCCGTATGCGCCGCGCGGCCTGCGGGAGCACGCATGAGCGCCCACATCCTGCTGCACATCGACGGCCACCTCGTGCGCGTGAAAACCGGCAGCTCCGTCGCCGCCGCACTCCGCGTGGCCGGCGGCATGGGCGTGGCGCGCACCTCGGTCACCGGCCAGCCGCGCGCGCCGTTCTGCGGCATGGGCGTGTGCCAGGAATGCCGTGTGTGGGTCGACGGCCGGCGCCGCCTCGCGTGCCAGACGGTGTGCGCCGAAGGCATGCGCGTGGAGACGACGGAATGAACGGCGTCGTGCTGCAGCACTGCGACGTGCTGGTCATCGGCGCGGGGCCGGCCGGCATGGCCGCCGCGGTGGCGGCCGCGACCCGCGGCGCGGCGGTCGTCGTCATCGACGACAACCCCGCGCCCGGCGGACAGATCTGGCGCGACGGCCCCGGCGCCGTGCTGCCGCCCGCGGCGCACCGGTGGCGCGAGGCGCTCGCGCGCCACGCGAACATCCACGTGCGCAGCGGCACGCGTGTCGTGGCCGCGACCATGGCGGCGACCGCGACCGCGACCGCGACCGCGCCGCGCGAACTGCTGCTCGAAGACGCCGAGGGCGCCACGCGCATGCGCTGGAACAAGCTCGTGCTCTGCACCGGTGCGCGCGAGCTGCTGCTGCCCTTCCCCGGCTGGACGCTGCCGGGCGTGACGGGAGCGGGCGGGCTGCAGGCGCTGGTGAAGGCGGGGCTGCCGGTGGCGGGCGAGCGCATCGTCGTCGCGGGCAGCGGGCCCTTGCTGCTGGCCGCCGCGGCCACGGCGCACGCCGCGGGCGCGACGGTGCTGCGCATCGCCGAGCAGGCTTCGTTCGCATCGGTGGCGCGCTTCGGTGTCGGCCTTGTGCGCTGGCCGGGCAAGGCGGCGCAGGCCGTGGCGTTGGGCGGCATGTCGGTCGGAGCGCAGGGCCTGCGGTACCGCACCGGGTCGCGCATCGTGTCGGCGCAGGGTACGGCGCAGGTCGAGTCCGTCAGGTTGCGGCAGGGCGGTCGCGAGGTCGACATCGCATGCGACCGCATCGCCTGCGGCTTCGGCCTGGTGCCCAACACGCAACTGGGGCAACTGCTCGGCTGTGCGCTCGCGGGGCCGGGCCTGTCGGTCGATGCGCTGCAAGCCACCAGCGTGGCGGGCATCTACGCGGCCGGCGAATGCACCGGCTTCGGCGGCAGCGAGCGCGCGCTGGCGCAAGGCACCATCGCCGGCCACGCGGCCGTCGGCCAGGAGCGCGAAGCCAAGGCGCACCAGCGCGAGCGCGCCAGGTGGGACGCCTTCGCCGCGCAGCTGCACCGCAGCTTCGCGCTGGCGCCCGAGCTCCGGCAGATGCCCGGGCCCGACACGCTGGTGTGCCGCTGCGAAGACGTGCCGCTGTCCGCTCTGTCGTCGTGCACCGGCTGGGCCGACGCCAAGCTGCACCGCCGCTGCGGCATGGGTGCCTGCCAGGGCCGCGTGTGCGGCGACGCGGCGCAGTTCCTGTTCGGCTGGACGCCGCCCGCGCCGCGCCCGCCGCTGTCGCCGGCGCGCATCGCCACGCTGGCAGCGCTCGCCGCCCTCCCTGACCAAGGCGGCCAGGGCGACCAGGGCGACGCCCGACAATGACCCCGCCGCACCCGCACGAGACCCCCATGGCCGCCCCGTCCCCCGATTCCAGCCTTCCTTCCAGTTCGCCCAGCGCGGTCAGCGCGCTCATTGCGCCCAGCGCGCCCAAGCGCCGCGCCGCCGACGTGGCCTACGACGCCATCGAGGCGCTGCTGTCGACGCTGCAGATCCAGCCCGGCAGCCAGGTCGTGGAGGCCGAGCTGGCCGAGCGCACGGGCCTGGGCCGCACGCCGGTGCGCGAGGCGCTGATGCGCATGGTGTCCATCGGGCTCATCGTGCAGCAGCCGCGCCGGGGCCTGCTGGTGTCGGCCATCGACCTGGCCGACCACCTGGACGTGATCCAGACCCGGCGCGTGCTCGAGCGGCTCATTGCCGCCTGCTCGGCGCGGCGCGCCACGGCGCTGCAGCGCGCGCAGATCGTGCGCTGCGCCGAGGCCATGGTCGAGGCCGCGGGCCGCGGCGACCTGAGCGACTACATGCGCGCCGACCACGCGCTGGACCTCGTCAACCACCAGGCGAGCCACAACGACTCCGCGGTGAAGGCGGTGATTCCGCCCATCGTGCAGTGCCGCCGCTTCTGGTACGCCTACCAGCACGAGGGCGAGATCGTCGAGGGCGCCAACGCGCACCTCGAGCTGGCGCAGGGCATCGCGACCGGCGACGAGGCCGCGGCCATGGCGGGCGCCGAGCGGCTGATGGACTACCTCGAAGTCTTCGCGCGCAAGGTCATCGACAGGTAGGCCGCACATCGGGGAACTCCGCGTGTGCCGCCGGGGCTCGCGGCGCATACTGAAACGCATGGCCGTCGCTCCCCGCGCCCAACCCGAAGACTTCTTCAGCACCGAAGCGTGGCGCGCGCTGACCGCGCGCTCGTCGTGGAAGGGGCTGTGGCTGGTGGCGCATTGCTGGGGCGTCATCGGCGCGGCGATGCTGGTGGGCATCGCGTGGCCGTGGACGGTGCCGTTCATGGTGCCCATCGTCGGCACGCGGCAGCTGGGCCTGTTCATCCTCATGCACGACGCGGCGCACGCGGGGCTGCACCGCAACCGCAAGGTGAACGACTGGGTCGGCCACTGGCTGTGCTCGTCGACGCTGCGCGACTACCGGCCCTACCACCTGCAGCACCACCGTTTCGTGCAGCAGGCCGAAGACCCCGACCTGGTGCTGTCGGCGCCCTTCCCCATCACGCGCGCCTCGATGTGGCGCAAGGTGCTGCGCGACCTGAGCGGGCAGACCTTCTACAAGCAGCGCTTCGGCCACATAGCGCAAGGCATCCGCCGGCGTGCGCCGGGCGAGGCGGCGCTGAAGGTGTTGGTTCGCGAGCTGGCGAAGGACCGGCGCTTTCTGCTCGGCAACGGCCTGGGCCTGCTGGCCTTCGCGCTGGCCGGCCACGGCTGGGCGTGGCTGGCGATGTGGCTGCTGCCGATGGCCACGTGGCTGCCGCTGGTGAGCCGCGTGCGCAACATCGCCGAGCACGCGCTGGTAGCGCAGGACGAGGCCGACCCGCTGCGCCAGGCCCGCACCACGCACGCCAGCTGGCTCGAGCGCGTGCTGGTGGCGCCCTACTGGGTCAACTACCACTGCGAGCACCACATGTTCACCAACCTGCCCTGCTGGGCGCTGCCGAAGGCGCACCGCCTGCTGCGCCAGCAGGGCGCCACCGCGCGCATGGAAGTGCAGCCGGGCTACCTGAGCTTGCTGAAGCAAGCCACGACGCCCGCTCCCCAGCTCGTTTCCTAGCCCGCCTTTCAGCCAGCCTTTCCGCCGACGTGACGTGCCGGTGGCACGGCGCGCGCCACCGGCGGCGCCCCGCGCTGCGCCCGCTGGCTCAGCCAGATGCTCGCGATGACGATGCCGATGCCCGCCACCTGCCACGCCGACAGCGCCTGCCCCAGCAGCGCCCAGCCCAGCACCACCGCCGTCACCGGGCTCAGGAAGGCCAGCGGCGCGATGGCCGAGGGCTCCAGCCGCGCCACGCCGCGGAACCACACGATGTAGGTCAGCGCGGCGCCCACGAGGCCCAGCCAGCCGAAGCCGATCCAGTTGTGCAGCGTGAGCGCGGGCAGCGGCGGCTCCAGCAGGAGCGCCACCGGCAACAGCAGCAACCCGCCGGCGGTGAGCTGCCAGGCGGTGAAGGTCAGCGCCGACACCGGCGGCTGCCAGCGCCGGCTGAGCACCGTGCCGAAGGCCATCGACACCGCGGCGGCCAGGGCCGCGGCAATGCCGATGGCGTCGAGCGCCGCGTTCGGCGTGAGCACCAGCAGCGCCACGCCGCCCATGCCCACCACCGCCGCTAGCACCGACAGCGCGCGCACCGGCGCCCCCAGGAACAGCCCGGCCAGGAACACCACCATCAGCGGCTGCACCGAGGTGATGGTGGCCGCCACGCCGCCCGGCAGCCGGTAGGCGGCCAGGAACAGCATCGCCCACAGCATCGAGAAGTTCAGCCCGCCCAGCACGAAGATGCGCGCCCACCACGCGCGCTCGGGCAGCCTGCGCACGATCAGCAGCAACAGCAGGCCGGCGGGCAAGGCGCGCAGCAGCGCGACCGTCAGCGGGTAGTTCGCGGGCAGCAGCTCAGTGGTGACGATGTAGGTGCTGCCCCAGATGGCGGGCGCGGTGGCGGTGAGCAGCAGGTCGGTGGTGCGGGTCATGGCTTGAATCTAGTGAATTGACCCGTGGTTGTGAATGCTCGAATAATGAATTGATTCTTTACTGCCAGTCGTCAATTCGGCCATGGACCATCTCACCGCCCTCAAGGTCTTCCGCACCACCGCCGCCACCGGCAGCTTCGCCAGCGCCGCGCGCCAGATGGGTCTGTCGGCCGCGGCGGTCAGCAAGAACATCGCGGAACTGGAGGCGCACCTGAAGGTGCGGCTCATCAACCGCACCACGCGGCAGATGAGCCTCACGGAGGCGGGCGCGGCGTACGTCGAGCGGCTCGCGCGCATCCTCGACGACCTCGCGGAGGCCGACGCCGCGCTCGCGCCGATGGGGGCGAGCCCCGGCGGCGTGCTGCGCGTGAGCGCGCCGCTGACCTTCTCGCTCGTGTCGCTGTCGCCGGCCATCGCCGAGTTCATGCGGCGCTACCCGAACCTGCGCCTGGAGCTGGACCTGCAGGACACCCGCACCGACCTGATCGGCGGCGGCTACGACCTGGCCATCCGCGGCAGCGACCGGCTGGAAGACTCCAGCCTCGTCGCGCGCGAGCTCACCACGCTGACCCATGTGCTGTGCGGCGCGCCGGCGTACTTCGCCGCGCACGGCGTGCCCGCGCAGCCCGAGGACCTGAAGGCGCACGAGTGCGTGCAGTTCACGCTCTCGGGCCATGCGAACCGTTGGACCTTCACCCGCGCCGGCCGCAGCGTGGCGGTGCCGGTGGACGGGCGCTACAAGGTCAGCTCGAGCATCGCCGTGCGCGACGCGCTGCTGGCCGGCTTCGGCCTGAGCCTGATCCCTCGCCTCTATGTGGAGAGCGAGCTGGCAGCCGGCCGGCTGCAGGCGGTGCTGGCGGACTGGGAGGCGGACCGCACGCCGGTGTATGCGGTGTACCCCTCGCGTCACCTGGCGGCGAAGACGCGCGCCTTTGTCGACTTTCTGGTGGAGCGGTTCGCGGTGCGCTGAGTGGAGGCGGGCTTCAGACGAGGCTTCAGTCGGCCTTGGCTTCGGCTTCCGGCGCCGGTCCTTCCCACCCCAGCAGCTCCGCCAGCCGCTGCACGATCCACGTGGCCTCGGCCGCGGACACGCCCGACTCGGGTGTCGCCAGTCCGGCGTGGATGCGCCGCAGGATCTCGCTTTCGACCGGCACCTCGGTGTGGTGCTGCAGCTGCGCATGGCCCACGAGGTGGTTGGCGAGGTCTTCGCAGATCTCGTAGCGCGCGCGCACCACGTCGATGGGCTCGCTCAGGCGCTGGCGTGCGTCGCTGTACACCGCGAAGAACGAAGGGGGAATGAAGATCTGGTTGTCGTCGGACATGGTGGTTCAAGGGGCTGTTCGGGGGCGGCCCCAATGACAAAACGCGCCCGGGGGCGCGTTCGTCGTGGCTCCTGCGAGCCGGGGTGCTGGATCAGCCGCCCTTCTTGGGACGCTTGCCAGGGTTCTTCTTGCTGCGCGTGGCGGTGCCGCGTTCGAGGCTGACCTTCTGGCCGCCACCGGAGCGAGGCGCGGTGTAGCCGGGCAGCGGCGTCGGCTTGGGGGTGGCAACGCGTTCGGCTTCGGTACGGAATGTCTTGGGCATGAAAAGCTCGGGTAAAAGTAATGAATGTTCGACCCGCAATTAGGCCACATCAGGAATTTCACATGCCAATAACCGAAACGGCCGGCGGTGTCGAGCGGGCGCGCTTCGTTTCGGGCTCGCTGCTGCGTCACGTCTGCGTCATGGCGGGCACCGGCGCCATCGGGCTGATCGCGGTGTTCGCGGTCGACCTGATCAACCTGTTCTACATCTCGCTGCTCGGCGAGAAGGAGACGGCGGCGGCCGTCGGCTTCGCGGGCGTGGTCGGGTTCTTTCATGCGTCGCTGTGCATCGGGCTGACCATCGGCATCGCGGCGGTGGTGTCGCGCACGGTGGGCGCGGGCCGCTCGGAAGACGCGCGGCGCATCGCCACCTCGAGCCTGGTGCTGATGGCGGCGCTTTCGGTAGTGGTTGGCACGGGCACCGCCTTCTTCCTGCACCCGGCGCTGCAGCTGCTGGGCGCCACGGGCGAGACCGCGCGGCTCGCGCAGCGCTACCTTTCGGTCACGGTGCACACGCTGCCGCTGCTGGGCATCGGCATGGCCAGCTCGGCGCTCCTGCGTTCGGTGGGCGATGCGCGCCGCTCGATGACGGTGACGCTCGCGGCCGCCTTCGTGACGGCGGTGCTCGACCCCATCTTGATCTTCGGCTTCGGCCTGGGGCTCGACGGCGCGGCCATCAGCGCGGTGGTCTCGCGCCTGGTGCTGGCGGCCATCGGGCTGCATGGCGTGCTGGTCACGCACCGCATGCTCGGGCGCTTCGACGCGTCGCGGCTGGCCGACGATGCGCGCGCACTCGGCACGGTGGCCGGGCCGGCGGTGCTGACCAACCTGGCCACGCCCGTGGGCGCGGCCTTCGTCACGCACGCGGTGGCCCAGTTCGGCCCCTCGGCGGTGGCGGGCGCGGCCACCATCGACCGGCTCACGCCCGTGGCCTTCGGGCTGGTCTATGCGCTGAGCGGCGCGGTCGGGCCCATCCTTGCGCAGAACCTGGGCGCGGGGCAGTACCGGCGCGTGCAGGAGGGCCTGCGCGACAGCCTGCTGTTCATGGTGGTGTCGGTGGCCGTGGCGTGGCTGGTGCTGGCGCTGGGCCAGGGCGTGCTGATTCGCGCGTTCTCGGCTGACGGGCTGGCCGCGCAGCTGATCTCGCTGTTCTGCAGCTGGCTGGCGCCCAGCTTCTTCTTCGCGGGCGGGCTGTTCGTGGCGAACGCGTCGTTCAACAACCTCGGGCATCCGCTGCTGTCGACCGCGTTCAACTGGGGGCGCGCGACGATGGGGACCATTCCGTTCGCGTGGTGGGGCTCGCACTACGGCGCGCCGGGCGTGCTGATCGGACAGGCCGTGGGCTCGTCGATCTTCGGGTTGCTGGCGGCGGTCGTGGCGTTCAGGCTGGCCGCGAAGCTGGCGCGGCAGCAGGCGCCCGATGGGGTCGCCGAGAGGGGGGCCGATGCTGCAGCAGGTGCAGCTCCAGTGCTCGACGCCCCGGTCGCGCCGACCTCGGCGCACGGCGAGGCCGCGGCGCTTGCAACGCCGCAGCCCGGGGACGTTACTGGTCCTGGCCCAGGTCCTGCAGCGTCAGCAGCCGCACCCTGACCGACTTGCCCTTCACGCGCCCGCTGGAGAGCTTGCGCACTGCTTCCTCGGCAATGGCGCGGTCGACCGCTACATACGTCGAGAACTCGTTGACGTTGATCTTGCCGACCTGCTCCTTGGCGTAGCCGCAGTCGCCCGTCAGCGCGCCCAGCACGTCGCCGGCGCGGATCTTTTCCTTGCGCCCGCCCACGATCTGCAGCGTGGCCATGGGCGGCTTCAGCGGCTCGCCCTTGCCCGGCGTGAGCTCGGCCAGGTCGTGCCATTCCGACTCGCGGCCCTGCAGCTGCTCGATCTTGCCGACGTGGCCCATCTCGTTCATGCTGGCCAGGTTGAGCGCCAGGCCTTCCGAGCCGCCCTGCTGGCCCACGCGGCCGGTGCGGCCCACGCGGTGGATGTGGATTTCGGAGTCGGGCGTCACGTCGACGTTGATCACCGCTTCGAGCTGCGCAATGTCCAGTCCGCGCGCGGCCACGTCGGTGGCCACCAGCACGGAGCAGCTGCGGTTCGAAAACTGCACCAGCACCTGGTCGCGCTCGCGCTGTTCCAGCTCGCCGAACAGCGCCAGCGCGCTGAAGCCCTGCGCCTGCAGCACCTCGACCAGGTCGCGGCACTGCTGCTTGGTGTTGCAGAAGGCCAGCGTGCTCACGGGGCGGAAATGGTCGAGCAGCAGGCTCACGGTGTGCAGCCGCTCGCTGTCCTTCACCTGGTACCAGCGCTGGCGGATCTTGCTGCCTTCGTGCTGCGCCTGCACCGTGATCTGCTCGGGGTTCTTCATGAACTGCTGCGCGAGCTTGGCGATGCCTTCGGGGTAGGTGGCCGAGAACAGCAGCGTCTGGCGCTCCTTGGGGCACTGGCGCGCCACCTTCACGATGTCCTCGAAGAAGCCCATGTCCAGCATGCGGTCGGCCTCGTCGAGCACCAGCGTGTTCAGCGCCGACAGGTCGAGGTTGCCGCGCTCCAGGTGGTCCATGAGCCGCCCGGGCGTGCCGACCACGATGTGGGCGCCGTGCTCCAGGCTGGCGATCTGCCCGCGCAGGGCCACGCCGCCGCACAACGTGACGACCTTGATGTTTTCTTCCGCGCGCGCCAGGCGGCGGATTTCGGTGGTGACCTGGTCGGCCAGCTCGCGCGTGGGGCACAGCACCATCGCCTGCACGGCGAAGCGGCGCGGGTTCAGGTTGGAGAGCAGCGCGAGCGCGAAGGCGGCGGTTTTTCCGCTGCCGGTCTTGGCCTGGGCGATCAGGTCCTTGCCGAGCAGCGCCGGCGGCAGGCTGGCCGCCTGGATCGGCGTCATCTGCGTGTAGCCGAGCTGGGTCAGGTTGGCCAGCATCTGCGGCGAGAGCGCCAGCGCGGCGAAGCCGTTGTCGGCGGAGGCCTGGGCTTGCGGGCCGCCGGCTGTGGAGTTGGGTGTGGTCATCGTGCAGCAGCCGTGGCCCGGAAAAACAAAAGCCTTGCCAGCGCCCTTCGCGGGGCGCCGCAAGGCCTTTCGTCAGTCGCGGATCAGCGGCGGGGAGAGTTGTTGCCGCCGGAGGTCGGCGGCGGGCCGCGACGTTCCAGGTGACGGAAGGTGATACGGCCCTTGGTCAGGTCGTAGGGCGAGAGTTCGAGCGACACCTTGTCACCCGCCAGGATGCGGATGTGGTGCTTGCGCATCTTGCCGCCGCTGTAGGCGATCAGTTGGTGACCGTTGTCCAGCGTGACGCGGTAGCGCGAGTCGGGCAGCACTTCGGTCACTGCGCCGTTCATTTCGATCAGTTCTTCCTTGGGCATGTGTGGTTACCTCTGAATCGTTCGATGTGTGTTGGAGATGGATTTGGCGTGATTGTTTCAGCCCGCGCACGGGAGCGCGAGAGGGGCATTGCCGGCATGGCGGGGCGTGCGTTCGCGCACCCAGCCGAGCCCCTGGTCGATGGCGTAGCCCACTGCGGCGGCGCGGCTGGCAAAGCGCGGCGTGAAGCGCATCACGCGGTCGTGCATGCCGCTGCCGTGGCCGGAGCGGATCGAGACGGAGGCGGCGTAGTTGCCGTCGTCCTGGTGTCGAATGAGCGGGGAAACAAGGTACTTGCCCACCGCGATACTGTGTTGAATGATGTCCATGAAGCCTTGGCACGGCGCGCGGATACAGAGCGCGAAGTGCCTGAAAAATGATTGAAAACGGGCGTGGGCCGGCCGGAACGGCGCGGCGGACGCGCTATTCGCTTCAACAAGAACGAAGGCAGTGGTGGCAATCATGGGCGCCCGGTCTGGCGCTCCAACACACTGTGAAAGCCGGCTTGGGAATGAGAGGCCTGAAGAATCCAAGGGACAGTGCAGGTCAGCCGGCGGTATTGACGAAATTCTTCGTCGTGGTATCGAAACGAACCCGACATTATAGCCCGCAGGGCATGACGAGCGCTTGTCTTAATTACAACGATTCCATGAAAAAGGCCCCGAAGGGCCGTTTATCCAGCATCAATTGCTATTAAAAACATAGCGAAGTCGTCGATGAAGGCGACGTGCAGGCCATCCGTGCGATCTGTGCAAGACGCGCCCTGCGCGCCGCCCGCAGCAGCATCACCAGCCCCGCGAGCTGGCAGGCCGCCCCCACCCAGCCCACCGCGGCGACCCCCACCAGGTCGATGGCCGCGCCGCCCAGCGCCGAGCCCGCCGCAATGCCCAGGTACACCGCCGATGCGTTGAGCGACAGCGTCATCGGCGCGCGTTCCGGCGCCAGCCGAATGAGCCGCACCGCCTGCGCCGGCCCGAAGCCCCAGCCCGCGAAACCCCAGAGCGCCGACAGCCCCACGACGAGCGGCAACGCCAGCCCGCGCGGCAGCCACTGCGCCGCGAACGAGAGCCCGCCCAGCGCCAGCACCAGCATCAGCGCGAAGCCCTGCGCCACGCGGTCCGCGCCGAAGCGGTCGGTGGCCCAGCCGCCCGCCGCCGTGCCCACGGCCGCCGCCACGCCCACGGCGAAGAACACCGCGCCCACGCCCTGCGCCGCGAAGCCCAGCGTGCTGGAGAGAAACAGCGCGATGTACGTGTAGAAGCTGAAGCCGCCCGTGGCCCACAGCATCGTCACCGCGAGCGCCGGCAGCACGCCGGGTTCGCGCACCACGGCAAACGCCGGCGTGCGCCCGGCATCGGCGGCGGGTGCCGGCACCGGCGCGCGCGGCAGGCCCAGCGCCAGGCCGATGGTGGCCAGCACGGCCACTGCCGCGATCAGCAGGTAGGCCGTGCGCCAGCCGCCCCACCCCGCGATCCACGCGCCCAGCGGCACGCCGAGCGCCACCGCCACCGTGCCACCCCCGCTCACGATGGCCAGGGCGCGCCCGCGCAAGGCCGGCGGCACCATCGCGGCCGCCACCGCGCTCGCGGTCGGCAGGAACACGCCGGCCACCAGCCCCAACGCCACGCGGGCCATCGCCAGTTGCATGAAGCCCTGCGCCGTCGACGCGGCCAGCGTCAGCCCCGAGAAGAGCGCGAGGCTCGCGACCAGCAAGGCGCGCCGCCCGAAGCGCGCCAGCGCCGCGGCCATCAGCGGCGAGCCGATGGCGTAGCTCAGCGCGAACAGCAGCACCAGCTGCCCGGCGCGCGCGGCGCCGATCTGCAGGTCGGCCGCCAGCACCGGCAGCAGCCCCGCGACCATGAAGCTCTCGGTGCCGATGGCGAACGCGCCCAGCGCGAGCCAGCCCAGGCTGGCGGGCAGCCTGGCCGCGTTGCCGGGGCGGGGTGCAGCGAAATCGGTGTGCATGGATGACTCCTGAAGCGACTGGAAAGTGATCGATGCCGGCACGATAGATTTGCAATTGGCTCTTCAAAAGAACCACAATCCGCGAAGTTCATGGAGCCACTTTTCGAACTCGACCTGCGCCTGCCGCGCCCCGGCTCGCGTGACCTGCTGCGCGAACTGCACCGGCAGCTGCGCGGCGCCATCGTCGACGGCCGGTTGCAGCCCGGCACGCGGCTGCCCGCCACGCGCGCGCTGGCGCTGCGCCTGGGCGTGTCGCGCAACACCATGCTCGCGGCCTACGACCTGCTGCTGAGCGAGGGCTACCTGCTGGCGCGCCCCGGCGCCGGCACCTACGTGGCCGACACGTCGCCCGCCTCGCGCCTGGGCCAGGCCACGAAGCCGTCGACCGTCCGGCGCACGCAGCGCGACACCCGCCTCGTACCACTCGACGTACCCGGCGCCGACCTGGCCCCCACCCTGCAGCCGCAGCCCGCGCGCGACGACTTCCGCGTCGGCCTGCCCGACGTGAGCGCCTTTCCCTTCGACATCTGGCGCCGCCTCTCCGACCGCGCCTTGCGCCGCGTCGCCCGCCAGACCGCCACCTACGCCGACCCGCAGGGGCAAGGCGCCTTGCGGGAGGCCATTGCCCACCACGTGTCGTTCACCCGCGCGGTCGGCTGCACGGCCGACGACATCGTGGTCACCGCCGGCGCGCAGCAGGCCTTCGGGCTGCTGGCGCGCATCCTCGTGGTGCCGGGGCGCACGGTGGTGGCGGTGGAGCAGCTGTTCTATCCGTCGCTGCGTGAGGCCATGCAGGCCGCGGGAGCGCGCGTGGTGACGGTGCCCACCGATGTCGAAGGCCTGTGCGTCGACCGCATTCCGCCCGAGGCGCGCGTGGTGTGCGTCACGCCTTCGCACCAGTTCCCCACCGGCGTGGCGATGTCGCCGCAGCGCCGCGCCGCCCTGCTGGCCTTCGCACGCGCGCGCAACGCCGTCGTCATCGAGGACGACTACGACAGCGAATTCCGCTTCGCCGGCCGCCCGCTCGACGCACTGCAGACGCTGGACCGCGCCGAGTCGGTGTTCTACGTCGGCACCTTTTCGAAGAGCCTGTTCCCCGCGCTGCGCCTGGGCTTCGTGGTCGCGCCGCCGTGGGCCCGCGCGGCGCTGGTGCGTGCGCGCGAACTGGCCGACTGGCACGGCCCCGTGCTCGGCCAGGAGGCGCTGGCGGCCTTCATCGCCGAAGGGCACCTCGCGCGCCACATCCGCAAGATGCGCAAGCTGTACGGCGCGCGGCGCAGCGCCCTGCTCGACGCGCTCGCGCGCCATGGCGAGGGCCGGCTCGAGGCGATTCCGTCCGACGCGGGACTGCACCTGTCGGCGTGGCTGCGCGGCGATGTGCGTGCCGACACGGTGGTCGAGCGCGCCGCCGCGTCCGGCATCACGCTGCCGCCGCTGTCGCGCTTCGCGCTCGACCCGCGCGCGCCCGACGTGCCCAACGGCCTCGCATTCGGCTACGGGCTCATCGGCGAGAGCCAGATCGACGGCGCGGTCCGCCGGCTCGTGACATTGCTCTGAGCGCGCTGGTGCGCAGGCGTTCGAGCGCACGCTTTGTCGATGCGCTCCTACAGCCGCGCCGATGGCCGGTGCGCTCAATCGCGCCATGAATACCACCACGATGCTCTCCACCGCCCCCGTTCGCTACGACCCCGCCGTGGAGACCTTCCATGACGACGAGGCGCAGACGCACACGGACCTTGTCGCCACCCTCGTCGACATGGAGAAGACCATGGCCGACCACACCGGCCATGCCATGCGCGCGGTGCACGCCAAGAGCCACGGCCTGCTGCGCGGCGAGTTGCGCGTGCTCGACGGCCTGCCCGAGCCGCTGGCCCAGGGGCTGTTCGCGGCGGCGCGGCGCTACCCGGTGGTGATGCGCCTGTCGACGCCACCGGCCGAGGTGCTCGACGACCGTGTCTCGCTGCCGCGCGGCATGGCCGTGAAGGTGCTCGACGTGGAAGGCGCGCGCGTCGAAGGCTCCGAGGGCCACAGCTCGCAAGACTTCCTGTTCGTCGACGGCCCGGTGTTCTCCGCCCCCGATGCAAAGGGCTTCCTGCGCAGCCTGAAGCTGCTCGCCAGCACCACCGACAAGGCGCCCAATGCCAAGCGCGTGCTGTCGAGCGTGCTGCAGGGCGTCGAGAAAGCCGTGGAGGCCGTGGGCGGCAAGAGCAGCACGCTCATCGCCATGGGTGGCCATGCAGAGACGCATCCGCTGGGCGCCACCTTCTTCACGCAGGTGCCGCTGCGCTACGGCAACTACATCGCCAAGCTGCAACTGGTGCCCGTGTCGCCCGCGCTGCAGGCGCTGCAAGACGCCCCCATCGACCTCACCGACAAGCCCGACGGCACGCGCGACGCGGTCGCCGACTTCATGCGCCAGCAGCCGGCCGTGTGGGAGCTGCGTGCGCAGCTGTGCGTCGACCTGGAGCGCATGCCCATCGAAGACGCGTCGGTCGAGTGGTCGCAAGAGCTGAGCCCCTTCATTGCGGTGGCACGCATCACGGCCGACCCGCAAGAGGTGTGGAGCGAAGCGCTGGCGCGCGAGTTCGACGACGGCATGGCCTTCAACCCCTGGCACGCGCTCGCCGCGCACCGCCCGCTGGGCAATGTGATGCGTGCACGCAAGGTGGCGTACGCGGCGTCGTCCAACTACCGCAGCGAGCGCAACGGCTGTCCCATGCACCGATGAAGGGGCACGGGCGGAACGCGCTGCAAGAAGGCGGGCGCTCAGCCCAGCCCGAGCATCCGCTGGTTCGCCGCCACGTCCACGCCGCCGGCCGCGAAGTCGTCGAACGCGCGGTCCGCCACGTGGATGATGTGCTCGGCAATGAAGGCGGCACCCTCGCGCGCACCGTCCTCGGGGTGCTTGATGCAGCACTCCCACTCCAGCACCGCCCAGCCCGGAAAGTCGTACTGCGCCATCTTCGAGAAGATGCCCTTGAAGTCGACCTGCCCGTCGCCCAGCGAACGGAAGCGCCCGGCCCGGTTGATCCAGCTCTGGAAGCCGCCGTATACGCCCTGCTTGCCGGTCGGGTTGAACTCGGCGTCTTTCACATGAAAGATCTTGATGCGCTCGTGGTAGTGGTCGATGTACGCCAAATAGTCGAGCTGCTGCAGCAGGAAGTGGCTCGGGTCGTACAGCAGGCAGGCGCGCGGGTGGTTGCCGACGCGCTCCAGGAACATCTCGTAGCTCACGCCATCGTGCAGGTCTTCGCCGGGGTGAATCTCGTAGCCCACGTCCACGCCCGTCGCGTCGAAGGCATCGAGGATCGGGCGCCAGCGGCGCGCCAGTTCGTCGAAGGCCTCCTCGATGAGCCCCGGCGGGCGCGGCGGCCACGAGTACAGGTAGGGCCAGGCCAGCGCGCCCGAGAAGGTCGCGTGCGCCGTGAGCCCCAGGTTCGCCGACGCCTTCGCCGCGAAGTGAAGCTGCTGCACCGCCCACTGCTGGCGCCGCACCGGGTCGCCGCGCACCTCGGGTGCCGCGAAGCCGTCGAAGCCCGCGTCGTAGGCCGGGTGCACGGCCACCAGCTGGCCTTGCAGGTGGGTCGACAGCTCGGTGATCTGCAGGCCGTGCGCGGCCAGCGTGCCCGTCACTTCGTCGCAGTAGGTCTTGCTTTCGGCGGCCTTCTTCAGGTCGAACAGGCGCGCGTCCCAGCTGGGAATCTGCACGCCCTTGTAGCCCAGCCCCGCGGCCCATCCGGCGATGCCGTCGAGCGTGTTGAAAGGGGCGCTGTCTCCGGCGAACTGGGCCAGAAAAATGGCCGGGCCCTTGATCGTTTTCATCGGCTTGTCTTCCTTCTTGGTTTTGACGGCGTTGAAAGCATACTTGGCGTGTCGTCCGACCCCGAGCGAGAAGTCAAGGAGCCACAATGGATTTTCCTCTTCGTTCTTTGGGCCTCGGCCCCTCTCGTCCGGCTCACACCGTCGACAGTCCCGCGATGACACAACCCGTTTCCGCCCGGCTCAAGATCGGCCTGTCCGCCTGCTTCTCGCACGCCGACCCGGCCCGCTCGCTGTTCACCAACAAGACGCTGCAGTACGTCGAGCAATCGATCGCGCACTGGCTCATGTCCGCGGGTGCCATGGTGGTGATGGTGCCCTGCCCCACCGGCGAAACCGCGCGCGGCGACACCAAGCTGTCGCACTACGCCGAGTGGCTCGACGGCGTGGTCATGCACGGCGGCGCCGACGTATGGCCCGGCAGCTACGGCGAAGTGCCGTTGAAAGACGCATGGATCGGCGACCAGATCCGCGACCTGTACGACCTGGCGCTGGTCGAGGCCTTCGAGCAGGCGGGCAAGCCCATCTTCGGCGTGTGCCGCGGGCTGCAGCTCATCAACGTGGCCTTCGGCGGCACGCTGTACCAGGACATCGAGGCGCAGCACGCGGGCGGCCTGCGCCACCGCGACCCCGTGACCTACGACCAGAACTTTCACCAGATCGAGATCGTCGACGGCACGCGCTTGTCGAAGCTGTACCCCGACGTGCGCAACGCGCGCGTCAACAGCATCCACCACCAGGGCGTGAAGGACATCGCGCCCGGCTTCGACATCGAGGCCTGGAGCCTGCCCGACCGCGTGCCCGAGGCCATTCGCCGCCGCGGCGACCGGGGCCGCAGCTACATCGCCGCCACGCAGTGGCACCCCGAGTTCCACAAGTACGGCAGCACCGAGACGGTGGACGACACGCCCATCCTCCACGACTTCCTGTGGGCCTGCGCCACGGCCAAGGTGGCGCCGCGCTCGTCGCTGCGCTCCAACACCGGCAAGATCCGCGACCGCGCGGCACGCATGCTGCGCCGCGCGTTGCTGCGGCGCTGAGCCGCGCTTTCACTTTTTCGTTTTTCCGCTTTTTCGTTTTTCAGTGCCACGCGGCGCGCAGCAGCGCGCCGGGGTCGCTGGTGCCGGCGCTGATGCCGGTCACCGCGCCCCAGTCGGGGTCGAAGCGGCTCGAGACGAAGGCGGCCGACGCCTCTGCGCTCGCGTGCTCCAGCATCAGGCAGGCCTGCGCAGCCAGCACCAGCCGCTGCGTGAAGCGGCGCGCCTGGCGCTCCAGGTCCTGCGGCGGCAGCTGCACCATCTGGCGCACCGCCTGCAGCTCGGTCAGCAGGCGCGGCTCGCCGGCCGCGACGCCCTGCAGCTGGTCGAGCACCAGGTGCACGTCGTCGGGGTTGCGCGACACGGCGCGCAGCACGTCCAGGCACATCACGTTGCCCGAGCCTTCCCAGATCGAGTTGACCGGCGCCTCGCGAAACAGCCGGCCCATGGGCGCGTCTTCCACATAGCCGTTGCCGCCGAACACCTCCATCGCCTCGCCGGTGAGCGCCACCGCGCGCTTGCAGTTCCAGAACTTGGCCGCGGGCGTGAGCAGGCGCCGCCAGGCCGTGTCGATGGGCGCGGCGGAGCCGAAGCGCGAGGCCAGCCCCATCGCCAGCAGCGTGGCGCCCTGCGACTCCAGCGCCATGTCGGCCAGCAGCTCGGTCATCACCGGCTGGTCGACCAGCGCCTTGCCGAAGGCGTAGCGGTTGCGCGTGTAGTGCAGCGCCTGCGCGAAGCCCTGGCGCATGAAGCCGGCGCTGGCCAGCGCGCAGTCGAGCCGGGTGACGGTCGCCATCTCGATGATGGTCGGAATGCCGCGGCCCTCGTCGCCCACCAGCACGCCCCAGGCCTCCTTGAACTCGACCTCGCTGCTGGAGTTGGAGCGGTTGCCCACCTTGTCCTTCAGGCGCTGGATATGAATCGGGTTCTTCCTGCCGTCGGGCCGCCAGCGCGGCACGAAGAAGCACGATGAGCCGTGCTCGTCGGTCTTGGCCAGCACCAGGTGGCCGTCGCACATCGGCGCCGAGAAGAACCACTTGTGCCCGGTGATGAGAAATTCTTCGCCCCACGGGCCGCTGCCGGCGGGCACCGCGCGCGTGGTGTTGCTGCGCACGTCGCTGCCGCCCTGCTTCTCGGTCATGCCCATGCCGACCGTCATCGAGGTCTTGCGCTCCAGCGGAATGTCGCGCGCATCGTGCTCGTTGGAGGCCAGCTTGCCGCTCAGCGCGGCGTACAGCGGCGCGTTGCGCCGCATCACCGGAATGCAGGCCTTGGTCATGGTGGTCGGGCAGGTGGAGCCCGACTCGATCTGGCTGTGCATGTACAGCGACGCGCCGTAGCCCACCCAGGCCGAGGGCCGCTCGTCGAAGAACGGCAGGTTGGCGATGCCGTTGCGCCGCGCTATGGCCATCATCGTGTGCCAGGCGGGGTGGAACTCGACCTGGTCGATGCGCTCGCCGATGCGCGAGTGCGTGTGCAGCTCGGGCTCGTGGCGGTTGGCGTTCTCGGCGGCGCGCAGCGTGGCCTCGGCACCGTATTCCGCGCCCTGGCGCACCAGCTCGTCGTCGCGCCAGCCGGCGCCGCCGCGCGCCACCGCGCCGCGCAGCGCGGGGTCGCTGGTGTAGACGTTGTAGTCCTTCAGTTCGGGGACCTGGTTGTCGGGGTGGATGCCGGTGGTGGTCATGGTGTGTCTCCGGGGTGTTTCGTTGGAAGAAGGTGCCGTGTGGTTCAGGCCGCGCGCTCGCGCAGCACCAGCGTCTGGGTCGCGATGCCGATCGGGCCGCGCGTGTCGTACAGCCGGGACACGGCAAGGCCCGCGCCGTCGCCGTGCACCTCGGTCGTCGAGCGCAGGCCGATCCATTCGCCCTCGGGCGCGCGGAACAGGTTCAGGCTCAGGTCCGCGTTGGAGAACAGGAAGCGCTCGGCCGGCAGCACCCAGCTCAGGCCGTTGCCGAAATCGGCCGCCGCGGCGGCGCGCATGGCCGGCGAATTGGGCACGCCCTGCACCAGCGGCACGCCGAGCCGGAACCACGCGCCGCACGGGCCCGGTCGGGCCGAGTCGCCCTCGGCCACGCGCGATTCGACCGCGCTGCTGTAGAAGGACACGCCCTCGGGCAGGCCCGGAATGCGCACGCGGTCTGTGCAGTCTTCGGGCGGCCGCATCGGCGCTTGCGCGGTCGCGTGCGGCAGGTCGGCGGGCAGCGCCAGCGGCTGCCTGGCGAGCAGCAGCGCGTGCGCCCGCGCCACCACCACGTCGCCCGCCAGGAGCTCGATGCCCACGCGCACCGTGGCGCGCGAAGACTGCACCTGCGAACGCGACACCAGCGGCGCCACCGGCACCGGCTTGACGAGCTCGACCGTGAGCCGCGCCAGCTGCCAGCCCGGGCCGGGCGCCGCGCTTTCGGCGATGTGCGCGAGCAGCCCGCAGGGCGCGCCGCCGTGCTGCGCGCGCGGGTCCCAGGGGCCGCGCGAGAGCGCGCCGGGAAGCCAGGCGCCGTCGCCGCCGACAAAGACGCAAGCGCGCGATGCGGGGGATTCGTCCGAGGTGCTTTCGTGGAGGGCCATTGCAGAATCCGTTCGATGGGTCCAAAAATTCTAGGAACAACACGCTTGCAGGGTGTTCGGGTTCGGCCGGAATGACAAGCACGCGAACCCCCGCCGCCGCCCCGAGGAGAAAACCTCGCCAGTCCCGCGCGCGCCACACCTCGCAGGCGCTGCAGGAGGCCTTTGTTCGGCTTTGGGTCGAGAAGGGCTACGCGGGCGTCACCATCCGCGAGATCGCGGCCGTGGCCGGCACCGGGCTCGGCAGCTTCTACGAATACTTCGAGAACAAGGACGACCTGGCCCGCGTGTGCCTGCACCTGCGTTCCAAGGCGCTGCTCATGGGCATGCGCGCCGCCGTCGCCGCGCATGCGGGCCGGCCGCTGCGCGAGATCGTCGACGCGGTGATCGACGCGCAGCTGGACGCCCACCGCGAGCAGCCGCTGGCCTGGGGCGCGCACTACCTGCTGGAGCGGCACCTCTCCAGCCCCGAGGCCTACCGAAAGATGTACGACCGCTTCGTCGTCGAATGGGTGGGCGCGCTGGACGCGGCCGCCGACCTGTCGCCCGATTGCCAGAAGAAGGAAGTCGCCCGCGTGTGCCAGACCATCATCTATGGCCTGGTGGCGCACACCCACATCGGCACCGGCGGGCGGCCCGACCTGCAGGCGCTGTCACGGCAGCTGCGCGGGGCGCTGCACGGCTACCTGGTGGGAGCGGCGGGAATGCCGGGAACGGCCAGCGCGGCCGGCATGGCCTGAACGGACAGGAAGCGTGTTGCCGCGCTCAGCGCGACGACTTGTTCGTCGTGCCGCTGACGCTGGCGTCGATGGTGCCGAACACGGTCACGCCGCTGCCGCCGGTCGTGCCCGATGCGCTGTTGCCGCTGCCGGCGGCGCCGGTGCCCGCGCAGCCCGACACCAGCGCGCCCATGGCGATCACGAACACGGCGGTGATGAATGGCTTCACTGGAAACTCCAAGGGTGGTTGAGTGATGAGGGGAACGAGCGGCCCACTATAGGCCGGCCGTGCTTCCGTCCTGTAACAACACGCCCGACGCCGGCGGGGTTGTTGCGCGCAGCCAGTCGATGAGCGCGCGCAGCTTGGGCGGCACGCGGCGGCGGTCGGGGTAGTACAGCGTCAGGTCGGGCAGCGGCGTGGTCCAGTCGGCCAGCAATTGCACCAGCCGGCCATCGGCGATGTGGCGCTCGGTGAAACTGCCGATCAGGTTGGCGATGCCGATGCCGTCGACCGCGGCGTCGAGCATCACGGCCACGTCGTTCATCACCAGGCGCCCGCTCACCGCGAGCGTCATGGCCTCGCCGTTCTTCGCGAACTCCCAGCGCTCGAGCTGGCCCGAGCTCGCGAAGCGAAAGCCGATGCAGTCGTGCGCCAGCAGCTCGCGCGGATGCACCGGCGTGCCGCGCTCGGCCAGGTAGCGCGGCGCGGCGACGATGCAATTGGCCATCGGCGGGCCGACCCACAGGCCCACCATGTCGCGCTCGACCATGCCGCCGAAGCGGATGCCCGCGTCGAAGCCCCGGCCCACGATGTCGACCAGCGTGTTGTCGATGGACACCTCCAGATCGATCTGCGGGTACGCGCGCAGGAAGGCGCCGAGCACCGGCTGCAGCACCCACAGGTAGGCCCCGCGCGACACCGTGAGCCGCAGCAGGCCCGAGGGGCGCTCGGCGCTGTCTCTCAATTCTTCCGAAGCCGAAGCCAGCTCCTGCACCGCCGGGCCGATGCGTTCCAGAAAGCGAGCGCCGGCTTCGGTAAGGTTCACGCTGCGCGTGGTGCGGTTGAACAGCGGCACGCCCACGCGCTTTTCGAGCAGCCGCACGGCCTGGCTCACGGCCGAGGGCGAGACGCCCAAGCGCACCGCCGCGGCCGAAAAGCCGCGTGATTCGGCCACGGCCACGAAGGTGGCGAGGCCGTCGAGCTGGTCCTGGCGCATGACGCGGTATGAGGTGATTGGCGTGAAGTGAAGCCGGCGCGGTCTTGAAGAAAACCTTCAAGGTCCTTGGCTGATTGGGCGGATTATCAAAGCGATGCGGCGCGCGCACAGTCTGGCCATCGGTTCTTCCACCTCCCCGCCAAGGACATTTCCAGTGACTGCTTCCGCTGCTTCTTCCTCATCTTTGCGCACCTGGTTCATCACCGGCGTCAGCAGCGGCTTCGGCCGCGCGCTGGCGCAGGAAGCGCTGGCCGCCGGCCACCGCGTGGTCGGCACGCTGCGCAACGAGGCCGCCCGCGCCGCGTTTGACGCGCTGCACCCCGGCCGCTCCTTCGGCCGCCTGCTCGACGTGACGCACGGCGCCGAGGTGCTGCGCGTGGTGGCCGAGGTCGAGGCCACGGTCGGCCCCATCGACGTGCTGGTCAACAACGCCGGCTACGGCCACGAGGGCACGGTGGAGGAATCGTCGCTCGACGACCTGCGCCAGCAGTTCGAGGTGAACGTGTTCGGCGCGGTGGCCATGGCCAAGGCGGTGCTGCCCTTCATGCGCGCGCGCCGGCACGGCCACATCCTGAACATCACCTCGATGGGCGGCATCGTGACCTTTCCGGGGCTGGGCTACTACCACGGCAGCAAGTTCGCGCTCGAAGGCATCTCGGAAACGCTGGGCAAGGAGGTGGCGAGCTTCGGCATCCACGTGACGGCGGTGGAGCCCGGCGGCTTTCGCACCGACTGGGCGGGCCGCTCGATGGTGCGCGCGCCGCAGACCATCGACGACTACGCGCCGGTGATGGGCCCGGTGCGCGAGGCGCGCCTGGCGCGCAGCGGCAAGCAGGCGGGCGACCCGGCGAAGGCCGCGCGCGCCATGCTCCAGCTCACCGAAGCGGCGAACCCGCCCGCGCACCTGCTGCTCGGCCCCGACGCGGTGAAGGTGGTGCGCGAGAAGCTGGGCGCGCTGCAGGAGGAGATCAAGGCGTGGGAGGCGCTGTCGGTGTCGACCGACTTCACGGCGTGATCACGCCGTGATCGGGCCTTGATCATGCCCTGATCACGCCCTGATCACGCCCTGATCACCGGGGCCGCACGGCTCAGCGCGGGTCCGTCGCCAGCAGCATCTCGACCATCGAGCGCAGGTGCGCCTGCAGCCGTGCCGCGCCGGTTTCGTCGAGCGCCAGCGTGGCCTCGTCCATGTAGAGCTTGCGGTTGATCTCCACCTGGATGCTGTGCCGGTTGCCGGCCGGGTCGCCGTTGCGGCGCACCAGCTCCACGCCCTTGTAGGGGTGGTTGTAGTCCACGCTGTAGCCCAGGCCGCGCAGGTGCTCGCACAGCTTGCGCGACAGCGCCGGGTCGGCCGTGCTGCCGTCGCGGTCGCCGATGACGAAGTCGGCATGCGCCAGCCCCGGAAAGTCGGTGGCATGGCTGGCCGCGATGGCCGGCATCGAGTGGCAGTTGATGTGGATGGCGTAGCCGTGGCGCGCATGCGCCTCGTCCACCGCCTGCGTCACGGCCGCGTGGTACGGCCGCCAGCAGCTGTCGATGCGCTGGCGCACCTCGTCGACCGGCAGCTGCCGGTCGTAGATGGGCAGGCCCTCGTCGGTCAGCTTCCAGATCAGCCCCTTGCCCAGGCGCACCTTCGAGAGCACGCGCGGGTCGGTGGAGACCGGGTCGGTCCACGCGCCGTCGAGCATGGTGGTGTCGATTTCGGTGGTGTCGCGGTTGGCGTCCAGGTAGCTGCGCGGAAAGTGCGCCTCCACCCAGGCCACCCCCAGCGCGGGCGCGAAGGCGTAGAGCTTTTCCACGTGCGTGTCTTCGGCGCGGCGCAGCGTGGCCAGCTCGCGCACGGTGCCGAAGTCGTCGGGGTACACGGTGCCGCTGTGCGGGGAGTCGAGCACCAGCGGTGTGTGCCCGGCCACGGTGGTGACCTGGGCGCGGCTTTGGATGATTTTCAGGACTGGATGCATAGGCAGGCGCGGGTCAATCCAATCGGACGCGGGCGAATTCGGCGACCTTCTTCATCTTGTCGATCTCGCTGGCGATCTGCTTGGTGAACTGCGCCGGCGTGGTGCCCGAGGCGTACAGGCCCTGCAGCGCCAGGCGCTCGCGCACCGAGGCGTCCTTCAGCGCGGTGGCCACGGCCTGCTGCATGCGCAGCACCAGGTCGGCGGGCGTACCGGCGGGCGCCACCATGCCGAACCACGACGGGTCGTTGTTGGCCGGGTAGCCCAGCTCGCCGTAGGTGGGCACGTCGGGCAGCACGTCGAGGCGGCCGCTCCAGGACACGGCCAGCGCCTTCAGCTTGCCCGACTTCACGTGCGGCAGCGACGAGGCCACCTGGTCGAAGTACACCGGCACTTCGCCCGCGAGCACGTCGTTGATGGCCGGGCCCGCACCGCGATAGGGGATGTGCACCATCGAGGTTCCGGTGCTGCTCTTGAAGAGCTCGCCCCACATGTGGCCGATGGTGCCGTTGCCCGGCGTGGCGTAAGACACCTTGCCCGGGTTGGCCTTCAGGTACTTCACCAGTTCGGCGAAGTTGGCCACCGGCAGCTTCGACGGGTTGATGACGATCACGCCCGGCGCCTTGACGATCTCGGTCACGGCGGTGAAGCCCTTGATCGGGTCGTACGGCAGCTTCTGGTACACGGCCGGGTTCACGCCGTGCGTGGACAGCGTGGCAATGCCGAAGGTCAGGCCGTCCGGCGTGGCGCGGGCCAGCTCGGCCATGCCGATGGAGCCGCCGGCACCGGCGCGGTTGTCGATGACCACGGGCTGCTGCAGGATCTTGGCCACGGGCTCGCCGAGCACGCGCGCGGTGATGTCGGTGGCGCCGCCGGGCGGGAACGGAACGACCAGGCGAATGGGTTTGCCTTGGGCAAAGGATATTCCTGGAAGGATAGAAGCGGCAGCCAGCGTGGAGATGAAATGACGACGTTGCATGAGGTGTATTCCAGTGTGCATTGAGAGTGAAGGAGCGATTTCCGCCTCACTTCAAAGCAAAGGATAGACCAGCTAACATTCTGATCTGGAATGTTTTAATGGGCTTTTCGCCATGTCGTTGCGCCGTCTCAATCCGCCCCTGAACCTGCTGCGTGCTTTTTCGACCGTGGTGCGCTTCGGCGGCGTCTCGCGCGCGGCCGAGGCGCTGCACCTCACGCAGGGCGCGGTGAGCAAGCAGGTGCAGGAGCTGGAGCGCTGGATCGGCGCGCCGCTGTTCGAGCGCAGCCGCAAGCGCCTGGCGCTCACGCCGGCCGGCGAGCGCTACGAGAAGGCGGTGCGCGCCCTGCTCGCGCAGCTCGAGGCGGCCACGCTGGAGCTCATTACCAGCGGCGACGGCGGCGGCGCGCTGCACCTGTCGACACTGCCCACCTTCGGCGCCAAGTGGCTGATTCCGCGGCTGCCCGACTTCCAGCGGCTGCACCCGCAGATCACGCTGCATTTCGTGCCCTTCGTGCACGGCTACGACTTCGAGCGGCCCGAGCTGGACTGCGCCATTCTTTTCGGTGACGGCCACTGGCCCGGCGCCCGCTCGCACTACCTCGCGGGGCAGGACGTGGCGCTGATCGCGCCGCGCGCGGCGCAGGCCGAGGTGGTCATCCGCTCGCCGCAGGACGTGGCGCGCTGCACGCTGCTGCGCCACGTGACGGTGCCGCAGTCGTGGTTGCAGTGGAGCGAGGCGCACGGCGTGCGCGGGCTCGACCCGCTGGCGGGCCCGCAGTTCGACCAGTTCCAGACCATGATCCGCGCGGTGATGGTGGGCATGGGCGTGGCGCTGGTGCCGCGCTGCCTGGTGCAGGACGAAATTGCCTCGGGGCTGGTGGACGAGCCGCTGCCCGGCGGCGGCTACCGCGGCGACCGGGGCTACTGGTTCTGCTACCCCGAAGGGCGCGGCCAGCTGGCCACGCTCGACCACTTCCGCAGCTGGCTGCTCGCGGAGGTCGACCGGGGGGCGGACGCGCTCACTGTCGCGCCGGCCTGAGCCCGGCCCTTTTGTACTTTCCGGCGGCTCGCTACTCGGGCTTGGCGCCCGAGGCCTTCACCGCCGCGCCCCACACGCCGATTTCGCTCGCCACGAGGCGGTCGAATTCGGCCGGCGTCGTGGGCGCGGGCTCGGAGCCGCGCTCGCGAATGAAGCGCGCCATCTGCTCGCTCTTCAGGATGTCGGTCACCTCGTGGTTCAGGCGCTCGACGATGTCCGCCGGCGTGCCGCGCGGCGCCATCAGGCCGAGCCAGCCCACGGCCTCGAAGTTCTTCGTGCCGGCCACGCCGCTTTCGCGCACCGTGGGCACCTCGGGCAGCTGCGACGAGCGCGTGGCCGACGTCACGGCCAGCGCCACCGCCTTGCCCGACTTGATGTGCGGCAGCGCGGCCGTCACGGAGTCGATCATCAGCGGCACCTGGTTGCCCAGGAAGTCCGACTGCGCCGGGCCGCTGCCGCGGTACGGAATGTGGGTGATGAACACGTGCGCCGCCGCCTTGTACATCTCGCCCGACAGGTGCTGCGTGCCGCCGATGCCGGCGCTGGCGTAGCTGAGGCGGCCGGGCTCGGCCTTGGCGCGCGCGGTGAGGTCGGCCAGCGTGCGGATGCCGCTCTCGGGCGTGGCCAGGAACACCAGCGGCACCTTGGCGATCAGCGAGATGCCCACGAGGTCCTTGCGCGGGTCGAAGCCCGGCTTGGCGTAGAGCGTCTGGTTGACCGCCATCGCGCTGCCGGCCACCACCAGCGTGTAGCCGTCGGGCGCCGAGCGCACCACGAACTCGGTGCCGATGTTGCTGCCTGCGCCGGCCTTGTTGTCGATGATCACCGGCTGGCCCAGGCGCTTGCCGAGCTGCTCGGCCACCGCGCGGGCAAAGATGTCGGTGGCCTGCCCCGGCGGGAACGGCACCACCAGCTTCACCGGCTTGTCGGGCCAGGCGGCGGCCTGCGCCGCGCCGGTGCCCACCAGTGCCGCCAGTGCCACGGCCGCCACTGCGTTGAACTGCCTGCGCCGCATACTTAAAGCGCCGACAGGTGCTTGCCCACGATGCCCGCCAGTTCGAACATCGTCACCTGGTCCTTGCCGAACACGGGCTTCAGCTTGGCGTCGGCATTGATGGCGCGCTTGTTGGTCGCGTCCTGCAGGCCGTTGGCCTTGATGTAGTCCCACAGCTTCTTGATGACCTCGGTGCGCGCCACCGGTTCGGCGCCGATCACCGCGGCCAGCGAGTCGCTGGGCTTCAGGCCCGCGCCGGGCTTGCGCGGCGCGGCGGCCTTCTTCGCGGCGGGCGCCTTCTTGGCGGCCGGTGTCTTCTTCGCCGCCACCTTCTTCGCGGCGGCCGTCTTGGCCGCCGGCTTGCCGAAGGTCTTGCGCGGCGGGAACTTGCTGCCGCCTTCGCGCGGCGCGAACTCGAAGGTCACCTTGCCCTCTTCGGCGTTCCACGTCAGGAAGGCCTTGAAGGCGCGGCGCGTGCGCATGCTCACGAACTTGTCGAGCAGGTCGGTCTTGCCGGTGGCGAGCAGCTTTTCCATCTGCGCGCGTTCCACCGGCTGCTGCAGGATGATCTTGCCGGTCTTGAAGGTGCAGCTCGGCGTGGGCTGTGCATTGGTGGGCACCGACTTCTCGCAGACGTAGTTGCTGCCGTGCTCGAACACCGGCGCGCCGCACACCGGGCACGGGCCCACGGTGTCCTGCTCGCTGAAGTCGACGATCTCGCCGGTGTCGGCGTTCTTGTCGTCGCCGAAGTCGAACTCCAGCTTCCAGTTCTTCGATTCTTCCTCGTCGTACTTGAGGATGATCTCGGCGGTAAAGGGCCAGCCCGCCTTGGAGCGGAAGCCTTCCAGCGGGCCGATGTGCTTGTTGGCCAGCAGTGCCTCGGCCTCGGCCACCTCGAAGGTGCGCCCGGCTGGCGACTTGCCGAACGAGAAGCCGCAGGCGTCCTCACCGGTGCCGCTCTTGCCCACGCAGCCGTAGCGGCGGTAGTTTTCCTTCACGACGCCGCCGCAATTGGGGCATGGCGTCGCGAGCGTGGCGTAGTCGCCCGGCACGGTGTCGCGGTCGTACTCCTTGGCCTTCTTGACGATGTGCTCCGTCATGGCGGCGATCTCGCGCATGAAGGCGTCGCGGCTGAGCGCGCCCTTCTCCATCTGCGCGAGCTTGTACTCCCACTCGCCCGTGAGCTCGGCCTTGGAGAGTTCTTCCACGCCCAGCCCGCGCAGCAGCGTCATCAGCTGGAACGCCTTGGCCGTGGGAATGAGCTCGCGGCCTTCGCGCAGCATGTACTTCTCGGCGATCAGCCCTTCGATGGTGGCCGCGCGCGTGGCAGGCGTGCCCAGGCCCTTCTCCTGCATGGCCTCGCGCAGCTCGTCGTCGTCGATGGTCTTGCCCGCGCCTTCCATGGCGCCGAGCAGCGTGGCTTCCGAATAGCGCGCAGGCGGGCGCGTCTTCAGGCCCTTGATGTCGGCCGACTCGGTGTTCACGATCTCGCCCGGCTTCACCGGCACGAGGCGCTTGCCGTCCTTGTCGTCTTCCTTCTCGTCGTCCTGCGCTTCCTTGCCGTAGATGGCGAGCCAGCCCGGCTTCACCAGCACCTTGCCGTCGGTGCGGAACGGGTACTTCTTGCCGCCCTGCTCCACCGTGCTGATGCGCGTGGTCACCTGGTGCTCGGCGCTCGGGAAGAACACCGACAGAAAGCGGCGCACCACGAAGTCGTACAGCTTCTGCTCGGCGTCGCTCAGGCCGCTGGGCGCCTGCAGCGTCGGGATGATGGCGAAGTGATCCGACACCTTGGCGTTGTCGAAGATGCGCTTGTTGGGCTTCACGTAGTTGCCGTCGACCGCCTGCTGGGCGAACGGCGCCAGGTGCTTCATGCCGCTGTGGGCGAGCATGTCCATGGTCTGCTTGACCACCGGCAGGTAGTCTTCGGGCAGCGCGCGCGAATCGGTACGCGGGTAGGTCAGCGCCTTGTGGCGTTCGTACAGGCTCTGCGCCAGCGCCAGCGTGGTCTTGGCGCTGAAGCCGAAGCGGCCGTTGGCCTCGCGCTGCAGCGAGGTCAGGTCGAACAGCGCGGGCGAGGCCTGCGTGGTGGGCTTGCTTTCTTCGGTGACCGTGGCGGGCTTGCCGCGCGCGGCGTTGGCGATGGCCAGCGCGTCCTGTTCGTTCCACACGCGGTCGGCGCGCTGCTCGGGGTCGGGCTCGCCGTTGGCCTGCAGCGGGGCGTTGGCCTTCTTCCAGTCGGGGTTGAACCACTTGCCCGGGTACTCGCCGGCCTCGGCCGCGAAGCTGCCGTGCACTTCCCAGTAGTTGCGCGAGACGAACTTGCGGATCTGCTCCTCGCGCTCCACCACCACCGACAGCGTGGGCGTCTGCACGCGGCCCACGGTCGTGAGGAAGAAGCCGCCGTCGCGCGAATTGAAAGCCGTCATGGCGCGCGTGCCGTTGATGCCCACCAGCCAGTCGGCCTCGGAGCGCGAGCGCGCGGCGTCGGCCAGGCCCTGCATCTGCTTCTCGGTGCGCAGCGCGTCGAAGCCGTCGCGAATGGCCTGCGGCGTCATCGACTGCAGCCACAGCCGCTTGACCGGCTTGTTCAGCCCGGTCTTGCCGCCGGCGTACTGCTCGATCAGCCGAAAGATCAGCTCGCCCTCGCGGCCCGCGTCGCAGGCGTTGATGAGCTGGGTCACGTCCTTGCGCTTGGCCTGCTTGACCACCGCGTTCAGGCGCGTCTTGGTCTTGTCGACCGGCTTCAGGTCGAAGTGCGGCGGGATCACGGGGAGGTTGGCAAAGCTCCACTTGCCCCGCTTGACGTCGAACTCCTCGGGCGCCTGGATTTCGACCAGGTGACCGACGGCGCTGGTCACGACATAGCTGTCGTTCTCGAAATGCTCGTCATGTTTGTCGAATTTGCCGGCCACCGGCGTGAGGGCACGGACGATGTCCTGTGCCACCGACGGCTTTTCTGCGATTACCAACGTCTTTGTCATCTAAGGGCTCTCTATACTGTGCGGCTTCCCGCGTGCGCACGCGTACACGCGCATGTGTGCACATTCAAACTAACAGACTTCGGCGATGCCTTCCAAAACCCCCATTTCCGGCGGCCGCCGCATTCAGATGCGACGCTCCGATGTCCACGGCAACGGTGTCTTCGCCGTGCAGGACCTCGCCGAAGGCGAAACGCTGATCGAATACAAGGGCGAGGTCATCAACTGGAAGGAGGCGCTGCGCCGCCATCCGCACGACCCGGCCCAGCCCAACCACACCTTCTACTTTCACATCGATGACGGTCGTGTGATCGACGGCAACGTCAAGGGCAACGACGCACGCTGGATCAACCACTCGTGCGAACCGAATTGCGAAGCCGACGAAGTCGATGGGCGCGTTTATATCAAGGCGCTGCGCAATATCGCTGCAGGAGAAGAGCTCAACTACGACTACGGCCTGATCATCGACGAGCCGTATACGCCGAAGCTGCTGTCCGAGTTTCCTTGCTGGTGCGGCTCCGAAGAGTGCCGCGGCACGCTGCTGACGCCCAAGGACGACGAGGACGAAGAGAAGAAGAAAAAGAAGAAGGAAAAGAAGGCCGAAAGGAAAAAGGCTGAAAAGAAGGAAGCCAGGAAGGCGAAGGAAAAGGCTGAGAAAAAAGCCGAAAAGAAGTCTGAAAAGAAGACCGAGAAGAATGCGGAAAAGAAGTCCGCCAGGAAGGACAAGTCCGCCGAGGACTGACACCATGAGCAGCACCTCGGCCGCCTGGTTCGAAGACCGGATCGCCGCATCCGTCGCTCCGCTGCTGCCCGGCTTCACGGTCGAGGCCGTGGCCGAAATCGATTCCACCAACACCGAGCTCATGCGCCGCGCGCGCGCCGGCCGCGCCGAGCCGGTGCTGCTGGTGGCCGAGCGCCAGACCGCGGGCCGCGGCCGCCTTGGGCGCCCCTGGCAAAGCGCGCCGCGGCAGGAAGCCTCCGCCTCGCTCGTGTTCTCGCTCGGCCTGCCGCTGGCGCCGGCCGACTGGTCGGGCCTGTCGCTGGCCGTGGGCGTGGCCGTGGCCGAGAGCCTCGACCCCACCGGCGCGCACAAGGTCGGCCTCAAGTGGCCCAACGACGTGTGGGTCAACGACAGCAAGCTGGCCGGCATCCTCATCGAGACCGCGATGCCCTCCACCGGGCGTGCCGACGCGGCGCGCTACCTGGTGATCGGCATCGGCCTGAACATCGGCGCGCGCGACGCCGACGGCATGCGCACGCCGCCGGCATGGCTGCGCCAATGGCGCCCGGACGCCCATGCGCCCGACGTGCTGGCCGAGCTGGCCGAGCCGCTGGTTCGCGCCGTGCGCGAGTTCGAAGCCCGCGGCTTCGGCCCGTTCGCCGAACGCTTTGCCGCGCGCGACGTGCTGCGCGGGCGCGAGGTGGCGCTCAGCGACGGCACCGCCGGCCTGTGCGAAGGCGTGGCCTGGGGCGGCGAGCTGCAGGTGCGCACCGACGCCGGCCTGCAGCTCATCTCCAGCGACGAAGTGAGCGTGCGCCCTCGCGGCATGGCTTTCTAGTCGCCATGAAGCTGCGCGTGTCGCTCGTCGTGCTGCTGCTGGCCAACGCGGCCTACTTCCTGTGGGCGCGCGGCGACCTGGCCGGCTTCGGCCTGGCGCCCGCGGGCCTCAGCGAGCGCGAGCCGCAACGCATGGCGCGGCAGATCCACCCCGAGTGGCTGCAGCTGCGCAAGGACGCCAAGCCCGCCTCGACGGCGCCCTGACCCCGCGCGATCAGGTTGGCGCCTCGCCCTCGAAGCGCACCGTGAACAACGCCCCCGGTGGGTGCTTGCCCGGGTGCGCATCCTCCAGCTTCACCTGCGCGCGGTGCTGGTTCGCAATTTCCCGCACGATCGGCAACCCCAGCCCCGAGCCGTCGGCCTCGTTGCCGAGCACGCGGTAAAACGGCTCGAACACCAGCTCGCGGTCGGTCTCGGCAATGCCGGGGCCGTTGTCTTCCACCTGCAGCAGCTGCACGTGGCCGAAGGGGTCGGCCAGCACGCGCACCGTGATCAGGCCCGGCCGCTCGGGCGTCGAGGGCGTGTAGTTGATCGCGTTGTCGACCAGGTTGCGCACCAGCTCCTTCAGCAGCGTGGCGTTGCCGTCGAACACCACGCCCGGCGCGCCGGCTTCGGCACCGTCGTAGCCCAGGTCGATGCGCTTTTCGATGGCGCGCGGCACGGCCTCGCGCACCACCTCGATGGTGAGCCGCGCCAGGTCGCAGGGCTGGTGGTGCGCGTTGGCGCTGTTGCCTTCGGCGCGCGCCAGCGACAGCAGCTGGTTGACGGTGTGCGTGGCGCGCTTGCTGGCCCGGCCGATCTGCTTGAGCGACTGCTTCAGCTCGTCGGCATTGGCGCCCTCGCGCTGCGCCAGGTCGGCCTGCATGCGCAGGCCCGCCAACGGCGTCTTCAGCTGGTGCGCCGCGTCGGCCAGGAAGCGCTTCTGCGTGCCGATGGAGTCGTTGAGCTTGTCGAGCAGCTCGTTCACCGACGACACCAGCGGCACCACTTCCAGCGGCACCGACGATTCGTCGAGCGGGCTCAGGTCGCCCGGGCGCCGCTCGCGAATGCGCGCCTCCACCACCGACAGCGGCTTGATGCCGCGCACCAGCGCCAGCCAGATCAGCAGTACCGCCAGCGGCAGGATCGCGAACTGCGGCAGCAGCACGCCCTTGATGATCTCGGCCGCCAGCACCGACTGCTTCTCGCGCGTCTCGGCCAGCTGCAGCAGCGTGGGCGGCACGTCGTCGGTGCCGCTGGCGATCCACATCGAGGCCACGCGCACCGGCTGGCCGTGCACGTCGCTGTTGTGCAGGAACACCTGGTTGGGCGGCAGCGGCTCGTCGAGGTTGGGTTGCGGAATGTCGTGCTCGCCGCTCAGCAGCGTGCCGTGGCCGTCGAGCAGCTGGTAGTACACGCGGCCGGCGTCGTCGGCCCGCAGGATCTCGCGCGCCGACTGCGACAGCACGAACTGCGTGTGCCCCTCCTTCACCGTGACCAGCTCGGCCAGCGCCTTCACGTTGTGCTCCAGCGCGCGGTCGAAGGGCGCGTTGGCAATGCCCTGCGCCACCAGCCAGGTCACGCCGATGCTCACCGGCACCAGCAGCAAGAGCGGCGTGAGCATCCAGTCGAGGATCTCGCCGAACAGGGAGCGCTGGGCGCGCTGGAACAGCTTCACTTGGCTCGCCCCCGGGCTGCACGCACGTCGTGTCGTTTTGCCAGCCCCCTGCCGGGGGCGATGCCTGCGGCCCGGCGAAGCCGGTTGCGCGGCATTTCCCGCAGGTCAGGGTGCATCAGGGTTGGATCTTTTCGAGGCAATACCCCAGCCCGCGCACCGTCGCGATGCGCACCGGGCCCTTCTCGATCTTCTTGCGCAGGCGGTGGATGTACACCTCGATGGCGTTCAGGCTCACCTCCTCGCCCCACTCGCACAGGCGGTCCACCAGCTGGTCCTTGCTCACCAGCCGCCCGGCGCGCTGCAGCAGCACCTCGAGCAGGCCCAGTTCGCGCGCCGACAGCTCGACCATCTTGCCGTCGATGGTGGCCACGCGCCCGCCCTGGTCGTACACCAGCGGGCCGTGGCGGATGGTGTTGCTGGTGGTGCCCATGCCGCGCCGCGTGAGGGCGCGCACGCGCGCTTCCAGCTCTTGCAGGCTGAAGGGCTTGGCCATGTAGTCGTCGGCGCCGTGGTCCAGGCCCTTCACGCGCTCTTCCACGCTGTCGGCCGCCGTGAGCACCAGCACCGGCAGCTGCGAGCCGCGCGCGCGCAGGCGCTTCAGGATCTCGATGCCGTGCAGGCTGGGCAGCCCGAGGTCGAGGATCAGCAGGTCGAACTCGTCGTGGGTCATGAGCGCGGTGTCGGCCTGCGAGCCATTGGCCACATGGTCGACCGCCGCGCCCGAGGTGCGCAGGCTGCGCAGCAGGGCATCGGCCAGCACCTGGTCGTCTTCGGCAATCAGAATCCGCATGCGCCACCTCCGGCCTGTGTGGGTGCGCGGCGCCACGCCAGCACCGTTCACATTTGTCTCTTCGCCGGAGTCTAGCCCGCTGTATAGGCTTCCAGACCGATGGTTACCACGGTGGCGATGTCGTTGCCCACGCTGCTCCTGAACTCGCTTTCCGCCTGCGTCACCGCGCTGCGGAAGGCGTCCAGCCAGGCCAGCCCGTCGGCGGTGAAGAGCACGCGCCGCGCCCGCGCGTCCAGCGGGTCGGGCCCGCGCGTGACCAGGCCCCAGGCCTCGCACTGGTCCACCAGCGCGCCCATCGCCTGCTTGGTCATGCCGGCGCGCTCGGCCAGTTCGGTCAGGCGCGAGCCCTCGCGCGCCAGGTGCCGTGTGATGTGGATGTGCGCCGCGCTCACCTGCGCGCGCGCCGCCAGGTTCGACAGCGCCAGCGGCACGTCGACGTCGTGCGCCATCAGCTCCAGCACGCGCTCGTCGAAGCGGCGCATGGCGTGGCCCAGCAGGCGGCCCAGGTGGGTCTGGCGCCAGGCGTCGGGGTCGGCAGTAAAGGCGGAAATGGAGGCTTCGGACATGGCGCTAAATGGTAAAGCAAACTGACCAAAAAATGGGTTTACTCCAACCAACGAGCCCCTACACTACTGTTCAAGCATCCAGCCTGTGGTTAAAAGCAGATCGGATGAAACCTCACACAAACCGTTGATATTCAAGGAGTTTTCCACATGGACGCAGTTGTCAAGGGCGCAAGCATCTCGGTCGCCAACAGTGAAAAAGCCAAGGCCCTGCAGGCCGCGCTGGCCCAGATCGAAAAGCAGTTCGGCAAGGGCACCATCATGCGGCTCGGCGAAGGCGAAGCGCTCGAGGACATCCAGGTGGTCTCCACCGGCTCGCTGGGCCTGGACATCGCGCTGGGCGTCGGCGGCCTGCCGCGCGGCCGCGTGATCGAAATCTACGGCCCTGAATCGTCGGGCAAGACCACGCTCACGCTGCAGGTCATCGCCGCCATGCAGAAGCAGGCCGGCACCTGCGCCTTCGTCGACGCCGAGCACGCGCTCGACGTGCAATACGCCCAGAAGCTCGGCGTGAACCTGTCCGACCTGCTGATCAGCCAGCCCGACACCGGCGAGCAGGCGCTCGAAATCGTCGACTCGCTGGTGCGCTCGGGCGCCGTCGACCTGATCGTCATCGACTCGGTCGCCGCGCTCACGCCCAAGGCCGAAATCGAAGGCGAAATGGGCGACTCGCTGCCCGGCCTGCAGGCCCGCCTGATGAGCCAGGCGCTGCGCAAGCTCACCGCCACCATCAAGAAGACCAACTGCATGGTCATCTTCATCAATCAGATCCGCATGAAGATCGGCGTGATGTTCGGCTCGCCCGAAACCACCACCGGCGGCAACGCGCTGAAGTTCTACGCCTCGGTGCGCCTGGACATTCGCCGCATCGGCACCATCAAGAAGGGCGACGAGGCCATCGGCAACGAAACCAAGGTGAAGGTGGTGAAGAACAAGGTCAGCCCCCCGTTCAAGACGGCGGAGTTCGACATCCTGTTCGGCGAGGGCATCAGCCGCGAAGGCGAGGTGATCGACATGGGCGTGACCGCCAAGATCGTCGACAAGTCGGGTGCCTGGTACGCCTACAACGGCGAGAAGATCGGCCAGGGCCGCGACAACGCCCGTGAGTTCCTGCGCGAGAACCCCGAGCTGTCGCGCGAGATCGAGAACAAGGTGCGCGAGTCGCTGGGCATTCCGCTGCTGGCCGCCGACGCCGGCGCCACGCCCGAGAAGCCGCAGAAGGCGGCCAAGGCGGACAAGGCCGAGAAGGCAGACAAGGGTGAATAAGGGCGAATAAGGCCGAACAAGCCCCAGGCGCGGCGCCGCGGTTGCACGCGGGCCGCGCGAGCAACCCCCCGCATGGCATTCAACGCCCCGTCCCTCAAAGGCCGCGCCCTGCGCCTGCTGAGCCAGCGCGAGCATTCGCGCCTGGAGCTCGAACGCAAGCTCGCCCGGCACGAAGAAGAGCCCGGCACGCTGGCCAAGGCGCTCGACGAGCTGGCGGCCAAGGACTTCATCAGCGAGCCGCGCGTGGTGGCCTCGGTGCTCAACCAGCGCGCGGCCCGTTCGGGCGCGCTGCGGGTGAAGCAGGAGCTTCAGGCCAAGGGTATCGCGCCCGAAGCCATCGCCGAGGCGGTGGCCGGCCTGCAGGAGACGGAGGTCGAGCGCGCCACCGCCCTGTGGCGCCGCCGTTTCGAGGCACCGCCCGCCGACGCCAAGGAGCGGGCGAAGCAGATGCGATTCCTGATGGCGCGCGGGTTCTCCGGCGCTGTCGTGTCCAAGGTCCTCAGGAGCAACTTCGATGAAACAGCAGACGAATGAAGACCTCAATCCGCAGTCGGTGCAGTCGCGTGTCGTCACGCTGCGCGTGGCCTGCGAATGGCGCCGCGCCTACGCGTTCGCGGCCGACCCCAGGCGCCTGCCCGACTGGGCCAGCGGCCTCGCGAAGAGCTCGCTGGTGCCGCACGGCGACCACTGGACCGTGCGCACGCCCGAGAGCGGCGACGCCCGCATGCGCTTCGCGCCGCGCAACGACTTCGGCGTGCTCGACCACTGGGTCGCGCCCGAAGGCGTGCCCGAGGTGTACCTGCCGTTTCGCGTGATCGGCATCGGGCCCGACGCCTGCGAGCTGCAGTTCACGCTGCTGCGCCAGCCGCACATGGACGACGCGGCCTTCGAGCGCGATGCGCAGTGGATCGCGCGCGACCTGCTGGCGCTGCGCGCGCTGCTGGAAGCCTGAGCCCCGGGCAGCCCGCGCGCGGTTTTCAGCCGCGCACCACGATCGGCGCGAACTTGCGCCGCGCCTTCAGCTGGTCGACGTCCCACTCGATGCCCAGCCCCGGCGTTTCGGGCGCCACCGCGTGGCCGCCCTCGATGCGCAAGCGGCTGGTCGTGAGGTCGTCGAGCTGCGGGATGTATTCGACCCAGCGCGCATTCGGCACCGCCGCGCACAGGCTCACGTGCAGCTCCATCAGAAAGTGCGGGCACATCGCGATGTTGTGCGCCTCGGCCAGGTGCGCAATCTTCAGCCACGGCGTGATGCCGCCCACGCGCGCCACGTCGGCCTGCACGATGGAGCAGGCGCCCTGCTGGATGTATTCCGCGAACTGCGAGGGGTGGTACATCGACTCGCCCACTGCGATCGGCACGCTGGTGCTGGCCAGCAGCTGCGCATGGCCGCGCACGTGCTCGGCCGGCATCGGCTCCTCGAACCACGCGAGGTCCAGCGGCGCGTACTGGCGCGCGCGGCGAATGGCCTCGGCCACGGTGAAGCTCTGGTTGGCGTCCACCATCAGCTCGAAGTCCGCGCCCACGGCCTCGCGCACGGCCGACAGGCGCGCGATGTCCTGCGCCACATGCGGCTTGCCGACCTTGATCTTCGCGCCCAGGAATCCCTCGGCCTTCGCGGCCAGCGTCTGTTCCACCAGCTGCGCCGGCTCGATGTGCAGCCAGCCGCCCTCGGTCGTGTAGACCGGCACGCGCGGCTGCGCGCCGCCGGCCAGGCGCCACAGCGGCAGGCCCGTCGCGCGCGCGTTGCGGTCCCACAGCGCGGTGTCGACGGCCGCCAGAGCCAGGCTGGTGATGGCGCCCACCGCGGTGGCGTGCGTGTGGAAGAACAGGTCGCGCCAGATGGCCTCGTACTGCTGCGGGTCGCGCCCGATCAGGCGCGGCACCAGGTGGTCGTGCAGCAGCGCCACGATGGACGAGCCGCCCGTGCCGATGGTGTACGTGTAGCCCGTGCCCGACGAGCCGTCGTCGCAGCGCACGGTGACCATCACGGTCTCCTGCGTCACGAAGGACTGGATGGCGTCGGTGCGCCTGACCTTGGGCGCGATGTCGATCTGCGCGATCTCGACCTGGTCGATCTTTGCCATGAATGCCTTTTGTTGAGAGAGCCGACGAGGCGGCCGCCGCCGGGCCGCCGACGGGCTGCCCCGAGGCGGGCCGCGCCTCCTCCTCCTCGGGAGGTGGCGAATTACACGAAGCGAAGCGGAGTGAAAAGCCGGGAGGCCGGCATTTCAGGCCCCGTTGCGGGTCACGTCGGCGGGCAGGTCGGCGCCGTGGAACTTCTTGTAGATGGTGTTCAGCTCGCCGCTTTTCAGCTGCGCCTTCACGAACTCGTCGAGCCTGGCCTTCAGCCGCGGCTCGTTCTTGCGCATGCCGATGGCCAGGAAGTTGACCTTCATGGTGAACTTGGGCTCCATCTGCTTGGCCGGGTTCTTCTCGTTGATGGTCTTCAGCAGCGGCGGCGCGGTCGCGAAGATGTCGGCCTGCCCGCTCACCACGGCGGTGATGGAGGTGGCGTCGTCGTCGAAGCGAATCACCTGCGCGCCGGCCGGCACGATCTTGGTCAGCTCCTGGTCGTTGGTGGTGCCGCGCGTGGCAATCACCTTCTTGCCGGCCAGGTCGGCCGGGCCGCTGATGGCCATGCCCTTGGGCGCGCCCACCACGGCCAGGATGGCGGCGTAGGGCACCGAGAAGTCGACCACCTTCTCGCGCTCCGGCGTCACCGACATGCTGGAGATGACGATGTCGGCCTTGTCGGTCTGCAGGAAGGGAATGCGGTTGGCACCGGTGGTGGGAACGATCTCGAGCTCCAGGCCCAGGCTTTTGGCCAGCAGGCGCGCGGTTTCCACGTCGGAGCCGGTGGCGTTGAGCTTCTCGTCCTTCAGGCCGTAGGGCGGCACGGCGAGGTCGATGGCCACGCGGATCTTCTTGGCCGCGGTGATGGTGTCGAGCTGGTCGGCGTGCGCCGCGCCGGCAAAGCCCAGCGGCAGGGCCAGCGCAAGGGCCGAGAGCAGCGCGCCGCGGCGCTTGAACGAAAAGAGGGAAGTCATCGAAGGTCTCCTGGAGTTGTCTGTAGAAGAAAAAATCAAAGCCCGGTGCCGATGAACTGGCGCAGCTCGGGCGTCTGCGGGTGGCTCAGGATGCTGGCGTCGCCCTGCTCCCACACCAGCCCCTGGTGCATGTAGATGACCTTGTCGGCCACGCCGCGCGCAAAGGCCATCTCGTGCGTCACCAGAATCATGGTCATGCCCTCGGCCGCGAGCTTCTCCATCACCTTGAGCACCTCGCCGGTGAGCTGTGGGTCGAGCGCGGAGGTGACTTCGTCGAACAGCATCAGCTGCGGCTTCATGGCGAGCGAGCGCGCGATGGCCACGCGCTGCTGCTGGCCGCCGGAGAGCTGCTCGGGGTAGGCGCCGGCCTTCTCGGCCAGGCCCACGCGCTCGAGCACTTCCATGGCGATGGCGCCGGCCTCGGACGCGCTCATCTTCTTCACCGACTGCGGCGCGAGCGTGATGTTCTGCTTCACCGTGAGGTGCGGGAACAGGTTGTAGCTCTGGAACACGATGCCCACGTCCTTGCGCAAATCGCGCAGGTTCAGCGCGGTGTCGTGTACCGCGTGGCCGCAGCACTGGATGGTGCCGCTGTCGATGGTTTCCAGCCGGTCGATGCAGCGCAGCGCCGTGCTCTTGCCCGAGCCGCTCTGGCCGATGATGGCCACCACCTGCCCGCGCGTGACCGAGAACGACACGCCCTTCAGCACATGCAGCTTGCCGAAGTGCTTGTGGACTTCGTTGAGTTCAACCACGGGCTGCATTGAGCTTCCTTTCAAGGGCGCGACTCCATCGCGAGAGCGGATAACAAAGAATGAAATACAGCAGCACCGCGCACCCGAAATACAGGAAGGGCTGGAACGTGGAGTTGTTCAGCACCTTGGCGTTGTAGGAAAGCTCGGCGTAGCCGACCACCAGCGAGGCGATCGACGTGTTCTTGATGATCTGCACCAGGAAGCCCACGGTGGGCGGCGTGGCGATGCGCAGCGCCTGCGGCAGGATCACGCGGCGCATGCGCTCCCAGCGCGTGAGCGCCAGGCACTCGGCCGCCTCCCACTGGCTGCGCGGCACCGACTGGATGCAGCCGCGCCAGATTTCGCCGAGGAAGGCGCTCGCGTAGATGGTGATGGCCAGCGCCGCCGCGACGATGGCCGGCACCGAGCCGATGCCCGCGATGTTGGGCCCGAAGAAGCACACGCCCATCAGCACCAGCAGCGGCGTGCCCTGGATGACCTGGATGTACCCCGCCGCCGCCACGCGCACCGCCTTGACCGGCGACACGCGCGCCAGCGCCACGGCCAGCCCGATGAGTCCGCCGCCGACGAACGCCAATGCCGAGAGCTGCACCGTGCCCCAGGCGCCCATCAGCAGGAAGCCGAGGTGATCGATGGGCATGAACGTCATGGCGCGGCCTTCTGTGCTGGGTTCATAGCGGCGTGCCCAGCTTGCGCCGGCGCGGGAAGATCACCATGCCCAGCAGCCAGAACCCCAGGCGCATGGCGTACGACAGCACCAGGTACACCACCCACAGCACGATGAAGATCTCGAAGTTGCGGAAGGTGTCCGACTGGATGCGGTTGGCCACGCCGAAGAGCTCTTCCGCGCCGATCGACGACATGATGCTGGAGGCCAGCATCAGCAGCACGAACTGGCTCGCCAGCGCCGGGTACACGCGCTCCACGGCGGGCCGCAAGATCACGTGCCAGAACACCTGCAGCTTCGACAGGCCCAGGCACTGCGCGGCCTCGAGCTGGCCCTTGTGGATCGACTCGATGCCCGCGCGGATGATCTCGCAGCTGTAGGCGCCGATGTTCACCACCAGCGCCAGCACGGCGCCCACCATGATCGGCATGGTCACGCCCGCGCTCGAGAGGCCGAAGATGAGGAAGTAGCTCTGGATCAGCAGCGGCGTGTTGCGAATGGCCTCCACGTAGCCGCCGGTGAGGTTGCGCAGCCAGCCGTGGCGGCTGTTGCGCCCCAGCGCGCAGAGCGTGCCGAGCGCGAAGCCCAGCAGCGTGGCAATGAAGGACAGCTGCACGGTGGTCCATGCGCCGTCGAGCAGCAGGGGCCACTGCGCGAGCACGGGCGCGAAGTCGAACTGGTAGTTCAAGAAGAGGGCTCCGGGAGTCCAGGAAAAGGAAGGCGGGAAGGGGGCGAAGGTGAGGAGCACGCCGCTCACGCAGGGTGAGGAGAAGTGCGAGGCACCTGTGCGATGGGCAGGCACGAAGGCCCGATCGGTTCGAAGGCCTTGTAGGTCAGGATGAACTCACGGTGCCCCAGCGCTTCCGATTTGCTCGCCGCGCCGTTGGCCACGGCGCGCACCGCGCCGAAGATTTCCTCGCCCACCTCCTGCAAGGTGCCGCGCCCTTCGAGGATGCGGCCGGCATCGACATCCATGTCCTCGCCCAGCTGCCGGTAGGTGTCGGGGTTGGCGCACACCTTGATGACCGGCGACACGGCCGAGCCCACCACCGAGCCGCGCCCCGTGGTGAACAGGATCACGTGCGCGCCGCAGGCGATGAGCTCCACGATTTCCGCGTTGTCGCTGATGTTCGGAAAGCCGAAGCGCGGCTCGCCGTCGGGCACCACGTCCAGCAGGTAGAGGCCCGGCTGCGAAGGCACGTCGCCGGGCTTCACGATGCCGTTGATGGGCGAGGCGCCGCTCTTGGCGTACGCGCCCAGCGACTTTTCCTCGATGGTCGAGAGACCGCCGTCGGCATTGCCCGGCGCGAAGCTGCCGTGGCCCATGGTGCTGTAGTAGCGCGCGGCCTTGTTCACGCATTCGACGATGGCCTCGCCCAGCTCGGGCGTGGCGGCGCGGCGCTGCATGTGGAACTCGCAGCCGATCAGCTCGCCGGTTTCCTCGAAGATGCAGCGCGCGTCCTGCTCGATCAGCAGGTCGAAGGCGCGGCCCACGGCCGGGTTGGCGGTGATGCCGCTGGTGCCGTCGGAGCCGCCGCAGATGGTGCCGACCACCAGCTCGTTCAGGTCCATGGGCACGCGCTGCTGCTGCGCGAGTTCGGCCAGCGCCCACTGCACCCATTCCGTGCCCTCGCGGATGGTGCTGCGCGTGCCGCCCTTCTGCTGGATGGTGAGCGTGTGCACCGGCCGGCCCGATGCGGCCACCGCCTGCTCGAGCTTGCGCTTGTTCATGCTCTCGCAGCCCAGCGAGATGAGCAGCGCCGCGCCCACGTTGGGGTGCGTGGCAATGGCCTGCATCATGCGCTCGGCGTACTCGTTGGGGTAGCAGCCGGGAAAGCCGACGAGGTGCACGTCCGATTCACCCTCGTTGCCCTCCTCGCCCTCCTGCCGGCGAAAGTTGAGCGTGATCTCGCGCGCCACGTGGTGCGCGCACTCGACAAGGTAGGCCACGACCACCACGTTGCGGATGCCCTTGCGGCCGTCGGCGCGCGGGAAGCCGTGGATCTGGAGCGGGTTGGAGTTCATTCGAAGAGGGCGCCTCAGGCGTGGCCGACGAAGGTCTTGCCTTCGTCCAGCGTGTAGGTGGGCGTGTAGTCGCTGTCGAGGTTGTGCGTGTGGATGTGCGCGCCGGCCTCGACCGGCGTGCGCAGGCTGCCGATGACGGCGTCGTACTTCCGCACCTTCTGCCCGGCCGCGATGGCGTGCCGCGCGAGCTTGTGGCCCAGGCCGATGTCGGTGGCCAAGGTCACTGCGCCGCCTTCGAGGCGCACTTCGGTGCCGGCGGCGAGGTGGGTGCAGGCGACGAGGCAGTTGTCGGCCGGCGAGAGCAGCACCAGCCGGGTGTCGATGAGGGGCAGTGGCGACGTGTCGGACATCCGGCGCTCAGAACTTGCGGTACTTCAGGTAGGCCTCTTGCGGGTCGGTGCCCGCGAGGATGGCGCTGCGCACGAGGTTCTCGCGGCCCATCATGTGCTCGGCCTCGGTGATGACCGCGTCGGCCTGCGCCAGCGGAATGCAGATCACGCCGTCGGTGTCGGCCAGCAGCAGGTCGCCGGGGTTCACCGTGACATCGCCGATGCGCACCGGCACGTCCATGGCGTCGGGCAGCCAGTAGCCCACGATGTCGCGCGGCGTGAAGTAGCGGTGCCACACCTGGAAGCCCTGCTGCAGGATGAATTCGGCGTCGCGCACGCCGCCGTCGGCGATCACGCCCAGCACGCCCTTGCGCCCCAGCGTCTCGGCCGACAGCTCGCCCATGTGCGACACGGTGGAGTCGTTGGGCTGGATCACCGCGATGTGGCCGGGCTTGGCGCGCGAGAGAAAACCGGTCCACGCCATCAGTGTCTCGTGCGGATCGGCCGTCGGGTCGACGCGGCCGTTCACCGTGAAGGCCGGCCCGCACAGCTTCTGGCCGGCGATCAGCGGGCGCAGCGTGGGCGGCAGCGTGAAGTCGCGCAGGCCCGCCGCGCGCATCACGTCGTGAAGGATGCCGGTGTAGCAGGCTTGCAGTCGGGTGAGCAGGGCGGAATCGGGGGGCATGGCAAACCTTGTTTTCTTAGATGAAACTAGTTTTCATGAAGAAGGTTAGCAGTCGAGTCCGAAGTCGGGCCTCGGGTTTGCGCGAATTCGAGGGTATTCACCAATGTGTACGCCTGTGATCGCGGGTTTTTGAGGGGGTGAGGGCGTTGGGCTGTGGCGTATATTTGATTTCATCAGTGAAATTTGCATTTCACTCATGCGTCAAAACCGTTCAATTTCACTCAAAGGGCACCTCCCCATGACTTCTCGCGTTCAGGGAAAGAACATCCTCGTCACCGCCGCCGGCAAGGGCATCGGCCGCGCCAGTGCGCTGGCGCTGGCGCGCGAAGGCGGCACCGTGTGGGCCACCGACGTGGACGAGGCCGCCCTGGCCGAGCTCGCCGCGCTGGCCCGCGACGAGGGGCTGCCCGGCCTGAAGACCGCCACGCTCAACGTGCGCGACAGCGCCGCGCTGCAGGCTTTTGCGCAGACCGCGGGGCGGCTCGACGTGCTGTTCAACTGCGCGGGCTTCGTGCACAGCGGCAACATCCTGGCGTGCGAGGAGGCCGACTGGGACTTCAGCATGGACCTGAACGCCAAGTCGATGTACCGCACCATCCGCGCCTTCCTGCCGGCCATGCTGGAGCGCGGCGGCTCGATCATCAACATGGCCTCGGCCGCCTCCAGCGTGAAGGGCGTGCCGAACCGCTTCGTGTACGGCGCCTCGAAGGCGGCGGTGATCGGGCTGACCAAGGCGGTGGCGGCCGATTTCATCCAGCAGGGCGTGCGCTGCAACGCCATCTGCCCGGGCACGGTGGAGTCGCCTTCGTTGCGCGATCGCATCGCCGCGCAGGCCGAGCAGGCGGGCGCCGACGAAGCCACCGTGCGCGCCGCCTTCGTGGCGCGCCAGCCGCTGGGCCGCGTGGGCAAGCCGGAGGAAATCGCGGCGCTGGTCGTGTACCTGGCGTCCGACGAGTCGGCCTTCACCACCGGCGCGGTCCATATGATCGACGGTGGATGGTCGAACTGAGCAGGGAACAATGAAGCAAGCACCAGCGCCGGAACAACAGCAGGAACACGCGGAGGCCGAGGCCGAGGCCGCGCCGGAAGGCGAGGGCGCTCTGCGCTACGCCGCGCCCGCGCTGGAGAAGGGGCTGGACATCCTGGAGGCGTTGGCCGACAGCCCCGGCGGCTACACGCTCAACGAGCTGGCGCAGAAGGTGGGGCGCAAGGTCAGCGAGATCTTCCGCATGGCCGTGACCTTGCAGCGGCGCGGCTACGTGCAGGTCGACGACAACGACCGCTACACGCTCACGCTGCGCATGTTCGAGCTGGCGCACCGCCAGCAGCCGCTGAAAAGCCTGGTGAGCGCGGCGCTGCCGCTTTTGCGCGAACTGGCCAACCGGGCGCGCCAGTCGTGCCACCTGACCATGTACCAGGGCGGCCGCGTGGTCGTCATCGCGCAGGTCGAGAGCCCGGAGCGCTGGTCGTTCGGGCTCAAGGTGGGCGTGGTGATGGGGCTGACGGACACATCTTCAGGCCACGTGCTGCTGGCGTTTCGCGACGAGATCGACCGCGCCCGCATGCTGCGCGCCCACATCGGCGTGGAGGGCGAGCTCGACATGGACCCGGGCGAGCTGTTCGCCATTCTTCAGGAGGTGCGCGCCCGCGGCTACTCGGCCATGCCGAGCCAGCAGACGCGCGGCATCACCAACATCGCCTTCCCGGTGATGGGCGCGGCCGACCATGTGATCGCGTCGATCAACGTGCCGTACATCGAGCGCATCGACCAGAAGTCGGCGCCCGACGCGGTGCAGGTGCGCGGCATCGTGGGCAACATCGCCGCGCGGCTGTCGGCGCTGATGGGGGCCAGCGGGTACAACGACAACGAGTGAGGCGGCGGGTGCCTGGATGCCTGAGGGTGGGCGTCAGCCGGCTTCGGGCAACTCGGCGGCCGGCGAGGTCTCGGGATGGCGCGCCGTGAGGTCGCGAACGTTCTTCTGTACCGCCACCGCGCCGAAGAGGCTCAGCAGGAAGGCCATGGCGTAGAAGCCCTTTTCGCTGTTGGCCAGCGTCGAATTGAACAGGCCGATGGTCAGGAGCCCGATGGCGAGCAGCAGCGATATCCAGCACAGCCCGTAATAGATGCCCGTGACGGGCGTGCCCTCGAGCCGGTCGCGCACGCTCTTTTGCAATGACACGGCGGCAAAGAGCCCGTACATCAGGATGGTGAAGTAGTAGCCCTTTTCATTGAGTTGCATCGTGGCGTTCCAGAGCCCGATCAGGTAGACGACAGCGCCTGCCAGCAGTGCAGTCCAGGACGCCGCAATGAATGCGCCGGTGGGTTTTTGAAATGTGCGGTCCATTGAAATTCCTCCCTTTGTGTTTGTGAGGCGCGATTCTGGTGGGTCGGGCCGATGGCATGATCCAGCGCATGCGTGCCATGCTGCATTTGTTCGCATTTGCCGAATATTTCAGCGTCAATGCGCGCCGATCCGCACCGATTCGCATGAAACGCGCGTCAAACCAAAGTGTTGTGCGGAATCAGATTAATAAATTAGTTGGAGGAATTTCGCATGCCCACAGGTCCCGACGGTCCCGCCGCCCAGCCATCTCTCGTTCGCACCGGCGCCAAGGCCGGCCTTGCGTTCGCCGGCTCAGTCATCAAGGGCGGCTTGCTCGGCGTGGTGCTGGGCGGCGGCGTTTTCTTCTTCTATCTGAGCCAGCTGAATGGGCCGGGCAACGTGGCGGCACGGGCCGGCGGAGCGGGCGCGGTCATTGCGCTGATCACCACGCCGTCGGTGCTGGTGGCGCTGTTGCTGCTGCTGTTCGTGGTCGTCTACACGATGCTGGGCGTGGCCCAGGGCCGTGCTCGCGCCATGCAGCACCTGGTGGCGGCGCGCGGCGAGGCGGTGTCGCAGCGGCTGGCCGGCGCGATTGCCGGGCGCATCGAGGCGATGCCGCGCGCCCACGGCACGCTGCACCGGGCGGCCGACTGGCTGTCGGCCGATGCCTTGAGCAAGCAGCTCGCGCCCGTGCTGGGCGAGGGCAGGGCGGTGCGTTCGGTGGTGGGCTTTGTGCTCAACCGGCTGCCGCTGGGCGAAATGATGGCCGAGTGGCAGCAGAGCCGGGCCGCGCACGGCGAGCCGCTCGTGTCACCGGGGGAAGGTCCGGTGCAAGACCCGGCGCTGCGCGCGCTGCTCACGCGCCGCATCAACGAGACCTTGCAGGAAATGGCGGAGCCGTCGCGCACGCCGCTGTACATCGCGCTGGGCGCGCACGCGGCGTTGCTGGGCGTGGGGCTCTGGCTCGTCAACTGAGCCAGGGGAGGGAAGCGAGGCGGGGCCGGGCGCTCAGAGCGCCAGCATCAGCTTCAGGTTCTGCACCGCGGCGCCGCTGGCGCCCTTGCCCAGGTTGTCGAGGCGGGCGATGACCACGGCGTGCTGGTGGTCCTCGTTCGGGAACACGCGGATCTCGAGGTTGTTGGTGTCGTTGAGCGCCTGCGGCTCGAGCTTGCCGTCTTCGGTGGGCGGCAGCACCTTCACGAACTGCTCAGGCGTGTTGCTCTTCGCGTAGTGCGCGGCCAGCGCTTCGTGCAGGTCGGCGGCCTTCGGCTTGCCGGGCAGCAGGTCGAGGTGCAGCGGCAACTGGACCAGCATGCCCTGCTTGAAATTGCCCACGGCCGGAATGAAGACCGGGCGGCGCGTGAGGCCCGTGTAGGCCATGATTTCAGGGATGTGCTTGTGCTTCAGGCCCAGCGCGTAGGTCTCGTACAGGGGCGCCTCGCCCTTTTCGTAAGCCTCGATCATGGTCCGGCCGCCGCCCGAGTAGCCGCTCACGGAGGGCAGCGAAATCGCGAAATCGGCCGGCAGGATGCCCGCGTCGACCAGCGGGCGCACCATGGCGATGGCGCCGGTGGCGTAGCAGCCGGGGTTGCCCACGCGGTCTGCCTTGGCGACCGCCTGCCAGTGGCCTTCGGCCAGTTCGGGGAAGCCGAACACCCAGCCCGGGGCGATGCGGTGCGCCGTGGAGGCGTCGATGATCTTCGGCTTGGCGCCGGGCAGCTGGTCGATCAGCGCCACCGATTCGCGCGCCGCGTCGTCGTGCAGGCACAGCACCACCAGGTCGACGCCGGCCATCAGGTCGCGCTTGGCGCTCACGTCTTTTCGCAGCTCGGGCGCGATGCTCACGAGTTCGATCTGCGGCATCGTCTGGAGCCGTTCGCGAATCTGCAGGCCGGTGGTACCGGCTTCGCCGTCGATGAAAACCTTGGCCATGATGGAGTGCTCGGTGTGGTCTGGAGGGGCTGGAAAGGGGCTTCCAGATGCAATCTAGAAGAAAGTACGTATTGACCGCAACCCCACGTACAGTATTGGTGCGGCGCACCATGATACAGTCCGCGGTTGTTCGCCGCCCCCAGCCGTCAGGCTGCCGTCGCCCGCGAGCAACAGAGCACAAACACTCTCACCCGCAGATCTCCCGTTCTCAACCTCCTCCTTCCGAGAGACATCCCTCATGAAGATTCACGAGTACCAAGGCAAGGAAATTCTTGCCAAGTTCGGCGTGCCGGTGCCGCGCGGCATTCCGGCCTACACGGTCCAGGAGGCGGTGGAAGCCGCCCAGAAACTTGGAGGCCCGGTCTGGGTCGTCAAGGCCCAGATTCACGCGGGTGGCCGCGGCAAGGGCGGTGGCGTCAAGGTCGCCAAGACCATCGAAGACGTCAAGAAGCTCGCCGGCGAAATCCTCGGCATGCAGCTCAAGACGCACCAGACCGGCCCCGAAGGCCAGAAGGTTCGCCGCCTGTACATCGAAGACGGCGCCGACATCAACAAGGAATACTACGTTTCCGCCGTGACCGACCGCGCCACCCAGAAGGTGGCCTTCATCGCTTCGAGCGAAGGCGGCATGGACATCGAGGAAGTGGCCCACTCCTCGCCGGAAAAGATCATCACCGTGTTCGCGGACCCCGAAAAGGGCCTCACCGACGAACAGGCCAAGCAGATCGCCGACGGCATCGGCATGCCGGCCGACTCGACCGCGCAAACGGTCGACATCCTGAAGAAGCTCTACACCTGCTACATGGAGACGGACGCCTCGCTGGTCGAGATCAACCCGCTCAACCGTGACAGCAAGGGCAACGTCATGGCGCTGGACGCCAAGTTCAACTTCGACAGCAACGCGCTGTTCCGCCACCCCGAAATCGTGGCCCTGCGCGACCTCGACGAAGAAGACGCGGCCGAAGTCGAAGCCTCCAAGTTCGACCTGGCCTACATCTCGCTGGACGGCAACATCGGCTGCCTGGTGAACGGTGCCGGCCTGGCCATGGCCACCATGGACACCATCAAGCTGTTCGGCGGCGAGCCGGCCAACTTCCTGGACGTGGGCGGCGGCGCCACCCCCGAGAAGGTCACCGAAGCCTTCAAGATCATGCTGAAGAACAAGAACGTGGAAGCCATCCTCGTGAACATCTTCGGCGGCATCATGAAGTGCGACACCATCGCCACCGGCGTGATCGCGGCCTGCAAGGCCGTGAACCTGCAAGTGCCGCTGGTCGTGCGCATGAAGGGCACCAACGAAGTCGAAGGCAAGAAGCTGCTGGCCGATTCGGGCCTGCCGATCATCAGTGCCGACACCATGGCGGACGCGGCCCAGAAGGTCGTCGCAGCAGTCAAGAAGGCCTAAGGAACAAGTCATGTCGATCTATATCAACAAAGACACCAAAGTCATCACCCAAGGCATCACCGGCAAGACCGGCCAGTTCCACACGGAAAAGTGCCAGGAATACGCGAACGGCAAGAACGCCTTCGTGGCGGGCGTGAACCCGAAGAAGGCCGGCGAGTCGATCTTCAACATCCCGATCTTCGGTTCGGTGAAGGAAGCCGCTTCGCAAACCGGCGCCACCGTGTCGGTGATCTACGTGCCGCCGGCAGGCGCAGCCGCCGCCATCTGGGAAGCCGTCGAGGCCGACCTGGACCTGGCGATCTGCATCACCGAAGGCATTCCGGTTCGCGACATGCTCGAAGTGCGCAACAAGATGAAGGCCAAGGAAGCGGCCGGCGGCAAGAAGACCTTGCTGCTGGGCCCGAACTGCCCCGGCCTGATCACGCCCGACGAAATCAAGATCGGCATCATGCCCGGCCACATCCACCGCAAGGGCCGCATCGGCGTGGTCTCGCGTTCGGGCACGCTGACGTACGAAGCCGTGGCTCAACTGACCGAAATCGGCCTGGGCCAATCGTCGGCAGTGGGCATCGGTGGCGACCCGATCAACGGCCTGAAGCACATCGACGTGATGAAGGCCTTCAACGACGATCCGGACACCGACGCGGTCATCATGATCGGCGAAATCGGCGGCCCCGACGAGGCTGACGCAGCCCGCTGGTGCAAGGAACACATGAAGAAGCCGGTCGTCGGCTTCATCGCCGGTGTCACCGCCCCTCCCGGCAAGCGCATGGGCCACGCCGGCGCGTTGATCTCGGGCGGCGCCGACACGGCCGATGCCAAGCTCTCCATCATGGAAGAGTGCGGCTTCACCGTGACGCGCAACTTCTCGGAACTGGCCAAGCTGCTCAAGGCCAAGCTGTAAAAAGCGGCTTCAGGACACCGGCCGCAGAGCCGGGTCATTCGAGGACCACGCAGATATAAAAAAGCGCCCGCATCGACTGCGGGCGCTTTTTTCAAATAAAACACAGTGGGATCAGAGACATGGAACTCCTTCAAAGCACAGATTTCTGGATAGGTCTGCTCAAGATCGTCTGGATCAACATCATCCTGTCGGGCGACAACGCCGTCGTGATCGCCATGGCGGCGCGATCGCTGCCGCCCGCGCAACAGAAAAAAGCCGTCATGTTCGGCTCGGGCGCGGCCGTGGTGCTGCGCATCGTGCTCACGGTGGTGGCGGCCAAGCTGCTGGCGCTCCCGTTCCTGCAGATCGTCGGCGGCCTGCTGCTGCTGTGGATCGGCACGCAGCTGCTCAGCGGCGACGACGAGGGCGAAGGCGAATCCAAGGAATACGGCAGCATGATGGTCGCCGTGCGCACCATCCTGCTGGCCGACCTGGTGATGAGCCTGGACAACGTGATTGCCGTGGCGGCCGCCGCCCAGGGCAGCATGGTGCTGCTGGTGCTCGGCCTGGCGATCAGTATTCCCTTGGTCATTTTCGGCAGCACCCTCATGATCAAGCTCATGGAACGCTTTCCGATCATCGTCATGCTGGGCGCCGCCCTGATCGGCTGGGTCGGTGGCGAAACCATCGTGAGCGACGTGGCGCTGCGCGACACGCTCGCGGCCAACCCCTGGCTGCACTACGCGGCGGCTGCCGCCGGTGCATTGTTCGTCGTGGCCGTCGGCCGCCTGCTGCAACGGCGCGCGCACGCCGCTGCACACTGAGTCGCAGAGAAGTCGGCGCTGGCAAACCATGGCGAGTGTCGGCGTCTCTCTTTTTTCCACGCGCCCCGCGCTGAGCTGGGAGTTCGCCTCGCTGACCGACGTCGGCAAGTTGCGCGCACACAACGAAGACGCGGTCCATGTCGATTCGGCGCTCGGCCTGGCCCTGCTGGCCGACGGCATGGGCGGCTACAAGGGCGGCGAGGTGGCCAGTGCCATGGCCGTGTCGCTGATGCACGGCAGCTTCGGCCGCTGGTTCGCCCATGCCGGCATGCAGGCGCCGGCCCGCGTGGTGCGGCGCGCGCTGCAGGCGGCCACCGACGAGGCCAACGGCTCCATCCTGCAGGCCGGCACCACCAACCCCGAGCTGCAGGGCATGGGAACCACGCTGGTGCTGGCGGCGTTCCGGCCCCAGCGCGTGCTGGTGGGCCACATCGGCGATTCGCGCTGCTACCGGCTGCGCAACAACAAGCTCGAACTGCTCACGCGCGACCATTCGCTGCGCCAGCAGCAGCTCGACGCCGGTGCCATCACGCCGGAAGAAGCGGCGAACTCGCCCACCCGCAACCTCGTGACCCGCGCCGTGGGCGTGGAAGCCCAGGTGCTGCTGGAAATGCACGAGCACAGCGCCCGGGCGGGCGACCTGTATATGCTGTGTTCCGACGGTTTGAGCGAGATGGTTTCCGATGAGCAGCTTTTCACGCTTCTTCAGCACGATGCCGGGCTTCAGAAAAAAGCTGCACTTTTGGTTGCAATTGCAAACGACAATGGCGGCAGGGACAATATTTCAGTTGTCCTGGCAAGGGCTGGCGTCGCGGAAACGCCTCGCGCAGCCAAGTAGCAGGCCGGGGCGGTACCCCACCGTTCAGCTTGCCATCATTCAAGCTTTGCAATCGGGGAGTCGGCAATGCCGAAGATGATCATTTCGGTCGATGGCGTTGTCATCGGGCAAGTGGCACTCGCCAAGGAACGCACGACGCTGGGACGCCGTGCCTATAACGACATCGTGATCGACAACCTGGCGGTCAGCGGCGAGCATGCCGTGTTGCACATGAGCGACGGCGAAGTCGAAATTGAAGACCTCAACAGCACCAACGGCACCTATGTCAACGCGCTCGCCATCCAGAGGCAGGCGCTCAAGGACAACGATGTCATCGAGGTCGGCGGCTGCCGCATCCACTTCCGTGCCCGCAGCAATCTGGCCATCGGCCCCGGTTCCGTGCGGACCACGCTGGACGAACACCCGGGCCATTCGGGCAACTCAGGGTCGATGCCGCTGTCGTCGGCGCCCACCGAATCGGGCGCGCTGGTCGAGCTGGGCATTCCGGTGCTGCGGGTGCTTTCGGGCGTCAACGAAGGGCAGGACGTGGCCCTGCAGAAGGTCGTCACCACCATCGGCAAGCCCGGCGTGGCCGTGGCCGTCGTCACGCGCCGGCGCCAGGGCTACGTGGCCGCGGGCGTCGAAGGCAACGTCACGCTCAACGGCCTGCAGCTGGGCACCGAGGCGGTCGCGTTGCAGGAGCGCGACGTGCTCGAACTGGGCGGCGCCATTCGGATGCAGTTCGTTCGCATCTGAGGTTTTTCTCTTGGCTTGCCGCGGCAACGCCCGCATGGACGGGATGCCGTGAGCGAGCTGCGGCGGCACTGGCCGCGCATTGCCATCACCCTCTTGCCGCTGCTGCTGGCCCTGGCCCATGCCACCGGCGCCTGGCCGCTGAGCGCCCTTGAACGCCTCGACCGGCTGATCTACGACATTCGCCTGCGCGCCACCATGCCGCGCACGCTCGAGACGCGCGTGGTGATCGTCGACGTCGACGACGCCAGCCTGGCGCGCCAGGGCCAGTGGCCGTGGGCGCGCGACAAGATGGCCGCGCTCACCACCGAGCTGCTGTCCCGCCAGCAGGCGGCGGTGGTCGGCTTCGACGTGATGTTCCTCGAGCCCGACCGAAGTTCCGGCCTGGACCGACTGCGCGAGCTGGCCAGCGGGCCGCTCAAGGACATGCCCGGGCTGGCGTCGGAGGTCGAACGGCTGGCCCCATCGCTGGACCATGACGCCACTTTTGCCGAAGCGCTGAAGGGCCGGCCGGTGGCACTGGGCTACTACTTCACGCGCACGCAGCCGCCCCGGGCCAAGGGGCAGTTGCCGGCCGCGCCCGTGGTCTCGGGCGACAGCTTTCCCACCGACGGCACTTCAGACGCTTTCGGAACCTATGGCACCAGCTGGAACGGCTTCGGCGCCAGCCTCCCGGCGCTTGCGCAGGCCGCGCCGGTGGCGGGCTTTCTCAATACCCTGGTGGGCGCCAACGGCGACGGCGTGATCCGCAGCGTGCCGCTCGTGGCCCGCTACGAGGGCGACCAGGCGCAGCCCGGCTATTACGAATCGCTCGCCCTGGCGGTCTACCGGCTCGCCAACGGCGCGCCGGCCGTGCACCCGGCCTTCGTCTCGGGCGCCGGCGCGCCGCGGCTCGAATCGTTGCGGCTGGGCCCATTACGTGTGCCGGTCGACCGCACCGCCAGCATGCGCGTGCCGTTTCGCGGGCCGGGCGGTCCGGACGGCGGCTCGTTTCGCTACGTGTCGGCCGCCGACGTGCTCGAGGGCAAGCTCGCGCCCGGCGAGCTGAAAGACCGGATCGTGCTGCTCGGCGCCACCGCGCCCGGCCTGCAGGACCTGCGCGCCACCCCGGTGGACGCCGCCTTTCCGGGGGTCGAGGTGCACGCCAACGTGGTCTCGGGCCTGCTCGACCGCCGCCTGCTCAGCGTGCCCGACTACGCGCCCGGCTACGAGGTGCTGAGCGTGCTCACGGCGGGGCTGGTGCTCGCCTTCGGCCTGTCGCTGCTGTCGGCGCCGCGTGCCGTGCTGCTGGCGGCGGGCACTGTCGCCGCGCTGGCCGGGGTGAACGCCTGGCTCTACATGGCCCACGGCCTCGTGCTGCCGCTCGCCTCGGCGCTGGCCATGACCGCGCTGGCCTTCGCGCTGAACATGAGCTGGGGCTATTTCGTCGAGTCGCACGCGCGGCGCGGCCTGGTGCGGCTTTTCGGCACCTACGTGCCGCCCCAGCTGGTCGACGAGATGCTGGTGCACCCCGACCGCTACAGCATGCGCGCCGAGAGCAAGCCCATGACCGTGCTGTTCTGCGACATGCGCGACTTCACCCGCCTGTCGGAGCAGATGCCGCCGGCCGAGCTGCAGGCCTTTCTCAACACCGTGTTCAGCCGGCTCACCGATGTCATCAGCGCGCACCGCGGCACCGTCGACAAGTACATGGGCGACTGCGTCATGGCCTTCTGGGGTGCGCCCATCGACACGCCCGAGCACGCCACCCTCGCCGTGCGGGCGGCGCTGGACATGGCCGACGCCGTGCACGACATCAACCGCCTGCACCGCGCCAGCGGCCGGCCCGAGATCAGCGTGGGCATCGGCATCAACAGCGGCGTGATGAGCGTCGGCGACATGGGCTCCGCCGCGCGCCGCAGCTATACCGTGGTGGGCGACGCCGTCAACCTGGCCTCGCGCCTGGAGGGCCTGAGCGGGCACTACGGCGTGGAAATCGTGGCCAGCGGCGCCACCCGCGAACTCGCGCCCGAGCACGTCTGGCAAGAGCTGGACAGCGTGCGCGTCAAGGGGAAGGCCCAGGCCGTGGCCGTGTTCACCCCCCTGGCCGCGCGCACCCCCGAGACCGTCGCGCAGACCCGGCAGCTGCTCGAGCGCTGGAGCGAGGTGCTTGCCGCCTACCGCCGCCAGGACTGGGCCGTCGGCCGCAACCTGCTTGCGCCTCTGCTCGCGGCGGATGCCAAAAAAGTCCTTTACCAGCTCTACGCCCAGCGTTTAGCCTCGATGGCGTTGCGCCCGCAAGACCCGACCTGGGACGGCGCGACCCGGTTCGAAACCAAATGACGGCAGACACACACAAGGGGTCTCTCACAATGCAGGTTCGTGTGCTGGGTTGCTCGGGCGCCATCGCCAAAGGCTGCCGCACCACCTCGTTTCTGGTGGACTCCGACCTGCTCGTGGACGCCGGCACCGGCGTCGGGGACCTCACCCTCGACGAGATGGCCGCCATCGACGACGTGGTGCTCACCCACAGCCACCTCGACCACATCGCCGCGCTGCCACTGATGCTCGACGCCGTCGGCAGCCGCCGCACCCGGCCGCTGCGCGTTCATGCGCTGCGCGCGACCATCGAGGCCCTGCGCGCCCATGTGTTCAACAACGTGATCTGGCCCGATTTCGAGAGCATTCCCAGCCTGGAGGCGCCGTTCGTCACATTCCACGACATCGCCGTGGGGCAAGTGCTGGCGCTCGGCAGCCGCGAGCCCAAGCGCATCGAGGTGCTCCCGGCCGTGCACACCGTGCCCGCCTGCGGCTTCGCCATTCGGCGCGCCGATGGCGGCCCGCACTGGGTGTTCAGCGGCGACACCGAACGCAACGCGCCGTTCTGGGAGCGGGTGAACGCGCTGGACGTGGCCATGCTGGTGATAGAGACCGCGTTCAGCAGCCGGGAGCAGGTGCTGGCGGAACGCAGCCTGCACCTGTCGCCCGCGGTGCTGGCGGATGAGTTGGCGCAGATCGATCCTGGCAAGCGATACCCGATCTACATCACGCACACCAAGCCGGCCGAGACCGAGGAAATCATGAGCCAGATCGAGGTGCTGGCGGCGCGGCAGGTGGCGGGATTGGCCGAGCGGGACATCCGGTGGTTGGAGGCGGACGGGGTGCTGACGTTTTGAGTTTGGCGCCGCCGCAGGAGTGACAAACTTGTCACGGGTTGTTGCGAATGAAGGCAAAAAGTGTCACTCGCTGTAACTGAAGTGTGAACAAATGCACTAATTCAACTTTGTAAACTACTGAAAACAGGTTGGCACAGTTGCTGCGGAAGGTACTCCGCTCCGGGCAGGTTCCCGGGCGTAACAACCAACCAACCTGGAGTTAGTTCACATGAACCGTCGTACCCTCGCCCGCCGCGCACAGGCCGGCTTTACCCTTATCGAATTGATGATCGTCGTGGCGATCATTGGTATCTTGGCTGCTGTGGCTCTGCCGGCCTACCAAGATTACATCGCCAAGTCGCAGGTGGCTTCCGCTCTCGCGGAAATCACGCCCGCCAAGGTAAATATTGAAACGAAGCTGGCAGACGGCATTACGGCGGAAATCACCGATGTCACGACACTCGGCGTGCCGCTTGCCACCACCAATCGTTGCGCTATTACTGTCTCGGTAGCTACCAGCGGCCTGACCACGTTGACCTGCACGATCATCGGCAATGCGCAAGTCAAGGATCAAAAGATTCAATGGGTTCGCACTGCAGACACAACTGGTGGTACCAGCGGTGCGTGGGCTTGCCAAACCAACGTCGCTAGCAAGCTTCGCCCGAAGGATTGCGCTACGGACATCGGCGCTGCTGCAACCGGCACTGGCACTGGCACCTAATTCCGCGTTTTTTAAAAAAGCCGCCTTTGGGCGGCTTTTTTTATTAGGCGCTAAAACCGCAGGCCAATTTTTATGATTTGAGAAATTCGACGTGTCGTCGAATTGACTTTCGCATGCGTCAAGTCTCAATCGGCGAGTAGATGCGCTGAAACACTTGACAGCGAAAAATGTAAGCGAGCCTGGTTCACGCCGGCTGAGCCTTGGCACTTAAAATAATCATGGTGGTATGGGACAGAACTCAAATAAAGCTGATAAAAGCGCCCCTTTTAGGAGCGGAAAAACTCCAGCACAGCATGGGGATGTCGATAGCGACTCTTTGTCCAAAGAGCAAGTCGAGCGAAGCTATCGTCGTTATGCGCCAATATATGACATTTTATTTGGCGCTTCGCTTGGGCCTGGTCGTGAGTCCATGACGCGCCTAGTCTCCACGCTCGAGCCTCGCCGCATATTAGAAGTTGGCGTCGGTACAGGTCTAACCCTATCTCGATACCCAAAGAACTCCCACATTACTGGCGTAGATGTTTCAGAAGAAATGTTGGCCGTGGCGCACCGAAGAATTCAGCCGCGGGATTCAAATCGAATTGTTTTGCATGCCATGGATGCTGAACTCATGGATTTTCCGAATGCTTCATTTGACTGTGTGACCCTGCCATATGTTCTTTCGGTCACTCCGAATCCTGATCGTTTGGTAAATGAAGTACGTAGAGTATGCCGACCCGATGGAGATATCGTAATCGTCAACCACTTTAGCGGTCAATCTTCGTGGCGATGGCTTGAATCGCTAGCGCGTCCGCTTTCTAGTTGGTTGGGCTTTCGATCGGAATTCAGCTATGAGCGAAACATCCTCAGTCACAGTTGGAAATTACAATCGGTGGCGCCTGCTAATTTATTCGCCCTTTCTCGATTAATCCACATTAAAAATGTGTGATCAGAGTGCGACTTGGTGGTCCACAGCTCGCCTATTGGTGTTGTCGTGGATCATTTTTTTGTCTATTCCGGTAGTCTTTTTAATAATCTACTTGTATGGCTTTGGGGCGCCAGCTTCAGCGATCGAGCCGCATATTTGCTTGGTATTGAATGTTCTTGCCGCGCTTGCTGCAGTTAGGCTTTTATCTTCGTTGGTATTGAAGGGGACGATTTATCGAGCTGTTTCGGCTGTAGCGGTGTTGCTTGTCGGGCTTTGCTTATTTTTAAGCTATGTATTGGCGTTGGTTGGACTGAAGTATTGGGGGCGAGTTACTACTGTTGATTTGGCGAGCACTTATGCCAAGCAAATCCCAGAATTTCTCGGTGCGCTAGGTTATCACCCTTTGGTTCCAATGGTTGCATTGGCCGCGGTCATCAGTATTGCTTGGCTGTCAGTCTATTTGTTTTTAAGCCGCTACGATTGGATACCGCAGCTTCGCGAAAAAACTTCAAATGCTGTTTTTATCGCTTTACCGTGCTTGCTTATTGCCATTGCATCAATTTCGGTAGTTACGTTATCTGATCGGGGCTGGGGGCGGCTGGGCGAGCCATTCAGCTTAGGAATTTTTCCTGAGCAAGGAACCACTGCAATGCAGAGCCATCCATTGGAGTTGTTGCACTCGTCGCGCATTGATCGCGACGAAGAATTGGTTAGATCAAATTATGTAGCATCGAAGGCAGCAAAAAATAGCAATGTAATTTTGATCGTTGTCGATGCACTTCGGGCAGATCATCTTTCGTTGTTGGGTTACAAAAGAAAAACCACGCCTAACCTCGAAGTGCTGCGCTATGAAGGGCACATGTCGCTCGCGACGTCGGTAATTTCTGTGTGTAATGAATCGTCGTGTGGTCTGCGTGGCCTTGCAAGTTCTCGATATCTAGATCGTCAAGCAACAAAGCCAGTTACTTTGGAAGAAGTGCTAAAGAAAAACGGATATCGAACAAACCTAATATTTTCGGGAGACCACACGAATTTTTACGGGCTTAAAGATGTGTATGGTCCGGTAGACAGCTATTTCGATGGCACCTCGCAGACGACACGATATATTAACGATGACCGCTTGTTAATTAATCGCGTGAACGAGCTTGCTAGATGGGATGGCGTTCCCACAATGTTTCATTTTCATTTGATGTCTTCTCACGTATTGGGAAGTCGTTTCGAGGATACGCCGAGTTTTGGGCCAGAGCAAAGTTATGTCGGCCTCGTGTCGGGGAGCAGCAATTCAAATATGCCGGAGCTCGCTGCAAATTTTTACGATCGAGGGGTCTTGCAAGTTGACCGTGTAGTAGGCGACCTATTGAAAAAATTGAGGGAACAAGGTTATCTGCAAAATGCCTTGGTCATTGTCACTGGGGATCACGGCGAGTCTTTAGGTGAGCGAGGACGCTATGTTCATACTCATAGTGTTTGGGAAGAAGCGGTGCGCGTCCCGTTTTTGCTGATGAACTTCGGCAATGCCGACCCGGGGAAATTCGAGATCCATTCAATTTCTTCTCAAATCGATGTCGCGCCAACTATTTTGCGGGCTTTGGGCATGCCCATACCAAGTACATGGGAAGGGATGCCTCTTCAAGATCCAGCAGTTCCTCGCGTTGTTTATTTCCAGCAAGCGCAGCAAATTGGATTGATTGATGCTCGCTTGCCAAATTCCTTGCTTAAGTATTGGATTGATTTGCGCGAAGGCAAAGAATTTGCTTTTGATTTGCAGAGTGATCCTGAAGAGCAAAAAAACATAGAGTCGAAAGTAAATGACTTGCAGCGGCAGGAGTGGCAGAGATTACTTGCCAACCGATCCGCTGCACTTGCTTCTGAATATAGAGAAAATCTATTGAGTCGAGCGAGCAAGCCAGCTTCGCATTGAGAAGAAATTTTTTAATAGGGCGGGCCGGAGTACTTGCAGTAACTAGATCTTGGGCGCTAGTCGTTTTTTCGAAGAATTTCAAATGCAACGGTCAAAATATGTCGACTTAGCCAATTGAGAAGCAGTGCTCGAGGTGATGGTTGGCGTGAAAAATAAAATGTTGAACCCTGAAAAATCAAATTTATTTTTTAAAATAAATTCTTTTTTCGCAAATCGCGACTACTGAGGCGCTACTTCCGGGTACAGAATCAAGATATTTAAGGTTTGGTTTTCGAAAGCCAATGAGGAGCAATTCAATTCAGTGATCGATGTCTTGAACAAGGGGTGGCTGCTTAATTGAAAAGGTTCTCACGTGGACATGTTGACGCTCAGCCTTATTGCTGCCGACCGCCTTCACGAAAAGACTTAGGGCGGGCCGAGCGTATCCAAGACGTCCGCGCATGAATCCACGTTAACTCGAGACTTGTTCATCGATGCAAGTGAGCCCCTCGCCCGCTTGTCAAGAAGGCTCGATGCGACGGACGGCGCATTTTTCCGGATGAGTGGCTTCTTTCTGTAACGTAAGTAATAGTAAGCTGAGAGACAAAGATACACATTTGTTTCCGCGCGTCCTGCGCGCCTTGAGGCCTCGGCATGACCACTCATAAAACCCGCCGTCACAACGCCGGCTTCACGCTGATCGAACTCATGATCGTTGTCGTGATCATCGGCATCTTGGCTGCGATCGCGGTTCCCCAGTATTCCGACTATGTGCGTCGTGCGCGGGTATCGGAGGCGCTGGGCCTCTTGGCTGGGATGCGTCCCCGAATGGAACAGTTCTTTCAAGACAATCGCACATTTGTGGATGCATGTCTCAGCGGCAGCGTAGCGGCAAAACCGGCTACCACGAAAGGCTTCCGTTTCGATTGCGGAACCCCCACTGCAACGACGTACACGATCACCGCTACTGGATTGGATAACACCTCCACGGCTGGTTTCGTATACACCTTGAAAGCCGACGGCACACGCAGCACCAGCACATTGGGTGCTGGCTGGACAGGTGCTCCAACGGACAGCTGCTGGATCACCAGCAAGGGTGGCACATGCTGACCACCGAGCGAGAAGACGGCTTCTCGCTCGTCGAATTGATGGTGACGCTCGTCATATTCGCGGTGATGGCGGCCATGGCGGCGCCATCGATACGCCAGTACGCCGAGAACATGAAGACCCTCGCCACTGCGGAAGCCTTCGTTGCCTCCTTGCAGCAAGCGCGCGGCGAAGCCCTTCGCAGGAACATCCCGGTGGAGTTGATCCTCACGACCGCCTCCCCGTTGGCGTCAAATGTGGAGACCACAGCGCTGACCACGAGTGGACCTAATTGGATGGTGCGCCAGACGCCGGAAACGACCGAAGACCCGCATGTGTTCATCGAAGGCAAGGCGGGCGCCGAAGGGGGAGGGCGTGCGGGCCAGGGGACTTCTGTCGTTATCGATGCGCACACCTCCAGCAGCATTCGCTTCAACGCTGCAGGCGCGTTGGTGGGGACGCTGGCGACTGTAGATTTCAAACAGCAAGGGGCAACCTGCGTGGAAGATGGCGGCTCGGCTCGCTGCCTGCGGGTGTTGGCCAGCGGCGGCGGACAGGTGCGCCTATGCGATCCCGGGGCTTCGGGTGCGGGGGACACGCGCAAATGCTGAAGCGTCATTTCAATCGGATGTCGTTGCATTCGAAAACCATGCGGGGCGCGGTGCGCCAACGCGGCATGTTCCTCATCGAGGCCGTGGTCGCCATCCTGCTGTTCATGCTCGGCATCCTCGGCATGGTGGGGCTGAGTGCGCAGGCCGTCACCACGCAGTCCGATGCAGAGTACCGCACCCTGGCCGCGCAATGGGCCAGCCAGATCGGTCAGGAGGCCTGGATCAGCGCAAGCCGCTCAGGTGTGGACCCCGTCACGCGCGCCGCCAAGTTGGCCGAGTCGCTGGGCGCCTTCGAGTATCAACAAGATGGCGACGACTGCGAGTTCTCGGGAAAAACCGCAGCCAACGAAACGGTGACCGCCTGGGTCGCTGCGGTGCGTGATGCGACGCATGGCGGCTTGCCTGGCTCGACGCAATTCATGCAGCAGATTCGCATCAATTCGACCCCCGGTGGGTACAACAAGATGACCGTCACGGTGTGCTGGACGGTCCCGTCGCAACCGGACGTGAAGCGTCGTCATGTTTTTGCCACCCTCATCAATTGAGACAAGCGCCGTGCGCAAAGACGACATGCATCCTCGCTCGCATTCCTGGCGCGACCGCGCCCGTCGGCAACACGGCGTGTCCCTGATCGAACTGATGGTCGGCCTGGTCGTCGGGCTGGTCTGCGTGCTCATCATCGTGCAGCTGCAGACCTTGTGGGACGCGCGCAAGCGTTCCGTCGGGTCGGGCAACGACGCGCAGATCAGCGGCACCCTGGGCGCCTTCGCGCTCGACCGAGACCTGCGGCTTGCGGGCTTCGGCTTCGGTACGGCCGGGGGTGACCCGGCAGACCCCACGACCAGCGCGATGGGCTGCACAGTGAAGGCGTTCAGCCAGGACCTTGCGGCACCGACCTTCACCTTCAAGCTCGCTCCTGTCCAGATCATCAAGGCGGATGGCAAGCCAGACGAGATCCGAATGCTCTACGGCAACTCGTCCTACTTCGTTTCCAGCCAGCCAATCATGTCGTCGACCGCGGAGTCGAATTCGCTGAAGTCGCGCGAGGGCTTCCTGCTTGGCGACAAAGCCATTGCTGCCAATCCCGCCACCGGCAGTTGCAACATGGTGGAGATCACGGGGCTTTCGAGCTCCGATCCGAATGCCGTCGAGCACAAAGAGGCATTCATCTACACGACCAACCAAGGTCTGAACAAGACGGCAACGATGAACAAGGCCGGCGGCACCGGCACTGACATCACCTCTGGTGTCCTGTTCAACCTGGGGATGGCGCCCGCCTTGACGGTGTGGAAAGTCAACCCGAGCCGCCAGTCTCTCACGCGCTACAACAGCCTGTTCGAAGATGAGGTGAATGCGTCCGATGTGGTCACGGACGTTGTCACGCTCAAGGCACAGTACGGCTACGACGCCTCGGGCGATGGTGTCATCGGTACCGGCGAGTGGTACGACACACTGCCCGGTCCGACCCCCAACTACGCCCGGCTGCTCGCCGTGCGTTTCGGCCTGCTCATTCGCAGCCGGCAATTCGAGCGTCCGAACGTGGAGTCGGGCACGGCGGTGCCGGTGACCGCGTCGGCGCCCAAGTGGGCCAACGGCTCGATCGCCTTCCCGATGAGGAACGTCGACAACACCGACGATTCGGGCGACGGCGCCTCCGCCATCAACGGCGACGCCGCGGCCAACAACTGGCGCAACTACCGGTACCGGGTGTACGACACCGTCGTGCCCCTGCGCAACATGATCTGGGGAGTGACCCAATGAGAGCAAATCGCGCACGCGGTTCGTTGCGCACAAGTGCGCAACGCGGCATCGTCCTGATCATCGCGCTGGTCGTTCTGGTGGTGATGACGATTTCGGGCTTGCTGATGTTCCGCACCAGCGGCACCGGTGTGGAAATTGCCGGCAACGTCGGCTTCAAGCAGAACGCAACCTCGCTGGCCGACCTGGGCACCGAGGCGGCCTTCAACTGGGTCTACAACCAGCGCACGGCCCCCAATGTGCTCAACGCCGACGTTCCCGCCGAAGCGTACTTCGCCACGTGGGACGAGACGTTCAACCCGATGACCTACGACTGGTCGAACGCCAAGGAAGCGACCGCGAACGACGGCACGGGCAACCGTGTGCGTTACGTGATCCACCGTCTGTGCGCCATGCCCGGCCCGGCCACCGAAGTCACGCAGAAGTGCGTCATTCCGCAATCGGCCAGCGGACTGGGAACCGGAGGCGGAGTCGAAGGGGGCTTCGTGGCGCCCAAGTCGCCGTACTACCGCATCACCGCCCGCGTGGACGGGGTGCGCGGCGCTGTCAGCTACACACAAGTAATCATGCTATGAGGGCAGGGGAAATGAATCGCTCCAAGGTTTTTGCGGTAGCCGTGTCGGCCATCGCCGGCGCGCTCCTGTGGGGGAACGGAGCGTCGACGACCGACGTGCAGGCGGCGCAGACGCAACTGTCCACCGTGCCCGTCGCGGGCACGGGGCAGGCCGTGCCCAAGCCGAACGTGATGCTGCTGATGGATACCTCGCGGTCCATGGCTTTCACGCACATGCCCGACGAGCTGGAGTTTCCCGGCGGCGATCCGAGCTACGAGATGCCCATCGGCTATCGCAGCGCGCAGTGCAACGCGCTGTATTACGACCCGGCCAAGGTGTACGAGGTGCCGCGCGGCGCCGACGGCTACTACCTGGTGAACCCGCCGACCAGTGTCGACTTCGGGGCTGCACGCTACGACTTCTATTCGTCCGGCACGGCAACCACCAACCTGGCCACCAGCTTCAGGGCCTACGACCGCAACACGCGCCAGCTTCAGGTTGCCAATGACGCCGAAGACCCGGCGCAGGCAGCGTACTACTACACGTACGAAGGCACGCAAACCCTGAGGTACGACGCCGCGCCCTGCACCGACATGGAGAGCGTGCGCTTCTCGGGCGTCAACCTGACCCAATCGAATGTCACGGCCAACACCACGGGTGGCCTGTGGCGCCGCAAGCTGGTCACCTCCGGCTCGGGCACCGGCGCGGCCGGGGCCGACGAACGCCGAAATTTCGCGATCTGGTACACCTTCTATCGCACCCGCATGGCGATGGTGAAGAGCAGCATCAGCCTTGCGTTCAACCCGATCAACGACGGCTTCCGCGTCGGCCTGGTCAGCATGAGCCCGCTGCGCGATTCGAGCAATGCCGACAGCGGCGTGAACCCCACCAAGTACCTGGCGATCGACGACTTCAACGACACGCAAAAGGCCGCGTGGTACGCCAAGCTGTACGGACAGACGCCCGATGGCTCGTCGCCGGCGCGCGAAGGCCTAGCCCGGGTGGGCCGCCACTATGCCGGCCGCACCGACGGCATCAACGCCGAGATGACGCCCGACCCGGTGCGCTACACCTGCCAGCAGAACTTCACCATCATGACCACGGACGGTTACTGGAACACCGCGCAGGAAACGCGCGGTCCAGTGGGCGTCGACGGGGTCACGCGCGTGGGCAACCAGGACGGCAACCTCACCTCCAAGACGATCCTGGACCGCTTCGATCCGCTGTTGTATACGCATCGACCCATCTGGGACGGCACCACGACCGGCAGCCGCACGGACAAGACGACGTCGTCGATGAACCGCTACATGCCTTGCGACAGCGGCGAGTTCTTCCGCACGATCTCGGTGGTGTCGCGTGCTACCTCGCAACCGACGCAGCGCACCCAGTCGCTGACGAAGACCACCGAGCAGATCTACGCTTCGACCGTGCAGACCAGCCGCTCCACGACGCAGGACCGAAAGACGACGAGCACGCAAACGCGCGAGAGCCTGCAGAACCTGGCCAGCACACAGCAGCAGACCCGCTCGACGCGCCAGGAACTGCTCACCCGCACGTGGTGGGGCCAGGGCACGCGCAAGGTCTACAAGAGCACTCTGCAGAATCTGCAGACGTCTTCCTACACGCTGAAGTCGCAGACCCAGACCCAGACGCGCACGCGCACGCAGACCCTCACGCAAACGCGCCAGTGGTACACGCAGCAGACGACGACCAAGTCGACGTCGCAGGTCTTGCAGACGAAGAGCCAGATGCAGCAGACCGTCACCACGACGCAGACGTACACGATTCAGCCGTTGCAGAAAACGGTACAACCGTTCCAGCAAACCACGCAGTACCTTCAGTCGACCACGCAGACGCTGGCGTACAACGGCGCGACCGAAACGACGACCCCCGTGCAGTCTTGCACCAGCGCCGGCAATATTTCTTGCCTGACCCTCAGGACGGGCCCGACGCCTGTCGCATCGTGCACTGCGCAGCCGGCTTCCGCCAGCAACAACTGGGTGGCGACGACCTGCACGACGCAGCAGTCCGCTGTGACTGCCGTTCAAAGCTGCACGCCGCAATCGGCCAACTCCGGCAACAACTACGTCAGCGTCGATTGCTCGCGCTCACGAGACACCGGCTTTGTTCCAGCTGCGAGTTGCACCCCGGTGACCGCGAGCGCCAGCAACAGCTGGACGACGGTGAGCTGCTCGCAAAACCGGTCGCAGACGACGAATGTCGCTTCGTGCACCCCCGGTACCGACTCGACCTTTACCCAGACCTTCTGCGATTCCACCTCGATTCCGCCCGTCAAGACCTTCGTGACAGCGTGCACGCCCGGCACCAATCCGTCGACGAAGGCTGTCACCACGTGCGACCCCATCGTCAGTGGCCCTACGCCCGTGGCGAGTTGCACGGCGTCAGGACCGACCTCCGCCAACAACAACACCACGACCACCTGTCCGGCACCGAATACGACCACCACCAAGGTCGCCTCAAAGGCATCGTGCGTGTTCGCGTCGGCAAGCTCGAGCAACAACTTCACGTCCACTTCCTGCAACACCGTCCAGACGACCGCCAGGACCGCTGCAGCCAGTTGCAGCAACAGTGGTGGAAGCTCGCCCAACTTCACCGAAACCGTGTGCGAGACCCCGGTGGAGACCGTGACCCCGACCAAGAACGTTGACACTTGCAACGCGGTGACCCCGACGAGCGCGAACGGCTTCCTGCGGACCTCCTGCGGCGGCACCGCCTACACGGCCTGGACCACCGCGACGAGCTGCGTCGCGCAATCTCCGACTGCCCTCAACAACTTCCTCGAGCGCCAGTGCCAGCAGAGCTCGCCCCCCACCACGATGCGTGTCCAGGCGACCGCGTGCGTGGCAGGCACTGACAGTGCCGGCGTCGTCACCACCTGCACGCCCACGGTCGAGTCCAACGTGCCGGTGTCGTCCTGCGTCCCCAACGCGACCGGTGCGACGGTCGTCACGTGCACCACGGCCGTTACAGGCCCGACGCTGGTCGCCTCGTGCACGCCAGGCGGCGATGCCAGCACCAACTGGGTCATCACGAGCTGCAGCAACGTGGACACGCCCGAAGTCAACGTGGGCACATGCACACCGGTGAATGCCGGCCCCGGCAACGGCAACACCGCCACCTTCTGCAACCAGCACACGGAAACGGTGCCGACCCCGCCCGGCTCCTGCGCCGCCCAGACCGGCAACGCCGGCAACAACTGGGTGACGATCACCTGCCCGGCCGCGGTCACGACCGGACCTACCGGGGTACTGCTGAACAGTTGTACGCCTGTGCCCGCCAGCCTGGCGAACGCGTGGACGGCGACGACCTGCGCGATGAATGGGCCGACGACGCCCGCGCCGGTGGCCAGCTGCACACCCGGCACGTCGGCCAACTTCACCATCACGACGTGCTCGACCAACAACACGCCGGTGACCAACGTGGTTCCCGGAACCTGCTCGGCGCAACAGCCGACGCAAGCCAACGGCTACATGACGATCAACTGCGTGTCCGCGAGCCCGGTTGTCGGCGTGGCTGCCGGCAGTTGCGTGGCCCAGGCGCCAGCCCCGGAAAATGGCTTCAAGCAGATCAGCTGCAACACGGTCACGACGGGGCCGACCTTCGTCGCGCAAGGCACCTGCACGCCTGGCACGAGCGGCAACTTCACCACGACCAGCTGCAACACCGTCAACACAGGCCCGGCCCTGGTCGCCGCCTGCACGGACGGCGTGGACGCCAACTTCAAGGTCACCAGCTGCTCGGTCAATACCTCGCAGCCGCAGCAACTGGCACCAGGCACCGCCTGCACCAGCGAAGCACCGACGAGCGCCAACAACTTCACGCGTACCACCTGCACCGCCACCGATACCACGGTGGGTGTGGCCTCGGGCACTTGCGTGCCCTCGCCGCGCGGCGTGCTGCCCGTGGTGAGCTGCGCCACGGTGACCACCAGCCCGACGCCGGTGGCGGCGTGCACGCCTGGCACGGATTCCAGCTTCCTCACCACCACCTGCACCGCGAACACGCAGGGGCCCGACCGCGTGACGAGTTGCTCGCCGGTCGAGCCGACCGCCAGCAACGGATATACCTCCACCACCTGCGTGTCCATTCCTGGCACCAAGGTTCAGAGCCGCACGCAGACCATCACCGCCACCTATGACGTGAGCGGCGGCACGGCCATCGATTCCAGCGTGCGCAACAAGACGACGGAGGAAACGGACTGGGCGGACGTGGGCAATGTCTGCTACGCCAGCCCCGCCTCACCGCCGGTGGTCGATGTGTCCGGCGCCTGGGGCGGGACGACGACGACCAAGGGCACCGTGACCGGCAGCGGCATCCAGGGCAGCGTCGACTCTCTCGCCGACGTGGCGCAGTACTACTACATCACCGACCTGCGCCCCGGCATGTCGAACGACATTCCGCGCCTGGGCGAAGGCATCGAGGACGACCGCGCACCGTGGCAGCACATGACGACCTTCGTCGTGGGCCTGGGCGTCTCGGGCAACCTGAACTACCAGGAGAACTACAAGAGCGCGACCACGGGCGACTTCTCGAAGATTCGCAGCTACGAGAACACGCCACCGGTCAACTGGCCGATCTGGCCGAACGGCACCAACCTGTCGCAGCTGCAGTACAACGACCCGCGCTCCATCGACGACTTCTGGCACACGGCGGTGAACGGCCGCGGCAAGTACTTCAGCGCGCGCGATCCCCAGTCGGTGGTCGACGGGCTGAAGGAAGCGCTCTCAGGCATCAAGGCGCAAGCCGGTGCCGGCGCGGGTGCATCGGTTTCCAGCCTCACGCCGACCGCGGGCGACAACATCGCCTACACCGGCAGCTTCACCACGCTGGACTGGACCGGCGAATTGCTGGCGCAAGAGGTGGACCTCACGACCGGCAACCTGTCGACGACGGTGAAATGGTCCGGGCGCGGGCTGCTGGACGCCAAGGTGAGCGACGAGTGCGACAACCGGAAGATCTACGCACGCGATCCGGCGACCAACAACCTGGTCGACTTCACCTGGAATACCAGCGCCTGCGACACCACGAGCGGCCTGCCCACCGGCAGCGCCACGACCGGGTTGACCACCGCCATGAAGGCGGCGTTCACCAGCACGGCCATCACCACCGGCCTGAGCCAGTACCCGTTCATGAGCGACGGCAGCTCCGGCACCATCGACCAGCGCAGCGTTACCACTGGCGCGAACCTGGTGAACTACCTGCGTGGCCAGCGCAAGCGGGAAGGCTACGTTTCCAACACCGCCAAGCTCTACCGGGCTCGGGCGCACGTGCTGGGCGACATCGTCAACTCGCAGCCTGCCTACGTGAAGGCCCCCAGCCAGTTCTTCCAGGACGCCGACTACGACGCGTTCAAGACCACGAACAAGGCGCGTACCCCCATGGTGTACGTGGGCGCCAACGACGGCATGCTGCATGCCTTCTACGCGCCGGCCAGCTCCACCGACTCGAACTACGCCAACGCCGGGCAGGAAGCGTGGGCCTTCGTTCCGCAAGTGGTAATGCCCAACATGTGGACGCTGGCCGATATGAACTATGCCGACAAGCACCAGTTCTTCGTCGACGGTTCGCCGATCGCAGGCGACGTGCGCACCGGCGGCCAATGGCGCACGATGGTCGTCGCCGGCCTGGGCCATGGCGGCAACGGCTATTACGCGCTGGACGTCACCAATCCGACGGCGCCCCGTGCGATGTGGGAGTTCAACATGAGCACCGCCTGCGCGACCAATCCGGTCGGCGCGACCTCGGATTGCAACGTGGGGCTGACCTACGGACGCCCGATCATCACCAAGCTGCGCAACGGCACCTGGGTGGTGCTGGTCACTTCGGGCTACAACAACTCGGTCAGCGGCGATGGCCGCGGCTACCTCTACGTGCTCGACGCCGGCACCGGCGCGATCATCCAGCGCATCGCCACCTCGTCGGGGAGCAAGGACACGCCGAGCGGCCTGCGAGAGATCAACATCTTCGTGAACAACTACGCGTTGAACAACACGGCCGAGCGCGCCTACGGTGCCGACTTGCTGGGCAACATCTGGCGCTTCGACATCAACAACGTGCTCGATCCGGCTGGTTTCGAAGCGGCGCTGCTCGCGACGGCGAAGGACAAGAGCGGCAATCCGCAGCCGATCACCACGCGACCGCAATTGGCCGAGGTCAGTGGCACCACCATGGTGTTGACTGCCACCGGGCGGATGCTGTCGACGGACGACCTGACCGATACCAGCGCGCAGACCGTCTACGCGATGCAGGATCCGCTGACGAATGTGGATCCGTCGGTTTACTCCAACCTGAGAACCGAGCTGAGGGGCCTGCAACTGGTACAGACCGGCTCGGGCAGCACGGCGACGCGCACGGTCCAGTGCGCGGCCACCGGCGACGGTGCCTGCACGCAGACCAAGGGTTGGTACATCGACCTGCCCGACACCGGCGAGCGCGTGAACGTGGACATGCAAAGCGTGCTCGGCACCCTGGTGTTCGCATCCAACGTACCGAGCAACACGATGTGCTCGGGCGGTGGCTACAGCTGGCTGAACTATGTCGACCTCATCACGGGCCTGCCGGTCAGCTCCAGCGAGAACCGGGTGACCTCGGTGCCGTTCTTCGGCAATTCCGTGGTGGTGGGCCTTGGCATCCTCGGACTGCCGAACGGCACGTTCCGGGCCCTGGGACGCGATGCGTCGGGTGTCCCCCTGTCGGTGGGCATCCCCGTCGGCAGCCCGCCACCGCAGGGCAAGCGGGTCAGCTGGCGCGAGCTGGTGCGTTGAGTTTGCTCCCGGCGCCGCGCCGGTCCCTGTCCGCCGCGGTGCTGGGGTCGGTCGTCTTGCACGCGGCGCTGCTGTATGCGGCATGGCCACGGCCGCCGGTGGCGTCGCAGTCGAAGGTACAGGTGATAGAGGCGCGGTTGCTACCGATGCCTGCTGCCCCGGCCGCGATGCTGGTCAGCGCGCCGCCGCCGGACCTGCCGGTGCCTGCGCCGGAGGCAGAGCCACAGCCACAGCCTGTGAAAGAAGCCAGCGAACCGAGCCCTCGGTTGCCTGCTCGCGAGGCGGCTGCTGCGCCGGTGCCCGAAGCACCGACACCGACACCGACACCGACACCGACACCGACACCGACACCGACACCGACACCGACACAACCGGCAAGGAGCACACCTGCCGAGTCACCTGCCGCTGCTGCCGTCGAATCGACGCCCCAGTCCGCACCCATGCAACCCGAGGTCGGCGTGGTCGCGTCTGCGAGCGCTGCCGCGGCCTACCTGCCTGCCTCTGAACTCGATCCGCCGCCGCGCCCGCTCACCGAGATCCGCCTGGCGTATCCGCCGAGCGCCGGCATCCGCACGGGCGAAGTGGTGTTGGAGCTGTTGATCGGCAGCAGCGGCGCCGTGGAGAACGTCAAGGTCATCGAGGCGACGCCGCCCGGGATGTTCGAGGCCTCGGCCATCGGTGCCTTCGTCAGCACGCGTTTTTCGCCGGGCATGCGTGCCGGTGTGCCTACGGCGGCGCGCATGCGGGTGGCGGTGCAGTTCAGCGCCACAGGCATGGCGGTTTCCGGAGCGGACGCGCCGCTGCAGGCCCCGCCCTCACGTTGAAACTCAGAACTTCTTGAAGCAGCCGGGCGCGCCCAGTTCCTTGAGTTGCGCGCAGGGCATCACGCGGGTGGTGTTGGCCTGGTCGTCATAGAAGACGATGCCGAAGTCGGCGTTCTTGCCGCTGCACCGCACGTTCCATACCGCCGCCTTGTCCAGCAGCCCCTGGAAGAACACGCGCTGCACGGCGGGGCACTGTGCGCCGCTTTGCTGAACCAGCGTGGAGATGAAGTTGCGGCGCCCGTTCTCGGACATCGCATCGACCTTGTCGCTGAGCGTGTTGGCGAAAGCGGCATGGGAGAGGAGAGCAAAGAGGCTTGCCGCGAATAGAGACTTCTGCATTTCAGGCCCTGGCAGGAAAAACTTTCGGATCATACAAACGAACGCCGGTTTCTCGGCTCGCCGATCGAGCCGCTCGTGTTGTTGCTGGTGAAGCGTTAGACGCCTGTTCGGCGTGGCACTGCACAATTCCGCCAATGCCCTTCTCCAGCGCGGCGCTGATCGCCCTTCCTTTCCTGGCGCCGTGGGTGGCCGGCCCGTCCGTCAATGTCTGGCAGCTCCTTTGCACCTGGGCTTGCATCGCGTTCCTGCTCTGCGCGGGCGATGCCCGTGGCAACGTGCCCAGCCGCCGCGTGCTGTGCTGGCTCTTGCTCTGCGCAATTTGCATCGCGGCATTCCGCGGCGAGGCGGGCTACTGGCTCCCCGCCTGCGTCGTGATGGTGACCGTCGCATTGGCAGCCACGGTGGGCGCGCGCATGCCGAGCGTCGCTCAAGGGCAAGGGCAAGGGCGAGGGGGAGCCGCCCTGGCCTGGGGCATCCTCGCCGCGGGCCTCCTCAGCGCCGTCCTTGGCCTCCTCCAGTACTACGGCCTCGCCGACCCTCTCGTCCCCTGGACCACCTCTCCCGCCCTGGGCCAGGCCTACGGCAACCTGCGCCAGCGCAACCAGTTCGCCACGCTGATCAGCATGGCCTGGGTCGCGGCACTGTGGCTCTACGCCACCAATCCATCGCCGCGCACGCGACGCGCCCTGGTCGCCGCGGCGCTGCTGCTCCTGGTCGCCGCGGCCGCCTCGACTTCGCGCACAGGCCTGCTGCAGTTGCTGTCGATCATCGGCGTGGCCAGCTTCATCGCCAGGCGGGAGCGCCGCCAGGGCTGGCGCACGCAGGCAGGCGCGGCCTCACACCTGCGGCTGCCCTCGCCGCTGCTCCTGCTGTCGATCATCCCGCTCTACTTCCTCGTCGCCTGGACGCTGCCCCAACTGGTCCAATTGATGGCCGGCGGCAGCGGCGCCGGCGTCGAAAGCATGCTCCAGCGCCTGCAGACCGGCGCGCCCGACGACCACGGCCGGCTGATCCTCTGGCACAACGTGCTCACGCTGATCGGCGAGCGCCCCTGGACCGGCTGGGGCTGGGGCGAGCTCAGCTTTGCGCACTACAGCACCCAGTACCCCGGCGCGCGCTTCGTCGAGATCCTGGACAACGCGCACAACCTGCCGCTGCACCTGGCCGTGGAGCTGGGCATTCCCGCCGCGGTGCTGATCTGCGGCGGCTTCCTGTGGCTGGTGCTGGCCGCGCGGCCCTGGCAAGAGCGCGACCCGACCCGGCTCATGGCCTGGGGCATGCTGGGCGCGATCGTGCTGCACAGCCTGCTCGAATATCCGCTCTGGTACGGGCCGTTCCAGCTGGTCTTCGGGCTGTGCCTGGGCGTGCTGTGGCCGGGCAAGGCTGGCGCGGCGGTGCGGCCGGCGCTGTCCTCGCTGGCCGCGGGCGTGCTGTTGCTGGTGGTCGCGTGCGCCAGTTGGGACTACGTTCGTGTGAGCCAGGTCTACCTGCCGCGCGACGAACGGCTTCCGGCCTACGAGGACGACACGCTCGCCAAGGTGCGCGGAACCTGGCTGTTCGCCCGCCAGGCCGAATTCGCGGAGCTGACGCTGACCACCGTCACGCGCGCCAACGCGGCCGAGATGCATGCGATGGCGCTGCGGGTGATCCACTTTTCGCCGGAGCCGCGGGTCATCGTCAAGTTGATCGAAAGTGCCGAGATGCTCGGCCTCGAGGACGAGGCCAGGGCGCAGGCGGCGCGCTTCAGCGATGCGTTTCCGAAGGAGTTCGCGCACTGGCTGAAAGGCGCACCAGCAAGGCCCGCGGAAGCGTCCGCGCCGTAGCCGCAGGGCGCTACGCGGCGGGGCCCACCGTCCAGCTGCCCGACTTGCCCCCGTGCTTTTCCAGCACATGCACGTCGGTGATCCGCATCCCCCGGTCGACCGCCTTGCACATGTCGTAGATGGTCAGGAGTGCCACCTGCACGGCGGTGAGCGCCTCCATTTCCACGCCGGTCGGCCCCACGGTCTCGACGGTGGCCGTGCATGCCACCTGCGGCGTGTTGCCCGCGTCGGCCAGCGCGAACGCCACCGCCACGCGGGTGAGCGCCAGCGGATGGCACAGGGGAATCAGGTCGCTGGTCTTCTTGGCGGCCTGGATGCCGGCAATGCGCGCGATGCCGAGCACGTCGCCCTTCTTGGCGGTGCCCGACTCGATCAGCGCCAGCGTGGCGGCCTGCATCTCGATGCGCCCGGTGGCCACGGCCACGCGGTGGGTGGCGGGCTTGCCGGCGACGTCGACCATGTGGGCCTGCCCCTGCGCGTCGAAATGGGTGAGAGAGCTCATGGCGGACAAGTGACGGACAAGTGGCCGAAAAGTGCCGTACGGCTTGCGCACGGGGGTGGTTGAACGATCGGTTCGAAGGTGCATCATACGAGCCCGAGCCACTGACGAGGAATGCCGCGCTTGACTCCCGAACGCCCCCGAAAACGCCAGCCGGCGACCGCGCTGCGGCCGCTGTGCACGGCCTTCCTGATCGCTTCGCAGGCGCTGCTGCCCGCCCCTGCGCTGGCGCAGATGCAACAGATCCAGCAGGTGCTGCCCGGCATGGGCGACGGCGGCGAAATGACGGCCAGCGCCGAACGCCACCTGGGCGACCAGATTGCCCGCGAGCTGTACCGCGACACCGACTACATCGACGACCCGGTCATCGCGGCCTACGTGCAGGAGATCTGGCAGCGCCTGCTGGCCGCCGCGCGCACCCGTGGCGAGCTCACGCCCGAGCTCGACGAGCGCTTTGCCTGGACCATCCTGCTGGGGCGCGACCGCAACATCAACGCCTTCGCGCTGCCCGGCGGCTACCTGGGGCTGAACCTGGGGCTGGTCGCCACGGTGGGCAGCCGCGACGAGCTGGCCACGGTGCTGGGCCACGAGCTCTCGCACGTCACGCAGCGCCACATCTCTCGCATGATGGACAAGCAGGGCAAGCAGATGCCGCTGATGATCGCAGGGCTCATCCTCGGGATGATCGCCGCCGGCCGAAGCCGCAGCGGCGACGCCGGGCAGGCCGTGATGATGGGCAGCCAGGCGATGTTCGCGCAGAACCAGCTGAACTTCTCGCGCGACATGGAGCGCGAGGCCGACCGCATCGGCTTCGGCGTGATGACGCAGGCGGGCTTTGCGCCGCAGGGCGCCGCCGCCATGTTCGAGAAGCTGCAGTACGCCTCGCGCCTGAACGACAACGGCTCGTTTCCCTACCTGCGCAGCCACCCGCTGACCACCGAGCGCATCTCCGACATGCAGGGCCGCTTCCAGTTCCGCATGGACACGGTGCCGCCGCTGCCGCTGGCCATGGACCACGCCATGATCGCCTCGCGCGCCCGCGTGCTGACGCGCCCCGGCGTCGATGTGCTTCGCCAGTGGATCGACGCGGCCAACAGCGGCGAGTTCGCGAAAAGCTCCCCTGCCCAGCAGGCCGGCACGCTGTACGCGGCCGCGCTGTCGGCCAAGGAAATGCGCGAGTACAAGACCGCCCGCGCGATGGCCGAGCGCCTGACGGCGCGCACGGCCGAGAACCCCGCCGCGGCGAAGCAGGCGCGCTGGCTCGGCGCGGAGATCGAGCTGGCTGCGGGCGCGGCGCCCAAGGCGGCCGCGCTGCTGGACCCCAAGTCGAAGGAACGCCCGGAGATGCTGTTGGCCGCCGAAGCCGCGACCGCCATGCACCAGCCCGCACCGATGATTCCGGTGCTGCGCGACTGGGTGGCCGCCACGCCGCGCGATGCCACCGTGTGGCGCGCGCTCGGCAACCTCTACGGCGCCGAGGGCGACACGCTGCGCGCGGTGCGTGCCGATGCGGAAGCCAACGTCGCCATCCTCGACTACCCGGCCGCGCGCGACCGCTTCAAGGCCGCGCAGGAGCTGGTGCGCCAGTCGAAGGTGGTCGATCACTACGAGGCGTCGATCATCGATACGCGCGCGCGGGCGGTGGAGGCGTTGGTGAAGGAACAGGCGGCAGAGCCGCCTCTTAAATAAGCGCTGCGGCGGAGCCGCTTCTTAAATGAGCGCCACGGCGGAGCTCAGCGCTTGGACAGCAGCCCGCCCACCGCGGACTCGATCACCAGCCCCAGCAGCGAATACAGCAGCGAGCCGATCAGCGCGGCCACGAAGCCGTTGACGTGGAAGCCGCCCAGCAGCCCCGACGCGGCCCAGAACAGCAGCGCGTTGATCACGAACAGGAAGAGCCCGAGCGTGACGATGGTGACGGGCAGCGTCAGCACCACCAGCACCGGCCGCACGATCATGTTGAGCAGGCCGATGACCGCGGCCGCGATCAGCGCGGAGCCGAAGCTGTTGACCTGGACACCGCTGTAGAGATAAGCCACCGCCAGCAGCGCGACAGCGCTGAGCAGCCATTTGATGATGATGCGCATGCGGCGCAGGATACCGCAGGGCCTGAAAAACAACGAGCCCCGGTGCGTTGCCGCACCGGGGCTCGTCGAGGGGTAACTTGCCGTGTTACTCGGCCAGCTCGTTCGCCAGCACCAGCAACGCACCCATGCCCATCACGGCGCCGGGAAAGGCCCAGCCCGTCTGGTGGGCCGGCTTCTGCTCGGGCGTGACCGGCTCCAGGTCGACACCGATCTTCGGGCGGCGCGCATCGACCACGTGCACCGCGGCGTGCTCGCGCTTGAGCTGCGCCGTGAGCTCGGTCAGCGGGCCCTTGGCCAGCACCGGGGTCACCTGGCCGCCGTTGCGCTCCAGCAGCGGCAGCATCTGCGCCTGCACCTTGCTGAACCACTTGGCGCGCCAGTTCTCGCGCGCGCTGTGGCTCACCCACTTGCTGATGCGATGCGTCATGCGCGGCGCGCAGGCCACGAGCACCCAATGGCGCGCCACGACGTTGTTCGCGTCCGGCGCAAGTTCGGCGAACTGCTCACTGGCGTAAGTGACGTCGTCGACATAAAGAATGATCTTTTCCATGGTGTGCTCCTTCAGGTAGTTAGAGTGACAGAGGCTCTGCGGGGCAGGAAGTTTCTCGAAAGGCCCTGCGGCTCAGTCGGCGGCCACGGCCGTGGCCGGCTTGTTGCGCGCATTGCGTGCGGCCGCCCACTTGCCCAGGGCCAGCACCAGCAGCGCACCGGCAATGCCGGCACCGTACTTGACGACGTCGGTCTGCGGCACCTTGGGTACCCAGGTCCAGGCGGCGGTGTTCGCCAGCGCGGGGTCGGACATGGCCATCGTGCCGGCGATCCAGCCCAGCAGCATGCCGCCCAGCGTGATGATCATCGGGAACTTGTCCATCAGCTTGATGACCAGCTGGCTGCCCCACACGATGATCGGGATGCTCACCAGCAGGCCGAAGATCACGAGCGGCATCTGGTGGCCTTCGCCCGCACCCTGTGCGGCGCCGGCGATGGCGATGACGTTGTCCACGCTCATCACCAGGTCGGCAATGATCACGGTCTTCACGGCACCCCACAGCTTGTCGCTGCCGGAGATGTTGCCGTGCGCGTCGTCGTGCTCGGGTGCCAGCAGCTTCATGCCGATCCACACCAGCAGGATGGCGCCGACCAGCTTCAGGAACGGAATGGCCAGCAGCGTGAGCGCGAAGAAGATCAGGATGACGCGCAGGATGATGGCGCCGGCGGTGCCCCAAAGAATGCCCTTGGTGCGTTGGTGCGCGGGCAGCTTGCGGCAGGCCAGCGCAATGACGACGGCGTTGTCGCCGCCGAGCAGGATGTCGATCATGATGATCTGACCGACTGCGACCCAGAATTCCGGGGCCATGAACATTTCCATAAGTTCCTCTTTGTCTTCGCGCCCCTGTCTCTCCCTTCAGGGGTGACGACGGAAGGCGCATGCCGATGCGTTTCGATTCATCCTGCGCGGGGAGGATCGAAAGCGGGGGTGAAGACCGGGGGGACCGGGAGCTTGCGAACGCTTCGACCAAACCTGCACAGGTTCAAATCGAAGGTCTTGCTCGACAGCGCGCGCGCGAGTGCACGTTCGTTGTCCGACAGGCCGGAAGTGTTTTGCTTCGTATTGACGACCTGGCGATTCGCGCTGCCGTGGACAGCGGTCGGGAGCTACTCCCCTTCGTGGGGCGGATTAAAGCATCGAAGCCCGCGCCGGCGCAATCGAAAGTTTTCAGGGGCTTGAAGAGAACCCTTTGGAAACGCCGATGAACAGTGGCTGCATCGCTATTTTTTTCATAGCGATCTTGCCCCTTCGGCGCTTCGGGACTTTGCCGGACTATGATCGCCGTCCGCTGTTTTTTCACGTTCCATGGCCGCCATACACATCACCGACATCGAGGCCGCCATCAACCACTGGCGCGAGAAGACGCCCTCGCCCGACGGGGTCACGCTCGGCCCTGAATTGCGCGCGCTGGCCGAGGTGTACGCGCTCATGGTCTTCCATCACGAGGACGAGGTCGCCGAGCTCGGCTTTCCGCCCAAGGCCTGGGCCGCCTGGATGGCCTGGTACGAAAGCACGCCCGACACGCCCTGCATCGCGATCTGCTCCACCAGCCAGGGCGACGACGAGTGCAAGGGCTGCGGACGCAGCTTCGACGAGGTGCAGCTCTGGCCCGCCATGACCCCGGTCGAAAAGCGCGCCACGTGGCGCCGCATCACGATGGAAGACTCGGCCTGGCGCTTCAATCGCTACGCCGAACGGGCGCGCGAGACGCGCGAGACGCGCGAAGAAGGCACGTCGCCCGCTGCCGCCGAGCCCGAGTTCGACCCCGACGACGAAAAGAACTGGGCGCCCTGACAATGCGCCGCCTCGCGCAAGCGCCCAACCTCGCCATCGCGACCGTGTGGGCGCACGCCTTGCGCGAAGAGGGCGTGGCCGCCACGGTGCAGCGCGAGTTCCTCGGCGCCGTCATGGGCCAGTTGCCGCCCGACCAGTGCCTGCCCGAGATCTGGATCGACGACGAAACCCAGTTCGATCTGGCGCAGCGCCTGCTGCACGAGCTGCAACACCGCCCGCAGCGCAGCTGGCTGTGCGTGTGCGGCGAGCATGTCGAAGGCGGCTTCGAGCAGTGCTGGCAGTGCGGCGAGATGATGCCGGCGGCCTAGCGCCGGCAGCGCGGAGCTACTTCCAGCGCAGCAGCTCGACGTCGATGCTGTTCTTGCCGTCGCCCAGCGTCAGCGTGTTTTCCTGGATGGTCGCCTGCAGCTGCATGCTGCGTTGCGCGAGCGCGGCCAGTGCCTGCGAGGCCTCGGTCGGCACGCGGTAGACCTTCAGGTTCTGCGGCCGCGTGAGCTTGTTCTCGATGCCACGCCACCAGATCTCGGCCGCGTGGTTGAAGCAGTACACGATCACCTCGTCGGCCTTGCCGCAGGCCTTGATGATGGGCTTGTCTTCCGGCTGGCCGACCTCGATCCAGATCTTCACCTCGCCGGTGAAGTCGCGCAGCCACACGTCGGGCTCCTCGACGTTCGACAGGCCGGCGCCGAAGGCCAGCGTGCCGTCGCCGTGGCAGATGTCCTGCAGCTGGTGGGCATTGAGCGCGAGCGCGACGAGCCGGATCATCATCCGTTCGTCGGTCTCGCTGGGGTGGCGCGCCAGGGTCAGCGCGTGGTCGGCGTAGTAGCCGTGGTCGATGTCGGCCACCGCGAGGGTGGCCTTGAAGATGGTGGATTTGAGGGCCATGGGTGCGCGAGTGTATGCCTGCGCACCCCCGGCCTCAGAACGCCACCGACGCCTGCAGGTACACCGTGCGGGGCTGTCCCACGTACTTGCCGCCGTTGTTGTCCACCGAGCGGTTGAAGTAGCGGCGGTCGAACAGGTTCTTGACGCCCACGGCCAGCTTCAGGTTGCTCATGTTCTTGCCGAAGTCGTAGGCCGCGCGCAGGTTCATGGTGGCGTAGCCGGGGATGTTGCCCAGGCGGCCGGTGGCGTCCTCGATGGTCACGTAGCGCGCGCCGTCGTCCGGCGAACCGGGCGAGCGCTGCTTCGACTGCGCGTAGATGTCGGCATTGAAGGTCCACGGGCCGCGCTCGTAGCGCGCGCCCAGCGACGCCACCTGGCGCGAGTAGAACGGCAGGTCGCGCCCCGCGAACACGCCGGCCTTGGAGGTGGCCTGCGTGTACGTGTAGGTGCCCGACACCGAGAAGCCCTTGAGCGAATCGCTCAGCGTGCCCAGGTCGTAGCGCAGCGCCGACTCCAGCCCGCGGTGGCGCGTGGCGCCCAGGTCGGTCCACTGGCCGACGTCGCCGGTGATGGAGCGCGCCAGCTGCAGTTCCTTGTCGAAGTTGATGTTGAACAGCGTGAGCTCGCCGCTCCAGGCCTCGCCCTTGTAGTGCGTGCCGATCTCGTAGGTCTTGGCCTTCTCGGGGTGCAGGTTGGTGGTCGACTGCGCCAGCTGCGCGTACTGCTGCGGCCCGAAGGACACGCCCGCGTTCGCGAACAGCGACCAGCGCTCGTTCATGCGGTACATCACCGACAGCGTGGGCAGCCACTCGTCGGAGTCGATGGTCGGGGCGATCGCGTTGGTGATGCGGTTGTTGACCAGCGTGTACACGTTGTTGAACGAGCTGATCGATTCATGGCGCACGCCGGGCGTGATCGTCCAGTTGCCGAAGTCGATGCGGTCGTCGATGTAGAACGCGTGCGCGGTCGTGCCGCCCTTGCTCTTCTGGTACGCGGGGTTGGCCAGGCCGTAGGCGTCGAAGCCCGCGCGCGGGCGGTAGTAGGCGCTGCGCGTGGCGGTTTCGGCGGCCTCTTCCTTCAGGTAGCGGTAGCCCACGCTCACCTCCTGCACCACGCTGCCCGAATCGATCAGGCGCGAGTAGCGCGGCTCGATGGCGAAGGTGTTGTAGTCGCGCGGGGCCGAGGTCAGGCGGCGCTGGCCGGCGCTGGTGCCGGTGCCTTCCTGCTCCAGGTGGCTGCCGCGGAACGAGTCGGTGTAGTAGGTGAGCATCTCGAACTTGTTCACGCCGTCGTTGTGCGTGTACTTGATCGAGCCGTCGGTGCGGCGCCCGGTGAATTCGTCGAAGGGCCGGTCCGACTGGAACGGGTTGGCCGCGAACTGCGCCGTGGTCAGCCCGCCCGGCATGCGCCCGCTGCCCTCGAAGTGATGCAGCGACACCGCGATGTCGTCGGTCCTGGAGATGCGGTACGCGCCCTTGAGCATCAGGTCGTCGATGCTCACGTGGTCGTTGCTCTGGCGCCAGCCGTCGCCGTGCGTGCCGGAGTACAGCAGCGCCAGGCCCAGGCCGTTCTCGTTGGTGCCGCCGATGAACACGCTGGGCGTGGTCTTGGTGCCGCCGCCGTGGCTGGCGCTCTCGACGCCCACGCTGGCCTGCGCCGTGAACTGCGCGGGGATCGCGCGCGACACGAAGTTGATGATGCCGCCCACGTTCTGGGGTCCGAAGCGCACCGAGCCCGCGCCGCGCACCACGTCCACCGCTTCCAGGTTGCCCAGCGACAGCGGCGCCAGCGACAGCTGCGGCTGGCCGTAGGGCGCGTAGGCCATCGGCACGCCGTCCAGCAGGATGGTTGAGCGCGGCGACAGCCGCGAGGTGAGGCCGCGCACGCCCACGTTCAGCGAGATGTCGCTGCCACCCGTGCCGTTGCTCTCCTGCACCTGCACGCCGGGCACCTGGCGCAGCACGTCGCGCACGCTGGCCGAGCCGCTTTCCTGGATCTGCTTGCGCTCGATGATGGTCCGCGCGCCGGCGTGCTCGAGCACCTTCGTCTCGCTGGGGCTGCCGAGCCAGTCGCCGGTGACGGTGATGGCGCCGAGCGATGCCGACGGCTCGGCGGCCGCGGGCTCCGCCTCGGCGGCGTAGCCCTGCAGGCTCAGGGGCAGCAGCGCGAGGGCCAGGGCGGTGCGCTTGTGCCGGAGCCTGCGCTGGTTCGGCTGGTGGTTGGGGTGATGGTGTTGGTGCGAGATCAAAGGAAACCCTCTTTTATGTTGTCGAATGCAGTTGTCGCGCGGCCAGCCGCCGCCGCTCGGCGCGCCGGCGCCACCAGAGCCAGACGCCGCTCACGCCCAGCCCGCCCAGCGCCAGCCCCAGCCCCAGCAGCGCGGTGACGATCTCGTGCAGCACCCCGCCGAGCTCGCCGGTGTGCAGCGGAAACACCACCGCCACCATGCCGTTGCCGGTGTCCAGTTGCTGCCACTTGCGCACGGCCAGCACGTCGCCGGTTACGGGGTGGAGCCATGCCGAGCTGATGCCATTCGGGTGCGGGTCGTCCGGCAGGCGAAAGCGCACGCGCACCGGCCGGTCGGCCTTGCCCGGCACCAGCACATAGCCGATCGGCTGGCCCGGAAACACCTGCTGCGCGCGCGCCACGAGCTCGTCCAGCGGCATGCGCGGGCCGTCGGCGGAGCTCTTGGGAATCGTGGGCGCCTTGACCGGCTGCTGGCCCAGCGCCGCGGAGATGTAGCCGCCCAGCGGCCGCCAGGCCATGTAGGCGCCGGTGGCCACCGACACCGCAATCAGCAGCCCGAGCACCGCGCCGCCGGTGCGGTGCAGGTCGAACAGCCCGCGCAGCAGGCCGCGGTCCAGCACGATGCGCAGCGACGGCGGCCAGCGCGCCGGCCACCACAGCACCAGGCCCGTCACCAGCAGCAACAGGTAGGACAGCGCCACGAAAGCGAGGATGGCCTTGCCCGTGCTGTCGAGCAGCAGGCTGCTGTGGATCTTGTAGACGAGGGCGTAGGCGCCCTGCTGGGTGCCGCGCCGGCCCTGCTCGGCGCCGGTGGCCGGGTCGAGGTAGAGCGTGCCGCTCCACTTGCCGCGCACCAGCACCCAGAGCGTTTCGTCAGGAGTGCGCGGCGGGCGCAGCGTGATGTTGGTGTCGGGGCCGAACTCGGCCACGATGCGCTGGCGCAGCGGCTCCAGCGGCAGCGCCGCCGCGGCCGCCACGGCATCACCGGTGCTGCGAGCGACGAAGAGTTCGGAATTCACCCTTCGGTCGATCGGCGAGCCCACCACCAACACCGCGCCCAGCAGCGCCACGAAGGCGAGCACCGGCCCGAGCGTGAGCCCGACCCAGCGGTGAATCTTGAGCCAGAGGCGTCTCAAAGGCGCGCGCATGACCAACGGGGACGGCGAGTCCCGAAAAGCAGGTTGTTGGCTGGCGCCCTGGACGGGCGTTGGCTGGGAACTGGAAGCTGAAAGAAGCCCGTGACCGACGTGAAACAGCCGCCCTCAGGCGGCTGGTGTATCGGTACACGAAGCCTTAGATTCTACTGGCGAGCTCCGCCGCCTTGCCCACGTAGCTGGCCGGCGTCATGGCCAGGAGGCGGGCTTTTTCCTCATCCGGGATCTCCAGCGAGCGAATGAGCCCGTGCAGCGCCTCGGCCGTCACGGTCTTGCCGCGCGTCACTTCCTTGAGCTGCTCGTACGCGCCCTGCACGCCGAAGCGACGCATCACGGTCTGGATGGGTTCGGCCAGCACTTCCCACGAGGCGTCGAGGTCTTCAGCCAGCGCTTCCTCGTTGAGCTCGAGCTTGCCCAGGCCGGTGGCCAGGCTGGCGTAGGCCAGCGTGGCGTAGCCGAAGGCCACGCCGATGTTGCGCAGCACCGTGCTGTCGGTCAGGTCGCGCTGCCAGCGGCTGATGGGGAGCTTCTCGCTCAGGTGGCGCAGCACTGCGTTGGCCAGGCCCAGGTTGCCTTCGGCGTTCTCGAAGTCGATCGGGTTGACCTTGTGCGGCATGGTCGACGAGCCGATTTCGCCCTTCTTCAGGCGCTGCTTGAAGTAGCCCAGGCTCACGTAGCCCCAGATGTCGCGCGAGAAGTCGACCAGGATGGTGTTCGCGCGGGCCACCGCGTCGAACAGCTCGGCCATGTAGTCGTGCGGCTCGATCTGGATGCTGTACGGCTGGAAGCTCAGGCCCAGGCCCAGCGGCGCGGGCGTCTCGATGACCTTGCGGCTGAAGGCTTCCCAGTCGAAGTCGGGCCAGGCGGCCAGGTGGGCGTTGTAGTTGCCGACCGCGCCGTTCATCTTGCCCAGCAGCTGCACCGAGGCGATCTGCGCGCGGGCCTTCGACAGGCGCACCGCCACGTTGGCGATTTCCTTGCCCACGGTGGTGGGGCTGGCGGTCTGGCCGTGGGTGCGCGAGAGCATCGACACGTTGGCGAACTGGTGCGCCATTTCGCGCAGCTTGGCGATCAGGCCGTCGATGGCCGGCAGCACCACCTTCTCGCGCGCGGCCTGGATCTGCAGGGCGTGGCTGGTGTTGTTGATGTCTTCGCTGGTGCAGGCGAAGTGCACGAACTCGGCGGCGGCCAGCAGCTCCGGGCGGGCTTCGAACTTGGACTTGATCCAGTACTCGACGGCCTTCACGTCGTGGTTGGTGGTTTTTTCGATTTCCTTGATGGCCAGCGCGTCGGCCTCGGAAAAGTGGGCGACCAGGCCCAGCAGGTACTTACGGGCGCCGCCCGTGAGGGGCTTGAATTCGGCGAAGCCGCAGTCGGACAGCGCAATGAACCACGCCACCTCGACTTGCACGCGCCGGTGCATATAGCCTTGCTCGCTCATCAGCGGACGCAACGCCGCGAGTTTGGCCGCATAGCGGCCGTCAAGGGGGGAGAGGGCGGAAACGGTGGAAAAGCTCATGCCCGAATTTTAGGCGGCTGCCGGTCCGTGGGGTGCTGCCTACACATGGGGTTCGATTTGAGGCTCTGGTTTTCCCGTTCACCTAAAATGACTATTAACAAACGTTTTCACGCTTAGGGAGAGAGCCTTCATGAAACTGATCGGATCCGCCGCCAGCCCTTATGTGCGCAAGGTGCGCGTGGTGCTGGCCGAAAAGCGGCTCGATTACCAGTTTGTCATCGAAGACGTCTGGGCTGCCGAGACCACCATTTCCAGCTCCAACCCGCTGGGCAAGGTTCCCTGCCTGATCATGGAAGGCGGCGAGGCGATGTTCGACTCCCGCGTGATCGTGGAATATCTCGACACGCTGTCTCCGGTAGGCAAGCTCATTCCGCAGCAGGGCCGCGAGCGCGCCGAGGTCAAGACCTGGGAGGCATTGGCCGACGGCGTGATGGACGCCGGCGTGCTCTGGCGCCTGGAAGCCACCTGGGCCGGACGCAACGACGGCGAACGCAGCGCCGCCTGGATCGAGCGCCAGCGCACCAAGGTCGAGGACGGCGTGGCCGCCATGGCCAAGGGCCTGGCCGACAAGCCCTTCTGCAGCGGCATTCACCTGAGCCTGTCGGACATCGCCGTGGGCTGCACGCTGGGCTGGCTGAACCTGCGTTTCCCTGAAATCGACTGGCGCGCCGACTACAGCAACCTCGCCAAGCTGTACGACAAGCTCATGCTCCGGCCGAGCTTCATCGACACCAAGCCCTGAAGAGCTCAGCAAGCTCCAGAGGCCCCGAAAAGTCGGAACCAAGGCGCCTCACGGCGCCTTGGTCGTTTCTAGAGCCCGGTGAACCGCGCTACCGCCGGAAAGTACAGCCGGTACGGCAACAGCCGCATCAGCTTCATCCAGAAGGTGAACCGGCGCGGAAAGTGGATCTCGAAATGCCCCCGGCGCCAGCCTTCGAGCATGGCATCGGCGGCCGCGGCGGGCGTGATCAGCGCGGGCATCCTGAAGTCGTTCTTCGCCGTGAGCGGGGTGTCGACGAAGCCCGGCTGCACCAGGCTCACGCCGATGCCGCGCGCGTGCAGGTCCACGTACAGCACCTCGGCCAGGTTGGCCAGTGCCGCCTTGGTGGGCCCGTAGGCCAGGCTCTTCGGCAGGCCGCGAAAGCCGGCCACGCTGCCGGTGATGGCGATGTGGCCCGCGTTGCGCGCCACGAAGTCGGGCAGCACGGCCGCCAGCACGTGCAGCGCGCCCACGTAGTTGACCTGCTGGTGCGCCAGCATCGTGTCGAGCGCGAAGGCGTCCGCGCGCAGGGCGTCGTACATGGCCGCGTTGTGCAGCACGAAGTCGACGCTGCCGGTGGCCGCGCGCAGGTGCGCGTGCGCGGTGGCCACGGCCGCGGCGTCGCGCACATCCAGCGGCAGCACGATCACGCGCGGGGGCTGCCCCGCCTCGTTGTGCAGCGCCGCCAGTTCGTCGAGCGCCTCGCCGTTGCGCGCCGACACGCCCACCCGCGCCCCGCGCGCGAGCAGCGCCAGCACCGTCGCGCGGCCGATGCCCGACGAGGCGCCCACGACCCACGCCGTCTTGCCCTGCCAGTCGGTCAGCGGCGGATTCATTGGCTTCAAGGAGAAACTTTCGGCAGCGGCAAGGAAGAGGAGCCGTTGGACGGGCGAATCACCAGCGCCCACAGCGCCAGCCCCGCCGCCACCTTCAGCACGCAGGGCAGCAGGCAGTACGCCAGCGACAGCGCCTGCAGCGCGCCGACTTCGCGCGCGCCGGGCACGTAGCCGGCCAGCCCGAGCAAGGGCAGGGCGAGCCCGGCGGACAGCGCCAGGTTGAGCTTGGTCGCGAAGTTCCACCAGCCGAAGTAGGCGCCAGCGTGGGGCTGGTCGCCCGCCTCGGCGATGAGGCCGGCCAGCATCGCGCCCGGCAGCACCAGGTCGGAACCGATGGCGAAGCCCGACAGCGCGCACACCACCAGGAACGGCACCGCGTCGCCCGCGCCCATGGCACCGGCCCAGGCGAACACCGCCACCGACATGCACATGCCGCCCAGCCATGAGCGCGCCAGCCCGAAGCGCCGCACGATGCGCAGCCACACCGGAATCGACGCCGCGGCCATCACGAAGTAAAGCCCGAGAAAGGCCGGCTCCAGCGAGGCAGGCGCCTGCAGCCGGTCTTGCACGAAGAACAGCACCAGCGTGGCCGGCACCGCGCTGGCGATGCCGTTGAGCACGAACACCGCGAGCAGCCGGCGGAACGCGGGGCGCCGAAGCGGCAGGCGCAGGTCGACTGGCGCGTGGAGCGCCGTGCCGCGCACCGGCCGGGGCGCCCGCGTCCACAGCGCCCAGCCGAGCACCAGCAGCACGCCGAACAGAGCCACCATCGCCGGCAGGCCCGCCACCGTCGGCACCACCGACGCCAGCACCACGCCCACCAGCCCCATGCCTTCGCGCCAGCCCACGATGCGCCCGCGCTGCAGCGCGTCGCCGCCCAGCATCGCGCCCCACGACTGGTGCGCGATGCTCAGCATGCTGTAGCCCGCATAGGTCACCGCCAGCAGCACGGCCGCCGCCACCAGCAGCGCGCCGTGGCGCGCGGGGTCGACCAGCAACTGCGGGAAGAACAGCAGCCCGAAGCCCAGCAGCAGCACGCCCGCGGCGAAGGCGCCGAAGCCCAGCACCGCCTGCGGCGAGCGCGCATGCAGCCGGTCGCTCAGCCGCCCCAGCAGCGGGTCGACCAGCGCATCGAGCAGCCGCGCGCCCAGCAGCACCGCGCCCAGCGTGGCCAGCGGCACGCCGAAGGCGCGCGCGTAGTGGTTGGGCAGCAGCACGTACAGCGGCAGCGCGACGAACGCGAGCGGCAGCCCGAGCAGTCCGTAGCGCAGGCCGTCGAGGGTTCCGAAGCGGGAAGGAGAAAGAGGGGGCACGGAAGGCCGCGCGCTGCTAGCGCTTGCGCAGCGTGTACTGCACCACGTCGATGTTGGCCTGCGAGAACGCGGCCTCGCAGTAGGCCAGGTAGAACTCCCAGATGCGCATGAAGCGCTCGTCGAAGCCCAGCTGCAGGATGTGGGCGCGCTGCGCCAGGAAGCTCTCGCGCCAGCGGCGCAATGTTTCGGCGTAGTCGGCGCCGAAGGCGAATTCGTCGATCACGTCCAGCCCCGCGGCCTCGGCTTCGCGGCGGAACTCGCGCGGGCACGGCAGGCAGCCGCCCGGAAAGATGTACTGCTGGATGAAGTCGGTCGAGTCGATGTAGCGGTCGAACAGCTGGTCGTCGATCACGATGCTCTGCACGCAGGCGCGCCCGCCCGGCTTCAGCAGCCGGCTCACGCTCTGGAAGTACGTCGGCCAGTATTCGCGGCCCACGGCCTCCACCATCTCGATGGAGCACACGGCGTCGAAGGGCGCGTCCTGGATGTCGCGGTAGTCCTGCAGCCGCAGGTCGGCGCCCATGCCGGCGGTGCGGTTCTGGGCGAAGGCCAGCTGCTCGGTGGACAGCGTCACGCCCGTGACCGAGGCGCCGAAGTCGGCGGCCGCCATTTCTGCCAGCGCGCCCCAGCCGCAGCCGATTTCGAGCACGCGGTCGCCGGGCTTCACCGCCGCCAGCTCGAGCGCGCGGCGCACCTTGGCGCGTTGCGCCACGGGCATCGGCTTGGCGAGGTCGCCTTCGAACCAGGCCGACGAGTAGTTCATGGTCTCGTCGAGCCACAGCTTGTAGAAGGCGTTGCCCAGGTCGTAGTGCGCGTGGATGTTGCGCGAGCTGCCGGCCTTGCTGTTGCGGTTCATGATGTGCCGCACCCGGTACACCAGCCGGCCGAACCAGCTGCCGTACACCACGTCCTCGATGGCGCGGCGGTTGGCGATGAACACCTTGATGAGTTCGGTGAGGTTGGGCGTGGTCCAGTCGCCGGCGATGTAGCTCTCGGCAAAGCCGATGTCGCCCGACTTCAGCGCCGCGTGGCACACGTTCCAGTTGCGCAGCGTGAGCGAAGCCGTGGGGCCGCTGCCCGGCGTAGCGCCGAAGTGGCGCACCGAGTCGTCCGGCAGGCGCACGGTGAGCGAGCCGTAGGCCAGCCGCTGCAGCAGGCCGAGCACGGTGCGTGCGGAACCGGGCGCGTCTTGGGGAAGCGAAAAGCGGGTGGCCGTGGTGGTGGACGTCATGGAAATACCTTGGTACGTCGCACTACGGTGCGAGCTTGCTGGGGGCGGCCTGGCGCGGCTCGCGGGAGGTCGCCTGCTGCGGTTGCGGCAGCGTTGGATACGGCTGTTGCGGCGGTTGCTGTGGCTGCTGGTTGTCGCGCGAAACGAAATGGGTGGGCGCTGCCGGCTTGGCAATGAAAGGCACGCGCTTGAACCAGAGCTTCGCGGCCTGCCAGTGGATGCGCGCGATCAGCCCGAAGGTCATTGCGGGGTAGCGCCACAGCGCGCGCCGCACGTTGGCGGGCGTTGCCAGCACCAGGTCGCCGCTCACGCTGGTCTGCAGCAGCGGGCCGTCGGCGGCGTCGTGGTCGATGCGCACCACGGTGCGGGTCATGTCGGCGTCGACGAAGAAGCGAAACCGGTAGCTGCCGCTCACGTGGCAGAACGGCGACACATGAAAGGCCTTGCTCGCCTTCAGCTCCGTGCCGTACACAGGCCGGTCGAGCAGGTAGCAATGGCGCTCGCCGAAGGTGTTGTTCACCTCGACCACGATGGCGCGCAGCACGCCTTCGCGCGTGTGGCAGTACCAGAAGCTCACAGGCTTGAAGGTGTAGCCGAGCACGCGCGGGTAGCAGTGCAGCCAGGCTTCACCGGCGGCGTCGTGGATGTGGTGCGCTGCCAGCAGCTCGTCGAGCCAGGCCAACGCGCCGCCCTGTGCGGGCGTGCGGCCGTCGCCATGGTCGACGTCGTGGAACGACAGGGCGCCCGCGCGGTTGACGGCCAGGCTGTCGCTGCCGTGCGCGCGCAGGGTGCGCATGGGCAGCATGAGGAAATAGGTCGGGTAGACGAAGGCGTTGCGCGCGGGGCGCAGGCGGGCATGGCGCACCTCGCCGAATCCCATCAGCGGGGCCGGCGTCGGTTGCGCGTGGGTCATGCCAGCGCGCTCCCCATCGCATGGGCGGGCGCGTTTTGGCCGGCCAGGCGGGCGCGCAGGCCCTCGGCCGCGGCCAGGCCGGCTTTCAGCCCGTCCTCGTGGAAGCCGTAGCCCATCCACGCGCCCGCGAACCAGGTGTTGCGCTGGCCTTGCAGGGCGGGCACATCGGCTTGCGCGCGGATCGCGGCAAGGTCGAGCACCGGGTGGTCGTAGTCGTATTCGGCCATGACCTGACTACGCTGGATCTCGCGCACCGGATTCAACGAAACGACGACCGGTTGTTCCCAGGGCAGCGGCTGCAGCTTGTTGAGCAGGTAGTGCAGGCAGACCCGGCCCGACTCACGCTCGCCGGCGGCCGCGCGCTCGTAGTTCCAGGCAGCCCAGGCCGAGGGGCGCCGGGGCAGCACGCCGGCGTCGGTGTGCAGCACGGCGTGGTTCGCCTGGTAGCCGATGGCGCCCAGCACCGCGGCCTCGGCCCGGCTGGCGCCGCCGCCCAGCAGCGCGAGCGACTGGTCCGAATGGGTGGCGAGCACCACATGGTCGAAGTGCTCGCTGCCGGCGTCGGTGGCCAGCCGCACGCCATCTGCGGCGCGGTCGATGTGGCGCACGGGCGTGTTCAGCCGCGTGTCGGGCAGGCCCGCGACGATCTTCTCGACGTAGTGGCGCGAGCCGCCGCGCACGGTGCGCCACTGCGGCCGGTTGGCGATCTGGATCAGGCCGTGGTTGTGGCAGAAACGGATCATGGTCGCCACCGGGAACGCCAGCATCTGGGTGGTCGAGCAGCTCCAGATGCAACCCATCATCGGCAGGAAGTACCAGTCGCGAAACGCCGCGCCGAAGCGGTGGTCGTCTAGGAACTGGCCCAGCGGCTGGGCCAGCTCGCCCTCGGTGCCGGCCAGGGCGATGCGGGTGGTCAGGCGGTTGAACCGCAGCAGGTCGCCCAGCATGCCGAGGAAGCGGGCGTCCACCAGGTTGCGCCGCTGGGCGAACACGGTGTTCAGGTTGTTGCCGCTCCATTCGAGCGAGCCGCCGTCGTCGCGCGTGGCCTGCACCGAGAACGACATTTCCGACAGCGCCGTGTCGACGCCGAGTTCGGAGAAAAGCCGGATCAGCTGGGGGTAGGTGCGGTCGTTGTAGACCAGGAAGCCGGTGTCGACGCCGTGGGCGACGCGGGTGGGGTCCGAGGCGGAGCGTGGAAGCTCGATCGTTGCCGTGTGGGCGTGGCCACCGAAGTAGTCACTGGCTTCGAAGAGGGTGACGGCAGCCACGTCGCGCAATGCGTGGGCCGCGGCCAACCCGGAAATGCCGGCGCCGATGACGGCCACGCGGGCGGGTGACGTCACGGTGGTCATGACGCACCCCCCGGCCGGCGGGAAGACAAAAATGCTGCGAGGCGCCCCGACGCGAAGGAGGGAGGGAGGGAGGAGGAGAAGAATCGCCTCGGGATTTCGACCGGACGGCAGGCGCCCGGAAGACCTCGCAACATGAAAACCGGTGGGCACTCACTGCCCACCCGATTTAGGAGCGCGGCATCCGCAGCACGGTTCCCGCGCGTTTCGTAAACGTTTGTTTCTCTCGGCTCACGGAGTTCACATTGATTTGGACGCATCGGTAAATAATATTACCGATGCGTCTTCTTGTGAACTGGTCAGTCTCAATTTGGCCCGAGCTGCTTCTCGATGACGTTCACAAAGCCGTTCTCGTCAGGCGCCGTCATGCTCGACCACGCCTGCACGACCTTGCCGTCGCGCCCGATCAGGTACTTGTAGAAGTTCCACTTGGGCGTGGTGCCCGAGGCCTGCGCCAGCTGCTTGAACAGCGGGTTGGCGTCGCTGCCGCGCACCGAGGTCTTGGCGAACATCGGGAATTTCACGCCGAAGGTGCTTTCGCAGAAGTCGGCAATTTCCTTGTTCGAGCCCGATTCCTGGGCGAAGTCGTTCGACGGAAAGCCCAGCACCACGAGGCCGCGCGAGCGGTATTTGAGGTCCAGCGCCTCCAGCCCCTTGTATTGCGGCGTGAATCCGCAGAAGCTGGCCGTATTGACTACCAGCACCACCTTTCCGGAGTACTGGCACAAGGCCTGGGGTTTTTCGTCCTGCAGTCGCGGGAAGGTGTGTTGCAGGATGGCGGGGCACCCCGCGGCCTGCTCCGCGGCAGGTGCGGCGGGCGTGCCCTGGGCGCTGGCCGGCAGGGCGTGAAATAGGCTCGCCACGAGGGAAATCGCAGGTGCGCAGCGCACCAGCGTCGACAATCGGGAGAGGGTTCGCATGGCGGACTCCAGGTTCGGAAAAGGGGGGCGCATCCGTGTCGTCGAGGCGCACGTATTCGCATCATCGCGCGTCTGTCATGGTCGCGCCAAACGTGCCGACTAAAATCGACGGCCATAGAAAGACATTGATGCTCTATCCGGAACTCTTCAGACAACTCGAATCCGTCCGCTGGGACATGGACAAAGACATTCCCTGGCAGTCGTTCGACGCTTCCTTGCTGACGGATGAGCAGGCGCAGACCATCAAGATGAATGCCATCACCGAGTGGGCGGCGTTGCCGGCCACCGAGATGTTCCTGCGCGACAACCGCCACGATAGCGATTTTTCCGCTTTCATGTCGATCTGGTTCTTCGAGGAACAGAAGCACTCGCTGGTGCTCATGGAGTACCTGAAGCGCTTCAGCCCCAAGCACGCGCCCACCGAGGCCGAGCTGCACGAGGTGCGCTTCGACTTCGACCCGGCCCCGCCGCTGGAAACCCTCATGCTGCATTTCTGTGGCGAAATCCGCCTCAACCACTGGTACCGCCGTGCCGCCCAGTGGCACACCGAGCCGGTCATCAAGCACATCTACACCACGCTGAGCCAGGACGAAGCCCGCCACGGCGGCGCCTACCTGCGCTACATGAAGCGCGCGATGGAAAAGTTCGGCGACGAAGCCCGCGCTGCGTTCACCAAGGTCGGCGTGCTGATGGCCAGCGCCCGGCGCACCGCGCAGGCTCTGCACCCGACCAACCTGCACGTGAACAAGGCGCTGTTCCCCAACGACACCATCCAGAGCCGCATGCCCGACCCGGACTGGCTGGAGCACTGGCTCGACAAGCAGATCAAGTTCGACGCCGTGTGGGAAACCAAGGTGGGCGAGCGCATCCTGCACAACCTGAGCCTGCTGATGAACCGCAGCTTCAAGACCGTGCAGGAGCTGAACCGCTACCGCAAGGAAGTCGCGGCCACGCTGGGCCCCAGGCCCGAGTACCAGGGCGCATAGGCGCAGGGCGCCAGGGCGCACGAGCAACACACCAGAAAGCGCCCCGCACCCCGGGGCGCTTTTTTTTGGCAGCCACCGTCACAAACCACCAACGCCATCCGTCTAGCCTCCATGGACGACGCCACCCTCACCTTCAACCGCCTGCGCCCGCGGCTGCAGGGCATCGCCTACCGCATGCTCGGCTCCATGGGCGAGGCGGAAGAGGTGGTGCAGGACGCCTGGCTGCGCTGGCACGAAGCCGCAAAAGACACCCTCGACAGCGCCGAAGCCTGGCTGGTGACCGTTGTCACTCGCCTGTCGATCGACCGGCTGCGCACCGCCAAGGTCGAGCGCGAGCACTACATCGGCACCTGGATGCCCGAGCCCACGATGACGGGCGCGCCCGACACCCCCGAGCAGCTGCTGGAGCGCGCCGACAACGTTTCCGTCGCGTTCCTGGCCGTGCTCGAGCGCCTGGCGCCGGAGTCGCGCGCCGCCTTCCTGCTGCGCGAGGTGTTCGAGGCCGACTACGAGGACATCGCCAGCACCCTCGGCAAGACCGAGGCCGCCTGCCGCCAGCTGGTGCACCGCGCCAAGTCGCAGGTGCTGGAGGCGCGCCCGCGCTTCAGCGTGTCGCGCGAGACGCACGAGCGCCTGCTGCGCGCCTTTGCCGACGCCGCCGCCCGCGGCAACCTGCAGGACCTGAAGGCGCTGATGTCGGAAGACGCCGAACTCGTCTCCGACGGCGGCGGCAAGGTGCCCAGCTTCGGCAAGATCCTGCGCGGCAGCCAGCGGCTGGCGCAGCTGTATTTCTCGGTCTGGCGCCGGCTGGGCCCGGGCGGCGCGCACATGGTGCTGGTGGACCTCAACGGCGAGCCGGGGCTGCTGCGCTTCATCGACGGCCAGCTCGAATCGGCGCAGACCTTCGAGATCGAGGGTGAGCGCATCGTGCGCATCCGCGCGCAGCGCAACCCGGACAAGCTCGCGCGGATCGCGAACATGGAGAACATCGCTGGAACTGCGCAGGCGCTTTCGTCGAAATAATTCGCGCGGCGTGTCACAGGGCGATCAGTTCGCCCGTCTTCAGTGGGTAAGCAAATTTCATCGTCAACCACCTGAAGGAATTCACCATGAACACCGCCCCCCGTCTCGCCTGGTTCAAGATCGCGCCCAAGGCCTTCCAGGCCATGATCGGCGTCAACGGCGCCATCGAGGCGACCACGCTCGGCAAGAAGCTGGTCGACCTGGTCTTTGCCCGCGTTTCGCAGATCAACGGCTGCGCCTACTGCCTGGACATGCACGTGCGCGACCTGCGCGTGCAGGGCGAAGGCTGGCAGCGCATCAACAGCCTGGCCACCTGGCGCGAAGTGAGCTTCTACGACGCGCGCGAACGCGCCGCCCTCGGCTGGGCCGAAAGCCTGACCCGCCTGTCGAGCGACCACGGCTCGCGCGATGAGGAATACGAGGCTGTGAAGGCCCAGTTCAACGAGCTCGAAATCGTCGAACTCTCGGTGGCCATCGCGCAGATCAACGCCTGGAACCGCCTGGGCGTGGGCATGCAGCTGCCGGTGGCGGCCAAGGCCATCGACTGAGCTCGGGCGCTGAAGGCCTGGAAGGCCCGGAAGGCTCAGCGCCTTTCCACCACCATCGGTGAAATGCGCAGGCTGTCGCGCAACTGCGTGACCGCCTCGCCGGCCGCGCTGCGCGACGGGAACGGCCCCGCCTGCAGCCGGTGCGTGCCCGCCTCGTTGAACACGCGCAGCTGCGACGCCAGCGAGGGCAGGCCGCGCGCGGCCTGGTTCAGCAGGGTCTCGGCGCCATCGCGTTCGCGAAAGGCACCGAGCTGCACCCAGAAGCCCTGCAGTGCGGCCGACGGCGCAGGTGCGCCGGGCGGCAGCGGCGGAGGCGACGAAGGTGCCGCCTGCAGCGGCGCGAGGTCGTTGACCACGATGGCGGGCCCGGACGGCGCGGACGGCACAGAAGGTTGGAAAGAAGGCGACCTGGCAGGCGGCACGGACGGCGGCGATTGCGCCGACTCCGGCTCGGCCCCGCTCCCGGCCGGCATCGCCGAGGTCATCGGCGTCTGTGGCGCCACCGGCATGGTCGAGGCCGGCGGCGGCAGGTCGTTGTAGGCCGCGCCCACGGGCGCCACCCATTCGGCCGGCACCTGCACCTGCTGGGCGCTCGCCACGCGCGTGGCCGGCATGCGCACCGGAACGGCCAGCGGCGAGGCCATGGGTGCCGCGACCGGCGCGGCAGCCGCATACGCCGTGCCGTCATCCCGCCGCCATGCGCCGGTGCGGATGTCTTCGTTGGTGATCCGCTCGATCTCCACCGGCGCCACGCCGCGCAGCAGGTCGAGCTTCAGCGCGGCCGTGTAGCTCAGGTCGATGACGCGGCCGTCGACGAAGGGGCCGCGGTCGTTCACGCGCACCACCACTTCGCGTCCGTTGGCCGGGTTGCGCACGCGCACATAGCTCGGCAGCGGCAGCGTCTTGTGCGCGGCCGTCATGGCGTACATGTCGTAGGGCTCGCCGCTGGACGTGGAGGCCGCGTGAAATTTGCTGCCGTACCAGGAGGCCAGCCCCGATTCGCGGAACGGCCGGTCGTCGGTCAGCGGCGCGTAGCCGCGGCCCAGCACCGTGTACGGCTTGCTGGTGCCGCCGCTGGTGCGGATGGGTTCGATGCGGGGCTCGGCGTCGGGCACGCTGGCCAGGTTCGGTGGAATGTTCGAGCCCGGGCCGTCCCGGCCGCTGGCGACGCCACCGCTGCTTCCACTGTTTCCACGGGGGCCGCTGGCGCAGCCAGCCAGAACAATGGCCACGGCCACCGCGCAGGCGCCCAGCGCGGTCGTCGCGCGCGAACGGCCGCCGTCAGCCAAACACGGCCTTCCACAGCGCCAGCATGGCGTCGCGCTCGGCGGCCAGTGCGGGCGGGGTGACCTGCGTGGGCTCTTCGTTCAGCCGCGCGCGATGCTGCACGCGGCGCAGCTCGCGGTAGGCGCGCGCGGCGCTGCGGCCCACGCCCTCGGGCAGCATGCCGGCCAGTTCGGCGCGCAGCAGCAGCGCGATGTTGCCCACGTTGGGAATCAGCTCGGGGTGCTCGCCGGACGACGACAGCACCAGGAACTGCACCGCGAACTCGGCATCGACCATGCCGCCGGGGCTGTGCTTCACGTCGAAGTGGCCGGCCTTCACCGGCCGCGCGCCGCGCAGCTTGTCGCGCATGGCGATGATCTCGGCCTTCAGCGCCTCGCGGTCGCGCGGCGCCACCAGCACGGCCTCGCGCACCTGGTCGAAGCGCGCGCCCAGTTCGGCGCCGTGGTCCTCGCTGCCCAGCACGAAGCGCGCGCGCGTCATGGCCTGGTGCTCCCAGGTCCACGCGGTGTTGCTGCCGCGGCCGAGCTGGTACTTCTCGTAGGCCTGGAAGCTGGTGGTCAGCAGGCCCGAGTTGCCGTTGGGCCGCAGCGCCGTGTCGATCTCGAACAGGTCGCCCTCGCGCGTCTTCACGGTGAGCCAGTTGATCAGCTTGCGCACATAGGCCGCGTACACCTCGCCGGCGCGTTCGTCGTCGTCGTCGTAGACGAACACGATGTCCAGGTCGCTGCCGTAGCCCAGCTCTTTTCCGCCCAGCTTGCCGTAGCCGATGATCGCGAACTGCGCCACCTCGCGGTGCCGGTTGCGCACATGCGGCCAGCACCAGCGCGCGGTCACGCGCAGCGTGGTGTCGGCCAGCGCGCTCAGGTCGTCGGCCACCTGCTCCACGGTGATGCGGCCGTCCACGTCGCGCGCCAGGGTGCGGAACACCTCGGCGTGGTGCGCGTGGCGCAGCAGGTTCAGCAGGCGCTCCTCGTCGGCCTCGCCGGTGCGGGTGAGCGAGGCGTGGCGCGCTTCGAGCTCACGCTCGAATTCCGCGGCCACGAAGCGGCCCGACAGCATCTCGTCGCTTGCCAGCTCGTCGATCACGCCGGGGTGTTGCAGCAGGTAGCGCGCCGGCCACTTGGCCGAGCCCAGCAGGCGCAGCAGGCGCTCCTGCACGGCGGGGCGTTCGACCAGCAGCGCCAGGTAGCTCTCGCGGCGCATCAGCGGCTCGATCCAGTCGGCCCAGCGCAGCGCGGCATCGACGTGGCGCGGCGTCTGGCCTTCGCCGTCGCCGTCGGGCTCCTTCAGCCAGGTGCCGGTGCGCTGCACCAGCTGGCGCAGCCGTGCGCGGGTTTCCTCGCGCAGCGCCAGCACGCGCGGTTGCTCGCACCAGTCGCGAATGCGCTCGGCGAAGGCGGGCGGCAGGTCGTCGAGCAGGTCGGCCAGCTCGGCGGGCGCGGCGGCCTTCTTGCCGCTGCACTTGCCGTTGCAGGGCTTTTCGCCGCCGAGCAGCTTGTCGAACTCCTGCGCCACGAATTCGCGGTGCGTGTCGAGTTGCGCCAGGAAGGGGCAGGTGTCGGCATAGCCCAGGGTCTGGGCAATCCAGCGCAGGTCGTCGTCGGCCACCGGCAGCACGTGGGTCTGCTGGTCGTCCAGGTATTGAATGCGGTGCTCCACCCGGCGCAGGAACTCGTAGGCCTGCGCCAGCGCGTCGGCGGTTTCCTGCGGCATGAGGTTGGCGCGCGCCAGGCGCTGCAGCGCGTCGAGCGTGGGCCGCGTGCGCAGCTCGGGAAACTGGCCGCCGCGCACCACCTGCAGCAGCTGCACGGTGAACTCGATCTCGCGGATGCCGCCGCGCGACAGCTTCACGTCGTTGGCGCGTTCGGGCCGGCCCGCGCTGCGGCGCGCCGACTGCTCGCGAATCTGCCGGTGCAGCACGCGCAGCGCATCGAACACGCTGTAGTCGAGGTAGCGGCGGAACACGAAGGGCAGCACCGCCCCGCGCAGGCCCTGGGCCTGGCCCGCCAGCACGATGTCGCGCGGCGCCACCACGCGGCTCTTCATCCAGGCAAAGCGCTCCCACTCGCGGCCCTGCACCTGGAAATACTCTTCCAGCGCATCGAGCGAGACCACGCTCGGCCCCGAGTTGCCGTTGGGCCGCAGCGCCAGGTCGACGCGGAACACGAAGCCGTGCTCGGTGGTGTCGCCCACCAGCGCGTAGATGCGCTTCACGGCGCGCGAGAAGTACTCCTGGTTCGACAGCCGCCCGCGGCCGTCGGCGTCGCCGCGGGTCTCGCCGTCGAGGTCGTAGAGGTAGATCAGGTCGATGTCGCTCGACACGTTCAGCTCGCGCGCGCCCAGCTTGCCCATGCCCACGATCCACAGCTGCGCGCGCTGGCCGTCGGGGCCCAGCGGTGCGCCGTGCACGGTGTCGAGCTCGTGGCAGGCGTCCTCGCAGGCGAGGTCGAGCGCCAGCTCGGCCAGCTCGGTGACGGCGGTGGTCACCACGGCCAGCGGCGCCTGCGCGTCGCAATCGAGGGTGACGAGCCGCTCCATCACCAGCTGCCGCACAATCCTCAGTGCATCGCCCACGCTGTCCCCACGTCGGCGCAATGCCTCGTAAGCCACAGTCATCGAATCGCGCCGCGGCGCGCCAGGGGGAAGCAATGAAAGCTCGGCCGCATACCTGCGACGCAGGCGCTGCACGAAGCGGGAGTAGGAGGAGGACGCGATCTGCGCGACGGGCGTCGAAGTGGCTGGCAACTGGTTCACACTGCTATCGGTTTCCGTGGAACCCCTCTGAATGCTGGCGGTCATAATTCCCGACACAGCGCGATCCTCAATGAACGACACGGCGTCTTCCCCTTCACGTCTGCTCAAAATCACCGCTGTGACGGCGCGCTGGCTGTTGGGTCTGTTGATCGCCGCATGGCTTCTGCTGGCGCTGTCAGTCGTGGTCCTGCACGCGTGGATTGTGCCGCGAATCGGTGATTTTCGCGGCGCCCTGGAAGCACAGGCTAGCAAGGCCATCGGCGTGCCGGTGCGCATCGGCTCGATCACCGCCCGCTCCGAAGGGCTTTTTCCGGCCTTCGAATTGCGCGACGTGGTGTTGCAGGACGCCGACCAGCGCGAGGCGCTGCGCCTCGTGCGCGTGGTGGCCAGCGTGTCGCCGCGCTCGCTCTGGCGGCTGAACTTCGAGCAGCTCTACATCGAGGGCCCGCAGCTCGACGTGCGCCGCGACACTCAGGGAAAACTCCATGTGGCTGGATTGCACATGGCCACCGACACCACCGGAGAAACCCGCGGCGCCGACTGGTTTTTTGCGCAGCGCGAACTGGTGATCGAAGGCGGCACCGTGCGCTGGACCGACGAGCTGCGCCAGGCCGAGCCGCTGATGCTCACCGACGTGCGCTTCGTCGCGCGCAACACCGCGCGCCGCCACGGCCTGCGGCTCGACGCCACGCCGCCGGCAGGCTGGGGCGAGCGCTTCACCCTGCGCGGGCAGTTCCGCCAGCCGCTGCTGTCCATCCGCAGCGGCCACTGGCAGACCTGGGACGGGCAGCTCTACGCCGACCTGCCCTACATCGACGTCACGCGCCTGGGCCAGTACGTGTCGCTGGACGCGCGCATCCGCGAAGGCAACGGCGCGCTGCGCGTGTGGGCCGACGTGGACGACGGCCAGGTCGTAGGCGGCGCGGCCGACCTGGGGCTGGCCAAGGTCGACGTCTCGCTCGACAAGGGCCTGCAGCCGCTGGTGCTGCGCGCCGTCACCGGCCGCCTGGCCGGCCTGCTGACCGAAGACACGCTCGAGTTCTCGACCACCGCGCTGCAGTTCGACACCAGCGACGGCCTGCGCTGGCCCGGCGGCAACCTGTGGCTGCAGCACACGCCCAACAAGGGCCGCACGCCCGAGCACGGCGCCATGCGCGCCGACCGGCTCGACCTGGCCGCGCTGGCGCTCATCGCCGACCGGCTGCCGCTCGGCGCGGCCACGCACAAGGTGCTCGATGCCTATGCGCCGCGCGGGCTGGTGGAGCACATCGACGTCAACTGGCAGGGCTCGCTGGGCGCGCCCGAGCGCTACCAGGCCAAGGGCCGCATCGTCGGCCTGCGCGTGGCCTCGCAGCCGGGCGCGAGCGACGCGGCGGCCACGGCACCGGCATCGACCACGACATCCACCACGGCATCGACCACCACGCCGAGCGCACCCACGACCACCGCCGCGGCCAACGCGGCAGCCGCCACACCGCCCAAGGTCCACCCCGGCACGCCCGGCCTGAGCGGCGCCACCGTCGACTTCGACGCCACCCACACCGGCGGCACCGCCACGCTGGCCATCGCGCAGGGCACGCTCGAATTCCCCGGCGTGTTCGAGGAGCCGGTGATTCCCATCGACCGGCTTTCCACCCAACTGCAGTGGAAGCTCGACAAGGGCAACGCGCAACTCCAGGTGTCGAAGCTCAGCTTCGCCAACACCGACGCCGAGGGCGACGCCCAGGCCAGCTGGCGCACCAGCGACCCGGCCGCCTCGAGCAGCAAGGCGCGCTTTCCGGGCGTGCTCGACCTGCAGGGCAAGCTCACGCGCGCCGACGGCACGCGCGTGTTCCGCTACCTGCCGCTGGACATTCCCCAGCACACGCGCGACTACGTGCGCGACGCCGTCACCAAGGGCACCGCCAGCAGCGTCGACTTCCGCGTGCGCGGCGACCTGCACGACATGCCCTTCATGGACCCGAAGCTGGGCGACTTCCGCATCGCGGCCAAGGTGGCCGATGTCGACTACGCCTACGCACCCCCTCGCAACCCGCCCACCGCCGCGCGCAACGGCATGCCCCCGCCCGTGTGGCCGCCGCTCACGGCGCTGTCCGGCGAGCTGGTGTTCGAGCGCGCCGGCATGCTGGTGCGCAACGCGCGCGGCCGGCTGGTCGGCGCGCCGGGCGTGGAGGTGACCAGGGCCGAGGCGCAGATTGCCGACATGTCGCACCACGCCTCCCTGCTGCGCGTGGACGCGCAGGCCAAGGGCCCGCTCGCCGAGGTGCTGCGCGCGGGCGCGCCGCTGGCGGGCGAAACCGGCGAGATCATGCTGCGCGCGCGCGCCACCGGTTCGGCCGACTACAAGCTGCACCTGGAGCTGCCGCTCGCCGCCATGGACAACGCCAAGGTGCAGGCCAGCGTGGTGCTGGCCGACAACGAGCTGCAGGTCGTGCCCGAGGCCCCCAGCTTCAGCCAGGCCAAGGGCACGCTCAACTTCACCGAGACCGGCTTCGCGCTGGCCAACGTGCAGGCGAAGCTGCTCGGCGGCGACATCCGCGTGGAAGGCCGCGGCCGCTTCAGCGGGCCCAACCGCGAAGTGGCGCTGAAGGCGCAGGGCACCGCCACCGCCGACGGCCTGCGCGGCGCGCGCGAGGTCGACTGGCTGGCCCGCCTGGCCAGGAAGGCCACGGGCAGCACGCCCTACGCGGCCACCTTCTCGATGCGCGACGGCACGCCCGAGTTCTCGCTCACCAGCAGCCTGCAGGGCCTGGCGCTGCAACTGCCGCCGCCGCTCGTGAAGACCGCCGAGGAGCAGATGCCGCTGCGCATCGAGAAGAAGGTGCTGGCGCGCGAAACCCGCGCGGGCACGGCCGTGCCCGTGGGCACTGCCACGCAGGACCAGCTGCTGCTCGACCTCGGCCGCGTCGGCAGCGTGCAGTACGTGCGCGACCTGGTGGGCGGCGAGGCCCGCGTGGCGCGCGGCAGCATCGGCATCGGCCTGTCGGCGGGCGAGACGGCCGCGCTGCCCGACAAGGGCGTGTTCGCCAACATCAACGTGGCCAAGCTCGACACCGCCGCGTGGCAGGCGCTGGTCGGCGAGGCCACCGGTTCCGCGCAGGCCGCGCCGGTGGCGTCCGGCACGGCCGCCACCGAAACGCCCGAGCGCGCCGACGACCCGTCGATGGCCTACCTGCCCACGCGCATCGCCGTGCGCGCGCAGCAGCTCGCCGTGGCCGGCCGCACGCTGCACAACGTGGTGCTCGGCGGCACGCGCGACGGCGCCCTGTGGCGCGCCAACATCGACGCCACCGAGCTCAGCGGCTACGCCGAGTACCGCCACACGCAGGCCGGGCGCCTGTATGCGCGGCTCGCGCGGCTGAAGATCGCGCCCAGCGAGGCCACCCAGGTCGAGACCCTGCTCGACGAGCAGCCCGGCACGCTGCCCGCGCTGGACATCGTGGTGGACGACTTCGAGCTGCTCGGCAAGCGCCTGGGCCGCGCCGAGATCGACGCCGTCAACCGCGGCGGCGCGGGCCGCGAATGGGCGCTCAACAAGCTCGCCTTCACCATGCCCGAGGCCAGCTTCGCCGCCAAGGGCACCTGGGCCGGCGTGCCCGGCGGCACGGCCGGCCAGCGCCGCACCGGCATGACCTTCAGGCTCGACATCGCCGATGCCGGCGAGCTGCTCGCGCGCTTCGGCATGCCGGGCGTGCTGCGCCGCGGCAAGGGCCGGCTGGAGGGCGACGTCAACTGGAGCGGCTCGCCGTTCTCGCTCGACTACCCCAGCCTGGGCGGCCAGCTGCAGGTCGACGTGGAGCAGGGCCAGTTCCTGAAGGCCGACCCGGGCCTGGCCAAGCTGCTGGGCGTGCTGAGCCTGCAGGCGCTGCCGCGGCGCCTCACGCTCGACTTCCGCGACGTGTTCAGCCAGGGCTTCGCCTTCGACTTCATTCGCGGCGACGCAAAGATCGCCAAGGGCATCGCCAGCACCAACAACCTGCAGATGAAGGGCGTGAACGCCGCCGCGCTGATGGACGGCTCGGCCGACATCGTGCGCGAGACCACCGACCTGCGCGTGGTGGTGGTGCCCGAGATCACCGCCGGCACGGCCGCGCTGGTGGCCACGGCCATCAACCCGGCCATCGGGCTGGGCGCCTTCCTGGCCCAATGGGTGCTGAGCAAGCCGCTGTCGGCCGCCGCCACGCAGGAATTTCACGTCGAAGGCACCTGGGCCGACCCCAAGATCGCGAAGGTGCCGCGCTCGCTGCAGCTGCTGCCGCAGGGCATTCCTTCGATGCCGGGCCTATCGGGCGCGAACGAAGGCAAGAAACAGGAGACCACGCAATGAAAGTCGCAGCCATCCAGATGGTGTCCGCCATCGCCCGCGAAGCCAACCTCGCACGCGCCCACGAGCTGCTCGCGCAGGCCGCCGCCGCCGGCGCCGAGCTGGCCGTGCTGCCCGAGTATTTCTGCATGATGGGCGCGCGCGACACCGACAAGCTGGCCCTGCGCGAGACCGCGGGCGCGGGCACGGTGCAGGGCTTCCTGGCCGACGCGGCGCGCGAGTTCGGGCTGTGGATCGTGGGCGGCACGCTGCCGATAGAAAGCACCGATGCCGAGCATGTGTTCAACAGCTCGCTCGCCTTCTCGCCCGAGGGCAAGTGCGTGGCGCGCTACGACAAGATCCACCTCTTCTATTTCGACAACGGCACCGAGCGCTACGACGAGCGCCGCGTCATCGCGCCAGGCCACGAGCCCGTGGTGTTCGAGCTGCCTTCGCGCGACGGCCACGCCTGGCGCGTGGGCATGAGCGTGTGCTACGACCTGCGCTTTCCGGAGCTGTACCGCGCGCTGGCCAGGCAGGGCGCCGACCTGATGCTGGTGCCCAGCGCGTTCACGCGCACCACCGGCGCCGCGCACTGGGAGGTGCTGCTGCGCGCCCGCGCCATCGAGAACCTGGCCTGGGTGGTCGCGCCCGCGCAGGGCGGCACGCACGAAAACGGCCGCCACACCTGGGGCCAGTCGCTGGTGGTCGACCCCTGGGGCTCGGTGGTGGCGCAGCAGGCCACCGGCGAGGGCGTGGTGCTGTTCGACATCGACGCCGCGCAGGTCGCGCGCACACGGGCGCAACTGCCCGTGCTGTCCCACTGCGTGCTCTAGCGATGTCCGATGCGCTGCTGACCGTCGCACCGCAGCGGTGGGCGCTGCTGGCGCTCGCGCGGCTGCGCTCGCTGTGGCAGCGCTGGTTCCTGTGGCTGCTGCTGGCGGTGCTGGTGTCGGCGCTGCTGGTCACGGTGGTGTGGCTGGCGGGCCGGCACGAGGTGGAGCAGGTGCAGGCCGCGCTCGACCGCGACACGGCCGACGCCGTCTCCGACCTGCGCAGCGGCTTCCAGCGCAATGCGCAGAGCCTGCGCGCCACGCAGGCCCCGGGCGCCGACCGCGCGCTGTGGCCCGACATCGCGGCCTCGCTGCTGCGCGAGCACCGCGAGTGGCTGCGGCTCGAGTGGCGCGACGCCGCGCTGCGCCCGCTGCAGGCCGTCAACACGCCCTACCGCATGCGCATCCTCGACGAGGCCACGCGCGGCGCCGAGCAGTCCGACGTCACGCTGGCCTGCGCCGCCGCGCGCAAGCTGGGCGCGCCGGCCTACTCGCCGAGCCACTACGTGCCCATTGCCGGCGGCGGCGGCGTCGAGGTGATGGAGCTGTGCGTGCCCATCGACGCGGGCGGCTACCTGGTGGCCAGCTATTCGCTGCGCGACGCGCTCATCGAGCTGGTCGGCCCCACGCTCACGCGCGGGCAGGAGGTGGCCTTCACCGAGGCCGACGGCACGCGGCTGGTGGCGCTGGGCACCTCGCGGCGCACCGGCACGCGGGTGTTCACCTCGCAGCAGCTCATCGACCTGCCGGGCACCGCGCTGATGCTGCGCGTGGACGGCTGGCGCGCCGCGCCCGACCTGTTCCCCAACATGCTCACCGCGCTGGTCACGGCCATTTCCATCGCGCTGGTGTCGGTGCTGGTGCTGCTGGCGCGCGACACCCGCCGCCGCCTGCGCGCCGAGCGCGACCTGGCCGACGCGCTGGCCTTTCGCAAGGCGATGGAAGACTCGGTCATCACCGGGCTGCGCGCGCGCGACCTGCAGGGCCGCATCACCTACGTGAACCCGGCCTTCTGCGAGATGGTGGGCTTCAGCCCCGAGGAGCTGATGGCGGGCAACGCCGAAACACCCGCCGCCCCCGGCGCACCCAGCGCACCCGAAGCGCCCTATTGGCCCACCGAGCTGGCGCACGAATACCAGCAGCGCCAGGCCCGCCGCCTGGCCGGCGGCATGCCGCCGCGCGAGGGCTTCGAGTCGGTCTTCATGCGCAAGGACGGCACGCGCTTTCCGGTGCTGATCTTCGAGGCCCCGCTCATCAACGCGCACAAGGTGCAGACCGGCTGGATGAGCGCCTTCATCGACGTGAGCGAGCAGCGCCGCATCGAGGAACTGTCGCGCGCCAGCCAGGAGCGCCTGCAGGCCAGCGCGCGGCTGGCCACCGTGGGCGAGATGGCCTCGCTGCTCAGCCACGAGCTCACGCAGCCGCTGGCCGCCATTGCCAGCTACGCGAGCGGCTCGCTCAACCTGCTCGGCCCGCACGCCAAGGGCGACCAGGGCGAGGTGGCGATGGCCGTGCGGCGCATTGCCGAGCAGGCCGACCGCGCCGGCCAGGTGATTCGCAGCGTGCACGACTTCGTGCGCCGGCGCGACCGCACGCGCGAGCCCGTGGCGCCGCAGGCGCTGATCGACGCGGTGCTGCCGCTGGTGCGGTTGCAGGCGCGCAAGCTGGGCGTGATCATCGAGGTGGTGTTCGAAGACAAGCTGCCCGCGGCCATGTGCGACCGCACCCTGGTCGAGCAGGTGCTGCTGAACCTGGCGCGCAACGCCATGCAGGCCATGGACAGCCCCGACAACGTCGGCAGCCGCGTGCTGCGCCTGCGCGTGGCGCGCGCCGTGGCGGTGGGCGGCACCGGGCAGGAAGACGGCCGGCGCTGGATCGAGTTCTCGGTGGCCGACCTGGGCTGCGGCATCGGCGCCGAAGTGGCCGAGCGGCTGTTCACGCCCTTTTTCACCACGCGCGCCGACGGCATGGGGCTCGGCCTGAGCCTGTGCCGCACGGTGGTGGAGCAGCACGGCGGGGCGCTGGTGTTCGAGCCCAACAAGCCGCGCGGCACCGTCTTTCGCTTCACGCTGCCGGCCGCCGGCTGACGCCGCGTTCAACCAACAATCTCCTGGACCTCATGGCATGCAACCGCTGATCGATGGCTTGATCTTTATCGTGGACGACGACGCCAGCGTGCGCGAGGCGCTGGCCTGGCTGCTGCGTTCGCGGCGCCTGGCGAGCGAGCATTTCGGCAGCGCCGAGGCGTTCGAGCAGTTTCTCGACCAAGGCCCGCTGCCCGAGCAGCCGCTGTGCCTGCTGCTGGACGTGCGCATGCCCGGCACCAGCGGGCTGGTGCTGTTCGACCGGCTGGTGGAGCGCGGGCTGCTGCCCGCGATGCCGGTCATCTTCCTGACGGGCCATGCCGACGTGCCCACGGCGGTGGACGCCGTGAAGCGCGGCGCCTTCGACTTCTGCGAGAAGCCGTTCTCGGACAACGCGCTGGTCGACCGCATCGAGCATGCGCTGAATGCGTCGCTGCAGGCGCTCGAGGTGCAGCGCCTGCGCCGCGGCCTGGCCGAGCGCATCGCCGAGCTGACCGACCGCGAGCGCGACGTGATGCGGCTCGTGGTCGAGGGCTTGCCGAACAAGCTGATTGCCGACCAGCTCGCGATCAGCGTGCGCACGGTGGAGGTCCACCGCGCGCGCGTGTTCGACAAGATGGAAGTGAAGTCGGCGGTGGAGCTGGCCAACCGCCTCAGGGACCTCTAGAGGTCGCCTGAAAGCTCAGGGCTTCAGAGCTTCTGGCCTCAGGCTTTTTCCGCCACGAAGATTTCCACGCGGCGGTTCTGCGCCCGGCCTGCCGCCGTGGCGTTGTCCGCCAGCGGTTCGCGCGAGCCGCGGCCGTCGGTGGTGATGGCCGTGGTCGACACGCCGCGGCCCACCAGGTGGTTGCGCACGCTGTCGGCGCGGCTCACCGAGAGGCGTTCGTTGCCTTCTTCGCTGCCCGTGCTGTCGGTGTGGCCGATCACGCGCACGCTGGCGGCGGTGGCGCTCTTCAGGCCGCCGGCGACCTTGTCGAGCACCTGCGCCAGGTTGCGCTTGACGTTGGCGCGGCCCGTGTCGAACGAGAGTTCGTTCGGAATCACCACGTGCAGCTGGTTGTCGGCGGTCTGCTCGATCACCGCGCCCGTTCCCTTGGTCGATGCCTCGAGGTCGGTCTTCAGCGCCGCGAGGCGCGCCGTCCAGCTGTTGGCTGGGGCAGCGGCGACCGGTGGGGCCGGTTCGGCCGCGGCCGGCGGTGGCGACTGCGAAGCGCAGCCCGCGACGAAAACCAGCGCGGCCATGGCGGCGCCGGCAACAACAAACTTCCTCATGAGTTTCCCTCTCTATGGACCAATGGAATGGTGGCGGGAACCGGCCTTTCGGCGCGGCCGTGTTCCCTGTGCGGTAAGGCCGCGAACCCGGGTCAGCCTCGCGGTGCGCGTTCACCCACGTAGATTTCGACGCGGCGATTCTGTGCCCGGCCTGTGTCGCTGTTGTTATCGGCGATCGGTTCGCGCGAACCGCGGCCTTCGATGCGGAAGGCCGCCGCGTTCACGCCGCGCGCCACGAGGTAGTCGCGCGTGCTGGCCGCGCGGTCGACCGACAGCGGGTTGTTGATGGCGTCCGAGCCGGTGCTGTCGGTGTGGCCGATGATGCGCACCTCGGCGTTCGGGTTGTTGCGCAGGCCATTGGCGAATTGGTCGAGCACGGGCGCGAAGTTCGACTTGATGTTGGCGCGGCCCACGTCGAACGACACGTCGCTCGGGATCTGCAGCTTCAGCTCGTTGTTGGGCGTTTGCGTGACGGCGATGCCCGTGCCTTGCGTGGCGGCTTCCATCTGGCGCTTCTGGTTTTCCATGCGCTGCGACCACAGGTAGCCGCCCAGCGCGCCGGCTGCCGCGCCGACCACCGCGCCCGTGCCGATGGCACCGCGGTTGCCGCCGGTGGCCGAGCCGATGGCCGCACCGCCCAGGGCGCCGATGCCGGCACCGATGCCGGTGTTGCGTTGCGTGTCGCTCATGCCGCCGGCGCAGCCGGACAGGACGACAGCGGCGGCACAGGTGGCGAGTACGAATTTTTTCATGGCGTTTCCCTTTCAAGGTTGAGTCAAGCGGGCCACAGCTTAGCTCCGGGGAGCACGCGATGGTACGGCCTCAAAGCCCTACGGAAAATAAGAAAAGCTTCGCAATCGCCCATGAATGCTACGATGATTGCTACTAAAGTAATAGCAACGGGGTGCTTCTCCGACACACGGCATCGGCATCGGGCTACGCGCGGACTTCAGGGTCGAGGCGGCGTGCTGTTCTTTGCGGTGCCCGGGCGGTCGAAGCCGTCGGAGGTGTCCGGGGTGCCGCGGTGGGCGTCGGCATCGTCCTCGTCGTGCAGCTCACCCTTCTTGCGCCCGGAAAACATGGTCCACCAGATGATCAAGATGAACACGAGTCCCGCGGCGAGGGCTTCAAGCAGAATCAAACCCATGAGAAATGGACTCCAGTGGCTGGTCGGGCTTGTGATCGTAGCAACGCTCGCGGCCTGTTCCACCGGCCCGCGCGCACCCGACGTGCCCACCCGCCCCCCCGCCATCACCCCGCCGCGCGACCTCGGTCCGCTCACCGGCTCGCTCGCGCACCCCAAGAGCCGCTGGGTGCCGGTCGGCTGGTCGGAGCTGCCGGGCTTCGGCGAAGACCCGCTGCATGAAGCGTGGATCGCGCTGCTGGCCAACTGCTCGCGCCCCAACGCCGCCTTCGCGCCGCTGTGCCGCGACGTGCGCCAGCTCACCATCGCCACGCCCGAAGAGCAGCGCCAGTGGATGACCGACCGGCTGCAGCCCTACCGCGTGGAAGCGCTCAACGGCCAGACCGAAGGCAAGCTCACCAGCTACTACGAGCCGGTGTACGAGGCCTCGCGCACGCCCACCGCCACCTTCAACGTGCCGATCTACCAGGCGCCCGAGGGCCTCGCGCCGCGCCGCCCCTGGTACACGCGGCAAGAGATCGAGACGCTGCCCGAGGCGCAGGCCGCGCTGCGCGGGCGCGAGATCGCGTGGATGGCCGACCCCATCGACGCGCTGATGCTGCACATCCAGGGCTCGGGGCGCCTGCGCATCACCGAGGCCAACGGCTACCAGCACACCGTGCGCATGGCCTTCTCGGCCACCAACGAGCAGCCCTACCGCAGCGTGCAGCAGTGGCTCATGAGCCAGGGCGTGAGCAAGGTCGGCAAGTGGCCCGACGACACCAAGGCCTGGGCCGCGCAGAACCCGCAGCGCGTGCCGCAACTGCTGTGGAGCAACCCGCGCTACGTGTTCTTCCGCGAGGAGACCATGAGCGAGGTCGACGCCGCCTTCGGCCCGCGCGGTGCGCAGGGCGTGCCGCTGACGGCGGGGCGCTCCATCGCGGTCGACCGCGAGAGCATTCCCTACGGCACGCCGGTGTGGCTTGCGTCCAACGGACCGGCGGCGCAATTGCAGAAACTGGTGGTCGCGCAAGACACCGGCAGCGCCATCCTCGGCGCGGTGCGCGCGGACTACTTCGCGGGCACCGGCGCCGATGCCGGGCGGCTGGCCGCGAGCATGAACCAGCCGCTGCGGTTGTGGGCCTTGTGGCCCCGGCAGTTGCCGGCGCCCTGATTCGAAACGGGCCCGGCGCAAGGGCCTGTTCCCTGTTTTCCAGACGACCGGCGCGCCCTCGCGGCGCGCCTTGTCATGGTTCTGTCATGCGCGATGCATGGTTCCGTCACGGGCGCCTTTTAAGGTTCGCGGGCTGACGAGAGGCTGACTTCTTTTGACTTCAGACCTCACGGCGATCCCCTCCCACGATCTCTGGAAAACAAAATGACCGATTCCACCAAGGCGCCCGGCGCCTCCCGTCGCCACGCCCTCAAGTTGCTCGGCGCCGCGCCCATGTTGCCACTGGGCGGTGTCGCCTTCCTGACCGCTTGCGGCGGCGGCGGCGACGGCGGCCAGACCTTCCTGCCCATCGCGCCCGCCCCGGCGCCGGCACCCGCTCCGGCCCCTGCGCCCACGCCGAACTTCGTTTCGGCCGAGTTCACCGGCATGGCCGCGCCCACGCTGGCCGACCCCGCCGCCATGGCCACCACCACGGTCGGCTCCACGCTGAAGATCGCCTTCGACAACGGCAGCTCCACCGAATACAAGCTGGCCTACCAGCCCTTCTTCCTGACCGGCGACCTGGTGTCTGACGGCAAGGGCGGCAAGGTGCTGGCCGGCGGTTACTACGACAGCAAGAACCAGCCCATCCTGGACAAGTCGGTGCCGGCCAACACGCGCCAGTTCTACTCCGACAGCCCCGACGGCACCTCGCTGCTGAGCGTGCCCAATGCCAAGGTCGACGGCGTCAAGGGCAAGCCGGTCTTCGCCGTGGTCCAGTTCGAATACACCACGCGCGACCTCGCCGGCAACAGCACCTACGGCACGCTGCCCTCGCCGATCGCGGTGCTCACGCTCGACCAGGACCAGACCACCGGCAAGCTCAGCCTGGTGAAGTACCACAACGTCGACATGTCCAGCGCCCACGGCCTGTGGATCACCTGCGGCGCCAGCCTGTCGCCCTGGGGCACCCACCTGTCGAGCGAGGAGTACGAACCCGACGCGGCCAGCATCGCCACCAACACCATGTTCAAGGCCTACAGCAAGAACGTGTTCGGCGACGAGACCACGGCCAACCCGTACCACTACGGCCACCTGCCCGAGATCACGGTCAATGCCGACGGCACCGGCAGCGTGAAGAAGCACTACTGCCTGGGCCGCATCTCGCACGAGCTGATCCAGGTCATGCCCGACAACCGCACCGCCATCATGGGCGACGACTACACCAACGGCGGCTTCTTCATGTTCGTCGCCGACAAGGAAAAAGACCTGTCGGCCGGCACGCTCTACGTCGCCAAGTACGACGCGGGCTACTCGATCGACCCGGCCGCCGCCGCCGCCAAGATGAGCTGGATCAAGCTCGGCCACGCCACCAGCGCCGAGATCGAAGCCCTGGCCAATACGCTGAAGGCCTCGGACATCCTCGACGTGGTGTACGCCGTGCAGAACGGCAGCAACGACGCCACGCCGCTCGCCCCGGCGACGCCGGTCGACGGCACCTACACGCTGATGTACTGCGACGGCAAGGCCAACTGGGTCCGCCTGAAGCCCGGCATGGAGAAGGCCGCCGCCTTCCTGGAGACCCACCGCTACGCCAACCTCGTGGGCGCCAGCATGGCCTTCACCAAGATGGAAGGCACGACCGTCAACATCAAGGACAAGATCGCCTACTCCGCGCTGCAGAACATCCAGGACTCGATGGTCAGCGGCGGCAAGGGCTGGACGGCGGGCACCAACATCGCCCTGCCGAAGAAGCTCAGCGCCGGCGGCGTGATGGCCCACAACCTCGCGGGCGGCCAGAAGGACGCCGGCAGCACCTCGATCAACAGCGACTGGGTGCCCACGCAGACCCGCGCGCTCATCGTCGGCGAGGACATCGCCTCCGATGCCCTGGGCAACACCTCGAATCCGAACACGATCGGCAACCCGGACAACCTGAAGTTCTCCGAGAAGATGCGCACGCTGTTCATCGGCGAGGACAGCAGCAGCCACGTCAACAACTTCCTGTGGGCGTACAACGTCGACACCAAGAAGCTGGTGCGCATCATGTCGATTCCCGCGGGCGGCGAGTCGACCGGCCTGCACGCGGTGGACGAGATCAACGGCTGGACCTACATCATGAGCAACTTCCAGCATCCGGGCGACTGGGGCAGCATCCACGCCAAGGTGCAGGCCACGCTCGACCCGTACGTGCGCGCGAACTACAAGGAACGCTACGCCGCCGCCGTCGGCTACCTCACCGCCGACCCGATCCAGCCCAAGCTGGCCAAGTAAGCGGCTTGCCCGCTGTTCAGGACGGCGCTGTCGGCAACGGCAGCGCCGTTTTGTATCTCACCTGCTTGAGCGCGAAGCTCGAGCGGATCTTCTCGATGCCTGGAATCGGCGTGAGCTGTTCCATGATGAATTTTTCGAGCGCCGCCATGTCGGCCACCGCGATGCGAATGAGGTAGTCGCGGTCGCCCGTCATCAGGTAGCACTCCATCACCTCGTCGTGCTCGGCGATGCGCTGCTCGAAGTCGGCCAGCGACTGCTTGCTTTGCGTGCGCAGGCTGATCGAGATGAACACGTTCAGCCCCAGGCCCAGCGCCTTCGGGTTGGCAAGCGCCACGTAGCGGTCGATGACGCCGTTGGTTTCCAGCGCCTTCACGCGCGCCAGGCAGGGCGAGGGCGACAGGTGCACGCGGCGCGCGAGCTCCACGTTCGACAGCGCGCCGTCGCGCTGCAGTTCGTCGAGGATGCGCAGGTCGATGGCGTCGAGTTGCATGAAATGCCGTCTCCAATTCTGTTTTAGAAATTTTATGCTGCGACCTTGGCACGGATTTGCGAGCGCCGGTAGCTAATTTTCCTGGGTGCGGCCTAAAGTGCCGGTATGAACGCCCCGATCTCGCCCGACCAGATGCGCGCCCTGTTGCTGGACGCGTCGCCCACGCCGCTGTCGCACGACCCCGACCCCGCGGAAACCGCCGAATGGCGCGACGCCTTCCTGGCGCTGGCGCAAACGCAGGGCCCGCAGCGCGCGCGGCAGATGCTGGTGGAGCTGGCCCGGCTGGCGCGCCAGCAGCGCATCGGCTGGCAGCCCGAGCTGGCGACGCCGTACGTCAACACCATCGCCGCGCAAGACCAGCCGCCGTTCCCCGGTGACCTCGCCGTGGAAGAAAAGCTCGCCTCGCTGATGCGCTGGAACGCGCTGGCCATGGTGGCCAAGGCCAACCAGGCCTACGGCGAACTCGGCGGCCACATTGCCAGCTACGCGAGCGCGGCCGACCTGTTCGAGACCGGCTTCAACCACTTCTTTCATGCGCGCAGCGAACACCACCGCGGCGACCTGGTGTTCTTCCAGCCGCACAGCGCGCCCGGCGTGTACGCGCGTGCGTACCTCGAGGGCCGCCTGAGCGAAGAAGACCTGGCGCACTACCGCCAGGAGCTCACGGCCCCCGCCTTCACGCAGGGCACGGGCGCGCGCGGCCTCAGCAGCTATCCGCACCCGTACCTGATGCCGGACTTCTGGCAGTTCCCCACCGGCTCGATGGGCATCGGCCCCATCAGCTCGATCTACCACGCGCGCTTCATGCGCTACCTCACGCACCGCAACCTGCTGAACTGCGAGGGCCGCAAGGTGTGGGGCGTGTTCGGCGACGGCGAAATGGACGAGCCCGAATCCATGAGCGCGCTGACGCTGGCCGCGCGCGAGAAGCTCGACAACCTCGTGTGGGTCGTCAACTGCAACCTGCAGCGCCTGGACGGCCCGGTGCGCGGCAACGGCCGCATCATCGACGAGCTCGAGAAGCTCTTCGCCGGCGCGGGCTGGAACGTCGTCAAGCTCGTGTGGGGCAGCGACTGGGACGGCCTCTTCGCGCAGGACGTGAGCGGCGCGCTGGCGCGCGTCTTCGCGGAAACCGTCGACGGCCAGATGCAGACCTTTGCCGCGAAGGACGGCCGCTTCAACCGCGACAACTTCTTCGGCCAGAACCCCGAACTCGCGCGCCTGGCCGAGGGCATGACCGACGAGCAGATCGACCGCCTGAAGCGCGGCGGCCACGACCTCGTGAAGATCCACGCGGCCTACGCCGCCGCGGCCGCGCACAAGGGCCAGCCCACCGTCATCCTCGCCCACACCAAGAAGGGCTACGGCATGGGCAGCGCCGCGCAGGGCAAGATGACCACGCACTCGCACAAGAAGATGGGCGACGTGGACCTCATCGAGTTCCGCGACCGCTTCAACCTGCCGCTGAGCGACGCGCAGGCCACCGCCATGGACTTCTACCGCCCGCCGGAAGACAGCGCCGAGATGCGCTACCTGCGCCAGCACCGCGAAGCCCTGGGCGGCGCCATGCCGCGGCGCGAGACCGCATGCGACGTGGTGCCCAAGCCCGACATCGCCAGCTACGCGCAGTTCGCCACGGCCGCCGCCGGCAAGGAAATGAGCACCACCATGGCCTTCGTGCGCATGCTGGGCAACCTCATGAAGGACAAGGCCCTGGGCCCGCGCATCGTGCCCATCGTGGCCGACGAGGCACGCACCTTCGGCATGGCCAACCTGTTCAAGCAGGTGGGCATCTACTCGAGCGTGGGCCAGCGCTATGCGCCCGAAGACATCGGCTCGGTGCTGAGCTACCGCGAGGCCACCGACGGGCAGATCCTGGAAGAAGGCATCAGCGAGGCCGGCGCCATCGCGAGCTGGACGGCCGCGGCCACCAGCTACAGCGTGCACGGGCTGGCGATGCTGCCCTTCTACATCTACTACTCGATGTTCGGCTTCCAGCGCGTGGGCGACGCCATCTGGGCGGCGGCCGACCAGCGCGCGCGCGGCTTCCTGCTGGGCGCCACCTCGGGCCGCACCACGCTCGGCGGCGAAGGCCTGCAGCACCAGGACGGCAGCAGCCACCTAGTGGCCGCGACCATTCCCAACTGCAAGGCCTACGACCCGGCCTACGCGGGCGAGATGGCGGTGATCGTCGATGCGGGCATCCGCGAAATGATGGTCGAGCAGAAGGACGTTTTCTACTACGTCACGCTCATGAACGAGAACTACGCGCAGCCCGACGTGCCCGCGGGCGCGGAGAGCGACATCCTGCGCGGCTGCTACCGCTTCGGTGTGTACACGCCCACCTCCGGCAAGGCGCAGAAGAAGGTCACGCTCATGGGCTCGGGCGCCATCCTCACCGAGGTGGTGAAGGCCGCGCAGCTGCTGGCCGACGAAGGCATCGAGGCCGAGGTGTTCAGCGTGACGAGCTGGAGCGAGCTGGCACGCGACGGCGCGGCCTGCGAGCAGCGCGCACTGGCCGGCGCGAGCGCGGAAGAAGCCGGCACCGCCTTCATCGCGCAGCAGCTCGGCAAGGGCGAGGGCGAGGGTATGAACACCTCGCCGATCGTCGCCGCCACCGACTACGTGCGCGCCGTGCCCGAGAGCGTGCGCGCCTTTTTGCCGGAAGGCCGGCGCTACCTCACGCTGGGCACCGACGGCTTCGGGCGCAGCGACACGCGCGCCGCGCTGCGCGGGTTCTTCGGGGTGGACGCGGCCAGCATCGCGAACGCCGCGCGGCACGCGCTGCGCTGAGCCCACGCAGCCGGGGGGCGTGCGCGGGCGCGCCCGCGCGGAGGGCCTGCGTTAGAGTCGCAGGCCCCACCTTCCGCCCCATGACCGCCCGCTTCCAGTCCGTAGCCCCCACCGTCCGCCTGGCCGACCAGGTGGCCGACGCGCTGGCCGCCGAAGTGCGCAGCGGGCGGCTCGGCGAAGGCGACCGGCTGCCCACCGAGACCGCATTGGCCGCGCAATTCGGCGTGAGCCGCACCGTGGTGCGCGAGGCGGTGTCGCGGCTCAAGTCGCTGGGGCTGGTCGATTCGCGCCAGGGCAGCGGCGTGTACGTGCGCGCCGCCGGCATCGAGCCGCTGCGCTTCGACATGCCGCACGTGGCCTCGCGCGAAGCCGTCATCCAGATGGTCGAGCTGCGCCGCGCGCTCGAGGCCGAAGTGGCCGCGCTGGCGGCCGAGCGCCGCACCAAGGCCGACCTGCGCCGCATCCGCGAGGCCATCAAGGCGCTGAAGGCGGCGGTGGTGGCCGGGGGCAACGGGGCCGACGAAGACGTGCGCTTCCACACCGCCATCGCCGAGGCCGCGCGCAACCCCTTCCTGCTCGGCACGCTGCAGTACCTGCGCCAGTTCCTGCACGGCGCCACGCGCGTGACGCGCGCCAACGAAGCCCGCCGCGCCGACTTCGCGGCCCAGGTGGCGCAGGAGCACGCGCTGATCGTCGATGCCATCGACGCGGGCGACGCGGCGCGCGCGCGCGAGGCCGCCAAGTCGCACATGGACAACGCCATCCGCCGCATCGAGCAGGCCGACCCGGCGTTCTGGCAGCAAGAGGGCGCGCAGCTCGCACGACCGCTTGTCGAAGGCTGGCCCGCGCGCCATTGAACGCCTGGGCCTCGGGGCGCTGAGCCCCTGCACACGGCTCGGGTACGGGTTCGAACGGATCGGCCCGCAGCGCCCGAATTTGTATGATGACCTGACAAATTGAAGCGCAGGCGACAGAGGCCTACGCTGCACACCCGTTCAAGGAAAAGCCCCTCCATGACCACTTCCCCCTCTCCCTTCGTCGGCGCAGTCGGCGTCGTGGGCCTCGGCGCCATGGGCGCCGGCATGGCGCAATCGCTGCGCCGCGCGGGCCACGCGCCGCATGTGTTCGACGTGCGCCGCGAGGTCGCCGAAGCCTTCGCGCGCGACGGCGGCACCGCCTGCGATTCGCTGGCCGCGCTCGGCGCGCAATGCGACGTCGTGGTGTCGGTGGTGGTCAACGCCGCGCAGACCGAGTCGGTGCTGTTCGGCGACGGCACCGCCCCCGGCTGCGCCGCTTCGATGAAGCCCGGCAGCCTGTTCGTGATGTGCTCCACCGTCGACCCGAACTGGTCGGTGGCGCTGGAGGCGCGGCTCCAGGAGCTGGGCATCCTGTACCTCGATGCGCCCATTTCCGGCGGTGCCGCCAAGGCCGCGAACGGCCAGATGACGATGATGACCGCCGGCACGCCCGCGGCTTACGACAAGGCCGGCGCGTTGCTCGACGCCATGGCCGCCAAGGTCTACCGGCTTGGCGACAGCGCGGGCGCGGGCAGCAAGGTGAAGGTCATCAACCAGCTGCTGGCCGGCGTGCACATCGCGGCCGCCGCCGAGGCCATGGCGCTGGGCCTGCGCGAAGGCGTGGACCCGGCCGCGCTGTACGAGGTCATCACCCACAGCGCGGGCAACAGCTGGATGTTCGAGAACCGCATGGCCCACGTGCTGGCCGGCGACTACACGCCGCTGTCGGCCGTCGACATCTTCGTGAAGGACCTGGGCCTGGTGCTCGACGTGGCGCGCGCCAGCAAGTTTCCGCTGCCGCTGTCGTCCACCGCGCACCAGATGTTCATGCAGGCCTCCACCGCGGGCCATGCGCGCGAGGACGACAGCGCGGTCATCAAGATCTTCCCGGGCATCGAACTGCCCGGAAAACAACAAGACTGAAGAAAGCAGAGACACCATGCACATCCTCATCACCGGCGGCTGCGGCTTCCTCGGCGCGCGCCTCGCGCGCACCTTGCTGGCAGGCGGCGACATCGCCCTGGCCGGCGCCGCCGCGCAAGCCATCTCGCGCATCACCCTGGCCGACCGCGTGCCACCGCCCGCCGACCTGGCCGCCGACGCGCGCGTGCAGTTCGCGGAGGGCGACCTGCTGGCGCAGCTGGCCGCCAACGCGCTGCCCATCGCCGACACCCAGCTCGTGTTCCACCTGGCCGCCGCCGTGAGCGGCGAATGCGAGGCCGACTTCGACCTCGGCATGCGCAGCAACCTCGACACCACGCGCGGCCTGCTCGAGGCCGCGCGCCGTGCCGGCAGCGCCCCGGTGTTCGTGTTCTCCAGCTCGGTCGCCGTGTTCGGCGATTCGCCCGAGCAGCGCCTGCCCGCCGTCATCGAGGACACCACCTTGCCGACGCCGCAGAACAGCTACGGCATCCAGAAATTCATCGGCGAGCAGCTGGTCGCCGACTTCACGCGCAAGGGCTTCGTGCAGGGCCGCAACGTGCGGCTCATGACCGTGTCGGTGCGCCCGGGCAAGCCCAACGGCGCGGCATCGAGCTTCCTGAGCGGCATGCTGCGCGAGCCGCTGGCCGGGGAGCGCGCGCGCTGCCCGGTGCCGCCGGACACGCCCGTGGCACTGGCATCGCCCGGCAACACCGTCGCCGGCCTCGTGCGCGCCGCCACGGCCAGCGCCGCCGAGTGGGGCGCGCGCACCGCCGTCAACCTGCCCGCGCTGACCACCACCGTGCGCGACATGGCGCAGGCGCTCGAACGCATCGCGGGCAAGGAGGCCGGCGCGCTGATCGACTGGACGCCCGATGCCGCCATTGCCAAGATCGTGACCAGCTGGCCCAGCCGCATCCACGCCGCACGCGCCGAAGCATTGGGCTTGAAGGCCGACGCGAGCTTCGACGCCATCCTGCGCGACTACGTGCGCGAGAACGCGCAGGCCGTGAAGCTGCCGGTGAAGGGCTGAGCCATGGCGAACCCGTCCACGCCCTCCGCACAACCCAGGCTCCTGCTCGGCTGCATCGCCGACGACTTCACCGGCGCCACCGACCTTGCCAACAACCTCGTGCGCGCGGGCATGCGCGTGGTGCAGGCCATCGGCGTGCCCGACGGCCCGCTCGGCGCGGATGTCGATGCGGTGGTGGTCGCCCTCAAGTCGCGCACCATCGCGCCGGCCGAGGCCGTCGCCCAGTCGCTCGACGCGCTGCGCTGGCTGCAGGCGCAGGGCGCGCAGCAGATCTACTTCAAGTACTGCTCCACCTTCGACAGCACGCCCCAAGGCAACATCGGTCCCGTCACCGAGGCGCTGATGGACGCGCTGCAGTGCGACTTCACCATCGCCACGCCTGCCTTCCCCGACAACAAGCGCACCGTGTTCAAGGGCTACCTGTTCGCGGGTGACGTGCTGCTCAACGAGAGCGGCATGCAGAACCACCCGCTCACGCCCATGACCGACCCGAACCTGGTGCGCGTGCTGCAGGCGCAGTGCCAGCGCAAGGTCGGCCTTATCGATTACACCGTGGTCGCGCGCGGCGCACAGGCCATCGAAGAACGCATCGCGCAGCTGAAGGCCGAGGGCGTGTCCATCGCCGCCGTCGATGCCGTGTCGAACGACGACCTGCTGCGCATGGGCCCGGCGCTCGCGAAGTTGCCGTTGCTCACCGCGGGTTCGGGCGTGGCCATCGGCCTGCCGGCCAACTTCGGGCTGGCGCCGTCGTCCCAGGCCAGCGCCTTGCCCCCGGCCGGCGGCAAGCAGGCCGTCGTCTCGGGCAGCTGTTCGCTCGCCACCAACCGCCAGGTGCAAGACTTCGTGCAGCGCGGCGGCGCGGCCATGGCCATCGACCCCTTGCGCATCGCGCAGGGCGCGGATGTGGCGGCCGAGGTCTTGTCGTGGGCCACGCCGTTGCTCGACAAGGGCCCTGTGCTCGTCTACTCCACCGCCGAAGCCGGCGCCGTCAAGTCGGTGCAAGGCCAACTGGGCGCAGAGCAGGCGGGCGCCATGGTCGAGCGCACCGTCGCGGCCATCGCGCGCGGCCTGGTCGAGCGCGGCGTGCACCAGCTGGTGGTGGCCGGCGGCGAAACCTCGGGTGCGTGCGTGCAGGCGCTGGGCATCGCGCAGATGCAGATCGGCCCGCAGATCGACCCGGGCGTGCCGTGGTGCCATGCGCGCTCCGACGCCGCGCCCGCATCGGGGTTGCACATCGCGCTGAAGTCCGGCAACTTCGGCAGTGACGATTTTTTTACGAAAGCGTTCTTGGTGTTGGAGTGACGGCCGCTGGTTCGTGATCGTTATGCGAAGCGGTCGTTGATCGTCCCGAACAGCAACACAGTAAAAGACATGACCGAAACCCAAGCCAGAGAAGAAATCTGCCGAACAGGCCGCAGCCTTTTCGAACGCGGCTACGTGCACGCGACAGCAGGCAACATCAGCGTGCGGCTGGACGACGGCTTCCTCATCACCCCGACCGATGCATGCCTGGGTTTTCTCGACCCCGCGCGCCTCGCGAAGCTCGATGCGCAAGGCCGGCAGACCAGCGGCGACCGCGCCAGCAAGACCATCGCGCTGCACATGCGCATCTACGCCGCGGCGCGCAAGTTCGACGCCGACACTGCGTGCGTCATCCACACGCACAGCACGCACTGCGTGGCGCTCACGCTGAACACGCCGCAAGACGAACTGCTGCCCGCGCTCACCCCGTACTTCGTCATGAAGGTCGGCCACGTCCCCGTCATCGCGTACCACCGTCCCGGCGCACCCGAGGCGGCGGAACAGGTGGCGCAGGCCATCGAGCGGTTCGGAAATTCAGGCACGCCCATCCGCGCCGTGATGCTCACGCGCCTGGGACCCAACGTGTGGCACGACACGCCCGCCGCCGCCATGTCCGTGCTCGAGGAACTCGAGGAAACCGCCCGGCTCCAGATGCTCACGCAGGCTGCAGGAACAGCAATGCCCGCGCCGCTGGACGCCGATCAGATCGATGAACTGCGCCGCGCCTTCGGCGCACGCTGGTAGTACAAACACCCCATGCCCCAATTCGCCGCCAACCTCTCGATGCTCTACCCGGAGCTCGCCTTTCTCGACCGCTTCGATGCCGCCGCGAAGGACGGCTTCCAGGGCGTGGAGTACCTCTTTCCGTACGACTTCGCGAAGGACGAGATCCTCGCGCGGCTGAAGCACAACAGCCTGCAGCAGGTGCTGTTCAACGGCCCGCCCGGCGACTGGAACGGCGGCGAGCGCGGGCTGGCCTGCCTGCCCGGGCGCGACGCCGAGTTTCGCGAGGGCATTGCCAAGGCCATCGACTACGCCGTGGCGCTGGACTGCCCGCGCATCCACGTCATGGCCGGCCTCGTGCCCGAAGGGCTCGCGCGCGACGCGCTGCAACCCGTGTACCTCGACAACCTGCACTGGGCCGCCACCGAAGCCGCCAAGGCCGGGCGCGACGTGCTCATCGAGCCCATCAACACGCGCGACATTCCCGGCTTCTTCCTCAACCGGCAAGACCACGCGCACGAGATCGTCCAGGCCGTGGGCGCGCCCAACCTCAAGGTGCAGATGGACCTGTACCACTGCCAGATCGTCGAGGGCGACGTGGCCATGAAGATCCGCAAGTACCTGCCCACCGGCCGCGTCGGCCACCTCCAGATCGCGGGCGTGCCCGACCGGCACGAGCCCGACCTGGGCGAGCAGAACTACCCCTACCTGTTCGACGTGCTCGACGAGGTGTCGGCGCAATGCGGCTGGCAAGGCTGGGTCGGTTGCGAGTACCGGCCGAAGCGCGGCGCGGAACCCGGCGGCACGTCGGCCGGCCTGGGGTGGCTGCGTGCGCAGGAAGAGCGCGTGAAGCAACGCGGCGCGCAACGCGCATGAAGCTCGAGGCGCTGCGCATTCCCGCGCCGCTGCGCGGCTTCGATGCCGGCGGTCCCGGGGGTTCCGGCAGTTCCGGCGACGTGAACGTGTTCGACGTCACGCTGGCCGGCGACACCGTCGAGTCCATCGTTCCCAGCGCGCAGCAACGCGAGGCGCGCGGCACGCTGCTGAGCGCGCTGGTCGAAGCGCACGCGCACATCGACAAGAACTACACCGTGCAGGACGTGGGCGCGGCGCAGGGCAACCTGTTTGCCGCCATCGACCGCATGAACAGGCACCGCGACAGCTGGACCGGCGAGTCGCTGCGCCTGCGCATGGAACGCGCGCTCAACGATGCCTGGCGCTCGGGCACGCGCGCGCTGCGCACGCACCTCGACTGGGTGCAGGCCGAGCCGCCCGCGGCGCTGGCCGTGTTCGAGGCACTGCGTGCCGAATGGCGCGGCCGCGTCGAGCTGCAGTTCGTGTCGCTCACGCCGCTCGACCTGTTCGCCGACCTTGCCGCGGGCGAACGCATCGCGCGCGAGGTGAAGCGCGCGGGCGGCACGCTGGGCGCGTTCGTCTACCGCAACGACGGCATCGTGCACAAGCTGGGCCGCGTGTTCGACCTGGCGCAGCAGCACGGCCTGGGCCTGGACTTTCATGTGGACGAAGGCCTCGACGTCGAGGCGAGCGGCCTGCGCGCCATTGCGCAGCTGGTGCGCGCGCGCGACTTCCGCCACGGCGTGGTCTGCGGCCACTGCTGCTCGCTGTCGGTGCAGGACGATGCGGTCGCCAACGAAACGCTCGCACTGTGCGCCGGCGCGGGCCTGCACCTGGTCGCGCTGCCGACCACCAACCTGTACCTTCAGGGCGCCTGGGACCGCACGCCGGTGCAGCGCGGCATCACGCGCATCCGCGAGGCGGCGGCACGGGGCTTGCGTGCGAGCCTGGCGACCGACAACGTGGAGGACGCCTTCTATCCCTACGGCAGCTACGACCTGCTGGAGACCTTCGGCCTCGGTGTGCAGGTGGCGCATCTGGCGCCTGCCTCCGACTGGCTCGACGCCGTCACCGTGAGCCCCGCGAAAGCACTGGGCCTCGCGTGGGACGGGCGCATTGCGCCGGGCTGCCCGGCGGACCTGCTGGTGTTGGCGGCCACCGACGAACACGAGCTCGTCGGCCCGCGCGGACGGCAACGCACCGTCATCCGCGCGGGCCGCGTGCTCGTGCCCCCGACACCGTGATACCTTGAACTGAACCCGGAGAACACCCCCATGAGCATGGGCAAGCCAATGGCCAACTACGCCGCCGCCAAGCGCGTCGGCGATTTCGTCTTCATGAGCGGCGTGGTCGCCGTCGACCCGGCCACGCGCCGCGCGGTCGCCGGCTACGACGCCATTCCTGAAGAAGCACGCACCGCGCTGCAGGGCGTGGGCTACGCCACGGGCCAGATGTCGGTCGACGTGTTCGAGGCGCCCATCGTCGCGCAGAGCTGGTTCGTGCTGGAGCGCATCCGCCAGATCGCCGCCGAGCACGGCGGCACCATGGAAGACGTGGTGAAGCTGGTGCAGTACTTTCGACACCTGCCGCACTACGCCTTCTACAACCGCGTGCGCGGGCTGTTCTACCCGGGCGAGCCGCCGGTGAGCACGGTGGTGGAGGTGTCGCGCTTCCTGCCGGGCGACGAGGTGCTGGTGGAAGTCGAAGCCACCATGTACCTGCCGAAGCGTTCTTCTACCTGACGCCCGCGCCCTTGAGCAGGAACTCCGTCACCTGCTCGATGAGGTAGCGGCGGTCCTTGTCCTCGCCCTGCTGCGCGGTGTTGCGGTAGTAGGCGGCCTGGGTGGCGTGGTCGGCGTAGAACTGCGTCACGGCCCAGATGTGGAACAGCACCAGCATCGGGTCGGCCTTGTCCATCAGGCCCTGGTTCATCCAGTTCTGGATCACGGCGGCGGCCTGGTCGGTGCGCTGCTTGCTCGTGTCCATCATGTCGTTGACCACCGGCGCGCCGCGCATCATCTCGGCCGTGAAGATGCGCGAGCGCAGCGGGTGCTCGAACGAGAACATCATCTTGCGGTGGATCAGGTCGCCCAGCACCTTGCGCGGGCCGAAGGCCTCGTCGCTGAAGCCGAACACCACGATCCAGTCGGTCAGGATGTCCTGCAGCACCTGCCGGTACAGCGCCTCCTTGCTGTCGATGTAGTAGTGCAGCTGCGCCTTCGACAGCCCGGCCTTGTCGGCGATGGCCTGCGTCGACGCCCCGGCCAGCCCCTCGCTGGCGAACACCTCGATGGCGGCCTGGTTGATGAGGCCGAGCACCTGCGTGTACTTGCGCGAGCGGCCGCGCGTGGCGGGCGCGTCGGTGTCGGCGGCGTTGTCTCCCAGGCTCACAGCTGCAGCACCAGTTCCGTGCCCTTGGCGCGCGAGCAGCACAGCGCCACCTTGTGGCGGCGCTCGCTGCCGGTGAGGCAGAAGTCGCGGTGCTCGGCGCCTTCGCCGTCGCCCTCGACCACGCAGGTGCCGCACAGGCCCTGCTGGCACGACACCGGAATGTCGATGCCCACTTCATGCAGCGCATCGACCGCGGTCTGGTCCGCGGCCACCGGCACGCTGATGCCGCGCTGCGCGAGCCTGAGCGTGAAGGGCAGGCCGGTGGTGGTGTTGGCGTCGGTGGGGGCGGCGAAGTATTCGGCGTGCAGCGCGTCTTCGGGCCAGTGCGCGGAGGCCTCGCGCACCGCCTGCATGAAGCCGCCGGGGCCGCACACGTACAGGTGCGTGCCGGGCGCGCGCTCGGCCAGCAGCGCGCGCAGGTCGATGCGCTGCGTGGCGTCGCCCTGGTCGAGGTGCAGGCGCAGGTGCGGGGCCAGCGCGGGGTGGCGCAGCGCGTCGGCGAAGGCCAGGTGCTCTTCGCTGCGCGCGAACACGCACAGTGTGAACGCGGCGCCGCGCGCGGCCAGCGCCTGCGCCATGGCCAGCAGCGGCGTCATGCCGATGCCGCCGGCCAGCAGCAGGTGGTGCGTGGCTTCGTCGCGCAGCGGAAAGGTGTTGCGCGGCGCGCTGATGGGCAGCAGGTCGCCTTCGCGCACGCGCTCGTGCATCGAGGCCGAGCCGCCGCGGCTCGCGCCCTCGCGCTTGACACCGATCACGTAGCTGCCGATCGCGTTGCCGCCGGTCACGTCGCCGCCTTCGTTCGGCGAAGAAGGCGCGCGCGCCAGCGAGTACTGCCGCGAGAAGCCGCCGGGCATGTGCACGTCGATGTGCGCGCCGGCCTCGTACGAAGGCAGCGGCCGGCCCCACGGGTGGGCCAGTTCGAAGGCGAGGATTTCGGGCGTCTGCCGCGAGATGCGTGCGACGCGCACGGTCAGCGTGCGTTCGAGGCTCATGGTGTGGGTCTCCCTGTCAGGTCTGGATCTTCTGCAACTGGCGCGCGACGCGCTCGATGAAATGGGTGCGGTCGTGCGCGGTGACGGCGTTCATGTCGTGCAGCTGCAGCCAGGTCACCTTGCAGCGCCACGCGAACAGCGCCCGCAGCGCGCGCGTGAACAGCCGCCGTGCCGGGTCGCCGATGAGCATCACGAACCAGCGCGGCGAGCCGCCCGTGGTCACCACCGTCAGGCGCCGGATGTGGCGCATGCCCGACTTGGCCAGCTGCCCCTTGCGCTCGGCCGGCAGGAAGGCCACGCCCGGCAGCCACACGCGCTCCAGCCAGCCCTTGAGCATCGACGGCGGCCCGTGGAACCAGATGGGAAACACGAACACCAGGTGCTCGGCCCACAGCAGCGCGTCGACGTGGGGTTTCACGCGCTCGCGGATCAGCTCGGGGTTGTCGAGGTACGCAATGCGCTCTTCGCGCGTGAGCGTGGGGTCGAAGCCTTCGGCGTACAGGTCGATGGCCTTGACGGTGTGGCGGGGCTCCAGGGCCTCGAGGGTGGTGCGGTAGAGCGCGTGGTTGAAGCTGTCAGGGTTCGGATGGCAGTGGACGACGAGCGTTTTCATGAGGGCCGGTTCGCCTGTCGGCGAGACGGGGTCAGAGCCCAGGAATAAAAGGCCGCGCGTGCCTTATGGCAACCCAGGCGCCGGCATCTGACCCCGGCGCAAGCCCCGCGCGACCCACGGGAAGGACAACGAAACGAAAAGGCGAAACGCGTTATTTGCCGGTGAGCTTCTTGCGCACGTCGACGCCCACGCCCTTGTTCACGAACTGCGTGGTGACCACCTTCGACAGGTCGACCTCGCCGGCCTTGTACAGGCCGGCCTTGACCATCTTGTCGTAGAAGTCCTTCACGCGGGCCTCGTCCATGGCGCCGATGCCCTTGGTGAGCGACTCGCCGCTGTCGACGATGCCCATCTTCTTCATGAGCTCGATGGAGCCCTGCAGCGACGCGACGGGCGAGTCGGGGTTGGTCTTGGCGATGAGCTCGTTGGCGGCCTTGTTGTCGCCGTAGAGGTAGTTGTTCCAGCCGATGATCGACGCCTCGACGAACTTGCGCACCGTCTCGGGCTTGGTCTTGATGAGGTCGGCGCGCGTCTCGATGGTGGTCGAGTAGGTCGAGAAGCCGTTGTCGGCCAGCAGCTGCACCACGGGGTCGAAGCCGGCCTGCGCCTTGATCGACAGCGGCTCGGAGATGGCGTAGCCCTGCTGGATCGACTTCTTGTCCGCCAGGAACGGACCGACGTTGAAGGTGTACGGCTTGAGCTGCGAGTCCTTGAAGCCATGCTCCGACTTCATCCATTGCCAGAAGCTGAACTGGCCGTCCTTGCCGATGAAGGCCACGGGGGCCTTGGTCATGTCCTTGAAGGTGTCGAAGCCCTGGCCGGGGTGCGCGAACATGGCCTGCGGGTCTTTCTGGAAGAAGGCCGCGACCACCACAGTGGGCACGCCGTTCTTCACGTTGTCGAAGGACTGCAGCAGGTTGCCGGTCATCAGGAAGTCGACCTTGCCGGCCGGCAGCATCGGCCGGTTGTTGACCATGGGGCCACCCTGCTGGATCTCGACGTCGAGGCCGTACTTCTTGTAGGTGCCGTCCACCAGCGCCTGGTAGAACCCGCCGTGTCCGGCCTGTGCTTTCCAGTTGGTGGCGAACACCACTTTTTCCTGCGCCTGCACGGCGAAGGCGGCAGCCGCAAGGGCGAGGCCGAGGGCAAGCGGGCGAATGGTCAGAGCGGGAACGCGCATGGCAGTGGACTCCTGGTTTTGAATTCGACGGGTATTTTCATGTCATCGCGCCCTGAACGACGATGCAACACAGCGCGGCAATGCAACAGGGAACAGCTTTTCATCTCAACGCTCGACAGCCATGTCCGCGGTCCAGCCCCGCGTCTTGCCCGGGTTCATCAGCCCCATCGGGTCGCTGCGCTTCTTGAAGTCGATCTGCTGCGTGTCGATGGTCTTCATGCCGCCGTCCTCGATGGTGACCACGTGCGGGTTGAAGATCTGGCAACCGCCCTGCGACTCGATCTCGCGGATCAGCTCGTACTGGTGGGCCTCGCCCTTCCAGCGCACCAGCAGGATGCCGAAGGTGCCGCACTCGCCACCGGCGCGCGCGAAGTCCTGGTGCTGCAACACGTCGTCGCCGAAGATTTTCAGATGGCGCTCCACCACCGACGGATCGAAAGGCTGCGCGTAGGCGACCTGCAGGTACGTCCAGCCGCGGTCGGCCTTCAGCGCCTGCAGCGTCGTGTGGTTGAAGGCGCACTCGTAGGCCGGCGGCAGGCCGTCGGCGAGCAGCTCGGCCTCGGTGCCCGCGACCGAGATCGTGCCGCCGTGGGCAGTGGCCAGCGCGCGGAACGCTTCCATCGACTCGGGCGACACCATGGTGAACACCGCGTGCCGGTCGATGGGAAAACGGTCGCGCATCGCCGTGTAGTACGGCGAGAAACGCGCCTCCACCGTCGACAGCAGGAAGATGTCGAGCGTGGGCGCCTGCGCCGCGATGCCGAAGTCCAGCGCACCCCTGTACGTTTCGAACAGCACCGTGCAGTGCACCCACTCGACGGCAGGGCTCAGCGCGACCTCCACGTCGAGGATCACGCCGTTGGTGCCGTAGGCATGGTGCACCTGCTGGATCTCGTCGCCGTGCAGCTCGATGACGCGCGGCTCGCGCTCCACCGTCATCACGCGCGCGCGCAGCAGGTTGCCGGGGTCGCGCAGGATGCCGTGGCGGAACGAGCCGATGCCGCCGAAGCCGCCCGCGATGAAGCCGCCGATGCTGGCCACGTGCCAGGTCGAGGGCCACATGCGCAGCGCCTGCCCGGTCTCGCGCGCGGCCAGGTCGATGTCGTGCATGCGCGCGCCGGCTTCGACGCGCATGCTGCCCGGCTGGATGTCCAGCACGCGGCACATCTGCGTCACGTCGAGCACGATGCCGCCTTGCAGCGGCACGCACTGGCCGTAGTTGCCGGTGCCGCCCGCGCGCACGGTGAGCGGCAGCTTCCACTTCGCGGCCACGGCCGCAGCCTGGCGCACGTCGTCTTCGGTGCTCACCTTGACCACCAGGTCGGCCACGCAGCCCGCGAGCTGCGCGCTGAGGATGGGGCTGTACCAGTAGAAGTCCTTCGACAGCTGCTTGCGCTGCGCGGGCGCGGTGATCACGTTGAGGCCGCCCAGGTCGTCGCGCACCGCGTCCCAGTCGCGAAGCCTGGGGGGGAGCGATTTACCTTTCACGGCGCATCTCGCTCTCGTGCCAGTGGCCGAGCACCAGGCGCGACAGCGCCGCGAACACGATGAAGATCACGATGCCCAGCAAGGACACCAGCAGCAGCGCCGCGAACATCATCGGGATCTCGGTGCGAAAGCTCGATTCGAGAATGCGCGAGGCCAGGCCCGTTTCCTTGCCCGCCGTGCCGGCCGTGAACTCGGCCACCACCGCGCCGATCAGGCTCAGGCCGCCCGCGATCTTCAGGCCCGCCATGAAGTACGGCAGCGCGCTCGGCGCGAGCAGGTAGCGAAAGGTCTGCCAGGGCGAGGCCTTGTAGAGCTGGAACAGGTCGCGCAGGTTGCTGTCGGCGCTCTTCAGGCCGATGACGGTGTTCGACAGGATCGGGAAGAAGGCCACGATCCACGCGCACAGCAGCAGCGCCGCCGTGGTGCTCGACACGTAGATCAGGATCAGCGGCGCGATCGCGATGATGGGCGTGACCTGCAGGATCACCGCAATGGGGAACAGGCCGATTTCCACCCACTTGAACAACGCGAACGCAATGGCCAGCGCCACGCCGCCGACGATGGCCGCGGTGAGCGCGAGCAGCGTGAGCTTCACGGTGAACCACAGCGCGCTCGACAGCGAGTCCCAGTTGTCGAACAGCGTGCGCAGGATGAGCGAGGGCGCGGGCAGGATGTAGTGCGGAATGTTGTTGGCCCGCACCATCCACTCCCACAGCAGCAGCAGGCCGAGCACGATGCCCGCGGGCACCACGATGCGCAGCATCGATTCGCGCCGGCGCAGCCTGTCTTCGTGGGCGCGCAGCATCTCGGCGGTGGGCGCGGCGTCGGTGCCGTCCAGGGGTGTCACGGGAATCACCGTTTCAATGGTCGACGTCGAGGCCATGCAGCGCTCCATGCAGGGATTGGGACACCGCCGTGCAATGCGCGTTGTAGCGGCTCGAGGTACGGAACTCTTCACCGCGCGGGTACGGCTCGTCGATGCGGATCTCGTCGATCACGCGGCCCGGGCGCGCGGCCATCACCACGATGCGGTTCGACAGGTACACCGACTCGTACACGCTGTGCGTGACGAACACGATCGAAAAACGATGCTCGCGCCAGATGGCCAGCAGGTCGTTGTTGAGCTTGATGCGCGTCATCTCGTCGAGCGCGGCAAAGGGCTCGTCCATCAGCAGCAGGCGCGGGTGCGTGACCAGCGCGCGGGCGATCGACACGCGCATCTTCATGCCGCCGGAGAGCTCGCGCGGGTACACGTCGGCAAAGCGCGAGAGGCCCACCAGCTCCAGCACCTGCTCGACCACCGGCGCGGCCTCGTCGCGGCGCATGCCCGCGAGCTTCAGCGGCAGCCACACGTTGTCGAACACCTTGGTCCAGGGCATGAGGGTGGGCTCCTGGAACACGAAGCCCAGGTCGCGGTCGCTCTTGCTGTCCTTGGCGGCGCCGGTGTTGGCGCCCGACCAGTGCATGTCGCCCGAGCTGAGCCGGGTGAGCCCGGCGATCAGCCGCAGCGCGGTGCTCTTGCCGCAGCCCGAGGGGCCGAGGAAGCTGACGAAGTCGTGCTCGCCGATGTCGAGCGTCATGCCCTGCAGCGCGAGCGTGCCGTTGGCGAAGCGCTTGCTGACGTTGCGCAGGCCGACCAGCGGCGGCGTGGCGGTGGTGGAGGGAGTGGTGGATGGCGTGGTGCTTTCCATGGCGCGTTCCTTTGGCGCGCAGCCTAGCGCCAGGCCGGCGTGTTGGCGAGGCGAGACAGCGGAAAGCGGTCGATCTCGTGCAGCAGCTCGACAAAGCGCCGGCCCACGTGGTCGAGCACCGCCGCGCCTTTCTCGGCGGTGGCGCGCGTGGCGTCGCCGGCGGCGCCCGCGGGGTTGATGTCGTGCATCTGCCAGCCGAGCTTGCCGCTGGGCGTGATCGAGAGAAACTTGTTTTCCTCGGCCAGCTGCTCGGTCATGGAACTGAAGTTCTGGAACTGGTCGCGGCGCACGTAGTCGGGCGTGAGGTGCAGCATGACCGAGCTCTCGAGGTCGCCGGCATGGATGCCGTGCTTGCCCTCGTGCGCGGTGAACAGGCCCTCGGGCAGGCCCAGCGTGTACCAGTTGGCGGCCACGACCATCATGTCGTGTTCCTCGCGCAGGTCGCGCGCCACGATGTCCATCACGCTCATCTGGCCGCCGTGGCTGTTGTAGAGCACCAGCTTGCGCACGCCGGCCTTGGCGACGCAGGCGCCGATGTCCTTCCACAGCGAAATGAGCGTGTTGGCCGACACGGTGAGCGTGCCCGGATAGCGCGAGTGCTCGTTGCTCTTGCCGTAGGGCACGGTGGGCAGGAAGAGCACGGGCAGCTCGTCGGGCAGGTGCGGGAGCGTGGCGCGCACCATGCCGTCGATGGTGGCCGTGTCGGTCGACATCGGCAGGTGGGGGCCGTGCTGTTCGGTGGCGCCCACCGGCAGCACGGCGATGAGCCGTTCGCGGTCGAGGCGGGAGAACTCTTCGCTGGTCAGGTCGGACCAGAAGCGGCTGCGCAGGCGGGGCGGATTCATCGTGGCACACCTCTTTGACGTCGGGTTGGACAGTTTAAATTATCCATGTGGTCAAAAAAAGTGGCTCGGCAATTACCCGAATGCCTGCCCACTGCTTGGTAAAGACAGGTAACGGACGTGCAAACCAGAGCAAGTGGTCAAGTTGCAGCGCCGAATCGGTTCCGAGGCAGCCCTTACCAGCGCAGCCGCACGCCCAGCTGCCCCTGCACCCCCGTCTGCTCGGTGTTGCCCACGGCGCTGGTGTAGGCCAGCCCGCCGTACACCGACACCGTCTTGTTGACCTGGCCGACGACACCGGCGCCCACCTCCAGCGCGCTCGCGTTGCGCCGGTTGACGACCTGGTCGGTGGGGCCGAAGAAGAGTGCGTTGCTGCCGCTGAAGGTGTGCCACAGGTTGGCCTTGAGGTACGGACGCCAGGTGCCTCCGCCAGCGTCCACCCGGCCTTCGAGCCGCGCGCCGATGCGCCCGGTGACGGCGTTGTCCCGCTGGAAGCGCACGGCGGAAATGCCGTCGTCGAAGTCGTCGAGCGAACTGCGCTGCCAGACGAGCTGCACCTGCGGCTGCAGCGTGAGGTTCTCGCCCAGCGCCAGCGGGTAGCCGGCCTCCAGCGACGCCGTGACCGCCGAGCCGCGCGGGGTGCCGCCGCGGCCGAGCGTGGAGCGGGCATCGGCCTTGTAGCGGCTGGCCATGAGCACCGCGTCGCTGTACCAGCCGCTGGCGGCAACGCGGGTCCAGTAGGCGCCCAGGCTGTAGCCCTCGACGGTGAGGCGGCCGGTGGCGGTGTTGGTGCCGCCGCTGGCCACGCCGCTGGTGTCGCCACTGGTGCGCGTGTAGCCGCCGAGCACGCCGATGCGGTGGCGCCCGCCCGCGCGGTCGGTGGCGGCGAGAAAGTCGTGGCCCAGCTGCAGGCCGCTGATCTGGCCGTCGAACTGCGGGTCGGCGTCGCCGCGCAGGCGCTGGCGGGTGCTTTCGCCGAACACGCGGCCCCACGTGGCCTGCGTGCTCCCCAGGCCGTCATCGCCGGCCAGCAGTTGCATGTCGGTATTGCCTTGCCGGTCGTGGAAGGTGCCCAGCTGCGCCAGCCCCAGCCGGCGCACCACCAGCGGCATGCTGCTGTAGAGCGCCACCTCGGGGCGGTACAGCTTCACGGGCTCCAGCGATGTCGCGGGTCCGGCCCCGCCACCGCCGCCCCCGCCACCGCCACCGGGTGCCAACGCCTCCAGGAGCGCGACCGCCTCCGCCAGCGAGCCGACCACCGTGCCGCCGACCGCATAGCCGCTGTTGCGCAGGTACCAGCTGTCGGAACTTCCGCCCACATTCCCGCCCACGTTCCCGCCGCGGTACAGCCGGTAGCTGTACGCCCCGGCCTCGACGGCCTGCGCGAGCGAGAACGCACCCGGCGCGGTGGTGGCGCCGTTCACCGCCTGCACCACCAGGATCCCGTCGGCCAGCGTCGGCGCGCCCAGCCCGCCGCGGTTGAGCACGCGCACCGCCGTGCTGCCCGAGGCGTTGCCGCCGTCGACCACCAGCTTGTCGGAGGGCGAGTTGTCGCCGCCGAGCACGGTGTTGACCTGCAGCAGCGCCGGGCCGCTGCCCGTGTAGTTGCCGCGCACGGTGAAGGCGCCGAAGTTCACCCCGTCGTTCGGCCCGGGCAGCAGCGTGCCCTGGCTCGTCACGTTGCCCGCGAAGGTGCCGGTGCCGGCCACCGTGGCACCGGGCAGCACGGCGATGACCGGACTGGCGAGCGTAGCGGGCAGCTCGAAGCGGCCGGACTCGATGCGCACCGCGTCTGAAAAGCTCGCGTCGGTGCGCCACGACCACGCGGTGCCGCGCATCGTCAGGTTCTGGAAATTGCGAAAGGCGTTGTCCACCGTGCCGCTGCCTTCCAGGAAGGCGTTGGCGCGCCCGCCGCCGCCGTCCGCGCCGCCGCGGATCACCGAGCCAGTCTGCAAAATCAGCGTGCCGACCCCCAGCGCGCCCATGTAGATCGCGTCGCCGTTGCCCGCGCCGCCATGGCCTTCGATGGTGCCGGCGTTGACCAGCACGTCGTTGCCGTTCTGGCCGCGGTAGCCGTAGCCGTTGGCGCTCGACAGCGTGGCGCCGGCCCGGTTTTCCACGCGCGAGAAGAAGGTGGCGCCCAGCGTGTTCGCATGCACCGCGTCGGCGCCGCCCGAGGGCGAGTTGGCGCCCGTGGTGGCGATGGTGCCGGTATTGACCAGCAGGTTCGCGACCAGGTTGCCGCCCTGCAGGTACACGCCCTTGGCCGAGGCGCCGCCGGCCGAGATGGTGCCGTTGTTGACCACCGTGTTGCCCGGCCCCAGCGTGGAGATGCCGTGCGAGCTGCCGCCCGTGGTGACGATGCTGCCGTTGTTGGTGATGAGCGTGCGCGTGCTGCTGTTCGACGTCACCAGGATGCCCGAGGTGCCGCCGCTGGTGGTGCGGATGGCGCCGTTGTTGGTCAGGGTGTTGTCGTTGCCCGTGGCCACCATGGCCGCGCGCGCCGAGCCCGAGCCGCCCGACACCGTGATCTGACCGTTGTTGGTGATGCTGCTGGCGTCGCGCACCAGCAGGGCCTGCGTGGCGTTGGTGGACAGCGTGGCGCCGGGGTTCACGGTGATGGTCACGCCGGTGCTGCCGGGCGCGGCGACGACGCTGGCCGAGCCGGTGGTCGTGCCGTCGCAGGTCACCGTGGTGTTGGAGCCCGGCGTGGCGCCGGGGCCGCAGGCGGCGCTGGCACCGTCGGCGGCGAGCGTGGCCAGCGTGGCGGCCAGGCAGGAGACAAGCGGAAGCGGAAACGGAAGGGGAAAGGGAAAGGGAAAGGGACGACGGTGCTGAACCCGACGCGATCGCGCGATGCTCATGGGTGCTCCTTGAATGTCTCTTGTGCACGCCCCGGGGGCTGGGGCAGCGCCTGGCCGTTTGTCACGGCATTTGGCACGCCTGACAATTAGGAAACAATCAGCCGTTCGTTCTCATGTTGCCGCGGCGAGACGCCGTGGATACATCTGGCAGGCGTCCCAGGCCGTCCAGGGTTGTTCAGGCGGCGACGGCCGTCAGCAGGTGCGGCGTGCTCAGGATCGCGGCGCTGAAGAGCGCCAAGCCGAGCAGCCCCGCCCGCAGCGGCCGCTTGCGATCTGCCCGCTCATCGCCGCACCACGTACCGCGTCACCACCGGCGGCGTTTCGCCCAGGTGGAACGCCAGGCGCCGCTCGCGCAGCGCCATGTCGCTGGCGGTGGCGCGGTTGAAGCGGCGCAGGTGGTCGGTCCACGAGTCGTCCACGATCTGCTCCACGTAGCGCTCGGGCTGCGCGATGTCGTGCAGCAGCTCCCAGCCGACGGCGCCCTGGCTCAGGCGCGCGCGGCGGGTCTGCTGCATCACCAGGTGAAAGGCGGCGGCGCGGGCCGGGTCGATGAAGAACTCCACCGTGATGACCACGCGGCCGTGCTCCTGCGGCGCCTCGGCCGGCGGCCCGGCGGCCCAGCCGGCCTGCGCGGGGCTGGTGTCGTCCTCGCCGCTCAGGTCGGTCACCCAGCGCAGCGCGGCCAGCATCAGCAGCGTGCCGCTCACGGCGGCGATGGCCAGGCTGATTTCCAGGTTGCTCACCGTGGCCACCTGGCCCCAGATGGCGGCGCCGATGGCGCTCGCGCCCATGATGGCCATCTGGTACATCGACATGCCGCGCGCGCGCACCCAGTCGGGCAACGCGAGCTGGGCCGACACCGACAGCGAGTTGGCCACCGTGATCCACGCCATGCCGCCGAAGAACATCGCCGGCACCGCGACCCAGGCGTTGGGCGCAAAGGCCATCACCGCGGTGGCGCCCGACTGCAGCAGCGTGCCGCGCAGCACCAGCTGGTCGCGCCCCAGCGCTTGGCGCAGCCGCGGCAGGAACAGCACGGCGATGATCGCGCCCGCGCCCATGGCCGCCAGCAGCAGCGTGAAGGTGCCGGCGCCGCCGCCCTGCAGGTTGCGCGCCAGCAGCGGCAGCAGCGCCAGCAGCGCGGTCGAGTGAAAGAAGAAGATCGACACGCGCGTGAGCACCGCGCGCATGCGCTGCGACTGCCGCACGAACTGCACGCCTACGCGCATGGCGCCGATGAGCTTTTCGCGGCCCAGCGGGTTGGGCGTGTGCTCGCGCCGCCAGCGCAGCACCACGAAGCCCGAGGCCACCGACAGCACCGCGTTCAGCGCGAACACCCAGACGCTGCCCGCGCTGGCGATCAGCACGCCTGCGGTGAGCGGGCCGATGATGCGCGAGGCGTTCATGGCAATGCCGTTCAGGCCCAGCGCGGCGGGCAGCTGCGGGCGCGGCACCAGCTCGGGCACGATGGCCGCGAACACCGGCCAGCGCAGCGCCAGCCCGATGCCGTTGGCGAAGGTGAGCGCCAGCAGCAGCGGCGCGGTCATGAGGTCGAGCGCCAGCGCGGCGCACAGCACGATGGCGGTGCCGGCCAGCCAGAACTGCGTGGCCACCAGCCAGCGCCGGCGGTCCAAAATGTCGGCCAGCGCCCCGCTGGGCAGCCCCAGCAGGAACACCGGCAGCGTGGAGGCCGACTGCACCAGCGCCACCCAGATGGGCGAGGTGGTCAGCGAGGTCATCATCCACGCGGCGGCCACATCGTTCATCCACATGCAGATGTTGGCGATGAGCCAGGTGCTCCACAGCATGCGGAACACGGGGAGCTTCAGGGGCTCGAGGGCCGCGAGCTTCGATGGCTGCGGCCGCGCGGGCGGAATCGGTGTCTCTTCGGTGGATATGGGTGGCATGTGGCGCTATTGTGGCGCCGTGCTTTTTGCGCTCAGCCCCGGTCGCTGCGCGCGAGGTGGATTTCCAGGCGCCGCAGCAGCGTGGTCAGCACCAGCGTCATGACCCAGTAGATGACCGAGATCGCCAGGTACGGCTCCCAGTAGCGCGCATAGGCGCCGGCCACGGTGCGCGCCGCGTAGGCCAGCTCGGCCAGGCCGATGGCGGAGACCAGCGAGGTGTCCTTCAGCAGCGCGATGGCGTTGTTGCCCAGCGGTGGCAGCATGCGCCTGAAGGCCTGCGGCAGCACCACGTAGCGCATCACCTGCGCGGGCGTGAAGCCGATGGAGCGGCCCGCGTCGAACTGCCCGCGCGAAATCGACTGGATGCCCGCGCGGAACACTTCGGAGATGTAGGCGGCCGAGTTGAGCGTGAGCGCCACCACGCCAGAGATGAGCGCGCCGTGCTCCTGCTTGAGCGTGCGCGCGAGCTCGCCGTCGATCAGCAGGCCCGAGGTCGGATGGATGAACACCGGCATCACCGCGAAGTGGATCAGCAGGATCTGCACGAACAGCGGCGTGCCCCGAAAGAAGCTCACGTACACCGTGGCCGGCCAGCGCAGGAAGAAGCGCGCCACCCAGGTCCAGGGCGCGTGGCGCGGTTGCGCCAGCCGCGCGAGCGCCAGGCACAGGCCCCAGCTCGCGCCCAGCAGCACGCAGACCACCGTCATGCGCAGCGTCATCCAGGCGCCTTGCCAGAACAGGTCCTTGTATTCGACCAGGATGTCCCACCGGAACCATCCAAAAAGCAGCACCGGTTGTTCCATGCTTGCGTCCTCAGCTCATCAGTCAACGAAAAACGAAACGGCCGCGTGAGGGCGGCCGTGTTCAGGGAAATGCCGTGCGGCTCAGCGCACGTTCGGGTCCTTGTTGAACCACTTCTTGTAGATGGTCACGTAGCTGCCGTCCGCGCGAATGGCGGCCAGGCCGGCCGTGAGCTTGTCGAGCAGGGCCTTGTCGCCCTTCTTCACGACGATGCCGAAACCCTCTTCGGGAAACGACTTGTCGTCCAGCGTCTTCAGCTCGGGGTTCTGCGCCACGCGGTAGGCAATGACGCCGTTGTCGCCCATGGCCGCGTCGACGCCGCCGCCGGCCAGCTCGGAAATGATGAGCGGCGTGCTCTCGAAGCGGCGGATGTCGGGGCTGGTCTTGCCGAATTCGCGCGAGGCGATGTCGTCGGCGGTGGAGGCGCTGACCACGGCGATCTTCTTGCCGGCCAGGTCCTTCAGCGAGGCGACCTTGCTGTTCTTCGGCAGCGCGATGAGCTGGCGGGCCGCGAAGTAGGGCGGCGTGAAGTCGTAGCTTTGCTTGCGCTTCTCGTTGATGGTGACGCCCGAGATCACGAGGTCGACGTCGCCGTTGTTCAGCGCGCCGAAGATGCCGGTGAAGGGCGTGTTGACGATCTTGATCTTCAGGCCCTGTTGCTTGGCGATGGCGTTGATGATGTCGATGTCGAAGCCGACGATCTGCTTGTCCTTGTTCTCGAAGGCAAAGGGCGCGTAGGTGGCGCTGGAAGCCACGGTGAGTTCGCGATTCTGGGCCTGGGCACCGAGCGAGAAACTGGCCGCCGCGGCAGCGAGGCCGAGCGGGATGCCGAACGAAAGTGCGCGCCGGATGCGGTTCATGGAGTCTCCCGGGAGGGTGGATTGTTGGCTTTGGAGGCCGGGGATTCTATGCCTGCAAGACCGGTGCCCGGCCCGGCGACCGGGCGCGCCGGGCGTTGCTGCACTGCGTCAGGCACGCTCTTTTGTTGTGCATTTGTTCTCGAAGCGCGCAACGGATTCGCCCCTCAAGAATCATTTAGTTCACATATGTAGCAATATCTGACCATTAGAAACACGGGCAGGTAAGCAGTCATGTCACTCGTTTTGGGGGTCTTGGGAATCCCGAAGGTGGAGGTCGAACTCCTGAAGATCATCGTTCGCCTGAGCTCCAACCTGCGCACCACCTGGACTGTGAGCGAGTCGGGCAACTGCGACGTGCTGCTGGTGGACAGCACCACGCCCATCGACACCTGGCACGCGCCGTCGGCGCCCGTGGTGATGGTGCCCATGGTGCAGCGCGGCCAGGCCAATGCCGGCGCGCCGGCCGCCGGCCGCACGCTGGCGCGGCCGATCTTCGCGGAAGAACTGGTCGACCTGCTCAACGAGTTGACGGCGGGCGTCCACAAGAACAAAGACAAGGACAAGGACAAAGGTTGGGCGACCGCCGCGGCGGTGGAGCGCTCGGCGCGCGACCGCGCCTCGCTGGTGCGCTGGCCCGCGCAGATCACGATGCAGCGCAACCCGGTGTACCTGCGGCTGGCCGCGGCGCTGTCGAAGAGCGCGCAGTCCGCCGAAAGCCTGAGCGCGCTGAGCCGCGTGGACGTCGACGAATGCTCGACCTTCATGGGCCTGCTCGAGCAGGAGGGCGTGCTGGCATGGTCGCCCGATGCCGCCGCGCGCGACGTGATGGCGGCCAGGGCCACCGGTAACGCGGGGCTCGCGGGGCTCGCCGGCGACGCGCGCGAGCGCACCGGCCTGCTTTCGCGCATCCGCCGGCGGCTCGGGCTGGCCTGAGCGCCGCATTGCTCCGAGCCACGCCGGGCTGCGGCGCGCCGCACCGCTTCTCTTCTATTTGTTCATTCACCAATCCGTTCGTGCGTCCAGGGGAAATCGCTTGAGGGAATACAAACTCGTCTTCACCGGCCCGATGGGCGTCGGCAAGACCACCGCCATTGCCGCCATCAGCGAGCGGGCGCCCATTTCGACCGACGTCGCCAACGCCGACCGCTCGGTGGACAAGGCCACCACCACGGTGGGGCTGGACTTCGGCGAGCTCACGCTGGACAACGGCGACCGCTTGCGCCTGTACGGCACGCCGGGGCAGAGCCGCTTCGACTTCATGTGGAAGATCTTGATCCGCGATGCGCTGGGCCTGGCCATCCTGCTGGACAACTCGCGCCCCGCGCCGCTGGAAGACCTGGCCACCTACCTCGACGGCTTTGCCGACGCGCTGCAGCACATGCCCTGCGCGCTGGGCATCAGCCGCAGCGAGTCGCACCCCTCGCCCTCGCTGGACGACTACGCCCGCGCGCTGCAGGCCCGCGGGCTGGTGCTTCCGGTGCTCGCGGTCGACCTGCGCCGGGGCGACGACGTCATTTCCCTCATCGACACGCTGCTGATGCAGATCGAAGTCACCGACACCGGAGCCGCCCTGTGAACATCAGCCGCCTTCTCAAGCTCAAGGCCGCGTCCGAGGCGCAGCGCATCCTGGAGGACATCGCGGGCGTGACCACCGTGGTCATCGCCACGCCCGACGGTTTCGAGATTGCCAGCGCCAGCGTGCGCAGCGTCGACCCGTCGCGCATCGCGGCCATGGCCAGCTCCATTTCGGCCATGGGCGCCGTGGTGTCGCAGGAAGCCCGGCTGGGCCGCTGCAAGTGCACGACCGTGGCCACCGACGACGGCTTCGCCCTGTTCAGCCCGGTGCGCAATGGCGAGACCGAGCTGGTGGTGAACGTGATCGCCGGCGCCAGCGCGGTGCTGGCGCAGGTGATGTACCGCACTGCCGCCTGCGTGAAGCTGCTCGAGGCGCACCAGCCGGAGCAAGCCGATCCCCTGCAATCCGTGCAGCCTGTGCAGCCCTTGGCCTGAAAACCCGGCGGCACCGATCCGAATCAGCGAGCGGGGACGCGTTTGCATGCGGCGCCCCCGCTCTTTTCATACGCATGACCGATAGGAAACACCGAGATGGCAACGATCCAGCAAAGCATTGACAACCTTTTGACCGCCGACGGCGCCCTGTGCGCGGCCGTGGTCGACTCCGCCAGCGGCATGATGCTGGGCGCGGGCGGCACCGGCGTGGACCTGGAAGTGGCCGCCGCCGGCAACACCGAGGTGGTGCGCGCCAAGCTCAAGACCATGCGCTCGCTGGGCCTGAACGACGTGATCGAGGACATCCTGATCACCCTGGGCAAGCAATACCACCTGCTGCGCCCGCTGGCGCAGAAGGAAGGCGTGTTCATCTACTACGTGCTGGACAAGGCCAAGTCGAACCTGGCGCTGGCGCGCCGCAAGCTGCAGGAAGTCGAGAAGGACATCACCTTCTGAAGGTGAAATGACGTCGCGGGGCCAGCGCCCCGCAATTGCCTTTTTCAGGAAGCCGGTTTCGCGAGGAGCCGGCTTTTTTCGTTTCCGCTTGTCGCGCTCGCCTTTTCCTCGCTCAGCGCGCCAGGTGCCCCAGCGGCAGCGCGCTGCTCGCCTTCACCTCGCCCAGCGAGAAGCTGGTGTGCAGGTCTTTCACGTTGGGCAGGTTCATCAGGTGCTGGCGCGCGAAGGCCGAGAAGCCGTCGAGGTCGCGCGCCACCACCTGCAGCTCGAAGGTGCCGGTGCCGCTGATGTAGTGGCAGGCGACCACGTCGGGCAGCTTGCGGATGGCGTCTTCCAGCTTGCGGGTGGCCTCGTGGGTGACGCGCTCGGTGTCGACGCGCACGAAAGCGAGCACGCCCAGCCCGATCTTGTGGCGGTCGATTTCGGCGTGGTAGCCCTTGATGAAGCCGGATTCCTCCAGCGCGCGCACGCGGCGCCAGCAGGGCGCGGCCGACAGGCCCACGCGCTGGGCGAGCTCGGCGTTGGTGAGGCGGCCGTCGGCCTGCAGTTCTTGCAGGATTGCGAGGTCGAACTTGTCAATGCTTTCCATGGGCGTGGATATTAAGCAAGATTCTTTCTGGAACCGCGTTTTTCGGGGCAAAGAACGCAAACACCTGTCGCGGACCCCGGCATACACTTTGCGTGATCATGGGCTCGCGCCCTACCCGGGCACAGACCCACACCCATTAGCCAGGCCCACAAGGCCCTGCCACACGGAGACAGACAAAATGAATGCACCGCTGCCCGCGCACATTCGCAAGGCCCTCGAAACGGTCACGCTCGACGACAAATACTCGCTCGACTACGGCCGGGCCTTCATGAGCGGCGTCCAGGCCCTCGTCAAGCTGCCCATGCTGCAGCAGCTGCGCGACAAGCAGGCCGGCAAGAACACCGCCGGCTTCATCAGCGGCTACCGCGGTTCCCCGCTAGGCGGCTACGACCAGGCGCTATGGAAGGCCAGCAAGTTCCTGAAGGAACAGAACATCGTCTTCCAGCCCGGCGTCAACGAAGAGCTGGCGGCCACCGCGCTGTGGGGCACCCAGCAGCTGGGCTTCTCCCCGCAGGGCACCAACAAGTTCGACGGCGTCTTCGGCATCTGGTACGGCAAGGGCCCGGGCGTGGACCGCTGCTCCGACGTGTTCAAGCACGCCAACATGGCCGGCACCACCGAGTTCGGCGGCGTGATCGCGGTGGCGGGCGACGACCACATCTCCAAGAGCTCCACCGCCGCGCACCAGAGCGACCACATCTTCAAGGCCTGCGGCACGCCGGTGTTCTTCCCGGCCAACGTGCAGGAAATTCTCGACCTGGGCATCCACGCCTTCGCCATGAGCCGCTTCTCGGGCGTGTGGTCGGGCATGAAGACGATCCAGGAAATCGTCGAGTCGAGCGCCACGGCCATGATCGACCCAGAGCGCGTGGAGATCGTCATTCCCACCGACTTCGAAATGCCGCCCGGCGGCCTGCACATCCGCTGGCCCGACCATGCGCTGGAGCAGGAAGCCCGGCTCATGCACTACAAGTGGTACGCCGCGCTGGCCTACATCCGCGCGAACCGGCTGAACTACAACGTGATCCAGGGGCCGAACGACCGCTTCGGCATCATGGCCAGCGGCAAGGCCTTCAACGACACGCGCCAGGCGCTGATCGACCTGGGCCTGGACGACGCGGCCTGCCGCCAGCTGGGCATTCGCCTGCACAAGGTGGGCGTGGTGTGGCCGCTGGAAGCACAGCTCACGCGCGAATTCGCCACCGGCCTGCAGGAAATCCTGGTGGTCGAGGAGAAGCGCCAGGTCATTGAATACCAGTTGAAGGAAGAGCTCTACAACTGGCGCTCCGACGTGCGGCCCAACGTGGTCGGCAAGTTCGACGAAGGCCAGGGCGCGAGCGACGACGGCTACTCCGGCGGCGAATGGTCGATGCCCAACCCGACCGCGCACACGCTGCTGCGCGCCAACGCCGACCTGAACCCCGCGCTGATCGCCAAGGCCATCGCCGCGCGCCTGAAGAAGACCGGCGTGCTGGCCGCGGCCGGCGCCGACATGGCCGCGCGCATCGACGCGCAGCTGGCCATCCTGGAGGCCAAGGAACGGTCGATGGTGGTGCAGCAGGCCTCCACCAGCGTGGCTGACGCCTCGCGCCAGCCCTGGTTCTGCTCGGGCTGCCCGCACAACACCAGCACCGTGGTGCCCGAAGGCTCGCGCGCGCTGGGCGGCATCGGCTGCCACTTCATGGCCACCTGGATGGACCGCTCCACCATCGGCTTCACGCAGATGGGCGGCGAGGGCGTGCCGTGGGTGGGGCAGCAGCCCTTCACCACCGACCAGCACATCTTCGCGAACCTGGGCGACGGCACGTACTTCCACAGCGGCCTGCTCGCCATTCGCCAGAGCATCGCGGCGGGCGTGAACATCACCTACAAGATTCTGTACAACGACGCGGTCGCCATGACCGGTGGCCAGCAGGTCGGCGAGCGGCCCGAAGGCCACTCGGTGCTGCAGATTGCCGAGAGCCTGCATGCCGAGGGCACGAAGAAGGTCGTCATCGTCACGGACGAGCCTGAAAAATACGAAGGCGTGAGCATCCCGGGCGACCACGTGCAGGTGAAGCACCGCGACCTGCTCGACGAGATCCAACGCGAGTTCCGCGCCATGCCGGGCACCACGGCCATCATCTACGACCAGACCTGCGCCACCGAAAAGCGCCGCCGCCGCAAGCGGGGCACCGCCGTCGACCCGGCCAAGCGCGTGGTCATCAACGAACTGGTCTGCGAAGGCTGCGGCGACTGCAGCGTGCAGAGCAACTGCCTGAGCGTGGAGCCGCTGGAAACCGAATTCGGGCGCAAGCGCACCATCAACCAGAGCAGCTGCAACAAGGACATGAGCTGCCTGAAGGGCTTCTGCCCGAGCTTCGTCACGGTCGAGGGCGGCCAGCTCAAGAAGAAGAGCAAGAGCAAGGGCGCCACGCCGGCCGAGTTCGGCCTGCTGCCCGAGCCCGCGCTGCCGTCGCTGGTGGGCGGCAAGGTCTGGGGCGTGGTGGTGGCGGGCGTGGGCGGCACGGGTGTCATCACCATCGGCCAGCTGCTGGGCATGGCCGCGCACATCGAGGCCAAGGGCATCGTCACGCAGGACGCGGCCGGCCTCGCGCAAAAGGGCGGCGCCACCTGGAGCCACGTGCTCATCGGCGACACGCAGGACGACATTCGCACCACCCGCGTGGGCACCGCGGCGGCCGACCTGGTCCTGGCGTGCGACCCGCTGGTCACCATCAACGCCGAAACCATGGCACGCATGCGCGAAGGGCGCACGCGCGTCGCGCTCAACACGCACAGCTCGCCCACCGCGGCCTTCGTGCGCAACGCCAACTGGCAGAACCCCGAAGACGCCTGCGCAGCCGAAATTGCGCGCGCCGTGGGGCTCGACGCCATGGGCACCTTCGACGCCGACGCGGCCGCCACCACGCTGATGGGCGACAGCATCTACGTCAACCCGATGATCCTGGGCTACGCCTGGCAAAAGGGCTGGCTGCCGCTGGGGCACGAGTCGCTGATGCGCGCCATCGAGCTGAACGCCGTGGCCGTGGAAAACAACAAGACCGCCTTCGAGTGGGGCCGCCAGGCCGCGGTGCGCCCGGAAGAGTTCCAGAAGCGCGTGCGCCCGGGCCAGGTCATCGAGTTCAAGAAGCGCGAGACGGTCGAAAGCCTGGTCGCGCGCCGCGTGGAGTTCCTGACGGGCTACCAGAACGCCGCGTACGCCGCCGAGTACAAGCAGTTCGTCGGCAAGGTGCAGCAGGCCGAGTCGGCGCTGGGCCGCACCGGCCTGAGCGAGACGGTGGCGCGCTACCTGTTCAAGCTGATGGCCTACAAGGACGAGTACGAGGTGGCGCGGCTGCACGCCGACCGCAGCTTCCTCGAGCGCGTCGAGGGCATGTTCGAGGGCGACTACAAGCTCAACTACCACCTGGCGCCGCCCATCGTCGCCAAGAAGAACGCCAAGGGCCAGCTGCAGAAGCAGAAGTTCGGCCCGTGGATGCTGACGGGCTTCCGCCTGCTGGCCAGGCTCAAGGGCGTGCGCGGCACGGCGCTCGACATCTTCGGGCGCACCGAAGAGCGCAAGACCGAGCGCGCGCTGATCGGCGAGTACCGCGCCAGCATCGAGGAAGTGATGGCCGGCCTGCGCGCCGACAACCACGCCCTGGCGCTGGAGATTGCCGGGCTGCCCGAGCAGATCCGCGGCTACGGCCACGTGAAGGATCGCAACCTGGTGGCGGCGCGTGCGCGCTGGAGCGAACTGATGGGCAAGTGGCGCAATCCGCAGGCGCAGCGCGTGGCGGCCTGAGTTTTCGGCCCCTTCAACGGCATCACGGGCGCCCTCTGGGCGCCCGTTGCTATTGAAAACGTAGCTGACTTTCGCAGGGCCGAAAACCCGGAAAGCCCTCCCCACCCCGCCGGATAAGCCCGTGGAACGGTCATCCGTGCCGAATACAATGCCCGGTGCTGTGCGCGGCCAAGCCCCGCCGCGCTTTGACTTCCGGTGCGCATCCCGTGCCGCCGCGAAGTCCAAGGAACCGTGAGCGCTACCCGCGCTCCCATCGTTTTCTCTTCCCTCTGCTGGAGACTCTCTTGTTCATTTCCTCTGCTTTCGCCCAAACCGCGCCTGCTGCAGCCGGCGGCGGCGACATGTTGTCCTCGCTCGGCAGCATGCTGCCGCTGGTGCTGATGTTCGTGGTGCTGTATTTCGTCATGATCCGGCCCCAGATGAAGCGCCAGAAGGAAGCCCGCGCGATGATCGAGGCCCTGGCCAAGGGTGACGAAGTCGCCACCGCCGGCGGCGTGCTCGGCAAGATCACTTCCATCAGCGACCAGTACCTGGGCCTCGAAATCGCCAATGGCGTGGAGATCAAGGTCCAGCGCAGTGCCGTGGTCCAGGTCCTGCCCAAGGGCGCCGTCAAGCAATAAAAGCGTGGGCTGAGCCTTGCGCTTTGCGGCGCACGGCCCCAATTCACGCCGTGTTCCGTTTCAGATAAAGCGCTCTCTCATGAACCGTTACCCGGTCTGGAAGTACGCGATCATCGTGATCGTGTTGCTCGTGGGGCTCATCTATGCCCTGCCCAATTTCTTCGGTGAGGCACCTGCGGTGCAGGTGTCGGCGGCCAAGACGACCGTCAAGGTCGACGCCACCACCCAGACCCGGGTCGAGGAAGCGCTGAAGGCCGCCAGCCTGACGCCCGACCTCGTCACCCTCGACGCCGGTTCGCTGCGCGCCCGGTTCACCACCCCCGACGACCAGCTCAAGGCGCGCGACGTGATCCAGCGCGCCCTGGTGCCCGACGCCAGCGACCCGCCCTACACGGTGGCGCTGAACCTGCTGTCGCGCTCGCCCTCGTGGCTGACCTCGCTGCATGCCTTCCCGATGTACCTGGGCCTCGACCTGCGCGGCGGCGTCGACTTCCTGCTGCAGGTGGACATGAAGGGCGCCATCGACAAGAAGGCCGAGTCCTTCGCGAGCGACCTGCGCACCACCTTCCGCGACAAGAGCATCCGCGGCACCCAGGTGAGCCGCAACGGCCAGACCGTGGAGGTGAGCTTTCGCGACGCCGCTTCGCTCGAATCGGCCAAGCGCATCATCCAGGACCAGTTCACCGACCTGAGCACCACCGACAGCCAGGACGGCAGCAACTGGCGCCTGGTGGCCAGCATCAAGCCCGAAGCCGCGCGCCGCCTGCAGGACGCCGCGCTCAAGCAGAACATCACCACGCTGCACAACCGGATCAACGAACTCGGCGTGGCCGAACCCGTGATCCAGCAGCAGGGCCTGGACCGCATCGTCGTGCAGCTGCCCGGCGTGCAGGACACGGCCAAGGCCAAGGAAATCCTGGGCCGCACCGCCACGCTCGAAATGCGCATGGTCGACGAGAGCGCCGAAGGCCGCTCGGCCGAGCTGAGCGGCGGGCCGGTGCCTTTCGGCTCCGAGAAATTCCTCGACCGCCAGGGCCGTCCGGTGATCGTGAAGAAGCAGGTGCTGGTCACCGGCGAGAACCTCACCGACGCGCAACCCGGCTTCGACCAGCAGAGCAACCAGCCCAAGGTCGACCTGACCATGGACGCCAAGGGCGGCCGCATCATGCGCGACGTCAGCCGCGAGAACTACAAGAAACGCATGGCCATGCTGATCTTCGAGAAGGGCAAGGGCGAAGTGCTCACGGCCCCGTCGATCAACGGCGAGCTGGGCAACCGCTTCCAGGTGTCGGGCTCGATGACGGTGGCCGAAGCCAGCGACCTTGCGCTGCTGCTGCGCGCCGGCTCGCTGGCCGCGCCGATGGAAATCATCCAGGAACGCACCATCGGCCCGAGCCTGGGCGCCGACAACATCGAGAAGGGCTTCAAGAGCGTGATGTACGGCTTCCTGGCGATCATGGTGTTCATGTGCGCGTACTACGCACTGTTCGGCCTGTTCTCCTCGATTGCGCTGGCCGTCAACCTGATGCTGCTGGTGGCCATCCTGTCGATGCTGCAGGCCACGCTCACGCTGCCCGGCATCGCGGCCATGGCGCTGGCCATCGGCGTGGCGATCGACTCGAACGTGCTCATCAACGAGCGCGTGCGCGAAGAACTGCGCAACGGCGCGTCGCCGCAGGCGGCGATCCACGCGGGCTACGAACGGGCCTGGGGCACCATCCTGGACTCCAACGTGACCACACTCATCGCGGGCATCGCGTTGCTGGCCTTCGGCTCGGGCCCGGTGCGCGGCTTTGCTGTGGTGCACTGCATCGGCATCGTCACCTCGATGTTCTCCGCCGTGTTCTTCTCGCGCGGCCTCGTGAACTTCTGGTACGGCCAGAAGAAGAAGCTCAAGACGGTGTCCATCGGCACGGTCTGGCGGCCAGCGACCGACGGCTCCGCCGTGGTCACCAAGTAAAGGTCGAGGACAAGCGCCATGGAATTTTTCCGCATCCACAAGACGATCCCGTTCATGCGCCACGCGGTGGTGCTGAACATCGTCTCCGTCGTCACCTTCGCGTTGGCGGTGTTCTTCCTGTTCCACCGCGGGCTTCACCTGTCGGTCGAGTTCACGGGCGGCACCGTGATGGAGGTCGCCTACGAGCAGTCGGCCGACATCGGCAAGGTGCGCGACGCCATCGGCAAGCTCGGCTACCCCGACGTGCAGGTGCAGAGCTACGGCAGCTCGCGCGACGTGCAGATCCGCCTGCCCGCCCAGAAGGGCATGAGCTCCGACCAGCAGAGCGCGCAGGTCATGGGCGCGCTGAAGTCGGTCGACCCGTCGGCCACGCAGCGCGGCATCGAGGTGGTCGGCCCGCAGGTGGGCGAAGAGCTCACCACCAACGGCCTGAAGGCGCTGGGCATGGTGGTCGTGGGCATCATGATCTACCTGGCGTTCCGCTTCGAATGGAAGTTCGCGCTCGCCACCGTGCTGGCCAACCTGCACGACGTGGTGATCATCCTGGGCTTCTTCGCCTTCTTCCAGTGGGAGTTCTCGCTGGCGGTGCTGGCGGCGGTTCTGGCGGTGCTGGGGTATTCGGTGAACGAATCGGTCGTGATCTTCGACCGCATCCGCGAGAACTTCCGGCGCTACCGCAAGCTGTCGACCACCGAGATCATCGACAACGCGATCACCTCGACCATCAGCCGGACCATCATCACCCACGGCTCCACCCAGCTGGTGGTGCTGTCGATGTTCTTCTTCGGCGGCCCCACGCTGCACTACTTTGCGCTGGCGCTGACCATCGGCATCTGCTTCGGCATCTACTCGTCGGCCTTCGTGGCGGCGGCCATCGCCATGTGGCTGGGCGTGAAGCGCGAAGACCTGGTGAAGGGCGGCCCGACCAAGCGCGACGGCGAATCCGAGGACGATCCCAACGCCGGCGCCGTGGTCTGACGGATACTCCGGGGTTACTGTGTGCGGTGGCGGCGAAGGCCGCGCCGCGGTTCGCATGCAACGTCGGGCACTCTCCACACTTGTGCCCTGGCGCATACCGATGCAAGCTCGCGGTTGTTGCTGACGAATCGACTACCTTGGCCCTTCCGACTTTTCAATGAGCATTGCGCGGTCCGCCTCTTCCCTGCAGCTCGCACGCGAGACGCGTGAGCGTTTCGTGTCGGCCACGGAAGGCGCCATTGCGCCGCTGGCCCGCGCGATCCGCGACCGGCTGACGGCCATCTCCTCCGAGGCCGGCAATGCCCGCGCCATGCAGGAACACCGCGACGACTTTGTCGCGTTCCAGGGCCAGGCCACGCACTGGGTGTCGCTGTCGCAAACCGGCTGGCGCAAGGCGCTGGACGCCACGGCGAGCGCATCCGCCGTGCCTTCGGCGCTGCGGCTGGAGCTGATCGGCGACGAGGTGGTCGAAAGCAACATCCTTTCATCGCGCCTCGCGCAGATGATCCACGACAAGGCCGGCTTCGAGCTCAGCGACTTGCGCCTGCGCATCCAGCACCTCGAGGGCACGAACGAGTTCGATGCCAAGGACGTGCTCAAGCCCGAGACCCTGGCCAAGCTGCTGGTCGAGCAATGGCTGGCCGCCGGCCTGAGCCGCGGGCTGTGGACCCGGGTGCAGGACACCGTGCAGCAGGGGCTGGTCGAGGTGGTGGTCAAGGCCTACCAGAATGCCAACGCCTTCCTGATCGCCAACGGCGTGATGGAAGAGATCGATCTCAAGAGCTTCGTGCGCCGCACCGGCAATGCCGGGAGCGGGCCGGCGACCGCGTCGGGCGTGCCGATGGACAGCGGCGGTGGGTCGGCCGTTTCTTCGGCCTCTTCAGTCTCTTCCGCCTCCGCCGGCCCTCGCAGCGCGCAGCGCGCCGGTTTCGGCTTCGAAGGGCAGCCGGGCATGGCGCAATCGGGTGCGGCGCCGGCGACGGCCACCACCGGCGGCTCGCCCTTGATGATCGCGCGGCAGCGCGCGCAGACCGCGCTGCTGAGCCTCAAGCGTTTCGTTGCCGCGCGCATCGGCGGTGACGGCGGCGGTGCCCTGGGCCCCGGCGGCGTTGCGGGTTCGGGCGCGGGGCAGTACACCGCGCCGGGCACCGAAGGTCGGGCGACCGGCGGCCATGGCAGCCATGGCGGCTCCGGTGGTGCGGGCCAGGTGAACCAAGGCGCAGGCAACGGCGCACCGCGCGTTTTCTCCAGAACCTTTGCCGGCGCCATCGCCGACGCCGAGGTCGCCTATCGCATGGCCGCCACCCAGTACCTGGACGGCACCGGCGAGCAGGCCACGCTGATGCAGCAGACCGCGGTCGACCTGCGCAAGCGCACCGCCGAGCTCAAGAAGCGAGCGCCCACCACGGCCGACAAGGCCACGGTGGAAATCGTGGCGCTGATGTTCCAGGCCATCCTGGCCGAGGAGCGCATTCCGTTCTCCGCCCGCGTGTGGTTCGCGCGCCTGCAGATGCCGGTGCTGCGCGTGGCCATCGCCGAGCCCGAGTTCTTCGGCACCTTGCAGCATCCTGCGCGCATGCTGATCGACCGCATGGGCTCATGCGTCATGGGCTTCGATGCCGCCGCCATCACGGGCAGCGCGCTCGAGGGCGAGATCCGCCGGGTGGTGCAGGTCATCGAGCAGTACCCCGAGACCGGGCAGCGCGTGTTCAAGCTGGTGTTCGACGAGTTCGTCGCCTTCCTGAACCGCTACCTCACGCAGAGCGACACCACGCAGCGCGTGATGAGCGTGGCGCAGCAGGTCGAGCAGAAGGAAACGATGGCGATCCAGTACACCATCGAGTTGCGCAAGATGCTCAACGACATGCCGGTGCGCGAGGAGATCCGCGAGTTCCTGTTCAAGGTCTGGGCCGAGGTGCTGGCCATTGCCGCGCTGCGCTACGGGGCGCAGGGCGAGCAGACCGTGATGCTCAAGCGCGTGGCCTCCGAGCTGGTGTGGGCCGCGAGCGCCAAGCCCAACCGCACCGACCGCGCCCGCGTGATTCAAGACCTGCCGCAGCTGCTGCAACGCTTGCGCCAGGGCATGGCGCTGCTGGGCATCGTCGACGAGCCGCAGGAAGCGCACATCAAGATCATCGGTGCGACGCTGTCCGACGCGTTCATGTCGAAGACCGAGGCCATTCCGCAGGCCAAGATCGAGGCCATGGCCGAACGGCTGACCCACTTGGAAGACTTCGTGAGCGACGTCGACGGCTCCGGCGGCAACGAGCTGCCGCTCGACGCCCACAGCATCGAGCTGCTGCTGGGGGTGGACGCGGCGTCGATCGAGGTCATTCCCGACGCCGCTGGCACCAAGGTGCCCGAGGACATGCTGGCCTGGGCGCACGAGCTGCAGGTGGGCAACTGGTTCATGCTGGACCACAACGACCGCGTGAGCCAGGTGCAGTTCGTGTGGCGCAGCGACCGCAAGCAGCTGCACCTGTTCGCTTCGGCGGACGGCCGCAGCTTCCTTATTCAAGCCGGCCGGCTGGCGACCTACCTGCAAGCAGGCCTGCTGGTGCCGGCCGAGGAAGAAACGCTCACGGTACGCGCCACGCGCGAGGCGCTGGCGAAGCTGGATGCGAACCCCGAGCGCTTGCTGAACTAGCAGCCTGGCGACAGGTTCGCCAGCTCACGGGGTCGGTAGGGTCAGTGGGGTCAGTGGGCGATGCGGCCATCGCGGCTCTCGCAGAGTTCGTCGAGCACCAGCGCATCGGGCTCGATGCCGGTGCTCCAGTGCACCATCAGCACGATGATCTTCAGCTCGTCGATGGCAACCGGGTCGCCCGGTGCGGCCATGGCGCGCTCGATGACGATCTCGCGCAGCCCGCACGACAGCACGTTCGACGACTCCAGAAAGCGGATGAAGCCCAGGCACTCGGCGCCCAGGTGCTCCTGCTCGGCCTGCGAGTACACGCGCATGGCGTTGTCGGATTGCGGCAGTGCCGGCTCGGGTGCGCCGCGCAAGGTGACGGTGGCGCTGGCCTCGTCGTTGGCGCTGCGTTCGATCTGCATGCCTTGCGTTGCAAGGCTCAGGCCGTCGAGCCAGTGAAGGGCTTCGCGGATCTCTTCTGCCTCGAAGCCGTGCGCGCTGAGCTTGCGGCCCAGTTGCTGGGGTTCGGGGCAGGCATCGCCGCGCCAATAGTTTTCGTAGACAAAAACGAGCACTTCGAACATGGCCTCAATATAGCCGAGGAAGTGGTCGCTCGCCCCTTGCGTTTGTGCCCTTCATGCGACGTTCGGCTGCCATGTTTGCCCGCGGCGCGGCAGGCCCATGCGTTCAGGCCGTGGCCGTGCGCTGGAAGAGCCCGCCGGGCAGGCGTGCGATCTGGCCGTCGAGCTCGAGCTCGAGCATCTTTGCCTGCAGCGCCGCGGCGCTCCAGCCGGTGCGCGCGCTCAGCGCGTCGAGGCTCACAGGGTCGAAGCCGAGGGCATCGAGCAGCGGGTCTTCAGCGGTGTCGTCGGCATGGCCAACGCCGTTGGCAGTGGCGGCACCGGGCGCGGCCTTGGCTTGCAGCGGCGGCAGTTCTTCGAGGATGTCGCTCACCGATTCCACCAGCTTCGCGCCCTGGCGGATCAGCGCATGGCAGCCGCGCGATTGCGGCGAGTGGATGGAGCCGGGAATCGCGAACACTTCCTTGCCCTGCTCGGACGTCAGCCGCGCGGTGATGAGCGAGCCCGACTGCAGCGCCGCCTCGACCACCAGCGTGCCACGCGCGAGCCCGGCAATCAGCCGGTTGCGCTTCGGAAAATTCTGCGTGAGCGGTGGCGTGCCCAGCGGCAGCTCGCTCACGATGAGTCCCTGCAGCGTGATGCGGTGCGCCAGGTCGCGGTGCCGCGCGGGGTACACGCGGTCGAGCCCGGTGCCCACCACGGCCACCGTGGCCAGCCGTGGCGTGTCACCGGCCGCGTCGAGCGCGCCCTGGTGCGCGGCGCCGTCGACGCCCAGCGCCAGGCCCGACACCACGGGCAAGCCGACTTCACCCAGCGCGCGCGCGAAGCTGCGCGCATTGGTGGCGCCCTGCGGCGTGGGGTTGCGGCTGCCCACCACGGCGATGCTGTGGCCGAGCTGTGTCAGGTCGTAGTCGGCGGCGCCCAGCACATAGAGCATGAGCGGCGGGTCGGTCATTTCGAGCAGTGAGGCCGGGTAGCCGGCATCGCCGAGCGTCACCACGCGGCGCACCACGCCGTTGTCGCCGGCGTGCAGCCACTGCCAGGTCAGGTCGATCTGCGCCTGCAGGTTGACGGGTATTTGCTGCAATGCAGCGGCCTGCGCCTGCGAGACGACCTCGCGCAGCGCCGCATCGGGCTGCGTGAAGATGCGCTCGGGCAAGCCGAAGGCGGCGAGCAACCGGCGAGCGGCGCCGTCGCCGATGCCCGGCGTCAGTGAAAGCCGCAGCCAGCCTGCGAGTTCTGCGCGTTCCAAACGAGTGTTCGAGAAAGCCGGGGTCGCAGGTCAGGGATTGACGAGGAAGTCGCCGGCGCGCGGAGTGTCGTTGATTTCCAGCACCAGCGCGTAGGACACTTTCTCGAAAGTGCGGAACACCATCAGCAGGCCGATGCGTTCGTTGGGCAGCTTGATGGTTTCCTTGCGGGCGCCGGTGCGGTCGAGCAGGGTCTCGCCGTTCTTCATGATGGCCAGCACGTGGCCGTTGTCGATGCCGTCGCGCGTGCCCTTGTTGATGGCCACCACCTGGTTCTGCGCCGCGAACTGCACCGCGTTGCCGTAGACCGAGATGATGCGGCCCTCGACCTGCGTCGACGGTGCGCGCGGCACGTAGCTCAGCAGCTGGCGCGGCGGCTCGGGCAGCAGGCGGTCGCCGGCGCGCATTTCCTCGCGCGACGCGATGATGTCGATGCTGGCCGGCACCACGGTGATGACGTCCTTGTCTTCCACCGTCTCGATGGTGGTCGTCTCGCCGCGCTGCAGCCGCGCCTTGCCCAGGTACTGGGCCTCGTAGCCGAGGATTTCGCCCGTGCCCGGGTCTTTCAGCGGCGTGGCGTTGCGGAAGATGCGGAAGTTCTGCACCGGCCCGGCGGCTTCCACCAGCGGCGAATCGGCATTGCCGCGCGCATAGGCGCGGTCGCCGCGCGACAGCAGCACGCGGCTGTCGTTGCCCGCGACGATGCGCGGCGCGGCATCCAGCGCGTTGGCGTCGACCACGATGGGTTCGCTCAGGAAGGGCTCGATGATGCTCGGGTTGAGCGTGGGCAAAGCCATGCCGGCCAGCGAGTCGAATCGGGTGCGGGGTGACAGCTTGATGGTTCCGCCGTCGCCGCCGAAGCCACCGCGGCGGGTGGTCAGGCGTGCGCGGCCGCCGGTCTTGTCCAGGTAGAGCACCTGGCCCGGGTAGATGCGGTGCGGGTTCGCGATTTCACTGATGTTCATGCCCCACAGTTCCGGCCAGCGCCAGGGGCGCAGCAGGTAGAGGCGCGAAATGGCCCACAGCGTGTCGCCGGGCTTGACGGTGTATTCGTCGGGCGCGTTGGGCGCCAGCTCGCTCAGCGGCACGCCCTGCTGGGCGGTTTGCTGCGCCGTGGCGCGCTGCTGGGGCGTGACGGGGTAGTTTTGAGCCCAGGCCGTCGTGGCGCCGCAGCCGCAGATCACCGCGAGGGCTGTCAGCGTGGCTGGAAGGGAAAGGCGCTGGCGGTCGGTGAGTCTGAGCTTTTTCATGTCTGGATGGTGAGCGCGCGACGTATCGCTGCACATACGAATCTCACAATTTGCTACGAATTCTGCGCTGAAGCCCCAGGGAGGGCAACGTTTTCGGCCCCGGACGGCGCGTCGCGTCGCGGAATTGGCGAAAATAGCCACAACTTCCCCCCGATTTCATGGCCAAACGAATCATTCTGAGTTACCCGGACAAGCGCCTGCACACGGTGGCCAAGCCGGTGCAGGGCGTCGACGCGCGCATCAAGGCCCTGGTGGCCGACATGCTGGAGACCATGTACGACGCCAACGGCATCGGCCTGGCCGCCACGCAGATCGACGTGCACGAGCGCCTCGTCGTCATCGACGTGTCCGAGGAGCGCAACGAGCCGATCGTGCTCATCAACCCCGAGATCACCTGGGCCAGCGACGAGCGCGTGCTGAACGAAGAAGGCTGCCTCTCCGTGCCCGGCATCTACGACGGCGTGATGCGCTCGACCTCGGTCAAGGTGCAGGCGCTCGACGAGAACGGCGAGCAGCGCACCATCGAGGCCGAAGGCCTCCTGGCGGTGTGCATCCAGCACGAGCTCGACCACCTGCTGGGCAAGGTCTTCGTCGAATACCTCTCGCCCCTGAAGCGCAACCGCATCAAGAGCAAGCTGCTGAAACTGCAGCGCGAAGAACTGCGCGAGCGCGCTTGACCCCCACAGACCCCATGAACTCACGTCGCCTCGGTGCCCTGGCTTTTCTCGCGGCCGCTGCGCTGGGCCTGGCCGGCTGCGCCAACGAGCCCACCCGCGTGCAACCGGGCGCCAGCGCCGCCGACACGCTGCAGCGCCTGGGCGCGCCCACCGGCCGCTACCCGCTCACCGGCGGCGGCGAACGGCTGCAGTACTCGCGCATGCCGGCCGGCTTCGAGGTGACCGACATCGACGTCGACGCCTCCGGCAAGGTCGTCTCGGTGACGCAGGTGCTCAGCGAAGCGCGCTTCGGGCAGGACATCAAGGTCAACCAGTGGCGCCAGAACGACGTGATGGCCTTCTACGGCCGCCCCTATGAAATCAGCCGCGTCAGCTCCTTCGACGGTGCCGTCTGGACCTGGCGCTACAAGTCGGTGAACGAGCGCCGCATGCTGTACATCTACATCGACCCGACCGGCGTGGTCCGGCGCTATCACACGGGAGACGATCTCGAGCTCGATCGGGTCCGCGATTGAGCCCCCTCAGAGTCGTTTTCGCGGGCACGCCCGAGTTCGCGCGCGTCGCGCTGGAGGCCATCGCCGCCGCCGGCCATGAGGTGGTGCTGGTCATGAGCCAGCCCGACCGCCCCGCCGGCCGCGGCATGAAGCTGCAGGCCTCGCCCGTCAAGCAATGCGCCGTCGCCAGCGACTGGCCCGTGGCCCAGCCGCGCAGCCTGCGGCTGGACGGCAAGTACCCCGACGAGGCTTCGGCCGCGCGCGACACCCTGCTGGCCGCCCGGCCCGACGTGATGGTGGTGGCCGCCTACGGGCTGATCCTGCCGCAGTGGGTGCTCGACCTGCCCGTGCACGGCTGCCTGAACATCCACGCGAGCCTGCTGCCGCGCTGGCGCGGCGCCGCGCCCATCCACCGCGCCATCGAGGCCGGCGACGCGCAGACCGGCATCACCATCATGCAGATGGACGCCGGCCTGGACACCGGCGACATGCTGCTGCGCGAGGCGCTGGACATCGGCGACGACAACACCGCCCGCCTGCACGACCGCCTGGCCGAGCTGGGGGGCCGCATGATTGTCGAGGCGCTGGCGCGCATCGGCACGCTGGAGCGCACGCCGCAGCCCGCCGACGGCGTCACCTACGCCAGCAAGGTCGAGAAGCACGAAGCGCTGATCGACTGGGCCCAGCCGGCTGACGCCATCGTGCGGCGCATTCGCGCCTTCGATCCGTTCCCGGGCGCCAACAGCCCGCTGGATGGCGAAACCGTGAAGCTGTGGACCGCCCACACCCACGCACATACCGAAGCCGTGTCGATGGACGCCGCCGCGCCGGGCACCCTCCTGGCCGTCAGCGACGCCGGCGTGACCGTGGCTGCCGCCGCCGGCTCGGCCGTCACCGTCACCGAACTCCAGCGACCGGGCGGCAAGCGCCTGGCCGTCGCCGATTTCCTGCGCGGCTTCGACCTGAAGCCCGGGCAGGCCTTCGGCTGATGTTTCTCTCGCAAAGCATCCGCGGCCGTCCTGAATTTCGCGTCGGCATTCGCGACATGTCGCCGGTGGCGCTGGGCATCGGCGCCTGGGGCCTCATGACCGGCGTGGCCATGGTCAAGTCGAACATGAGCGTGATCGAGGCGCTGGCCATGACCTTCCTGGTCTACGCGGGCAGCTCGCAGCTCGCGGCCATTCCGCTGCTGTTCGCGGGCGCCCCGGCCTGGGTGATCCTGGCGACGGGCTTCTGCGTCAACCTGCGCTTCGTGGTGTTCAGCCTGCACCTGCGCCCCTACCTCATGCACATGCCGCGCTGGCGCCGCATGATGCACGGCTACCTCACGGCCGACATGAGCTACGCGCTCTTCATCAAGAAGTACCCCAAGCCGCCGCTGACCATTTCCGAGCAGGAAGAGCAGGAGGCCTACCTCACCGGCAACTACTTCGTGACCTGGTGCGCCTGGATGGGCATGAGCGTGCTCGGCATCGCACTGGCCAACTTCATTCCGCAGAACTGGGGCCTGGGCTTTGCCGGCGTGCTGAGCCTGGTGGCCATCGTGTGCTCGATGGCGACCACCCGCCTGCGCGTGCTGGCCGCGCTCATTGCCGGCGCCACCGCCGTGGCCGCCTACGCGCTGCCGCTGAAGCTCAACATCGTGGTGGCCATCGGCGTGGCCGTGCTGCTGTGCTTCTGGCTCGAGAAGCAGTTCGGCCTCGACCCCACGGCGGAGGACGACAAGTGACCGGCACCGCCAACGCGACCACCGACTGGTGGACCCTGGGCGTGATCGTCGGCCTGGCGCTGGTCACCGTGCTCACGCGCTGCTTCTTCTTCATTCTCGACCGGCCCTGGGGCCTGCCCGAGTGGGCGCACCGCGCGCTGCACTACGCGCCGGCGGCCGCGCTCGCGGGCGTGATCGCGCCCGAGATCGTCATGACGCAGGGCCACCTGATCACCACGCTGCACGACGCGCGCCTTTACGCGGCGGTGGTCGGCGCGGCGTACTTCTACTGGCGGCGCGGCGTGCTGGGCACGATGCTGGCCGGCATGGCCGTCTACCTGCCCTTGCACCTCGGCCTGGGCTGGTAGGGGCACGACGGGCGGGCCTTCAGGTCAGTCCAGCTTCACGCCGGCCGCCGCGATGATCTTTCCCCAGCGGTCGCTCTCCGCGCGCGAGAGCTTGTAGAAGTCTTGCGGCGTTCCCGGCAGCGCCTCGAAGCCGAAGTCCGCGAACAGCTTCACCACCTTCGGCGCCTTCATCGCCTTGTGCAGCTCGGTGTTCAGCCGCGCGACCGCCTCGGGCGGCATGCCGGCCGGCCCGATCAGGCCGTGGAAGGCGTAGGCGTTGACGTCGCTGAAGCCGGCCTCCACGAAGGTCGGCACCTCGGGCAGGGCGCTGGCGCGCTGCGGCAGCGCAATGGCCAGCACCCGCACCTTGCCCGAGCGGATGATCGGCAGGCCCGAGGCCAGGTCGAGCATCATCACCGGCACCTGCCCGCCCATCACGTCGGTCATGGCCGGCGCGGCACCCTTGTACGGCACGTGCGTGATCGTGAGGCCCGCCTTCTGCTTGAACAGCTCCATCGCCATGTGGTGCGGCGAGCCGTTGCCGGGCGAGGCATAGCTCACCTTGTCGGGGTTGGCCTTCACGTAGCGCACGAACTCTGCCACGTTCTTCGCGGGAAAGTCGGGGTTCACCACCAGCGCCACCGGAAAGCGGCCGATGGTGCCGATGTAGGTGAAGTCACTTGCGGGCTTGTACGGCAGCTTGACGAACATGTGCTCGTTGAACAGCAGCGCCGCGTTCTCGGCCTGCATCACCGTGTAGCCGTCGGGCTTGGCCTGCATCATCACGGACACGCCGATGTTGGTCGAGGCACCGGGCCGGTTGTCGATGATGAGCGGCTGCCCGAGCGACGGCTGCATCGCCTCGGCCAGCGTGCGCGCCAGGTTGTCGGTGCCGCCGCCGGCCGAGTAGGGCACGATCCATTTGATCGGCTGGCTCGGGTAGGCCGCCGGCTGCGCCGACGCGAAGGGGGTCGCCAGCGCGAGGGTCGCGGCCAGCAGGGGAATCAATCGCTTCATCGTCTCTTGTCTCCGTTGCTTCGTATGGAAATCTGGAAATGGGTGGGGCTCACTCGCCGCGCAGCACCTGCCACAGCGCGCGGTCGCGCTCGGCGGTCCACACCACCGGGTGCTCGATGCCGCGCAGCTCGTCATAGGCGCGCGACACGTCGAAGGGCAGCACGTGCTGGAACACCGGCCAGCCGCCGAAGCGCGGCGCCATGGCCGCTTCGGCGCGTGCGAAGCAGCCCTTGAGCGTGTCGCCCGCGGCAATGCCCTCTTTCACGCTGGCCAGCAGCGTCGACAGAAAGGCCTTGGTCAGGCCGATGGCCTCGGCGCAGGCCGCTTCGCCCTGCAGCACGGCGCCGCGCCCCGGCACCAGCACGCGCGGCCCCAGCGCCAGCACGGCGTCCAGCGTGCCGGCCCAGTCGCCGATGTAGGCGTCGCCCGCGTACACGCCGCAGTGGTTCTCGACCACGTCGCCCGAGAACAGCACGCCGCAGTCGGGCAGCCAGGCCACGGTGTCGCCGCTCGAATGGCCGCGGCCCAGCGCCATCAGGCGCAGCTCGCGTCCGGTGCCCGGCCGGGGGCCCAGCCACAGGCTCATCTCGCCCTGGAAGCTCATGGTCGGAAAGGTCAGGCCCGGAATTTCCTCCACGCCCGCGAAAAGGCGCGGAAAGCGGCCCACTTCCGAGTCGAAGTCGGCCTGGCCGCGCGTGCGGATCCAGTCGAGCGTGCCGTTGCTCGCAACGATCTGCTCGACCTCGTCGAAGGCGCTCGCGCCCATCACGCGCACCGCGTGGTAGTGCGTGAGCACGATGGTCTTGATGGGCTTGTCGGTCACGGTGCGAATGGCCGCGAGAAAGTCGCGCGCCATGCGCGGCGTGGGGCGCGTGTCGATCAGCACCACCTGGTCGTCGCCGACGACGAAGCCGCAGTTGGGATCGAAGTCGCTGATGTAGCCGTAGGCGCCGGGCGCGAGCTCGCGCAGTTGCGGCTTCTGCTCGCGGGTGTCGGAGGCGGAGGCGAAAGAGACGGACGGGGCCGAAGAGATGGAAGTGGTCATGGGGCGTGGGTGGTCGTGGGGTCTTCGGCGGCCGCTGCCGCCTGGATGCAGGCCAGCAGCACGCCCTGGTCGGCGCACTGGTTGGCCAGCAGCAAGACAAGGCGGGCGTTGAGGTCGGCGCTTAGCGCTTCGCTGCGGCCTTCGTGCGCGGCGAGCAAGGCGGCGTAGAAGCCGTCGGGGTCGGGAATACGGGGTTCGGTGTTCATCGCGAGGCGGGTACGTGGTGGGCGAGCGCGGTGCGCACGGCGGAGGCAATGGCTTGCGGCGTGGCGTGTTGCAGCACGGCCGCGCGGTAGGCGTCGGGCCGCACCAGCGCGAAGCTGCCGGCATCGCCGATGCCGAGGTGGCTGGCCAGCGTGTCGTCGGCCTGCAGCGTGGGCAGGCCGCTGTCGCTGCCACCGTCGTTGCCGCCGTCGTCGTTGTTGCAGATGGCCAGCAGGCGCAGCGGCAAGGCGGCCGTGGCCTCGCGCGCCGCGTCGGCCTGCGCGCGCGTCGGCGCGAACCACAGGCCGATGCACTCCGTGCCCTGGGCCAGCAGCTGCATCAGCGTGGTCTGGCGCCCGTCGCCGGCCCAGCGCAGTGGCAGGTTCTGCACCGTGCGGGCGCCTTCGGGCAGCAGCGGTGCGGCCGGGTAGGGGTTGGCGACCGACATGCGCCCCGTGTTCACCAGCGCGCGCGCGAACGGATACCGCGCCGCCAGCGCCACCACCGCGCGGCGCAGCGTGTGCTCGGCGGGCGAGCGCGGCGCGAGAAAGCGCGCCGAACGGCTCGTCACCTGCAGGTTTTCCTTCGCCGCGGGCTGCCGCTCGGCGTCGTAGCTGTCGAGCAGCGCGTCGCCGGCGCGGCCCTGCGCGACCAGCGCCAGCTTCCAGCCGAGGTTGGCGGCGTCCTGGATGCCGCTGTTGCCGCCGCGCGCGCCGAAAGGGCTCACCACGTGCGCGGCGTCGCCGATGAAGAACACGTGGCCGTGCCGAAAGCTGTCGAGCAGGTGGTCGCGGTAGCCGTACGGCCCGATCCACACGAACTCGAACTCCACGCCCGGCCCGAGCTGTTCGCGCAGCCGCGCGCCCGCCACCTCGGGCTGGCTGATGTAGGCCGGGTCGCAGTCCTCGGGCATCTGGTAGTCGATGCGCCACACGCCGTCGGCCATCAGGTGCTGCCACACGCCGCGGCCTTCGTTGAAGGGCGCGTCCACCCAGGTCCAGCGCTCGGTGGGCAGCGGCTTCTTGAAGCGCACGTCGCTGATGCACCAGCGGTCGGTGCTGCGCGAGGCGTGCGCGTCGATGCCGAGCTGCGTGCGGATGGCGCTGTTGGCGCCCGTGGCGTCGATGAGCAGGTCGGCCTCGAGGGTGTAGCGGCCGGCGGGCGTTTCCACGTCGAGCCGCACGCCGTCGGCCAGCTGCTCCACGCGCGTCACGCGGCTCTTCCAGCGCACGTCGGTCACGCCGAGCGCGAGGATGCGCTCGACCAGGAACCACTCGACGTAGAACTGCTGCAGGTTGATGAACGGCGGCTGCGCCGAGACGCTGTTCGCCTGCAGGTTGAAGTTGTAGACCTCCTGCTCGCCCGAGAAGGTGCGCCCGAACGACCAGGTGATGCCCTTGGCCGCGACGCGCTCGTAGATGCCCAGGCGCTCGAAGATCTCCAGGCTCTTCTGCGCGTAGCAGATGCCGCGCGACGAGGCGCCGCGCACGCCCACGGTGTCGTCCTCGTCGAGCAGCACGGCACGCACGCCGCGCTGCGCCAGGTCGCAGGCCAGCGTGAGGCCGGCGGGGCCGGCGCCGACGATGACGATCGGGTGGCGAACGGCCTTGGCGCTGTTCAGCTCCGGGGGCGGCGTGAAGGGCCAGGACGGCAACTCGTAGGCCGGTGCAAATGCAAAGGTTTCCATGTCTCAGTGATGCTGTTGCTGCAGGTGCTGCAGGTGCTGCAGGTGCTGCAGGTGCTGCAGGTGCTGCTGTTGCGGCTGTTGCGGCTGTTGCGCAAGGCGCTAGAGCGCGTGCGCGAATTCGGCGATGGCGTCGGCCGCCTGCGGCACCAGCCCGGGTTGCCCTGCCAGGTAGTGGTTGCCGCCCACGATGTCGACATTGCGGATGCGCGCGCCGCCCGCCGCCATCCACGCGTCGCGCGTGCTCGGAAAGGTCGACTGGTCGCCCGTGTAGGTCAGCAGCAGCTTGGGCACCGTGGTGCGCGCGAGGTTGGTGGGCCCGTCGGCCTGCGAGCGCGAGGACCACTGCGAGAGAAACGCCGTCAGCGAGGTGGTGCGCCCCATGGCGTTGGCCGAGTAGTTCACCTGCCGCGCGTCGCCCCACACGCTGCCGGGCAGCCGGTCGTTCGCGTCGAGCGAGAGGTCGACGCAGCGCGGGTCGGCGTGCGTGCGGTAGACCACGAAGGCCTGGTCGCGCGGCGCGCCGGGCGTACTGCGCAACAGCGCGAGGCGCTCGACGGCCCATTGCTCGATGCGGTCCAGCCGCGCCTTCTGCGCCGCGCTGAAGCGCGCCAGAAAGTCGCTGTCGTAGGGCACGCGGTGGCGCGGGTCGTACATGTCGAGCTCGGGGTCCGCCGAGAGCGGGTCGTGCTCGTCGGTGACCGAGGGGTCTATCCAGTCGCGCATCAGCCGCGTGCGGCCCAGGTGCGCGGCGCACAGCGCGATGCCGTCCACCGGCGGCAGGTCGCTCGGGTGCAGGTGCGTCGGGTTGCCGTCGGGCAGGTGGGTGGCCGTGAGCTGCTCGGCCTGCGCCTGGTAGAAGGCCGCGAGCGCGGCGCCGCCCGAGTTGCCGACCAGGAACACCTTCTCGTAGCCCGCCGCGCGCAGGTGCTGCACGCCGGCGCCCAGGTCCTGGATGGCGCGCTCCATCAGCAGCACCGTGTCGTTGCCCACGTAGCGCGAGTTCAGGCCCATGCAGCAGATGCCGCGCTCGGCCAGCGGGGCGATCAGGTAGTGGCCCATGAAGTTGCTGGTCGGGTGCATCACGATGGCGGCGACCTTCTTCGGCCCCTGCGGCGCGCGAAACGCCCCGTAGATGCGCGGGCGCAGCATCTGCAGGCCCGACTGGCTCTCCATCGAGGCGCCGGGCTTCACGTCGATGACGGCGAGTTGCAGCTCAGGCATTCGACGCTCCTTTCGAGGCACGCAGCTCGGCCTTGCGCGCCGTCCATGCGTCGAGGTCGGCATGCGCGCGCAGCGCGTGCGCGTCCATCTCGGCCTGCGGCACAGTGGGCGTGGTGAGCTCCACGCGAATGCCGTTGGGGTCGAAGAAGTAGATCGATTCGATGATGTGGTGGTCGGTCACGCCCAGCACCTCGACGCCCGCGCCCTCCAGTCGCGCCTTGGCGGCCAGCAGGTCGGCCACGGAGTCCACCCGCAGCGCGATGTGGTTCACCCACGCGGGCGTGTTGGGCGAGGGCAGCGCGGCAGTGTCGTCGCCCAGGTCGAAGAAGGCGATGTACGCGCCGTCGCGCATCTGGAAAAAGATGTGCACGTAGGGGCAGTACTCGCCCGTGCTGGGCACGTGGTCGCTCTTGATGACGTGGGTGAGCGGCAGGCCCAGCAGGTCTTCGTAGAAATGGCGGGTTTCCTCGCTGTCGCGGCAGCGCCAGGCGAAGTGGTGCAGCCCGCGAACGGGCGGGGGCGGCGGCGCGAGCGAGGGCGCGGTGGCCGCGATGGCCGTGGAGGCCATGGAGGCCGTGGAGGCCTTGGTGGTGGCAGTGGTCGTCGGCATGCGTGTCTCCGTGGAGGCGCGATTGGGCGACGGCGCGTCTTATGATGCAATCGAAATTAATTCATCGATTGATGAAAAATCCATATATATGAACCTGACCCTGCGCCAGCTGCGCGCCTTCGCCGCCGTGGCCGAGACCGGCAGCTTCACCGCCGCGGCGCAGCAGCTGCACCTCACGCAGTCGGCGCTCAGCGTGCTGGTGCGCGAGCTGGAACGCGAGATGGGCGTGCAGCTGCTCGACCGCCACACCCGCAGCGTGCAGCTGTCGGAGGCGGGGCGCGAGTTCTTGCCGTCGGTGCATCGGCTGCTCGGCGACCTGACGAGCGCGGTAGCCGGCGTCACGGATTTGCGTGACAAGAAGAAAGGGGTGTTGCGGCTTGCCGCGCCGCAGCTCATGGCCTGCACGCTGATGCCGCGCGTGATCGCGGCCTATCGCCAAACCTACCCCGATGTCGATGTGCGCCTGGCCGACACGCTGCCCGAGCACCTGCTGAGCGGCGTGATGGCCGGCGACGTGGAGCTGGCCGTGGGGCAGGACGTGGCGGTCGACGGCGCCATCGAGCGCCGCACGCTGTTTCGTGACCGGCACTGGCTGATCTGCCCGCCGGAGCACGCCTTCGCCCGGCGCCGCAAGGTGCGCTGGCACGAGCTGGGGCCCTACACCTTCATCGCGCCCACGCGCGACTTTCGCCAGCGCGTGCTGCCCGAGCTGGCCCCGGCGGAGCGCGACTACATGCTGCGCGCCGGCACGCAGGAGGTGTCGTACATGACCACCGCGCTGGGCATGGTGGCCTCGGGGCTGGGGCTGACGGTGTGCCCGACCTATTCCGCGCCGCTGGTGCGCGCCCACGGGCTGCAGATGGTGCGGCTGGAGTCGCCCGACTTCCACCGCGAGGTGTGCGTCTACAGCGCGGCGCGGCGCACGCTGTCGCCGGCCGCGGCGAGCTTCGTGGAGATACTGGAAGGCTTCGCGAAGGCCCAGCCGACGGGCTGAGCAACCCGCCTGAAAGCACCGGGCGCCCGCAAGGGCCGTATAGAGCGGCGGCAGGGCCAAACCTACAATGCAGGCCGACCGTCTTCCACCTCCTCCAGATCCATGAACGTCATTCGATTCACCGACCTCTGCGCACAGGGCAAAGCCGCCGGCCAGCGCGTTTTCATCCGTGCCGACCTCAACGTGCCGCAAGACGACACCGGCCGCATCACCGAGGACACGCGCATCCGCGCCTCGGTGCCCTGCATCCAGCTGGCGCTGGACGCCGGCGCGGCCGTGATGGTCACCTCGCACCTGGGCCGCCCGACCGAGGGCGAGTTCAAGCCCGAAGACTCGCTGGCGCCGGTCGCCAAGCGCCTGGGCGAACTGCTCGGCCGCGACGTGCCGCTGGTTGCCAACTGGGTCGACGGCGTCGACGTCGAGCCAGGCCAGGTCGTGCTGCTGGAAAACTGCCGCGTCAACAAGGGCGAGAAGAAGAACGACGAGGCGCTGGCCCGCAAGCTCGCCGCGCTCACCGACATCTACGTGAACGACGCCTTCGGCACCGCCCACCGCGCCGAGGCCACCACCTACGGCATCGCGCAGTTCGCCAAGATCGCAGCCGCCGGCCCGCTGCTGGCCGCCGAGATCGACGCAATCACCAAGGCGCTGGCGCAACCCAAGCGCCCGCTGGTGGCCATCGTGGCGGGCTCCAAGGTGAGCACCAAGCTCACGATCCTGGAGAGCCTGTCGGCCAACGTGGACCAGCTGATCGTCGGTGGCGGCATTGCCAACACCTTCATGCTGGCCGCCGGCCTGAAGATCGGCAAGTCGCTGGCCGAGCCCGACCTGGTCGACAAGGCCAAGGCGGTGATCGACGCCATGCGCGCGCGCGGCGCCGACGTGCCCATTCCGGTGGACGTGGTCACGGCCAAGACCTTCGCGGCCGATGCGGCCGCCACCGTCAAGGACGCCAGCGACGTGGCGGACGACGACCTGATCCTGGACATCGGCCCCAAGACCTCCGCCATCCTGGCCGCGCAGCTGCGCGAGGCCGGCACCATCGTCTGGAACGGCCCGGTGGGCGTGTTCGAGTTCGACGCCTTCGCGGGCGGCACCAAGGCCATTGCGCAGGCCATCGCCGAAAGCAGCGCGTTTTCGATTGCCGGCGGCGGCGACACGCTGGCCGCCATCGCCAAGTACGGCATCGAGAAGCAGGTCGGCTACATCTCGACCGGCGGCGGCGCCTTCCTCGAGGTGCTGGAGGGCAAGACCCTGCCGGCCTTCGAAATCCTGTCCAGGCGCGCCGCGGGTTGATCCTGCGCTCGGTGGGTGCGCGATGAAAGCCCTTCAGGGTGACTTCCGTCAGACACACAAAGTGTATACAGTAGCGAATACAAAACGGAGACTACCTTCATGAGCACGGACCGCATCCCCCGCCACGCCACCAAGATCGTTGCCACGCTCGGTCCGGCGTCCAACACGCCCGAACTGCTGGAACAGATGATCCTGGCCAAGGTCAGCGTGGTGCGGCTGAACTTCAGCCACGGCACGGCGCAGGACCACATCGACCGCGCCGCCATGGTGCGCGAAGCCGCCCGCAAGACGGGCCGCGAAGTGGCCATCATGGCCGACCTGCAGGGCCCGAAGATCCGCGTGGGCAAGTTCGCGCAGGGCAAGATCTGGCTGGAGCCCGGCGCCAAGTTCGTGCTCGACGCCTCGCGCACCGAGCCCGGCGACATCGACGCCGTGGGCCTGGACTACAAGGACCTGCCGCGCGACGTGAAGCCCGGCGACAAGCTGCTGCTGAACGACGGCCTCATCGTGCTCACGGTCGACGCCGTGAAGGGCGAGGCGGTGCACACCACCGTCAAGCTCGGCGGCGAGCTGTCGAACAACAAGGGCATCAACAAGCAGGGCGGCGGCCTCACCGCGCCCGCGTTGACCGCCAAGGACATGGAAGACATCAAGACCGCGATGAGCTTCCAGGCCGACTACGTGGCCGTGAGCTTTCCCAAGAACGCCACCGACATGGAAATGGCGCGCCAGCTGTGCAACGTGGCCGCGGCCGAGTTCGGCCACAAGCCCGGCATGATCGCCAAGATCGAACGCGCCGAGGCCATTCCCAAGCTGGAAGAAATCCTGCGCGCCAGCGACGGCATCATGGTCGCGCGCGGCGACCTGGCCGTCGAGGTCGGCAATGCGGCGGTGCCCGCGCTGCAGAAGAAGATGATCCGCATGGCGCGCGACATGGACAAGGTGGTCATCACCGCGACCCAGATGATGGAGTCGATGATCACCAACCCCGTGCCCACCCGCGCCGAGGTGAGCGACGTGGCCAACGCCGTGCTCGACGGCACCGACGCCGTGATGCTCTCGGCCGAGACCGCCTCGGGGCGCTACCCGCTGGAAACGGTGCAGGAGATGAGCCGCATCTGCGAAGCCGCCGAAATCGCCGAGGACAAGACCCTGGACGCCGACTTCAGCGGCAAGACCTACAGCCGCATCGACCAGTCGATCGCCATGGGCGCGCTGTTCACTGCGCACCACCTGGGCGCCAAGGCCATCGTGGCGCTGACCGAGTCGGGCTCCACCATGCTGTGGATGAGCCGCCACCGCGCGCACATTCCCATGTACGCGCTGACCTCGCGCCTGGCCACGCAGCGCAAGCTGGCGCTGTACCGCAACGTGCGCCCGCTGCTGATGGACTCGCAGACCGACCGCGACACCGCGCTCGAGCAGGCCGAGGCCCACCTGAAGAAGCGCGGCATCGTGCAGAGCGGCGACGTGTACGCCATCACCTGCGGCGAGCCCATGGGCGCCCCGGGCGGCACCAACATGCTGAAGATCTGCAGGGCGAGCTGAGCCTGCTCAGCCGTTCCTGAACAGGAAGCTGTAGGCGTTCAGGGCGGGCACCCCGCCCAGGTGCGCGTACAGCACCTTCGAGCCGGCCGGGAATTCCCCGAGCCGCACCTTCTCGATCATTCCGTGCATCGACTTGCCCTCATACACTGGGTCGGTCAGCATGCCTTCCAGGCGCGCGCACAGGCGAATCGCCTCCAGCGTGCCCTCGTTCGGCAGCCCGTATTCGGGCCCGCCGAAGCGGCGGTCGAGCACCACGTCCTGGTCGGTGATGTCGCGACCCAGCTCCACCAGCTCGGCCGTGCCCCTGGCGATGCGCACGATCTGCTCGAAGGTCTGCTGCGGCTTGGCGGAGGCGTCGATGCCGATCACGCGGTCGGCCCGGCCGTCGGCCGCGAAGCCCACCACCATGCCGGCCTGCGTGCTGCCCGTGACCGAGCAGGTGACGATGTAGTCGAACTTGAAGCCCAGCTCGGCCTCCTGCTGGCGTACCTCTTCCGCAAAACCCACGAAGCCCAGCCCGCCGCGCGGGTGCTCCGAGCAGCCCGCCGGAATCGGGAACGGCTTGCCGCCGGCCTTGCGCACGTCGTTCATGGCCTCTTCCCAGCTCTTGCGGATGCCGATGTCGAAGCCCGCGGCGTCCAGCCGCACGTCGGCGCCCAGGATGCGCGACATCTCGATGTTGCCGACCCGGTCGTACAGCGCGTCGGAGTAGTTGACCCAGTTCTCCTGCACCAGCACGCACTTCAGCCCGAGGTGCGCGGCCACCGCCGCCACCTGGCGCGTCTGGTTCGACTGGATGCCGCCGATGGACACCAGCGTGTCGTAGCCGCCTTCGAGCGCCTCGGGAATCAGGTACTCCAGCTTGCGCGTCTTGTTGCCGCCGAAGGCCAGGCCGCTGTTGCAGTCCTCGCGCTTGGCGTACAGCTGGACCTCGCCGCCGAGGTGGGCGCTCAGCCGCTTCAGCGGATGGATCGGCGTGGGACCGAAGGTCAGGGCGTGGCGGGGAAATTTCTTCAGGTTCATGGTCCGGCTCCAGGAGGTTGAAGCCTTGAATCGTAGAAAGAAGGGCTCGCAACGTGCTTGCGAAGTTCGCTGGCTTCCCGGCGGAAAAGCGGGCACGATGAACAAAGCAGAAACTTTCAAGCCGAAAGAAGCGCCATGGGCACAACAAAATTGCGTTCTCCCCCGGAGCTCGACCGCACCGACCGGGCCATCCTGCGCGCGCTGCAGCGCGACGCGTCGCTGTCGAACGTGGCGCTGGCCGCCAAGGTCAACCTCAGCGCCGCCGCCTGCCTGCGGCGCGTGGAGCGGCTGAAGGAGGCCGGGCTCATCAAGGGCATCGTCGCGCTGCTGGACCCCGACGCGCTCGACCTGGGCATGCTCGTGATGATCGGCGTGGTGCTAGACCGCTCCACGCCCGACTCCTTCGCCGACTTCGAGAAGGCCGCGCAGAAGGTCTCGGGCTGCCTCGAATGCCACGTGGTCACGGGCGAGTTCGACTACTTCATGCTCGTGCGCACGCGCGACAACGACAGCTTCAACCGCCTGCACGCCGAGCAGCTGCTGTACCTGCCGGGGGTGCGGCAGATCCGCACCTTCGTCGTGCTGAAGCAGGTGCTGTCGACCACGCAGCTTCCTATCTGACGAAACCGGTGCGCGCCGGCGTGCGTACTGGTTCGATGAGCTTTCCCACCTTCGCCACCGCTTTCCATTCCCTTCGCCGCCGCCGCAGCGCCCTTTTCACCGCTTTCACCGTCACCGCCGCCGCCGTGCTCTCGGCCTGCTCGCCGATCAAGGTGCTCAACGGCCTGGTGCCCGACGACACCTACCAGTTCCAGGGCGGCATCGCCTACGGCGCGGCCCCGCGCCAGGTGCTCGACGTGTACCAGCCGCTGCCGTCCACCGCGCCGGCCAAGGGGGCTCGGCCGCTGGTGGTGTTCTTCTTCGGCGGCACCTGGACTCATGGCGACCGCGCCAGCTACAAGTTCGTCGGAGAGGCGCTGGCCGCGCGCGGCGCCGTGGTGGTGGTGCCCGACTATGGGCTGTCGCCCGCCTTCACCTACCCGGTGTTCGTTCGCGACAGCGCGCTGGCCGTCAAGTGGGCGCTCGACAACGCGGCGCAACTCGGCGCCGACCCCAAGCAGGTCTACGTGATGGGCCACAGCTCGGGCGGCTACAACGCCGCGATGGTGGCGCTGGACGATCGATGGCTCGGCGAGGTGGGCGCCAGCCCGCGCCAGCTCGCGGGCTGGATCGGCCTGGCCGGGCCCTACGACTTCCTGCCCATCGGCGACCCGCAGGCGCAGGCCGCCTTCAACTGGCCGAACACCCCGCGCGACTCGCAGCCGCTGGCGCACGTCACCCCGGCCTCGCCGCGCGCGCTACTCATGGCGGCCTCGAAGGACAACCTCGTCTACCCCGACCGCAACACCGGCCAGATGGCCGCCGCGCTGCGTGCCGCGGGGGTGCCGGTGGAGGTGAAGCTCTTCGACAACCTGAGCCACGTGACGTTGATCGGCGCCTTCGGCAAGCCCATCCAGTGGCTGGGCGGGCCGGTGCTGCCGCCCGTCCTGGGTTTCCTCGGGTTGGCGTCGGTGTCGTCCCACAATTAGGGTGAGGGGTCGCTCGGTAGAATTGCGGCAGTTTTTCTCGTCTTTCCGCCTTCTTTTTTCCCCTTTTTTCTCTAATTCCCGCGAGGTATTTCTCCATGGCACTCGTCTCGATGCGCGAACTGCTCGACCATGCCGCAGCCAATGGCTACGGCATTCCCGCCTTCAACGTCAACAACCTCGAACAGGTCCAGGCCGTCATGGAGGCCGCCAAGGAAACCGGCGCCCCCGTCATCCTGCAAGCCAGCGCCGGTGCCCGCAAGTACGCCGGTGAAGCCTTCATCAAGCACCTGATCCAGGCGGCCATCGAGCAGTACCCGAACATTCCGCTGGTCATGCACCAGGACCACGGCCAGAACCCCGACGTCTGCAAGGGCGCCATCGACCTGGGCTTCAGCTCGGTCATGATGGACGGCTCGCTCGAGGCCGACGGCAAGACCATCGCCAGCTACGAATACAACGTGGACGTCACCAAGAAGGTGTCGGACATGGCCCACCGCCTGGGCGTGACCGTCGAAGGCGAGCTCGGCTGCCTGGGCTCGCTCGAAACCATGAAGGGCGACAAGGAAGACGGCCACGGCACCGACGACACCATGACGCGCGAGCAGCTGCTGACCGATCCCGAGCAGGCCGCCGACTTCGTCAAGCGCACCCAGATCGACGCGCTGGCCATCGCCATCGGCACCAGCCACGGCGCGTACAAGTTCACGCGCGAGCCCACCGGCGACATCCTGGCCATCGACCGCATCAAGGAAATCCACCGCCGCATTCCCAACACCCACCTGGTGATGCACGGCTCGTCGAGCGTGCCGCAGGAGCTGCTGGCCATCATTCGCCAGTATGGCGGCGACATGAAGGAAACCTACGGCGTGCCCGTGAAGGAAATCCAGGAAGCCATCAAGCACGGCGTGCGCAAGATCAACATCGACACCGACATCCGCCTGGCCATGACCGGCGCGGTGCGCAAGTTCCTGGCCGAGCACCCCGAGAAGTTCGACGCCCGCGAGTGGCTCAAGCCGGCGCGCGAAGCCGCCAAGCTGATCTGCAAGCAGCGCTACATCGAGTTCGGCTGCGAAGGCCAGGGCGCGAAGATCAAGGGCGACACGCTGCAGGTGGTTGCCGCCAAATACGCCGCCGGCGAGCTCGCGCAAGCCGTGGTCTAAGAACCCGGGCACAAATCAAAGGCCACCAAGGCCACCGTTCGCGGTGGCTTTTTTCTGCGCGCACAATCCGCTTTCACCGTCTTCCTGTTTCCGTCGTTTTTCACCGCACCTGCCCCATGACCACCGTCCACACCTCCTCCATCCAGAGCCTGCCCCTGCTTGCGCGCGGCAAGGTGCGCGACAACTACGCGGTCGGCGAAGACCGCATCCTGATGGTCGCGAGCGACCGCCTGAGCGCCTTCGACGTCATCATGGGCGAGCCCATTCCCGGCAAGGGCGAGATCCTCACGCAAATGGCGCTGTGGTGGTTCGAGCGGCTCGGCCAGCTGTGCCCCAACCACCTGACCGGCGACGCGCCCGAGAGCGTGGTCACGCCCGAAGAGGTGCCCCAGGTCACGCAGCGTTCCATGCTGGTGAAGCGCCTGAAGCCGATTCCGGTGGAAGCCGTGGTGCGCGGCTACCTGGCCGGCAGCGGCTGGAAGGAATACCAGGAGAGCCAGTCGGTGTGCGGCGTGCCGCTGCCCGAGGGCCTGACCAACGCCAGCAAGCTGCCGCGCCCGATCTTCACGCCCGCCGCCAAGGCCGCGGCCGGCGAGCACGACGAGAACATCAGCTACGAGCGCGTGGTCGAAATCGTCGGCCCCAAGCTGGCCCAGCAGATCCGCGAGACCAGCATTGCCATCTACGAGACGGCGGCGCAAATTGCCCTGGCCAAGGGAATGATCATTGCCGACACCAAGTTCGAGTTCGGCCTGGACGAAGCCGGCACGCTGGTGCTGATGGACGAAGTGCTCACGCCCGACAGCTCGCGCTACTGGCCGGTGGAGGGCTACCAGGCCGCCCTGGCCGCCGGCACCAATCCGCCGAGCTACGACAAGCAGTTCGTGCGCGACTGGCTCGAGGCCACCAAGATCAACGGCAAGCCCTGGGACAAGACGCCCCCGGCGCCGCGCCTGCCGGCCGAGGTCATCGAGAAGACGGCCGCCAAGTACCGCGAGGCGCTGGAGCGGCTCACGGGCTGATGTGCTGATGTTGCTGATCCAATGACTTGGAGCCTGAGCGGGCTCCAATCAAAGCAAAAAGACCGGCCCAGGCCGGTCTTTTTTTGTTTTCAGCGCCCGCCGCTGTTCAGCAGCGCCACCGTGCGCCCGCGCGCGTCCAGCAGCGCCAGGCGGCCTGGGCCGGCCAGGCTGTAGCTGGCCGTGCTCTGCAGCGCGGAAATGAACTGCGCCTCGTTGGCCCCGCGCGCCGGGTCCAGGCAGGCCATGCGGGTGGAGGCCAGCTGGCCGATCTTCAGCGTGCTGCCCGCGCGCGTGAACGTGCCCGAGAGCCGGTTGCAGCCGCCCGAGCCGCTGACGCGCCCGCTGCCGCGGTCGAACTGCACCTGCGCGTCGCTGCCGGGCGCGACGGGCTCGTCGCCCAGCTGCGCCAGCCGCCAGGTGGGGCCTTCGATCGGCTCGTCCAGGCTGATGCCGCTGCCGCAACCGGCCAGGCCGGCCAGCAGGGCGGCCGTCGCGACCAGGGGGAGCGCCGCGCGGTGAGTGAATCTGGAGAGGTGCGCGAGGTTGTCGAAGGAGCGCATGGCCGGTCTTTCCTTTTGGCGATCTGCAACAAGTTGAATCGGGCGTGATCGTATGCGACGGCGCCCGGCTCGCCAATGCCGATGCATCGGCCATTAAAAAAGCGACCCGAAAGTCGCTTTTGGTCGGAAATGCGCAGCAAAGTGCGCAACTGGGCAAGCGCGCCTTGGTTCAGCTGAGCACCACGCTGCTGAGCCGGCGCCGGTACGTGGCCACCACCGGATCGTCCGGCGGAATCTGGCCGTCGGCCACCTTCACCTTGGGCGGCTCGATCACGTCGAGGATGGCGATGTAGGTCTTGCGCGCCAGCTCTTCGCTCCAGCTCTTGTCGCGCATCAGGATGTCGAGCAGCTCGTCCATGGCGTCGGTCCAGCGCTGCGCGGCCATCAGCAGGCGCGCTCGGGCGAAGCGGGCGTCGAAGTCGCGCTTGTTGGCGGCGATCTTCGAATCGAACTCGGCAATGGCCGGCGCGGCGCCCGCCGCCGGGGCGGCGAAGTCGATGGCGTCCATCCAGCGCTGCAGCGCGTCGAAGCGGCGCACCAGCCCGGTCTTGGCGATCACGGGCGCGAAGGCGACCTTGGCGTCGTCGACGCGGCCTTCCTGCAGCAGCAGCTTGATGTAGTCGAAGCGGGCGTCGTCGTTGGCCGGGTCGGTGGCCACGGCGTGCTGCAGCTTCTCGAGCGCGCCCAGGGTGTCGCCCTCGGCCAGCGCTTCCTGCGCGGCGGCTTCCTCGGAAGCGGCCTCGGCCTCGTCGGCACCGGGCACGTGCTTGTCGAGGAACTCGCGGATCTTCTCGGCCGGAATGGCGCCGACGAAGCCGTCCACCGGCTGGCCGTCCTTGAACATCACGCAGAACGGAATGCTGCGCACGCCGAACATCTCGGAGAGCTGCGAGGAAATCTGCGGCACCTTGTCGGCGTCGAGCTTGGCCAGCGTGAAGCGCCCGGCGTACTCGACCTCGAGCTTTTCGAGCACCGGGCCCAGCTGCTTGCAGGGTCCGCACCATTCGGCCCAGATGTCCAGCAGCACCGGGGTGGCGACGGAGCCTTCGATCAGTTCGGCCTGGAAATTTTCGAGAGTGATGTCGATCATCGGAACCAACTGAGGGTGAAACGTAAAATTGAAACCATGAACGAAACCATTCAGGTCGGTGTAGTGATGGGCTCGAGCTCCGATTGGGAGACGATGCGCAACGCGGTCGAGATTCTCCAGCAATTCGGAATCAGCCACGAAGCAAAGGTGGTCTCGGCCCACCGCATGCCCGATGCGCTCTTTGCGTATGCCGAAAGCGCCGCCGGGCGCGGGCTCACGGCCATCATCGCGGGGGCGGGGGGCGCGGCCCACCTGCCGGGCATGCTGGCGTCCAAGACCACGGTGCCCGTGCTGGGCGTGCCGGTGGCCAGCCGGCACCTGCAGGGCGTCGATTCGCTCTACAGCATCGTGCAGATGCCCAAGGGCGTGCCGGTGGCCACGTTTGCCATTGGCAACGCGGGCGCGGCCAACGCGGCGCTGTTCGCGGTGGCCATGCTGGCGGTGAACGATCCGGCGCTGCGCGCCAGGCTCGACGCCTTCCGCACGGCGCAGACCGCGGCGGCTCAGGCCATGACGCTGCCGCCGGCCTCCGAGCCGGCACCTGCGTCCCCCGTGTCCCCTGTATCTCCCTTCTCGCCCCAGGGCGGAGGCGCCCTGTGAGCGCCCACGACGCCGACCTGCCGATCCTGCCGGGCGCCACGCTCGGCGTGCTCGGCGGCGGCCAGCTGGGGCGCATGTTCGTCCACGCCGCTCAGCGCATGGGCTACTTCACGGCGGTGCTCGACCCCGACGCCGACAGCCCCGCCGGCCGCGTGAGCCACCACCACATCCACACCGACTACGGCGACGTCGACGGCCTCGCCCGCCTGGCCGGCCTGGCCGACGCGGTGACCACCGAGTTCGAGAACGTGCCCGCGCCCTCGCTGGAGCACCTGGCGGTCGCCCGCCCGGTGTCGCCCGAGGCCCCGGCCATTGCCATCGCGCAGGACCGCATCGCCGAAAAGGCCCACTTCACGCGCTGCGGCGTGCCCTGCGCGCCCTACGCGGCCATCGAGACCGCCGCGCAGCTCGCCGCGGTCGACGACAGCCTGCTGCCCGGCATCCTGAAGACGGCGCGCCTGGGCTACGACGGCAAGGGCCAGCAGCGCGTGAAGACGCGCGCCGAACTGGTCGAGGCCTGGCAGGCCACGGGCTGCGTGCCCTGCGTGCTCGAGAAGATGCTGCCGCTGGAGTTCGAGTGCTCGGTCATCCTGGCGCGCGGGCGCGACGGGCAGGTCGTGCACTTTCCGCCGCAGCGCAACCTGCACCGCGACGGCATCCTGGCCGTGACCGAGGTGCATCCGCAGAACATGCCCAAGACGGTGGCGCAGGGCGCGGTCAACTCGGCCAAAAGCATCGCCAACGGCCTGGGCTACGTGGGCGTGCTGTGCGTCGAGTTCTTCGCGCTGGCCGACGGCTCGCTGGTGGTGAACGAAATGGCACCGCGCCCGCACAACAGCGGCCACTACACCATGGAAGCCTGCGACGTGTCGCAGTTCGAGCTGCAGGTGCGCACCCTGGCCGGCCTGCCGCTGGTTGCACCGCGCCAGCACAGCCCCGCGCTCATGCTCAACCTGCTGGGCGACCTGTGGTTCGTCGACGGCGGCGACACGCCCGTGACCCCGCGCTGGGGCGAGGTGCTCGCGTTGCCCGGCGCCCACCTGCACCTGTACGGCAAGGTCGATCCGCGCCGTGGCCGCAAGATGGGCCACCTGACCTTCACCGGCGCCACGCTGGAGGCCACGCGTGCCGCCGCGTCGCAGGCCGCGCTGCTGCTGGGCCTGCCCGCGGTGACCACCGCCGACCTCGCATGATCCTGGACGGGCGGTCGCCTGACGCTGCCGTGGCCATCGCGGAGGCCGCGCGCGTGCTGCGCGCCGGCGGCCTCGTGGCCTTTCCGACCGAGACCGTCTACGGCCTGGGCGCCGACGCCACCAGCGACATGGCCGTCGCCGGCATCTTCAAGGCCAAGGGCCGGCCCTCCGACCATCCGCTGATCGTTCACGTGGCCGCCGGCATCAAGGGCACCGAGGCGCTGTCGCGCTTCGCCCAGCCGCTGCCGGTGTTCGCGCAGAAGCTGGTGCAGGTGTTCTGGCCCGGCCCGCTCACGCTGGTCGTCACGCGCCAGCCGGGCGTGGGCGCCGCCGCCGCCGGCGGGCAGGACACCATCGGCCTGCGCTGCCCTTCGCATCCGGTGGCGCAGGCGCTGCTGGAGGCCTGCGCCGAGCTGGGCGTGCCCGGCATCGCCGGCCCCAGCGCCAACCGCTTCGGCCGCGTCAGCCCGACCACCGCGCAGCACGTGCAGGGCGAGTTCGGCGACGACCTGCTGGTGCTCGACGGCGGCCCCTGCGAGGTGGGCATCGAGTCGACCATCGTCGACTGCAGCCGCGGCGCGCCGCGGCTGCTGCGTCCGGGGGCCATCACGCGCGCGCAGATCGAGGCGGCCTGCGGCGAAAAGCTCGCCGACCGCGAAGTGCTCGACACGCCCGACCCGCGCGCCTCCGGCACGCTGGAGGCGCACTACGCGCCCAACGCCAAAGTGCGGCTCATGGACGCCAAGGCCATCCAGACCGGGCTCGACGTGCTGGGCGCCAACGCCGCGCACATCGCCGTGTGGACCCGCGCCGCCACGCGCAGCCGCTCGCAGCGCGTGCTGGTGCGGCGCATGCCCGACGACGCGGCCGCCAGCGCGCAGCAGCTGTTCGCGGTGCTGCGCGAGTTCGACGCGCAGGGCGTCAAGCTGATCTGGATCGAGACCCCGCCGGACACGCCCGAGTGGGAAGGCGTGCGAGACAGGCTGCAGCGCGCGTCCGCAGCCTGATCGAGGCCTGCCCGGTCAGCCCCCCGCGGCCAGCACGCCCTGGAAGAAGCCCCTTGCCGACGCCAGGCAGAACGGCGGTGCCAGCGTGCCGTGGTACGCCAGCGTGACCGCCTGCGCCTTGTCCGCCGCGCTGCCCGTGGTGTTCTGCACCAGCAGCGCCTTGGCCTGCGCGAAGCCGGCGCGGGCGGTCGCGTAGGCGTCGGTCGCGGCGGCATCCTCCAGGTCGACCACCGTCAGCGCGGCGGCCGGCATGCCCTTGGCGCGGAAGTAGCCTGCCGTGGCGCGGGTGCTGATGAAGTTCACCGTCGGGTCGTTCGCGCCGCCGCACATCAGCACCGGCTTGGCCGGCACCCAGTTGCGCAGGTCGTTGGCCACGGCCGCCTTGCGAAAGCCCGTGGACGGCGTGCAGCCCAGCGGCGTGGCCGTGCTCAGCGACGCGGCCGTGGGCGGCAGCGCGTTGCCGGGGCAGGGGTTCGACTGGATGTCGGTGGCCGCCTGCGTCAGGTAGCTCTGGCGCACCAGGTTGTTGGCGCCGTAGAAGATCGACAGCTGCGCGTTGACGGGCCCCGGCGTGGCGTTGGCCGGAAACAGCGCCAGCTGCGGCAGCTTGCCCGAGGTGAACAGCGTGTCGGGCGTGAGGCTCGGCAGCAGGGTGTCGATGCCGCTGGCGTACTGCGATTCGTAGATGTCGGCGGTGCTGTCGTACACGTTGCCGAACTGCTGCTGCCAGCTGGTGGACAGCAGCGGCACGAACAGCGTGGCGCCCAGCGCCGGCCAGCCCTGGAAGGTGTAGTCGGTCAGCAGGCTGATGGCCGAGGGCGCCGACAGCGGCGCCGACGCCGTCACGTTCTTGCCCGTGGCCTGCATCTCGCGGTGCGCCGCCATGGCCACGTAGCCGCCCTGCGAGTAGCCGGTGATGAACAGCGAGCCGGCGTCGTTCGCGCCGATGTCCGAGAAGGTCTTGCGCGCGGCGGTGAGCGCGTCGACCATGTCCTTGCCCTGCTGGTCGCCGTTCAGGTAGGGGTGGTACGGCAGGGTCGACTTGTCGTAGCCCGCGTAGTTGGGCGCCACCACGATGTAGCCCTGCGCCGCGAAGGTGGCCGCGATCAGCAGGCCCTCGCCGGCGGCGGCCTGCGTGCTGTCGGTCCACTTGGCCAGGTTGTAGTTGCGCGCCGCCGTGGTGCCGTGCGCGTAGAGCACCACCGGGCGCTGGCCGCCGCAGGCCACGTCGGTGCCGGTGGGCACCATCACGGCGGCGGTGGCGTTGGTGGCTTCGTTCTTGCCGCCGACGGTGCGGTATTCGAGGTAGCGCACGTCGATGCCGCACTTGGGCGTGCCGGCCACCTGCAGCACGGCGCTGCCCTGCGAGCTGCCCTGCAGGCTGGCCTTGAACTGGTCGGCCGTGAGGCTGGCCGTTTTCTCGGGCGGGCTGGTCACCACCGAGCCGCGGCCGGTGTCGGCCACGGGCGGCGGGAAGATACCCACGCCACCACCCCCGCCACCCCCACCGCCTCCCCCGCAGGCCGCGAGCAGCAGGGTGATGCCTGCCGTGATGCCCGCGAGCGCCGCCGTCTTGTGCTGTCCGCCGGGCGGGGTGGAGGTATGTGTGTGTTGTTGCACGGGGTTTGTCTCCTGCGTTGGAATGGAATCGAACGAGCGTCCGATTCTGTTCAGCAGCGCAGCCCCACGCAATCGGTGTTCGCCTACAGGGTGAAGCCCGCAGCCCCGGCAACGAACACCGGGGCGACTCAGTTGTCCTGCGAAGCCCAGTCGACCAGCGCGTCGAACGCCGCGCGCGCCGCGCCCGCGTTCTCGCCGTTGGCGATGGCCACCAGCACGTAGCGGCGCCCGCTCGCGCCGTCAACGAAGCCGGCCACGCCCGAGGCGTCGCGCAGCGTGCCGGTCTTCAGGTGGGCCGAGCCGCCGGAGCGCAGCGTGCGCCGCTTCAGCGTGCCGTCCACGCCCATGGCCGGCAGCGAGGACATCAGCTCGGGCATCACCGGCGAGCGCCACGCCACCTGCAGCATCTTGCCGAGCGCCGCGGCGCTGATGCGCTCGTCGCGCGACAGGCCCGAGCCGTTCTCGAACACCGGCGTTGCCTCGCCGGTGCCGATGCGGTCGCGCCACCACTGGCCCAGCGCGGTGCGCGAGGCCTCGAAGGTGCCGCGGTTCTTCTGCGTGAGGCCGATGGTCAGGAACAGCTGCTGCGCCATCACGTTGTTGCTGTACTTGTTGATGTCGCGAATCACCTCGGCCAGCGGCGGCGACTCGAACTCGAAGGCCGGCTTCAGCCCCGCGGGCACGCGCCCTTCGCGCATCTGCCCGCTCACGCGCCCGCCCATCTCGGCCCACATGCCGCCGATGGCGCGCAGGGCGTAGGTGCGCGGGTCGCCGTAGGCCACGGCCCAGCTCTTCTCGCCGCAACTGGCGGGCAGGCCGCCGTTGAAGCGGATGCGGTTCACGTCGCTGAAGTCGGCGCGCAGGCCGGTGCGCCAGTCGCCGCATTCGCCCGGCACCAGCGGCACGGTCTGCGGCATGGCCACGCTGGCCAGCGGGGGCTCGTAGCTCACGCGGGCGATCTGCCCCGCGCGGTCGGGCGCGAAGGTCATGTTCACCGACTTGAAGTTCACCAGCAGCGCGTCGGGCGAGGCGTTGTAGGGGCGCAGCGGCTCGCCGTCGAAGGCGCCGGGGTCGCCCTCGACCGTGGTCTCGAAGGCGCTGCGGTCGATCACGATGTCGCCGCTCACGGTGGTGATGCCCAGGCCCTGCACATGGCGCAGCAGCAGCCACACGCGTTCGAGCACCAGCTTCGGGTCGCCCTGGCCCTTGATGTACAGGTTGCCGTTGAGCACGCCGTTGGCCACGGTGCCCTCGACGTAGACCGGCGTGGTCCAGTTGTAGGCCGCGCCCAGCATGTCGAGCGCGGCGTAGGTGGTGACCAGCTTCATGATCGACGCCGGGTTCACCGGCACCTGCGTGCGCCAGGCCAGCCGCGGGGCGCGGGTGCCGTCGGCTTCGGCCACGAGCATGGTGACGGACTCGCGCGGCACCTTGGCGCGGGCGAGGGCGGCGTCGACCTGGGTGGGAAGGGCTTGAGGAAGGGCTTGAACCTGCTGCGCGAAGGCTGCGGCCGGGGCCAGCAAGGAAACCAGGGGAAGTGTCAATGCGCAGGCGGCGCGGCGGAAGGCAAGAGGCATCCGGCCATTATCCAGACGCAGGCTACGCAGCGAACACGTGCAGCCTGGCGTGGTACAGCAGCATCACCGTCTTGGCGTCGGCGATGCGGCCGTCGGCCACCATGGCCAGCGCTTCTTCGATGCCCAGCTCCAGCACCTCGATGTCCTCACCCTCCTCGGCCAGCCCGCCGCCCGCGCCGATGCGCATCGAAGGCTCGTAAGGCGCGATGAAGAAGTGCAGCTTCTCGGTGACCGAGCCCGGGCTCATGAAGCTCTCGAAGATCTTCTGCACGCTGCCCAGCCGGTAGCCCAGCTCTTCCTCGACCTCGGCGCGAATGCGCGCCTCGGGCGCCGCGTGGTCCAGCAGGCCGGCCGCGGCTTCGATCAGCAGGTCGTCATGCCCGTTCACGAACGCCGGGTAGCGGAACTGCCGCGTCAGCAGCACGGTGCGCTGCGCGAGGTTGTATGGCAGCAGCGTGGCGCCGTTGCCGCGGTCGTAGGTTTCGCGGTGCATGCGCTGCCACTGGCCGTCGTTGCGGCGCCAGTCGAAGGCGGTGGTGCGCAGCGTGTACCAGTTGTCGGAAAGCAGGGTGACTTCGTGCACCCGGACGCGGTCTTGAAGGGTCATGCGAGGGCTTGTGGGAAGGTTTATGGGAGCGCTTGTGGCGGCGAGCATATGTGCATGTTCGTGCAAAAACAAGAAAAAACGTGCAATTGCGCGACGGCGCCGATACCATCCACCGGATGCTCACCCGCCAGCGCAAGCAACACATCCTCTCGGCCCTGCAGCGCGACGGCAACGTCGTGGCCAAGGCGCTCAGCGACGAACTCGGGCTGTCGGAAGACACCATCCGCCGCGACCTGCGCGAGCTGGCCGCCGAAGGCCTGCTGCAGCGCGTGCACGGCGGGGCGCTGCCCGTGGCCGCGGCCGAGGCCGACTTTGCCGGCCGCCAGCAGCTCGCGAGCGGCGAGAAAGTGGCCATCGGCCGCGCCGCCGCGCGCCTGGTGAAGCCGGGGCAGGTGGTGTTCATCGACGGCGGCACCACCGCCGTGCAGCTCGCGCGCCACCTGCCGAAGAACCTGCAGGCGACCGTGGTCACGCACAGCCCGTCGGTGGCGGTCGAGCTGGTATCGCATGCGGGCATCGAGGTGGTGCTGGTCGGCGGGCGCCTGTTCAAGCACTCGATGGTGGCGGTGGGCGCGGCCGCCATGGCGGCCATTGCGCGCATCCATGCCGACACGTATTTCATGGGCGTCACCGGCGTGCATGCCGAGGCGGGGCTCACCACCGGCGACCTGGAAGAGGCCGAGATCAAGCGCGCGCTGATGGCGGCGGCGGCCGAGACGGTGGTGCTGGCCTCGTCCGAAAAGCTGGGTGCCGCGTCGGCCTGGGTGGTGAACCCGGTGGCCTCGGCCAGCCATCTGCTGGTGTCGCCGGAGGCGCCTTCGAAGGCGCTGGCGCCGCTGCGCAAGGCGGGGGTGGCGATCTTGCGCAGCGACGACGGGGCGTGACTGCTGTCGCGGCGCGTACCGGCGCATACCGGCGCATCGGCCTCGGAATTGCCCGCCCCTCGATAATCCCCGCATGCCCCTCGCCCTGCCCAAGCTGCTCGCCTTCGACACCAGCACCGAGCACCTGTCCGTGGCCGTGCTGCACGGCGACACGCTGCTCGCGCACAACGGCGTGGGCGGTGCCCAGGCCTCGACCACGCTGCTCCCGCTGATCCAGCAACTGCTGGCCGATGCCGGCCTGAAGCTGGCCGAACTCGACGCCATCGTCTTCGGCCGCGGCCCGGGCTCTTTCACAGGCCTGCGCACCGCCTGCTCGGTGGCCCAGGGCCTGGCCTTCGGCGCCAAGGTGCCGCTGGTGCCGGTCGACACCCTGCTGGCCGTGGCCGAGGAGGCGCGCCACGCCTTCGGCGCGCAGCAGGTGGTGGCCGTGCTGGACGCCCGCATGGACCAGCTGTACGCCGCGCGCTACGACTTCGCTGCCGGTGGGCCGCTGGGCGCGGTCGATGCGCCGGGTGGCCACGACGAGCCCTTGCTGCTGTCCCCCGAAGCACTCGAGGTGCCCGCCGGCTGGGCGCTCGCCGGCAACGCCTTCGCCGCCTACGGCCCGCGACTGGCCCCGGCAACCGCCCGCCACGAGGCGCTGCCGACCGCCACCGCCTTGCTGCGGCTGGCCCCCGCGCTGCTGGCGGCGGGGCGCACCGTGCCCGCCGCGCAGGCCTGGCCGCTGTATGTTCGCGATAAAGTGGCGCAAACCACCGAAGAGCGCGCCGCCATCAAGGCGGCCGCTGCCGCGGCTGCCGCCCCCTGAACCCGATACGCGAGCCCTTCCGTCAGACCCTGTCAGACCCCGCCACACCCCGCCCGACACACCACGCCCGTCGTCCCATGAGCGCCGTCCTCCAGCCCGTCGAAGCCCGCCTCGAACCGCTCACCATCGAGCGGATCGACGCGGTGTGCGCGGTCGAGCAAACGGCCTACACCCACCCCTGGACGCGCGCCAACTTTACCGATTCCATGGCCGTGGGCTACCACTGCCAGTGCCTGCTAGCACCGGGCGTGGCGCAGGGCGTGACGTCGCCGGTCACCGAGCTGGGCGAAACGCTGATCGGCTACTTCGTCGCCATGAAGGGCGTGGACGAGGTGCACCTGCTGAACATCACCGTGGCCCCGGCCTTCCAGCGCCAGGGCTGGGCGCCGCTCATGCTCGAAGCGCTGGGCGGCTGGTCGCGCGGCGAGGGCGCGCAGTGGCTGTGGCTGGAAGTGCGCCAGAGCAACCAGCGCGCGCTCGACATCTACCTGCGCCAGGGCTTTCGCAGCGTGGGCGTGCGCAAGGGCTATTACCCGGCCCATGACAACAAGCGTGAAGACGCGGTCGTCATGAGCCTGCGATTGAATGAAACAGGCACCGCCTGGGGAGCCTTGCGATGAGCGCGGTGCAGACTTTGAAGCTCGACGCGCGACAGCGCGCGATGCTCGACGAAATGGGCGTGAAGGTGTGGTGGCCCGTGCCGGAGGCGGCCCAGGTGACCGAGGCTGCGCCGGCAGCGCCCGCAGGAGCCCCCATTGCCGCGCCGGAAGACGTGGCGGTGGTGCACGAGCGCATCGAGGCTGAATTGCCGGTGGCCGCGCGCCCACCTCCGCCCCCTTCGGCGCCCGCACCGGCCCCCCGGCCCGCCATGGCGCCGGCGCCTGCAGCGCGTCCGGCCGCCGCGCCGCAAGCCGCCCAGGGCGCCTCCGTGCTGGTCGAAGCGCCTTGCCGCCTTTATGCCGAGGTCGACACGAGCGGCGAACCTGTGCAGGGCGGCTGGCTCGTCGTCGCCGACATGCCGCCCGAGGCCGACGGCCGCCACGGCGAGCCCTTCGCGGGCGACGCCGGCCGCCTGCTCGACAACATGCTGCGCGCCCTGAAGCTGCACGACGGCCGCACGCCCGTGTACCTCATGCGCACCCACCGCGGCGTGGCCGCCGGCCAGCCGGGCAGCCCGCGCGCCATGGACGAGGCCTTCGGCGCGCATGCCGCCGCGCTCGCCCCGCGCGTCGTGCTGGCCATGGGCCCGCTGGCCGCGCAGAGCCTCATGCAGAGCGGCGACCCGCTGGGCAAGCTGCGCGGTCGCGCCGTGCCGCTGGCGCAAGCCGGCGCGGGCGCCTCGGTGGTCGCCACGTACCACCCCGCCTACCTGCTGCGCAACCCGGCCGACAAGGCGCGCGCCTGGGCCGACCTGTGCCTGGCGGCGGAGCAGCACACGCCCACGCCGGGCTGACCGGCTGAAACAGCGGCTGAAACAGGGGGCCGGGGCGGCCCGCCTAAAATCCCGCCCCATGACTTTCCTCGACAAGCTGGCCGCCGCACAGCAAAAAAACGGTTCGTTGCTCTGCGTGGGGCTCGATCCCGAGCCAGCCAAATTCCCGGGGCAGTTCAAGGGCGACGCCAGCCGCATCTTCGATTTCTGCGCCCGCATCGTCGACGCGACGGCCGACCTGGTCATCGCCTTCAAGCCGCAGATCGCCTATTTCGCCGCCCACCGCGCCGAAGCCCAGCTCGAACAGCTCATGGAGCACATGCGCCGCAACGCGCCCCATGTGCCCACCATCCTGGACGCCAAGCGCGGCGACATCGGCTCCACCGCCGAGCAGTACGCGCTGGAAGCCTTCGAGCGCTACGGCGCCGATGCGGTCACGCTGTCGCCGTTCATGGGTTTCGATTCGGTCGCGCCGTACCTCAAGCACGAGGGCAAGGGCGCCTTCCTGCTGTGCCGCACCAGCAACCCGGGCGGCTCCGACCTGCAGGGGCAGCGGCTGGCGGACGTCGAGGGCCAGCCCTTTCTGTACGAACACGTTGCCAGGCTGGCGCAGGGCCCATGGAACCTCAACGGCCAGCTCGGGCTGGTGGTGGGCGCCACCTATCCGGCCGAAATCGAGCGCGTGCGCGCGCTCGCGCCGACGGTGCCGCTGCTGATTCCGGGCGTCGGCGCCCAGGGCGGCGACGCGATGGCCACGGTGCGTGCCGGCTGGCGCGCGGACGCGCCGATCATCGTGAACTCGTCGCGCGCGATCATCTATGCGTCGTCCGGCGAAGATTTCGCCGAAGCGGCCAAGGCCGCCGCCCGCACCACGCGCGACGCACTGGAAGCCGCGAAAGCCGCCAAGCCCTGAGCGAAATCAGGCGCGGCGCAGCCGGGTAAACAGCTCGAACTCCCAGTTGCGCATGCCCAGCAGCAGCGTGTAGCCCTCGCGGTCCTTGGCCGACAGCTTCTGGTCGGTCTGGTGCTGCTGGGCAAAGTCCTGCGCCACACGCTGCAGGCGCTCCAGGAAGGCCGGCGCCAGCGAGCGGCTGATCGAGCCGTGCACCAGCAGCAGGCCTTCGGCCGGGCCGTCGAAGCCGCCGCGGTAGTAGTCGAGCACCACGTTCTCGCGAAAAAACTCCATCACCGGCCCGTGCGGGCGCCAGCGGAAGGTCTTGGCCAGCTTCAGGCGGTAGCGGTTCAGCGGGCGCAGCTCGATGATGCCGATGCGGTCCAGCTGCGCCAGGCAGCCGATGCACTCGGCCTCGCTGATGCGGTAGGCCGTCACGATCTGCTCCAGCGTCCACTGGCTCAGCACGCTGATGGCCACCAGCAGCAGCTTCTTGTCCTTCACCACTGCCTTTTCCTGCTCGTGCGTGAGCTCCTTCAGCAGCGGCTGGGCGTCGGCCACGCGGCGCGCCAGCTCGGCGAAGTCGATCTTCAACGCCCGGCAGATGGCATCGACGCGCGACAGCGGCATGTCGCTCTTGGCCAGCATCCGCTTGACGCTGGACTCGGCCATGTCGAGCGAGCGCGCCAGGTCGGCGTAGGTCATGCGGGCGCTCTTGAGTTCGTTTTTCAGGGCTTGGACGAGATCGACGGTGGTGCTCATGGAGGTTCAGGTCAGGCGGAAGGTATTGAAAGAAGATACCGAAGGGTGTGAATTAGTACCTCGTATCGATTCTCGATGCCTGCGGCGAGGCTGGCAACCAGAATCCGCGGCTTGTTACCCCACCCACCGAGGCCCGCCATGCTCTTGCCGTCCCTGCCCCCCCTCAGCCGCCGCGAACGCGGACTGCTCTTCACCTTCGCGCTGCTGCTGCTGGTCGCGGTGTTCGGCCCCGACCTGCCGGCCGCCGACGTGGCCATTGCCTCGGTGTTCGCCGACGACCGCGCCTGGCACGGCCTGCCCAACGCGATGGACGTGCTGAGCAACCTGCCGTTCGTGCTGGTCGGCTTGTGGGGGCTGTACCGGCTCAACCGCATCGACCGCTCGCACCAGCAGGCGCTGTCCACATTTCCCCTGGCGCCGCCGGCCAGCGACCCGCCGGACAACACGCTGGACTGCGCCTGGCTGTTCTTCGCCGGCCTGATCGCCGCCGCCGCGGGCTCGGCCTTCTACCACCTGGTGCCCGACGCCCCCCGGCTCGCCGCCGACCGCGCCGGCATGGCGGTGGCCTTCGCCGGGCTGATCGGCGTGGCGGTGTGCGAGCGGGTGAGCCAGCGCGCCGGCTGGCCGGCCGCGTGGTTCGTGCTCACGGCCGGCCTGCTGTCGGCCGAGGTGTTCCAGGAAACCGGCAACGTGCTGCCCTGGGCGCTGGTGCAGTTCGGCGGCATGGCGCTGGTGCTGACGCTGGCGCTGTCCACGCCGATGCGCAAGTCGGTGGGCCTGAAGCTAGGCTGGGTGATCTTCTTCTACGTGCTGGCCAAGGTGTTCGAGCTGGCCGACCACCAGATCTACGAGTACACGCAGCACGTGGTGTCGGGCCACTCGCTGAAGCACCTGACGGCCGCGCTCGCGGGCCTGCCGGTGGTGCTGGCCCTGCACAAGCTGGAGATGCGCTGGCAGGCGGCGCTGCGGCACAATCCGGGCGCCGCCGCCGTGGCAGCATGAGGAGCTTCCTTCGAATGACAACCCCCGCCGCTGCTGCAGCCCCCGCGACCCCCGTGGTCCACGAAGCGAACGCCCACGCCAACCAGTTCGCCCTTCTCAAGCAGCGGCGCTTCGCGCCTTTCTTCTGGACCCAGTTCGCCGGCGCCGCGAACGACAACCTCTTCAAGTTCGCCTTCACCGTCATGGTCACCTACCAGCTGCAGCTCAGCTGGATGCCGCCGGCCATGGCGGGCCTGGCGATCGGGGCGCTGTTCATCCTGCCGTTCCTGCTGTTCTCGGCCACGGCCGGGCAGCTGACCGACAAGTTCGACAAGACGCGGATGATCCGCTTCGTGAAGAACCTGGAGATCGCGATCATGCTGATCGCGGCCTGGGGCTTTATTGCCGCCAACGCGGCGGTGCTGCTGGGCTGCGTGTTCCTCATGGGGCTGCATTCCACGCTGTTCGGGCCGGTCAAGTTCGCCTACCTGCCGCAGGTGCTCGACGCGCGCGAGCTCACGGGCGGCAACGGCATGGTCGAGATGGGCACCTTCGTGGCCATCCTGCTGGGCCAGGTGGCGGGCGGACTGCTGGTGGCGGTGCCGCAGATCGGCCACACCAGCGTGGCCGTGGCCTGCGTGCTGCTGGCGCTGGTGGGGCGCGGCGTGGCGCAGGCCATTCCGCAGGCGCCGGCCACCGACCCCGGCCTGGTCATCAACTGGAACCCTTTCAGCGAAACCTGGCGCAACCTGAAGCTGGCGCACGAGAACGTGGTGGTGTTCCGCTCGCTGCTGGGCATTTCGTGGATGTGGTTCTTCGGCGCCGTGTTCCTCAGCCAGTTCCCCAGCTTCGCGAAAGAGGTGCTGCACGGCGACGAGCAGGTGGCCTCGCTGCTGCTGGTGGTGTTCTCCATCGGTATCGGCGTCGGTTCGCTGCTGTGCGAAACGCTGAGCCGCCGGCAGGTCGAGATCGGCCTGGTGCCGCTGGGCGCCATCGGCATGAGCGTGTTCGCCATCGACCTGTACTTCGCCTCGCGCGGCCTGCCGAAGGTCGCCGAGATGGGCATCGGCAGCTTCGTGCACCAGGGCGCGCACTGGCGCGTGATGGCCGACCTGGGGCTGCTGTCGCTGTTCGCCGGGCTGTACAGCGTGCCGATGTACGCGCTGATCCAGCTGCGCAGCCAGCCCACGCACCGCGCGCGGATCATCGCGGCGAACAACATCCTCAACGCGCTGTTCATGATCGGCAGCTCGGTCATCGCCGGCGCGCTGCTCGGCGCGGGCTTCACCATTCCGCAGATCTTCCTGTTCACCGGCATCGCCAACGCGGTGGTGGCGTTCTACATCTTCCTGCTGGTGCCCGAGTACCTGCTGCGCTTCGTGGCCTGGGTGCTGTCGCGCTTCGTCTACCGCTTCGAGATCAAGGGCGACGAGCACATTCCCACCGAGGGCGCGGCCGTGCTGGTGTGCAACCACGTGAGCTTCATCGACGCGGTGCTGCTGATGGCGGCCAGCCCGCGGCCCATTCGCTTCATCATGGACCACCGCATCTTCAAGGTGCCCGTGCTGGGGTGGCTGTTCAAGCTGGCCAAGGCGATTCCCATCGCGCCGCAGAAGGAAGACCCCGCCGCCTACGAAGCGGCCTTCGCCAAGGCGCTGGACGTGTTGCGCGAGGGCGACCTGCTCGCCATCTTCCCCGAGGGCGCCATCACCCGCGACGGCACGCTGCAGCCCTTCAAGGGCGGCGTGATGAAGATCGTGGAGAGCGCGCGCGCCGAAGGCCTGGAGCCGCCCGTGATCCCGATGGCGCTGGTCAACCTGTGGGGCTCGTACTTCAGCCGCATCGAGCTGCGCGGCGGGCAGAACGTGGCCATGGCCAAGCCGTTTCGCCGTGGTTTCTATAGCCGCGTGGGCCTGAACGTGGGCACCGTGGTGCCGCCGGCCGAGGTGCAGCCCGAGCTGCTGCGCCAGCGCGTGGGCGCGCTGCTCGGCGGGCAAAAGTAGCACCCTGAGATACCGGTGGCGCCGCGCGCCGCCACCGGTGCAAGCATTCAAGCCTCGCAGTGCGGGAGCGAACCATCATTCGCACACCTTCACTACGCCGCGAGGCACACATGCAACCCCTTTCATCCACGACCGTTTCCATCCAGCGCGATTCGCGGGCCTGGCAGTTCCAGACCTGGGCCTCCTTCGCGATCGCCGTCTTCCTGTGCGCGACCGGCTTGAGCTGGCTGCCGGGCGAGGCGCTGGACCGGGCGTTCATGGTGATGGGCTACGTGTTCTGCCTGAGCACGGCGTTCATGCTGTCCAAGTTCATCCGCGACGGCGAGCAGGCCGCTTCCGCCGGTGCCACCGCCGGTCGCGACGTGCCGATGTGGCGCCTCGTGGTCTGGGGCAGCTTCTTCACCGCCATGGGCCTGACCGCCTGGGGCCTGGTGCGCATGGAGATCAACGACTCGTACAAGGCCTTCCTGGGCGTGAGCTGGTTGTTCCTCGTGAGTTCGGCCTTCACCCTGGCCAAGACCCTGCGCGACCGCCATGAAGCCGACATGGCCGAGGCCCGCCTGCAAGGCCGCCGCCTGGCCCGCGCCGAAGCCGCCACGGCCGCTGAATGAACCCCATGCCCGCTCAACGAAAGAACGCCATGAAGAACGTCATGAAGAACACCATGAAAAAGTCCATCGCCACCGTCCTGCTCGCTGCCTGCACGGCCTTCGCCGGCCTCGCGCTGCCCCTGCATGCCCGGGCGCAGAGCGACGCTTCCGTCGCGCTGTCGATGATGCCGGTCGCCTCGGTGCTGGTCGCCGGCTCGGCGGTGGGGGCGTCGGCCAACGCGGTCGGTGCTTCGGCCGCCGGCGTGGTCGCGGTGCCCGCCGCGCTGTCGGTGGGCGGCTCCATGCTGGTCGTGGTCTCGGTCGAGGCCGCCGTCGACGGCACGGTGTACGTGCTCGAGCGCGCGTCGGACGGCGCACGCGCCAGCATCAAGGTGGCCGGGCGCGCCGCCAACGGCGTGTCGAATGCCGTGGGCACCAGCGTGCTGGTGACGGTGATCGGCTCGGGCGTGGTGCTGTCGGCCGCCGGCGAGGTGCTGGCCTTCGTGCCCAACGCCATCGGCCGCGCGCTGCTCTACAACGAGAGGCTGTCGTGAAACGCGCGCGGTCCGTCGTCGCCGCGCTGGCCGTGTCCACCGCCGTGCTGGCCGCGGCCGCCTTGCCGATGCAGGCCTGGGCCGGCCGCTCGTGCGAGCAGGTCAAGCCCACGCCCGCGGTCGTCGCCAAGGGCATGCAGCTGGCCGAGCGCACCTCGCAGGCGCTCGACGCCAGCGGCGCGCGCGTGGTCGTGCTGGCGCGCGCCGGGCAAGACCTGGGCAAGTACGGCCTGCGCTATTCGCACCTGGGCATCGCCTACAAGACCGAGGCCGGCCCGTGGCGCGTGGTGCACAAGCTCAACCAGTGCGGCACCGCGGTGGCCGAGGTGTATCGCCAGGGGCTGGGCGAGTTCTTTCTCGACGACCTGTGGCGCTACGAGGCGGCGTGGGTCGTGCCCACGCCAGCCGTGCAGGCGCAGCTGATGGCCGCGCTGAACGAGCCGCCCGCGCGCCTGCTGCGGCTGCACGCCGCGCCCTACAGCATCGTGAGCTACGCCTGGGGCCAGAAGTACCAGCAGTCGAACCAGTGGGCCGTCGAGACGCTGGCCGCCGCCATGGAGCCCGCCACCGTCAACAGCCGCGCGCAGGCGCAGGCGTGGATGCAGTTCAAGGGCTACGAGCCCACCACGCTCAGGCTCGGTCCGCTCACGCGGCTGGGCGGGCGCGTGGGCTCGGCCAACGTGGCCTTCGACGATCATCCGAACGACAAGCGCTTCAGCGACCGCATCGAGACGGTGACGGTCGACTCGGTGTTCGCCTGGCTGCCGCGCGCCGGCCTGGGCGCGGCGCCGGTGACGCTGAAGATTCAATAAGACACAGGGGGAGAAGACCGACATGAGCAAATCACTGCGCCTGTCAGAAAAATGGTTCCGCCGCGGCCTGTGGCTCGTGGCTTTCGTGTTCGCCAGCTTCCTCATCGGGCTGGGCAGCACCATCGTGGGCGACCTGCCGCAGGTGGAGCGCGTGCGCGGCATCGACGACTTCATCGACCTGCGCGCCGCGCAGCCGCTGCGCGCGACCATCGCCGCCTCGGAAGCCACCGAGCTGCAGGCCGCGCGCGACCTCGACCAGATCCGCCTGCAGCTGCAGGCCGCGCAGCAGGCCAACGCCAATGCCCGCGAGACCTTCGGCAACTGGCTGGCCACGCGCCGCGCCACCGCGCAGCCCGACCAGGACACCGAGCTCATCGCGCGCACCAGGGCGCTGGACGCCTTCAAGCAGAAGGAAGAGCAGGTGCAGCGCCAAGTCGCCGCGCAGCAGCAGATCACGCTCGACGCGCGCCAGGCCGAACAGCGCGCGCGCACCGCGCTCGCCGAACTCGAGCGCGACGCGCAGGTGAAGCTCGACGCCGAATACCGCCGCATCGAGCTGCGCGTGTTCGGCTACCGCCTGGCGCTCACGCTGCCGCTGCTGGTGGTGGCCGGCTGGCTGTTCGCGAAGAAGCGCAAGAGCATCTGGTGGCCGTTCGTGTGGGGCTTCATCTTCTTCGCGCTGTTCGCCTTCTTCGTGGAGCTGGTGCCTTACCTGCCGAGCTACGGCGGCTATGTGCGCTACGTGGTGGGCATCGTGATGACGGTGATCGTGGGGCGCTATGCCATCGTCGCGCTCAACCGCTACCTGGCGCGCCAGAAGCTGGCCGAGCAGCAGCCCGACCAGGTGCGCCGCGAAGAGCTCAGCTACGACACCGCGCTGGCCCGCCTGGGCAAGGGCGTGTGCCCCGGCTGCGAGCGGCCGGTGGACCTGAAGAACGACGCCATCGACTTCTGCCCGCACTGCGGCATCGGCCTGTACGACCACTGCGGCGTGTGCGAGACGCGCAAGAGCGCGTTCTCCAAGTTCTGCCACGCCTGCGGCACCTCGGCCGCGCCGCGCGTGCTGCCGCCGCTGGATGGGAATGAAGAAGGCATGCCAAGGCCGCAGCCTGCGAACTAGATCACGCCGCGGCCGCGCAAGACACACCCCGTAGCCAGCGCGCCGCAGGGGCGTGCTACAACCTGCGGCGGTGACACAAATGTTGCCGCAGGTTATCAATCCCTCATTCCACGGAGCACTCGCATGAGCATTTTCGGCAGCATCCTTTCCAAGATCTTCCCGTCCGCGAACGCCGCGCCTGCACCTGCCGCGCCGGCACCGGCGGACACCTCGGCGGCCCCGGCCGCGCCCGCCGCCGCAGCGCCCCCGCCCGCCATCACCGTGGTCGACGTCGAGGCCCTGCTCGACGGCATGCCCGGCGCGAGCAGCCTGAACTGGCGCACCTCCATCGTCGACCTGATGAAGCTCCTGGGCCTGGACAGCAGCCTGGACGCCCGCAAGCAACTGGCCGCCGAACTGAGCTACGGCGCCGACACCAGCGACAGCGCCAAGATGAACATCTGGCTGCACCGCCAGGTGATGACCAAGCTGGCCGCCAACGGCGGCAAGGTGCCCGCGGAACTGCGTGACTGACCTGCGCAACTGAGCCGCGCGACTGAGCCGCGCTCAGCTTCAACAAGAAAGCCCGGCATGCCGGGCTTTCTGCTTTGCGGGCGGGCGGAAGGCTTCAGGTCCAGCCCGCGTCCACCACGTAGTCCTGCGCGGTGCACATGCGCGAATCGTCCGCCGCCAGGAACAGCGCCATCGCCGCGATGTCCTCGGCCATCACACGGCCCGGCAGGCACTGCGCCGCGTCGATTTCCGCGCCCGACTCGGGCTTGACCCACAGCTTGATCTGCCGCTGGGTCATCACCCAGCCCGGCACGATCGAGTTCACGCGGATGCCCTGCTTGCCCAGGTCGCGCGCCAGCGAGCGCGTGAGCCCGCGCGCCGCCGCCTTGCAGGCCTGGTAGACGGGGTAGCCCTTGCCCTTGATCATCCAGCTGATCGAGCCGAAGTTGACGATCGAGCCGCCGCCCAGCGCGCGCATGTCCCCGGCCACCGCCTGCGCGGCGAAGAACTGGTGCTTGAAGTTGACGGCCACCAGGCGGTCGAAGTCGTCGCTGGTCACTTCGGCCATCTCGTGGCGGCGGTCGTTGGCGGCGTTGTTCAGCAGCACCGAGACCGGGCCGAAGCGCTGGCGCGTCGCGTCGATGGCGGCGGTGAGCGCGGCCGTGTCGGTCACGTCGCAGGCCACGAACAGCGCCGGGTGCTCGCCCTGCAGCTGCGCAGCGAGCGCATCGCCGGTCGCGGCGTCGAGGTCGCAGAAGCCGACCTTGGCACCCTGCGCGTGAAAGGCCCGCACCAGCGATTCGCCGATGCCGCTGGCGCCGCCGGAGATGAACACGGTGCGCCCGGCGAGCGAAGGGTAGCGGGCGGTGTACGGGGCGGAAGGAGTGGATGCGTTGGTCATGGCAATGCGGCAACAGCAGGGGGAACGGAAGCCTAGCGTAGCGGATGCGCAGGCGCCGGGCCAGGCCGAAGTCCGGGTCCAAGTCCGGGTCCAAGTCCGGGTTGAAAACGCAAGCGCGTCGGAGAAACAGGGCTGGGCCGTACAGGTGGCGTATGGCTTCCGGCGAATGGCCGACACGGGTCGGCGTGGCTACGCTCGCCCTTCATGACGAACACCTTCCCCCGCCGCGCCGCCCTTGCGCTCGTGCTTCTTCCCGCCGCCCTGGCGGTGCGCGGCGTGCGCGCCCAGGCACCGGTGCCGGTGCAGCTCTTCAAGGTGGTCTCGCCGCGCGACGAGGTGATCGTGGGCGCCGATGCCGCCCAGCTCGGCGCGGGCACGGGGCCGGCCGTGGAGCGGCTGGCCGCGCAACTCGCGGCCAAGGGCCAGCTCACGCTGTGGCAGTACGCCTCGCACAAGGACGCGAGCGGCGCGCTGGTGCAGGCGCCGCTCAGGCAGATCGTGGTCTTCAGGAACGAGGCGCTGCGCCTGGAGCCCTACGCGACGCCGCTGCCGATCCAGCCGCTGAAGTAGCGGCTGGGGCGGCCGTGGAGACAGTTAGTGCAGGTCTTCAGACGCCGCGCGCGCGCTCCGACTTGAACCGCGCGCGAAATTCGGTGAACGTGCCCGCGTCCAGCGCCGCGCGAATCTCGGTCATCAGGTTCAGGTAGTAGTGCAGGTTGTGGATGGTGCACAGCATCGGCCCGAGCATTTCGCCGCAGCGGTCCAGGTGGTGCAGGTAGGCGCGGCTGAAGCCTTCGCGGCCGCCGTCGTTCCAGCTCACGCCCGAGGTGCCTGCGCACGCATGGCAGGTGCAGCTCGGGTCCACGGGCTGCGGGTCGCTCTTGTGGCGCGCGTTGCGCATCTTCAGGTCGCCGAAGCGGGTGAACATCGTGCCGTTGCGCGCGTTGCGCGTGGGCATCACGCAGTCGAACATGTCCACGCCGTCGGCCACGCCCTGCACCAGGTCCTCGGGCGTGCCCACGCCCATCAGGTAGCGCGGCTTGTTCGCGGGCAGCCGGTGCGGCGTGTGGCCCATGATGTGCAGCATCTCTTCCTTGGGCTCGCCCACGCTCACGCCGCCGATGGCGTAGCCCGGAAAGTCCATGTCCACCAGCGCGGCCAGCGACTCCTCGCGCAGGTTCTCGAACATGCCGCCCTGCACGATGCCGAACAGCGCGTTCGGGTTTTCCAGCCGCGTGAATTCACTCTGGCAGCGCTTGGCCCAGCGCAGGCTCAGCTCCATCGAGATGCGCGCCTCGGCCTCGGTCGTGATGTGGCCCTTGGTGTCGTAGGGCGTGCACTCGTCGAACTGCATCACGATGTCGCTGTTGAGCACGGTCTGGATCTGCATCGAGACCTCGGGCGTGAGGAACAGCTTGTCGCCGTTGACGGGCGAGGCGAACTTCACGCCCTCTTCGCTGATCTTGCGCATCGCGCCCAGCGACCACACCTGGAAGCCGCCCGAGTCGGTGAGGATGGGCTTGTTCCACTTCTCGAACTGGTGCAGCCCGCCGAAGCTCTGCATCACGTCCAGCCCCGGGCGCATCCACAGGTGGAAGGTGTTGCCCAGGATGATCTGCGCGCCCATCTCTTCCAGGCTGCGCGGCATCACGCCCTTCACGGTGCCGTAGGTGCCCACGGGCATGAAGATCGGCGTCTGCACCTTGCCGTGGTTGAGCGTGAGCGTGGCGCGGCGCGCGTGGCTGTCGGGGTCGGTCTTGAGGAGTTCGAAGTTCAGCATCAGGGTTTGGAAAAGTATTTGACGCCGACCAGTCCGTCGAAATGGGCGTCCTGGGTCCAGAGCGTGGCGCTGCGGGCCTGTGCGGTGGCATAGATGAGGCTGTCGGCAAATGGCAGGCCGTTGTCCGCGGCTGCCAGACACAGCGCGGCATCGAGTTCCACCAATTCGCCTTGCTGCATGTACGCCGCAGCGCGAGAGGCAATGGACGTGTCGCGAATGCGGCGCAGGGTTTTGTAGACCTCGTACAAGGTCACCACAGGAACGATCAGCAGGCTCGGGTCGGCTGCTGCGGCCTGGTAGAGCTTGGCGCGGTCCGTGGCGCCAAAGACTTCCAACCAGCACGACGAATCCAGCACCAGCGGCCCAACGGGCGCTTTCACAGGTGTGCGCGCCATCAGAACCGTTCGGGATCGTCGACGATGTCGGTAGGAATGCCGCGCAGTTCGGCTTGCAGCTCCTCGAGCGTTGGCACAGGAATCAACTCGATGGCCTTGCCGTGCCGTATCACGCTGAAACGCGCACCTGGCTCGATCGCCATTTGCTCGCGTATCGCCTGCGGGATCACCACCTGGAATTTGGAAGAGACTGTAACGGTAGGCATATCGACCCTTGATTGGTAAGCGATATTGTATCGATCATCATCCGGTGGCTTTCATGCGCCCCAGCAGCATGGCGTCGCCATAGCTGAAGAAGCGGTAGCCATCGGCAATCGCATGCGCATACAGCGCCATCACCCGCTCGTACCCCGCGAAGGCCGAGACCAGCATCATCAGCGTGCTCTTGGGCAAATGAAAGTTCGTCACCAGCAGGTCGACGTGCCGGAACGCGAAGCCCGGCGTGATGAAGATGCGGGTGTCGCCCGCGGCCTCGCCGCTCTTGGCCCACGACTCCAGCGTGCGCACGGTGGTCGTGCCCACCGCCACCACGCGGCCGCCGCGGGCCTTGCACTCGGCAATGGCGCGCTGCGTGGCCTCGGGCACTTCGTAGCGCTCGGCGTGCATGGTGTGCTCGGCGATGTTCTCGGTCTTCACCGGCTGGAAGGTGCCCGCGCCCACGTGCAGCGTGACGCTGGCGCGCTGCACGCCGCGCGCCTCGAGCTCGGCCAGCAGGCCTTCGTCGAAGTGCAGCGCGGCGGTGGGCGCGGCGACTGCGCCGGGCACCCGCGCGAACACGGTCTGGTAGCGGCTCTCGTCGTCGGCCGAGTCGGTGTGGGTGATGTAGGGCGGCAACGGCACGTGGCCGCAGCGCTCCATCAGCATGTAGGGGTTCTCTGCGCTGTCGCTCTCGAAGGCGAAGCGGAACAGCGCGCCGTCTTCCTCGGGCCAGCGGCCCAGCAGCGTGGCACGGAAGCCGCCGACCATTTCCAGCGTGGTGCCCACGGGCGGCTTCTTGCTGACCTTCATGTGCGCGACCACCTCCTGCCCCTGCAGCACGCGCTCGACCAGCAGCTCGAGCTTGCCGCCGGTCGGCTTCTCGCCGAACAGGCGCGCCTTGACCACGCGCGTGTCGTTGAAGACCAGCAGGTCGCCCGTGCGCAGCAGCGAGGGCAGGTGCTTGAAGATGCGGTCGACCGGGGCGGGCCCTGTGCCGTCGAGCAGACGGGAGGCGGTGCGTTCGGAGGCCGGGTGTTGCGCCACCAGATCGGGTGGTAGGACGAAATCGAAATCGGAGAGCGTGAAGGCGCGCATGGTGCTTGAGGGCCGGACGGGCCCGTTCCAAGAAAGACGGCCGGCATTGTCCCACGCCCCGAAAACCGTTTCGCCCCATGAGGTTGCGCAGGGTTGCCGAGGCAGAATCGGCGCATGGTCGATTCACAAGCAGCGCGCGTTTCCACAGGAGCCGAACCGGGCGCAGGCGCAGGCACAGACACAGGCACAGCCCACGGCCCTTCCGAAGGCGAGCTGTTCAAGAAGATTCTGGGAAACGCATGGCTCGGCCTGCACCCCGACATCCGCCGCCGCTTCGACAAGAACCCCGCGCCGGGCAAGGCGCTGCACTACCTGGGCGCGCTGAGCGAACTGCGCTGCTCGCGCTTCGGCCAGCTGCTGGGGCACCTGACGCAGCCGATGATCCAGGGCGCGCTCATTCCGTACAGCGACAGCCACTTTCCCGTCGAGATCCAGGTCTACGCCAGGCCGGACGACCCGGCCATCTACAAGCAGCGCATCTACCGCCTGCACGGGCGCAAGCCCATCCAGTTCACCAGCTTCATGCACGAGAGCGAGCGCGGCGAGGTGCTGGAGTACGTGGGCATGGGCCTGGGCATGAAGCTGGTGCTGAGCGTGGAAGACGGCAGCCTGCATTTCCAGAGCGACGGCTACTTCTGGGACGTGTTCGGCTGGCGCATTCCGCTGCCCGGGCTGTTCACGCCGGGCAAGACCTTTCTCTGGCACCACAACGAGACGCCGGGGCGTTTCAACATCCGCATCGAGATCCGGCACTGGCTGATGGGCACGACCTTCACGCAGGTCGGGGTGTTCGAGGAGGTGCAGGGAGTGCCGAACGTGCCCGAACCGAAAGCCGCCGAATGATCGACACCCATCTGCTGGCCCTGCAGCTCATGGCTGCCCAGGGCGCGCTCGGCGCCTTCGACACGCTCTACCACCACGAAGGCACCGAGGCGCTGCCGCGGCGCGCCACGGCGGGGCGCGAGCTGTCGATCCACGCGACGCGCTCGAGCATCTACTGCGCGCTGTTCCTCGGGCTGTCGTCGTGGGCCTGGCACGGCGCGTGGGCGTGGGTGCTGATGGCGGTGTTCAGCGTCGAGATCGTGCTCACGCTGTGGGACTTCGTGGTCGAGGACGGCAGCCGCCTGCTGCCGCCCACCGAGCGCGTCACGCACACGGTGCTGGCCATCAACGCGGGGGCCTTCATCGCGCTGCTGGCGATGAACGCGATCGACTGGGCCGCGCAACCGACCGCGATGGTGTGGCAGCCCTACGGCTGGCTCAGCGCCTTCCTGGCGCTGTGCGGTGTCGGCGTGGGCGTGTCGGGGCTGCGCGACGGCCTGGCGGCGCGCGCCATCTTCAAGCGGCAGCGGCAGGCGCACACGCGCGACGAGCAGGCGCCGGTGCGCTTCGGCTCGAAGCCGCAGCGCGTGCTGGTCACCGGCGGCACCGGCTTCATCGGCCAGCTGCTGGTGCGCCAACTGGTCGCCGACGGCCACGCGGTGACGGTGTGGACGCGCGACGCGCGCTCGGCCGCGTGGGGCTTCGGCGGCGCGGTGCGCTGCGTGCAGTCGCTGGCGCAGGTGCCCGCGGCCGACGACATCGACGTGGTCGTCAACCTCGCGGGCGCGCGCATCCTGGGCATGCGCTGGAGCGAGCGGCGCCAGCAGCAGTTGCTGCAAAGCCGCGAAGGGCTCACGCAGCAGCTGGTCGCATGGATCGCCACGCGCCCGCGCAAGCCGTGGCTGCTGCTGTCGGGTTCCGCCATCGGCTACTACGGCGTGCAGCCGCAGGGCGATGCCACCGAGCTCGCCGAAGACGCGCCGCCCCAGGCCATCTTCATGTCGCGGCTGTGCCAGCGCTGGGAGCAGGCGGCGCACGCGGCCGTGGCGCACGGCGTGCACGTGGCCTGCATGCGCTTCGGCTTCGTGCTGGGGCACCAGGGCTCGCTGCCGCAATTGCTGATGCCGATTTCGCTCGGCATGGGCGGCCGGCTGGGCAGCGGGCGGCAGTGGCTGTCGTGGGTGCACGTGCACGACCTGGTCCGTGCCATGGCGCATGTCTGGCGTACGGCGGAAAACACCGCGGCCCCTGCGAGCGCGCAGGCCTGGAACTTCACAGCGCCCGGCGCGCTGAGCCAGGAAGACTTCACGCGCGTGGCGGCCGGCGTGCTGCACCGCCCCTGCTGGATGCCCACGCCCGCCGCGCCCGTCAAGCTGCTGCTCGGCGAGCAGGCCGACCTGCTGCTCGAAGGCCAGCGCGTGGTGCCGGCGCGGCTGCTGCACACCGGCTTTCGCTTCGCGTTCCCCGATGCGCGCAGCGCCTTGACGGACCTTTGCCGCCCGCGCTAGAAGCCTTGCCTGTGCCCGCCAAGAAAGCCCCGTCCACCGCCACCGCCACCGCCGGCGCCGCCGCAACCGCCGCGGCGTCCGCACCCACACCCGCGGGCCCACCCGGCACCGGCCTGAGCCTGGTGCAGCGCGCACTGCGCAAGCTCGGCCTGGTGCGCGACATCGACTTCGCGCTGTACCTGCCGATGCGCTACGAGGACGAGACGCGCGTCGTGCGGCTGGCCGACACGCGCGACGGCGACATGGCGCAGGTCGAGGGTGTGGTCACCGAATGCGAGGTCGTGTTCAGGCCGCGCCGCCAGCTGATAGCGACCATCGACGACGGCTCCGACACCTGCGAGCTGCGCTTCTTCAACTTCTATCCGTCGCAGCAGAAGCAGCTGGCCGTCGGCGCCAAGGTGCGCGTGCGCGGCGAGATGCGCGGCGGCTTCGTGGGGCGGCAGATGATGCACCCCACCGTCAAGGCCGCCGGCACCGCGCTGCCCAACGCGCTCACGCCGGTGTACTCGACCGTGGCCGGGCTGGCGCAGCCGGTGCTGCGCCGCGAGGTGCGCTCGGGCCTGGCGCGCTCGGTGCTCGACGAGACCATTCCGGTGCAGATCGGCCTGCGCGGCGCGTGGGACCTGCGCGCCGCGCTGAGCTTCCTGCACTACCCGACGCCCGACGTGTCCATGGCCGCGCTGGAAGACCACAGCCACCCGGCGTGGCAGCGCATCAAGGCCGAGGAGCTGCTGGCGCAGCAGCTGTCGCAGCTGCAGGCGCGGCTGGAGCGCGCGGCGCAGCGCGCGCCGGTGCTGCCCTCGTCGGCCGAGCCGCTCCCCGCCTCGCTGCATGCGCAGCTGATGGCGGTGCTGCCCTTCGGCCTGACCGGCGCGCAGCAGCGCGTGGGCGAGGAAATCACCGCCGACCTGGGCCGGCCCATTCCCATGCACCGCCTGCTGCAGGGCGACGTGGGTTCGGGCAAGACCGTGGTGGCCGCGCTGGCGGCGGCGCGCTGCATCGACGCGGGCTTCCAGTGCGCGCTGATGGCGCCCACCGAAATCCTCGCGGCCCAGCATTTCGGCAAGCTCGTCGGCTGGCTCGACCCGCTGCTGGCCGAGCGCGGCCTGCGCGTGGCGTGGCTCACGGGCAGCCAGAAGAAGAAGGAGCGCGACGAGATGTCGGCGGCCGTGGAAAGCGGCCAGGCCGCGCTGGTCATCGGCACGCACGCGGTCATCTCGGAGAAGGTGCGCTTCAGGAAGCTGGCGCTGGCGATCATCGACGAGCAGCACCGCTTCGGCGTGGCGCAGCGTCTCGCTTTGCGCGGCAAGGCCGGCGGCGACCTCGAGCCCCACCTGCTGATGATGAGCGCCACCCCCATCCCGCGCACGCTCGCCATGAGCTACTACGCCGACCTCGACGTGTCCACGCTCGACGAGCTGCCGCCGGGCCGCACGCCCATCGTCACCAAGCTGGTGGCCGACCACCGGCGCGACGAGGTCATCGACCGCATCCAATCGCAGATCGGGCAGGGCCGGCAGGTGTACTGGGTGTGCCCGCTGATCGAGGAGAGCGAGGCGGTCGACCTGCGCAACGCCACCGAGACGCGCGACGAACTGGCCGGCACGCTGGGCGAGCCGGTGAAGGTCGGGCTGCTGCATTCGCGCATGCCCACGGCCGAGAAGCAGGCGGTGATGGCCGCGTTCACCGCCAACGAGATCCAGGTGCTGGTGAGCACCACCGTGATCGAAGTGGGCGTCGACGTGCCCAACGCCTCGCTGATGGTGATCGAGCACGCCGAGCGTTTCGGCCTGTCGCAGCTGCACCAGCTGCGCGGGCGCGTGGGGCGCGGCGCTGCGGCCTCGGCCTGCGTGCTGCTCTATGCGCCGGGCGACAGCGGGCGCGTGGGCGAGGCGGCGCGCGCGCGGCTGAAGGCGATGGCCGAGACTGGCGACGGCTTCGAGATCGCGCGGCGCGACCTCGAGATTCGCGGGCCCGGCGAATTTTTGGGTGCGCGCCAGTCGGGCGCGCCGCTGCTGCGCTTTGCCGACCTGGCCACCGACACCCTGCTGCTCGACTGGGCGCGCGAGCTGGCGCCGGTGATGCTGCAGAAGCACCCCGAGCTGGCCCAGCGGCACATCGACCGCTGGCTCGGCACCAAGGCCGAGTACCTCAAGGCCTGAGCAGGCTCAGCCCGCCGACCGGCGGCAGGCCAAGTTCAACCCGCCGGCCGGCGCGTGAACGCCAGGATCAGCCCGAAGCCCACCATCATGCTGCCGCTCACCCGGTTGAACCAGCGCATCGCGCGGCTGCCGTCGGCCAGCCGGCGCATGCGCGCGCCGAGCATGGCGTACAGCGCGATCGCGACCACCTCGAACACCAGGAAGGTCAGGCCCAGCAGCAGGTAGCTCGACGCATACGCGCCCGGCACCACGAACTGCGGAAAGAAGGCGGTGAACACCAGGATGGCCTTCGGGTTGCCCGCCGCCACGGTGAATTCCTGGCGCACCAGCGCGCGCATGGACGGCACGGCCGAGGCCTCGCGCGACTGCACGTCGGCCGTGGGCGCCGGCGCGCGCAGCAACCGAACGCCGATCCACACCAGGTAGGCCGCGCCGATGTACTTGATGACGTCGAAGGCCATCTCCGAGGCCACCAGCACCGCGCCCATGCCCAGCCCGGCGATGGCGATCATGAGGGCGAAGGCCACGATGCGCCCGCTGGCCGCGACCACGGCGGGCGACACGCCGTGCTTCGCGCCGTTGGTCACCGACAGCAGGTTGTTGGGGCCGAAGGCCATGTTGATGGCGAAGCAGGCCGGCAGGAAGAGCAGGTAGGCAGACAAGGTCATGGCGTATCCGTCAGCGGAGCAATGCGGGGAGGAGGCATTATTTCAGCCGACACGCACCACAAGGCAAGCACCATGACCGCGCCACCGGCCCCGGCCTCTCTGAACCCTCCGACTTCCCCGACCTCCCCGACCTCCCCGACCTCCCCGACTTCCGCGAAGTCTCCAAAGTCCCCGACCTTTCGAAAGGCCGTGCAGGCCGACCTCCCCGCCATTGCCGCGATGCTGGCCGACGACGTGCTCGGCGCCGCGCGCGAGAAGCCCGGCGACAGCGCGCTCTACGAAGCCGCGTGGCGGCAGATCGAGGCGCAGCACGGCAACGACGTGTGGGTGGCCGAGCTGCCCGAGGGCGTGGTCGGCTGCCTGCAGCTCATCGTGATTCCGGGGCTGGCCCGCCAGGGCGCGTTGCGCGCGCAGATCGAGGGCGTGCGCGTGGCGTCCACCCACCGCGGGCAGGACATCGGCGAGCAGATGATCCGCTTCGCCATCGAGGCCGCCCGGCGCGCGGGCTGCCGGCTGGTCCAGCTCACCACCGACAAGCGCCGCGCCGACGCGCACCGCTTCTACGAGCGCCTGGGCTTCGAGGCCACGCACGAGGGCATGAAGCTCGAGCTGTCCTGATCAGTTGTCGAGGCCGTTCTCGGGCATCTGGCGCGCGTACACGGCGAGCACGATGCGCTCGGAGTGAATCAGGTAGTCGTTCAGCGAGGCCGAGCCTTCGGCGAACTTGCCGGCCTCGATGAGCTCGAGCAACTTGGTGTTCATGTCCACGTAGGGCGCGTGCAGGAACTCCGGGTCCTTCAGCAGGCCGAAGGCCAGCCGCAGCTCCACCAGAATGTGCGCGAACAGCACGTTCAGCCGTTCGCTGTCTGCCAGCTCCACGATGCCCTTGTGGAACTCCATGTTGGCCGTGCCCACGCCCAGCCAGTCGCCGGCGTCGCGGCACTTCAGCGCCGTTTCCACCGCCTCGCGCATGTGCTTCTTGGCCGGGTGCCGCGGGTAGGCCTGCGCCAGCGCCTGGCATTCGATGAGCCGGCGTACCCGGTAGATGTCGATGATCGACGCGATGCTCGGCACCGCCACGAACACGCCGCGGTTGGGCGCGTGCTTGAGCAGCCCTTCCTTGGTCAGCGTGCGGAACACCTCGCGCAGGGTGTTGCGCGAAATCTCGAAGCTGTCGGCCAGCGCGGCCTCCGACAGCCGCTGCCCGGGTGAGAACTCGCCCTTGACGATCTTCTGGCGAATCAGCTCGGCCACCCGGTCGTTGAGCGTCTGCGTGCCGGCGGCCGGCGAGGCGGGGGAAGTCGGGGAAGCCAGTGAATTCATGCCGGAAGTGAAAGGAAGGAAGAGCGGGAAGGAAGAGCAGGAAAGAAGAGCGGGTAACCGGGGGAATCGCGAGTTTGCAGCAGTTTCGCCCCGGTCCGCCGCAGCTTTCAGGCCATGGCCCCGATGCACCAAACGCAGCCGCGATCAGGGTTTCCATGGGGTCGACGCGGCACTGTTGTTGGGCACACTCACCACGATTGTTCAACAATCTCTAATTAATGAGTGATTCAAACCAATTTGATTGCTCATTCATTGGCACGAGGTTTGCATCAAGCGGAAGGCCGGCGCTCCCGCGCAAGGTGTCTCTGAATCCATAACGAAAGACCAACATGACTCCTGACATCCCTCATTTGTGGCCGCTGATCGGCGTGGCCGTGATCATTGCGGGCTTCATCCTGCGCTTCAACCCGATGCTGGTGGTGATCGCCACGGCCATCGCGACGGCGGCGGCCGCGGGCTTCGGGCCGATGGCCATCCTCACGGCCATCGGCAGCGGGTTCATCAAGACGCGCAACCTGCCGCTGATCATTCTTCTGCCGCTGGCCGTCATCGGCCTGCTCGAGCGCCACGGCCTGCGCCAGCACGCGCAGAACTGGATCAGCCGCATCAAGTCGGCCACCGCCGGACGCCTTCTCATCGTGTACCTCGCCGCGCGCGAGCTCACGGCCGCGGTGGGCCTCACCAGCCTGGGTGGCCACCCGCAAATGGTGCGCCCGCTGCTCGCGCCCATGGCCGAAGGCGCCACCGAGACCCGCTACGGCAAGCTGCCCGAGCGCATCCGCCACAAGCTGCGCGCCTATGCCGCGGCCACCGACAACGTGGGCCTGTTCTTCGGCGAAGACATCTTCGTGGCCTTCGGCGCCATCGTGCTGATGAGCACCTTCCTGCACGAGGCCGGCATCGACGTGGAGCCGCTGCACATCGCGCTGTGGGGCATTCCGACGGCCATCGCGGCCTTCATCATCCATTCGTGGCGCCTGCGCCGGCTCGACCAGTCGATCGCGCGCGAGATGGCCGGCGAGAAGGCCCGGGACGCCGTCGCCGCGCCCGTCGCCACCCAGGAAGGCCGCTGATCATGATTCTCTCGATCCAGCACCTGTACATCCTGGTCGGCCTGATCCTCGCGGTCACGGCCATCATGACGCTGACCGACAGGCAGCACCCCAAGCGCTACACCAGCGGGCTCTTCTGGGCGCTGTATGCGCTGGTGTTCCTCGTCGGCGACAAGCTGCCGCCGGCGGTGGTCGGCGTGGGCGCCATCGCCATGGCCGTCATTGCCGGGCTGCGCGGCGTGGGCGCGGGCAAGCACCGCGAGCCGACCGCCACCGACTACGCCGCCAGCGCCAGGCGGCTGGGCAACAAGCTCTTCATGCCGGCCCTGGCGATTCCGCTGGTGACGGTGATCGGCACCGTGCTGATGAGCAAGGTGAAGATCGGCGACGCCTTCCTGCTCGATCCCAAGAACACCACGCTGGTGAGCCTGGGCGTGGGCTGCGTCATTGCGCTGGGGCTGGCCTGCTGGCTGACGCGCGAGACGCCCGTGCAGGGCCTGCGCGAATCGCGCCGCCTGACCGACGCGCTGGGCTGGGCCGTGGTGCTGCCGCAGATGCTGGGCATGCTGGGGCTGGTGTTTTCCGACGCGGGCGTGGGCAAGGCCGTGGCGTACATCACCACCAGCTACATCAACATGGACATCCGCTTCGTGGCGGTGGTGGTGTACGTGCTGGGCATGGCGCTGTTCACCATCATCATGGGCAACGGCTTCGCGGCCTTCCCGGTGATGACGGGCGGCGTGGGCGTGCCGGTGCTGGTGGGCGTGTACCACGGCGACCCGGCCGTGATGGCGGCCATCGGCATGTTCTCGGGCTACTGCGGCACGCTGATGACGCCGATGGCGGCCAACTTCAACATCGTGCCCGCGGCGCTGCTGGAGCTGCCCGACAAGAACGCGGTGATCAAGGTGCAGGTGCCGACCGCCGCGGCCTTGCTGGTGGTCAACATCTTCCTGCTGTACTTCCTGATGTTCCGTTGAGGTGCCTCGCATGACCCCTGCCGCCAAGACGCCCCGCGTGCTGCTCGCGGGCTTCGAGCCCTTCGAGAACGACCCGGTCAACCCCGCATGGGAAATTGCCCGCGCGCTCGACGGCTGGGCCTGCGAGGGCGCGGTGGTGCAGGCGCTGCAGCTGCCCTGCGTGTTCGGCCGCGCCATCGACACGCTCGATGCGGCGCTGGCGGGCCTCCTGGAAAAGAAGGCGCCGCTGCCGCTGGTGCTGTGCATCGGGGCGGCGGGCGGGCGCACCGAAATCTCGATGGAGCGCGCCGCGCTGAACGTCGACGACGCGCGCATCCCCGACAACGCGGGCTACCAGCCCATCGACACCGAGGTGGTGCCCGGCGGGCCGGCGGCCTACTTCTCGAGCCTGCCCATCAAGGCCATGGTGCGCGACATGCGCGCCGCCGGGCTGCCCGCGGCCGTGTCGAACAGCGCCGGCACCTTCGTGTGCAACCACATCTTCTATGCGCTGATGCACCGGCTGGCCACCCGGCCTGCGCTGGCGCGCACGCGCGGCGGCTTCGTGCACGTGCCGTACCTGCCCGAGCAGGCCGCGCCGAAACCGGGCGTGGCGAGCATGGCGCTGGCCGCGCAGGTGGAGGCGTTTCGCGTGGGCGTACGCACCGCGCTCACCGTGCGCGAGGACGTGCGCGAGACCGCCGGCCGGCTGCACTGAGCCGCACCGAACCCACATTGACACCAGGGCGCGCGCGACCCGACACCCACACCGACACCGACACCGCGCGCCGGAAAGACCAACGATGAACATCGACTTGAACAGCGACCTCGGCGAAAGCCTGGGCGTGTGGCGCATGGGCGACGACGCGGCCATGCTGTCGCTGGTGAGCAGCGCCAACGTGGCCTGCGGCTTCCACGCGGGCGACCCGGCCGGCATCCTGCGCACGCTGCGCCAGGCCAAGGCGCGCGGCGTGGCCATCGGCGCGCACGTGTCCTACCGCGACCTGGTGGGCTTCGGGCGGCGCAACATGGACGTGGAAAGCGCCGACCTGCGCGCCGACGTGATCTACCAGATCGGCGCGCTCAAGGGCCTGGCCGCCGCGGCCGGCACCACGGTGCGCTACGTGAAGCCGCACGGCGCGCTGTACAACACCATCGCCCACGACGAGCGCCAGGCACGCGACGTGATCGCCGCCATGCAAGAAGCCGACCCCGCGCTGTGCCTGGTGGCGCTCGCGGGCTCGCCGCTGCTGGGCTGGGCGCGCGCCGAAGGCCTGCGGACCGTGGCCGAGGCCTTCGCCGACCGCGCCTATACGCCCCAGGGCACGCTGGTGTCGCGGCGCGAGCCCGGCGCCGTGCTGCACGACGCCGACGAGGTGGCCGAGCGCATGCTGCGGCTGGCCGCCGACGGCGTGCTCACGGCCATCGACGGCAGCACCGTGCGCATCGAGGCCGAGTCGGTCTGCGTGCACGGCGACAGCCCCGGCGCGGTCGAGATGGCGCGCCAGGTGCGCGCGCGGCTGGAGCAGGCGGGCGTCACGATCCGCCCCTTCGCCGGCAACCTCGCGAGCGCCGCCGCATGACGATGCGCTTCCTGCCGGTCAACCTGAACGCGCTGCTGGTCGAGCTCGACGACCTGCCGCAGACGCTGGCGCTGCTGGCCTCGCTGCGCGCCGAGCCCATCGCGGGCATCGAAGAACTGGTGCCTGCCGCGCGCACGCTGCTGGTCACCTTCCGCCCGGCGGCCATTGGCGCCGACGAACTCGTGAGGCAGATCGGCCAGCGCAGCCTCGACGCCCGCGAGACGCGCGTCGACAAGCGCATCGAGATTGCGGTGCGCTACGACGGCGAAGACCTCGCCGAAGTGGCCGGGCTGCTGGGCATCGCGCCCAAAGAAGTGGTGCGCCGCCACACGGGCAGCGACTACACGGTGGCCTTCACCGGCTTCGCGCCCGGCTTCGCCTACCTTTCGGGCGGCGACGCGAGCCTGAACGTGCCGCGCCGCCAGGTGCCGCGCACGCGCATCCCCGCCGGTGCGGTGGGCCTGGCGGGCAGCTTCAGCGGCGTCTATCCGCAGGCCAGCCCGGGCGGCTGGCAGATCATCGGCATCACCGACGCGCCGATGTGGGACCTGTCGCGCGAGTCGCCCGCGCTGCCCGCGCTCTTGCAGCCGGGCGACACGGTGCGCTTCGTGGACGTCACCGGGCAGCCGCGGGCGGTGCCCGCTCCCGCTGCTGTTCATCTTCCCCAGCCTGTGGTCGCCAACGGCGGCAGCGCCTTCGAAATCCGCGCCGCCGGCCTCCAGGCGCTGCTGCAGGACGGCGGCCGCCACGGCCAGGCGAAGCAGGGCGTGTCCGCCTCCGGCGCCATGGACCGGCGCTCGCTGCAAACGGCCAACCGGCTGGTGGGCAACCCGTCGGACACGGCCTGCCTGGAGATCGCCTACGGCGGCTTCCAGCTCGCCTGCCGCGGCGACGCGGTGGTGGCCCTTGCCGGTGCGGACGGCCCCGTCACGCTCACCCGCGCCGACGGCGCGGCCTGGCCGCTGCCGCGCTACCAGCCGATCGCGCTGGCCGACGGCGACGTGCTCGCGCTGGGTGAGCCGCGCGCCGGCATCCGCAGCTACCTGGCGGTGCGCGGCGGCTTCGACGTGGCGCCGGTGCTCGGCAGCCTCTCGACCGACACGCTGGCGCGCATCGGCCCGCCGGCCGTGGCCACGGGCGACGTGCTGCCCGTGCGCGCGGTTGCCGCCGGCGCGCTGGTCGGCGTGCCCGAAACGCCGCCGGCGGACCTGCCCACGGTGCAGCAAGAGGTGGTGCTCGACATCGTGCTCGGCCCGCGCACCGACTGGTTCACGCCCGACGCGCTCGCGCTGCTGTGCAGCCAGTCGTGGGCGGTCACGCCGCAGTCGAACCGCGTGGGCATCCGGCTGGCGGGCGAGGTGCCGCTGGCGCGCGCCGTGAATGTCGTCCATGCCGAACTGCCGAGCGAGGGCACGGCCTGCGGCGCGCTGCAGGTGCCGCCCAGCGGGCAGCCCGTGCTGTTCCTGGCCGACCATCCGCTGACCGGCGGCTACCCGGTGATCGCCTCGGTCGCCACCCACCACCTGGACCGCGCGGGGCAGATCCCGGTGAACGCCCGCGTCCGCTTCAACCCCATCGCCGCACCGGGGCCTGCCGCCCCGGGCGTCTTCGGCATTTCGTGAAAGCCTTCCGATGAAAAAACTCCTGATCGCCAACCGCGGCGAAATCGCGGTGCGCATCGCACGCGCCTGTGCCGACCACGGCGTGCAGTCGGTCGCCGTGTACGCCGACGCCGACCTGAACGCGCTGCATGTGCGCATGGCCGACGAGGCCTACGGGCTCGAAGGCGACAAGCCCGCCGACACCTACCTCCACATCGCCAAGCTGCTCGCCGTGGCCCGGCGCAGCGGCGCCGACGCGGTGCACCCCGGCTACGGCTTTCTCTCGGAAAGCGCCGCGTTCGCGCAGGCCGTGATCGACGCCGGCCTCACCTGGGTCGGCCCCTCGCCCGCGGCCATCGCGATGCTGGGCGACAAGGTGCAGGCCCGCAAGCTGGCGCTGAAGGTGGGCGCGCCGCTGGTGGCCGGCACGGCCGACCCGGTGGGCAGCGCGGCCGAGGTGCTCGCCTTTGCCGAGAAGCACGGCCTGCCGGTCGCCATCAAGGCGGCCTTCGGCGGCGGCGGGCGCGGCATCAAGGTGGCGTGGCGGCTCGACGAGGTCGAGGGGCTGTACGAATCGGCGGTGCGCGAGGCCGTGACCGCCTTCGGCCGCGGCGAGTGCTATGTGGAGCAGTTCCTGGACCGCCCGCGCCACGTCGAGGCGCAGGTGCTGGCCGACACGCACGGCAACGTGGTCGTGGTCGGCACGCGCGACTGCTCGCTGCAGCGGCGCAACCAGAAGTTGGTCGAAGAGGCCCCGGCGCCCTTCCTGAGCGACGCGCAGCGCGCGCGCATCCACCAGTCGGCACGCGACATCTGCGCGGCGGCCGGCTACACGGGGGCGGGCACGGTCGAGTTCATGCTGAGCGCGAGCGGCGCCATCTCCTTCCTCGAGGTGAACACGCGGCTGCAGGTGGAACACCCCGTGACCGAGGAAACCACGGGCATCGACCTGGTGATCGAGCAGCTGCGCATCGCCGAAGGGCTGCCGCTGTCGATCACGCAGACGCCGGCGCCGCGCGGCCATGCCTTCGAGTTCCGCATCAACGCCGAGGACGTGGGGCGCGGCTTTCTGCCGGCGCCGGGGCCGGTGAAGGTGTTCGACGCGCCCTCGGGCCCTGGCGTGCGCGTGGACACGGGCGTGGACGCGGGCTCGCAGGTGCCGGGCACCTTCGACTCGCTGATGGCCAAGCTCATCGTCACCGGCGCCACGCGCGAGCAGGCGATGGCACGCGCGCGCCGTGCGCTGAAGGAGTTCCGCATCGAAGGCCTGCCCACGGTGCTGCCGTTTCACCGCGCGGTGATGGCGCACCCGGATTTCGTCTCGGCCGATGCCTTCAAGGTGCACACGCGCTGGATCGAGACCGACTTCGCCAACGGCGAGGCCGCGGCCATGCGCCCGGACCCGCTGCCCGACACCGCGCTGCTGCGCACCGCGATCGAGGTGGACGGCAAGCGCATGGCGCTGGGCCTGCCGGCGGTGCTGCTGAGCGGGTTGTCGGCCGCCGCGGGAACGCCGGGCGTCGCAGCCGCCGACGCGCCGGTGGTCGACGCCGCCGCCGTGGCCGCGCCCGTGTCGGGCACGCTGCAGGGCTGGAAGGTGGCCGACGGGGATGAGGTGGCGCGGGGCGCCGTCGTCGCGGTGATGGAAGCCATGAAGATGGAAATGCAGGTGGTCGCGCACCGCGCGGGGCGCATTGCCTTCTCGGTCGCGGCGGGCGGCTACGTGGCGGCCGGGGCCACGCTCGCGACCATCGGCTGAGGTTGGCTGATGTGAGTTGATGCGCGGTGCCATCGGCATCGCTGCCGGTGGCACCGCACTCCCTCTTTCGACAACCGCGAAACGGTTAACTTTTGTTTCAAACCTGCGTATGATCTTCGGGTTTTTCCCTGCATTTCTGAGCAATACATCCATAGATCGCTTCAAGCATCGACAAGGCAACCAAGAAGGCAAGTCGAGGGGGGATGGCTCTCTGTGCAGTTTCTTCTGGTCGATGAATGCCGGTGTGCAAGATGCAAGACGCGTGGACGGATGGGGAGAGGGGCGGGGCCAAGGCCCCCACAGGGCCTGACAACGAGGGGGCGGCGCGCGACAGCGCCTTCTCCACGTTGACGCTCGACGCGCAAGGCCGCGTGCTGCGGGCCGACAGGCACTTTTTGCGCGCCTGGGGCTACACGCCCGAGGAGCTGCAGGGGCGCGATCTTCTGGACATCGGCCCCGGCGACGGGCTGGCCGACAACTGGGACGGCAACAGGGACGACAACTGGGCCGGCATCTGGGCCGATGTGCTGCGCGGCGAGCAGCGCATCGTCGAGCGGCCGCGGCTGCACAAGGACGGCACGCGGCGCTGGATCCAGGCCTTCTACTCGGCCGTCGCCGACGCCCACGGCGTGGTGCGCCAGGTGGTGGAAACGTCGAGCGACATCTCTTCTCGCGTGCTCAAGGCCGCTGACGACCGCGGCCAGATCGAGGCCATCAACGTGTCGCAGGCGGTGGTGCAGTTCGCGCTCGACGGCACCGTGCTCGACGCCAACGCGCGTTTTCTCGACGCCATGGGCTACCGGGTGGACGAGGTGGCGGGGCGCCACCACCGCATGTTCGTCGACGCGGCCCATGCGCGCAGCGCCGAGTACGCCGCCTTCTGGGCCAGGCTGGCCAGCGGCAAGCACCATGCGGCGGAGTACCGGCGCCTGGGCAAGGACGGCCGCGAGGTCTGGCTGCAGGCCACCTACAACCCGATCTTCGACCCCGCGGGCCGCGTGCTGAAGGTGGTCAAGTACGCCACCGACACCACGCAGGAAAAGCTGCGCCAGGCCGACTTCCAGAGCCAGATCGTGGCCATCAACAAGTCGCAGGGCGTGATCACCTTTCGCGTGGACGGCACCATCCTGGGCGCCAACGCGAACTTTCTCGCCACCTTCGGCTATGCGCTGGAGGAGATGGTGGGCCGCCACCACCGCATGCTGATGGAGCCCGGCGTGGCCGACACCGAGGCCTATGCGCAGTTCTGGCAGACGCTGCGCTCGGGCAAGTTCGTGTCGGGGCGGCACAAGCGCATCGGCAAGGACGGCCGCGAGCTGTGGCTGCAGGCCTCGTACAACCCGGTGTACGACCTGAACGGCAAGCTCACGCGCATCATCAAGTTCGCCAGCGACGTCACCTCCGACGTGGCGCTGGCCCAGGCCTTCGAGGACGCGCAGCGCCAGGCCCAGCACGACGCGGCCACCTCGCTGCCCAACCGCACGCGGCTGTCGGCCTTCATGGCCTCCGCGCTCACGCATCCGCAGGCGCGGCTGGTGGTGCTGTACCTGGACCTGGACCGCTTCAAGCCCATCAACGACACCTACGGCCACCCGGTGGGCGACAAGGTGCTGGGTGAGGTGGCCGACCGGCTGCGCCGCTCGCTCAAGAGCGACCAGCTGGCCGCGCGCATCGGCGGCGACGAGTTCGTGATTGCCGCGCCCAACCTCGCCGACGAGGAAATCGACGCCTACTGCCAGCAGCTGCTGGAGGCCATCGGCGCGCCCATTCGCAACGACGTGGGCGACCTGGAGGTGGGTGCTTCGATTGGCGTGGCGGTGTCGCCGGCCGACGGCACCACGCCCGACGAGCTGCTGCGCTCGGCCGACACGGCGCTCTACCGCTCCAAGCACAACGGGCGCAACACCTACTGCTTCTTCGCCAACGAGATGAACGACCGGGTGACGGCCAATCGCCGGCTGATCGAGGAGATGCGCCTGGGCATCGCGGCCGGCGAGTTCTACCTGGACTTTCAGCCGCGCTTCGACACGCGCACGCAGTCGATCCGCAGCGCCGAGGCGCTGGTGCGCTGGGCGCATCCGCAGCGCGGGCGCATCGGGCCGGACGACTTCATTCCGCTCGCCGAGAAAAGCGGCCTCATCCTGCCGCTGGGCGACTGGGTGCTGCAGACCGCCTGCGAGGCCGCGGTGCAGTGGCCGGAGATCGGCGTGTCGGTGAACGTGTCGCCGGTGCAGTTCCGCGACGGCCGGCTGGTGCAGCGCGTGAGGGACGCGTTGCGCAGCGCCGGCCTGGCGCCCGAGCGGCTGGAAATCGAGATCACCGAGGGCGTGCTGATGGACGACGCCGAGGGCGCCGGCCTGGTGCTGCGCGAGCTCAAGGCCATGGGCGTGAAGCTGGCCATCGACGACTTCGGCACCGGCTACGCGTCGCTGAGCTCGCTGCGCAGCTTTCCGTTCGACGTCATCAAGATCGACCGCCGCTTCATCGCCGACATCGAGCAGCGCGACGGCAGCCGCGACGTGGTGAAGGCCATCCTGGCGCTGGGCAAGGCGCTGGGCCTGTCGGTGACGGCCGAGGGGGTGGAAACCGACGGGCAGCTGCAGACGCTGATCGAAGACCACTGCGCGGAGGTGCAGGGCTTCTTGCTGGGGCGGCCGATGACGGCGCCGATGCTGGTGGGGATGGTGGAGGAGGAGGAAGCCGTGGAAGCGGTGGAAGACGGGGAAGCCGTGGGTTGAGCCGAGGGCTGGGCCGAGGGCCACGGCGCTTTGCAGGGCCTTCCGGCCCCGGCCCGGCCCGGTCGGGGGCCCCTTGCGCATAATTGACGCAAGCTATGACTCTCACCGAACTCAAATACATCGTCGCAGTAGCCCGCGAACGGCACTTCGGCAAGGCGGCCGAGGCCTGCTACGTTTCCCAGCCGACCCTCTCGGTCGCCATCAAGAAGCTGGAGGACGAGCTGGAGGTCAAGCTCTTCGAGCGCAGCGCCGGCGAAGTGACCGTCACGCCGCTGGGCGAGCAGATCGTGCAGCAGGCGCAAAGCGTGCTCGACCAGGCCGCCAGCATCAAGGAGATCGCCAAGCGCGGCAAGGACCCGCTGGCCGGCCCGCTGAACCTGGGCGTGATCTACACCATCGGGCCGTACCTGCTGCCCGACCTGGTGCGCCAGGTGATCTCGCGCACGCCGCAGATGCCGCTGGTCCTGCAGGAGAACTTCACCGTCAAGCTGCTGGAGATGCTGCGCGCCGGCGAGATCGACTGCGCCATCATGGCCGAGCCGTTTCCCGACACCGGCCTGGCCATGGCACCGCTGTACGACGAGCCCTTCATGGCCGCGCTGCCCACCAAGCACAAGTTCGCCGACCGCGACTCGATCACCTCCGAAGAGCTGCAGAGCGAGACCATGCTGCTGCTGGGCACGGGCCACTGCTTTCGCGACCACGTGCTCGAGGTGTGCCCGGAGTTCGCGCGCTTCTCCAGCAATGCCGAAGGCATCCGCAAGAGCTTCGAGGGCTCGTCGCTCGAAACCATCAAGCACATGGTGGCCTCGGGCATGGGCGTGACGCTGGTGCCGCGGCTGTCGGTGCCGGCCGAGGCGCTCAAGCCCAAGGGCAAGGGCCGTGGCAGCTCCGAGCAGATGGTGCGCTACCTGCCCGTGCGCGACGCGCAGGACCGCGAGCCGCCCACGCGCCGCGTGGTGCTCGCGTGGCGGCGCACCTTCACGCGCTACGAGGCCATCGCGGCGCTGCGCAACGCCATCTATGCGTGCGAGCTGCCGGGCGTGAAGCGGCTGTCCTAGCACTTTGCGGGGTCGGCCTACGCGCCGTGCGGTTTGCATCGTTGATCGCTGGGATAGAGTCTCGCTGTTGCGAAGCCGCCTGCCGGCTTTCAGAATTCCGGTGTTCCCTCCAACTTGAAGAAAGAGCTCTCGCCATGGCCAAAGCCCCGAAGAAATCGTCGCCTGCTTCCTCCGTCGGCAAGGTGCCCAAGAAGGGCGGCGCGGTGGTCGCGCAGGAGTCCGGCAGCCGCAATGCGCCGATCATCAACATCGGCATTGAGCGCCAGGACCGCGCCGCCATCGCCGAAGGCCTGAGCCGCGTGCTGGCCGACACCTACACGCTGTACCTCACCACGCACAACTTCCACTGGAACGTGACGGGCCCGCACTTCAACTCGCTGCACGCGATGTTCATGGGCCAGTACACCGAGCTGTGGGGCGCCACCGACGTGCTGGCCGAGCGCATTCGTGCCCTGGGCCACTACGCGCCGGGCTCGTACGCCGAGTTCAGCAAGATCGCCACCGTGCCCGACGTGCCGCAGACCCCGCCCAAGGCGATGGAAATGGTGCGCATCCTGGTGAAGGGCCACGAGACGGTGTCGCGCATTGCGCGCGAATTCATTCCGGTGGCCGAGGAAGCCGGCGACGACCCGACGGCCGACATGCTCACCGCGCGCTGCACGGTGCACGATCAGACGGCGTGGATGCTGCGCTCGCTGCTTGAAGACTGAGTCGAGCGCCTCACACCCCCTGACACGAGCGGCACAATAGCCGCTCTTTTTTTGCCCGCCGCAATCCCGCGCGCGTCTTCAGTAGCCACCGCAATGCTCGCCCGCCGTTTCGCGCTGTACCTCGACCTGATCCGCTGGAACCGGCCCGCCGGTTGGCTGCTGCTGCTGTGGCCCACGCTGGGCGCGTTGTGGTTCGCGGCCGGCGGCTGGCCCGGCTGGCACCTGGTGGTGGTGTTCACGCTGGGCACTTTCCTCATGCGCAGCGCGGGCTGCTGCATCAACGACGTGGCCGACCGCGACTTCGACCGCCACGTGAAGCGCACCGCGCAGCGGCCCGTCACCAGCGGCGCCATCTCGGTCAAGGAGGCGCTGGGGCTCGGCGCGGTGCTGGCGCTGGTGGCCTTCGCCCTGGTGCTGACCACCAACCGGCTGACGGTGCTGTGGTCTTTCGCGGCGCTGGCCATCACGCTGATCTATCCCTTCGCCAAGCGCTTCGTGTCGATTCCGCAGGCGGTGCTGGGCATTGCCTTCAGCTTCGGCATTCCGATGGCCTTCACGGCGGTGCAGTCGACGGTGCCGGTGCTGGTGGCGTGGCTGCTGGTGGGCAACCTGTTCTGGGTGCTGGCCTACGACACCGAGTACGCGATGGTCGACCGCGACGACGACCTGAAGATCGGCATGAAAACCTCGGCCATCACCTTCGGGCGCCTCGACGTGGCGGCGGTGATGACGAGCTATGCGATCTTCCTGGCGATCTGGGGCTGGGCCGGCGTCGCGCACGGGCTGGGCCTGCTGTTCTACGCGGGCATCGCCCTGGCGACGGCGCAGGCCGCGTGGCATTGGCGGCTGATTCGCGACCGCACCCGTGAGGGCTGTTTCAAGGCCTTCCGGCTGAACCACTGGCTGGGCTTCACCGTGTTCGCCGGCATCGTCGCCGGATACGCGGTGCGCTGAGGCGTCGCCGATGCTGGAACGGCTTCAGCAGAAGGTCGGCGAAGAGGGCTTCTCCGGGTGGCACCGCATCACGCAGGAGATGGTGCAGCGCTATTCGGACCTGTCGGGCGACGGCGAAGGCGAGTGGATCCACCTGGACCCCGAGCGCGCCGCGCGCGAAGCGGGCTACGGCGGCACCATCGTGCAGGGCTTTTTTCAGGTGTCGCACCTGATCCGGCTGACCGGCGAGGCGATGCGCACGCTGCTGCCCTTCGATTCGAACCACGCGCTGAACTACGGTTTCGACCGGCTGCGTTTCGTGCGGCCCATGCCGGTGGGCGCGCGCTTTCGGGCACGGGTGCGCATCATGGACGTCACGCCCAAGGGCGACGACAGCTTTCTGCTGAAAGAAGAAGTGCGCCTCGAGCTGGAGGACGGCACCGTCACGCTGGCCGCCGAATGGCTCTTCCTGCTCGGGCCGGGTGCGTTGCCGCCGGCCTGAAGCCGGTCGACTGACGGCCCAACCAGCCGATCAACCGCGGCCGAATTCCTCGCCCAGCTCGGCGGCGCGCTTCTGCGCGGCGCGGATCGCGGTCTTGAACTGCGCCTTCACGTCGGCCTGCTGCAGCGAGGTGATCGCCGCGTAAGTGGTGCCGCCCTTGGAGGTGACTCGCTCGCGCAGCACCGACGGGGGCTCGGTGGCGCTGTGCGCCAGCGCCGAGGCGCCGGTGAAGGTGCCGATGGCCAGCTGCTGCGCCTGCTCGGGCGTGAGGCCCATCTCGACGCCGGCCTCGGTCATGGCCTCGATGAAATAGAAGACATAGGCCGGGCCCGAGCCCGACATGGCGGTGACGGCGTCCAGCGCAGGCTCGGCGTCCACCCAGATCAGCTCGCCGGTCGGCGCCAGCAGCTGGCCGACGGTCGCGCGGTCGGCGCTTTCCACGCCGGGACGGGCGTACAGGCCGGTCATGCCCTTGCCCACCAGGGCCGGCGTGTTGGGCATGGCGCGCACCACGCGCTCGGTGCCCAGCCAGCGGGCGATGCTGTCTGAAGGAATGCCCGCGGCCACGCTCAGGTGCAGGGCGTCCTGGGCAAATTCGCGCACGGGACGGGCGGCGTCCGCGAAGGTCTGGGGCTTGACCGCCCAGACCACCACGCCGCAGCGCGACAGCGCCGGCCCGGCCTCGGCCTGCGCCGTGATGCCGAACGAATGCGCCAGCTTCGCGCGGGCTTCCTCGAAGGGCTCCACCACCTCGAAGGACTCCGCCGGCGTGCCTTGCTGCACCAGGCCGCCGATGATGGCGCTGGCCATGTTGCCGCCGCCGATGAAGGCAACGGGCGGCAGCGGAGGGAGGGGCGCGGGGCCGGTGCGGGGGAGGAAGGTGACGGCGATGGTCATGGTTGGCGGTCGGTGCTGTCTGTGTATTCGAAGGCGACGAACTGGGTCACCTGAAGCGGGTTGAAATTGTCGTCGCTCACGACCACCAGCAGGCGCTTGCCGTCGGGCAGCGGCGGCCCCCAGCACATGCCTTCGGTGTTGTCGAGGCGGGACAGGCCCAGCGTGGCGAAGTCGGCCACCAGGGTCTTGGTCGTGGGGCGGTGGTTGCCGGGCGCCAGCGCATCGACGGCGAGCACGTCGCTGCCGGCGCGGGTGTCGATTTCGTACAGGCGCAGCGAATTGCCCTTGCCGGTGGCGTAGGCGCGCTCCAGCACCAGCATGCGGTCGGCGTCGAGCATGAGGATCTCGCTCACGCCGTTGTCGGCATAGGTGCCGGGCACCAGCGGGCGCAGCGGAATGGCGTCGGGCACGTAGGCGATCTGGCGGTCGGGCTGGCCGGTCTGCAGGTCGATGCAGGTGAAGCGGCAGGGGCCGCCGGGCGCGCCGACGGTGGGCTCGGGGCCGTCCTGCATCAGGGCGTTTTCCATGCCCAGCCAGGCGAAGCGGCCGTCGGGCGTGAGGGTGACGCCCTCGAAGGTCAGGTTGTCGCGCGGGCCGCGGCGCTGCGCCGGATCGGGCCGGAACATGGCCGGCATCGGGAATTCGCGCAGAAAGCGGCCGTCGCGGGTCGATTCGTACAGCGCGGGACCGAAGCCGCGGGCCACGTCGCCCTCGCTGGTCCAGAGCAGGGTGTTCGTCGCGGGGCGCAGCCGCAAGGCTTCGGGGTCGGGCACGGGCAGGCCGTCGACCGCGTGGCGCCGGTTCGGCCAGGGGCCGCTGCCGGGCCGTTGCAGCTGTACCACGCCGATCGGTTCGGGCTGGGTGGCCTCCGGGCGCGGCCAGCGGGCGATGTAGTAGCGCACCGGATCCAGATCTGACCGGTCGTCGCTGATGAGCAGGTACTCACCTCGGATCGGGTCGTAGTCGATGCCCGACAGGCCGCCCGCGGTGGTGCCTTCTATATGGAGGCGGTGAGACCAACGGCTTTCCGCGATCAGGCGCAGCCGGCCGGTGTCGGGTTTCGGCGTGGCGCTCCTGCAGGCGGCCAGGCCCAGCGCTAGCAGGCTGGCGGCGCCCGCCAGCAGGCGGCGGCGCTGGGGCGACAGGGGCATCAGAGGGGGTTTCTCGGGCGACTGCACGCCCCGAAGTCTAGTGCCAGCGGGAAATGGTGTAATGGGGTTGTTGACATCGCCATAAGTGCGTGCCACAATCGCGGGCTTCGCTTCCAAAAGGCGAAGCTTTCAGCCCAAAGCGGAAGCGCCCCGAGTGGTTCGGGGTGTGGACGACGGGACCAAGACTGACCGCGGTGTCTCCCTCCTGGAGGCGCATCGGTACAAGTTGGGAATATCAAGAAATGATCCAAACTGAATCCCGGCTCGAAGTGGCCGACAACACAGGCGCGAAATCCGTCCTGTGTATCAAGGTGCTCGGTGGCTCCAAGCGGCGTTATGCCAGCGTGGGCGACGTCATCAAGGTGAGCATCAAGGAAGCCGCTCCGCGTGGTCGCGTCAAGAAGGGCGAGATCTACAGCGCAGTGGTGGTTCGCACCGCCAAGGGCATCCGCCGCGCTGACGGCTCGCTCGTCAAGTTCGACGGCAACGCCGCAGTGTTGCTCAACGCCAAGCTGGAGCCCATCGGCACCCGCATCTTCGGACCGGTCACGCGCGAACTGCGCACCGAGAAGTTCATGAAGATCGTGTCGCTGGCACCCGAAGTTCTCTAAGGACACAACGCCATGAACAAGATTCGCAAAGGCGACCAGGTCATCGTGTTGGCCGGTCGTGACAAGGGCAAGCGCGGCACCGTCTCGCTTCGCAAGGACGATTCGCACATCGTCATCGACGGCCTGAACCTCGTCAAGAAGCACACCAAGCCGAACCCCCTCAAGGGTACGACCGGTGGCATCGTCGAGAAGTCCATGCCCATTCACCAATCCAACGTGGCGATCTTCAATGCCGCGACCGGCAAGGCCGATCGCGTGGGCATCAAGATCACCCAGGGTGCTGACGGCAAGCGCGTGGCTGTTCGCGTCTTCAAGTCCAGCGGCGACGAAATCAAGTTCGCCTAAGAGGTACTCACATGGCACGTCTCCAACAACACTATCGCGAAAAGATCGCGAAAGACCTGACGGAAAAGTTCGGCTACAAGTCGCCGATGCAGGTCCCCCGCCTCACCAAGATCACCCTGAACATGGGTGTGGGTGAAGCAGTCGCCGACAAGAAGGTTCTCGACAACGCTGTCGCCGATCTGACCAAGATCGCCGGCCAGAAGCCCGTGGTCACCAAGTCGAAGAAGGCTATCGCCGGTTTCAAGATCCGCGAAAACCAGCCTATCGGCTGCATGGTCACGCTGCGTGGCGTGCAGATGTATGAGTTCCTGGACCGTTTCGTGACCATCGCGCTGCCGCGTGTTCGCGACTTCCGCGGCATCTCCGGCCGTGCGTTCGACGGCCGTGGCAACTACAACATCGGCGTCAAGGAACAGATCATTTTCCCTGAGATCGAATACGACAAGGTCGATGCCCTGCGCGGTCTCAATATCAGCATCACGACGACGGCCAAGACCGACGAAGAAGCCAAGGCGCTTCTCGCTGGTTTCCGTTTCCCGTTCAAGAACTGAGGCGAACCATGGCCAAACAATCTCTGATCCAGCGCGAACTCAAGCGCGACAAGCTGGTTGCCAAGTTCGCCGTGAAGCACGCTGAACTGAAGGCTGCTTCCAACGACCTGAAGAAGAGCGAAGAAGAGCGCGCTGCTGCACGCCTGGCGCTGCAGAAGCTGCCGCGCAACGCAAATCCGACGCGTCAACGCAACCGCTGCGAAATCACCGGTCGCCCGCGTGGCACCTTCCGTCAATTCGGTCTGGCTCGCGCCAAGATTCGTGAACTGGCTTTCGCTGGCGACATCCCCGGTGTCACCAAGGCCAGCTGGTAAGCCAGGCAGGAGCAAACAACATGAGCATGAGTGATCCCATTGCCGACCTGCTGACGCGTATCCGTAACGCGCAGATGGTGGCGAAGCCCACTGTGTCGATCCCGTCCTCCAAGGTGAAGGCCGCGATTGCACAAGTCCTGAAGGACGAAGGCTACATCGACGGCTTCGAAGTGAAGACCGATGCCGGCAAGTCCGAACTCGTTATCACGCTGAAGTACTACGCTGGCCGCCCGGTCATCGAACGTATCGAACGCGTGAGCCGCCCCGGCCTGCGCGTCTACAAGGCCAGCGCAGCCATCCCGCAAGTCCAGAACGGCCTCGGCGTTGCGATCGTCACGACCCCCCAAGGCGTGATGACCGACCGCAAGGCTCGCGCCACCGGTGTCGGCGGCGAAGTTCTGTGCTACGTCGCCTAACCGAGACATCGAGGAGTCACTGAAATGTCCCGAGTAGGAAAAATGCCGATCACCATCCCCGCAGGCGTGGATGTGTCGATCAAGGAAGACCAGATCAGCGTGAAGGGCACGGGCGGTTCGCTCGTCCTGCACCGCAATGCACTGGTCAACGTCGTCAGCAATGACGGCAAGCTGAACTTCGAGCCCGCCAACGATTCGCGTGAAGCGAATGCGATGAGCGGCACGATCCGTCAGCTGGTGAACAACATGGTGGTTGGCGTGACCAAGGGCTTCGAGAAGAAGCTGAACTTGGTCGGCGTCGGCTACAAGGCTGCAGCCTCCAACAACAAGTTGAACCTGCAAGTCGGTTACTCGCACCCGGTCAACATCGAGATGCCCCAGGGCATCACGGTGGCCACCGCGACCCCGACCGAAATCGTGATCAAGGGTGCTGACCGTCAGCGCGTTGGTCAAATCGCCGCTGAGATCCGCGCTGTTCGTCCGCCTGAGCCTTACAAGGGCAAGGGCATCCGTTATTCGGACGAGAAGATCGTGATCAAAGAGACCAAGAAGAAGTAAGGGGCAGCAAAATGATGTTGACCAAAAAAGCACAGCGTCTTCGCCGCTCGCGCCAGACCCGCATTCGCATCGCGACGCAGGGCGTGGCCCGTCTCACGGTGAACCGCACCAACCTGCACATCTACGCCACCGTCATCTCCGACGACGGCACCAAGGTGATTGCAACCGCATCGACGGCAGAAGCCGAAGTGCGTACCTCGCTCGGCGGTTCCGGCAAGGGCGGCAATGCCGCCGCAGCCACCGCCGTCGGCAAGCGCATCGCTGAGAAGGCGAAGGCAGCCGGCGTCGAGAAGGTCGCTTTCGACCGCGCTGGTTTCGCTTACCACGGCCGCGTCAAGGCGCTGGCCGAGGCCGCCCGCGAAGCCGGTCTGCAGTTCTAACCGGACACGAGATTCAAAATGGCAAAGATTCAAGCAAGAACGCAGAACGAAGGCCCTGAAGACGGTTTGCGCGAGAAGATGATCGCGATCAACCGCGTCACCAAGGTGGTGAAGGGTGGTCGTATCCTCGGTTTCGCAGCACTCACCGTGGTGGGTGACGGCGAAGGTCGCGTCGGCATGGGCAAGGGCAAGTCGAAGGAAGTGCCTGCTGCCGTGCAGAAGGCAATGGAAGAAGCCCGTCGCAACCTGGCCAAGATCTCGATCAAGAACGGCACGCTGCATCACCGCGTGACGGGTCATCACGGCGCCGCTTCGGTCGTCATGATCCCCGCACCGAAGGGTACCGGCATCATCGCCGGCGGCCCGATGCGCGCTGTGTTCGAAGTCATGGGCATCACCGACATCGTGGCCAAGAGCCATGGTTCGTCGAACCCCTACAACATGGTTCGCGCCACGCTCGACGGGTTGAAGAACTCGACGACCGCGTCCGCGGTGGCTGCCAAGCGTGGCCTGACCGTCGAAGAAATCTTCGCTTAAGCGCAAGCCGAAAGAAGCATTCAAATGACGACGCAACAACAAACCCTCAAGGTGCAATTGGTCAAGAGCCCGATTGGCACCAAGGAATCGCATCGCGCGACCGTGCGTGGCCTCGGCCTGCGCAAGCTCAACAGCGTGAGCGAGCTGCAAGACACCCCGGCGGTGCGCGGCATGATCAACAAGATCAGTTATCTGGTCAAAGTTCTGTAAGAGAGACTGATATGGAACTCAATGGCATCAAGCCGGCAGCCGGCGCCAAGCACGCCAAGCGTCGCGTTGGCCGTGGTATCGGCTCTGGCATCGGCAAGACCGCGGGTCGCGGTCACAAGGGCCAGAAGTCGCGCGCAGGCGGTTTCCACAAGGTGGGCTTCGAAGGCGGTCAAATGCCTCTGCAGCGTCGTCTTCCGAAGCGTGGCTTCAAATCGCATCTGCTGAAGTTCAACGCTGAAGTCACGCTGACTGCTCTCGAGCAGCTCGGCTTGGCCGAAGTGGACGTCCTGGCGCTGAAGCAAGCCGGCCTCGTGGGCCAGCTCGCCAAGGTCGTCAAGATCATCAAGACCGGTGAGCTCACCAAGGCCGTCAAGCTGACGGGCGTGGGCGCAACGGCTGGCGCCAAGGCTGCTATCGAAGCAGCTGGCGGCAGCTTCGCCTGATCACCCTCGGACTGAAAGAAGTTCTTCGTGGCAACTAACGCGGCAACGATCGCAAAGACAGGCAAGTTCGGCGACCTCCGTCGTCGGCTCGTGTTTTTGCTGCTCGCGCTCGTGGTCTACCGGGTCGGCGCGCACATTCCTGTGCCGGGTATCAACCCGGACCAGCTGGCAGCGTTGTTCCAGGGCCAGCAGGGCGGCATTCTGAGCCTGTTCAACATGTTCTCGGGCGGGGCGCTTTCGCGCTTCACCGTGTTCGCGTTGGGGATCATGCCGTACATCTCGGCGTCGATCATCATGCAGTTGATGACCTACGTGCTTCCGACCTTCGAGCAATTGAAGAAGGAAGGCGAGGCTGGTCGCCGCAAGATCACGCAGTACACGCGCTACGGCGCGCTGGGTCTGGCACTGTTCCAGTCGTTCAGCATCGCAGTGGCGCTCGAGTCGTCGGCTGGCCTGGTCATCGCACCCGGTTTCGGCTTCCGCCTGACCGCCATGGTGAGCTTGACGGCCGGTTCGATGTTCCTGATGTGGCTCGGCGAGCAGATCACCGAACGCGGCCTGGGCAACGGCATTTCGATCCTGATCTTTGCAGGTATCGCAGCCGGTCTGCCCAACGCCATCGGCGGCCTGGCTTCGCTGGTGACGACCGGTGCGATGAATCCCATCATTGCGCTTTTCATCATCGCGGTCGTGGTGCTGGTCACCTACTTCGTGGTGTTCGTGGAACGCGGTCAGCGCAAGATCCTCGTGAACTATGCGCGGCGTCAGGTGGGCAACAAGGTCTACGGCGGTCAGTCGTCGCACCTGCCGCTGAAGCTGAACATGGCTGGCGTGATCCCGCCGATCTTCGCTTCGTCGATCATCCTGCTGCCCGCAACGGTGGTTGGCTGGTTCAGCACGGGTGACGGTGGTTTCCGCTGGATCAAGGATATCGCTGGCGCACTGCGTCCGGGTGAGCCGATCTATGTGCTGCTGTATGCCGCTGCGATCGTTTTCTTCTGCTTCTTCTACACGGCACTCGTGTTCAACAGCAAGGAAACCGCCGACAACCTGAAGAAGAGTGGTGCATTCATTCCTGGCATTCGCCCGGGTGACCAGACCGCTCGCTATATCGACAAGATTCTGGTTCGCCTGACGTTGGCCGGCGCGGTGTACATCACCTTCGTCTGCCTGCTGCCAGAGTTCCTGATCCTGAAGTACAACGTGCCGTTCTACTTCGGTGGTACCTCCCTGCTGATCATCGTGGTCGTCACGATGGACTTCATGGCCCAGGTGCAAAACTACATGATGTCCCAGCAGTACGAATCGCTGCTGAAGAAGGCTAACTTCAAGACATCGTAAGGCTGTGTTTCAGTATTGAGTCCGGGCGGTAGACCGCCACGTTAAACAGTTTTAGGAGAATGAAATGAGAGTTTCGGCTTCGGTCAAAACCATCTGCCGTAATTGCAAGGTCATCCGCCGTAAAGGTGTGGTGCGTGTGATTTGCACCGACCCGCGCCACAAGCAGCGCCAGGGTTGATTGAAGAGTATTAGAGGACGCACATGGCACGTATTGCTGGCATCAACATCCCGCCGCACAAGCACGCTGAAATCGGCCTGACCGCCATTTTCGGTATCGGTCGCACCCGCGCCCGTCAAATCTGCGAAGCGAGCGGCATCGAATATTCGAAGAAGATCAAGGATCTGACCGACGCCGATCTCGAAAAGATCCGCGACCAGATCGCTCTGTTCACCATCGAAGGCGATCTGCGTCGCGAAACGACGATGAACATCAAGCGTTTGATGGACATCGGTTGCTATCGCGGCTTCCGTCACCGTCGCGGCCTGCCGATGCGCGGCCAGCGCACGCGCACCAATGCCCGCACCCGCAAGGGTCCGCGCAAGGCTGCGCAGTCCCTGAAGAAATAAGGATAGACCAGCATGGCTAAAGCACCTGCAAACAACGCCGCACAGCGCGTTCGCAAGAAGGTTCGCAAGAACGTTGCGGACGGTATCGCCCATGTGCATGCCTCGTTCAACAACACCATCATCACGATCACCGATCGCCAGGGCAACGCCCTGTCGTGGGCTTCGTCGGGTGGCCAGGGCTTCAAGGGCTCGCGCAAGTCGACCCCGTTCGCTGCGCAGGTCGCTTCGGAAGTGGCCGGCCGTGCTGCTGTCGAACAAGGCATCAAGAACCTCGACGTCGAGATCAAGGGCCCCGGCCCCGGTCGCGAATCGTCGGTGCGCGCACTGGCTGCGCTCGGCATCCGGATCAATTCCATTGCCGACGTGACGCCCGTTCCGCACAACGGCTGCCGTCCCCAGAAGCGTCGCCGCATCTGATCGTCAGTCCGCAAGGCGCAGCCGGCTTTGAATAGCGGCTGCGCATTTGTTTTTTATCTAAGCCCACCGCCACTCGCGTCTCGCAAGTGGCTCCCGCAGGCAACTGCGGCAGATACACAAAGGAAGAATCGTGGCACGTTACCTCGGCCCCAAGGCCAAACTTTCCCGCCGTGAAGGCACCGACCTGTTCCTGAAGAGCGCCCGCCGCTCCATTCAAGACAAGGCCAAGTTCGACTCCAAGCCCGGCCAGCACGGTCGCACCTCGGGTCAGCGCACTTCCGACTACGGCCTGCAACTGCGTGAAAAGCAGAAGGTCAAGCGCATGTACGGCGTGCTGGAAAAGCAATTCCGCCGCTACTTCGAAGAAGCGGACCGCCGCCGTGGCAACACCGGCGCCAACCTGCTGTTCATCCTCGAATCGCGCCTGGACAACGTCGTCTACCGCATGGGCTTCGGCTCGACCCGCGCCGAAGCGCGCCAGCTCGTGTCGCACAAGGCGATCACGGTGAACGGTCAGTCGGTCAACATCCCGTCGTACCTGGTCAAGACCGGTGACGTGATTGCCGTGCGCGACAAGTCGAAGAAGCAGAACCGCATTGTTGAAGCGCTTCAACTCGCCCAGCAAGTCGGTATCCCGGCATGGGTCGATGTGAACGCCGACAAGGCTGAAGGCACGTTCAAGAAGGTGCCCGATCGCGACGAATTCGCAGCCGACATCAACGAATCGCTGATCGTCGAACTGTATTCGCGTTGATTTTTTCTACCCGCACCCGCCCTTCGGCGCGTGCGGGAGATTGTTATTGTTGTTCACGTTCCTGCTCCGCACTCTGCTGCGGATCAGGTGCTTCACCAGCCTTACCGGTGTAACGAGCCGGGGGTATTGAGAGGAAGTCTGCATGCAAACCACCCTGCTGAAACCCAAGACCATTCAGGTCGAGCAACTTGCCGCCAACAAGGCCAAGGTCACGCTCGAACCTTTCGAGCGCGGCTACGGCCACACGCTCGGCAACGCGCTGCGTCGCGTTCTGCTGTCGTCCATGGTGGGCTACTCGGCCACCGAAGTCACGATCGCTGGCGTTCTGCATGAGTACTCGTCGATCGACGGCGTGCAGGAAGATGTCGTCAACATCCTTCTGAACCTCAAGGGCGTGGTGTTCAAGCTCCACAACCGCGACGAAGTCACGCTGAGCCTGCGCAAGGACGGCGAAGGCCCGGTCCTGGCATCGGACATCCAGACCCCGCACGACGTCGAGATCATCAACCCCGACCACGTGATCGCGCACCTGTCGCAAGGCGGCAAGCTCGACATGCAGATCAAGGTTGAAAAGGGTCGCGGCTACGTGCCCGGCACGATGCGCCGCTACGCGGACGAGCCGACCAAGTCGATTGGCCGCATCGTTCTCGACGCGTCGTTCTCGCCTGTGAAGCGCGTGAGCTACACCGTCGAAAGCGCCCGTGTCGAACAGCGTACCGACCTGGACAAGCTGCTGGTTGAGATCGAGACCAACGGTGCGATCACCGCCGAAGACGCAGTGCGTGCATCGGCTAAAATCCTGGTCGAACAGCTCGCCGTGTTTGCGCAGCTCGAAGGCGGCGAACTCGCTGCATTCGATGCACCCGCACCGCGCAGCGCACAGCAATTCGATCCGATCCTGCTGCGCCCTGTCGACGAACTCGAACTGACGGTGCGTTCGGCCAACTGCCTGAAGGCCGAAAACATCTACTACATCGGTGACCTGATCCAGCGCACCGAGAACGAACTGCTCAAGACGCCTAACCTGGGTCGCAAGTCGCTCAACGAAATCAAGGAAGTCCTTGCTTCGCGCGGCCTGACGCTGGGCATGAAGCTCGAAAGCTGGCCGCCGGCCGGCCTCGACAAGCGTTGATTTGAATTTTTGAAATCGGCCCCCTGAAAAGGGCCAGTGCACCGGGCAGTACCTGATTACGGCTGCCTGTTTTTATAAAGTAAAGGAAAAGCACCATGCGTCACGGTCACGGACTCCGCAAACTCAACCGCACCAGCTCGCACCGCCTTGCGATGCTGCAAAACATGATGAATTCGCTCATCGAGCACGAAGTCATCAAGACCACGGTCCCCAAGGCCAAGGAACTGCGCCGCGTCATCGAACCGATGATCACGCTCGCCAAGAAGCCCACGCTGGCCAACAAGCGCCTGGCATTCGACCGCCTGCGCAGCCGCGACAGCGTGGTCAAGCTGTTCGGCGAACTCGGCCCGCGCTTCGCCGCGCGTCCGGGTGGCTACACCCGCATCCTGAAGATGGGTTTCCGCGTGGGCGACAACGCTCCGATGGCGCTCGTCGAACTCGTGGACCGTGCTGAAATTAAAAATGACGCAGCCGAGCAAAACGCTGCTGAATAAGCTATAATTTATACTTGCCGCGCGATGGAGCAGCCTGGTAGCTCGTTGGGCTCATAACCCAAAGGTCGCAAGTTCAAATCTTGCTCGCGCAACCAATTTAAAAGGCCCTTTGAATTTCAAAGGGCCTTTTTTCTTTGGCCGGTTAATGAATTGAAAAAGCCCTCGCAAAGAGGGCTTTTCTGTTTCTGGAAACTACGGTTAACCGTGCCAGGCGGAGCAGCGAATCACGCTGCAGAAGTTGTCCCGGTGAAAGTGCGGCTCCTTGTCCGCGATCACGTCTGCTTTGACGTTGCCAAAAGTGGTCTCGGGCTTGTGACGAATCCCGTCATAGAAGGCCAGGATGATGTCTTCCTTGAAGTGTTCGCTACGCGGATGCGCATGCACGACCCGCGTGCGCTCCTGCTCGCTGTATTCCTTGTAGGTCAGCCCCAGAACATCCATCTCGACGCCGGCCGTCACGAGCGCCACCACCGGGTGCATGTGTTGCGGAATCCCCGGCGTGGTGTGCAGCGCGATGGCCGTCCACACGAGGTCGATGTCCTGCTGCGAGATCCCATGGCCGCGCAAAAAGTCACGTGCGACGTTCGCACCGTCGACCTCGAAGCGCTCGTTCACGCTGCTGTGCTGCTTCACCAGGCCCATGTCGTGGAACATTGCGCCGGCATAGAGCAGCTCGGGGTCGAAGGTGAAGCCGCGGCGCTTGCCCGCGAGCGCGCCGAAGTAGTAGACCCGGCTCGAGTGGTGAAAGAGCAGCGGTGGCGCGGTGTCCCGAACCAGCTCAGTGATCTCGCTCGCGAGCTTGCTGTCGGGGATGCGAACCCCCTCGATATCGGTCTTCGTCGAAGCCATGTGGATTTCTCCTGTGAGTGTGAGCTCCACTTTAGGAGTCGGGTAGAGTGTCCTGAACCGCCGCGGCACGGCGAATCCAGACATTGCCGGGACAAAGAAGACACACACACGCACCATGCGCAGCACCAAGACCATCGCCATCCTCGCCATGCCAGGTGTGCAGCTGCTGGACGTGTCGGGCCCGCTCGACGTATTCGCCGAAGCCAACGTGCAAGCCCATGCACAGGCCTATCGGCTGAAAGTCATCGCAAGCCGTCGTGGTGCGATCCAGAGTTCATCGGGTGTGCGCCTGATGCCCGACGAGGTGATCGGCGACGAGTTCGACGAGCCCATCCACACGCTGCTCGTTGCCGGCACACCGCACGCGGCCAGCACCGTGTGCGACCTCGGCGTGAGCGAATGGCTGCGCCGGCGCGCCCCCAAGGTGCGTCGCTTCGGCTCGGTCTGCAGTGGCGCCTTCGTGCTCGCGCAGGCCGGCTTGCTCGACGGCCGCCGCGTGACCACGCACTGGGCCGTGGCGGAGCAACTCGCGCAGGACTTTCCTTCGGTCACCGTCGATGCGGACGCCATCCACGTGCGCGACGGCCGCCTGCGCACCGCCGCGGGCGTGACCGCAGGCCTGGACCTCGCGCTCGCACTGGTGGAGGAAGACCTGGGCCGAGAGATCGCGATGAAGGTCGCCGCGCAACTCGTGATGTTCTTCAAGCGCCCGGGCGGGCAGATGCAGTTCAGCCGCAAGGGCGAGGCGGCACCGGCCGGCCGCTCCGCGCTGCAGGAGGTTCAACGCTGGGTCGCGGCCCACCCCGCGACGGACCACGGCGTCGCGAGCCTCGCGGCGCGCATGGGCCTCAGCGAGCGGCACTTCGCGCGGCTCTTCAGGCAGGAGGTGGGGGTCACACCCGCGGCATGGGTGGAAGACATTCGCGTGGCCGCCGCGCGCCGCCTGCTCGAGGCTGGGGACGCCGCACCCAAGCAGGTGGCCTCCCTGTGCGGCTTTGCCGATGCCGACACGCTGCGCCGCGCGTTCCAGCGCCAGGTCGGCATCACGCCGGCGGAATACCGCAAGCGCTTTGCGCACGCCATCGCCTGAACGGCGATCGGCGGCGCGAAGACAGCATCGATCGATCAGTCCGGAACGACCGCCGTCACCTCGATCTCGACCTTCGCGCGGTGCTCCACCAGCGCAGCCACCTGCACGCAGGTCATGGCCGGAAAGTTGCGGCCCATCGCATCGCGGTAGACCGGGCCGAGCTCGGCCAGGCGGCGGGTGTATTCGTCGCGGTCGGTCACGTACCAGGTCATGCGCACCATGTGCTCGGGGCCCGCGCCGCCCGCGCGCAGCACCTCGGCGATGTTGCGCAGCGCCAGGCCGCACTGGTCGATGAAGTCGTCCGACTCGAACTGCTGCTGCGCGTTCCAGCCGATCTGGCCGCCGACGAACAGCGTGGTGCCGCGTGCGGCGACGCCGTTCGCATAGCCCTTGGGAGGCAACCAGCCCTCGGGCTGAAGAAGTTTGTGAATCATGGTGTGGTGTTCAGTTGTCTCAGTTTGAATCGCTGCAGCTTGCCGGTCTCGGTGCGCGGCAGCACCGGCACGAACTCGATCTCGCGCGGGTATTTGAAAGGCGCGATGGTGGCCTTCACGTGGTCCTGCAGCGCCTTCACAAGCGCGGCGTCGCCTTCGTTGCCCGGCTTGAGCACGCAGAAGGCCTTCACAATCATGCCGCGGTCGGCGTCGGGCTTGCCGATGACGCCGCACTCGGCCACCGCCGGGTGCTTGAGCAGCGCGTCTTCGACCTCCGGCCCGCCGACGTTGTAGCCGGCGGTGATGATCATGTCGTCGGCGCGCGCCTGGTAGAAGAAGTAGCCGTCGTCGTCCTGCACGAACGAGTCGCCGGGGTAGTTCCAGCCGTTCTTCACATAGTCTGCCTGGCGTGCGTCGTCGAGGTAGCGGCAGCCCACCGGGCCTTGCAACGCCAGCTTGCCGACGGTGCCGCGCGGCACCTCGTTGCCTTCGTTGTCCACCACCTTCGCGGTGAAGCCGGGCACGGCCTTGCCGACCGCGCCGCGGCGCACTTCGGCGCCTGCCGCGGAAATGTAGATGTGGAACACCTCGGTGCCGCCGATGCCGTCGAGCATCTCGATGCCGGCGGCTTCCTTCCACAGCTGGCGCGTGGCGTCGGGCAAGGCCTCGCCCGCGCTCACGCTGATGCGCAGGCTCGGCATGCCGTGCTGCTTCACGAACGGCGCCATCTGGCGGTAGAACGTGGGCGCGGTGTAGCAGATGGTCGCGCCCACCTCGTTGATGAGCTTCACCAGCCCTTCGGGCGTGAACGGCGCATCGGCAAAGTAGATAGAAGCACCGGCCCACATCGGAAACACCAGCAAGCCGCCCAGCCCGAAGGTGAAGGCGAGCGGCGGCGAGCCGATCACGATGTCGTCGCTGCGTGCGCGCAGCACATGGCGCGGCCAGGTCTCGCACATCGCGAGCACGTCGCGGTGCGTGGTCACGGGTGCCTTGGGTTTTCCCGTGGTGCCCGAGGTGAACGCCAGCAGCGCGATGTCGTCCGACGCGGTGGGGCAGGCCGTGAACACGCCGCTCTTGGTCGCGGCGCGTGCCGAGAGCGAGTCGGGCGCATCGGGCTTGTTGAACGCGACCACCGTGGCAAGCACAGGATGCTCGCGCTGCGCGATGACGAGTTCGTCGAGCAGGCGGCCGTCGCACAGCGCAGCCACGGGCCGCGACTTTTCGATGATCTCGCCCAGCTCCTTGGCACGCAGCAGCGGCATCGTCGCCACGGCGATGAGCCCTGCCTTCACCACCGCGAGCCACGACAGCGCCATCGCCACCGAATTGCCGCCGCGCAGCAGCACGCGGTTGCCCGGCACCAGCCCGAGGTCTTCCGTCAGCACCTGCGCGATGCGGTTGACCTCGACGGCCGCTTGCGCGTACGTCAGCGTGCCTTGCGGCGAACGCAGCATCGGCTTGTCGCCGAAGCCCTTCGCCGCGGCCTTGTCGAGCAGCTCCTCGACCAGGTTCAGCTGGTCGGGCAGCTGCAGCTCGGGCAGCTCATAGCGAAAGATGGGCAGCTGCGCGGCAGGCGGCAGGCGGTCGTGAACGAAGCGGTCGACTTGGGCAGACACGGTATTTATCCCCGCAGAACGGATTTGCCAATGATCAGTTGTTGGACTTCCGTCGCGCCTTCGTAGATGCGCAGCGAACGGATGTCGCGGTAGAGGCTTTCAATCTTCGTGCCAACCTTCACGCCCAGGCCGCCGTGCATCTGCAGCGCCATGTCGATCACGCGGCTCGCGTTCTCGGTGGCGCACATCTTGGCCATGGCCGCGGCGGCAGACACATCGCCCACGGCAGGCGCGCCGCGCTGCTCGGCGTCGTCGCGCATCCATGCCGCGCGGTAGGTGAGCAGTGCGGCGCTGTCGATCAGTGCGGCCATCTCGCCGAGCTTGGCCTGCGTGAGCTGGAAGTCGGCAAGGGTCTGGCCGAACATGCGGCGGTTCTTCGCATGCGAGATGGCCTCCGCCAGTGCGCGGCGGCCCATGCCCAGTGCCGCTGCCGCCACCGACGCGCGAAAGATGTCGAGCGTGCGCATCGCCAGCTTGAAGCCGCCGTTGAGCTCGCCGAGCTGCGCGGTGCGCGGCACCACGCAGTTCTCGAAGCGCAGCGTGGCCAGCGGATGCGGCGCCATCACGTCGATGTGCTGCGAGGTGTCCAGGCCCGGCGTCGTCGCATCGACGATGAAGACGGTGATGCCGCGCGTGCCGCCGGTCGGATCGGTCTTCGCGAACACGCAATAGAAGTCGGCGATGCCGCCGTTGCTGATCCAGGTCTTCTCGCCGTTCAGCAGCCAGCCGTCGGCGGTGGCCTCGGCGCGCATGGCCATCGCAGCGACGTCGGAACCTGCGTCGGGCTCGCTCAGTGCGAAGGCCGCGATCTTCTCGCCCTTGCCGACGGCGGTGAGGTACTGCGATTGCTGCTCGGGCGTGCCAGCGAGCGTGATCGCGCCGCTGCCCAGCCCCTGCATGGCAAAGGCGAAGTCGGCCAGTGGCGAGTGATAGCCGAGTGTTTCGCGCAGCAGCACGAGCGCGCGTGAATCGAGGCGCTCGAGCGCGCCGCCTGCGCTGCCGGGCACGGCGTAGCGCAGCCAGCCGCCGTCACCAAGGCGGCGCACCCATTCGCGGCAGGCCGCACGGTCGTCGCGCTCGTCGATCTCTTGCGCCGCGCACCAGGGCAGCAGGTCACGCGCGAGCGAGCGATGGGCCTCGTCGAAGAACGGCAGCGCGAGATGCGCCGTCGAAGGCGGTGCGGGAATCTTCGTCATCATCGAGTCAGTCTCCGCCGAACACCGGCTTGCGCTTGGCCGCGAAGGCTTCGTACGCACGCTTGAAGTCTTCGGTCTGCATGCAGATGGCTTGCGCTTGCGCTTCGGATTCGATGGCCTGGTCGATGGTCATCGACCATTCCTGCGCGAGCATGGTCTTGGTCATGCCGTGCGCGAAGGTCGGGCCTTCGGCCAGGTCGCGCGCGACCTTGGTGGCGGCCTCGAGCAGCGCGTCGCTTTCATGCAGCGCGTTGAAGAAGCCCCAGGCATGGCCTTCCTGCGCGGTCATGGCGCGGCCCGTGAACAGCAGCTCCGACGCACGGCCCTGGCCGATCACGCGCGGCAGCAGGGCGCACGCACCCATGTCCGCACCGGCAAGGCCCACGCGCGTGAACAGGAACGCGGTGCGCGTGGCGGGAGAGCCGTAGCGCAGGTCGCAGGCCAGCGCGATCATTGCGCCGGCACCGGCGCACACGCCGTCGATGGCGCCCACGATGGGTTGCGGGCAGGCGCGAATGGCCTTCACCAGGTCGCCCGTCATGCGCGTGAACTCCAGCAGCTCGGGCATGCGCATGCCGGTGAGCGGGCCGATGATCTCATGCACGTCGCCGCCCGAGCAGAAGTTGCCGCCCGCGCCGGTGACCACGATCACCTTCACGTCGGTCGCGTAGTTCAGCGCGCGAAACAGGTCGCGCAGCTCGGCGTACGAGTCGAAGGTGAGCGGGTTCTTGCGCTCGGGCCGGTTCAGCGTGATGGTGCCGATGCCGTTGTCGTAGCTCCATGCGAAGTGCTCGGCCTTGTAGGCTGCCTTCGGTTCGAATTGCGCGCGCATGGGATTGCCTGCGCCGATGTAGTGCTTCATTCGGTCTCCGCCATCGATTGGTTGTGTGAGTGTTGCTTGACCTTGCCGAGCAGCTTGTGCAGCTGCGCGATCTCCTTGGTGCTGAGGCCCGAGAAGGCCCCGACGATCCAGTCTTCGTGCTGTTGCGCCATGTCGTTGAAGAGCTTGCGTCCGCGCGGTGTGAGGCGCACGCGCCAGGCGCGCCGGTCGCCCTCGACGTTGATGCGCTCCACCAGCCCTTCGGTCACCAGCTGGTCGGTGATGCCGGTGACGTTGCCGCCCGTGACCATCATGCGGCGCGAGAGCTCGTTCATCTTCAGGCCGTCGGGCGAGCGCTCGAGTTGCGACATCAGGTCGAAGCGCGGCAGCGTGGTGGTGAACTGCGAGCGCAGTTCGTTGCGCACCTGCTTCTCGATCAGCTGGGTGCAGGTGAGCAGCCGCAGCCAGAGCCGCAAGGCTTCGGGGTGTTCGCTGTGCGCGCGCGCTTCGAGGTCCATGTCAATGCGTCTCCTCGCTGTTGGCTGCGGCGGCCGATGCTGTGGCTGCGGCGATCTGCTGTTGCTTGGCGATCTCGCGGTACATCTGGTCGCGCCCGCTCAGGTACTGCCTGGGCCAGTCGACATGGCGGCTCTGCAGCTTGGCCGCTTCGTGCAGCGTCCATGCCGGGTCGGCCAGGTGCGGGCGCGCGATGGCGCACAGGTCTGCGCGACCGGCCGCGATGATGCTGTTGGCCTGGTCGGCGTCGGTGATGGCGCCCACGGCAATGGTCGCGATGCCGACCTCGTTGCGGATGCGGTCGGAGAACGGCGTCTGGTACATGCGCCCGTACACCGGCTTGGCCGCACGCGTGGTCTGGCCCGACGACACGTCGATGAAGTCGGCGCCGGCCTCCTTGAACAGGCGCGCGACCACGGTCGCATCGGCGTCGGTGTTGCCGCCGGGAGCCCAGTCGTGCGCGGAGATGCGCACGCTCATCGGCTTGTCTTCGGGCCACGCGGCGCGCATGGCGCGGAACACTTCGAGCGGGTAGCGGCAGCGCGCCTCGATGTCGCCGCCGTATTCGTCGGTGCGCAGGTTGGTCAGCGGGCTGATGAAGGCCGACAGCAGGTAGCCGTGCGCGCAATGCAGCTCGAGCCAGTCGAAGCCGGCCTCCAGGGTGCGGCGGGTGGCGTCCACGAACTGATCGCGCAGCGTGTCCATCTCGGCGCGCGTGATGGCCGCGGGCAGCTGGTTCTGTTCGCCGTAGGGCACGGCGCTGGCGCCCAGCAGCGGCCAGTTGCCGTCTTCCAGCGGCTCGTCGGTGCCTTCCCAGCCCACGCGGGTGGAACCCTTGGGGCCGCTGTGGCCGAGCTGCATGGCGATCCTGGCGCTGGACTGCGTGTGCACGAAATCGACGATGCGCTTGAAGGCCGCTTGCTGCGCGTCGTTGTACAGGCCGGTGCAGGCCGGGGTGATGCGGCCTTCGGGCGTCGGGCTCGTCATTTCGACGAACACCATCGCGGCGCCGCCGAGCGCACGCGCGCCCAGGTGCACCAGCAGGAAGTCTTGCGGCACGCCGTCGACCGCGCTGTAGGTGGCCATCGGTGACACCAGGATGCGGTTCTTCAGCGTGAGCCCGCGCACCTTGTAGGGCATGAGCATGGGCGGCATCGCCTTGCCGCCGGCCAGCCACTGTTCGTAGCCGCCGAGCCATTGCGTGTCGCGCACGCGCAGGTTCTCGTGGCTGATGCGCTGCGAGCGCGTGAGCAGCGAGTAAGCGAACTGCTCGATCTGCATGCCCGTGTAGCGCGGCACGTTCTCGAACCATTCGGTGGAGTTGCGCGCGGCATTCTGGATCTTCAACACCTCGACGCTGCGGCGCGCCTCGTAGCCTTCGAGCACATGGTCGAGCGTGCCGCCCTGCTCGAATTCGTTCGCGAGGTCGATCGCGTCTTCGAGCGCCAGCTTGGTGCCCGAGCCGATGGAGAAGTGCGCCGTGTGCGCGGCGTCGCCCATCAGCACGACGGGCACCGAGCGGCCTTCCACGTCGATGCGGTGCGTCCAGCGCTCGCACACCACGCGCGGAAAACGAATCCAGTTGGCCGAGCCGCGCAGGTGCGTGGCGTTGCTGATGAGCGAGTGGCCGCCCAGGTACTTGGAGAACAGTTTCTCGCAGAAGGCGATGGCCTCGGGCTGCTCCATCTGGTCGAGCCCGTGGGCCTTCCACACGGCCTCGGGCGTCTCCACGATGAAGGTCGAGGTCTTGTCGTCGAACTGGTAGGCATGCGCCTGGAACCAGCCGTGCTCGGTCTGCTCGAAGGCGAAGGTGAAGGCGTCGAAGGTCTGGTGCGTGCCCAGCCACACGAAGCGGCACTCGCGCAGGTCGACGTCGGGCTTGAACACCTCGGCGTAGCGCTGGCGGATGCGGCTGTTCAGTCCGTCGCTGGCAATGACCAGGTCGGCGTTGTACTTCGCGGCAATGGCCTGGTCGTCGGTGGCGTCGGTCTCGAAGACCAGGTCCACGCCCAGCTCGAGGCAACGCTCCTGCAGGATGTTCAGCAGCCGCTTGCGGCCGATGCCGCAGAAGCCGTGGCCGCCCGAGCGCACCTGGCCGCCCTTGAAGAACACCTGGATGTCGTCCCAGTGATGGAATTCGTTGCCGATGAGCGCGGCGGTGGGGCCGTCGGCGGCGCGCAGGTTGCCCAGCGTCTGGTCGCTCAGCACCACGCCCCAGCCGAAGGTGTCGAAGGGGCGGTTGCGCTCGACCACCGTGATCTGCAGCGCCGGGTTGCGCGCCTTCATCAACAGGGCGAAGTACAGGCCTGCCGGCCCGCCGCCGATGCACAGGATGCGTTGGAGGTCCGAGGCGGGGGCGGGTTTGACCGTGCTGAGGCTGTTCATGGTTGAATAGTTTAGGCATAAACAATCTGCTGTCAATGAGGATTGGTAACGGGGGCCGGCAAGGGGGCGGTACCCCGCGCCGGCAGGGCAACCCATGCACGAACTGTGAAAAATCAATACCATGGGCCCCATGCAAAACTTGATACCGAAGATCGAGTCGCAGCTGGCTTCGCTGCCTGTCCCCATCGCGCTGGAACTGCCGGATGGCCGGCGTGTTGCCCAGGCGGGGGCCCGCGTCACGCTGGCCTTCAAGGAGTGGACGGTGCTCGCCAAGCTGGCGGCCCGGCAGGTCGGGGCCATCGGGGAGGCCTACGTCGAGGGCAAGGTGCAGATCGAAGGCGCCATGCGCGACCTGATCGACGCCACCGTGGGTTTGCTGCCGGGCAACCCGGCCGAGACCGACACCAGCTGGTGGAGCCGCCTGCAGCACCGCGCCAAGTCGCGCGGTTCGCATTCGCTGCGCAAGGACGCCGCGCAGATCGAGTTCCACTACGACGTGTCCGACGACTTCTACGCGCTGTGGCTCGACCCGCGCCGCGTGTATTCATGCGCCTACTTCCGCACCCCCGAGCTCACGCTGGCCCAGGCGCAGGAAGCCAAGCTAGACCACATCTGCCGCAAGCTGATGCTCAAGCCCGGCGAGCGCTACCTGGACATCGGCTCCGGCTGGGGCGGCCTGCTGCTGTGGGCGGCCGAGCACTACGGCGTGGACGCCACCGGCATCACGCTGTCGAAGAACCAGCACGCGCACGTGCAGCGGCTCATCGAGGAAAAGGGCCTGCAGGGCCGCGTGCGCGTGGAGCTGCGCGACTACCGCGAGCTGCCCGACGCCCAGCCCTTCGACAAGATCTCCTCCGTGGGCATGTTCGAGCACGTGGGCGCGGCCAACATGCCGACCTACTTCCGCAAGATCCACAAGCTGCTCAAGCCGGGCGGGCTGGTGCTCAACCACGGCATCACCTCGGGCGAGCTCAACTACCGGCAGCTGGGCGCCGGCATGGGCGACTTCATCGAGAAGTACATCTTTCCGGGCGGCGAGCTGCTGCACGTGACGCACGTGCTGCGCGAAACCGCCGCCGCGGGGCTGGAGATGGTCGACACCGAAAGCCTGCGCCCGCACTACGCGCGCACGCTGTGGGCCTGGTCGGACGCGCTGGAGGCGCAGCTGGGCGCGGCGCTGGAAGTGCTGCAGCGCAGCGGCGGGCGCCAGGGCGAGAACGCCGAGCGCGTGCTGCGCGCCTACCGCCTGTACCTGGCCGGATCGGCCATGAGTTTCGAGCAGGGATGGATCTCCTTGCACCAGATGTTGTCGACAAAGCCTGACGGCAACGTAGGGCGCGCAGGCGTCTTGCGGGGCGCGCAATCGGAGTACCCTTTTGCCCGTGACTACATCTACAAGTGAGTGAAAAACACCATGCTCTACCGTTTCCAGTCCCGGGCTTCCGCTGATTTCGTGATGCTCGAAGTGCATGCGCGCCAACTGCTCGACATCGTCGGCAAGTCGGTCGCGCCCCAAGGCATCATCACGGTCGACCAGATCCCCGGCGCCATCTCGGCGCTGGAGGCCGCGTTGGCCCGCGAGGGCAGCAACGCCCACAACCACGACGACTACGCCGTCGAAGGCCACGCGAACGACGCCGAGAAGCAGCATGTAGGACTGCACCAGCGTGCAGCCCCCCTGCTTCACATGCTCAAGGACTCCCTGGCCGAGAAGAAGGACGTGACCTGGAAGACCTGAGCTTCCGGTTCAGTCGACCTTCGCGCCGGAGTCCTTCACCACCTTCGCCCACTTCACGTGCTCGCTCGCAATGAGCTTGGTGAAGTCGGCGGGTGAGTTGCCGCTGGGCAGCGCGCCCTGCGCGAGCATCTTTTCCTTGATGGCCGGCGTGCCCAGCGACTTGGCCACTTCCTGCTGAATGCGGTTGACGATCTCGGGCGAGGTGCCGGCCGGCGCCAGCAGCCCGAACCACGAGCTCGCCTCGAAGCCCTTGAGCGTCGGGCCCCCCACCTCTTCCACCGTCGGAACGTCCGGCAGCGCAGGCGAACGCTGCGCGCTGGTCACGGCCAGCGCCGTGAGCTTGCCGGCCTTGATCTGCGCCATCGACGAGGGCAGGTTGTCGAACATCACGTCGGCGTTGCCACCCACCATGTCCAGCAGCGCCGGGCCCGAGCCCTTGTACGGAATGTGCGCCATGAAGGTGCCCGTCATGCTCTTGAACAGCTCGCCCGCCAGGTGGATGGAGGTGCCGCTGCCGCTGGACGCCATGTTCAGCTTGCCGGGGTTGGCCTTGGCGTACTTGATGAAGTCCTGCACGTTGTGGATGTTCGCCGCCTTGGCCTTGTCGGCGTTCATTTCCATCACGTTGGGCACGGCGGCCACCAGCGTGATCGGCACGAAGTCCTTGATCGGGTCGAAGGGCAGCTTGGGGTACAGCGCGCGGTTGATGCCGTGCGTGCCCACCGTGCCCATGAGCAGCGTGTAGCCGTCGTTGGGGGCGCGCGCCACCAGCTCGGCGCCCACGTTGCCGCCGGCGCCTGCGCGGTTGTCCACGATGAACTGCTGGCCGAAGGCCTTCGAGAGTTCGGGCGCCACGGCGCGCGCCAGGATGTCGGTGGTGCCGCCGGCCGCGAAGGGCACGACGATGCGCACGGGCTTGGTCGGCCAGGTGGCCTGGGCCCACGAGGGCGCGGCCAGCACGGTGAGGGCGGTAGCGATGGAAGTGGCCAGCGCGGTGCGGCGGCTCGATGCGAATGAGGAAGAAGTCATGCGCGCGTTTGTACAGGGGCGCGCCGCGGGCGTCGCGAGTGAAAACCCCGTGAACCCGCGGGGCGGCGACGCGACGCAACAAGTCGACGGACAACCCGCGCGTCAGTCCACCTGCATGCGCTGCGCGAAGCGCTCGGTGCGAAAGCGCTCCAGCACGAAGTCGATGAACACGCGCGTCTTCGGCGGCAGCAGCTTCTTGCTCGGGTAGTAGAGCCACACCGCGCCCGTGTCCTGGTACCACTCGGGCAGCAGCCGCACCAGCTCGCCGGTGCGCAGCCCGCGTTCCACGAAAGGCATGGGCAGCATCGCCACGCCCAGCCCCATCAGCGCGGCGTCCGCGATGGCCTGCGGGTCGTTGAAGATCGCGCGCGGGTGCGGCAGCTCGACGGTGGCTTGCTCGCCGCCGCTCCTGGCTTCCCGCAGCGTCCAGCTGCGCAGCCGGCCGGTGGGCGACGAGCGGCGCAGCAGCGTGTCGAGCAGGGCCAGCTCCGACGGGTGGCGCGGCTTCTTGCGCCCCTTCATGTACGCCGGCGAAGCCACCGCCACCACGTGGATGCGCGACAGCTCGCGCGCCACCAGCCCGGCCGACAACTCGATGCCGCCGCCGATGGCCGCGTCGAAGCCTTCGCCCACCAGGTCGACCTGCTGGTTGTCGAAGTGCCAGTCCGGCAGGATGGCCGGGTAGCGCGCCAGGAAGTCGCCCATCATCGGCAGCACATGCTCGCGCCCGAAGGCCTGGCCCATGCTCACCTTGAGCGTGCCGGCGGGGCGCCCGTCGTCGGTGTCGATGCCGGCCACCGCCTCCTGCAGGGTGGCCAGCGCGCCGCCGACCTGCGCCAGAAAGCGCTCACCGCCCTCGGTGAGCGTCAGGCGGCGCGTGCTGCGCTGGAACAGCCGCACGCCCAGCCGCGCCTCCAGCCGCGCCACGTTCTTGCTGACCGCGGCCGGCGTCAGCCCCAGCCGCCGCGCCGCCGCCGAGAAGCTGCCGCCCTCGGCGCTCTGCACGAAGGACTCCAGGTGATTGAGTGGTTCCATCGCCGGATTGTCTCGCGCATCTTCAACTTCCAGTTGAATTTGATTGCGCGGATTGATGGCTATCGGCAGGGGAATGAAAGGCGGAAACTGCGTCTATTCCTCCACTACATCGAACGGAAAACATCATGGCTTCCACCACTGCTTCCTCCTCTTCTTCTTCGACTTCGTCCGCCGTGCTGGCCGGCAAGGTCGCCTTCGTCACCGGCGGCTCGCGCGGCATCGGCGCGGCCATCGTCCGGCGCCTGGCACGCGACGGCGCGGCCGTGGCCTTCAGCTACAGCAACGCCCAGGCCACCGCCGACGAACTGGCCCGCGCCATCGAGGCCGAAGGCGGCCGCGCGCTGGCGCTGAAGATCGACAGCGCCGAAGCCGACGCGCTCAAGGCCGGCATCGACCAGGCCGCCAGGCACTTCGGCGGGCGCATCGACATCCTGGTGAACAACGCCGGCGTGCTGCACCTCGGCCCCATCGACCAGTTCACGCTGGCCGACTTCGACCGCACCCTGGCGGTGAACGTGCGCGCTGTGTTCGTCGCCATCCAGGCCGCGCTGTCGCACATGGGCACGGGCGGGCGCATCGTGAACATCAGCAGCACCAACGCCGAGCGCATGCCCTTCGCCGGCGGCGGCGTGTACGCCATGAGCAAGTCGGCGCTGACCGGCCTGGTGCAGGGCCTGGCGCGCGACCTGGGCCCGCGCGGCATCACCATCAACAACGTGCAGCCCGGCCCGGTCGACACCGACATGAACCCCGCCAACGGCCCGATGGCCTCGACCATGCACAGCTTCATGGCCATCGACCGCCACGGCCACGCCGATGAAATCGCCGGCATGGTCGCCTACCTGGCCAGCCCGGAAGCGGCCTTCGTGACCGGCGCCGGCCTGAACATCGACGGCGGCTTCGCAGCCTGAAGCTGCGCCTTCCCCTTCTGGGGGAAGGTCGGGTTGGCGGCAGGCAGCGCTCGCTCGGTGGCACGACGCTGCCGAGCGCCGAGCGCCGAGCGCCGAGCGCTTCAGGGCCGCCCCGACACCGACAGGATCAGCTTGTCCAGCGTCTTCCCCAGCCCGGCGAGCTCATCGGCATCGACGCCCGCGAACAGCGCCGCCTCGCGCTCCCGCCCCAGCGCGCTCACCGTCTCGTGCAACGCCTTGCCGGCCGCCGTCAGGTAGAGCCGGCTGCGGCGCTGGTCGGTCGGGTCTTCGTGGCGCTGCACGCGCTTGTGGCGCTTCAGGCCGGCCAGCGCGCGGCTCACGGCCATCTTGTCCAGGCCGGTCTGGTCGGCCACCTGCGTGGCGGTCAGCCCCGGTTGCGCGCCCAGCACGGCCATGGCGCGCCATTCGTTCAGCGTGAGCTGGTGCTCGCGGCCCACGCGCTCGTGGAACGGCCGCGCCGTCAGGTTCACCACCCGCACCAGCTTGAAGAAAAGCGGGTCCATGCGAAAAAGCCCCGGCCGCTCAGCTCAGCTCAGCCCGCCAGCTTCTTCGCCGCCGCCACGATGGCCTCCACCCCCACGCGCGACTGCGCCTCCAGCACCGGCGCGTAGCCCACCGGAATGCGCGGCGCGCCCAGCCGCGCCACGCGGCAGCCCGTGGCCTCGGCCGCGCTCGCCGCAATCTCGGCGCCGAAGCCCGCCGCCTGCACCGCCTCGTGCACCACCAGCAACCGGCCGGTGCGCCCGCACGACGACAGCACCGTCTCGCGGTCCCAGGGCCACAGCGTGCGCAGGTCGATCAGGTCGACCGCCACGCCTTCGGCCGCCAGCGCGTCGCAGGCGGCCGCGCAGGCCTGCATCTGCCGGCTCCAGCTCACCAGCGTGAGCGCGTTGCCTTCGCGCACGCGCGCCGCCTTGCCCAGCGGCACGTCGATGCCCTCGTCGACCTCGCCGCGCACGCCCCACAGCGTCTTGTGCTCGATGTAGACCACCGGGTCGCCGCACTGCAGCGCCGCGCGCAGCAGGCCGTGGTTGTCCTGCGGGGTCGACGGGCACACCACCACCACGCCCGGCAGGTGCGCGAACCAGGCCTCCAGCGACTGCGAATGCTGCGCCGCCGAGGCGTCCCAGATGCCGCCGGGCATGCGCGCCACCAGCGGCACGCGGCCCTGGCCGCCGAACATGAAGCGGTTCTTGGCCGCCTGGTTCACCAGCTCGTCCATGCCGCACAGCGCGAAGTCGACCACGCGCATCTCCACCACCGGGCGCAGCCCCGCCAGCGCCATGCCCACGCCGGCGCCCATGATCGCGGCCTCGCTGATCGGCGTGTCGATCACGCGCTCGGGGCCGAAGTGCTGCTGCAGCCCCTTGTACTGGCCGAAGATGCCGCCGCGGCCCACGTCTTCGCCCAGCACCACCACGCGCGGGTCGGCCTCCATCTCGCGCTGCAGGGCAAGCACGGCGGCTTCCGAATAGCTCAGGTCTTTTTTCATCGAGGTCTTCGCTTGCGTGGTTTCCGGGGTCAGTGCCATTGGCCCGCGCCGGTGGTCTGCACGTCGGTGAAGGCGGCGCCGGCCTCGGGCCAAGGCGCCGCGTCGGCGATGGCCAGCGCGGTGTCGACCTCGTCGCGCGCCGCGTTCTCGATGGCGTCCAGCGTCGCGGCGGCAACGCCCTGGGTCAGCAGGCGGTCGCGCGCCCGCGCGATCGGGTCGGTCTGCAGCGCCGCCGCCAGTTCGGCCGGGTCGCGGTACGCCGCCAGGTCGACCGACACGTGGCCCTTCACCCGGTACGTGAGCGCGTGCAGCAGGCGCGGCCCGCCGCCGGCGCGCACCTCGGCCACCAGGCGGGCCGCGGCTTCGTGCACCGCGAACACGTCGTTGCCGTCGACCTGCGTGGCCGCGATGTCCATGGCCTCGGCGCGCGCCGAGGCGCCGTCGCCCGCCGTCATCGGGCCGCTGGCGGTGGTCGCGCTCCAGCGGTTGTCCTCGCACACGAACAGCACGGGCAGCTGGTACACGCGCGCCCAGTTCAGCGCCTCGAGAAAGGGGCCGCGGTTGATGGCGCCGTCGCCGAAGAAGCACACCGTGATGTCGTCCGACTGCTTCAGCAGCTTCTGCGCATGCGCCGCGCCCACCGCGATGGGCAGGCCCGCCGCCACCACGCCGTTGGCGCCGAGCATGCCGACCGAGAAGTCCGCGATGTGCATCGAGCCGCCCTTGCCGCCGTTGAAGCCGGTGGCCTTGCCGAACAGCTCGCACATCATCCGCGCGAGGTCCGCGCCCTTGGCCAGCGTGTGGCCGTGGCCGCGGTGGGTGGAGGTGAGGTAGTCGGCGGCGCGCAGGTGAGCGCACACGCCCGCGGGCACCGCCTCCTGCCCCGTGGAGAGGTGCAGCGGCCCGCGCACCTTGGCGGCGCCCGCCGCCTGCTGGCCATAGGCGCTCACGCCGCCCTGGCTGGCCGCCTCCGCGGCGTTCTCGAACGCGCGGATGCGCACCATGACGCGGTAGAGCGCTTCTGCGGCTTTGCCATGGGCGCTCGGCGGGGCGGGTGGGGTGGGGCGAGGGGTCGGGTCCATCTTGTCTCCAGGGCCCTTGGAATGGGCGCTCTGGAAAAAATCGTATCAAGCGAGACGGAATCGACGTACCGGGCTAACCCTTCGCATCGGCACGGCCTGACTGTGCCGCGCCACGGGCCGTTTGACCCGCCTTTCCGGCGCCCTGGCTTGCCGCCTTCTTTCTTATTTATTCTTCTTATTTAAGTTAGTAGTAGTAGATAAGGGTAAACCCCTGCTGTGGACAGCGTGCTTTTCTCGTTGCGTGACAATGACTTGCGGCACCTGTACCACTGTGCGTACCTCTGCTTTCAGGGTTGTCTCGAAAAAGGAACAACTTCAGGGCGGCCGCTGCCGCTGTGGATAACCGTGCCCTTGTGCCGGAACTGTCCCCAGAGTTTTCCCGAGCGTGCGAGGGCCTTGCGATGGAAGATATGATGCATATACGTTTCATATACAAAAAATCTCCATGGGCATCGTCAAGATTTCAGACCTCATGCACGAGAACCTGCGTGTCGCAGGCAACGCGCTGAGCCGTTCCATCAACGCGCAGGCCGAGCACTGGATGCGCATCGGCATGCTGGCCGAGCTGCACCCCGCGCTCGACCACCGCGAGATCTGCCAGGTGCTGATCCGCGCCGAGCAGGCCGGCGGCTTCGACCTGGCGACCATCTCGGCATCGCTGTCGTCGCTGGCCGCGCCAGCGCTTTCAACGCCATCCGCAGCCTCCGCAACGTCCGCGCCTTCGCCGCGCACCGCCCGCAAGGCCGGAGCCCCCGCGTGAGCGCGGGCACCACGGGCAGCGGCGGCGTCAAGCTCAGGTCGCCCGCCGAAATCGCCATGGCGCGCACGGCCGGCGGCCTTGCTGCCGAGGTGCTCGCCATGATCGGCGAACACGTCAAGCCGGGCGTCACCACCGAGGCGCTCGACCGCATCTGCCACGACCACATCGTGAAGGTGCAGGGCGCCATTCCGGCCAACATCGGCTATCACGGCTTTCCCAAGACGGTGTGCACCTCGGTCAACCACGTGATCTGCCACGGCATTCCGTCGGCCAAGGAAACGCTGAAGGCCGGCGACATCGTCAACATCGACGTGGCCGTCATCAAGGACGGCTGGTTCGGCGACTGCAGCCGCATGTACTTCGTGGGCGAACCGAGCGCGCTGGCGCGCCGGCTGGTCGACACCACCTACGAGGCCATGCGCGCCGGCATCCGGCAGGTGCGCCCGGGCGCCACGCTGGGCGATGTGGGCTACGCCATCCAGAAGGTGGCGCACCGCGAGAACTTCACCGTCGTGCGCGAGTACTGCGGCCACGGCATCGGGCAGGTCTACCACGACGAGCCGCAGGTGCTGCACTACGGCCAGCCCGGCCAGGGCCTGCGGCTGGAGGCGGGCATGGTCTTCACCATCGAGCCGATGGTCAACGCCGGGCGGCGCGAGACCAAGGAAATGGCCGACGGCTGGACCGTGGTCACGCGCGACCGCTCGCTGTCGGCGCAGTGGGAGCACATGGTCGCGGTGACGCCCACGGGCTTCGAGCTGCTGACGCCCTGGCCCGAAGGCACGGGGCACTACCCGGCCATCGTCTGAGCGCGCTGGCCGCCTGAATCCCCTGGAGCGCCTAACACGCCTGGCACGCCGGGCGCCGTGCCGACTGCGGTCGGCGCTCCCGGCAGCAGGCTGCTGGGCGTCACCCCGAACGCGTTCCGGAACGCCCGCGAGAAGTGCGACAGGTCGTTGAAGCCGCACTGCAGCGCCGCCTGCGACACCTGGTGCACGCGGCCTTCCTCGAGCACGCGAAAGGCGGCATCGAGCCGCCGCTTCCACACGTGGTGCATGACGGTGGTGCCGTGCGTGGCGAACACCCGCGCCAGCGTGCGCGGCGACAGGTGCACCGCCGCCGCGATGCCGTCGCTGTCGAGTTCGCTGTCGTCGAGGTGCGCGTCGATGTACTGGCTGGCGCGCTGGTAGGCCGAGCCGTAGCGCGAGCCCTGGGCGCCGTCGGTGCCCTGGCCGTCCTGCATTTCCATGGCCGCGCTCAGCGTGTCGAGAAAGGCGCCCGCCAGCCGCGCGCCGGCGGCGCCCGGGATGCCGCTGGCGGAATAGTCGAAGGCTTCCTCCGCCATGCGCATCAGCAGCGTGGCCATCGAGCGGCCTTCGGCAATGCGCACCGTGGCCATCGATTCGGCCCGCGCGAAGCGCGACAGCAGCTGCTGGCGCGGCATGCGCACCAGCAGCGCCGAGGCCGGTGCCAGGTGGTGCACGAAGGGGCGCGCCGCGTCGTACAGCACGATGTCCCCGGGGCGCACCTGCACCTCGCGCCCGCCTTGCTGCAGCAGGGCCGAGCCCTCCTGCATCAGCACCGCGACCAGGTCTTCCTCGGGCGCCACGCGCACGTGGTGGGGCGTGCGGTCGAAGGTGTGCGGCTGCGAGCTCATGCGGCACAGCGTGAGGTTGCCCAGCGTGTGGCCCGTGAGCGAGCCCTGGAAGTCGCCCGCATGGCTGAACTTGCCGGCCGCCGGAATCAGGCGCTTGCAGACCGATTCCGCCCAGTAGTCGAGCCGGCGGGGCCCGGAAACATCCGCTGTCGAATAGTTGAAGTGCATGGGTGCCTCACGAGAAAACATGGGCCCTGAGCCGGACGCTGGCTGCTGCGGGTGCGACCTGTTGCAGCAGCAAAAAATGTACCAATGGCAGGGGCCACGGCGGCTCGATTGGAGCCTTGCGGGCGGGCGCTGTCGACAGGGAATTCCCTTCGCCTGAGTTGCCGACGCGGCGATTGATGCAGCGGTCAGTGCGTCGGTCGGCGTCGGGACCTATCGCGTCCCCGAACGCCTGCGCGTCGCCCGCGTCCGACGCCAGCGACAGCCAAACCTGCATACCCGTGCAGGACAACGCCGCGTCCCGCGTTTGAGCCCTCCGGCGGGCAAATGCCTGTGGCATCGTCGCTCCCCTATCGCGCCAAATCGCTGGCGCGCACCGACACCGCACAGTTCAGCAGCAGGAGCACACCATGATCAAGATCGGCATCGTCGACGACCACGCCGTCGTCCGCACAGGCCTCAAGGCGTTCTTCTCCACCTTCGTCGATTTCCGCGTGGTCGGCGAAGCCGCCACCGGTCGCGAGGCCATCGACCTGGTGCGCACCGCCGACATCGACGTGCTCGTCATGGACCTCTCGATGCCCGGGCAGAGCGGCATAGACGCGCTGGCCATGGTGCGCGCCAAGGCGCCCGACCTGGGCGTGCTCATCCTGAGCGGCTACCCCGAGGAGCACTACGCGGTGAACCTGATTCGCCAGGGCGCGTCGGGCTACCTGAACAAGGAGTGCGAGCCCGAAGAGATCGCCAAGGCCATCCGCACCGTGGCGCTGGGCCGCCGCTACATCTCGCCCTCGGTGGCCGAGCTGCTGGCCGGCCAGCTGGAGCGCAAGGACAACGCGCCGCCGCACAAGCACCTGTCGGAGCGCGAGTTCCAGGTGTTCCTGAAGCTGGCCAAGGGCGAGTCGGTGGGCGCCATCGGCGAGGCGCTGTCGCTGTCGGTGAAGACCATCAGCACCTACCGCACGCGCCTGATGGAAAAGATGAACCTGTCCACCAACAGCGACCTGACGTACTACGCGATCAAGACGCAGCTGATCGACTGACCGGCGGCCCGCACACCCATGCGCTTCGCGTCCTGACGTGCGCCACCGAGGGACGCTCAAGGCAGTCGTCTGGACCTTCGTCCTGACGCTGGCCGCCACGCTGCTGGTGCTGAACTTCACCAGCGGCGAGAAGAAGCTCGACGAGCAGGTCAAGCGCGAGTACGCGCTGCACGACGCCCAGTACCAGCGCGCGCTGGGCGTGATGCTCGGGCCGCCCATCACCGGCGGCAACCGCTTCGAGGCGCTGCAGAACGGCGACCGCATCTTTCCGCCCATGCTCGCGGCCATTCGCGGCGCGAAGCAGAGCATCACCTTCGAGACCTACATCTACTGGTCGGGCGACATCGGCCGCACCTTTGCCGACGCGCTCTCCGAGCGGGCGCGCGCGGGCGTGAAGGTGCACGTGCTGCTCGACTGGGTGGGCAGCGCCAAGGTCGACGGCGACTTCATCCGCGAGATGGAAGCCGCCGGGGTGGAGATCCGCAAGTTCCACAAGCCCAGCTGGTACGACATCGCCCGCATGAACAACCGCACCCACCGCAAGCTGCTGGTGGTCGACGGGCGCACCGGCTTCACCGGCGGCGTGGGCATCGCGCCCGAATGGACCGGCCACGCGCAGGACGCGGACCACTGGCGCGACTCGCACTACAAGGTCGAAGGCCCGGTGGTGGCGCAGATGCAGGCCGTGTTCATGGACAACTGGGTGAAGGTGTCGGGCGACGTGCTGCACGGCGAGCGCTACTTTCCGCCGATTCCTTCCATGGGTGACGGCCGCGCCCAGGTGTTCAGCAGTTCGCCCTCGGGCGGCAGCGAGAGCATGCACCTGATGTACCTGCTGTCGATCGCGGCGGCCAGCAAGACCATCGACCTGTCGAGCGCCTACTTCGTGCCCGACGACCTCACCGTGGGCGCGCTGGTGGCGGCCATGAAGCGCGGCGTGCGGCTGCGCATCATCACGCCGGGCCCGATCATCGATTCGCAGACCGTGCGCGGCGCCTCGCGCGCGGCCTGGGGGCCGCTGCTGGAAGCCGGCGCCGAGATCAGCGAATACCAGCCGACCATGTTCCATTGCAAGGTCTTCACGGTCGACGGGCTGCTGGTGTCGGTGGGCTCCACCAACTTCGACAACCGCTCGTTCCGCCTGAACGACGAGGCCAACCTGAACATCTACGACGAGGCCTTCGCCGCCGAGCAGACGGTGCAGTTCGAAGCCGACCTGCGCCAGTCGAAGCGCCTCACGTACGAGGCCTGGAAGGACCGCCCCCTGCACGAGAAGGCGATGGAGCACCTGGCGGCGCTGCTGTCGTCGCAGCTCTAGCTGCTCCGCGGCCGGCAGGCCGCTCGCACGATGCGCGCGGTCGGGTTGGGCTTCATGTCGCGGAACGCCACGGGCTTGGGTGCGTCGGCGTAGTCTGCGATGTGGTGCGGCTCGCCCTGCCATAGCGGCTCGATATAGAAGCGCGCGGCCACGTAGCTGGCGCGGCGCGACTGGCAGTCGAACACCACGCGCGATTCGTAGGAGCGGTAGGCAATGCCGTCCCAGTTGAAGCGCGGGCCCGAGCGGTTCACGCGCAGGTTCATTTCCTTCGAGCTTTCCGCGAGCACCACCTTGTCGGGGTCGACCTGCACGGTGTCCGCACCCTTGTCCAGGGGATCGCCCACCACCGTGAACCAGCCGGGCTGCGCGTGCGCCACGCAGCCGACCATGCCGATCGCCATCAACCAGTGCCTCACAACCGTGACTCCCCGAAAAGCCAAAAAAAGGCCGGCGGGAAAAATCCGGGCCGGTCGCTGAAACACGAATTTACAGCCAACGTGGCGCGGCGCCTGTCGGACTGCACCCAAGGCCCCGTGTCGAACAGGTGGTTTGAAACGCAAGTGATCGGCAAACTACGGGCGTGATGACCAACTCCTCTCTTTCTATTTCCGTAGCGCCCGGCATCGCCGTGTCCGCGCTCGCCGTGTCGCCGTCCGCCCCCGATGCCTGCCTGGTGCTCGCGCACGGCGCCGGCGCGGGCATGACCCACCCCTTCATGCAGGCCGTGGCCGAGGGCCTCGCGCAGCGGCGCATCGCCACGCTGCGCTACCAGTTCCCCTACATGGAACAGGGCAAGAAGCGCACGGACGCGCCCGCGCTGGCGCATGCCACGGTGCGCGCGGCGGTGGCTTGCGCGGCGGCGCGCTTCGATGGCGTGCGGCTCTTTGCAGGCGGCAAGTCCTTCGGCGGCCGCATGACGTCGCAGGCCCAGGCGCTGGCGCCCTTGCCCGGCGTGCAAGGGCTGGTGTTCCTGGGTTTTCCGCTCCACCCGGCGGGCGCGCCCGCGGCAGCCGCCACGCGCGCCGCGCACCTGCAGGAGGTCGAGGTGCCGATGCTCTTCGTGCACGGCCCGCGCGACGCGCTGGCCGAACCCGCCGAATTCGATGTCACCACGCAGGCGCTGGGCGAGCTGGCGACCGTGCTGGACATCGACGGCGCGGACCACTCGTTCCACGTGCTCAAGCGCTCCGGGCGCAGCGACGAGGAAGCGCTGGACGAACTGCTCGACGGCATCGCCGTGTGGACGCAGGCCTGGGCCATCGGCTGAGGCGAATGCCCTGGAGGGTGGCGGAACGAGGTCGTCCTCGAGGTCGTCCTTCGCCTACGCCCGGTTGCCCGATGGGACGACGCTGCGGCGCCGCGAAGCTTCGGACCATGGGTCTTCGGTCAGCCGCAAAGCGCCAATGCAACACAACACGGCGTCACAGCGCGGCTGACGCCTCCAACCCGGTCCTGTCGCACAGACAGGCAATGAAAGGACACCTTCCATGGCTTACAACGACATCACCAACGACACCCTCGCCACCGGTCCCGTGCTCGCCAACGGCGAAGTGGTCGACGTGCTGAACGACCTGCTGGAAAACTCCCGCGACGGCGAATACGGCTTTCGCGCCTGCGCCGACGAAGTGAAGAGCCCTGCCGCCAAGCAGCTCTTCGCCAGCCGCGCCGAGCAATGTAAGAAGGCCGAGGCCGAACTCATCGCGCTCATCACTGCCTACGGCGGCACGCCGGCCGACGGTGGCACCGCCAGCGGCGCGCTGCACCGCGGCTGGGTGCATGTGAAGGGCTCGCTGGGCGCGAACAGCGAACTGTCGATCCTCGAATCGTGCGAACGCGGCGAAGACACTGCGGTGGCCCGTTATCGCAAGGCCCTGAAGCAGAGCCTGCCGGCCGACGTGCGCAGCGTGATCTCGCTGCAGGCCGAAGGCGCGCAACGCAACCACGACCAGATCCGCGACCTGCGCAATGCTGCGCGTGCACGCGATTAAGTGAAGGCGAAGATCGCCAGGCCCGAGGGCCTGGCGGTCGCAGCGTTCAGGAGAAGGCCGGGACCCCCCAGCCTTTTTTTCGTGCGAGCGCCGCGCGTTCGCCGGGGTAGCGCACGCGCTGCAGTTCCTCGAAGCCCTTCTGCGTCACCGCGAGCACCTGCACCACGCGCAGGCCGGGCATCTTCGCGATGTCGGCGGCCGACGGCACCAGCGCGAGCACCAGGCCCGCGGCGCGCAGCTTCAACACCGCATCGACGTCCTTCGACGAGGACATCACCAGGGGCAGCCGCGAGGCGGCAATCTGCTGGAGCATTTCGGTGGACATGGTGGCTTCCTTCTTTTGTGTTGGGGGGCAGCAGCGCGGGGCGCATGGACAGGTGCGGGCCGCAGTGTCTGCCGAGGGGGGGCGACATGAAACATACCGGCGCCACTTCGGCCTGCGCGTAGGACCTTGCGCATCCGCGCGCAGGCCGAGCGCGCGCCGCACGGCGAGCGCGCACCGCAAGCAAGCGCGCTTGCGGGAATTCCCCGATGCCCAGCGCCGCGCCGCGATGGGATAGTTAGTTCGCCCTTCAAACTAACTAATTTCTTACACCGTTGACCGTTGCGGGGCGCACCAACATTGGAGAGACATCGATGCAACTGAAACACACCCTGGCCGCCATGGCCTTCGGCCTCACCGCCGTGGGCGCGATGGCGCAGACCGTGGTCGGCGTGAGCTGGTCCAACTTTCAGGAAGAGCGCTGGAAGACCGACGAGGCCGCCATCAAGGCCCAGCTGGAGAAGCTCGGCGCCAAGTACATCAGTGCCGATGCGGGCGGCTCGCCCGAGAAGCAGCTCGGCGACATCGAGGGCCTGATGTCCAAGGGCGCCAAGGCGCTCATCGTGCTGGCGATGGACAAGGACGCCATTCTTCCCGCCGTGACCAAGGCCACGCGCCAGAAGGTGCCCGTGGTGGCGTACGACCGGCTCATCGAGGCGCCGGGCGTGTTCTACATCACCTTCGACAACGTCGAGGTCGGCCGCATGGAAGCGCGCGAGGTGCTCACGGTCAAGCCCAAGGGCAACTACGTGATCATCAAGGGCTCGCCCAGCGACCCCAACGCCGACTTCCTGCGCGCGGGCCAGCAAGAGGTGCTCGCCGACGCGGTGAAGAAGGGCGACATCAAGATCGTGGGCGACGAATACACCGAAGGCTGGAAGCCCGAGGTCGCGCAGAAGAACATGGAGCAGATCCTCACCAAGAACGGCAACAAGGTCGACGCGGTGGTGGCGGCCAACGACGGCACGGCCGGCGGCGCGGTGGCCGCGCTCACGGCCAAGGGCCTGCGCGGCATTCCGGTGTCGGGGCAGGACGCGGACTTTGCCGCGCTCAACCGCATCGCGCTGGGCACGCAGACCGCGACCATCTTCAAGGACTCGCGCGAGCTCGGCCGCGAAGCCGCCATCGCGGCCGTCGCCATGTCGCAGGGCAAGCCGGTCGACAAGGCCGCGACCTGGGCCAGCGGCCCGAAGAAGGTCTCGCTGCAATCGCGCCTGCTCACGCCCGTGCCCGTCACGCGCGACAACCTCGACGTGGTGGTCAAGGCCGGCTGGATCAAGAAGGACGAGCTCTGCAAGGGCGTGACCGGCGCGAGCGCGCCCGCGGCCTGCAAGTAACGCAACCCGGCGCGCCGCCTCGTTCAAGCAACGCAACGGCGCGCCCTCCATTCCCGCAACACGGCATCCGGCCGGCCCGCAAGGCGCCCGGCGGGTGGCCGGTTGCGCACCTGTAGTCCAGAGGGGTTAGACAAATGAGCGATCCAACACCGGGGTGGTGGCGCCGCACGGGCATCGACCTGCGGCTCATCTTGATGTGCGTGCTGCTGGTCGCCATGGCCGTGGCGTTCAGCGTGATGTCGGGCGGCGTGTTTCTCTCGCCCGAGAACCTCTACAACGTGGCCCAGCAGACGGCCGTGGTGGGCATCGTCTCGACGGTGATGGTGCTGGTGATCGTGGCGCGCCACATCGACCTGTCGGTGGGCTCGGTGATGGGCTTCGTGGGCGTGCTCATCGCGTACCTGCAGTACACCTCGGGCTGGTCGTGGCCCACGGCCTGCCTCGCGGGGCTGGCGGTGGCGCTGCTGGTGTCCATCTACCAGGGCTGGCTCACGGCGGTGCTCGGCGTGCCTTCGTTCGTGGTCACGCTGGGCGGGCTGATGTCGTTTCGCGGCGCGGCCTTCCTGGTGGCCGACGGCAAGACGCAGCCGGTGAACGACGAGTTCTTCCAGCGCCTGGGCGGCGGCTACGACGGCGGCATCGGCGTGACCGCGAGTTGGGTGATCGCGGGGCTGGTCACGCTGGTGCTGTTCGCGCGCATGTTCCAGAAGCGCGCGGCGCGCGCGCGCCACGAAATGCCCAACGAGCCGCTGTGGCTGGAGCTGCTGCTCACGGCCGTGCCGGCGGCGGTGGTGATCGCCTTCGCGGCGGTCATGAACCACTACAAGATCGATTCGAAGGACGCACCGCAGGGCATTCCGATCCCGGTGCTGATCTGGGCGGTGGTGGCCATCGTGCTGTCGTTCATCGTGCACCGCACGCGCTTCGGCCGCTATGTGTTCGCGATGGGCGGCAACCCGGACGCGGCGGCGCTGGTGGGCATTCCGGTGAAGCGCGTCACGCTGATGCTGTTCGCGTTGCTGGCGGTGCTGGTGACCATCGCGGCCATCGTGTCGATCGCGCGGCTCAACGCGGGCACCAACTCGCTGGGCACGGGCATGGAGCTGTACGTGATTGCGGCGGCCGTCATCGGCGGCACGGCGCTGGCCGGCGGCAGCGGTTCGATCTTCGGTTCGGTGCTGGGCGCGCTCATCATGCAATCGCTGGACAGCGGCATGCTGCTGCTGGACGTGCCCATCGGCAAGCGCATGGTCATCATCGGCCAGGTGCTGATCGTGGCGGTGGTGTTCGACGTGCTGTACCGGCGCAAGTTCGGGGAGAACTGAGGCATGCAGCATTGTTCTTCTGTTGGTTGCCTGGTGTTCGCGGTCGTTGATCGCGGTTCACGCGCCCCGAACGCAAGCACGACCCAAAGCCAAAGCAGCACAAAAGTCATTGCAAGAAGGAAACTGACATGACGGCAATGGACAAATCCAGCCCCTTGGTCGAACTCAAGGACATCCGCAAGTCCTTCGGTGGCGTCAAGGCTGTGGATGGGGTGAGCATCAACCTGTATCCCGGCGAAGTGGTCGCGCTGCTGGGCCACAACGGCGCGGGCAAGTCGACGCTCATGAAGATGCTCGCGGGCGCGTACCCGATCGACTCGGGCGACACCCTGATCGCGGGCGAGAAGGTCAACATCCGCACGCCCGCCGAGGCGCAGGCGCAAGGCATCGAGACCATCTACCAGACGCTGGCGCTGGCCGACAACCTCGACTCCGTGGCCAACCTGTTCCTGGGCCGCGAGAAGATGACCGCCTGGAACACGCTGGACGACCACTTCATGGAGATACAGGCGCGCAAGGTGTTCCAGCGTCTGAACAAGAACTTCACCAACATCCGCATTCCCGTGCGGCGCCTGTCGGGCGGGCAGCGGCAGGTGGTGGCCATTTCGCGGGCGCTGTACTTCAACGCGCGCATCCTCATCATGGACGAGCCCTGCGCCGCGCTAGGCCCCGAGGAAACCGCCATGGTCGGGCGCCTGGTGAAGCAGCTGAAGGACGACGGCGTCGGCATTTTCCTCATCACCCACGACATGCCCGACGTGTTCTCGCTGAGCGACCGGCTCGCCGTGATGAAGAACGGCAAGCTCGTGGGCACCTACCGCACCGCCGACGTGACCGAGGACGAAGTGCTCGGCATGATCATCGCGGGCAAGCGGCCCGAAGGCAGGGAACAAGCACCCCATGCAGCGACCGCTGCCCCCGCTTCAGCTGCCTCCGCCGCCGCAAGGACCACGGCGGCCTGACGTGACCACCATCGGCGACCAGCAGCTGCTGAAGCGTATGAACCGCAGCGTGCTGCTGCGGCTGCTGCGCGCGCAGCCCGGCCTGTCGCGCGCGCGGCTGGCCACCGAAAGCGGCCTCACCAAGTCGACCGTGAGCCTGCTGGCACGCGAGCTCATCGACGAAGGCTGGCTCAGCGAAGCCGACACCGCCGTGGCCGACGGCCTGGGGCGGCCTTCGACGCCGCTGCAGATCAACGTGGGCGTGCGCGCGCTGATGGGCGTGGAGATCGCGGTGGAAACCGTGCGCCTGGTGTGCGTGTCGCTGCAGGGCGAAGTGCTGTACTCGAACACCCACGCGCTGACCGACAGCGCGCCGGCCGGCGTGTGCGCGCAGGTGGCGCGCATGGCGGCCATCGGCCACGCGATGCTGCAGCGGCTCGGGCTGCAGCTGTCGAGCATCGGCGTGTGCGTGCCCGGCGCGGTGGACGACTGCACCGGCGTGGTCCGCTTCGCGCCCAACCTCGGCTGGCGCAACGTGAGCCTGCTGCCCGCGCTGGAAAAAGCCTTCGGCGCCGTCGGGCTGCCGGGCGTGACGGTGCAGCTGCAGAACGATGCGGATGCGGCGGCGCTGGGCGAGTACGAGTTCGCTGCCGGAGCGCGTCGCGCGGGCCAGCCGGACATGCAGGGGCAGGACGGCGAAGACCCGCTCATCTTCGTCAACTGCGACGTCGGCGTGGGCGCGGGCGTGGTGCTGAACGACCGGCTCTTCACCGGCGCGCAGGGCATGGCCGGCGAAATCGGCCACACCATCCTCGAGCTCGACGGGCCGCGGTGCTCGTGCGGGCGGCGCGGCTGCGCCGAGGCCTTCTTCGGCTCGCGCGTGCTGGAGCGCCAGGGCGCCGACCTGCAGCGCGCCGCCGCGTTCTTCGGCGTGCTGCTGCAGAACCTGTGGGTCACCTTCAATCCGCGCGCGATCGTGCTCGGCGGCAAGGCATGCGCGGACCATCCGGGCTTTGCGCAGGCGGCCTTCGAAAGCGTGAAGCGGCACGCCGACGGTGCCGGCATGCCGCCGCCGGACCTGCGCACCGCACGCTACGGGGCATTGGCGCCCGCGGTGGGCGCTGCGGCGCTGGCGCTGCACGAATACCTGCGGCCGCTGCAGCCCGATGCCAAGGCGCGCCGGGCGCGTGCGCTGGCGCGCGCGGTGGCCTGATCAGCTGCAGGGTGACGAAGAGGGCGACGAAGAGGGCAACAAAGACGGCGGCGCGGCGCCTTGCTCGGCGTCTTCCACAGCCCCTTCCCGCCAGCCACGCATGCGGCGGTACAGCGTACCGCGCGACACGTTGAGCTGCCGTGCCGCCTGCGACACATTGCCGCCGTGCGCGGCGAGCGTGTCCTCGATCAGCTTGCGGCTGTGCTCGCGCAGCGTTTCCGCATGCGGCGCGGGTTCGTCGTTGTCGGTGACGCGCGCGATGGATTCGGCATCGAGGGCCATCGCCTGCGCGCCATGTGCAGCATGCGACCCATTCGGACCATGCGCACCGTGTACGCCATGCGAGATGCCGCTCGGTGCCTCCCCCGGCATCGCCACCCCGTGGCGAAAGTCCGCGCCATCCGGCCCCTTCAGGTGCGCCTGCACCCACACGCCCAGCCCGCTCGCCAGCCGCAGCGGTTGCGCGGCCTCGCGCCGTCCCAGCCGCAGCAGGCTCGCCATGTCGTGCCCGAGCAGGCACTCGACGTCGCGCTCGTCCGCCGCCTCGGGCAGCCGCCCCAGCAACCGCGCGCCGGCGTTGTTGAGCCAGGCGATGGTGCCGTCGGGCGCAATGCCGGCCAGCGCTTCCAGCGGCGTGCCCAGCAACGTGGGGCTGGCCTGGAAGCGCAGGATCAGGTGGTCGCGCGACTGCGCCTGCAGCAGCCGGTTCTCGATGGTGGTGGCATACAGCGCCACCATCGACGCCGCGTCGAAGCCGAAGCGCCGCGCCTCGGCCGTGAGGTCGAGCACGCCGGCCAGCTCGCCGCTCACGTCGCGGATGGGCGCGGCCGCGCACTGCATGTGGCGCAGCACGTCGAAGTAGTGCTCCGCGCCATCGACCGTGCAGGCCTGCCCGGTGCTGGCCACGATGCCCGGCGCCGTGGTGCCGACGATGCGCTCCGAAATGTTCACGCCCACGCGCGCCGTCTTGCACAGCACAGGCTGGTGCGCGGCGGGCGGCTGGTCGGTGACGTGCACCACCACGCCTTCGCGGTCGGTGAGGATCACGCGGCAGTCGGTGCCCGCGAGCATGTTCTCCATCTGCGCGAGCTCCTTGCGCGCCACCTCGAGCAGCTCGCGGTTGCGCGCCAGCGTGGCGTGCAGCCGGCTCGGCGTGACGGGGTCGAAGGGCACCAGCCGCTGGCGGTCGGCATGCGTGCGGGTGCAGCGCAGCCACGACTGGATCACCGCCTCGCCGACCAGGCCCGAGGGGCGCACGCCTTCTTCGAAAAACTGCTGCCGCGCAAGCGCCACGCGCTGCGCGGGCGTGCTGGCGAAGAGCTGGCGCGGCGCATCCGCGGTGCCGATTCTGTCGAGTGCCATGGGGTCGTCGTCTCCCGGTTCGGGGCCAGCGCTGAATGTGTTCCGCAATGGAACATCGCCGGACTGGGGAAATCCCGGGGGTGAAGGCGAAGCCCCGGCGGACCATCCTTGCGGCACACAAGGAGACCTGCGATGACAACAACACACTCCGGGCTGCGGATGCTCGCCGGCGCATTGCTGTGCCTGGGCGGCACGGCCCTGGTCACCATGCCAGCCACGGCGCAGACTGCGCAGGAGCGCGCCGCGAGCGCCACGAAGCGCGTCGACGGCGGCTTCATCCGCGCCAACGCGGCGCAGAAAACCCCCGACTGGCCCAGCGTGGGGCTCGACTACTCGGAGTCGCGCTTCAGCAAGCTCGACCAGGTGAACGCGGGCAACGTGAAGGACCTGGGGCTGGTCTGGTCGTACAACCTGGAGTCCACGCGCGGCGTGGAGGCCACGCCGCTGGTGGTGGACGGCATCATGTACGTCACCGCCTCGTGGAGCGTGGTGCACGCCATCGACACGCGCACCGGGCAGAAGCTGTGGACCTTCGATCCGCAGGTCGATAAATCGAAAGGCTACAGGGGCTGCTGCGACGTGGTGAACCGCGGCGTGGCAATTTACGAAGGCAAGGTCTACGTGGCGGCGTACGACGGCCGCCTCATCGCGCTCGACGCGGCCACCGGCCAGACCGTGTGGGAGAAGAACACGCTCGAAGGGCAGAAGGGCAGCTACACCATCACCGGCGCGCCACGCGTGTTCAAGGGCAAGGTCATCATCGGCAACGGTGGTGCCGAGTACGGCGTGCGCGGCTTCGTGACCGCCTACGACGCGAAGACCGGCGACCAGAAGTGGCGCTGGTTCGTGGTGCCGGGCGACCCGGCCAAGCCCTTCGAGGACGCCTCGATGGCGCGCGCCGCCAAGACCTGGGACCCGTCGGGCAAGTACTGGGAGGCCGGCGGCGGCGGCACCGCGTGGGACAGCTTCGCCTTCGACCCCGAGCTCAACCTGATGTACGTGGGCACCGGCAACGGCTCGCCGTGGTCGCACAAGGCGCGCAGCCCCGGCGGCGGCGACAACCTCTACCTGGGCTCGGTGGTGGCGCTGGACCCCGACACCGGCAAGTACAAGTGGCACTACCAGGAGACGCCCGGCGACAACTGGGACTACACCTCCACGCAGTCGATGATCCTGGCCAACGTGAAGCTCGACGGCAAGCCGCGCAAGGTGCTGCTGCACGCGCCGAAGAACGGCTTCTTCTTCGTCATCGACCGCACCAACGGCAAGTTCATCTCGGCGAAGAACTTCACCGAGGTGAACTGGGCCACGGGTTACGACAAGAACGGCCGGCCCAACGTGGTGGCCTCGGCGCGCGACGGCACCAAGCCCAACGACGCCATTCCGGGCCCGTTCGGCGCGCACAACTGGCACCCGATGTCGTTCAACCCGCAGACCGGCCTGGCCTACCTGCCGTCGCAGCACGTGCCGATCAACCTGATGGACGACAAGGACTGGAAGTTCAACGAAGACGTGCCCGGCCGCCCGCACGCCGGGCTGGGCTGGAACCTGGGCAAGTTCGCCAACGTGGAGCCGCCCAAGAGCAAGCCCTCGGGCCGGCTGGTGGCGTGGGACCCGGTGACGCAGAAGGAAGCCTGGGGCGTGGACTACGTGTCGCCCTGGAACGGCGGCACGCTCACCACCGCCGGCAACCTGGTGTTCCAGGGCACCGCCGACGGCCGGCTGCTGGCCTACAACGCCAAGACGGGCGACAAGCTCTGGGAGTCGCCCACCGGCACCGGCGTGGTGGCGGCGCCCTCGACCTACATGGTGGACGGCAAGCAGTACGTGTCGGTGGCCGTGGGCTGGGGCGGCGTGTACGGCCTGGCGCAGCGCGCCACCGAGAAGCAGGGCCCGGGCACGGTCTACACCTTCGCCGTGGGCGGCACCGCCAAGATGCCGGAGTTCGTGCAGTACCGCATGGACAAGCTGGTGCAGGGCGTGAAGTACGACCCCGCCAAGGTGCAGGCCGGCACCATGCTGTACGTGAGCAACTGCGTGTTCTGCCACGGCGTGCCGGGCGTGGACCGCGGCGGCAACATTCCCAACCTGGGCTACCTGGACGCGGCCTACATCGAGAACCTGGACAAGTTCATCCTGAAGGGCCCGGCCATGGCGCGCGGCATGCCCGACTTCACGGGCAAGCTGTCGGGCGACGACATCGAGAGCATCAAGGCGTTCATCCAGGGCACGGCGGACGCGATCAGGCCGAAGTAGCCTGCTGGCGGCGCACGGTCATGGCGCGCTCGCGGCGACGTCCTTGCCGTGGCTTTATCGCCCGCCGTACCAGTACTGCGTGCTGGCCGCCCAGGTCGACTTCGGGTAGTTCGCGTGCAGGGCCTGCAGGCCCTTGCGCGACCAGTCGCCCACCGCCTTGTCCTGGCAGGTGTAGCGCGCCATCTTCACGGCCACCGACAGCGCCTGCGGCACCAGCGGGTCGGCGCGGTCGCGCTGCATCAGCGCCAGGCTTTCCTGCGTGAAGTACACCGAGTCCTGCGGCACCGTGCGCAGCCTGGCGACCAGCGCCGCCTGCTGCGCGCGTTCTTGCTGCGGCAGGAACGCGGGCATGTCGAAGTCGGCCTGCCCCGCGGCTTGCGACCCCGTGGTCGGCACGCCGAGCGTGTTGCACCACTTGCCGTAGCTGCCGATGGTCGCGCCGCGGTCGTAGGTGCGCACCAGCCCGGGCTTGAGCGGCGTGGGCCGGATGTCCCAGCCGGCGTCGGGCCAGTGCGGCGGCTGCAGCGTCTCGGTGGTGCTGGCCATGCGCTCCAGCAGTAGGCGGTGCCAGGCCGCCTTGTCCGTCGTCGCCAACGCCAGCGAGCGGCGCATGCCGGCGATGGGGTCGGGGCCCGGACCTGAACGCCCGGCCGCCGCCAGCGCCGTGGGCGCCTGCGCGGGAGGCTTCTGCGCGGACGCGATGCGCTGCTCGGCCGCGCGGCGGGCCGCGGCGTAGTCCTCGGCCAGCACGGCGCGCGTCCATGCGGTTTCCAGCAGCGTGTCGCGCAGCGGGGGCGCCAGCGCCGGGTCGGCGGCCAGGCGCAGCCACATGGCCAGCGGCGCGCGCGTGTTCAAGAAGCGCGCCACGTCGTCGTCGAAGGCACTGGCCAGCGGCACCGCGCTCGGCCTGGCCTCTTGCGACTCGGGGTCGCTGCGCGCCACCACCGGGCGGATCGCCAGCCGGCGCCATTCTTCTTCCGACGCGGCCGTGGGCAGCAGCAGCGCCTTCACGAGGTTTTGGCCCGAGAGGCTGTGGGCGATCAGCGGTGAATCCATCGACGGCGCGACGAGCTCGCGCGCCGCCTTGAAGCGGCCCTGCGCGAACAGGCGCTGCGCCCGCAGTTGCGTGGCGGCGAAGCGCGCGGGGTGGTCCGCGGGCACGGCCGCCAGCGCGGCCTGCAGCTGCGCCTCGCGCGGGTCGTCGGCCGCGGCGCTCACCGGCACCAGGCTCGCCGCGGCCATCAGCCAGGCGAGTTCGTGGGTGCGCTGGTAGCTGCTCCAGCTGACGGTTTCGCGCCACGTCGCTTGCGAGCCGAGCCCGCCCGACGGCCCGTCGAAGCCGCGCACCGTGCTGAGCCACTGCACCAGGTCCGACTTCTGTTCCGGCCCCACGTACGCGCAACCGGCGATGGCGCAGGTGCGGAACTCGTGGTTCAGCAGCAGCAGCCTGGCCGCGGCTTCCTCGGGTGTGCCCGGCGTCTTCAGGCTGTCGGCCAGGCGCTGCAGCCGCGTGCCCGGCGTGAGGTAGCGAATGCGCAGCGCCTCGGCCAGCCGGTGCACCGACGCGTGCAGCGGCTGCACGCGCGGGTTCTTCAACAGCGGCAGCGCGATGGCGTCCACCGCCTTGGTGAGCGCGGCCTGCTGGCGGAGCGCCTCGGGGCTTTCCTTGCCGGGGCCGTCGCCCTCCGAGAACGAGGGCTCGCTGCCGGGGTTCTGGCGGGCCAGCACGCGCAGGCGCATGTACGCCGCGAGGTCGCGCCAGGGGCTGGCCTTGCTGGCTGCGCTGTCTGCAATTTCGGTGAAGGCGGTGTCCGCGCCGGCCAGGTCATCGGCGTAGAAGCGCTGCGCGGCCAGCTGGTAGGCGTGGTCGTCCTTCAGCCACGCGGGCGCGCGGGCGGGCAGCTCGGGCGCCGGGGTGGCGGCGGCCTTCTCGTTGCAGGTGTCGAACACGCTGTCCTGCATCTGCAGCCAGTGCAGCACGAAGGGCGCGGCGGCCTTGTCGCCGGCGGCCAGCGCCAGGCGCTGGGCGAGCGTCTTCGTCGCGTTGCGGAAGGCGTCGCCGTAGAAGCAGTTGGGGCTGGCTTGCAGGCTGTCGGCGTTCCACTGCGGGGCTTGCTGCGACGGCGGCGTGGCAGGCTTTGCCGTCTCCGCCAATGGACGGCCCAGCTTCGCGTAGGCGCTGCCGCGGGCCTCGCGCCATGCGGTCCAGGCGGTGTCGGTGTCGTCCATGCCGTTGTCCTCGCGCGGCAGCTTTTCCAGCAGGTCGGAAAAGACGCGCATCGCCTCCGGCGAAAGCGCCTGGCCGTGCAGGCGCCAGTACCAGAGCACCTGGTAGGGCACGAGGTAGTCGGTGTAGTAGCCGGCGGGCCGTTCGACGAACTCGCGCACCGGCTGGTCGGGCCGGGCGGTGGCGAAGAACAGGTCGACGGGGTCGCCGCCGCCGCTGGCGTGCGCGGTGGCGGCCATCAGCGATGCGGCCAGTGAGGCCGCCAGCGCGAGCCACCTGAAGCCGGCGCGCGTCGCACGCGGAATGGAGTGAATCATTGTTTTGCGTCCCTGGATTTGTTGGTGTCGGTGGTGTTGTTCGGGTCGTCCGTGTTTTCGGTACGGAGCTTCTGCAAGTCTTCGTTCTTCCACGCGCCCGTGTGGAACACGTAGCGCCGCTTCACGTTCTTCAACGCGGGCCAGGGCTCGCCGAGCAGCAGCCCGGCAGCATCGCGACAGGCCGCCACCGGCGCCTCGCCCGTGGCGGCCAGCCGCTGGCGAATGCGCGCAGATTCGGCCCCCATGCGGAAGTACATCGGCACCACCTCGTCGAGCAGGCCGGCCGGCAACCAAGGGTCGCCCACGCACCACGAGGCCAGCGCCGTGGCCGAGAGCCGCACGCGCGCGCGCATCGGCTGCAGGCGCTGCAGCAGCGCGACGTAGGCCTCGCGCTGGCTGCGGCGCGCCTCGAAGTCCAGCTGCACCCACCCCGAGCGGCTGTGCGCCGCCGCATGGTCCAGCGCGGCGCCGATCGCCTGCTGCTGCGCCTCGTCGACGGGCGAGGGTGCGAGGTTGTCGAGCGAGACGTGCACCACCGGAATCAAGGTGACGCCCGGGGCAATGCGCAGCGGCCACTGGCGCCAGGCCGTGCGGCTCTGCGTGCCGCTCAGGCGCACCGTGGCGTGCAGGTAGGCGATGCCCGTGCCCGCGGGCGGCGAGGTGAAGAGCTGGGGGCGGTCCCACACCCAAAGCAGTGTTCGAGCGGGTTGCGAGGCCTGCGGCGGCAGCGCTTGCTGCGCTTGCTCCGCCATGGCCGCAGCTCCGGCCAGCAAGGCCAGCACAGGCAGGGTGCCGCGAAGACGCATGAAAGAGGGGAGGGTGGCGTGCAGGAAAGCCCGGCGAGCATAAACAAAATCGCCGGCAAAAATGCCAGCAAAAAAGCCGCCTGGCCCCGGGGGGCGCAAGCGGCTTCGCGCGGCCTCGCGGCCGTGGATGCGGAAGGCGGCTGCGTCAGTCGGCGTACACGCCCGCGGCCTTGATGATCGGGCCCCACTTGGCGATCTCGGCGGAGACGAACTTCTTGTGTTCCGCCGGCTGGGTGCGGCTGTCGGTGGTAATCACGGCGCCCAGCGCCTCTTCACGCTTGATGAAGCCCGGGTCCTTCATGGCCGCGGTGATGGCGTCGTTGAGCTTCTTCAGCACCGGCGCGGGCGTGCCCTTGGGCGCGTACACGCCGTGCCAGATCGAGACCTCGAAGCCCTTCACGCCCGACTCGTCCAGCGTGGGCAGGTCTTTCAGCGCGGGCGTGGTCAGGCGCTTGGCGGTGGTGACGGCATAGGCCTTCACCTTCTTGGCCTCGATCTGCGAGGTGGTGTTGGTGGTCTGGTCGCACAGCAGGTCGATCTGGCCGCCCAGCAGGTCGGCGATGGCCGGGGCCGTGCCCTTGTAGGGAACGGGCGTCATCTCGACCTTCAGCGCGCTCTGGAACAGCAGGCCGCACAGGTGCGACGCGGCGCCCAGGCCGGCGTTGCCCAGGTTGATCTTGCCCTTGTTGGCCGCGATCCAGGCGGTCAGTTCCTTGTAGTTGTTGGCCGGCAGCGTGGGCTTGCCGATGAGCGTCATCGGCACTTCGTTGACCATGCCCAGGTACTCGAAGTCGGTTTCCACGTTGAAGGGCAGCTTGCGGTACAGCGCCGGCATGGTGGACATGCCGATGTGGTTCAGCAGCAGCGTGTAGCCGTCGGGGTTGGCGCGCGCCACCTTGGCCGTGCCGATGGAACTGCCCGCGCCCGCGGTGTTGTCCACCACGATGGTCGTGCCCAGCGTCTTCTGCATGGCTTCGGCCAGGTCGCGCGCCACGCGGTCGGTCGGGCCGCCGGCCGCGAAAGGCACCACCAGCGTGACGGTCTTGCCCGCCGGAAAGTCCTGGGCGTGGGCACCGACGGCTGCGGCGGCAATCGCCGCGAGGGCGAACAGTTTCTTCATGTCGTCTCCGAGAGGGGGTAAAAATGGCCGCGATCTTAAGGGCTGACTGGAGCCTGACCTATACCCAATAGCCCTTAGGCGAGCGGCGGGATTCGCGCGGCGGCCCGGGCCCGCGCGGGGCGCGAAAGAACCGCTGACCGAGCGGTTTTTCGCTCGGGCCGTGGCACTTCTTGCGCACCCTTCTGCCCGTCGTTCAGCCCGTCGGCCTGCCCGTCGACTTGTCCGACAAACGGACCCGACGCAGGACGATGCGGCCGGGTTGCGCAGCCCTTAGGGTGGATCTTCATTGCCTGTTTTTCTGCAACCCCATGGAGATCCCACACATGCCCACCACCTCCTCTTGCCTTGACGGAATGAAGGTCGCCATCCTCGTGGCCGACGGCTTCGAGCAGGTCGAGCTGACCGAGCCGCGCAAGGCGCTGGACGGCGCCGGCGCGCACACGCAGATCGTCTCGCCGGCCGACGGCCGCGTGCGCGGCTGGAAGCACCACGACCCGGCCGACAGCTTCGAGGTCGACGTGCCGCTGAAGGGCGCCAACCCCGACGACTTCGATGCACTGCTGCTGCCCGGCGGCGTGGTCAACCCCGACACGCTGCGCATCGACGAGAAGGCCGTCGCCTTCGTGCGTGCCTTCGTGGAAGCGGGCAAGCCCATTGCCGCGATTTGCCACGGGCCGTGGACGCTCATCGACGCGGGCGGCGTCAAGGGCCGCAAGCTGACCTCGTGGCCCTCGCTGCGCGCCGACCTGCAGAACGCGGGCGCGCAGTGGAGCGACACCGACGTGGTGGTCGATCACACGCTGGTGACCAGCCGCAAGCCCGACGACCTGCCGGCCTTCAACCGCGAGATGACGAAGCTCTTCGAAGTGGCGCACGAGGCGGAGCTGCACTGACCGCAGGAGCCGCAGGGCCCGGTGCCGCCGGTCCCGTGTAGCGGGCGCGCGGCCGTATCAGCTGGCCCGTCGCTTGCTGTTCCAGCACATGGGCGGTCCAGCCGACCGTGCGCGCGAGCGCGAACAGCGTGAGCGGCGCGCCGGCCGGCAGCTTGTGCACGGCCGCGAGGGCAGCCAGCGCGAAGTCGATGTTCACGGCCTCGCCCAGCAGCCGTTCGCCGACATCGCGCAACTCGGCGAACGACGCGGGCAGTTCGACGTTCGCCAGCAGCGCGTTGCAGCGCGCGTCGCCGTTGGCGTACAGCGGATGCCCGAAGGCAGCGAGCGGCCGGTCGTGCGCCAGCCATTCGCGCACGGCCGCATCGGTGCCGATGGCCGTGGCGTTGCGCATCAGGGCCTGCACTGCGGCGGCGGCACCGCCATGCAACGGGCCCGTCAACGTCGAAAGACCCGTGAGCAGGCACGCCGCCACCGAGGCGCCCGTCGATGCCGTCACGCGCGCAGCGAAGGTCGATGCGTTGAGCTCGTGGTCGGCCAGCAGCACCAGCGCGCGGCGCAGGTCGTCGGCGGCGCGCGGGCGGCGCCATGCCGACGCGATGCGCAGGTGCATCGGCATCGGCAGCGACGAGGTGCGCGAAGGCGCGGGGCCGAGCAGCGCATCGGCCAGCGTGCCGATCACCTCCGCGGCTTCCGCCTGCAGCACGGCGCGCGAGCGGCCGCGCGTGGGCAGGTCGGTGGCCGCGCGCGATGCCAGCGCGACCAGCCCGGCCTGCAGCGGCAGCGTGTTTTTCGGTGCCGACGCAGTTGCCGGTGCCAGTGCCTTGGTGTGCGCGCGCGAAACGAAGCCCGGCGCCGCGCTGTCCCACAGCACCCCCGCGGCTTCTTCCAGCGTGGCGTGCGCGGCCAGTTCGCACGCGTCCTGCCCGCGGTACAGCAACCGGCCCTCGGCCACCGTCGACACGCCCGAGGCCAGCACCGGCTCGCCCCACTGGATGGCTTCGCTCGCCACCGTCTCGCTGCTGCGCCGGCCCCGCGTGCGCGCCGCGACGCGCTGCACGTCGTCGCGGTGGTAGAGGCTGCGGCGCGGGTCGGCGGCGTCGGGCTTGGCGCGGATGCGTCCGCGGCTCACGCTGGCATAGAGCGTTTGCGGGCGCACCTGCATCAGTGCGAGGGCGTCGGCGGCGGGCAGCCACAGCGGTGCGTGGGTCGATGTCATGTTGACAGAATAGATCAAGATTGACGTCAATGTCCGTGTGGCCAGAATCGGGTTCATCGTGAACACAGGAGCAAAAACGATGAACGACGACGATGGCAGCCTCGAAGGCGTGGTGGCTGCGCGCACGGTGCTGTCCGAGGTGGACGGCGAGGCCGGGCGGCTGGTGATTCGCGGGCACGAGCTCGACGAGATCGCGCAGCGCTGGCGCTACGAAGACGTGGTGGCGCTGCTGTTCGAGGGCTTCTTCGACACACTGCCTCCGCAAGACAGCCTGCGCGCCGCCATCGGTCGCGCGCGCCGCGAAGCCTTCGAGCGGCTGCAGCCCAGCGACGACGCGGTGCTGCGCCGCATGCCGCCCATCGAGGCGGTGCGCGCGCTGATGGCGCGCCTGCCCGACGGCGACGACCTGCCCACCGCCCTGCGCCTGCTGGCCGCGCCCGCGGTCTACACCGCCGCGGTCATGCGCTGGCGGCTGGGCGTGCAGGCGCTGGCGCCCGACGAGTCGCTGCCGCACGCGGCCGACATGCTGCGCATGCTGCACGGCCGCGCGCCCACGCCGGTGCAGGCCGCGGCGCTCGACACCTACCTCGTCACCGTGTGCGACCACGGCCTGAACGCCTCGACCTTCGCCGCGCGCGTGGTGGCCTCGACCGGCGCGGGGCTCGCCTCGGCCGTGCTGGCCGGCATCAGCGCGCTCAAGGGCCCGCTGCACGGCGGCGCGCCGGGCCCGGTGCTCGATGCGCTCGACGCCATCGGCACCGCCGCCAACGCGCGCGCCTGGCTCGAGGAGGCGGTCGCCAGCGGCCAGCGGCTGATGGGCTTCGGCCACCGCATCTACCGCGTGCGCGATCCGCGCGCCGATGCGTTGAAGGGCGCGCTGCGCAAGCTCGGGGCCGAGGGCAGCGTGAACGCGGCGCGCTTCGAGCTCGCCGAGGCCGCAGAGCAGGCCGCGCTCGCCATCCTGCGCGAGAAGAAGCCCGGCCGCGCGCTGGAGACCAACGTGGAGTTCTACACCGCGCTGCTGCTGGAGGCGCTGGGCTTCGGCCGCGAAAGCTTCACCTGCGTGTTCGCCGCGGGCCGCGTCGGCGGCTGGCTGGCGCATGCGCGCGAGCAGGTGAAGAAGGGGCGGCTGATTCGCCCGCAGTCGGTGTACGTCGGCCCCGCGCCCCGAAAGACGGAGGGCGAAGCCGCACTCGCGCACTGAACCTACACGGCGCGCGCGCCGTCATCCGATACCCTCGCTGGGTTCGCGTGCCCCTGCGGCACGCCTGATTCAAAGCGAAAGTATTCCTATGTCGGCGACCCCTTCCTACGTGCGCGCACTGCGCCTGCCCCGCGACTTCGCGCTCATCGCGGTGGGGCTGGACGCGGCGGTGTTCGTCATCAACATGGCCTTGCTGCTGGTGCCGTCCAGGCCGGAGTCCGAGCAGCTGCGCAACGCCTACGCCACCCCCGACGTGTGGGTGACGCTGCTCATCGGCATGGTCATGTCGTGGACGCTGGTTTCCACGCTGGCGTGGAGCCACGGGCGCAGCGCGCTCGAACGCATGGGCATGGCCCGCGTGGCGCTGGCGCACGACGCGCGGCTGCGCTTCGGCGGCGTGTGGGTGCTGGCGATGGTGCTGAACTACTACGCGCTGACGCCGCTGTTCTACGAGCTGCAGGTGATGTTCATGCCGGGCGGCCGCTTCGAGGATGCTTTCGCGTACTCGCCGCGCGTGTACATGGGCGTGGCGATGCTGCTGCAGTCGCTGGTGCAGCTGGTGGTGCTCGTGCTGGGCGTGTGGCTGGCGGCGTGGATCGCGCTGGCGAAGAGCCGCGTGGCGAACGCGAGCGTGCCGCGCATGGAGGCGCTCGATGCCGGGGATGCTGTCGCCGTCGATGCGCCCGAGGCCCTCGGCGTGCCACCGCGCCGCGCGGTCGCGCTGGTGGTCGCCGCCATGTTCTCCGCGCTGCAGCTCTGGGGCAGCCTGGCCGCGGCGCGCTGGGCCTTTCCGGCACCGGGCTTGAGCGTGGTGGTGCTGCTGCTGACCTGGGGCCTGCCGCTGGTGGTGGGCTTCGCGCTGGCCTGGTGGGGTGCGTGGCTGGGCACCCGGCCCAGCGCCTTGCCTGCAACATTGCCCGCGTTGCCCGCGGTGCGCCCGTTCAGGGCCGTGGCCGCGGGCGTGCTGTCGTTCGCGCTGGTGCAGGTGGGCTGCATCGTCATCGCGCTGGCGTGGCTGTTCCTGGCGGCGAAGGCGTCGTTCAGCTTCTACAGCGGCGGCGGCATCGTCGGCTTCGTGCTGGCGCTGGTGCTGGTCTACATGGCGCTGGTGATGACGCTGGCGCGCTCCGTCACGCGCCGGCTGTACAAGAACAGCCTGTAGCCGCTGCTGCTACTTGTAGCTGCGCGCGTCCTCGATCACCTTGCCGTCGTTGGGCAGGCTGCCCGGCGCCACCTGCTCGATGGTGGCGCGCAGCTTGGTCACCTCGCGCGCCGCGTCGGCAATGCGCGCGTCCAGCCCTTCGGGGGCGCTCGCGCATTCGATCTTCAGCGTCATGCGGTCGTCGCCCATTTCGCCCGACACCACCAGCCGCGCGCGCTGCACTTCCGGAAAGCGCCGCACCACGTCGGCCACCTGCGAGGGGTGCACGAACATGCCGCGCACCTTGGTGGTCTGGTCGGCGCGGCCGAGCCAGCCCTTGATGCGCTTGTTGGTGCGGCCCGTGGGGCAGGTGCCCGCCAGCACCGCGGAAAGGTCGCCCGTGCCGAAGCGCACCAGCGGGTAGTCGGGGTTGAAGGTGGTCACCACCACCTCGCCGACCTCGCCGTCGGGCACCGGGTCGCCGGTGCCGGGCCGGACGATCTCGACCAGCACGCCTTCGTCGATCACCAGCCCTTCGCGCGCGGTGGTTTCGTAGGCGATGAGGCCCAGGTCGGCGGTGGCGTAGCACTGCGTGCCCTGCACGCCGTGCGCGGCAATCCAGTCGTGCAGGCTGGGCGGAAAGGCCTCGCCCGACACCAGCGCCTTGGTGAGCGAGGGCAGCTTCAGCCCTTTCTCCTCGGCCTTCTCCAGCAATATCTTCAGGAAGCTTGGCGTGCCGGCATAGCCCTCGGGCTTGAGGTCGACCATGGCCTCGAGCTGCTGTTCGGTCTGGCCGGTGCCGCCCGCGAACACGGTGCAGCCCATGGCGCGCGCGCCGCTTTCCATGATCGAGCCCGCGGGCGTCATGTGGTAGCTGAAGCTGTTGTGAATGAGCTCGCCGTTCCTGAAGCCCGCCGCATGCAGCGCACGCGCGGTGCGCCAGTAGTCGCGCGCCTCGCCCTCGGGTTCGTAGATGGTGCCGGGGCTGGCGAACACGCGCGGCATGCGCGGGCCGCGCCCGATCGAAGAGAAGCCGCCGAACGGATCGTCCTCGCGCCTGGCCTTCTGCAACTCGAGCAATTCCGACTTGCGCGTGACCGGCAGCCTGGCGAGCGCTTCGCGCGTCGTCACGTCCGCGGGCTTCACGCCGTCGAGGATCTTCGTGAACGCGGGTGCGGCGGTCTGGGCCTGCGCGACCTGCCGGGGCAGTGCGGCGAGCAGGTCGCGTTCGCGTTCGGCGGGGTCACGGATTTCTAGGTTGTCGTAGTGGTCGGTCATGTCCGTACCCTTGGTCTTTCAGTTCGGTCTTGCGACGCGGGTGCACCCATCAAGCCAGCCACCTCTTGCGCCGCTTGTAGCTCTTCACGTCGCGAAAGCTCTTGCGGTCCGCGCCGCCGACGCCGAGGTAGAACTCCTTCACGTCCTCGTTCTCGCGCAGGCTCCTGGCCTCGCCGTCCATCACGATGCGGCCGTTTTCGAGGATGTAGCCGTAGTCCGCGTAGCGCAGCGCCATGTTGGTGTTCTGCTCGGCCAGCAGGAAGGTCACGCGCTCCTTGGTGTTCAGGTCTTTCACGATCTCGAACACCTCTTCGACGATCTGCGGCGCCAGGCCCATCGACGGCTCGTCGAGCAGCACCATGGTCGGGTTGGCCATCAGCGCGCGGCCGATGGCGCACATCTGCTGCTCGCCGCCCGAGGTGTAGGCGGCCTGCGAGGCGCGCCGCGTCTTCAGCCGCGGAAAGTACGCGTAGACCTTCTCCAGCGTCTGCTGCACCGCGGCCTTGCCGTCGGTGCGCGTGTAGGCGCCGGTCATCAGGTTTTCCTCGATGGTCAGGTGGGCGAAGCAGTGGCGGCCTTCCATCACCTGGATCAGCCCGCGCCGCACCAGCTCGGCCGGCGACAGCGCCTCGATGCGCTCGCCGCGCAGCTCGATGGTGCCCTTGGTGACCGCGCCGCGCTCGCCCGCCAGCAGGTTGCTCACCGCGCGCAGCGTGGTCGTCTTGCCCGCGCCGTTGCCGCCGAGCAGCGCCACGATGCCGCCGTCGGGCACCGAGAGCGACACGCCCTTCAGCACGAGGATCACGTGGTTGTAGATCACCTCAATGCCGTTGACGTTGAGAAGGATGTTGGGTTCGCTCATGGTGATGTCCGAAGCATGTGGAAGGCGGTCGTGGTCGTGCGCAGGCCCGCCTTTCAGATGCCGGCTCGCGACGGAGCCGACGGGGAGGGCCGCGCCGCGCGCAGCCCCCGTGCGGCGCCTTACGAGCAGGCGCGCGGCTTGACGTTCTTGTCCTTCGCGTACTTGGCCGCGTATTCCTTCACCAGCGGGTCGATGTGGGTCTTGTCCGATTGGTACCAGTCCGACTTGATCTCCCACTTGCCGCCGTCCCACTGCACGATGCGCGCCCAGTCGTCGCCCATGTGGTTGCTGCACGAGGTCTTCACCGGCCGCATGACTTCGCCGAAGCCCAGCGCCTTGAGCTTGTCGGCCGTGAGGTTCAGGTTCTCGAAGCCCCAGCGCACCTGCTCGGGCGACAGCGGCTTGCCCTTGCCGTACTTTTCCTGCGCGGTGCGGATCGCCTCCACCTGCAGCATCGAGATCATCATGCCGCGGGTGTGCGCGATGGAGCCGATGCCGTCGGCCGGGCCGGTGCCCTGGCCCTTGTCGTACACCAGCTTCTTCAGGTCGTCGTGCACCTTGTCCTTGGCCGCGCTGTTGTGCAGCGTGATGGCGTTGTAGCCCTTGGCGCCGGCGCCGATGTCCTTCACGTCATGGTCGGAGCCGGCCCACCACACCGCGTAGATCTTCTCGCGCGGGTAGCCGCTGGCCTGCGCCTCGCGAATGCCGGCGGGCGTCATCACGCCGGCCGACCAGAACAGCACGTAGTCGGGCTTCTGCTGGCGAATCTGCAGCCAGGTCGACTTCTGCTCCACGCCGGGCGGCGTGACCGGGAACAGCGAGAGCTCGAAGCCTTCGGCCGCGGCGCGCTTCTGCAGCAGCGGAATCGGTTCCTTGCCGTACGGCGAGTCGTGGTAGACCAGCGCGATCTTCTTGCCCTTGAGGTTGCCCTTCTCCTTCTTCGCGATGTCCTGGATCATCACGTCGGCCGCGGTCCAGTAGGTGCCCAGCAGTGGAAAGTTCCACTCGAACACCGTGCCGTCGGCCGACTGCGACAGGCCGTAGCCCGGGGTCTCGACGACCACCTTGTCGACGAAGGCCTTGTCGGTCACCGCGAAGGTGATGCCGGTGGACTGCGTGTCGAAGCCCGAGGCGCCCGAGCCCTTGGCCTTCAGGCGCTCGTAGCACTCCACGCCCTTGGCCGCGTCGTAGGCGGTTTCGCATTCTTCGTACGTGAGCTTCACGCCGTTGACGCCGCCGTCGCGCGCGTTCACCAGCTTCAGGTAGTCCTGCTTGCCGTCGGCCCATGGAATGCCCAGCGGTGCGAACTGGCCGGTGCGGTAGACCAGCAGCGGCACGAACTGCTCGGCCGGCTGGGCCTGCGCGAGCGAGCCCGCGACGGCCATCGAAAGCCCCGCAGCGGCAAGTGCCGCGGTGCGTGCGAGTTTCCTGAATTGCATGGCTTGTCTCCTTTTATTGAGCACGTGAGTGCGTGGTGAAACGGGATGCGGTAACCGGATGCGGTAGCTGGGTGCCGGGGGTCAGTGCGGGAAGGGCCACAGCCGCAGCTTCTGCCGCGCGGTGGACCACAGCCGCGCCAGGCCGTGCGGCTCGACGATCAGGAAGAACACGATGAGCGCGCCGAAGATCATGTGTTCCAGGTGCGACGCGGTGGCCGTCGAAATCGACAGCCCCAGCCAGTGCGGCACGTAGTTCAGCAGCAGCGGCAGCAGCACGATGAAGGCCGCGCCGAAGAAGCTGCCGGCAATGGAGCCCAGCCCGCCGATGATGATCATGAACAGCAGCTGCAGCGACTTGTCGATGCCGAAGGCCGCGGGCTCCCACGCGCCCAGGTGCACGAAGCCCCAGAGCGCGCCGGCCACGCCGACGATGAAGCTGCTCACCGCGAAGGCCGTGAGCTTGGCGTACACCGGGCGAATGCCGATCACCGAGGCGGCCACGTCCATGTCGCGCATGGCCATCCATTCGCGCCCGATGGCGCCGCGCACCAGGTTCTTGGCCAGCAGCGCGAACACCACCACCAGGCTCAGGCACAGCAGGTACTTCTGCGTGGGCGTGTTGAACTCGTAGCCCAGCATCTGCAGCGAGTTCACGCTCACCGAGCCCGAGGACGAATCGTTGGTGACCCACTTCACGCGGTTGGTGAACCAGTCCATGAAGAACTGCGCGGCCAGCGTGGCCACCGCCAGGTACAGCCCGCGGATGCGCAGGCTGGGTATGCCGAACAGCACCCCCACCACCGTGGCCGCCAGCCCGCCGCCGATGAGCGCCACCAGCAGCGGCATGCCCTCGATGCGCACCTGCAGGTTGTAGGCCGCATAGGCGCCCACCGCCATGAAGGCGCCGGTGCCCAGCGAGATCTGCCCGCAATAGCCCACCAGCACGTTCAGCCCGATGGCGGCCAGCGCCAGGATGAGGAAGGGAATGAGCACCGCGCGAAAGCTGTAGTCGCTGGCCAGCAGCGGCACCGCCACGAAGGCAATGGCCGCCAGCGCCAGCATGGCCCAGCGGTCTTGCGCCACCGGGAACAGCGCAAGGTCGGCGCGGTAGCTGCTCTTGAATTGGCCGTTTTCTCTGTAGAACATCTTTGTGTGCCTTTAGACGCGGTCGATGATCTTGTCGCCGAACAGGCCCTGCGGCCTGACCAGCAGCACCGCCAGCGCGAGCACGTAGGCAAACCAGTTCTCGATGCCGCCGCCCAGGAACGGGCCCAGGTAGATCTCCGACACCTTCTCGCCCGTGCCGATGATCAGCCCGCCCAGGATGGCGCCGGGCACCGAGGTCAGGCCGCCCAGGATCACCACCGGAAACGCCTTCAGCGCCACCAGCGAGATGGAAAACTGCACGCCCAGCTTGCTGCCCCAGATCATTCCCGCGACCAGCGCGACGATGCCGCCGATGGACCACACGATGACCCAGATGCGCGCCAGCGGAATGCCGATCGACTGCGCGGCCTGGTGGTCGTCGGCCACCGCGCGCAGGGCGCGGCCGGTGCTCGTCTTCTGGAAGAACAGCGTCAGCGCCACCACCAGCGCCGCGGCGATCACGGCCGCGTAGAGGTCTTCCTTGCTCAGAAGCAGGCCGCCTTCGAACACGTTCTCCAGCACTAGCAGCGGGTCCTTGGGCATGCCGATGTCGATCTTGTAGGTGGCGCTGCCGAAAATCAGCTGCCCCGCGCCGTCGAGCACGTACGAGATGCCCAGCGTGGCCATGAGCAGCGTGATGCCCTCCTGGTTGACCAGCCGGCGCAGCGCGAGCCGCTCGATGAGCCAGGCCACCACCACCATGCACGCCGCCGCGGCGATGAAGCCGAGCACGGCGCCCAGCACCACGCTCTGGAAGCCCAGCCACTTCGGTATCCATTCGGCGAAGCGCGCCATCGCGAGCGCGGCGAACAGCACCATCGCGCCCTGCGCGAAGTTGAAGACGCCCGAGGCCTTGAAGATCAGCACGAAGCCCAGCGCCACCAGCGCGTAGAGCATGCCGGCCATCAAGCCGCCGAAAATCGTTTCGAGAAAGAAACCCATGGGGCCCGCCGTTCCTAGTGTTCCGCGCCGAGATAAGCCCGGATCACGTCTTCGTTGTTCCGAACCTCGTCGGGCGTGCCGTCGCCGATCTTCTTGCCGTAGTCCAGCACCACCACGCGGTCGGAGATGTCCATCACCACGCCCATGTCGTGCTCGATGAGAACGATGGTGGCGCCGAACTCGTCGTTCACGTCGAGGATGAAGCGGCTCATGTCCTGCTTTTCTTCCACGTTCATGCCGGCCATGGGCTCGTCCAGCAGCAGCACCTGCGGCTCCATGGCCAGCGCGCGGCCCAGGTCCACGCGCTTCTGCAGGCCGTAGGGCAGGCGGCCCACCGGCGTCTTGCGGTGCGGCTGGATCTCCAGGAAGTCGATGATGTGCTCGACGAACTCGCGGTGGCGCAGCTCTTCGCGTTCGGCCGGGCCCCAGCGCAATGCCTGCGCGAGCAGGCCGCTCTTCATCTTCAGGTTGCGCCCCGTCATGATGTTGTCGAGCACGCTCATGCCCTTGAACAGCGCCAGGTTCTGGAAGGTGCGCGCCACGCCCATCTCGGCCACCTGGCGCGAGTTCATGTGCTTGAAGGTCTGGCCGCGGAAGGTGATGGAGCCCTGCTGCGGCCAGTACACGCCGTTGATGCAGTTCAGCATCGAGCTCTTGCCCGCGCCGTTCGGCCCGATGATGGCCCGCACCTCGTGCTCGCGCACGTTGAAGCTGATGTCCGTCAGCGCCTTCACGCCGCCGAAGCTCAGCGAGATGTTCTGCACGTCGAGGATGACGTCGCCGGTCTTTCGCGCGCTCATGCCGCTGCCTTCACGATGGGAAAGGTCTTCGCCTCGACGATCTTCAGCGTGGCGCTCACCGCGCCCGTGCGGCCGTCCTCGAACTTGACCTGCGTCTCGATGAACTGCTCGGTCTTGCCGCCGTACAGCGCCTCGAGCAGCACCGCATATTTCTCGGCGATGAAGCCGCGGCGCACCTTGCGCGTGCGGGTGAGCTCGTCGTCGTCGGGGTCGAGTTCCTTGTGCAGCACCAGGAAGCGCGCGATCTGCGTCTCGCCCATGCCGTCCTCGCCCGCGAGGTCGGCGTTGACCTTGCCGATGCACTCGGCAATGAGCGCCAGCACGTCGGGCTTGCCCGCCAGGTCGACGTAGCCGCCGTAGGCCAGCCCGCGCCGCTCGGCCCAGTTGCCCACCGCCTCGAAGTCGATGTTGATGGCCGCGCACACCTCGTCGCGCCCGTTGCCGAAGCACACCGCTTCCTTGATCTGCGGGAAGAACTTGAGCTTGTTCTCGATGTAGTTGGGCGCGAACATGGCGCCGCCCACGAGCTTGCCCACGTCCTTGGCGCGGTCGATGATGCGCAGGTGCCCTTCGCTGTCGAGCACGCCCGCGTCGCCGGTGTGGAAGTAGCCATTGGCGTCCAGCACCTCGGCGGTGGCGTCGGGGCGCTTATAGTACTCCTTGAGCACCGACACGCCGCGCACCAGCACCTCGCCGTCGTCCGAGATCTTCAGCTCGATGCCCGGCGCGGCGGTGCCCACGGTCTGCAGCTTGACCTTGCCGTCCTGCTGCAGGCACACGTAGGCGCAGGTCTCGGTCTGGCCGTAGAACTGCTTCAGGTTCACGCCGATGGAGCGGTAGAAGCGGAACAGGTCGGGCCCGATGGCCGCGCCCGCGGTGTACGCCACGCGGATGCGGCTCATGCCCAGCACGTTGCGCAGCGGCCCATAGACCAGCAGGTTGCCCAAGGCATACATCAGGCGGTCGCCCGCGCTCACGGGCGCGCCGTTCAGGATGTCGGCGCCCACGCGCTGCGCCAGCGCCATGAACTTCGCGTACAGCCAGCGCTTGGGCGCGGCCGCGTCTTCCATGCGGATGGACACCGCCGTGAGCAGCCCTTCGAAGGTGCGCGGCGGGCCGAAGTAGTAGCTCGGGCCGATCTCGCGCATGTCGTTCATCACCGTCTCGCTCGACTCGGGGCAGTTCAGCGTGAAGCCGCCCACCAGCCACTGCGCCACCGAGAACAGGTGGTCGCCCACCCACGCCATCGGCAGGTAGCTCATGATGTCGTCGCCGGGGCCGAGCCGGTCGGTCTCCACGCCGCCGCGGCCCGCCGCGATGAAGCTCGCATGCGTCTGGCACACGCCCTTGGGCCGCCCGGTGGTGCCCGAGGTGTAGAGGATGACGCCCACGTCGGTCGCCTCGCCGGCGGCCACCGCGCGGTCGTAGTAGCCCAAGTTGGCCTTGTCGAACTCGCGGCCCAGCGCGCGCAGCTGCTCGTAGCTGACGAGCCCGGGCTGGTCGTAGTGGCGCAGGCCCTTGGGGTCGTCGTAGATGATGTGGCGGATGCAGGGGTAGCGCTCTTTCTGCAGCTCGCGGCACTCCAGCAGCTTGTCGACCTGCTCCTGGTCTTCGACGACCACGAACTCGATGGCGGCGTCCTGCAGCATGAAGACCATCTCGCCGGCCACCGCGTCCTGGTACAGCGGCACGGGCACGCCGCGCAGGCTCTGCGCGGCGACCACCGCCATGTACAGGTGCGGGCGGTTGGCGCCCACGATGGCCAGGTTGTCGAAGGCCTTGAAGCCGAGGCTCGCCAGGCCGCAGGCCATTTCGCGCACTTCCTGCGCCACGGCGTTCCAGGTCCAGGTTTGCCAGATGCCGAGGTCCTTCTCGCGCACGGCGGGCGATTCGGGTCGGGCCTCGGCATGCGCGAGCAGCAGACGGGGGAAGGTGGGGGCGGTAGTTTGCACAGTGGGCGGATCGTAGGTCTCACTTTGACGCCCGGTTGTCGTTCCAACGACAATCCTAGGGACACTACTCCCCGGAGTTTCCCGATGCCTGCTGGCAACCTTTCCTCCAACAACGTGCTCGGCGGTTCCATCAAGGACCGCGTGCGTCCCCCCAACGGCGCCGAGCTCGGCAGCATTCCCTGGCTGCACACGCTCACGCCCGCCGAGCGCCGCCGCGCCGAGGCCACGCTGGTGGTGGGCGAGGCCGAGCCCGGCGACCTGGTGTGCCGCGTCGGGCGCTCGCCCACCTACTGGTTCGGCGTGGTCGAGGGGCTCCTGAAGATGAGCAACGACAACGCCGACGGCGGCTCGGTCACCTACACCGGCGTGCCGCCCGGCGGCTGGTTCGGCGAAGGCACGGTGATGAAGCGCGAGCCCTACCGCTACAACATCCAGGCGCTGCGCCGCAGCGTGGTGGCGGGCCTGCCCATCGAGAGCTTCCACTGGCTGCTGGACCACTCCATCGGCTTCAACCGCTTCGTGATGAACCAGCTCAACGAGCGGCTCGGCCAGTTCATCGCGGCGCTGGAAATCGACCGCCTCAACAACCCCGACGCCCGCGTGGCGCGCAACCTGGTGTCGCTGTTCAACCCGGTGCTGTACCCGGGCGTGGGCGAGGTGCTGCGCATCACGCAGCAGGAGCTGGCGTACCTGGTGGGCCTGTCGCGCCAGCGCGTGAACGAGGCGCTGAACGGCCTCTCGGCGCAGGGGTTGATCCGCGTGGAGTACGGTGGCCTGCGCGTGCTCGACCTGCCGGGCCTGCGCGTGAGCGCGATGTCGAACAAGAAGAACAACCCCGCGGCAAACCCCTCCGCGAACCCTGCTGCGGGCAGCGCCGCGAACAGCACCGCTGAAATGGAAACCCAATGAGCCTCGAAGACCAGATCCAGATCGTGCCCGCCGATGCGCAGGCCGCTTTCATCCCGCCGCCCGAAACCGCCAAGGTCAAACCAAAGCCCGACGGCCCCACGCTCGAGGAAGCCATCGAGCGCAACGAGCAGCTCACCGAGCAGCTCGACGCGCTCCACCAGGTGCTGGCCAAGCCGCTCGCCGAGATCCTGGCCGACCGCGAGAACGCCGACGAGGCCGCGCTCGCCTGGGACCGCTTCGGCGCCATGTGGATGCTGTCGCAGCGCGCCATGCGCCGCGTGGCGCTCGACCTGGCGGCGCAGCTCGGCGTGAGCGAGCAGGAGGTGGTGGCGCGTGCCATGGACAACGCCAACGCCGTGCTCAACGGCGCGGACGAGGTCGACCTGGGCGGCACCGTCGCGCCCGCGCAGCTGCAGCACATCGCGCGCCACCGCGCCTTCTTGCGCAAGCAGTTCAAGACCGGCTGAGCGCGCCGCGCCGTTATTCGATTGCCCTTACCCTTGCCGCCTTCGTTCCAGAAAGACTTTTCCAGATGACCGCTTCCCACCTCACCCTCATCACCGGCGCCTCGCGGGGCCTGGGCCAGGCCATGGCCGAACAGCTGCTGCAGGCCGGCCACGTGGTGCTGGGCATTTCGCGCAAGCAGAACCCCGAGCTCGCGGCGCTGGCCGGCAGGGCCGAGGCCGCCGGCGCCGAGCTCACGCAATGGGAGCAGGACCTGTCCGACCCCGTGGCCGCCGCGGCGCGCCTGTCGGACTGGCTGAAGACGCTGGACGGCCAGCGCTTCGACAGCGTCACGCTCATCAACAACGCCGGCACCGTGGGCAACCCCGCGCCCCTGTCGAGCGCGGTGGCCGCCGAGCTGTCGCTGGCGCTGCGCATCGGGCTGGAGGCGCCGATGCTGCTGACCTCCGCGTTCCTGGGCGCCACGCGCGAATGGCGCGGCGCGCGCAAGGTGCTGAACATCTCGTCGGGCCTGGGCCGCAACGCCATGGGCAGCCAGGCGCCGTACTGCGGCGCCAAGGCCGGCATGGACCACTTCTCGCGCGCCGTGGCGCTCGAGGAGGCGCAAGCGCCGAACGGCGCGCGCATCGTCTCGCTGGCGCCCGGCGTGATCGACACCGACATGCAGGTGCAGCTGCGCGGCGCCTCGGCCGAGAAGTTTCCGGACCGCACGCGCTTCGAGAAGATGAAGAACGAAGGCATGCTCGACAGCCCCGCCACGGCCGCGGCCAAGGTGCTGAAGTACTTGGCGCGCGAAGACTTCGGCGCGAACCCCGTGGCCGACGTGCGCGACCCGGCCTGAACGGCACCCTCACGCAAGAAACGGCAGCACACCATGGCCACCGCCAAGTCGATAGACACCAACGACTACAAGCTCTTTCCGTCGCCGCGGAACGTGCACCGCGTCATCTTCGAGCACCAGGTCTTCGTGCCGTACCCGTACGCGCTGATCGTGATGGACGAGTTCTATTTCAAGGGCCGCTTCAGCCTGTTCTCGGCGTGCAGGATGAGCGACGGGAAGATGGGGCAGGTGGCGACGTTCGAGCTGGAGACGGACGTGGATATCTTCAATACGAAGTTCGTGCCGGACTGAGTGCGGCCTTCGTGGGCTTGTCCCCTCTCCCCCTGGGGAGAGGGTCAGGGTGAGGGCCGGCGGCCCGACAACATCGCTCAGTCTTCATTGCCGCCACCCTCACCCCAGCCCTCTCCCCGAGGGGAGAGGGAGCAAGAGCCGCGGTTCGCACGCGCGCTCTCTCGGACGATCACTTCTGCATCGCAAACCGGTCACGCTGCGCCTGCGCGCATTCCCCCATCGCATTCAACGCCCGCTCCACCGTCGGCGTCCCCAGCACGAACGGGTTTGCCGCCGCCGGCTGCTGCCGCAGCGCCGCGAGCTTGGCCTGCGAGCCATCGAAGCCCGAGTGGTTCGACACCAGCACGTCGATCTTCTGCGCCTGCGCCAGCGTGCCCATGCGCCGCGTGGCGTCGATGTAGCTGCCCAGGCGCGGCACGTTGTTGCCGAAGTTGAACGACGTGCCGCCCCACAGCATGGCGCGGTGCACCTGCCCGCCCGCGCGCACGTCGAACACCGGCGAGAGCGTGCCCATGGTGTGTCCCGGCGTGAGGTACAGCGTGACGGTGGTGTCGCCCAGCGTGAGGCGGTCGCCATCTTTCACCGACAGGTCGCGCGGGCCGCGCTTGGGCGGCGCGCCCCAGATCGGCGTGGCGAACTCCAGCCGGGTCTCGGTCATCGTCCAGTCGGCCTCGCTCATGACCACGCGCGCGCCGTATTTCTGCGCGAGGTAGGGCACGCCGCCGTAGTGGTCGCCGTGGCCGTGCGTGACCACCACGTACTTGATCTGCGCCGGGTCCAGGCCCAGCTTGCGCATGCCGCCCTCGATGAGCGCGGCCGCCTCCACCTGGTTGTTCAGCGCATCGATGAGGATGATGCCGTCCGAGGTCTTCAGCGCCCAGGCGCTCACCCAGTCGGCGCCCACGAAGTAGAGGTTGTCGAAGGCCTTGCCGGGCGGCGGCGCGGGCTTGTCGATGAGCGCGGTGAGGCTCCTGTCGAGCTCGGCCTGCGCCGGCCGCGTGGAGGGGGCGGGCTTGCACAGCGCGAGCAGCGCGCCGAGGTCGCTGCCGGCGGAGCGCGTGGCGGCGGCGACGTGCGATGCGACCGACGCATCGCTGGGCGCGGAAGCGCCCGCAACCGGCGCCTGCGCGCAGCCTTGAATGAACGCGACCGCCGCGGCCACCGCGGCTGTCTTCAGAAGCGCGTGCGAAGAATGGAAAGTACGGGAAGGCGAAAGAACCATCGGTGTCTCCATGCCGTCGGTGCGGCTTGTTCTGGAGACACCATTCTGCGGCGCGGGGCGTTATTCGATTGTCGCGCCCGAGGCTTGCACGATGCCCTTCCACTTCTCGTAGTCGGTCTTCAGCAGCGCGCCGAACTTCTCGGGCGTCATGCTCTGCGGCTCCGCGCCCTGGGCGATGATGGCCGCCTGCATCTCGGGCGTGGCCAGCAGCTTGTTGATCTCGGCGTTCAGCGTGGCGACCACGTCCTTGGGCGTCTTGGCCGGCACGAACACGCCGTACCAGGTGCTCACATCGAAGTCCTTGTAGCCGAGCTCGGCCACGGTGGGCGTGTCGGGCAGCGAGGTGCTGCGCTTGGCCGAGGTGACGGCCAGCGGACGCAGCTTGCCCGCCTTGATCTGCGCCATGGCCGAGGGCACCGACGACACCATCAGGTCGACGTTGCCCGCCAGCACGTCCATCATGGCCGCGTTGGAACCCTTGTAGGGCACGTGGCGCATCTTGATCTTGGCGGCGCTGTTGAAGATCTCGCCGGCCAGGTGGATGGTGGTGCCGTTGCCGGGCGAACCGTAGGTGATGGTGTCGGGCGCGGCGCGCGCGGCCTTCACCACGTCGTCCAGCGACTTGAACTTGGAGTTGGCCTGCGTGACGATCACCACCGGCGTGTAGGCCACGTGGGCCACGGCGGTCAGGTCCTTCACCGGGTTGTAGCTCAGGTTCTTGTAGAGCCAGGGCGCGACGACCATGTTGTCCTTCTGGCCCATCACGATGTCGTAGCCCGTGGGCGCCGAGCGCGCCGCCTCGGCGATGCCGATGGTGCCGCCGGCGCCGGCACGGTTGTCGGGCACCACGGTCCAGTGCACGGTCTCGGTGAGCTTCTGGGCCACCAGGCGCGCCAGGATGTCGGTGCCGCCGCCGGGCGGGAAGGGCACGATCATGCGGATGGGCTTGGCCGGGTAGGCCGCGCCCTGGGCGTGGGCGGTGGCCGTGAGGGCGAGCGAGAACGTGAGAGGAAGGGCCAATGCAATGGCCAGCGTGCCGAGGTGTCTGCGGATCATGGGTTGTCTCTTTGTAGGGGGCGGTTCGCTCGTGCAGTGGTCGTCTTCACTGCACCGGGGGTGCAGTGTGCCGCAAGGCGCGCCAAGGGGTTTTCTTCATTCGAGATGGGGCCCGTATCGACACGCGGGGGCCGACACACGGCGGCATGGCGCTTTGACACGGTGCCTGACACGGTGCCTTGACACGGCGCCGCGCGAGGCAAATACTTCACCGATCGGTTGAGTATTCTTGTCGAAGGAGACGCTCATGCTCGCAAACATCGACGCGGTCGCCAACCTGGCGGTGAAAGACCTCGCCGTGGCCCGCCGCTTCTACGAAGACACGCTGGGCCTGGTGCAGCACAAAACGGAGGGCGACGAAGTCATCGTCTACCGCAGCGGCGGCACGCGCATCAACGTGTACCGCTCGCAGTTCGCGGGCACCAACCAGGCCACGGCCGTCACCTGGCAGGTCGACGGCGACCTCGAGCGCATCGTGGCCGCGCTGAAGGCCAAGGGCGTGCGCTTCGAGCACTACGACATGCCCGACACGCAACTGGTCGGCGACGTCCATGTCATGGGAGACATGAAGGTCGCCTGGTTCAAGGACCCGGACGGAAACATCCTGAACCTGATCAACGGCTGATCGGCCGTCGACCGGTTGCCGCAGGTCGATCAGCCGAAGTTCTTGGCCGCGAAGTCCCAGTTGGCCAGCTTGGCCAGGAAGGTCTCGACGAACTTCGGGCGCAGGTTGCGGTAGTCGATGTAGTAGGCGTGCTCCCAGACGTCCACGGTCAGCAGCGCGGTGTCCGCAGTCGTCAGCGGCGTGCCGGCGGCGCCGGTGTTCACGATGTCCACCGAACCGTCGGCCTTCTTCACCAGCCACGTCCAGCCCGAGCCGAAGTTGCCCACGGCCGACTTCACGAAGGCTTCCTTGAACGCGTCGTAGCTGCCCCACTTGGCATCGATGGCCTTGGCCAGCGCGCCGGTCGGTGCACCGCCGCCCTGGGGCTTCATGCAGTTCCAGAAGAAGGTGTGGTTCCAGATCTGGGCCGAGTTGTTGTAGATGCCGCCGCTCGACTTCTTGATGATCTCCTCGAGCGTCATCGATTCGAACTCGGTGCCCTTCTGCAGGTTGTTGAGGTTCACCACGTAGGCGTTGTGGTGCTTGCCGTAGTGGTACTCGAGGGTTTCCTGCGAGTACTCGGGTGCCAGTGCGTCGAGCGCGTAGGGCAGGGGTGGGAGCTTGTGTTCCATCGTGGTTTCCTTTGGGGTTGTTGAAAAACAGGGAGAGAAAAAGTAAAGCGAAAAGGCGGGGGCCAAGTGCCGCTCAGGGCGCGCTCGCCTTCGGTTCGACCCGGTAGGCGCAGCGCCGCGCGCCCGCCAGCACGTGCTCGACGCGGCTCACGCTCACGTCGGGCCCCAGCACCTCGTCGAAGAGCTGGAGTTCGCTGCGGCAAAAGCCGGTGCAGGCCTGCGCCGCGGTGCAGATGGGGCAGTGGTTCTCGATGAAGAGAAAGCTCTGGCCGGGGTCTTCCTGGCCGTCCCCGTCTGCTTTGACCTCGGCCCTGAACTCGGCCATGTAGCCCTCGCGGCTGCGAATCTCCGCCAGCCGCTCCAGCCGCGTCTTCAGGCTGCGCGCGCCGCGCATGGCCTCCTTGTAGTTGGCGCGCATGACGGCCTCGCGCGCGCCGATGAGTTGGTCCATGCCCTTCTCGCCGAACACGCTGATGACGGCGCTGATCATCTGCACCGTCATCTCGGCGTGGGTGTCGGGAAAGCGCTTGTGGCCTTCGCCGGTGAGCCGCCAGATCTGCGTGGGCCGGCCGCGGCCGCTGGAGCGGCTCTCGGCGTCGACCAGGCCCTCTGTCTCGAGCTTGGCCATCTGCTGGCGCACCGCCTCCACGGTCACGTTCAGCACCTTGGCGATGTCGGGAATGCCGAGCGCGCCCCGCGTCTTGAGCGTGGAGAGGATGCGGTCTGCCGGCTGGTGCGGCATCCAGGCGGGCTTGGCATCTGGTGCGGACATGGCGAGTTCGGTCGTGGAGGAAAACAGGGCCATTGTCAGGTGCTTGCGTCTCCCTTGGCATCGTGGGGTGCTTGCCAGCCGCCCCCCAGCGCCTTGTACAGCGCGACCAGGCTGGTGTACGAGGCGGTCTCGGCCTCGGCCACCGCGTCCTGCGCGCGCAGCAGGGTGCGCTGCGCGTCGAGCACGCTCAGGTAGGGCGCGGCGCCTTCGCGGTAGCGCACCTCGGCCAGCTCGGCGGCGCGCGCGCTGCGTGCCGATGCCTCGGCCAGCCGCTGAAGCCGCAGCTGGTTCTGGCCGTAGCCGGTGAGCGCGCCTTCGACGTCTTCGATGGCGCGCAGCACGGTCTGCTCGTACAGCGCGCGGTCGCCTTCGGCACGGGCCTCGGCGCCACGCACGCGGGCCTTCACCGAACCCAGGCGCAGGGCCGGCCAGCTCACGCCCGGCGTCACGCTGAAGGCCCGGCTCGACCCGCTGCCCAGGTCCGCGCCGCGCAGCGCCACGAAGCCCAGGAAGCCGCCGATGTCGAAGCGCGGGTACAGCTCGGCCGTGACCGCGCCCACGTCGGCCGTGCTGGCCGCCAGCCCGCGCTCGGCGCGCAGCACGTCGGGGCGGCGGCGCAGCAGCTCGCCCAGGTCGCCGATGGGCAGGCGCTTGTCGAGCACGTGCAAGGCGCGCGGCTGCAGCATCGGCGCGAGCTCCGCGGGGCGGAGGCCGGCCAGCACCGCGACGCGGTAGGCGGCCTGCCGGCGCGTGGTTTCCAGCGCGGGCAGCTGGCTCTCGGTGGTCGCCAGGTTGGCCTGCGCGCTGGCCAGGTCGCCTTCGAGCGCGCGGCCGGTGCGCACCTGCGCCTCGGTCACGCGCAGGCTTCCGCGCAGGCTGTCGAGCGTGCGGCGCGTCACGGCCATGCGCTGCTCGGCGCCGCGCATCTCGTAGTAGTTGCGCGCCAGCTCGGCCACGGCCACGAGGCGCACCTGCGCCAGGTCGGCCGCGCTCGCCTCGGTGCGCGCAGTGGCGGCGTCGTCGAGCCGCTTCAGCCGCCCGAACAGGTCGATTTCCCACGAGGCGTCGAAGCCCGCGCGGCTGCTCTGCGACAGCGAACGCACATCGGGCTGCGCGGCGCTGTTGCCCTGCGCGATGCCGCGCGTCTTGCTCGCGCCCGCGGTCACCACCGGCAGCCGGTCGAGCTCGGCCTCGGCCTGCGTGGCGCGGGCCTCGAGCAGGCGGGCCTGCGCGATGCGGATGTCGTGGTTGCCGGCCAGCGCGCGCTCGATGAGCGCATCGAGCTGCGCATCGTCGAGCTGGCGCCACCAGTCGCGCTGCACCGCGTCGCTCGCGAACAGCGAGCGCTCGGGCGCCGAGATGGCGACCGGCGCCTCCACCGGCGCGGTGTAGGTCGGGCCGACCGCGCAGCCGGCGAGCACGAGCGCGCTCAATGCGAAAGGCGTTGCACGGGAAAAAAGCCGGTTCATGGTCATGCGCCTTCGGTCAGTGCGTGGAGTTCGGCCGCGCGTTGCGATTGGCTGGCCGGGCGGTGGTCGCGCGCCAGCAGCGTGTACATGGTGGGCAGCACGAACAGCGTGAACAGCGTGCCCACCAGCATGCCGACCACGATCACCAGCCCGATGCTGAAGCGGCTGTTGGCGCCCGCGCCGCTGGCGAACAGCAGCGGCACCAGGCCCATCACCATCGCGGCCGTGGTCATCAGGATGGGGCGCAGCCGGATGCGCGCGGCCTCTTCGATCGAGGCGAGCCGGTCGAGTCCCTCGTGCATCTGGATCTCGTTGGCGAACTCCACCATCAGGATGCCGTGCTTGCTGATGAGCCCGATGAGCGTCACCAGCCCGATCTGCGTGTAGATGTTGATGGTGCCGAAGCCCAGCGCCAGCGGCACCAGCGCGCCGCAGATCGACATCGGCACGCTGATCAGGATGATCAGCGGGTCGCGCAGGCTCTCGTACTGCGCCGCCAGCACCAGGTAGATCACCACGATGGCGAACACGAAGGCCATCACCAGCGCCGAGCCTTCCTGCGTGAACTGCCGCGCGTCCGACTGCCAGTCGTAGCTGAAGCCCGCGGGCAGCTTCTTCGCCTCGTCGCTCAGGAAGGCCACCGCGTCGCCCATGGTCACGCCCGGCATCGGAATGGCCTGGAAGGTCGATGCGTTGAGCTGGTTGAACTGCGTGAGCTTGTTGGGCCCCACGCTGGTCGACAGTTGCACCAGGTTGGCCAGCGGCACGCTCTGGCCGCTGGCGCTCTTCACGAAGTAGCGCGCCAGCGCCTCGGCCGTCAGGCGCTGTTCGCGCGGCGACTGCGGAATCACGTCGTAAGAGCGGCCGTCCATGCCGAAGCGGTTGAGGTAGTTCTCGCCCACCAGCACCGCCAGCGTGTCGCCGATGGCCTTCATGGTCACGCCCATGCTGTTGGCCTTGGCGCGGTCCACGCGGATCTCGACCGTGGGGTTGTTGAACTCCAGGTCGCTGTCGACCACGGCGAACTTGCCGCTGTCGCGCGCCGCCTTCTTCAGCGTTTCCATCGCCTCGAACACGCTGGCGTGGTCGCCCGCGCTGCGGATCACCATCTGCACCGGAAGCCCGCCGGTCGAGCCCGGCAGCGAGGGGAGCTGAAAGGCGAACACGCTGCTGCCTTCCACGTCGTTCATGCGGCCCTGCGTGTCGCCCTGGATCTGGTCGGCGTTGCGCTGGCGGTCTTTCCAGTCGGAGAGCTGCACGCCGCCGATGCTGTTGGCCACGCCGTCGGAGCCGTTGATGAGCCAGCGCCCCGTGTTCTCGGGCAGCGCGGCGAACACCTCGTCCCACTTCTTGCCGAACTTCTCCACGTAGTCGATGTTGGCGTGCTGCGGCGACTTGATGGCCGTGAGCACCATGGCCTGGTCTTCGCCCGGCGCCAGCTCGCGCTGCGCCGCGTTGTACAGCAAGGGCAGGCTCGCCAGCACCACGGCCGCGAACACGCCCGTCACCCAGCGGTGGCGCAGAGACACGTCGAGCAGCCGGCCATAGCCCGTCGACAGGCGGTGGAAGAAAGCCTCCGCCGCGCGCGCCATGCGGCTGCCCGTCGCGTCCCGCGGCAGCAGGAACGAACTCATCACCGGCGACAGCGTGAGCGCGATCACGCCCGACACCACCACCGCGCCGGCCAGCGTGAAGGCGAACTCCTTGAAGAGCGAACCCGTGAGCCCGCCCATGAGGCCGATGGGCGCGTACACCGCGGCCAGCGTGAGCGTCATCGCGATCACCGGGCCGGCCACTTCGCGCGCGCCGATCAACGCGGCCTGCACGCGCGACTTGCCCTCCTCGATGTGGCGGTGCACGTTCTCCACCACCACGATGGCGTCGTCCACCACCAGCCCGATGGCCAGCACCATCGCCAGCAAGGTCAGCAGGTTGATGCTGAAGCCGAACAGCAGCATCAGCGCCGCGGCGCCCAGCATCGACAGCGGAATGGTCACCACCGGAATGAGCACCGCGCGCAGCGAGCCCAGGCACAGGAAGATCACCAGCACCACGATGGCGATGGCCTCCAGCAGCGTCTTCTGCACCTCATCGATCGACGCCTCGATGAAGCGCGCCAGCTCGAAGGGCAGCTGCACTTCCACGCCCGGCGGCAGGTTCTGCCTGATGCCGGGCAGCAGGTCGCGAATGCGCTTCACGATCACCAGCGGGTTGCCGTTGGGCGCGGCCTGCAGGCCCAGGTAGATGGCGGGCACGCCGTCCATGGTGGCGCTGCTGTCGGCGCTGGCGGCACCCAGCTCCACCGTGGCCACGTCGCCCAGGCGCACCAGGGCTTCACCGTCGCGCTTGACGACCATGTCGCGGAACTCCGCCACGTTCACCAGGTCGGTGTTCACGCGAATGTTCGACACCACGTACAGCCCCTTCACCTGCCCCGGCGCGGCCTGCACGTTGTTCTGGCGCAGCGCGTCGGCCAGCTCGCCGGCCGAGATGCCGCGCGCGGCCATGCGGTTGGGGTCCAGCCACACGCGCATCGCCAGCGTCTGCCCGCCCGACACCTCCACGCCCGACACGCCCGTGATGGACGCGAACTGCGGCTGCACCACGCGCGACAGGTAGTCGGTGAGCGCGGGCATCGGCATGGTCTTGCTCGAGAAGCCCACGTAGGCCACGGCCGTGGCCTCGCCCGACGACTTCAGGATGACCGGGTCGAAGGCCTCGGCCGGCAGCCGGTACTTCACCTGGCTGACCTGCGCCATCGCCTGCGTGAGCGCCTGGTTGGCGTCGGCGTTGAGCTTCATGCGCACGCTGATCACGCTGCGCCCCAGCGTGGAAGACGACGACAGGTAGTCGACGTTCTCGATGGTCGCCACCGCCTGCGCGATGGGCTGCGTGACAAAGCCCTGCATCAGCTCCGGCGAGGCGCCCGGGTACTGCGTGGTGATGGTGAGCGTGGTGCTTTCGGTGAGCGGGTACTGCCGCACCGGCAGGTCGCCCAGCGCACGCGCGCCCAGCAGCAGGATGAGCGTGCTCACCACCAGCGCCAGCACCGGCCGGCGCACGAAGAGGTCGGTGAACTTCATGACCGGGGCTCCTGCAGCGCCAGCGTGTCCTTCTCGGTCGGCGCCACGGCGGCGCCGGTGTACAGCCGCAGCTGGCCCGAGGTGACGACCTTGTCGCCGGGCGCGAGGCCTTTCTCGATGACCACGTGGCCGTCCTGCCGGTCGCCGGCCTTCACGAACACCTGCTGCGCGGTGAAGCCCTCGCCCTTCTCGGCGGCGCGCACCACGAACACCGAGTCGCCGTGCGTGCTGTAGGTGAGCGCGGTCTCGGGCACGGTGATGGCGTCGGCGCGCGCGGGCAGGGCGACCTTGCCGTTGACGAACATGCCGGGCGTGAGCGCGCCGTCGGCGTTGTCCACCGTGGCCTGCAGGCGCACGGTGCGCGTGTCGGTGCCGATCTGCGGCTCGATGGTGCTCAGCCGGGCCTGGAACACGCGCCCCGGGTACGCGTCGACCGAGAGCGCCACCTGCTGGTTGCGCTTGAGCACGGGCAGCGCGGTCTCGGGCAGCGTGAGGTTGGCGAACAGCGCGCGGGCGTCGGTGAGCGACACCAGCGCATCGCCCGCGCGCACGAACTGCCCGAGGTTGACGCGGCGAATGCCCAGCACGCCGTCGAACGGCGCCTTGACCTGCTTCTGCTCGCGCATCGCCTGCGCGCGCTTCAGCTCGCCGCTGGCCTGGTCGAAGGCGGCCTGCGCCTGTTCGAGCTGCTCCTGCGTGGCGGCCTGCTGCGGCAGCAGGCGGCGCGTGCGCTCCAGCAGCGCGCGGGCATTGGCGCGCTGCGCGGCAAGGCGCTCGAGGTCGCCTTGCTCGGGCGCGTCGTTCAGCTGCACCAGCAACTGGCCGGCGCGCACTTCGCCGCCGGGCGTGAAGAGGATCTTCGCCACGCGCCCCTCCACCTCGGCCGGCACCTCGACCTGGCGGTTGGCCTCCAGCGTGCCGATGCCGCTCAGGAAGCGCGCCACCTCGGTCTTCTTCGCGGCGGCCACCGCCACCTTGGCCGGCGGCATGCCGCCGCCCTGCGCATGGGCCGGCGCGGGCTTCGCGATAAGCCCATAGCCGGCGCCTCCCACCACCACGGTCGCAAGGCCGGTACCCAGCCACGCCCTTGATTGCTTGTTCATACGACGTCCATTATTAATCAAAGAAAGTGCTTTGATTATTAAAGGGCGCCCGGTGGCCTGTCGAGGACGGCGTGGCAATGGCCGTCATAGCCGAGGGCTATCCGTGCGGGGCGGGTCCCTGGCGGTAGTGCTCGGCCATGAAGTCGACAAAGGCACGCACCGCCGGCGGCACGTGCCGCGTGCGCGGGTACAGCGCCGCGTACGTGCGTTGCCCGAGCGTGACCTGCGGCAGCACGCGCACCAGCGCGCCCGAGTGCAGGTCGGCGCGCACCGTGTGCCATGTGAAGGCCGCGATGCCGCTGCCGCACCGGGCCGCCGCGTACAACGCGGTGACGGTGTCGCAGGCGAAGCGCGCGCCGGGCCTGAACGCCTGCTGTCCGCCGCCTTGCAGGTGCAGCGTCCAGTGCGCGGGGCTCTCGGGCCCGTTGTGCTGCAGGCACTGGTGGTGCGCCAGGTCTTCCGGGGTGCGCGGCAGGCCGTGCGCCACGAGGTAGCGCGGCGCCGCGACCAGCACCATGTCGGAGACCGCGAGCGTGCGCGCCATGAGCGAGGTGTCTTCCAGCCCGGCGCTGATGCGCAGCGCCACGTCGATGCCTTCGGCCACCAGCCGGGTGAAGCGGTCAGTGCTCGTCACCTCCAGCCGCAGGCCGGCGTGCCGCGCCTGGAAAGCCGGCAGCCACTCGGGCAGGTCGAGCGTGGCGATGGCCAGCGGCATGCTCACCTTCAGCGTGCCGGTGGGCGCGGTGGCGTTCGAGGCCACATCGGCATGCGCCGCGTCGAGCCGCGAAAGAATGTCGGCGCAGGCCGTCAGGTAGCGCTGCCCCGCCTCGGTCAGCGTGATGCCGCGCGTGTCGCGCCGCACCAGCTGCGCGCCCAGCGAGGTCTCCAGCGCCTGCAATTGGCGCGACAGGCTGGAATGCGTGGTGCCCAGCGACTGCGCCGCCGCCGTCAGGCTGCTGGCCTGCGCGATGCGTTGAAAGGCGCGCATCGCCTTGAGCTGGTCCATGCGCCGCCCTCCCGCGGTAATTTCAGAAGCCCGGCATTTTCAGGCAAGCGGCAGCGCGACGACCTGCGCGGTGCTCAGCACGTCGCCGAAGGTGTCCTCGACCTCGGCCAGCGCCGCGCGGTGCAGCTGGTCGTGCGGCACCGTGTCGCCGTTCTCGCGGCGAATGGAGCGGGTGGCCGTGGCGTCCGAGGCCACCACCACCTCGAAGCCCTGCGCCGCCGCGTCGCGCGCGGCGCCGGCCACGCAGGCATGGGTCATGAGCCCGGCGATGACCAGCGCCTGCGCGCCGGCCTTGCGCAGCTGCTGCGCGATGTCGGTGCTCGCGAAGACGCTCACGCTGGTCTTCTGCACGAGCGTGTCGCGCGGGCGCGGCTGCGTGTCGGCGTGGAAGGCGAATGCCTCGCTGCCCTGCGCGAAGGTCGCGGCACCGGCCGGCGCCACGTGTTGGATCTGGAACACCGGCAGCGCATGCCGGTCGGCCCAGTCGAGCAGGCGCCGGGTGTGGGCCATGGCGGCCGGTGCGTCGGCGATGGGCATGCGGCCGGTGAAGTACTCGTTCTGGAAATCGATGACGAGCAGCGCGGTGCCCTTGGCCGGCAACTGCTGGCGGGCCCGCACGCCCGACATGGCGCGGATCGTGGGGGTCGGGGTGGAAGCGGAGCCCGTTGCCGAACCCGTTGCCGAAGCCGTGCGGCCGACGACCCCGGCGACGCCGGCCGCGAGAGGCCATGCCAGCGTGCCCATGAGGCCGCGGCGCGAGAGAGTGAACATGGTGGGTTCCTTGAAGACGGAGGTTGGTCGAAAGCGACGCAGCAAAGTCTAGGAACGGCACCGGCCCGCGCACAGGGCCGCGCGGCGACAACTGCTGTGCGCGCCGCGCACGGCACGGGGTGTCGGGGGTGCCCGAGGCGCGGCGTTTTTACGCTTTCTTTATACGGCCCCGCCGACTCTGTTCCCCGTTTTTACGCACCGCTGCCGAGACTGGAGGCCTTGTGTTTCGCTCCAGGAGCAATTGAATGGACATCGTCTGGATGGGCGCCTTGCTGGCGCTGTGGGCCGTGGTGGGGGCCATGGTGGTCGGGCTGGACAAGCTCGACGCGCCGAAGAACCCATCGAAGGCGTCGAACGCCTTGAAGGCGCCCGGCGCCGTCGACGGAGCCGCATCGTGATCGGCCTCGAAGTGCTGTACGGCTTCGGCGCCCTGATTGCCGTGATCCTCTTCGCCTACCTCGTGTTCGCGCTGATCTGCGCGGAGGAGTTCTGACATGACCGCCTCCGCCTGGGGCCTGCTGGCCCTTTTCTTCGCGGTGCTGGGCGTGCTCGCCTGGCCCGTCGGCAAGTTCCTTGCCGCGATGTGCAACGAGCGCCTGCCGCGCTGGATGCAGCGCGTCGAGGCGCCGCTGTACAAGCTCGCGGGCACCCGGCCCGAGCAGTCGATGCACTGGCTGCGCTACGCGTTCGCGCTGCTGGCCTTCAACGCCATCGGCGCTGTCTTTCTGTATGCGCTGCAACGCGTGCAGGGCTGGCTGCCGCTGAACCCCGCGGGCATGACGGCGGTGTCCAGCGACTCGGCCTTCAACACCGCCGTGAGCTTCGTGGCCAACACCAACTGGCAGGGCTACGCCGGCGAGTCGACCATGAGCTATCTCACGCAGATGCTCGGGCTCACGGTGCAGAACTTTCTGTCGGCCGCCACCGGCATCGCGGTGGCGTTCGCGCTGGTGCGCGGCTTCGCGCGCCGCGGGGAAGGCGGCGAAGGCAAGGGCCTGGTCGGCAACTTCTGGGCCGACGTGACGCGCATCACGCTGTGGGTGCTGTTGCCCATCTCGTTCGTGCTCGCCATGGTCTTCGCGGGCCAGGGCGTGATCCAGAACTTCGACGGCTACAAGACCGTGAACACGCTGGAGACCACCGCCTTCCAGCAGCCGAAGAACGGCCCCGACGGCCAGCCGCTGAAGGACGACAAGGGCCAGCCGGTGATGGAAGACGCCACCACCGCCACGCAGACGCTCGCCATGGGTCCGGTCGCTTCGCAAGAGGCCATCAAGATGCTGGGCACCAACGGCGGCGGCTTCTTCAACGCCAACTCGGCGCACCCTTACGAGAACCCGACGGCGCTGGTGAACCTGCTGCAGATGATCGCGATCTTCCTGATCCCGGCGGCGCTGTGCTTCACCTTCGGCCATGTGGTGGGCGACATGCGCCAGGGCTGGGCCGTGCTGGCCGCCATGACGGTGATGTTCGTCATTGCCGTGATGGTCATCACGCCCGCCGAGCAGGCCGGCAACCCGCTGCTGGCGTCGCTGGGCGTCGACCAGGTGGCCAGCGCGCTGCAGTCCGGCGGCAACATGGAAGGCAAGGAGCTGCGCTTCGGCATCGACGCGTCGACCCTGTTCGCCGCGGTGACCACCGCCGCCTCGTGCGGCGCGGTCAACCTCATGCACGACTCGCTCACGCCGCTTGGCGGCATGGTGCCCATCGTGCTGATGCAGCTCGGGGAAGTGGTGTTCGGCGGCGTGGGATCGGGCCTGTACGGCATGCTGATCTTCGCGATGCTCGCGGTGTTCATCGCCGGCCTGATGATCGGGCGCACGCCCGAGTACCTCGGCAAGAAGATCGAGGTGCGCGAGATGAAGCTGATTTCCATCGCCATCCTGGTCACGCCCATCCTGGTGCTGGCGGGCACGGCGGTGGCGGTGGTCGCGGGCGCGGGCAAGGCCGGCATCGCGAACCCGGGCGCGCACGGCTTCTCCGAAATTCTCTACGCGCTGACCTCGGCCGCCAACAACAACGGCAGCGCCTTCGCGGGCCTGTCGGCCAACACGCCTTTCTACAACGGCCTGCTCGGGCTGGCCATGTGGCTGGGCCGCTTCGCGATGATCGTGCCGGTGCTGGCCATTGCCGGCTCGCTCGCGGCCAAGAAGCGCCTGCCCGTCACCGGTGGCACGCTGCCCACGCACGGCCCGCTGTTCGTCTCGTTGCTGATCGGCACGGTGCTGCTGGTCGGCTTGCTCAACTATGTGCCGGCGCTGGCCCTGGGCCCGATCGTCGAGCACCTGGTGCTCTGGAAGTAAGGAGCCCGTCATGACCGCCAATACAAAAACCTCTCTCTCGCTGTTCGACGCAGCGCTGGTCAAGCCCGCCCTGTGGGGCGCCTTCGCCAAGCTGAACCCGCGCACCCAGTGGCGCAACCCGGTGATGTTCATCGTGTACATCGGCAGCATCCTCACGACGCTGCTGTGGGTGCATGCGCTGAGCTTCCCGGGCGACACCGGCATGAAGCCCGCCTTCGTGCTCGCCATTACGGTGTGGCTGTGGTTCACCGTGCTGTTCGCGAACTTCGCCGAAGCGCTGGCCGAAGGCCGCAGCAAGGCACAGGCCGCGTCGCTGCGCGGGCTGCGCAAGGACACCTGGGCCAAGAAGCTCACCGAGCCGCACCACGGCGCGCAGTGGCTGCCCGAACAGGCGCCCAACCTGCGCAAGGGCGACATCGTGCTGGTGGAAACCGGCGACGTGATTCCGCTGGACGGCGAAGTCATCGAAGGCGTGGCCTCGGTCGACGAAAGCGCCATCACCGGCGAATCGGCACCCGTGGTGCGCGAATCGGGCGGCGACTTCTCGGCCGTGACGGGCGGCACCCGCGTGCTGTCCGACTGGCTGGTGGTGCGCGTGTCGGTGAACCCGGGCGAGTCGTTTCTCGACCGCATGATCGGCATGGTCGAGGCCGCCAAGCGCCAGAAGACGCCCAACGAGATCGCGCTCACCATCCTGCTGGTGGCGCTGACGCTGGTGTTCCTGATGGTCACCGTCACGCTGCTGCCGTTCTCGGTGTTCAGCGTGGAGGCCGCCGGCGCGGGCACCGTGGTGTCGCTCACTGCGCTGGTCGCGCTGCTGGTGTGCCTGATTCCGACCACCATCGGCGGGCTGCTGTCGGCCGTGGGCGTGGCCGGCATGAGCCGCATGATGCAGGCCAACGTGATCGCCACCTCGGGCCGCGCGGTGGAAGCCGCCGGCGACGTCGACGTGCTGCTGCTGGACAAGACCGGCACCATCACGCACGGCAACCGCCAGGCCACCTCGTTCCTGCCCGCCCCGGGCATCACCAAGGCCCGGCTGGCCCGCGCCGCGATGTTCGCCTCGCTGGCCGACGAGACGCCCGAAGGCCGCAGCATCGTCGAGCTGGCCCGCCGCGACGGGCTGGACACCAGTGCCGTCGACGGCGCGCGCTTCGTGCCCTTCACCGCGCAGACGCGCATGAGCGGCGTCGACCTGCCCGCGGCGCCCAACAGCCTGGACACCGACGACGTGCTGCTGCGCAAGGGCGCGGTGGAGGCCGTGCGCCGCCACGTCGAGGCGCTGGGCGGCAGCATGGCGCCCGAGGTGCTGCGCGCCGCGGAAGAAACCGCGCGCCGCGGCAGCACGCCGCTGGCCGTGGCCGAAGGCAACCGGGTGCTCGGCGTGGTCGAGCTGAAGGACATCGTCAAGGCCGACATCAAGGAGCGCTTTGCCGAGCTGCGCCGCATGGGCATCAAGACGGTGATGATCACCGGCGACAACAAGCTCACCGCCGCCGCCATTGCTGCCGAAGCCGGCGTGGACGACTTTCTGGCCGAGGCCACGCCGGAAGACAAGCTGGCGCTCATCCGCCAGTACCAGGCCGAAGGCCGCCTCGTGGCCATGACCGGCGACGGCACCAACGACGCCCCCGCGCTCGCGCAGGCCGACGTGGCCGTGGCCATGGGCAGCGGCACGCAGGCCGCCAAGGAGGCCGGCAACATGGTCGACCTGGACTCCAACCCGACCAAGCTGCTCGAGGTGGTGGAAACCGGCAAGGCGCTGCTGATGACGCGCGGCTCGCTCACCACCTTCTCGATCGCGAACGACGTGGCGAAGTACTTCGCGATCATTCCGGCGATCTTCGTGTCGACCTACCCGCAGCTGGGCGCGCTGAACGTGATGCGCCTGGCGAGCCCGTCGTCGGCCATTTTGAGCGCGGTGATCTTCAATGCGCTGGTCATCGTGTTCCTGATTCCGCTGGCGCTCAAGGGCGTGCGCTACCGGCCCGTGGGCGCCGCCGCGCTGCTGCGCCGCAACCTGGCCATCTACGGGCTGGGCGGCCTGCTGGTTCCCTTCATCGGCATCAAGCTGATCGACTGGCTGCTCGTCGCAGTCCACCTGGTCTGAGGAGTTCTCGTCATGAACAACAACAACGGCAACCACGGCAACATCGTTCGCCCCGCGCTCGTGCTCTTCGTGCTGCTGAGCGCGCTCACCGGCCTCATCTACCCCCTGGCCGTCACCGGCGCCGCCAAGGCGGTGTTCCCCGCGCAGGCGGACGGCAGCCTGGTCGTGCTCGACGGCACCACCGTGGGCTCGAAGCTCATCGGCCAGAACTTCAGCGACCCGAGGCACTTCTGGGGCCGGCCGTCGGCCACCGCGCCGCAGCCGTACAACGCCAGCGCCTCGGGCGGCTCCAACCAGGGGCCGCTGAACCCGGCGCTCACCGACGCGGTGAAGGCGCGCGTCGAGGCGCTGCGCGCGGCCGACCCCGGCAACACCGCGCCGGTGCCGGTCGACCTGGTCACCACCTCGGGCAGCGGGCTGGACCCCGACATCAGCCCCGCCGCCGCCAAGTACCAGGCGGCGCGCGTGGCGCGTGCGCGCGGCGTGCCGATCGAGCAGGTCAACGCGCTGATCGCCAACAACACGCAGGGTCCGCTGTGGGGCTTCCTGGGCGAGCACCGCGTCAACGTGCTGGCGCTGAACATCGCGCTGGACGCGTCTTCCGGTGCCTTCAGTCCGTCGACCCCGCGTTGAGGAGCAAACAACCATGGCCTATGCCGCCTACCGTGAACACCCCGGCGTGCCGCGAATGCACGCCCCCATGAACAACCACCCGAGCCCGTTCTACGTGCTCGACGTCACCGTTTGCTGCGCCGACGCCCTGCGCGTGCGCCGCAGCATCGCCGGCTGCCCCGACGCGGGCGTGGTGCGCTGCGAGCCGCTGCTGCACGGCTGCTGCTCGCAGGAAAGCGACGCGCCCTGCGTGCGCCTGATGATCCGGCTGCCGCTCGCGCGCTATGCCGACGTGCTGCACAGGCTGATCGAGTGCGTGCCCTCCGGCGAGATCGGCCGGCTCGTGAGCTGGCGCGAGCACCTCGCGCGCTGCGGCCTGCGCCATGGTCACTGACCTGCTGCTGGCCTTGCTGGCCATGGCGGCGCTGTTCGTGCCGCTGGGCTTTGCGTGGTGGGTGCTGTCGCGCACCGTCCGGCGCCACCATCGTCCCCGCGGCAAGGACGAGTCGGCGCGCTGACAGGCGTGCCGTTTCCGCATGCGGGCCGATCGCCGCTTCGAAGCCACCGGGTCAGGCCGGGGCCGTCCGCGTCACGTCTCGCGCCATGTTCCACGCCAGCCCCGCGCAACCCAACTGCACCGCGGCGCCCGCGAACATCGCGGTCTGCAGCCCCCGGGCACCGCCGTGCACTGCCGCAAAGAGCGCGCCCAGCATCGCGACGCCGAGCGTGGCGCCCGCGATGCGCGCGACGTTGATCAACGCCGACGCCGTGCCCGAGCGCGCGGCATCGACCGCACCGACCGCCACGCCCATCAGCGGGCCGGTGGCCAGGCCCATGCCGATGCCCGTCGACACCAGCCCCGCTTGCGCGAGCGCGAGCGCGATCGATGCGAAGGGCGCGCCGATCCCGATCAGGATCAGCCCGCAGCCGATGACCGCCACGCCGCCGCAGGTCATGGTGCGCGCGCCGAGCCGCGTGGTCAGCCTGCCGCTGAACGGCGAGACGGCCACGAACGCCAGCGCCATCGGGACCAGCGCGCGGCCGGCCTGCGTGGCGTCGAGCGCGCCGGTGCTCAACCATGTGAGCGGCACCAGGAACAGCGTGCCGTACATGCCGAAGGTCATGCCGATGGTGGCGACCATCGCGCCGCGGAACGCGCGAACCTTGAAGAGGTCGAGCGGCACCAGCGCTGCGGCGCCCTTGCCGCGCTCGATGCGAAGGAACAGCACGAAGGCGACCACGGCCCCCGCCAGCACGGCGGCAGCCAGTGCCGGCGCGTCGTGCGATTGGATGGCGGCGAAGGCCAGCCCGCCCAGCGCGAGCGCGCCGAAGACCTGCGCCGGCATGTCGAGGCTGCGGCCCGTGGGGTCCGACGACTCGGGAATCGCGCGCAATGCCAGCAGCAGCGCGGTGCTGCTCAGCGGGATCACCGCGAGAAAGATGCTGCGCCATCCGAAGTGATGGATCAGCACGCCGCCCAGCGGCGCGCCGATGGCCATGGCGAGGCCGTTGCAGGCGGCCCAGATGCCCAGCGCCCGGCCGCGCTCGGCAGCGTCCTGCCACACCACCCGAACGATCGCAAGGGAGGCGGGCATCAGCAGCGCCGCGCCCAGGCCCGCCAGCGCACGGCCGGCGATCAGCATCCAGACCGACGTCGAAAAGGCGCACAGCAGCGTGGCGCCGGTGAACACCGCCGCACCCGTCATGAAGATGCGGCGCCGGCCGTACAGGTCAGCCAGCAGGCCACCGGTGAGCAGCAGCACGGCGTAGACCAGGTTGTAGCTGTCCACCACCCACTGCAGCGCGATGACGCTCGCGGAGAAATAGTCGCCGATGGGGCGCGTGCCGAGATTGACCACGGCCATGTCGACCTGCGCGACCAGGACCGCCAGGCACAGCGTGACCAGCGCGAGCCCGCGGTGCCCGCCAGCGGCGCGGCCGGGCGGCGAAGGAGCCGGATGGGTGGGAGAAGAGGTGCTGTTCATGGTGTGTCTGCTTTCCAGGCTTCAGACAATTCATTCTGGGCGGCGGGAAATTCGCCGCTTCGCCCGCGAGCGAAGCGTTCGACACGCCACTGGCGCCCCTGCCACCCGATGCGATAACCTGAGTTGCCGATGAACGACATGCTCCGCCCCGACCCCGACGCCCTGATTGCGCAGTTGCGCAACAGCGAGGCGCGCGCCCAGCGCGGCAAGCTGCGCATCTACTTCGGCGCCAGCGCCGGCGTGGGAAAAACCTGGGCCATGCTGAGCGCCGCGCAGCGCGAGCAGGCGGCGGGGCGCGACGTGCTCATCGGCGTGGTCGAGACGCACGGCCGCAGCGAAACCGCCGCGCTGCTCGCGGGGCTGGCCGCGCTGCCGCTGCGCGAGCTGGCCTACCGCGGCCGCACGCTGGCCGAGTTCGACCTGGACGCCGCGCTGGCCCGCAAGCCCGCCGTGCTGCTGGTCGACGAGCTGGCCCACACCAACGCGCCCGGCTCGCGCCACGCCAAGCGCTGGCAGGACGTGCAGGAGCTGCTGGCCGCGGGCATCGAGGTGTGGTCGGCGCTGAACGTGCAGCACCTGGAGAGCCTGAACGGCACGGTGGGCGCCATCACCGGCGTGCGCGTGCACGAGACCGTGCCCGACACCGTGCTCGACGAGGCCGACGAGGTGGTGCTGGTCGACGTCACGCCCGACGAACTCACCGCGCGGCTGGCCGCCGGCAAGGTCTACCTGCCGCAGCAGGCCGAGCGCGCGGCGCAGAACTTCTTCCGCAAGGGCAACCTGATCGCGCTGCGCGAGATTGCGCTGCGCCGCACGGCCGAGCATGTGGAAGACGACGTGCGCGGCTGGCGCGTGGAGCAGTCGGGCGCCGGCGCGGGCGGCACCTGGGGCAACGGCAAGGGCCGCGGCCTGCAGGCCTGGAACACCTCGGGCGCCATCCTCGCGTGCGTGGGCCCGCACGAAGGCGCGGCGCAAACGGTGCGCACCGCGGCGCGGCTGGCCGGCCAGCTCAATGTGCGCTGGCATGCGGCCTACGTCGAGACGCCGCGGCTGCAGCGGCTGGCCGCGGCGGAGCGCGACCGCATCCTGGCGGTGCTCAAGCTGGCGGAAGAACTGGGCGCGGCCACGGCCGTGCTCACCGGCGCCGACGTGGCCGAGCAGCTCGCCGAGCAGGCGTGCCGGCTCAACTGCGCGACGCTGGTGCTCGGGCGCTCCGAGCCGGCCGCGGGCTGGCGCCGCTGGTGGCCCGCGGCCGCGCAGCCGCTGTCGGCGGCCATCGCCGCGCAGGCGCCCGCGCTGGACATCATGGAGGTCGCGCGGGCCGACAGCTCGCGCCGCCTGTCGCGCGCGCCGCTGGAGGGCGCGCGCATCGACAGCGACGACCACGAGAAGGCGCCCACCTACTGGCCCGCCTACGCGTGGGCCACCGCCACCAGCGTGGCGCTCACGCTGCTGTGCACGCCGCTGGCCAGCGTGCTGGAGCTGTCGAACATCGTCATGCTGCTGCTGCTCGGCGTGGTGGGCGTGGCGATGCGCTTCGGGCGCGGGCCCTCGGCACTGGCCGCGCTGCTGAACGTGGCGGCGTTCGACTATTTCTTCGTGCCGCCGCGCATGTCCTTCGCGGTGAGCGACGTGCAGTACGTGCTGACCTTCGCGATCATGCTCGGCGTCGGCCTGCTGGTGGGCCAGCTCACCGCGGGCCTGCGCTTCGCGGCCGGCGTGTCGACCAGCCGCGAGCGGCGCGCGCGCTCGCTGTTCGAGCTCACGCGCGAGCTGTCGGCCGCGCTCGAAAGCTCGCAGGTGGTCGCGCTCGGCGCGGCCGCGGTGCGCGGCCATTTCGGCGGCGATGCATTGGTGCTGGTGACCGACGCGGCCGACCAGCTGGTGCTGCCCGCCGAGCCGCCCCGGGGCTTCGACCCGCAGGTGGCCGACTGGGCCTTTCGCCACGGCCAGAGCGCGGGCCTGGCGACCGCCACGCTGGCCGCGCAGCCCTGGCACTACGTGCCGCTGCAGGCGCCGATGCGCGTGCGCGGCGTGCTGGCGCTGTCGCCCGCGCAGCCGCGCTGGCTGCTCATTCCCGAACAGGCGCAGCAGCTGGACACGCTGGCGCGCCAGATCGCCATTGCGCTGGAGCGCGTGCACTACGTCGAGGTGGCGCAGCAGGCCGTGGTCGAGATGGAGTCGGAGCGCTTGCGCAATGCGCTGCTCGGCGCCATCTCGCACGACGTGCGCACGCCGCTCACCGCGCTCATCGCGCTGGCCGAGTCGCTGCAGACCTTGCCGCCCGAGGAACATGCCTACGCCGCGCGCGCCATCGTCGCGCAGGCGCACGAGCTGCATGCGCTGGTGAACAACCTGCTCGACATGGCGCGGCTCGAAAGCGGCATTGCCGGCGGCGCCGTGAACCTGCGGCGCGACTGGCAGTCGGTGGAAGAGGTGGTGGGCTCGGCCATTCGCGCGGCGCGCACCTCGCTGGGCAGCACCGTGGTGCAGACCGCGCTCGACCCCGACCTGCCGCTGGTCGAGTTCGACGCGGTGCTGATCGAGCGCGTGCTGGTCAACCTGCTGGAGAACGCCACCAAGTACGGCGCGCCGCCCATCGTGGTCGGTGCGCGGGCCGAGCCCGGCACGCTGATGCTCACCGTGCGCGACCACGGCCCGGGCCTGCCCGCCGCGCTGCTGGGCCACGAGCAGAAGCTGTTCGACAAGTTCACGCGCGGCGAGGCCGAGTCGGCCACGCCCGGCGTGGGCCTGGGGCTGGCCATCTGCAAGGCGGTGGTGAGCGCGCACGGCGGCGAAATCGCGGCGGGGAATGCGCGCGGCGGCGGTGCAGAATTCACGGTCGCCTTGCCGCGCCGCGAGCCGCCGGAACCCGCCGAAGCCCAACTCTGAAGCCATGCCATCTCCCACCGCCATCGTGATCGAAGACGAGCCGCAGATCCGCCGCTTCGTGCGCGGCGCGCTCGAAGCCGAGGGCTGGCTGGTGCATGAGGCAGGCACCTTGCGCGACGGCCTGGCGGCGGCCGGCACGCGCCAGCCCGACCTGCTGGTGCTCGACCTGGGCCTGCCCGACGGCGACGGCGTGTCGCTGATTCGCGATGTGCGCGGCTGGTCGGCCGTGCCGATCATCGTGCTGTCGGCGCGCACCGACGAGGCCGACAAGATCGCCGCGCTGGACGCCGGCGCCGACGACTACTTGACCAAGCCCTTCGGCACCGGCGAGCTGCTCGCGCGCGTGCGGGCCAACCTGCGCCGCCCGCGCGCGGCGGGTGGTGGCGGCGACGAGCCGCCCGAGGCGCTGTTCCGCTTCGGCGACATCGAGCTCGACCGCGCCGCGCGCCTGGTGCGGCGCGCCGGCGCCGAGGTGCACCTGACGCCCACCGAGTACCGCCTGCTGTCGGTGCTGGTCGCCAACGCCGGCCGCGTGCTCACCCAGCGCCAGCTGCTGCGCGAGGTGTGGGGGCCGTCGCACACCGACCAGAGCCACTACCTGCGCATCTACATGGGGCACCTGCGGCAGAAGCTCGAAGCCGACCCGGCGCAGCCGAAGCACCTGCTGACAGAGACGGCCGTGGGGTACCGGCTGGTCGTCTAGGGGCGTTGCTGCGCGTTGGCCCGCACGTTGGGCCTCCAGGTGCCGTGGAAGCCGAAGGGCACGCGGTGCGGCAGCCGGGCCACCGCCACCGCGCCGGCCGCGAGGTCGGTGGCGTCGAACACCAGCAGGTCGCTGCGCTGCTGCCGCGCGCGCCATGCCACCGCCAGCAACCAGCCGTCGCCTTCGGCCGCGTCGGGCGTGCGCGGCACGAACACCGGCTCGGACACCACATCGCCTTCAGGCAGCGTGTGCAGCGTGCGCTCGCCGGTGTCGAAGTCGAAGCGCGCCAGGCTGTCGTACAGCACGCTCTCGCTGTCGTCGCGCAAGCGCGGTGTCGCGTGGCAGGTGTAGAAGCCGTAGCGGTTGCGCCGCCCGGTGGAGCGCTCGTCGATGCGCGGAAACTCTGCCGCCAGGTCGTCGAGGTACTCGCGGCGGAAGGTGTTGTCCGCACTGCCCGTGTCGAATGTCCAGCGGCACAGGCGCGCGGCCATCGCGCCGGGCTCGCCGGGGCGGCCTTCGGCGTCGGGCAGGCCGGGGGCGGTGTCCGACTGCATCACATAGGCCACGATGGTGTCGCCCTCGTCCCAGGCGTTCATCACGTGGAACACGTGGCAGGCGTCGGTGTCGAACCAGCGCAGCGCGGGCGCTGCATTCGCGTTGCTGTCGCGTTGCATCACGCCGACGTGCGTGCGCAGGCTGGCGTCCCATGCCAGCAGCGGCTTGCCGCGCATCGCGCGCTCCATGCTGAGCGTGAGCGGCGTCACGGGGAACAGCACATGCCCGCGCGTCAGCATGAAGTCGTGCGCCATGCTGGCGTACGGCGCGGTGAAGGTCCGGCGCTGCGTCACCTTGCAGTGCCGGTCCATCGCGCCGTAAAGCATCGTCGGCGAGCAGGGCCCGTCGGGCGAGTAGGCGAAGAAATGCAGTTCGCCGCTCTCGGGGTCTTGCTTCGGGTGCGCGGTGCAGCGCGAGTCGATGCGGTCGCCGAAGCTCTGGTGCCCTTTGGACGCCAGCGTGTGCGCATCCAACTCGAAGGGCTGGTGCGATTCTTCGAGCGCGAACAGCCGCTCGCCGTGCCACAGCATGCTGGTGTTGGCCGTGCCGCCGTTGCGGCCCTGCGCCAGCGGATCGCTGGTGGCGGGGTTGCCGAAGGTGCCGAACAGCGCGCGTCCCGCGTCGTGCTCCAGCTGCCATTTCGGTGTGCGCGCCCAGCGGTTGCGGTAAGACACCTTGCCCGCGTCGATGTGAAAGGCATGCACCATGCCGTCGCCGGAGAACCAGTGGTAGTGGTCGTCGCGCGGCGCGTACTGCGGGCTGGGGCCGACGCGATACAGGCTGCCCGAGAGGCCCGGCGGCAGCGTGCCTTCGATGTCGAGCGCCGCGAGGTCGTGCTCCTCGGTGAGCGGCGCGTAGTTGCCGGTGAAGAAGTGCGGGTTCGTCTGTGTGAGCGGGGTCATTGCGTTGCTGCTTGCGTCGTGGATGTCGTTGGTGTCGTTGGCGTGGTGGATGCGTTCAGGCGTTGGACGGCGCATCGAGCCGGGCGATGGCCTGCTGCACATAGGCCGCCAGCGGCGCATCGATGCCCGAGCCGACGCGCAGCGCCGGGTCGTTGCGAAAAGCGTGCTGCAAGCGGGCGTCGAGCGCCGCGTCGCCGCCCGCCTTGGCCAGCGACAGCGCACGCCACCGCTGCGCGAGCGCACGCATCGGCGCGCCGTCGGCGGACGCGTCGGCCAGCATCTGCTGCCGCACTTCGGTGATCAGCGGCGGCCATGCATCGGTCTGCCCGACGTAGTGCCGGCGCAGCGTGGCCATGTCGTCGGCATTGCAATGCGGCGCATAGAGCGCGAGGCGCGCATACGCCATCGCGTGCGAGATGTACTGGATGCCGGCGCGGTCCACGCCGGTGAGCGCGCGCAGCGATGGCTCGTTCCAGTGCATGGTGTAGAGCTTGATCAGCAAGCCTTCGTCGCCGCCCGCTTCTTCGAGCAGCATGTCGATCCAGCGTCGCGCCAGGGCCTGCGCCTGCGGGCTTTCAGGCGAAGCGCCGGCGGCGACCAGTTCGCGCAGCGAGGCGGCCAGCGCGGCGCGCTTGCGCGTCCTGGTCTCGACGGCATCGGTGGCCTGGGGGGCCTGGGTGGCATCGGCTGCATCGCCGTGCCGCGCACCCAGCGTGCGCAGTTCGTCGTCGCTGAAGTATTTCGCCCCCGCGACCATGCTTTCGAGCGCCAGCAGCCAGTCGTCGAGCCCGGGCTCTTCGCTGGCCTGCAACTGGCGCTGCATGGCCAGCAGGTGCGCGCGCAGGGCCGTGGCCTGGCGGATCTCGCGGTCGAGTTGCTTCACCTGCTGCGCGACGACGTCCGACAGCCCGCCGGCCGCGTCGTCGAGCAGGCGCTGTATCTCTGCCAGCGACAGGTCGAGCCGCCGCAGCGCCTGGATGCGGTAGAGCCGCGCCACGTCCTTGCCGTCGTACAGGCGGTAGCCGCCGCTGGACCGTTGCGACGGCACCAGCAGGCCGATGTCTTCGTAGTGCCGCAGCGCGCGCACCGTCAGCCCGGTGCGCCGGGCGAGTTCGCCGATCTTCAGAAACATGCCTTCCCTCTCTGTATCTCTCTGTCCGTATGTCTTCAAGTCGAAGGCATCCTAGGGTGTGACGCAACGAGAGGGTCAAGCGTTTTGCTTGTCGGGCACGGCGGACGCGTGGCGACAATCACCGGCATGCACCCGAAGACGAATCACCTAGTCGCGCTCGTCGCGCTGTTCGGCGCCTCACTCCACGCCACCCTTCATGCCGCGCCGTTGCCGGCGGTGGACGCGACCTGGACTTCCACGCTGAAGCGCGCCGTCGCCGCATCGGACGACGCCTTCGTCGTCGGTGCGAAGACCTTCGAACAGGACGGCCGCACGTACCTCTACCTGGTCACGCAGCAGCCTTCACGCAGCAACCGTGGCGCGGGTTACTGCGGCGCGGGAACGGAAGACGTGTTGCGGCTCGTCGAGGTGTCGAAGCCGTCGTTGCGGATGGTGGAGCGGGACAGCTTGCTTGTTCAGAGCTGCCTGGAAACGATCGAGCTCGAGGACGACAGCGGGGCGTCTCTGCGCGAGCGTTTGGGGCGCTTCCGTACGCCGGGCAGCCTGTGGTTGACGTGGCTTGCCCATCCGAAGTTCGGCTCTGTGCGCAAGGAAGTGACTGTGCGCGGTGGGCGGCTTGTGCTGCAGTAGGGGCTTGTGTTCGAGAGTGCCGGTTCGTAGCGTGTGAACAGGCCGCCGGGTACTTCCCTCCGCGAATGTCCTCCGCCCTACGGGCTCCCCCTTTATTTCGCTGCGTGAAGCACCCGACGCCCTGTTCACTTGGGCACGCTGCGGGTGAACCGCGATCAAGCACCGCCCTCAACAACGATCACGACGGCGGGGTATCCCTTTTCGAGAAATAAAGGAGGAGGCCGAAGGCCGGGGGACATTCGAGAAAAGGGATACCCCGTCGGCGTGATCGCGCCCTGAACATCAGCGCCCCGAACAACAGCGCATCACAACAAGTGCTTCAAGCAGCAATGCCCTTGTTCGGATTCAGCAAGAACTTCTCGCCCGTGGCCTGCTTGCCGTACACGCCGATCGCATCCAGCTGGAGCGCCTCGACAAGCGACACCTCGCGGGTGTACTTGCTGGCGAACGTCGTCTTCAATTCGGCGACGACCCGTGCCTTCAGGCGCTTCGTGCCTTCGTCGCCGAGCTTGCCGAGGAAGGGGAACAGCAGCCATCCGCCCATGCCCCAGGCCATGCCGAAGTTGCGCACGAATTCCGTCGGGCTGCGGTCCAGGCCGCCGTAGATGTACACCTGCTTGTGCGTGGTCGAGCCGTAGCGGCTGTATTCCTTGGCGGTGCGGTTGAGCGCCGCTTCCATGCACCCGAGGATCTGGCCCGCGAGCTTGCCGCCGCCGGTCGCGTCGAAGGCCAGCGTGGCGCCGGTCTCGACCAGCGCCTGCGTCAGGTCTTCGATGAAAGTGGGCGCGCTCGCGTTGCACACGTACTTTGCACCCAGCCCGCGCAGCAGGTCTTCCTGCTCCTGCTTGCGCACGATGTTCACCAGCGCGATGCCGTCGTTCTGGCAGATCTTGTTGAGCATCTGTCCCAGGTTGGACGCCGCCGCCGTGTGCACCAGCGCCTTGTGGCCCTCCATGCGCATGGTCTCGACCATGCCGAGCGACGTCAGCGGGTTGACGAAGCACGACGCCCCTTCGGACGGCGTGGTGCCCGCCGGCAGCTCGATGCACTGCGCAACCGCCACGGCCCGGTACTGCGAGTACATCGCGCCGCCGATGGCCGCCACCGTCTTGCCCAGCAGCGCCTGCGCCTGCGGCGACGAACCGGCCTTCACCACCACGCCCGCGCCCTCGTTGCCGACCGGCATCGACTGGTCGAGGCGGCCCGCCATCGCGGGCCTTGCGCGCTCGGGCACCGTGGCGGTCACCACTGGCCGCTCGGGCGTGCCCGACGCCTTGGCGGTGCCCATGTCGGCCGCGCCGAACAGCAGGCCGAGGTCCGACGGGTTCATCGGCGAAGCCTCGACGCGGATCACCACTTCATGCGCCTGCGGCTCGGGAATCGGGTCGTCGTGCAGCGAGAGTTCGAGTTCGCCGTTCGCGCGAACGAGGGAGCGGATCTGCAGTGCCATGGTGGAAGCCTTTTGAAGGGGTTCGTAGATGGCCTGTGGCCACGGGGCGGCCAGTATAGGAGCGCGTTTCGAAACCTGCAGGCGCCTTCAGGACACCACCGGAATCACCGGGGCATGGGCCAACGCGTGGCGCATCTTCAGCGGGTCGAGCCGCTCGATGTAGCGCGGAATGTTGCGCCACAGCGTGTGATAGCCGTAGCCGCCGCGCAGCATCTCGTGGCGCGCGCTGTCCTTGTCCCAGTCCTGCACGGCCATGCGGTACACCGCGGCCACCACGCCGGTGCGGTCGGCGCCGTGCATGCAGTGGATGAGCACCGGCCCGTGCTTCTCGGCCTCGCGAATGGCCGTGAGCGCGCGCAGCACCTTGGCGTCGTCGATGGACCAGGTGTTGATCGGCACGCGCACCAGCCGGATGCCGGAGCCCGCGAACACCTTCTTGTCGTCGTTGAACGAACGCAGGCTCACCACCGTGCGAATGCCCAGCTGCTGCAGCGCCGCCATGTCCGCGCGCCGCGGCTGCGCGCTGCGGTACAGCGTGGGCGTGATGCGGTGCAGGTTCTCGACGTGGAGCTCGTCCAGCGCGTCGGCCCAGTGGCCGGGGCGCGGGTCGACAGGGCCCTTGTCGTCGCCGGGTGTGCGTGCCTTCGTCATGGCTTGCGCGGCCAGTGGCGCACCACCAGGATCAGCAGCGCCACCGCCAGCCCGCCCCAGTAGTCCACCGGCGCGCCCCATGCCCAATGCTTGTGCCAGAACGCATCGACCGGGTTGAAGCGTGCCCAGCCGAAGGCCGGGTTGATGAGAAACCAGAGAAAGTCCTCGCACACCCAGAACACGATGAGGCCGACCGCGGCCAGCCCCACGTTGCGCCACGTCCACCGCCCGTTGAAGGCCAGCGGCGAGAAGAACACCAGCGCCATGAAGGTGAACACCCACGCGTGGTAGCCCGTCATCGCGCGGCCGCCCCAGAACAGGTCGAGCCAGATGCTGTTCTCGATGCGCCACGTCGGCAGCGACGTGGCCCAGCCCGCGCCGCCCTCGATCTGGATCTCGGCGTTGGCGAAGAAGAACGCCATCACGACCACCCAGGCGAGGTAGCCGAGCGTGCGGCCCACGCCGGTTTTTTCGGCGGCGGCGTTCATGCCGCCATTCCCGTCGCGGTCGTTGCTTTCGCCGCGCCCAGCACATGCTGCAGCACCGCGCGCGCCGCCTGCGGCTTGCCCAGCGCGCGGCTGCGCGCCGCCATGGCCGCGAGCTTGGCCGGGTCGGCCATCAGCCGCGCGACCTTGTAGTCCAGGCCGATGGCGTCGTATGCGAGCCAGCCCGCGCCTTCTTCCATCAGGAAGCCGGCGTTGTGTTCTTCCTGCCCCGGAATGGGCGAGATCAGCAGCATCGGCTTGCCCAGCGCCAGGCATTCGGACACGGTGAGCCCGCCGGGCTTGGTCACGACCAGGTCGGCCGCGGCCATGAGCTTGTGCATTTCGTTGGTGAAGCCGATGGCCACCACGCGGCCGGGGTGGCGCCTGGCCAGCGCCTCGAGCTTGCCGTGCGCCTCCACGTTGCGCCCGGCCACGGCGATCACCTGGAAGTTGCCTGGCGTGCCGTTCGTTCCGCCCAGCCCGAGCACACGCTCGACCATGCTCGCGAGATCGCCTACGCCCGCGCCGCCCGAGGCCATCAGCAGCACCGGCCGCGCCGGGTCGAGCCCGAGCTCGGCCACGCAGGCGTCGCGCGAAAGCGCCGGCGCATCGGGCTCGGAAAACGCGGGCATCACCGGAATGCCCGTCACATGGATGCGGTCCGCCGGAATGCCGCGCGCCCGCAGCCTGAAGGCCACTTCCTCGGTCGCTGCCAGGTAGCCCGCCATGCCCGGCACCAGCCACATGTTGTGCAGGTCGTAGTCGGTGATCTGCAGCCACACCGGGTACTCGATGCGCCCGCGGTTGCGCTCGCGCATCAGCAGTTCGGCCGGCAGAAAGTGCGTGCAGACGACGGCATCGGGTTGCTCGCGGCGAATTTCCTTCACCAGCGCCCCGGTGCTCAGCCGCTCGATGCCGCGGCGCAGGCGTTGCGAGGGCGCATGGTGCGGCGTGGTGTCGGTGCGTTGGTGCAGGTAGGACCAGAGCTCGGGTGCGCGGTTCACGAGCTGGATGTACCAGTCCGTGTAGACCTTGCGAAACCCCCCGGCCACGTGGGCCATCGCGTCGATGTGGACCGCCGTGCAGGGCGGGGCGAGGGTCTGGGCGGTGGCGGCGAGCGCCTGTGCTGCACGCACGTGGCCGTTGCCGGCGCTCACGCTGAGGATCAGGAGTTTGGTCATGAATTCCGGGAGTTGCGCGGATTATGGCGATGGCGTGTGGCACTCGCCCTGATCACGCGCCTCTCTCGCACGCCCTGGTTCACGTGCCCTCTGGACGACGCAAGCCCTTCAGAGCGGCGCCCGAGAAGTGACGAACTGATTCACCCCTTCCGCGGCCCGTGCCCGAATCGCCTCGAAACTGGTGTTCTCCACGATGCGCCCGTTCTCGAACACCGTCTGCAGAAGGTCGACCTGCCCCGGCGACAGCGCCTCTTCGCGCACCGTGTTTTCCATGCCGCCCGAACCGCGCACCAACGCGAGACGCCCCTTCTTCGATGCCTTGCTCACGTCGCCCACCGGCGACTTGTACACGTCGCGCCACTCGCCTTTCACCTGCATGGCCGAGCACTTCATGGCCCACTGCATCGTGTCGCGATTGACCTGCTGCAGCAACCCGCCGCCCATGCCGAAGGAGATGTTCTCGGTGGAGAAACCGTTGTGATAGAAGTTCGACAGGCACAGCCGCAGCGAGTCGAGGTTGACGCCGTCGCCCTGGATGATGCGCACGTTGTTCAGCACCCTGAAGCCCTTCGCGTTCGTCGTCGTGCCGAAACGCTCCGCCAGTATCTGCGCCACCTTCAGCGTCGTTTCCGCCGGGTCGCCCGAGTCGGGCCGCACCACCAGCGTCGAACCCGAGGCCACCACCTTCGCCTTCAACTCGTCGCCCCAGATGCGCGCGCAGGCGTTGAAGATGTCGTAGCTGTCGCTCACCACCGCGAAGGTGGCGCCGGGCTTGCCGAACTGGTCGATCATGTTGCTGTACGCATCGGCTTCGTGGTCGCGCCCCCAGCCCGTGATCGTGCTGTGCTCGGCCGCCGGAATCGAAAAGCCCGCCACGTCGCAGTCGTAGTAACGGCGCGCCGCCACCAGCGCCGCCAGCGTGTCCGTGCCCATGAAGTTCACCAGGTGGGCCATGCCGCCCAGCGCCGCCGATTCCAGGCTCGACACGCCGCGCGCGCCGAAGTCGTGCAGCCTGAACGCGATCTGCCCCTGCGGGTCGTCGCAGGTGGCTTCCAGGTAGCGCAGCAGCGTGGTGCGGGCAGCTGCCGACAGCGTGGCCACCGTGGTCGGGTACCAGATGGCGCGCAGCAGCTCGGTCTCCAGGAAGCTCGTTACCCAGAAGAACTCGGGGTCGGTGTTCTCGATGGTGGCCAGCACGTTGTGCACCGGCGTCACGCTGCCCTCGGGCACCGCGCGGATGCGCACCGGCATCAGCCCGCCGTGCTTCTCGATGAGGCGCAGCCAGCCTTCGCGGTTGAAGGGCTCGCCGTGCACCGCCATCAGCGCCGCGGCCTCTTCCACGTCGTCGAGCGTCACCGGCGTCTGCAGGTATTCGCGCAGGTAGGCCTGCAGGCCGAAGAACAGCGAGTGGCTGAAGATGCCGCCGCGCGACTCGATGTAGCTGTACACCGTTTGCGTGCCGGGCGGGTACTGCATCCAGTGCGACACCTTGTAGGAGTCGGTGCGAAGCAGCAGGTTGTTGCCCAGGGGCGTGGAGGTGAGATTGCGGTTCATGTGTGAAAGCTCCTTTCACTGTGGCACCCGTCAACCGGGGCCGTTCTTGCTGACAAAGCCCGGTCGTTCAGTTCTTGCCCAGGCCACCCAAAAAATGATTCGCGATGAAGAAGTGGTCTTCGTAGATGCGGTCCTGCATGTCGAGGAACTCGGCAATGGGAACCCAGCGCACCTCGGCCGCGTCGTCGTCGGCGCGCACGTCCGACAGGCCGGTCCACTGGTTGTGCGCCAGCTCGAAGAAAAAGCCGTGCGTGATGGTGCGCCCGCGCTGCGAGCGGTCGGGCGCGTCGAACACATGGCTGGCCTTCATGCTGCCGTTGAGCACGGGCACCGGCACCTTCAGGCGGGTTTCTTCCTTCAGCTCGCGAATGGCCGCGTCCTGCAGCCGCTCGTGCTGGCCGACGAAGCCGCCGGGCAGCGCCCAGGTGCCCTTGCCGGGATGGAACTTGCGCTGCACCAGCAGGATGTGGCCGGCCTCGACCACGATGGCGTCCACCGTGGTGTAGATGGGCGGAAAGCTGCTGCCGGCGTAGCGGTACTTGTCGCGGTAGTCGACCAGGAAGGCGCGCTCTTCGCAGAGCTCGGCGTAGTCGGCGGTGCGGGTGAACTGGTCGAGAAAGGCGGCCGTGCCGTCGGGCAGGTCGGCGCGTGCCAGCTGGCCGCGGTTCTCGGGGTCGAAGTAGAGGCTGCGCACGTCGGTCGCGTTGAGGCTTTCGACGCTGTTCTGGCCGACGAATTCCCAGTGCGGAAAGAGCTTGAGGTAGTAGCTCGACGCGTCCTTCAGGTGGCCCACCAGCGCCACCCTGGCCTGGGCCGGCGCGTGGCCGTCCTGCACGATGAGCCGCTCGACGGCGGACTGGATCGACGCGATCCAGAGCTGGTCGTTGTAGGGCGAATCGCCCACGCCGACCACGCTCACGCGCATCTGCTCGCTGCCGCGCAGGCAGGCGCGCACCATGCGTTCGCGCTCGTCGAAGGTGAAGGGGTTCTTCACGCTGCGCGGCTTGCGGTCGGAGCCGACCACCACGATCACGCGCTCGGCGGCGCGCAGGCCTTCTTCGATGAGTCTTTGGTGTCCGAAATGGACGGGTTGGAAACGCCCGATGACGATGGCGTATTGAAACTTGCGTGCAGTCTGAGTGCTTGGTGTGGTCACTTGGGAATCCCCCAAAAAGGGCGAGATCAACTCTCGCTTGCGTTCAGGATAGCATCGGTGCCGCACATTGATCAAGCCCTCCGATGACCGAGCCTTCCAACTCCCCCCACGCGCCCGTGCGCCTCAACAAGCGCATGGCCGAGCTCGGCATGTGCTCGCGCCGCGAGGCCGACGAGTGGATCGCCAACGGCTGGGTGAAGGTCAACGGCAAGCCGGCCGAGATGGGCGTGAAGGTCACGCCCTCCGACCGCGTGGAGGTCGACAAGGCCGCCAAGGGCCAGCAGGCCAACCAGGTCACCATCCTCATCAACAAGCCCATCGGCTACGTGAGCGGCCAGGCCGAGGACGGCCACGAGCCCGCGGTGACGCTGTTCACCCCGCAGAACCGCTGGGCCGACGACAACGCGCGCTTCTTCTTCAGCCCCCAGCAACTGCGCGGCCTGGCGCCGTGCGGGCGGCTGGACATCGACTCCATCGGCCTGCTGGTGATGACGCAGGACGGGCGCATCGCGCGCCAGCTCATCGGCGAAGACTCGGTGATGGAAAAGGAATACCTGGTGCGCGTGGCCTACCACGGCCTGGGCCAGCCCGCGCCCCCGGGCCAGCTGGTGCGCATGGACGACGACGACCCCATCACCACCAACGTGCAGGCGGTGTTTCCGCCGGCCATGCTGGCCCGGCTGCGCCACGGCCTGAGCCTGGACGGCCAGGCGCTGAAGCCGGCGCGCGTCGAATGGCAGAACCCCGAGCAGCTGCGCTTCGTGCTCACCGAAGGCAAGAAGCGCCAGATCCGCCGCATGTGCGAGCTGGTCGGCCTGAAGGTGGTGGGCCTGAAGCGCGTGCGCATTGGCAAGGTCATGCTGGGCAACCTGCCCGTGGGGCAGTGGCGCTACCTGGGGCCGCACGAGAAGTTCTGAAAAGCCGGCTCAGGTTGCCTTAAGTCTGGGCAATTACGCTGCGCCCGGCGCAGGCACTTCCGATCATCCCGTTCGCGTGCTACCTTGCGGCCGAAGGAGACGCCGCCATGCGGGTACTGTTGGTGGAAGACGATGAAATGATCGGGCGCAGCCTGAAGCAGGCGCTCGAAGGCGCGGGCTGGTCCGCGGACTGGGTGCGCGACGGCGAGCTGGCGCAAAGCGCACTGGGCGACGGCGGCTACACCTGCGTGCTGCTCGACCTCGGCCTGCCCCGGCAGGACGGCACCGAGGTGCTGCGGCGGGCCCGCGAGCGCGGCGACGCCACCCCCGTGCTGGTGCTGACCGCGCGCGACGGCCTGGACGACCGCATCCACAGCCTCGACCTGGGCGCCGACGACTACCTGCTCAAGCCCTTCGAATTCCGCGAGCTGCTCGCGCGCATGCGCGCCGTGGTGCGCCGGCGCGACGGCGCCGCGCATTCGCTGGTGGGCGGCGGCGCGCTGCAGCTCGACCTGACCACGCGCGAGGTGGTGGTCAACGGCGCGCGCGAGGCGCTCACCGCGCGCGAGTTCGCGCTGCTGCATGCGCTGCTGGAGCGGCCCGGCGCCATCCTGTCGCGCGAACAGCTCGAAAACCGCATCTACGGCTGGGGCGAGGAAGTGACCAGCAACGCCATCGACGTGCTCATCCACGGCATGCGCCGCAAGCTGGGCGCGGACGCGATCCGCAACGTCCGCGGCCTGGGCTGGCGCGTGGCTGCATGAACGGCGCGGTGCGCGGCGCGGGCCGCTGGTGGCGGCCGCGTTCGCTGCGCACGCAGCTGCTGCTGTGGCTCATCACGCTGCACCTGGGAGCGGCCGTGCTCACGGCGTGGTTTTCTTTCGTGGCCTACGGCAACCTGGTGCACAACGCGCTGGACGACCAGATGCGCCTGGTGGCCGAGTCGTACGCGGGCAGCGACCCGCTGAAGCTGCCGCAGCCGATGGACGGCGAGGCCGCGTTCTCGCGCGGCGCCTTCATCGTGCAGATCTGGAGCGCCGACGGCGCCACGCTGCGCGCCACCTCGTGGCCGGTGCTGTCGGTGCCGCTGCAAAAAAGCCCCGGCTTCGGCGATGTGAGCACCGGCGCGCACGCGGGCTCCAGCTGGCGCGTGTTTACCGCCGAGCCCGGCCCGCGCGCCGACCAGCCGCGCGTGCAGGTGCTGCAGAACGAGGACTACCGCCGCCGCCGCGCCCTGCGCCGCGCGCTGCTCGAAGGCCTGCCCATCACGCTGCTGCTGCCGCTGGCGCTGCTGATCCTGTGGGTCATCGTGTCAGCCGCCTCGCGCTCGCTGCGCGCGGTGGCGCGCGACGTGGCCTCGCAGGACGAGCGCAGCCCCACCGAGCTTTCGCTGGCGCGCGTGCCCGACGAGATCGCGCCGCTGGTGGGCGCCTTCAACAACCTGCTGTCGCGCGTGCGCAGCGCCTTCGCCACGCAGCGCCGCTTCGTGCAGGACGCCGCGCACGAACTGCGCACGCCCATGGCCGCCATCGGCCTGCAGATCGAGAACCTGCGCGCGCACGTGCCGGCCGGCGAAGCCACCGAGCGCTTCAACCAGCTCGAGGCGGGCGTCACGCGCGCGCAGCACCTGATCGAGCAGCTGCTGCACCTGTCGCGCCAGGACGCGCCGCAAGGCAGCAACGCACGCGAGCGCGTGGACATCGAGGTGCTGCTGCGCGAGAGCGTGAGCCAGCTGATGGTGCTGGCCGATGCGCGCCGCGTGGACATCGGTTTCGAGAGCGAAGGCCGCATCGCCGCCGTGGTCTTCGCGCCCGCCGCCGAGCTGCGCAGCGTGTTCGACAACCTCATCGACAACGCGCTGCGCTATGCGCCCGAGGGCGGCGTGGTCGACGTGGCGCTGCGCCAGGTCGACGGCCACGTGGTGGTCGATGTGCTGGACAACGGACCCGGCATTCCGCAAGCCGCGATGGGCCGCGTGTTCGACCGTTTCTTTCGCGTGCCGGGCTCGGCCGTGGGCGGCAGCGGGCTGGGCCTGGCCATTGCGCGCACGGCCGCCGAGCGGCACGGATTGCGCATCGAGCTGTGCAACCGAAGCGACGGCCAGGGCCTGATGGCGCGGGTGCATTTGCCATCCTTGCCCACGTAGAGTGGGTAGAAACGAGCATGCCGGCCCGCGGCATCACTCACTCGCAGCTAAGTCTTCGCTCACCGTCCCCTCAGTCTGCGTGCCTAGAGTGCATCCAGGTCCTGCTACGGGCAGTTCGCCCGATGGCACGCGACCGGAGACAACCTGAACCCAGGAGAAGACACATCATGCGCACTTCCTTCAAGCTTCTTGCCGTTGGTTCCTTCGCTGCGCTGGCAGCCTTGGGCGCGGTCAACGCATCGGCCGAAACCATGGACGGCTCGGACTTTCATCCGCTGCAGATGAACTCGCCCGAACGCCCCGACGTGCAGGCCGGCGCCATGGCCGCCGCGCGCCCGACCGGCACCGAACCCGTCGGCCAGTCGACCAGCGCACCGGCAATGAACTCCACGCTGCCCGTGTCCGACATCCAGGCCGGCGCCTATGCCGCGTCGCACCCCACCGGCACCGAGCCGATCGGGCAATCGACGTCGCTGCCGATGGTGAAGTCGGGCACCGGCAGCTGACGCCTCAGTCGTCGTTGTTATTGCTGAGCAGTGCGCGGTAGATTGCCGCGCCGAGCAGCGCGCCCGCGATGGGCGCCACCCAGAAGAACCACAGTTCCGACAGCGCGGCCGGCGGCCCGAACAGCGCCGGGCCCGTGCTGCGCGTTGATCAGGAACACCGCTGTCATCACCACTTCGCACAGCAAGGCGGCCACGAGGCCGTACTTGCCGGGCGAGTGCTCGCCATAGCCGTCGGTGGCGTAGCCGCCGATGTCCGCGCCCGGCTAGCCCGTGGCGATGAGGTAGAGCACGCCGACCGCCGCGATGGCGCCGAGCACCTTCGCCACGATGTAGCCCACCAGCAGCGAGGCCTTGAAGCGGATCGCCGCAGCGCACGTCTTTCGCGCGATCGGAACCTGTTCACGGTTGTTGCGGCTTTGTAGATCCGCGCCCTTTCTCCGGGTTTTCGGACTGTGCTTTCCTTCACGCTTTTTCAGGGCGTGACGGCCGCCTTGCCCATCTTGCGGAAAGCGCAGCGCGCCAGGTCCCCGCACCTGACGCAGGTGCTGGCCGCGCGCTGGCGCGGGCGCTATCCTGCCGCTTCGCGCGCTTCAGGTCCACCGAAGCGCCGAGCCACCGAACGATAAGGAGACCCCTGCATGCACCGCTTCGCCTTCCGCCGCCTTGCCACCGGCGCGCTCATCGCCACGTGTGTGGCTGCCTCTGCCTTTTGGGGGGCGTCGAACGCCGCCGCGCAGGGCACGGTCAACGCGCTGTGCAGCACCGACGCGGGCTGGTGCGAAGCGGCCGCGACGGCCTTCACGCGCGAGACCGGCATCCGCGTGCTGCAGGCCCACAAGGGCACGGGAGAAATCGGTGCCCAGCTGCGCGCCGAGGCCGCCAACCCCAAGACCGACATCTGGTGGGGCGGCACCGGCGACCCCTTTCTGCAAGCGGCGGAACAGGGGCTGCTGGAGCCCTACCGGCCGGCGTACATCAACGACCTGTACGACTGGTCGGTGCGCCAGTACGCGATGTCGCAGAACATGGTGGGCGGCTTCTACACCAGCGCGATGGGCTTCGGCTTCAATACCGACGTGCTGCGCAAGAAGAAGCTGGCCGAGCCGAAGTGCTGGGCCGACCTGATCAAGCCCGAGTACAAGGGCGAGATCGAAATTTCGCACCCCGCCACCAGCGGCACGGCCTACACCATCATCGCGGGCCTGGTGCAGCAGATGGGCGAGGACGCCGCCTTCGACTACCTGAAGAAGCTGCACAGGAACGTCACCAGCTACACCCGCAGCGGCCAGGCGCAGGCGCCCAATGTGGCCAAGGGCGAGGTGGCGATCGGCGTGAGCTTCATCTTCGGTTTCGAAAAATGGCGCCACGACAAGTTTCCGGTGAAGACCGCCGCACCCTGCGAAGGCACGGGCTACGAGGTGGGCGGCATCGCGCTGGTGAAGGGCGCGCGCAACAAGGACAACGCCAGGCGCTACTACGACTGGCTCATGAGCCCCGCGGGCCAGTCCATCGGCGCGAAGGCCGGCAGCCTGCAGTCGCCGGCCAACAAGACCTTCAAGCCCGACGCGCGCATTCCGTCGATGGCCGACGTGAAGCTCATCAAGTACGACTTCGAGAAATACGGCAAGGCCGACGAGCGCAAGCGCCTGATCGACCGCTGGACGCGCGAAGTCGAGTCACAACCGCGCTAGGGCTCGCCCCAGGCTAGGCGCTTCAGGACGTGCAGGCCTTGTTGTGCGAGGCGTGCATGCCCTTGGCCTTGGCGTCGGCCTCGCTCAGGTACTCGCCCTTCTTGGTCTTGCCGTAGTAGCGGTCGCCCATGCAGTGGTAGACCTTGGTCTCGTCGTTGGCCCACACCTTGCCCGCGCCGCCGCCCGGAGCGGCCGCCATCTTGGTGAGGTCGGGCGCGCCGGGGGTGCGGGTGGCGGTGCCGGTGCTGGGGGCCACGCCGGTCTTGTCGACGCTGGCGGACTGGGTTTCCACGGCGGGAGCGGCTGCTGCCGTTGCGCCAGGTGCCGCAGCCGCGCCAGCCGCCGTTTTTCCGTACCAGGTCTTGATGCCCTTGTGCCCGCGGCAGGCGCCGGACTTGGTATCGGGCGAGGCGTAGCTGTCGTCCTTGCACTGCACGGTGGTGCCGGCGGGGGCGCCGGCGGGCGGCGCCGTCTGGGCCTGGGCCTGCACCTGCGCGGTCAGCGCGGCCAGGCCGAGGCAGGCGGCGATCCACAGCGTGCGGGGGGTGTTGTTCATGCAAAGCTCCTGATGGTGAAGGGAAAGATCCACGCCGGAGCTTTGGGGCGCGATCCCAGCGGCAGCTGACTTGGAGGGGGCGATTCGGCCCGATCTGCGTTCGATCAGGGCGAGCTGGCCGTGAAAGTGACCTGCCCGAGGTAGGTGCCCGCCGGGCGCGGCGTGAGGTTGGCGTACGAGAAGGTCCAGGTCGCGGTCTGCAGCGTCACCAGGGTGCCGAAGGCGGTGGGCGTCACATTCACCGGCGCCCCGGTTCCCGTGTTGGGAATGACCGGCGCCGGCAGCGCGGTGCTGCTGCTCGCCACCGTGATCTCCGACATGGGAATGGTGTTGGCGCTGCTGGTGTTGGTGAGCGGCGTGCTCACGGTGGCGCGCAGGCTCACCTGGCCGCCGTTGCTGCGCACTTCCACCGGCAGCTGCACGCCGCCCGCCGGCGACACCGCGAAGGTCGGCGCGCCGCCGCTCCAGTTGGCGGCCGTGTTGTTGGCCGCCACCGCGGGCGTGGTCGGCCCGCCGGGGATGGTGGGCGCGAGCGTGAACGCGGCGGTGTCGATGGTGCCGCTGGGCGTGGGCCACGCGCCGGTGCCGAGCCGGAAGAACACGAACTTGTCGATGTTGACGGTGAACTTCAGCCGCGCCGTGGCCGGCACGCCGAGGCCGGTGGTGGTCGACTGCTCGGCCTGCGCAAGCCGCCCTTCGTTCGCCGCGCCCGCCGCCACGGCGCACAGCGCCAGCACGCGAGCGAGGCGAGCCTGCCGCATCAGCGGAACTCCGCGTTCACCTTGAAGCCGCCTTTCTCCCAGTCGAGCGTGCCGGCGGCCTTCAGCGGGTACACGGGCGCGGGTGCCTTGCCGTCGCTTGCGGCCTTGGGGCTCAGCGGAATCAGCCGCGTCTGGCCCGGCAGCACGGGCGTGCCCTCGGGCACCATCTCGAAGCGGGCGCCCGCGGCATCGGTCGCGTCCAGGCTGCCGTCGAGGCGGCCATGGGCGTCGCCGGTGTTGCTCACCGTGACGTAGGGCGTGCGCTGGCCGCGCACGTCGCGCGTGCCGACCTGGCTCAGCGTGAGCTTGGGTTCGGCGCCGTTGAGCAGCACGTACACCGCCACCGCGATGCGCCCCGTCACTGGCAGGCTCAGGCTGGCGCCGCCCTGGCCGATGGCCGCGCGGTAGGCCGGCTCCACGCCCTCGATGGCGAGCATGAAGCGGCACTCGCCGCGCGGCGCGTCGGCCGGCGGCTCGATCTGGAAGCGGAAGCTCGTCTTGCCGCGCGCGGGCACCTTCACCGTCTTGCGCTCCAGCAGCACCCAGGGGCGGCAGCTGCCGGGCTGCAGCGCGTCGAGGTAAGAGATTTCGCCCTCCGGCGAGTAGCCCCAGTCGAGCGTGCGCACCGACACCTCGGTCGGCGCGAGGCCCACGTTGTGGATGTCCAGCGACTGGCCCAGCCGGGCGCCGCTCTTGGCGGACAGCTCGAAGCGCGACGGCATGATCGCGATTTCGAACGGCGCGGCCTGGGCGACGGACGAAGCGAAAAGGCCCGCAACCAGAGCCGCGATCAGAGCGGCGATCGGAGCCCCCATCAGGCCGGGCGTGGCGAAGCGGGGCGCCGGTGCCCCGGCTGCCAGCGCGAAAGGCAGGCGCGTGCGGAAAAGCAGTCGTGTCATGGCAATGTCTCGATCTCGAAATAAGCCTCGAAGCCCAGCGGCATGCCGCGCGACAGCCGCACCTCGCGCGCATCGACCTGCCAGCTCAGGTCCAGCGCCTCGGTCATCCAGGCATCGCGCACCGTGCCGCTCCACACCGGCACCCGGTCGCCGGGGCGGCCGCTGCCGCTGGCGAACAGGCCGTTGGTGCGCCAGCTCACCTGCAGCCCGGCGGGCGAGCGCAGGCCCGGCACGGCCATCGGCAGCACGTAGTAGATGCGCGCCTGGCGGCCCACATAGCGCGCCGTGGCCAGCCGGTACTGCACGCGCCCGAAGGCGATGCGCACGATGGGGGATGCGTTGCCCGGCGCCGTCACGGGGGCGTTGTCGTCGCTTTGCGCGCGCACCTGCGCGCTCGGCGACGTGGAGTCGTCCAGCCGCTCGACCAGCGCCATCGCCACACCCGGCACGAGTGCGATGCCTGCCATGCACGCGAGCAGACGGCGGCTTCTGGATGCGCAAGAGGCGGGCACGGGGTGGCGGTGGGCGCGCATCGTCGTCACAGCATCGTGGCCGTGAAGCTCACCGTGCCGCTGTAGCTGCCCGCGGGGTACACGGTGGTGTTGGCGTACTGGAAGCTCAGCGTGTTCGCCATGAAGCGGGTGTCGCCGTTGACCAGCAGGATGGTGGCGGTCGCGCCGTCGAAGCTGGCCAGCGTCTGCGTCGAGCCGCTCACGAAGCTGCCGTTCTGGATGTCGCCCTGGGTGGGGTTGGTCCGGTCGGTCGAAACCCAGCTGATGTCGCTGAACGGAATGACGTTGGCGCCGCAACTGCTCGCCGTGGTGCAGGTGAGCCCGACCGGCACGGTGGCCGTGAGCGTCACCGGCCGGTTCTCCACCAGCAGCCGCGCCGGCCGCGCCGGGCTCACGCGGATGGTGATCTGCTGCGAGCCCGCCAGCGCGGTGCCCGTGGCCAGGCCCGCGTTGGTGCCGGTGGCGTTGAACACCACCTCGTCGATGGCCGCGACCGAACCCACCTGCAGCGTGATGCCGTAGGCCGCGGAAGAGGTGGGCGCATAGGTGAACACCGCGTCCGCGCGCGGCGCCAGGCCGGCGAGCAGCGCGAGCGCCACCGCCGCCGCGCGCAGCGGCTCAGACACTGGTCGCGGTGTAGGTGATGGTGGTGGTGTAGGTGCCCGGCGTCCAGGTGAGGGCCGTGCCGGTCAGCGAGAAGGTCCAGGTGCCCGTGGCCACCGTGGACGGCACGAAGGTGCTCGCCGCGGCGCCCGTGGCCACCAGCGTGGCGCCGCCGGGGTGCGCCAGGCCCGCGCCGGAGGTCACGCCGATGTTGGTGAGCGCGGGGCCGCCGGTGGGCGCGAAGGCGGCCGCGGTGTAGGTGAGGGAACCGCCGCCCGAGCTGTTGGTCCATGCCGACACCGGCACCGCCGCCGGGTTGGTCACCGTGCCCAGCGTGGGTGCGGTGCCGTCCCAGTTGGCCGCCTGGTTGTTGCCGGCCGTGATGGCGGGCGCGGTGGCCCAGGTGATGGGCGCGGTCCAGTTCAGCGTGTCGCCGGTGCCCGTTTGCGTGCCCACGCGCAGCAGGATCAGCTTGGGCACCGTCACGCTCAGGTTGAGGTGGGCCTGGGCCGTGACGGCGGGCGTGCCGGTGCCGTAGCCGTACTGGCTTTCGGCCAGCGCCAGGCCGGCGGCCGTGGCCAGGGCGGCACCGGCGGCCACGGTGAGCAGTCTCGGGTGGTGTCTCATCTCGGTTTCCTTTGCATTGCGGTGGAACGAACAAGAAAGGTGGTCATTGGCCGACCTTGATCACGGGGACCGACAGGCTGGCCTGGCCACGCAGCGGAACATCGACGCTCGCGCCCGCATCGCGCGCCGGCCCCCAGGGCAGCGGCACGGTGTCGGGCGTGAGGGTGAGCTGGTGGCGCCCGGTGGTCACCAGCGGAAACTCGAAGCGGCCGTCGCGGTCGGTCGTGGCGCGGTAGCGGCCGTCGAGCAGCACCTCGACGTTGGCGACGCCGCCTTCGCCGATCTGCGGCTGGCCGTCGTTGTTCGCGTCGAAGAACACGCGGCCCGTCACGCTGCCGCCGCCGGCGTTGCCGGTGCGCGCGCCGGCGGTCTGGTAGCCGGTGCCCGAAGAGCCTTCCCAGCGCAGGTACACGTACACGGTCTTGTCGTTGGTGCGAAACAGCGAGGGCGTGTTCAGCGCAACCGGCACGGTGGTGGCGCGCGCCTGGTTCAGGTTGGCCGAGATGCCCGCGCGCCAGCCGGGTGCCAGGTCTTTCTCGGCGCCGACCATGCCCGACAGCCCGCGGCTGGTGTACAGGCCGCCGTGCTGCGAGGTGTAGCGCAGGTTGCCCGTCACGCTGAAGCCGCTGGCGAGCCAGAAGCGGAACTGCGCGCCCGCCGTGGGGTAGTGGCGCACGCTGCCGCTGCTCTGGTCGCGCGCGTAGCCGAGCGTGGTGGTGAGCTCGGGCCGCAGGGTCTCGTAGCGCCCGCCGATCCAGTCCTGCTCCCACTGCAGCTCCTGGCCGGTGGCCGTGCCGTCGCCGATCACGATGGCCTCGTTGCGCCGCACCGAGAAATTGAAGCGGCTGCGCGGCCAGTCGAAGAAGCGCGTTTGATAGAAGGCGTTGGCGTACAGGCTTCGAAAGCGGCTGCCCTGGCCGGCGCTGCCCGCCACGTTGTCGCCCACACCGCGATCGAGCGTGGTGCCATTGACCGTGGTGCCTTCGTAGCGCGTCTGCATCAGGTTCAGGCTGCCGCCGAAGGAGGTGTTGCGGTCCACCAGGTACTGGAAGTTGCCGCTCGCGCCCGCGCGCCGGTAGCCGAACACGTTGAAGCTGTCGTTCGGCGCCGCGCGCTCCAGGTCCAGCGCCGCGCCCCAGTTCAGCTGGTTGTCGCTGCGGTCGATGCGCCAGTACGCGCCGCGCGTGCCGGTGGTGAGCGGCTGGTCGCCGAAGTGCAGCTGCGGCCGCGCCGCGTACGCGCCCACCTCGTGGCGGTAGGCGCCGGTGCGCGCGCTGGCCTCCACGAAGAGCCCTTGCGAGCTGCCCGTGGCCACGCCAGGCGTGGTCGATTGGACGCGGCTGCCCACCAGCGTGGCGCGCGCCCGCAGGTCGCCGTCGCGCAGCAGCTCGCTGCCGTAGCCGATGGAGGTGGCCCAGCTGGAGACGTCCTTGCGGCCGAAGCCCTGCGCGGTGACCGGGTCGAAGTAGTAGGCCGGAATGTCGCGCGCCTGGTCGAGCTGGAACGACGCGAACCACGGGTCGCCCAGCCGCCGGGTCACGCCGAGCCAGCCGAGCGTGCCCTGGCTCTTCTCGAAGCCCGGGTAGGGTCCGCCGGTGAGGTTGCCGCGCTCGCCGAAGCCCGCGCGCACGTCCAGGTCGGTGCTGAAGATGCGCGTCGACGCGCCGCGCACCGTGGTCGAGCCGAGCGAAAGCCGGTAGTTGCGCGCCAGACCGTCGGTGAGCTCGCTGTAGATGTCGCCCACCGCGCTGTCGGCGAAGGTCTGGGTGGTCAGCGGAAAGCCGAGGTTGCGCAGCGTGAAGCGCCCGCTCGTGGCATCGCGCGCATAGCCCAACGAGCCGATGCCGCCACCGCCCAGAAAACTGTCTCCGCTCAGGTGCCGCGCGTCGGCCTGCAGCACGAACTCGCCGTAGTTGAGCGTCTCGCGCCGGTATTCCAGGCGCTGGCCGAACTCGGTGGCGCGCTGGCGGCGGTAGCCCGTGGTGGTGGCGTCGCCGAAGCCGATGCGGCTTTCCACCAGCCAGGCGCGAAAGCCCTGAGGTTGCTCGGCTTGAGGTTCGGCTTCGCTGCCACCGCCCGTGTCCACGCTCATGAAGCGGTCTTCATAAGCCTTGGGCGCGGCGTCGATGAGCGCCTTCAGCCGCGCCTGCTCCGCCTGCGCACGGTCGATGGGTTCGATGCGCGCGTCAGCCACGAGCGGGGCGGCCGGCGCCGCGGGGTTGCGGGGGGCGGTGGTCGTCTGCGCATGCGCGCACGACAGCGAGGCCAGGGCGGTTGCGCATCCCAGCCACGCGTGGGCAAGGCAGGGCAGGCAGGGTAACCCTGGGAACCCCGAGAGGCCCTGCACGGGCGCCCGGGCCACGCGCGGAGGTACCGCGGCGGGAGCTGCCGCGATCCACAGTGTCACTCGATTCATCAAACGACATCCCTGTTTTCCCGGGGCGTTGCCACCCTGTTCCGAATCGAAGATCAGGATATTTCAGAACTGTCATCTACGGTAACTTTTGATGTCACCGTGGGTATCGTCCGACGAGAGCGTTGGTTTTTGTCCTTCAGCATTGCGCAAAATGCGAGCTTTCGAATTCGTCGCCTTCTTGATGAAGTCGAAGGACCTCCCCATCTGACGCGCTGGTGCGGCGTAACCTCCGGGACGCCTTGCCGGCTTAGAATTTTTTGGCTTCGACATTTCTTATTCCATGGCTGACTCCTCCAATACCAAACTCCCGTTCCAGGCCGAAGTCGCGCAACTGCTGCACCTCGTCACGCATGCGCTGTACTCGAACAAGGAAATCTTTCTTCGCGAGCTGATCTCGAACGCATCGGACGCCTGCGACAAGCTGCGCTTCGAGGCGCTCGACCATCCCGAGCTGTACGAAGACCAGCCCGAGCTCGACGTTCGCCTGAGCTTCGACAAGGCCGCGCGCACGCTCACCATCACCGACAAGGGCATCGGCCTGTCGCGCCAGGAGGCCATCGACAACCTCGGCACCATCGCCAAGAGCGGCACCAAGGACTTCATGAGCAAGCTGAGCGGCGACCAGAAGGCCGACGCGCAGCTCATCGGCCAGTTCGGCGTGGGCTTCTACTCGGGCTTCATCGTGGCCGACAAGATCTCGGTCGAGTCGCGCCGCGCGGGCCTGCCCGCAGAGCAAGGCGTGCGCTGGGTCAGCGGCGGCGCGGGCGACTTCGAGGTGGCCGACATCACGCGCGCCGCGCGCGGCACCAGCATCACGCTGCACCTGCGCGACGATGCCGACGAATACCTCAACGCCTGGAAGCTCAAGCAGATCGTCGGCAAGTACTCCGACCACATCTCCCTGCCCATCCTGATGGAAAAGGAAGAGTGGAAGGAAGGCGAGAACGACCAGCCCGGCGACATGGTGAAGACCGGCGAGTGGGAAACCGTCAACAAGGCCAACGCCCTGTGGAGCCGTCCCAAGAAGGACATCAGCACCGAGCAGTACGAAGAGTTCTACAAGAGCATCAGCCACGACTTCGAGGCGCCCCTGGCCTGGAGCCACAACCGCGTGGAAGGCAGCACCGAGTACACGCAGCTGCTCTACATTCCGGCCAAGGCGCCGTTCGACCTGTGGAACCGCGAGAAGAGCGCGGGCGTGAAGCTGTACGTGAAGCGCGTGTTCATCATGGACGACGCCGAGGCGCTGATGCCCAGCTACCTGCGCTTCGTGAAGGGCGTGATCGATTCGGCCGACCTGCCGCTGAACGTGAGCCGCGAGCTGCTGCAGGAAAGCCGCGACGTGAAGGCCATTCGCGAAGGCAGCACCAAGCGCGTGCTCGGCATGCTCGAAGACCTGGCGAAGAAGCAGAAGACCGGCCCTGAAAGCAGCGAAGGCAAGATCGACGTGGGCTCGGGCGAATCGGTGCCCGCGCCCGAGCCGACCGAGGCCGTGACGGACGTGGTCGACAAGAACGCGCCCACCGCCGCCGAAGCCGCCGCGGCGCACGCCGACGAATCCGGCAAGTACGCCAGGTTCTACGCCGAGTTCGGCGCGGTGCTGAAGGAAGGCCTGGGCGAGGACATGGGCAACCGCGACCGCATCGCCAAGCTGCTGCGCTACGCCTCCACCACCACCGACACGGTGAGCGTGAGCTTCGCGGACTACAAGGCTCGCATGAAGGACGGGCAGGACGCCATCTACTACATCACCGCCGACACGCTGGCCGGCGCCAAGAACAGCCCGCAGCTCGAGGTCTTCAAGAAGAAGGGCATCGAGGTGCTGCTGATGACCGACCGCGTGGACGAGTGGGCGCTGAACTACCTCAACGAGTTCGACGGCACGCCGCTGCAAAGCGTGGCCAAGGGCGCGGTCGACCTGGGCAAGCTGCAGGACGACGACGAGAAGAAGGCCGCCGAGCAGGCCGCCGAGTCGTTCAAGCCGCTGCTGGAGAAGCTCAAGGAAGCGCTCAAGGACAAGGCCGACGACGTGCGCGTGACCACCCGCCTGGTCGACTCGCCCGCCTGCCTGGTGGTGCAGGACGGCGGCATGAGCACGCAGCTCGCGCGCATGCTCAAGCAGGCCGGCCAGCCCGCGCCCGAGCTCAAGCCGGTGCTCGAGGTGAACGCCGAGCATCCGCTGGTGAAGAAGCTCGAAGGCTCCGCGCACTTCGACGACCTGGCGAACATCCTGTTCGACCAGGCGCTGCTGGCCGAAGGCGGCCTGCCGGCCGATCCCGCGGCCTATGTGAGGCGCGTGAACGCGCTGCTGGTGTGACGCCGCGGCCGCGCGTCGTCCGTGGTGCGGCCCTGGCTTCGGCCGGGCTGGTGTTGCTGATGGCGGGCGGCTGCTCGCACTACCACGTGGGCATTCCGCTGGTGCCCGGGCTCTCGCTGGGGCTCGGCGCCACGAAGGACGGCAATTTTTCCGTCGGCCTGAACACCGGCTTCGGCCCGCTGGGCGCGGGCGTGGCGGTGAACAACGGCGGGCAGGTGACCGGCTCGGCCGGCGCCGCTGTCGGCGTGGGGCCGATGAGCACCGGGGTCGGCAAGGGCGCGGTGCTGTACGACCCGAAGACGGCGCCGGTCGCACCGGCCGCACCAGCAGTTGCGGGTGGTGCGCCCGTTGCGGGCGGTGCAGTGGCCGCGGCGACGCCGGTGGCTCCGGCAACCCCGGCTCCGGCAGCCACGCCGGTGCGCTATTCGACGCCCGCCGATCCCTTCACACCCATCGCCGCCGCAGCGCCAGCGACGACGGCGCCAGCGGCACCTATCGCGCCGCCGGCGCGTGCCACGGCCCCGGCCAGGGCACCGCTGGTCAAGATCACGCGCCCGCCGCCGCAGCCTCCCATGCCGGCGACACCCGCGGTGAACGTCAGCTACCGCACCCCTGCTGTCGCCGCTGCCGCGGCCTCCGCGCGCGATGCCGGCAGCCCCGGTTCCCCGGGCAACCCCATCGCCCCCTGACCGGGCGGCCATCCACCCCCCGTCCCCCGTTCGCAAGGACAAGGCCGCGCCGCGAGCAGGGCGGCCTGCTGTCGGCCTAACATGGCGGCTCCTTCTCCTTCGGAGACCGACGCCCCCATGACCCGCAGACCGCTGCTGCTGCAACTCCTGGCGCTGGCCGCCCTGGCCGCCACGGCGCTGCCCCGCGCGGGCAAGGCGCAGTTCGCCTCCTCCGTCTATCCCGTCAAGCCCATCCGCTGGATCGTGCCGTACCCGGCCGGTGCCGGCGCCGACATCGTGGCGCGCACCATCGGCACGCAGCTGGCCATCGACGCGGGCCAGCCGGTGCTCATCGAGAACCGAGCCGGCGGCAACACGGCGCTGGGCGCCATCGAGGCCGCCCGCGCCGCCGCCGACGGCTACACCTTGCTGTCGGCCGACAACGGCATGCTGGTGTTCAACCCCGCGCTGTACCGCAACCTCAGCTACAACCCGTCGCGCGACTTCGCCCCCGTCACCCTGCTGGGCCGGTTGCCCATGGTGATGCTGGTCGGCCCGTCCAGCGGCCAGAAGGACGCCAAGGCCTTCATCGAGGACGCGCGCGCCTTCCCCGGCAAGGTGAGCTTCGCCTCGGCCGGCACCGGCAGCCCGCAGCACCTGGCCATGGAGCTGCTGGAGCGCGAAGCCGGGCTGGAGATGGTGCACGTGCCCTACCGCGCCGCCGCCCCCGCCCTGGCCGACGTGGCCGGCGGCCAGCTGCCCGTGATGATGTGCGACCTGGCCGCCTCGCGCCGCTTCATCCAGAGCGGCAAGCTGCGCGCGCTGGCCGTGGCGCACCCGCAGCGGCTGAAGGAGCTGCCCGGCGTGCCCACCTTCGCCGAGCTCGGCATGCCGCGCGTGGAGGCCGCCGCGCTCATGGGCCTGGTGGTGCCGGCCAGCACCCCGGGCGAACTCGTGTCGCGGCTGCAGCAGTCGGTGGCCAACGCCATCCACAACCCGGCCGTGCAGCGCAAGCTGGCCGAGTTCGGCGTCGAGCCCGTGGGCGACGCACCCAGCCAGTTCGCGGCGCTGCTGCAGGGGGAGTCGGCCCGGTGGCATCCGCTGATCCGGGACCTGAACCTCACGCTGGATTAGCAGGGCTTCTGCTTGCGCAGGGGCTGGTTCGAACGGCCGCAGTCGGCGGCCTGCTCACCCGTCCCGAAGGACTTGCTCGCCCGTCACACGCTCCGCGCCCGCAAGCCGGGATAGCAGCGCAGTCCAATGCCCGAGCCGATCGACAGCGCCCTGCCGGCCTTCGTCGGCATTTCCGGAACCCGCCGGCAGGGCCAGCAGTTCCCCGGCAGCAACAGCCACTGCCCGCGCGAACTTCGCTGTGTCGCCACGCCACACCACCACGCGGTGCGTCAGGCCGAGCTGCGCCGCGCGCCCCGCGTTGATGGCCTGCTCGGGCTGGTCCGTCAGCAGCAGCAGGATCGGCTTCCGGTAGACCGACGCGATCGACAGCGCCGCCATGCCCGGCGCCGAGACGATGAACGCGCTGTGCGCCGCCGCCTCGATCCAGTGCTCATCCCGCGCGTGCCAGTGCGCGCGCTGCGCATAGCCCTCGCCGACCAGGTGCGCGGGCACGCCCGCGTCGGCCAGGCCCTGCTCCAGGCCGTCCGCGAGCGCCGCGTCCTTGAAGTGCGGGTTCAGGTACACGGCCGCCACGCGGCGCGCCGCATCGCTGTGGTCCACCGCATCGACCACCGCGACCGGCGTGGCCAGCCGATGGCGACCGTGGCCGTCGTGCCGGGGCTCGCCGTACGCGAAGTCGTGCTCGATGCGCGCGCGGCTGCGGTCGATCTGCCACGCCACGATGCCGCCGAACAGCCTGGCGACCGGGCCCGGCATGCGGCCCTTGAAGTTGGTTTCGAGCGCGCGCCGCAAGCTCGCGCCGTACACATGCACCACCTTGCGCCGCCAGAACGGCAGCCAGCCCATCAGCAGCAGCGCGGGGTGGAACGAGTCGTTCACCACCAGGTCCGCATGGCGGAAATGCGCGCTCAGCGTGCCCACGTCGCGCAGCATGCGCCCGGGGTGGAACATGTAGTGCGCCACGTTGCGGTCGGTCTCGCGGCGCAGCATGTTCTGCTGCGCGTCGAACTGCACCGCGTAGTGGCGCGAGAGCACCGGCGCGTCGATGCCGAAGCCCGCCAGAAAGCGCGCGCCCTCGTCGGACGTGGTGAGCACCTGCACCTGCGCGCCGGCCGCGCGCAGCGCATGCGTGAGCAGCTGCGCGCGCATCAGGTGGCCGCGCGCGTCCGCGGTCGCGAGGTAGAGGATGCGCGGGGGCATCGGCGCGGGGGTCAACTGGCGCGCGTCACTTGCAGGCACTTGGCAGGTGTCACGCGTGCACGGGCCGCGCCGCGCCGGGGCGCAGCCGCAAGGCCACGCCGGCGAGCCACATGCCCAGCGCACCGGTCACGCCGAAGCCGCGCTCGGTGTCGCGCACCTCGCCCATCAGCTGCGCCAGCCGCGCCTGCTCGTGCGGCGCCACGCAGCGCTGCAGCGTGTGGCTGCACAGCCGGATGTGGCGGTCTTCGTCGGCCAGCACGCGCGTGAGCAAGGGGTGCAGCGCATGCTGCTCGCCGATCAGCGCGCAGTGGCGCTGCAGGATGCGCGAGGCCATCTGCTCGGCCGCCAGGCCGATGGCATAGGCCGGCACCAGCCCGCCCTGCGCAAAGTGCGGCGCATGGCGGCGAATGAGCGCCTGCCAGCGCGCGAGCTTGCGGCGGCTGAACCAGTCGGGACGCGGCGCTTCTTCGGGCGACGCCGCGGCCTGCGCGCTGCCGCCGCGTTCGAGGATGGCCTGCGCGAACAGGCGCGCATGCAGCTGCTCGTCGGCCAGGTGCTGGTCGAGCTGGCGCACCAGCCAGTCGGGCGGGGCGATGCGCAGCTCGCGCTGCAGCGCCTGCTCCGAAGACTCTTCACCCACCAGGTAGAAGCGCAGCAGCAGCATCTCGCCCGCGTTGCTCGCATGCAGCTGGCGCAGCGCAGCGCGCTTCACGTGGTGCACCAGGCGCGCCTGCAGCGCCGGCCAGCCGCGCAGGGGCGGCGGCATGAGGCAGTCGAAGCCGGGTGCGATGGAAGGGCGTTCAGCGTCCATCGGCCTTCGCCTGCGGGCTCGCGGGCTGCTGCTGTTGCTGCCAGCCCAGCACCAGCCCGATGAAGCTGTCCTGCAGGAACGCGCGCGCCGCCGCGTCGGCGCCGGCGAACTCGCGCTGCTGCCCGTCGTAGCGCACATAGCCCTTGCCGTTGGCAGCGCCCAGCACCAGCTTCTCGTTCTTGTGGAAGCCGCGCTGCAGCAGCGGTTGCAGCAGCGACTGCTGTTCGAGCCCGTACAGGAACAGGTCGCGCTGCACCACCTGGCGCGGGATCTTGCCGCTGAGCGCCTGCAGCTCCAGCGTCCAGTTGCCCTGCCGCATGGCGTCGGCCAGCTCGCGGCCCTTGGCGCCGGGCGCGCGAAAACGCGCGCGCGCCACCGACTTCGAAGCCTTGCTCAGCCCCAGGCCGATGGTGATGTCGGCGTCCTTGGCGCCGTCGGTGCGGTTGTCGTCCACCTGCACCAGCACGTTGGCCAGGCGCGCGGTGAGCGACGGCTTGGCCAGCGCCTCGACCACCTGGTCGGCGGAGAGCAGCACGCGGTCGGTGCCGGCGTCGTTCACCACCACCTGGTAGGGGTCGATGCGGATGTCGCTGAACTCGTCGCCGAGGGGCGAATGCGCATGGCTGCTCACCGACCACTCGGTGCCCGAGCGGCTCAGCAGCGCATGAAAGGTGAGCGGCACGCGCTGGCCGCTGCGCGCCTGGCCGGAGCCCTGCAGCAGCACGTCGCCGACGATGGTTTTTTCCGCATAGCTGCGCGTGTTGGCGAAGCGGATGGTGTGCGCGGCGCCGTCGAGCGCGGCGCGGGTGTCGGCGTCGTCCAGCGCGAGGCGGTTGCAGTCGTTGCCGGCGCCCGCGAGCGCGGCGAAGGGGCAGCCCGCGTCGGACCTGAAGTTGAAGACGCCGCGGCCGGCGAAGTCGGCGGCATGGGCGAAGGCGCAGGCGCCGGCGAGCGCGAGGCCCAGCGTCAATCGGTGGCCGATGAAGGAGGAGCGAATGTGCATGGTCTGGTCTTGTTGTTCTTCTGCGGGAGATGCCGTCAAGTGCAGCGAAAGGCTGTGAATTTCGAGACGGGCTCAGGGCCGGTGGTACGACAGCGCCTGCGCATCCGCGTTGGTGCGCCCCGTGGTGTGCCAGCCGATGCCGCGCGCGAATGCGCCCAGCATGTCGACCGCCGAGAACCCGAGGATCAGCGCCACGCCCGCCAGCCAGCGCAGCCCGCGCAGGGGCGGCAGGTCCTGGTGGTTCAGCGCCTTCACGCTGAAGCCCAGCCGCGTGAACAGCACGGCCAGCGGCCCGATCGGACCGCTCCTGGCCAGCCACTGCCAGCGCGGCGATACATAGCTGCGCAGCAGGTGCGGCGTGAGCGAATAGGTGTCCTGCCCGCGCATCCAGCGCAGCTTGAGCGCCTCGGCGCGCGTGTCGGGCAGGCGGTGCTCGGTGTGGGCGGCCGCGGCGTAGTGGATGGGCACGCCCGCCGCCTTCAGCCGCATGCCCAGTACCTGGCAGTGCGCGCGGTACACGCCGTCCAGTGCCTGGTAGCTGTGCTGCGCGAACACCTCGCGGCGAAAGGCCACGTTGTTCGCGTAGAAGTTGCTCGTGGCGCCGGCATGGTCGGCGTTGGGGAAGTACATGAAGTCGATGGTGGTCAGCGCCGTGCCCACCACGTTGGCCGCGTAGCTGGTGCGCCCGGCCACCACGGCGGGGGCGTCGGCCCGCGTGAACGGCAGCAGCATCTGCAGCAGCCAGTCGTCGTCGGGCAGGCAGTCGGCGTCGGCGAACACCACGTGGGTGCAGCGCTGCGCGTCGGTGGCCTCGAAGCCGACGTTCTTCGCGTCGTAGTAGCCGGTGGTGGTGTCGATGCGCACGAACTCGACCGGTCGGCCGGCGAGCGCGCTCACGGCCTCGCAGGTGGCGGGGCTGAAGCCGTCGTGCGTGACGATCACCTGCGCCAGCGCGGTGAGCGGCAGCTTCTGCTTCGCCAGCAACGCGACCAGGCGCTGCAGGCTGGTGCTGGCCTTTGCCTCGGCATCGGCTCCGCCGCGCAGGTTGTTGGTCTCCAGGACCAGCGCGCAACGCGCGGCAACTTGATCGGGCATCATCGAATTTTCCTGTCCGGACATTGTTTTGAAGGCTTCCATCCTGCTTTTATCGCACAACCGCGCCGGCGACCAGTGCGCCACATCAAGCGCGCCGAGGGCATGGTCATGAAAGTCAGCCTCTTCGGCGCCGGCTACGTCGGCCTGAGCTTCGCCGCCACCCTGGCCGAGGCCGGCCACGAGGTGCTGTGCGCCGACGCCGACCTGGCCCGCATCGAGGGCCTGCAGCGCGGCCTGGTGCCCCTGCACGAACCGGAGCTGGACGCGCTGGTGGCCGCCGGCCTGGCCGCCGGCACGCTGCGCTTCACCCCCGACGCGCACGCGGCCTGCGAGCATGGCGAGGTGATCTTCATCGTGGTGAACACGCCCGCCGACGCACAGGGCCGCGTCGACCTGCGGCATGTGATGGCGGTGGCCGCGGGCATCGGCCGGCACCGCGACCGCGAGGCGCTGGTGGTGTGCAAGTCGACCGCGCCCGTGGGCACCGCCGACCAGGTCGAGGCCGTGCTCGCCGGCGAGCTCGCGCAGCGCGGCGCGCGGCACCGCATCGCCGTGGCGGTGAACCCCGAGTTCCTGCGCGAAGGCTCGGCGGTGCGCGACTGCCGCGCGCCCGATCGCGTCGTGATCGGTTCGCAAGACCCGTGGGCCATCGCGCTGCTGGCCCGGCTCTACGAACCCTTCGTTCAAGACCCGAAGCAGCTGCTGGTGATGGACCGCCGCTCCGCCGAGCTCACCAAGTACGCCGCCAACGCGATGCTGGCCACGCGCATCAGCTTCATGAACGAGATGGCGCGCGTGGCGGAGCAGGCGGGCGCCGACATCGACAGCGTGCGCCGCGGCATCGGCGCGGACCGGCGCATCGGCCCCGACTTTCTGCAGGCCGGCGCCGGCTACGGCGGCTCCTGCCTCTCGAAGGACGTGCGCGCGCTGAAGCACGCGGCCGAGCGCGGCGGCCACGCGCTGCGCATCCTGTCGGCGGTGGAAGCGACCAACCACGAGCAGAAGGGCCGCCTCTTCGAGCTGATGACGCACCACTTCGAAGGCCGCATCGCGGGCAAGACCATCGCCGTGTGGGGCCTGGCCTTCAAGCCCGACACCGACGACATGCGCGACGCGCCCAGCCTGGTGCTGCTGGAGCGGCTGTGGGCGGCCGGCGCGCGCGTGCAGGTCTACGACCCGGCGGCGATGACGGCGGCGCGCGACATCGTCGGCGAACGCGCCGAACGTGGCGATGTGCGCTGGTGCGGCACGGCCGACGAGGCGCTGCAGGGCGCCGACGCGCTGGCGCTGGTCACCGAGTGGCCGGAGTTTCGCGCGCCCGATTTCGCGCGCATCGCGCAGGCGCTGCGCACGCCGGCGCTTTTCGACGGCCGCAACGTGTACGACGCGGCGCAGGTCGAGGCCGCGGGCATCGCGTACTACGGCATCGGCCGCGGCCGGTCGTCAATGCGGCGTTGAAGCGTCGGGGCCGGTGGGCAGGAAGGCATCGCCCGGCGTCAGCGGCGCATGCCGATAGCTGGCCGGCGTGCGGCTGAGCTTCACCGGCGCGCCGATGCCGCGGTAGCCGCCCGGCATGTCGACCACCATCTCGCGGTGCAGCGTGTGCGGGTGCTGCAGCGCGGCATCGACCGGCAGCACGGGCGCGGCGGGCACGCCGGCGGCCATGAGTTGCTCGACCAGCGCGCGGCCGTCGAACGCGGCCATCGCGGCCTCCAGCTGCTGCTTGAGCCCGGCTCGGTTCACCGAGCGCGCACCGGCGCTGCGGTAGAGCGGGTCGTCCGACAGGGCGGGCAGGCCGATGCAGCGGCACAGGCTTGCAAACTGGCGGTCGTTGCCCACGGCGACGAACACGGGGTCGGTGCCGGTGGCGAGCGCGTCGTAGGGGTAGATGTTGGGGTGCGCGTTGCCGGTGCGGCGCGGCGCGGTGCCGTCCATGAACCAGTTGGCGGCATGCGGGTGCAGCAGCGAAAGGCCGCTGTCGTACAGCGCGGCTTCCACGAACTGGCCGCGCCCGCTGCGGTTGCGCTCCTGCAGGGCGAGCAGCACGCCGATGACGGCGTTCAGCCCGGTCACCATGTCGACCACCGGTAGGCCCACGCGCAGGGGGCCGCCGTCGGCCTCGCCGTTGATGCTCATGATGCCGGTCATGGCCTGCACGGCGGCGTCGTAGCCGGGCAGCGCCCCCAACGGACCGTCGGCGCCAAAGCCCGACACGCGGCACCACACGAGCCGCGGAAAGCGTTGCGACAGCGTCTCGTAGCCGATGCCCCAGCGTTCCATGGTGCCGGTCTTGAAGTTCTCGATGAGCACGTCGGCTTCGGCCACCAGCGCGAGCAGTGCGTCGCGGCCTTCTTCGGTCGAGAAGTCCAGGTGCTGCACGCGCTTGTTGCGGTTCAGCCCGTGGTAGTACGAGGCCACGCCCTCCTTGAAGGGCGGGCCCCAGGTGCGCGTGTCGTCGCCCTGCGGCGGCTCGACCTTGAGCACGTCGGCGCCGTGGTCACCGAGGATCTGGCCGCAGTAGGGGCCGCCGAGGATGCGGGAGATGTCGAGGACGCGGATGCCGGCGAGGGCGCCTTGGGGGTGGGTCATTGCTTGTGTTCCGTGATTTGCGTTGCGTTGCTTTGTTCAGGGCGGTTGAACAGGCCGCCGGGTCGTGGCCGATCAACGATCGCGCGCTGAACGACCACGGTCGAATCAGTCCAGCTGCGCCCCGGACTTCTGCACCACGTCCTTCCACTTCACGGATTCGCTGCCAATGAACTGCCCGAGCTTCTGCGGCGAGGTATCGGCCGGCGCTTCCAGTCCTTGGGACGCGAACATCTGCTTCACCTTGGGTGAGTTCAGCACCTCCGCGAACGCATGGTTGAGCTTGGCGATGCGGTCGGCGGGGGTGCCGGCCGGGGCGACGATGCCGAAGAACACGCTCACGTCGTAGCCCTTGTAGCCCTGCTCGGAGATGGTGGGCACGTCGGGCAGCGCCTGCGAGCGCGCGACGGTGGCCACGCCCAGCGCGCGCAGCTTGCCGGCCTTGACGTAGGGCAGGGCGGTGAGGATGTCGGTGAAGGTCATGCTCACCTGGTTGCCCAGCAGGTCGTTGAGCGCGGGGCCCGTGCCCTTGTAGGGAATGTGCTGCAGGTCGGTGCCGGCCACGGAGTTGAAGAGCACGCCCGCCAGGTGCGACGACGCGCCGTTGCCCGACGAGGCGTAGCTGAGCTTGCCCGGGTTGGCCTTGGCATAGGCCACGAGCTCGGGCACGTTCTTCACCGGCAGCGCCGGGTTCACCACCAGGATGTTGGGCAGGTAGCCGACCTGGATGACGGGCGCGAAGCTCTTCACCGGGTCGTAGTTGATCTTGCGGTACAGGCTCTTGTTGATGGCCAGCGGGCCCGAGGTGCCGAACATGAGCGTGTGGCCGTCGGCCTCGGCGCGCGCGACGTACTCGGCGCCGATGTTGCCGCCCGCGCCGGCGCGGTTCTCCACGATCATGGGCTGGCCGAGGCGGTCTTTCATCTCGGCGGCCAGCGTGCGCGCCATGGCGTCGGTGGGACCGCCGGGCGGAAAGGGAATGACCAGCGTGAGCGGCTTGGAGGGGAAGGCGTCGGCTGCTTGCACGGCGGGGACCGCGGCGGGCAAGGCGTTGAGCACGGTGGCGGCGCAGGCGGCCAGCAGGAAGGTCGAGCGTTTCAAGGGATGTCTCCGGTTCTTTGTGTGGGGCAGGGCAAAGGTTCAGGCGAGCGCCGCGTCGTTGCGGTCGGTGGTGGCGACCGCGGCGGCGTTCCAGTCCGCCGGCATGGCGTCGGGCGAGAGCGGGTCGCGCGGCAGCACGCGGTGCAGCAGCACCAGTTGCGACCAGCGCAGGCGTGGCGCGGAGCCGCTGTGCGCGGCCTCCCAGGCCATCGCGATGGCGCTGGTGCAGTGGTAGAGCGCGGAGGCGGCCTGGCGCGCGAGCACGTCGCCGCCTTCGCGCGCGGCGGTTTCGGTCAGCGCGGCGGCGCGTGCGAGCGCGTCGCGCAGGGCCTTGGCGTAGCCGGGGGCGAGCGGCGCGTCGTCGAGCAGCTTCTCGCAGTGCGCGCGCAGCACCGGCAGCGAGCCTTCGCGCTTCACCGCGCGAACCACGTCCAGCGCCACGATGTTGCTGGTGCCTTCCCAGATCGAGCCCAGGTGCGCGTCGCGCACCAGCCGCGCGTCGCTCCACTCCTCGATGTAGCCGCAGCCGCCGCGCACTTCCATCGCGTCGCCCGTCACCTTGCGCGCGTCGCGGCAGGCGCGGAACTTGAGGAGCGGCGTGAGGATGCGCAGCAGCGCGTAGGCGTCCGGCTCGCCGGCGTCCGAACGCGCCAGCGCCAGCGCGGTCTGGCACACCATGGTGCGCGCCTGCTCGGCCGGCAGGCGCAGCTTGTCGAGCTGGCGCTGCATCAGCGGCATCTGTTCCAGCGTGCGGCCGAAGGCCCGGCGCTCGGACGCGATGAACTCGGCCTCGGCCACCGCGCGGCGCATCAGGCCCGCGGCGCGCACGCCGTTCGACAGGCGTGAGTTGTTGACCATGTCGGCCATCTGCACGAAGCCGCGGCCGGCCTCGCCCACCAGGTACGCGACCGCGCCTTCGAGGCGGATCTCGCCGCTGGCCATCGAGCGCGTGCCCAGCTTGTCCTTCAGGCGGATGATGCGGTAGCGGTTCAGGCTGCCGTCGTCGAGCCGGCGCGGCAGCAGGAACAGCGACACGCCCTTCATGCCGGGCAAGCCGCCGGACGCATCGTCGGCGCGCGCCAGCACCATCGCGAAATCGGCATCGGGGTTGGAGCAGAACCACTTGTCGCCCGTGAGGCGCCAACTGCCGTCTGCCTCCTGGTGCGCGAGCGTGGCGGTGGCGGCAATGTCGGAGCCGGCGGCCTGCTCGGTCATGAACATCGCGCCCTGCGCCAGTTCGTCGAAGTCGAGCGAGGTCAGGCGCGGCAGGTATTTGGCGACCAGCTCGGGCGTGCCGAACTTCTTCAGCGTGCGCGTGAGCGAATCGGTCATCGACACCGGGCAGCACAGGCCGAACTCGGCCTGCACGAACAGGTAGGTCAGCACGTATTTGACGAGCGGCGGCATCTTGCCCTGCCAGCCCAGCGTGTCGTCGCGGTGCGAAACGGCGGCCAGGCCGAACTCGCTGAGCGCGAGGCGTTCCATCTCGACATACGCCGGGTGCTTGACGACCGTTTGCTCGTCCAGCCCGGTGCGCGTGCGCTGCTTCAGCGTGGGCGGGTTGCGGTCGGCGGTGCCGGCCAGCTCGTCGAGCAGGCCGCCCGCGAGGCCGCCCAGGCGCTCGAAGTGCGGCTGCATGTGGGCGCGCAGGTCGTCGGGCAGGTAGAGCGCGAGCAGGCCGTGCAGCTCGGTGTCGGTGCTGAAGAGGTTCTGGCCGTGGCGGTCGGGGATGGGATGCGACGCAAGGGATGCGGCTTGCGGCGCCGCATGTGCAGCGTGTGCAACGGGATCTGGCATGGCTTCTTGTCTCCTGGTTCGCCGCATTGTTGAAGCCCCGACGATCTGTGTCTAATATCGATTTGGTCTTGTTCTATTCGTTCTGACTATCCATGGAACTGCGGCACCTGCGCTACTTCTCCGTGCTCGCCGAAGAGCTGCACTTCGGCCGCGCGGCACGCCGCCTGTCGATCTCGCAGCCGCCTCTGTCGGTGGCGATCCGGCAGCTCGAAGAAACCGTGGGCGCGCGCCTGTTCGAGCGCAACAGCAAGGAGGTGCGGCTCACCCCCGCCGGCGAGGCGCTGCGCATCTCGGCGCGGCGCGTGCTGCTGCAGGCCGAAGAGGCGGCCATCGAAGCGCGCGACGTGGCGCTGGGCTCGGCGGGCCGGCTGCGCATCGGCTTCGTCGGCGCCATGCTGTACCGCGGCCTGCCGCAGGCGCTGCGCGCGTTCCAGGCGAAGCACCCAGCGGTGCGCATCACGCTGAGCGAGCTGAATTCGGGCGTGCAGATCACCGAGCTGCTGAACGACCGGCTCGACCTGGGCTTTGCCCACACGCGCCGCGTGCCGCTGGAGCTGCAGCACCGGCTGCTGCTGTCGGAGCCCTTCGTGGCCTGCGTGCCGGCCGGCCATGCGCTGGCGCGCAAGCGCGTGCTGGCGCCGATGGACCTGCGCGACCAGCCCTTCGTGCTGTTCTCGCGCGAGGCTTCACCTGACTACCACGAGCGCATCCTGTCGATCTGCGCCGACGCGGGCTTCCTGCCCGAGGTGCGGCACGAGGTGCGCCACTGGCTTGCCGTGGTGTCGCTGGTGTCGCAGGGCCTGGGCGTGGCGCTGGTGCCGCAGGCGATGCGCCATTCGGCGCTGCGCGGCGCGGTGTTCAGGCCGCTGGACCGGCCGGTGGCGCAGTCGGAGGCCTACGGCATCTGGCGCAACGGGCCGGCGAACGTGCTGGTCGAGCGCTTGCTGCAAGGCGTGGCCGATGCCAAACCGGCCGACGCCGGGCCGCCCCAAGGCGGCCGAGCCTCCCCCTCGGGGGGTGGCGAATTACACGCCGCGAAGCGGGGTGAAAAGCCGGGGGGCTGACATCCTTTAAGCGTAGAGAGGCTCCTCGGCCATCTGCTCGCACTGGTCTTCGAGCACCAGGATCTGCCCCTTCCAGTAGTCGCTGGAGCCGAACCACGGAAAGTTGATCGGGAAGATCGGGTCTTCCCAGCGCCGCGCCAGCCACGCGCTGTAGTGAATGAGCCGCAGCGTGCGCAGCGGCTCGATCAGCGCCAGCTCGCGGCGGTCGAACTCGCGGAACTGCTCGTAGCCGTCGAGCAGGCCCGACAGCTGCGAGGTGCGCTGCGCGCGGTCGCCCGACAGCAGCATCCACAGGTCCTGCACGGCGAAGCCGGTGCGCGCGTCGTCCAGGTCGACGAAGTGCGGGCCGCCGCCGGGGCGGTCGGTGGGCGTCCACAGGATGTTGCCGGGGTGCACGTCGCCGTGCAGGCGCAGCTTGCGCGGCTTGAAGTCGGAGGCCGGCGGCTGCAGCGCGAGGGCCGTGGCGCGCACCATGTCCAGCGCTTCGTTGCACATCTTTTCCCAGTCGCGCTGCATGTCGAGCGGGATCTTGTCGTTCTCCAGCAGCCAGTCGCGCGAGTCGAGGCCGAAGGTCTGCAGGTCGAGCGCGGGGCGGGCCTCGAAGGGCTTGGCGCTGCCTACGGTGTGGATGCGCGCCAGGAAGCGGCCGACCCATTCGAGCACCTCGAAGTTGTCGAGCTCGGGCGCGCGGCCGCCGCGGTACGGACTCACGCTGAACGCGAAGCCGGCGTGGTGGTGCAGCGTCTTGCCTTCGAAGGCCAGCGGCGGCACGGCCGGCACTTCGCCGGCGGCCAGTTCGAGCGAGAAGCCGTGCTCTTCGAGAATTTCGGCGTCGCTCCAGCGGCCGGGGCGGTAGAACTTGACGACGACCGCGCTGCGGTCTTCCAGGTAGACCTGGTACACGCGGTTCTCATAGGAGTTCAGGCCGGTGAGCCGGCCGTCGCCGTACAGGCCGAGCGTCGCGAGCGCGTCGAGCACCACGTCGGGCGTGAGGCTCTCGTAAGGATGGTTGTTCGCGGGCGCTGCAGAGGAAAGGGTCATGCGGCGATTGTCGCCACACGGCGCCCGCCGGGTTCAGGCGCTCGCGGGTTGTTTGTAAAGAGAAAGGACATGGCCCGTGCGCGGGTCGCCCTTGCCCGCGAGCACCTGCGCGTAGGCGGCGGTGACCGCGTCGCCGCCATGGTGATGCGTGGCGTGCAGCCACGGATTCTTCGCATCGCTCACCGTGGCGATGAACGCGTGCCAGGCCGCGACCATGCGCCGGCCGAACTCCTCGGCGCCCCATTCGGCGGTGCGCTTCTTGATCTGCGCGGGTGCGAAGAACAGCGTGGCGCGCGGACCAGCCAGGTCTTTGCCCGCGCCCTTGGCCGCCAGCTGCTCGACGTGCGTGCCGCCGATGGAGCTGCTGTACTTCAGGCTCGTGAAGCGTTCGTGGATGGCGTTGCGCAGCGCGCCGTTGCCTGCGAAGTCGATGTACACGCAGGGTGTGTCCGCGTCGAGCGCCGAGAGGGCGTCGTAGGTCAGCACGCGGTCGTAGCAGCCCAGGCTTTCGCAGAAGCCGACGTTGGCGGGCGAGGTCAGGCCGATCACCTCGATGCCTTCGCCCTGGTGCCGCTGGTGGAGCTGGAACGCCGTGCCGTAGGCCGTCTTGCTCGACGCGCTCGACAGCAGCATGGTCTTCGCGCCGAAGAAATCGTTGTCGGCCATGAAGTCGTCGATCAGCCACGAGGTGATGAACAGCGGGCGCAGCAGCGACTGCGTGTCTTCGGTGCCGGCCGTGTACAGCGGATCGCTCGCGCAGCGGAAGTACTGGTTGTAGACGGCCGGCAGCGCCGCGCGGTGCTCGGCCATGTCGGTGAAGCGTTCGGGCGACAGCCGCCCGGGGCTCAGCACCGCGCTGGAGGCCATCGGCCAGTAGCCGTACAGCCGCTCGCCCACCGCCACGCCCGGGTGCAGCGACTGCACCACGCTGGCGAAGCCCCACACCGGAATGCTGCCCCAGCCTTCTTCACCCGTCGGGTAGAACTGCCAGTAGCTCATGGCGTCGCCGAAGGCGGCGTAGGTGATGTTGTTCGAGGTGAGCGCAAAGCTGTCGATGCGCACCCGCACCTGGCCGTCGGCCAGGGCTTCGTCGGTGGCGGTGTGCAGGCGCGTGGTGGCGAGCTGGTCTTTGCGAACGAGAAGGCTGGTCGTGCTCATGGTGAAGCTCCGGCGGTGGATGTGCCCGCGACGTTAGCCAAGCTCGGTGAAAGGCGCTACCGCGCGGGGCGTTTCAGCGTCACCCGTGAGACAACAGTGGACGTCGGCGCGCGCAAAAAAAAGGCGGCCCGTTGCCGGGCCGCCTTCTTGTGTGCCGAACGGGGCGATCAGGCGATCGTCAGTTCGACGTCGATGTTGCCGCGCGTGGCGTTCGAGTACGGGCACACCTGGTGGGCGGTGTCGACCAGCTTCTGCTTGGCTTCCGCATCCAGGCCCGGCAGCGTGATGGCCAGCTTCACGGCGATGCCGTAGGCGGCGCCGCCGTTCGTCGGGCCGAGGGAAACGCTGGAGTCGATGGCGACGTCTTCAGGCACCTTCACGCCGATCTTCGGGCCCACGGCCTTCATCGCACCGATGAAGCAGGCAGCGTAGCCGACCGCGAACAGCTGTTCGGGGTTGGTGCCGGGCTTGCCGGAGCCGGGCGAGCTCAGCTTGACGTCGATGGCGCCGTCGCTGGACTTGCCTGCGCCGTCACGGCCGCCGACGGTGTGGGCTTCTGCGGTGTAGAGCACTTTGTCGAGCTTGGTGGTCATGGTGATTTCCTTTGGTGAAGTGAGGAAGGGACGGGGGTGGACACGGCCGCGCGGGTTCACGCGGCTTTCTTGATGCGGTCGCGCAGCGTCTGGATCTGCTGCGTGAGCGCAATGAGTTCCGGCACCGAGCATTCGGTGGCGGCCATGAGGCAGGCGGGCACGTCGGCCGCCTTGGTCTTCAGCTTGCGGCCCGCGGCCGTGAGCGTGATGTGCACGCGCCGCTCGTCGGCCACGTCGCGCACGCGCGCCACGTAGCCGTTGGCCTCGAGCCGCTTGAGCAGCGGCGTGAGCGTGCCCGAGTCGAGCGACAGCAGCTCGCCGAGCGCGGAGACCGTGGGGCCGTCCTGCTCCCACAGGGCGAGCATGACGAGGTATTGCGGGTACGTGAGCTGCAGCTTTTCGAGCGCGGGCTTGTACAGGCGCGTCATGGCCAGCGAGGCGGAATACACCGCGAAGCACAGCTGGTTGTCCAGCTTGAGCATTTCGTCGTGGGGGGCCGGGGTGGAGCGCATGGGCTGAAGTGTAGCGAGCAATTGAATTGCGTGCAATATAAATCGAAAGCTTCTGTTTCAGTGACTTCAGTGACTTCAGCGACTTCAGCGGCCTGGCCGCTGACGTCACGCGGCCTTGCCGCGGCCCGTCTTCCTGGTGTTTTCGGTGCGCGGCGCGCTGGCCGCCGCGGCCGCCATGCTGCCATTGGCCTGGTCGATCCACAACAGGGCATCGACGTAGGACATGAACCGGTTGAGGTATTCCGGCGAGAGGTCGCGCATCAGCAGCAGCGCGCGGTGCACCAGATGGTGCGAGTTGAGCGGCCCCGCGTTGTCGGGCACCTTGGCCAGCGACTGCGTGAGGCGCCGCTCGGCGCTGAGCTTCGACCAGGTGCTGCGGAAGTAGGTGACGGCCTTCAGCTCGGGCGTGGTGCCGCCCGATGGCAAGCCCACCGCAGGCGCCGGCGCATGCTGCGCGATGTGCTCGACAAGCTCGGCGAGCGCGCTGCGCGCACTGCGAGCACTGCGCTCGGGCGATGGTTCTTGCGCGGCGGCGATGGCACCGGGCCGCTGCGCCAATGCCTCTGCGTTTCCTGCATTTGCTGCATTGGCTTCCGTGTACGCCGCGAGCAGCTGCGCGATGCGCTCGTCCAGCATGCGCCGGGTGTCGCCGCCGTGCGCATCCGCGCGCCGCGCCATCGCCTCGATGAAGCGAAAGCGCACCGGATCGGCGTTGTGCGCGTCGCGCTCGCGCAATGCCGCAAGCGCGGCGCCCGCATCGAACGCGGGTGCGTCGTTCACGGTGTCACTGGTGCTCACGGCTACTCGCGGGCCTTCGTGCCCATGCCCGTGCCCGCGCCCGTGTTCGACCGCGAGGGCCGCGGCGTGGGCGCCATCTCCACGCGCCGGTTCTTCGAGCGGCCGTCGGCGTCGGCATTCGACGCCACGGCCTGTTCCGCGCCGAAGGCCGCCGCGAAGATCGACGACGAAGGCACGCCCGACTCGATGAGCGCGCGCGTCACCGTGAGCGCGCGCTGCGCCGACAGTTCCCAGTTGTCCGCGAACTGGCGCGCGTTGTCGCGCATCTGCCGGTCGTCGGTGAAGCCGCTCACCATCAGGATCTCGTCGCGCGAGCGCAGGTACGCCGACAGCGGGCCGGCCAGGCTCTTGAGCAACTGCCGCCCTTCGGGCTGCAGGTCGGCCGAGTTGAAGGCGAACAGCACGTTGCCGCTGATGCCGATGCGCCCGTTGGTCAGCGTGACGCGGCCCGCCGCCAGCGGGCCCGCCAGCGCCTCTTCGAGCGTCTGGCGGCGCTTGGCCTCGGCCTCGCGTTGCTGCACCTCCGACTCGAGCTTGGTCGCCAGCTCCAGCTGCATGCCCAGCGCGCACACCAGGATGAGCACGAAGGCGCCCAGCAGGCCCGACATCAGGTCGCCGAACACCGCCCATACGGGCACGCCCGGCTCGGTGCCGCCGTCCCCACCGTCGAGTTGGTCGTGCATCACGCCTCGCTGCCCACGGCCGCCTGCCGGTCGGCAACGCGCTGCAGGTCTTCCACGATCTGCTTCTGCGACATGATGCTCAGGTCGATCACCTCGCGCGCCTGCGCCACGTAGTACGCCAGCTGCTCGTCGCTGCGCGAGATCGACTTGCCCAGCGCGCCTTCGATGCGCTGCAGCTGCGCGGCCATCTTGTCGTTCGACTCACTGAACAGCTGCACCGCCAGGCCGAAGGCCTCGCCCATGCTGGCCACCTCCACGGCGCCGCCCGCGATCTGCGCGGCCACGCCCGACATGCGGTTCGTTTCCTCGTCGATCTTCTCGGTGAAGCGGCTGCCCACGCGCTCCAGCACGTCGGCCGACGCGGCCACCAGCGAATCGACCGCGGCGCGCTGCTCGGTGGAGGCGTGGTTCACGGCGTCGAGCAGGGTCGACAGCGTCTCGAGGATGCGGCTGCGCTCCTCGAGCATCGCGTTGTCGCGCGCCATGCTGTCGGAGAGCTTCTGGCGCAGCTCGGCCACCACCTCGGCCGCGACGCGGGGCGCGTCGGAGGCGGCCTGCAGAAGCTGCGCGATCTCGGCCGTGGTGTTCGTGGCGTGCGCGTCGTTCTGCGCGGACATTTCGCGCGCGGTCTGCGCCATGGTCTCCAGCAGTTGCTGCTGCTGCGCCAGCGTGTTCGCGCCGGCCTGCTGCCATTCGTGCTGCAGCGTATCGGCCACCGACGCGAGCGACTGCGTCCAGGCGGACAGGCGCTGCTCGTCGCGCGCCACCAGCCCGGTCTGCAGCTCGGCGTGCGCCTGGCCCACGGTGCCCAGCAGCGAGGCGGAATGCGCCTCGAAGGTGGCGGCGGCGGCGGTGAGCGCCTGCTGCGTGTCGGCCGACAGCTTCTCGCTCGCCTGCTGGTGCCGCGCCAGGGCGCTGCCCCAGGTGGTCGACACGGTGCCGACGGCGCTTTCGAGCCGCGCCGCCACGCTGTCGACCAGCGCACCCGAGCGCTCGCCGAAGGTCTGCGCCAGCTGGTCGTGCGCGCCGCGCACATCGGCGGACAGCGCCTCGGTCGTGCGCTGGTGTTCTGCCAACGTGGCCTGCCAGCTGTCCATGCTGTCGGCGAGCTTCTCGCGCACCGACACCATCACTTCGCCCGCGACGCGTGGCGCCTCGGCGGCGGCCTGCAGCAGCTGAGCGATTTCGGCGGTGGTGCTCTTCGCATGCGCTTCGGTCTGGGCCGACATTTCGCGCGCGGTCTGGGCCATGGTCTCCAGCAGGTGCTGCTGCTGCGCCAGCGTGTTCGCGCCGGCCTGTTGCCATTCGTGGCGCAGCGCATCGGCCATCGACGCCAGCGATTGGCTCCATGCGCCCAGGCGCTGTTCGTCGCGCGAAGCGAGCGCGCCCTGCAGCTCGGTGTGCGCCTGGCCGACGGTGCCCAGCAGCGAGGCGGAATGCTGCTCGAAGGTGGCGGCCGCGGCGGTGAGGGCCTGCTGCGTGTCGGCGGACAGCTTCTCGCTGGCGCGCTGGTGCTGCGCCAGCGCGCTGCCCCAGGTGTCCGACACGGTGGCCACGGTGCCTTCGAGCCGCGCGGCCACGCTGCCCACCAGTTCGGCCGAGCGCTCGCCGAAGGCCTGGGCCAGGCGGTCGTGCGCGCCGCGCACCTCGCTGGACAGCGCCTCGGTGGTGCGCTGGTGCTCGGCGAGCGCCAGCTTCCAGGTGTCGGCCACGCGGCCGGTGGTGGCCTCGAAGCGGTTCGAAAGGCCGTCGAGCTGCTGCTGCACCGTTTGCGCGAGCGTGTCGTGCAGCGAGGCCGTTTCGCGCGCGATGCCGGCCATGGTGGCCTCGACCACGGGCTGGATCGCCGCGCTCGCGATGCGCGCGCTTTCGGTCAGGCTGTGCTGCAGCGACTTGTCGACGGACGCGGCCAGCCCGACGTAGGCGGCCTCGGTGCGGTGGTGGAAGTTGTCCTGCCCCGCGGCAAGGCGTTCGTTCAGCGCCAGGCTCTGGCGCTCCATGGCGGCCATCACGGCCTGCAGCTGGCCCACCAGTTCGGGCATGGCCTCGGCCTGGCGCTGCAGCAGCTTGAAGGACTCTTCGCGCTGGTGCACCTGCGAGTACGGGCGCAGGGTGGTTGCTATCTTGCTGTCGAGCAACTGCCCGGCCTGCATGCGCTCGCGCCGGCTCAACGCCGAGGCAAAGCCCAGCATCGCCGATGCGGCCACGCCCGCCACCGAGGTGCCGAAGGCCAGGCCCAGGCCCTTCACCGGCGCGGAGAGCGAGGCGCGAATGGATTGCAGGTCGGTCGAGCTTTCCAGCGCGATGCCCGTGCCCTTCAGCGTGACGACCATGCCCAGGAAGGTGCCCAGCATGCCCAGCAGCACCAGGAAGCCGGCGAGGTACGGCGTCAGGGCCGGGCCGGGCAGGCCCACGCGCTCGCCCTCGATGCGCAGGCGCACCGCGTTCTGCAGCGAGGGGTGCAGCTGGGCCAGCCATGCGCCCAGGCTGGTCGGCGGCGCGTTCAGTTCGGCCACGGCCTTGCTCAAGGTGGAGGTGGCCTGGTGGAAGCGGTGCAGCTCCAGCGCCCCCATCACGTAGAACGCACCGACCAGCAAGGTGACGCCGAGCGCCAGCGGGTTCGAGCCGATGTAGCCCGCGCCGGCCCAGGCCACCACGGCCAGGCCCGCGGCCATGACCGCGTGATGAAGGATTCTGTTCATTGGGGAATGTCTTTGTGTTCTGCGCGAAGGGCTTCGAGCAGCCCGTCCACAGGTTGGAATCGGAGTTCGAGTTCCGCCAGCAGCACGTCGCGTGCGTCCTGGTGGAAGGCGTCGAGCCAGCCCTCGGGGGCGGCCTGGCGCAGGCGCTTGAAATGCTTTTCGAGCAGCGTGGGCACGCTGCCCAGCAGGCTGCGCTCCTGCGCGCCCAGCACCTGCTCCATGACCACGTCCACCGCCGCGAGCCGCGCCATGGCGGGCGACTTGCCCGCCAGCCGGGCGCGCAGCCGGCCGCGCAACGGGCCGACGGCCGCGTCCATCGCCTGCTGGCGCGCGAGGTAGCGCTGCCGGTAGGGGGCGAAGTCGGTCAGCGGGAGCGGTGCGGCCGGCGCGGCCTGGGGGTCGATGGCGATGTCCTTCGGGCCTTCGGGGCCGGGCGTGAGGGCGATGGCGGCCTTCGGCGTGTTGGGCGTGTTGGACGCTTTGGGCGTTTTGGATGAGGCCGTCGAAGCGGCCGCAGGCGCCTGCACGAACGTGCTGTCCTGCACGATGGCGCTCGTGAGCGCCGCGCGCACGCGGTTACATTCGTTCGCTTCCGCGTCGGCGCCCTTGCCCGTACTCGCGCGCGCACCGGACGGCGAGGCCGCCGGGGTGCCGTTCAATGCGGCGGAAAGTGAGATGGCATCGGTCCAGCCGAACCATTGGCTCAGCCGGTCCGCGGTGACTTGCCGGGGCTCGCGAACATCGACCTGCGAGAGCCGTGAAAGCAAGCGAACGAGCGCCGAGCCGTTGAATCCTGTGCGCCCTGAAACTTGCGCCATACAGCCAGTTACCGCCAGTCCGAAAAACTCGGCAGTCTACACCGAAGACCCTCTGTGGCCGGCCCCGTTACAGCCTCTGACGCGCGGGTGGAACAGCCTCTCGGCCTGCTGCAGATGGCGGCCGTTCAGCCCCTGAACCGCTTGCGCGTGAGCGCCAGCGCCAGCCAGAACGCCGCCACCGCGTACACCGCCAGCACCGCCGCGTGCAGCCACCAGTCGGCGGGCCACTGGTCCATGAACAGCGGGCGCACCAGCGCCACCGCGTTGGTCAGCGGCAGCCAGGCGGCCACCGCCTTCACGGCCGCGGGCAGCTGTTCGAGCGGAAAGAACACGCCGCTCAGGAACATCATCGGCGTCATGAACAGCGTGAAGTAGTAGGTGAAGAAGTCGTAGCCCTTGGCCAGCGCATTGAAGATCAGCGCGATCGACGAGAAGGTGATGCCCGCGCCAATCAGCACCAGCCACGCGACGACGAGCTTCGGGCTGTGGCTGATGCCCAGCCCGAGCATCACGAACAGGATGGCCGTCACCGTGAAGATCGACTTGAACGCCGCCCACAGCATCTCGGCCAGCACGATGTCCTCCAGCCCCACCGGCGCGTTCATGATGCCGTCCCAGGTCTTTTGCACGTGCATGCGCGAGAAGGCCGAGTACAGCGCCTCGAAGCTGGCCGCGTTCATCGCGCTCATGCAGATCGAGCCGCTGGCCAGGAACAGGATGTAGGGCACCTTCACCCCGTCGACCGCCACCTGCCCCACCAGCGCGCCCATGCCGTAGCCGAAGGCCACCAGCCAGATCAGCGGCTCGGCGATGTTGCCGATGAGGCTCGGAATGGCCAGCTTGCGCCACACCAGCAGGTTGCGCAGGAACACGGGCCACCAGCGCATCGAGAGCTCGGGCGCGCGCCACACCGAAGGGGTGGGCGCGATGGCGGACGGGTTCGCTGTTTGGGCGGATGTCGTGGTGGTCGTGTTCATGGTCTAGCCGTCCTCGCGAATCTGGCGACCCGTGAGTTTCAGGAAAAGGTCTTCCAGGTTCGCCGGCCGGTGGAAGGTGCGCAGCCCGCCGTGCCGCGTGAGCGCGTCGAGCAGCCGGCGCGCGTCCTGCGTGTAGAAGAACACCGTCTCGCCGCTCACCTCCACGCGCGCCGCCATCGCCTTCAGCTCGGCCGATTCGGCCAGCGCCAGCGCGCCGTTGCCGTACACCTCGACCACGTCGGGCTCCAGGTGCTCGGCGATCAGGTCGCGCGGCTTGCCTTCGGCGATCTTGCGGCCGTGGTCGAGCACCAGCAGCCGCGAGCACAGGCGCTCGGCCTCGTCCATGAAGTGCGTGGTCAGCAAGATCGACTTGCCCTGCTGCAGCAGCACCTGCAGCCGCTCCCACATCAGGTGGCGCGCCTGCGGGTCGAGGCCGGTGGTGGGCTCGTCGAGCAGCAGCAGCTTGGGGTCGTTGACCAGCGCGCGCGCCAGCGACAGCCGCCGGCGCATGCCGCCCGAGAGCTCGCCGGGCTTGGCGTCGGCCTTGTGCGAGAGCGCCGCGAACTCCAGCAGCTGCGGCACGCGCGCGCGCACCTGCGCCTTGCCGAAACCGAAGTAGCGGCCGTACACCACCAGGTTCTCGGCGCAGCTGAAGTCGGGGTCCAGCGTGTCGAACTGCGTGACCACGCCCAGCTGCGCCTTGATGGCCAGCGCGTCGCGCGGCATCTGCAGGCCCAGCGCCTCGATGGTGCCGCCGTCGGGCGCGGTCAGGCCCAGGCACATGCGGATGGTGGTGGTCTTGCCCGCGCCGTTCGGGCCGATCACGCCGAGGCATTCGCCGGGCGCGATCTCGAACGACAGGTCGTCGACCACGGTGGTGTCGCCGTAGCGCTTGCGAAGCTGGCTCGCGCGAAAGAGCGGGGACGGTGGAAGGGACGACGAAGGCGAAGGTGAAGACGCGGGGGGTGGGGTGGGGAGGGAGGAAGGCGGCACGCGGCCATTCTGACGCAGCCGCGCAACAGCGCGTCCCATCGCTTCAATCGATGGACAAGCGGCGCAACTTGGGTGCAGCCGGCGGCGTCACAATCGATAACAGTTTTTGCCAATCTGCATTTGGCGGGGGGAGGCCCAAGGAATGCTGCGTTTCCGGCTCGCGTGGTTCGCATGGTTCGCGCCGCTTGCGTTGTTGTCGCTCGGCGCCTGCGCCCCCTTTTCACCGGTTCATAAACCCCTGGCCTCGGCCGACCGCGGCAAGGTGCAGGAGGTCGACGTGCGCGTGGTCGTCGCGCAGGAGAGCTTCATGTTCTCCGCGCAGCCGCCCGGCATGAGCGCGGCCCTGGGCGGCGGCCTGGTCGGCGCGCTGATCGATTCGTCGGTGCAGCAGTCGCGCCAGAAGGCCATGAGCGCCGAGGTGCAGGCCATCGTCGGCCCGCTGCTCGACTACGACTACCGCGTCGAAGCCGCCAAGGCCCTGGACATCGCGCTGGCCGAGCCGACCACGTTCCCGCTGAAGGTGCGCTCCTCGCAGCTGCTCGCGGCCATGCCGCTGAAGGCCGAGCAGGACGCGCGCATCGCCGCCACCCGCGGCGGCCCGGCCTACCTGCAGTTGCTGCTGCAGTACGCGCTGGAGCCCGGCCTGGGCGCCTTCACCACGCGCACCTCGGCCCTGCTGTGGCAGGACGGGCGCAGCGAGCCGAGCTACCGCGCGTCGGTCATCTTCCAGACGCCCATCGGCGGCACGGCGCGCTCGGCCGTCATTCGGCGGCTCACGGCCAACGACGCCCAGGTGCTGCGCGGCGTGATGCGCGAGTCGCTCGCGCAGACGCTGCATGCGCTGGCCATGGACATCGCGGGTGCCCGCTCCGCCGGCGTGAAGACCGCGCGCTTCAACGTCAACGGCTCGTGGGTCACGCTGGCCGGCAACAGCTTCGACGAGCAGCCGGGGCGCGTGCTGTTCCGCGACCAGGACGGCGCCCTGTACTCGGTGCGGAGCGCGGCGCCGTGAGGGGACGGCCTTCGACCGCCTTCGTGCCGTGCCTGCTCGGCGCACTGCTCAGTGCACTGCCGGGCGTCTCGCGCGCCGTGACCGAGAGCGAGCCGCTGCCCATGGTCTTCGAGACCGCGCCCGAGGCCTCGGCGCGGGCCGAGCAGCCCGAGTCCGCGGCCAATGCACCGGTGCGGCTGGTGCGCGGCTGCACGCTGTACCTGCCCCGCATCGAGGACGCGCGCAGCAACAAGGCCAACGTCGGCAACCTCACCGTGATGCTGCCGACCGTGCATGCCACGCCCCGCTCGGTGCAGTCGCTGCGCAGTGGTGACGCCACCGCGTGGACGCGCGGCGCGCTGCTGTCGACCCGCCGCTACGGCTTTCAGCCGGTGGCGGCGCCACCGCCCGGCAATCCGGCGCCGAGGCAGGTCACGGCGGAGGTCGCGCTGCGCCTCGCGCACGCCTGGTCGGTCGACCTGAACCTGGTGTCGCACGTGGTGCTCAAGGTGGGCTACCGCCTGCCCGGCGGCGAGACCGTGGTGCGGCAGTACCACGGCATGGGCACGCGCACCAACTTCGCCAGCGGCAACGGGGAGTTCATGACGGTGCTGAACCTGGGCCTCGAAGAGGCGGTGCGCGGCATGGCGCTGGACGCCGCCGCGCTGTGCGACGGCAAGCCGTTGCCCGAAGCGGCGGTGCCGCAATGAAGGGCATGCTGGAGCTGCAGCTGACCTGCGGCGCGCTGCACGATTCGCAGATTCCGCTGTTCGTCGCCACCTGCGAGCAGGTCGGCCTGCGGCCGCTGCTGATCGACCATCACCATCCGCAGCCACATCCGCATCCAGACTCGCATGGCCACCGGCCCGGTGGGCCGCCGCCGCAGCGCCAGCCCTCGGCCACTGCCTGGCTGCGCGCCGACCTGGAAGAAGCCCGCGCCGAAGCGATGGCGCTCGCGCAATGGCTGGCGCATGCGGGCGTGGCCGTGCTCGATGTGAAGGTCGATGCGCCGGTGCAGGACCTGGAGCGCTTCGGCCCCAGCGGCCTCCATGGCGAGCACGGCCATCACGGCTACGGCGGCTACCAGGGCCGGTATTTCGAGTGGCGCGGCAAGCTGCGCCAGCCGAACGACATGGCCGCTCTGCAGGCCCTGTGCAAGGTGCACGGCGCGCAGCTGTCGCGCGACAACTTGCGCGACACCTGCTTCGTCACGCTGCGCAGCCGCGAGCCGCGGGCCGGCTTCGATGCCCGCGTCGAGGCGCTCGCGCAGCAGCTTGCGCACGGCGGCTGGCCGCTGTTGAAGCAGCATTCGGAGGTGTGCCTGCACGACAGCCGCGAGCTGCCGAACATCGACTGGCTCGCGCCCTACCTGCTGCCGCCAGCCGACCCGGCGGACCCGGCCGCGCCGGCCGAACGCTAGAGCCTGAGCCCGCTGAACTCCGCCTTCATCCACTCGATGAACGCGCGGGTGCGCGCCGGCAGCAGCCGCGCGTTCGGGTAGATCACGTTCACCGGCCGCGGCTGCGGCTCGAAGTCTTCCAGCACCAGCGCCAGCCGGCCCTGCGCCACATGCGGCAGCACCTGGTACGAGAAGAAGGTGCCGAAGCCCATGCCCGCCGCGCAGGCCTCGATGGCCGGCGCGATGTGGTTGAACTCCAGCCGCGCGTCCGGCGTCACGCCGATCGGCTTGCCGCCCTCGCGGAACAGCCACTGCGAGGGGGCGTCGACGCGCCCGCGCACGCAGGGCGCGCCTTCGAGTTCGCGCGGGTGGCGCGGCATGCCGTGCTGCGCGAGAAAGGCGGGGCTCGCGGCCACCACGCGGCGGATGGTGCCCAGCGTTTGCGCCACCAACGACGAGTCTTCCAGCGGGCTGATGCGAATGGCCACGTCCACGCCTTCTTCCAGCAGGTTCACCGCGCGGTCGTGCAGCCGCACGCTGCAGCGCACCTTCTGGTGGCGCTGCATGAAGCGCACGATCGCCGGCGCCACGTACATGTGGCCGAACAGCACCGGCGCCGCGATGGTGAGCTGCCCCGCCGGCTCGCGCGCCTCGGCCTTCAGCGCCAGGTCGGCGGCGTCGGCCGCGTGCAGCACATCGCGCGCGCTCGGCAGGTAGTGGCGGCCTTCCTCGGTGAGCGACAGGCGGCGCGTGGTGCGGTGGAACAGCCGCACGCCCAGGTGCGCCTCCAGCGCGGCCAGCGAACGCACCACCACGGGCAACGACGTGCCGAGCGCCGCGGCGGCGCGGGTCAGGTTGCCCTGGTCGGCAATCTGCACGAAGGTCTGCATGGCTTTGAAACGGTCCATGGCCGCGATTAAACCGGAAAACGCAGCAGTCAAATACAGCAATGGCTATTCATTCGTTCGACGCAAGAGAGAACAATCGAGGCTTGCGAACCTCCACGCCTGCAACCTCCACGCCAGAAAGCCGCCGCATGAACGCCGATGTCACCCGCCCCCTGGAACAGGCCACTCAGCCCATCAAGCTCCACGGCTTCGCGCTGTCGGGCCACGTGCACCGCGTGAGCCTGTTCCTCGCCATGCTGGGCCTGCCCTTCGAACACATCGAGCTCGACCTGGGCGGCGGCGAAAACCGCACGCCCGCGTTTCTCGCGCTCAACCCCTTCGGCCAGGTGCCGGTGATCGAAGACGGCGAGCTGGTGCTGGCCGATTCCAACGCCATCCTGGTGTACCTGAACGAGCGCTACGCGAGCGACCCCGCGCGCTGGATGCCGCGCGACGCGGTGGGCGCGGCGCGCGTGCAGCGCTGGTTCTCGGTGGCCGCCGGTCCGCTGGCCAACGGCCCCGCGGCGGCCCGCATCCTGGCGCTGTTCGGCAAGGGCGGCGACGCCACCGAGATCGCCACGCGCGCGCATGCCTTGCTGTCGGTGATGGAGCAGCACCTGCAGTCGCAGCCCTTCCTCGCGGGCGAGCACGCCACGCTGGCCGACATCGCGAACTACGCGTACGTGGCGCATGCGCCCGAGGGCGGCGTGTCGCTGGAGGCCTATGCGCAGGTGCGGGGCTGGCTGGAACGGGTGGAGGCCTTGCCGGGCTTCGTGCCCATGGCTGGCACACCAGCGCGCACGCCGGCTGGTACACCGGCGCGGCCGGAGGCGGTCGCATGATCGCCGCGCCCTTCCATGCGGGCGAGCGCGCGCTGCAGACCCTCGCGGGTTCGCGCGAGCAGATGGAGGAATTCGGCTCGCGCATCATCCGCGACCGCATGCCCGAGCAGCACCGCGCGTTCTTCGCGCAGCTGCCGTTCCTGATGGTGGGCAGCCTCGACGCCGAGCTGCAGCCCTGGGCCAGCGCGCTGGCCGCGCCGGCCGGCTTCATGCAGTCGCCCGACGCCGCGCACCTGCATGTCGGCGCCTTGCCCGCGGCGGGCGATCCGCTGGCGGGCCAGCTGAAGCAGGGCGCGCTGCTGGGCCTGCTCGGCATCGAGCCGCACACGCGGCGGCGCAACCGCATGAACGGCACGGTCGAGTCGCTCGATGCAGGCGGGTTCATGGTCGCGGTGCAGCAGAGCTTCGGCAATTGCCCGCGCTACATCCAGGCGCGCGAGCCCGTGCTGGCCCCGGTGCGTGGCGGCGAGCCGCCGGTGCAGTGGCTCGACAAGCTCGACCTGGCCGCGCACCGCCTCATCGGCAGCGCCGACACGCTGTTCATCGCCACCGCGTATCCGAACGAAGTGGCGCAAGGCGACGAGGCCGACGCGAGTTCGCACGGCGTCGATGTGTCGCACCGCGGCGGCCGTCCCGGCTTCGTGCGCATCGACGGCGACGACACGCTCACCGTGCCCGACTTCAACGGCAACCGCTTCTTCAACACGCTGGGCAACCTGGCGGTGCACCCGCGCGCGGGGCTGCTCTTCATCGACTTCGACAGCGGCGACCTGCTGCACCTGGCGGTCACGGCCGAGATCGTATGGAACGGCCCCGAGGTCGAGGCCTTCGAGGGTGCGGAGCGGCTGATGCGCTTTCATGTGACGCACGCGCTGCGCCGCCCCGCGGCCTTGCCGCTGCGCTGGGGCGATGCCGCGCTGTCGCCGCACCTCGCGGGCACCGGTCAGTGGAACACCGGAATGCGCGCGTTGGCCGACGGCCGGTAGCCCCAGCCGCGCAGGCGCTGCGCTTCGAGGTCGGGCGCGCGTTGCAGCAAGGCTTCGAGCCCGGCCGCCGCCAGCGTGCAGGCCAGTGGCTGGCCGGGGCAGGCGTGCATGCCGTGGCCGAAGCCGAGCATGCGCCGCTGCGCGCGCACGAGCACGAAGCGGTCAGGGGTTGGGTTGAAGCCGGGGTCGCGGTTCGCCGAGGCCAGCAGCACCAGCACCGCATCGCCCGCGGCCAGCGTGGTGCCGGCGATGGCGACGGGCTCCACCGCGAAGCGTCGCGTGTTCTGCACCGAGGGGTCGTGCCGCGCGGTTTCTTCCACGATGGCCTGCAGCCCGTCGCGCGTGCGGGTCTGTGCATGCAGCGCGGGCTCGCGCATCAGCGCGACCAGGCTGTTGCCGAGCAAGCCCGCCGTGGCGTCGCAGGTCTGCGACAGCAGCCCGACGAGGTTCGCGAGCAGCGCGCGCGAAGGCGCCGCGCTTTCTGCCGGCACACCGGCCAACACACCCTCGAGCAACGAGCCGCGCCGCGGTGGCGCACCGGCAACCAGCGCCTCGAAGCGCGTCATCAGTTCGCCCGCCGCGGCGCTGGCCCCTTGCAACTGCGCCGCCGTGGACAGCGGCGACAGGCAGGAGACAAAGTCGCGCATCCACCGGTCGACCTGCGGCAACGCCTCGTCGGCAAGGCCCAGCAGGTGCGCCACCGCGCGCACCGGCATCGAGAACAGCGTGTCCGACAGCGGCTGCTCGCGCGGCACGCGCTGCGCCACCCGCAGCGCCGCTTCGCGCACCGCGTTCAGGTCGAGCCCGGCCAGCCCGCGCTGCAACGCGGGCCGGTGCGCCGCATGCGCTGCGCCGTCGTTCATGCGCACCAGGTGGCCGAACACCTCGCCGGCAGCGCTGCCCACGATGGCGCGCGGCACCGGCTCGGCGGCCGGCCGCACGCGCAGCGGGCCGTGCGCCTGCAGCACCTGTGCGACGACGTCGGCGCGGCTCGCGACCCACACGCGCAGGGCGTCGTGCCAGGCGAGCGGCGGGCCTTCGCGCAGGGCGGCGTAGTACGGGTAGGGGTCGGCGTGCGTGGCGGCGGCGACCGGGTCGATCGTGGTGTCGGGTGCATCGGGTGCATCGGGTGCATCGGGTGCATCGGATGCATCGGATGCATCGGGGGTGGCTTGTTTCATGGCCGCAGTGTGCGATCGGCGCCGCCGCCACACTTCGCCCGCGAGCGAAGTGTCGGATGCAGCGCCGTTTTACGATGCGCGCATGGACACCTCCACGTCACCCGATTCCTCCGCCGATTTCCAGCTCGCCCGCCTGGCCGGCGCCATCGCCGAGCCGGCGCGCGCCCGCATGCTGGGCTGCCTGATGGACGGCCACGCACGCACGGCCACCGAGCTCGCCACCGTGGCCGAGGTGGCCGCGTCCACCGCGAGCGCGCACCTGGCGCGGCTGAAGGACGAGCGGCTGGTCGAGCTGCTCGTGCAGGGCAAGCACCGCTACTTTCGCCTCGCCAGCGACGAGGTGGCGGCCGCGCTCGAAAGCCTGATGGTGCTGGCCGGCGCGCCACGAGTACCGAGCGGGCAGAGTGCACCTTCCACGGCCAGCTTCGTGCCCAGCACGCCCAGCCGCCTGCGCAGCGCGCGCACCTGCTACGACCACATGGCGGGCACCGCCGGCGTGGCGCTGCACGACCGGCTGCACGCGCAGGGCTGGCTCAGTGGCCTGCACAGCGGCTCGTACGAGCTCACGCCCGACGGCGCCATCGCGCTGGAAAGCCTGGGTGTCGAGGTCGATGCGGTGCGCCGGTCACGCCGCCGCTTCGCCTGCGCCTGCCTCGACTGGAGCGAGCGGCGCCCGCACCTGGGCGGCGCGCTGGGGGCGGCGTGGCTGCAGCTGTCGCTGCGCCGCGGCTGGGTGCGCCAGGAGCTCGACGGGCGGGCGCTGGTGCTCACGCCGAAGGCGCAGCGCGAAATGCCCGAGCTGTTCGCCTGAAGCAGAAAAAACGCGGGGTGCAGCAGGAGCGCCGCAGGAGAACTCAGGCCTTCAGCTTGAGCAGGTAGATCAGCGGGCCGGCCATGGCCGTGTCGAGTTCGAGGAAGCTCTCGAAGTCCTTGCCCGCCATCCAGTACGGGTCCCAGTTGTTGCGCTTGATGGTCTTGGCCCACAGCTCGTGGGTGGTGGCCTTGCGCACCGCGTCGAGCAGCACGGCCTTGCGGTACGGCGGCACCTTCTTGCCGGTCATCACGCCGCGCCAGTTGGCCAGGTCGGCGTCCACGCCCTGTTCGCGCACCGAGGTGATGCCCTGGAACGGATGCTTCGACGACACGCCGATGGCACGCAGCTTGCCGCTGGCCAGGCTCTCGCTGAATTCGCTGTAGCCCGAGATGCCGGCCACCGCCTTGCCCGAGTCCAGCGCCGCCACCACCTCCGCGCCGCCCGGGTGCGGCAGGTAGGACAGGGTGGACGACGCGCCCGCCACGCGCGCCAGCATGCCGGCGTACATGTGGTCCACGCCACCGGCCGAGCCGCCCGCGATGACGGTGTTGGCGGCATCGGCGCGCAGCTGCGCGATCAGGTCCTTGGGTGTCTTGATGGGGGAATCGGCCTTCACCGCCACCACCTCGTAGTCGCTGGTGAGCCGCGCGATCGGCGACACGCTCGCCATGGTCACCGCGGGCTTCTGCAGCGCCACCGCGCCCACCATGACCATGCCGCTGATGAGCAGGGTCTCGGGGTCGGCGTCGTATTTTTCCGCGTACTTGGCCAGGCCGATGGTGCCGCCCTTGCCGCCGATGTTCTCGTACACCACGCCGCCCACGGCGCCCGAGGCCACCAGCGCGGCGCCGAGCGCGCGGCCGGTCTGGTCCCAGCCGCCGCCTTCGTTGGCGGGAATCACGATGCGCAGCCTGCTGCTCTGCGGCGCATCCGCCGCGCGCGCCGCCCCGGGCCACAACGCGGCTTGCCCTGCGCCTGCTGCTGCGGCAGAAGCCGCGATCCATGCCGAGAAGCTGCGGCGCGAGAGAGGAGCGGAAGGCGACTGGGGCATCTTGTTTCCGGTTTTCTGTGGGGAAACCGGATGATGTCCGCGAAACGGTGCATTCATGCACGCCCGCGGGCAGGGACAAACCCTGATGGACGCGGGGGTTTTGCGGCGCGGCCCGCCTCTGCAAAAGGCGCCGCGCCGCTGCCGCTTACTGGAACGCCACCTCGGCAAAACTGCGCAACTTGCGGCTGTGCAAGCGGGTGGAGCCCTCTTCGCGCAAGATCTCGATGGCCCGCATGCCGATGCGCAGGTGCTGCTCCACGCGCTCGCGGTAGAAGTGGTTGGCCATGCCGGGCAGCTTGATCTCGCCGTGCAGCGGCTTGTCGCTCACGCACAGCAGAGTGCCGTAGGGCACGCGAAAGCGAAAGCCGTTGGCCGCGATGGTCGCGCTTTCCATGTCGAGCGCCACCGCGCGGCTCTGGCTGAAGCGGCGCTGCGGCTGGTTGCCCGGCAGCAGTTCCCAGTTGCGGTTGTCGGTGCTGGCTACGGTGCCGGTGCGCATGATCTTCTTCAGGTCGGGCCCCTCGTAGCGCGTGACGTCGGCCACCGCCTGCTCCAGCGCCAGCTGAATTTCCGACAGCGCCGGAATGGGCACCCACAGCGGCAGCTCTTCGTCCAGCACATGGTCCTCGCGCACGTAGGCGTGGGCCAGCACGTAGTCGCCCAGCTGCTGCGTGTTGCGCAGGCCGGCGCAGTGGCCCAGCATCATCCACGCGTGCGGGCGCAGCACGGCGATGTGGTCGGTGATGGTCTTGGCATTGGCCGGGCCCACGCCGATGTTGGTCATGGTGATGCCGCTGTAGTCCTCGCGCACCAGGTGGTACGCCGGCATCTGCGGCAGCCGCGGCGGCGCCGTGCCCTGGCTGCCGTCGAGCAGGTGGCCGAAGGTGTCGCTCTGCCCCGCCGCCAGCCCGCGCCGGCGCGTGATGACGTTGCCCGGCTCGATGAAGGCCACGTACTCGCTGTTTTCGTCGGCCATGGCCTCGTGGCCCAGGCGCACGAACTCGTCGATGTAGAACTGGTAGTTGGTGAACAGCACGAAGTTCTGGAACCACTCGGGCGCCGTGCCCGTGTAGTGGCGCAGGCGGTGCAGCGAATAGTCCACGCGCGCGGCCGTGAACAGCGACAGCGGCTGCGCCTCGCCGTCGCGCGCCTCGTAGGTGCCGTTGGCGATGCCGTCGTCCATCACGCCCAGGTCGGGCAGGTCGAACACGTCGCGCATGAGCGCGCGGCGCTCGTTGCTCATCGTGCCTTCGATGTGGTCGTTCTCGGCGAACGAGAAGTGGATGGGAATGGGCTGCGTGCTGGTGCCCACCTCGATCTCGACCTGGTGGTTTTCAAGCAGCAGGCGAAACTGGTCGAGGTAGTAGCGCGAGAACAGGTCGGGCCGCGTCAGCGTGGTCTCGTAGCGGCCCGGGCCGGCCACGAAGCCGTAGCTCAGGCCCGCGTTGGCCGGCGGCGTGTGGCGCGACACGGTGTGCGTGTGCACCCGCACGAACGGGTAGCAGGCCCGCACCCGGCCGGGCAGTGCCTCGCCGGCGACGAAGCGCAGCATCGACTCGCGCAGGTGGGCGATGCCGCCCTGGTAGATGGCCTTGACCTGGTCCAGCGCGGCGGCTGCGTCGGTGAAGCGGGCGGGAGCAACGAAGGTGGGCATGTAGGGCATGGCGGCATTGTGCAATGGCTGCCGCGTGGTTTGCCTTGTCGCCGGTCGCCTTGTTCACCCGCCCCGGACAACACGCGGAACAGGCAGCAACTCAGACCAGCAGGCAGCCCAGCACCTTCGCCAGCATGTCGTTCACGTCGGCGGCCTGCACGGCGCCGGGCAGCGCCACGTCGCCATGCATCACGAACACCGGCTTGCCCCACTTCAACCCCATCGCCATTTCAGACAGCGTGCCCATGTTGCCGCCGATGGCGATCAGGCACACGCCGCTGCGCGCGATGATGCCGTTGCGCATCTCGCCCATGCCCGTGGGGATGGCCACGCTGAGCCATTCGTTGGCGTTGCGGTCGTCGTCCTCGGGCAGGATGCCCACGGCGATGCCGCCGGCTTCCACCGCGCCGCGCGAGGCCGCGGCCATCACGCCGCCGCGCCCGCCGCACACCACCGCCATGCCCGCGCCGGCCAGGGCATGCGCCACCGCGTACGCGGCCTCGCACTCGGCCGGCCCGCCGTCGCCCGGGCCCAGCATGGCCACCGGTTGCCGGTGGCGCGTGGGGCCCCACTGCCTGCGCGCCAGGCGCGTCAGCGCCTCAGTGACCGGCGCCGACAGCACCGCGCTCGCGCCTTCTGGTAAAGACATCGCCCACTCCCATCACGATCACACACACCACCATCAGCACCAGCGACAAGGCCGCCGCCACCGCGAAGTCCGATCCCCCGTCGCCCACCTGCGCCAGCAGCATCAGCGGCAGGATGTTCAGCTGCGTGCCCACCAGCGCCAGCGCCGTGCCGTAGGTGCCCATCGCAATCGCGGCCACCATGCAGGCGTTCGACAGCACCGAGGGCATCACCTCGGGCACCACCGTGTCCCAGAACGCGCGCGCTTTCGACGCACCCAGCGTGCGCGCCGCCTGCGCCGGGCGCAGGTCGAGGTTGGCGAACACCGGGTACAGCGACAGCGCCACGCGCGGAATCAGGTAGTAGGCATAGGCGAAGCCCAGGCCCGATACGCTGTAGATCCAGCTGCCGATCACCGCCGGGTCGGCCCCCAGCCCCGCGAGCAGCTGCGTCACGAAGCCCGCGCGGCCGAAGGCCAGGATGAAGCCGTAGGCAATCACCAGCCCCGAGAAGGCCAGCGGCAGGCCCAGCAAGGTCATCATCCATTGGCGCCGGCCTTCGGGCTGGCGCGCCAGCTCGAAGGCGATGCAGGTGCCCACCAGCGCCGATATCGCGCCCGCCGCCAGGCCCAGGCCCAGCGTGTTGCGCAGCGCGCCGAAGAACAGCGGGTTGCCGAACAGCCGCACGAAGGCGCTGCCGCCCTCGCCGAAGGCCTCGGGCAGCAGCGCCGCGAGCGGCACCGCGAAGAACAGCGCCATGAAGGCCCATGCGGGCCAGGCGCCAAAGCGTCGCATCACGGCGGATTCTTCTTTCCTACTTGCCCAGGGCGGCCTGCGCCCAGAGCTTGTCGACCTCGGCCTTGCGCTGCGACGCCTTCACCACGTCGAGCGGGCGAATCTGCGGCGCGGCCGGCATCTTGGCCGCGATGTCGGCGCTCAGCGGCGTGCCCGGCACGGCCGGCCGCACGAAGCCCTGCGCGAACAGCGCCTGGCCGGCCTCGCTCATCACGAAGTTCAGCCACAGCTTGCCGGCGTTGGGGTTCGGGCCGTTCTTCACCAGGCTGATGGCGTAGGGCGCGGCCACGCTGGCTTCTTTGGGAATTACCACCTCCACCGCGTCGCCCATGCCGTCGACGTGCTTGGCCTTGAGGCCGTCGTTCTCGTAGCTGATCCACACCGGGATCTCGCCCTTCAGGAACTTGGCGTAGGGCGTGGTGCCCTCCACGCGCAGCACGTTGCCGGCCGAGTGCAGCTTGCCCAGGTAGTCGGTGCCGGGCTGCACGTTGTCCACGCTGCCGCCGTTGGCGTAGGCCGCGGCGAAGGTCAGCACCTGGCCGATGCCGGTGGAGCGCGGGTCGAGGTACACCACCGTGCTCTTGAACTCGGGCTTGAGCAGGTCGGCCCAGCCGGTGGGCACGTTCTTCACCAGCTTCTTATTCACCAGGAAGGCGATGTTCAGCGTGTGGATGGTGAACCAGCGGCCCTCGGCCTCGCGGAACACCGCCGGCAGCTTGTCGAAGTTGGTGGGCTGGAAGGGCGCGACCACGTCCTTCTTCGCGGCATCGACACCCGAGGCCGCGAAGTAGTAGGCGGTGTCGGCCTGCGGGCGGCGTTTGGTCTTCTCGAGCGCGACCACGGTGGCGGCGGAGCCGATGTCGTTGTAGGTCAGCTCGATCTCGGGGTAGCGCTTCTTGAAGGCGGCGAACAGCGACTTCCAGTTGGCCCATTCGGGGCCGGTGTCGAAGGAGACGCACAGGCCTTCCTTCTGCGCTTCTGCATACAGCGCCTTCTCGCCCGCGTAGAGCTCGGGGCCGTCGAAGGCGAAGGCGGTGCGGGCCGAGATGGCGGCCAGCGACAGTGCGCCGGCGGCCTGGATCAGATGTCTGCGTTGCATGGTGGCTCCTTGGAGGAAGAGAGTCGAAAAGGGTCGAGAGAGAGTCGGAAGGGAGTCGAAAGAGAGCGAGAGATCAGTTGTCGAGCAGCCGGAGGTGTTCGGGCGCGATCGCGATGGCCTGCGCGGCCGGCCGTGCCGACTCGGCGAGAAAGGGCCTGGCGGCGCCGGGCACCTCGAAGTCGTAGCGCGTGAGCGCGCCCAGGTAGCGCTGCGCGCCGGTGCGCCCCGCCAGCAGGTTCACGCTGCCGGGCGCCGGGTCGGGCTGTATGTGTTCGGGGCGCACCAGCACGTGCACCGCCGCGCCGAAGGCACGCGCGCCCGTGGGCGCGGCCAGCTCGGCAAAGCCCAGGTCGATGCGGTCGGCGCCGCTCACCTTCGCGCCCAGGATGGTCGAGAGCCCGACGAACTCCGCCACCGCGCGGCTCGCGGGGTGTTCGTAGATGTCGCGCGGCGTTGCGATCTGCAGCAGCCGGCCGTCCTTCAGCATGGCCACGCGGTCGGCCATGACCAGCGCTTCTTCCTGGTCGTGCGTGACCAGCAGCGTGGTGGCGTTGAAGCGCTGCTGGATGGCGCGGATCTGGTCGCGCAGGTGGCCGCGCACGCTGGCGTCGAGGGCGGAAAGCGGCTCGTCGAGCAGCAGCGCGCGCGGGTCGATGGCCAGGGCGCGCGCCAGCGCCACGCGCTGCTGCTGCCCGCCCGAGAGCTGCGCGACGGCGCGCTGCGCGAAGTCGCCCAGGCCCACGATGTCGAGCAGCTCCTGCGCGCGCTGGCGCCGCTCGGCCGTGCCCACCTTGCGCAGCTTGAGCCCGTAGGCCACGTTGTCGAGCACGCTCAGGTGCGGAAAGAGCGCGTAGCTCTGGAACACCATGCCGATGTGGCGCTGGTGCACCGGCGTGCGCGACATGTCGTCGCCGCCGAGCGCAATGCGCCCGGCATGGCCCGTTTCCAGGCCGGCCACCAGCTTCAGCAGCGTCGACTTGCCCGAGCCGCTGGGCCCGATCACCGCGACCAGCTCACCCGTGCGCACGTCGAGCGACACGTCGTGCAGGCCGTGCGTGCTGCCGGGGTAGTTGTAGCTGACGTTGTCGAGAAGAAGGCTCATGGCAGGTTACGCGCGTTGCTTCACCAGGGAGGAAGAAAGAAGCGCCGACGCGCTCGCCAGCACCAGGAGGATGACCGTGGCCGCGCAGGCGAAGCCCGTCGCGCCGTAGAAGGCCTGCAGCAGCACCACCGGGTAGGTGCGGTTCTGGAAGCTCGTGAGCAGGTTCGACACGCCGAACTCCCCCACCGAAATGGCCGCCACCATCACCAGCCCGCTCACCAGGCTCTGGCGCAGGCTGGGCAGCACGATGCCGCTGAACTGCTGCCAGCCCGAGGCGCCCAGCGTGGCGGCCGCCTGCTCGAGCCGGCCCAGGTCGAGGTGGCGCAGGTCGGTCAGCAGCGTGTTGGTGAGGTAGGGCAGCGTGAGGATGGCGTGCGCGGCGATCAGCAGCGGCATCGAGCCCAGCCAGGGCGCCAGGTCGGTGTTGAAGACGATCATGTAGCCGAAGGCCATGGTGATGGGAGGCACCGCCACCGGCGTGGCGCTCACGATGCGCGCCGCCAGGCTGCCGCCGCGGCGCGCCCCGTGGTACAGCGCATAGGCCAGCGGCAGCGCCAGCACCGTGTTGATGGCGCAGGCCGCCAGCGCCACCACCAGGCTGTTGACGAAGGCCTTGCGAAACGAAGTGTCGAGCCACAGGTCGACGTACCACTGCCCCGTGACGCCCGTGGGCAGCAGCGTGTTGGTCCAGTTGCCGCCCAGGCTGCCGATCATCAGCAGCACGATGGGCAGCAGCAGGTACAGGCCGTAGATGAGCGAGATGCCGCGAACCAAGGTTGTCTCCAGTGTCATCGGCGCCCGGCATACTTTCCGGATGCGCTACTGTCTGCGCAGGTCGTGCCGCAGCGATGCCCCGAATTCTAGGAAGCGCATGCGCACTCATGGGTGAAAGTTGGATGACGACACTTGAGCAGTTGGAAAGCGTTTTTCACGCAGCTTTCACATATGCGGGCCAGGGCCCAGGCCGCAGCCCAGGCTTGGGCGAGCGCGGGGCGGCGCCATGAAGCGCGACTGCCCCACCATCCAGGAGCTGCTGGCCTTCGACGCCGTGGCGCGGCACCAGAGCATCACGCTGGCGGCCGGCGCGCTGTGCATCACGGTGAGCGCGGTCAGCAAGCAGATCGCCGGGCTCGAGGCCTTCCTGGGCCGCGAGCTGCTGCAGAAGAACGGCCGCGGCGTGCAGCTCACGCCGCAGGGGCGCGTGTACTGGCAGAAGATTTCGGGCGGCCTGCGCGCCATCGAGACCGCGACCTTCGAGGCCCGCTCGGGCGATGCCGGCGCCGGCCTGCTCACGCTGGCGAGCGTGCCCACCTTTCTCACCAAATGGCTCATTCCGCGGCTGCCCGCCTTCAGCCAGAAGAGCCGCCACGTGATGCTGAGCTTCAGCCGCCACCTGGAGCCCAGCGACGGCATTCCCGCGGGCGTGGACGCGGCCATCCGCTACGGGCCCGACGGCTGGCCGGGCGTGGTGTCGGAGTACATCGCGGGGCGCGAGTTCGTGCTGATCGTGGCGCGCTCGCTGGTCGAGGGGCGCCACCGCATCGCGCAGCCCGCCGACATCCTGGGCCACACGCTGCTGCACCACGAGGGCGCGCCCACCGCCTGGCGCCAGTGGGCCGCGCAGCACGGCGTGCCCGAGGTGCAGACCGTGGCCGGCCCGCGCTTCGCGCAGTACTCGGCGCTGATCCAGGCCGCGCTCAACGGGCTGGGCATCGGCCTGGTGCCCCGGCTGCTGGTGCAGGAAGAAATGGCCGAGGGCTCGCTCCTGAGCCCCTGCGGCACGCCGGTGAGCGTCAACCAGGGCCACTACCTGTGCTATCGGCCCGACCGCCTCGACCTGCCGGCCTTCGCGGCGTTTCGCGAATGGCTGCTGGACGAAGGCGTGGCCTCGCGCGGCGCGGAGGCGGGGGCTGGCGCGGAGACCGAGGCATGATTTCCACAGTCGAACAACCAGGGATCGAAGCGATGAAAGTTGCAGTGATGGGCGCCGGCGCGGTCGGCTGCTACTACGGCGCCATGCTGGCGCGCGCGGGCCACGAGGTGGTGCTGGTCGGACGGCCTTCGCACGTGGCCGCCGTGGAGGCGCACGGCCTGCGGCTGCAAACCAGCGCCTTCGACGCGCACGTGCCGCTGGCCGCCAGCACCGAGGCGAGCGCGGTGCAGGGCGCCGACCTGGTGCTGTTCTGCGTGAAGTCGACCGACACCGAGGCCGCCGCCGCGCAGATCGCGCCGCACCTGGCGCCCGATGCGCTGGTGCTCACGCTGCAGAACGGGGTGGACAACGACGCGCGCGTGCGCTCCGTGCTCGCGTCGAACGACGTGGCCGCCGCGGTCGTCTACGTGGCGACCGAGATGGCCGGGCCCGGCCACGTGAAGCACCACGGGCGCGGCGAATTGGTGATCGCGCCCTCGCGCCGCAGCGAAGAGATGGCGCGCCATTTGGAAGCCGCGGGCGTGCCCACGCACATTTCCGCCAACGTGCGCGGCGCGCTGTGGGCCAAGCTGATCCTCAACTGCGCGTACAACGCGCTCTCGGCCATCACGCAACTGCCCTACGGCGTGCTGGTGCAGGGCGCGGGCGTGACGGATGTGCTGCGCGACGTGGTGGCCGAATGCCTGGCCGTGGCCAAGGCCGAAAGCGTCGATGTGGCCGGCGACACCGAAGCCGCCGTGCGCGGCATCGCGCAGACCATGCCCACGCAGTACTCGTCGACCGCGCAAGACCTGGCGCGCGGCAAGCTCAGCGAAATCGACCACCTCAACGGGCTGGTCGTGCGGCGCGGCGAGGCGCTGGGCGTGCCCACGCCCGCGAACCGCGTGCTGTTGGTGCTGGTGAAGCTGCTCGAGAACAAGCAGCAGGCAACGAAGGTCGAGAAGTAGCGAAGGTAGCGAAGGCCTAGCCCGGCATCGGTTCGCGCATCGTCACGAACTCTTCGGCGGCGGTCGGGTGGATGCCGATGGTGCTGTCGAACAGCGCCTTGGTCGCGCCCGCGCGCATCGCCACCGCAAAGCCCTGCACCACCTCGCCCGCGTCCGCGCCCACCATGTGCAGGCCGACCACGCGGTCGCTCTTCTTGTCCACCACCAGCTTCATGAAGGTGCGCTCGGTGCTGCCCGAGAGCGTGTGGCGCAGCGACTTGAACTCGCTGGAGAACACGGTGATCTCGCCGAACTGCGCGCGCGCGTCGATCTCGCTGTAGCCACAGGTGCCGATGTTCGGGTGCGTGAACACGGCGGTGGGAATGAACTCGTAGTCCATGCGGCGCTTGCCCTTGCCGAACAGCGCGTCGACCACCACCATCGCCTCGGCCAGCGCCACCGGCGTGAGCTGCACGCGCGTGGACACGTCGCCCACCGCGTAGATCGACGGCACCGAGGTGCGGTAGTGCGCATCGACCGCGATGGCGCCCTTGTCGTCCAGCTTCACGCCCGCGGCCTCCAGGCCCAGGCCCTGCGTGTTGGGCACGCGGCCGGTGGCGAAGAGCACCGTGTCGGCCTCCACCTGCTGGCCGCGCGCCAGCGTGACGGTGAGCGCGTGCTTGCCGTGCGGGTTGCGCGCGACCGACGCGGCCTCGCTGTTGAGCCGGATGTCGACACCGGCCTTGCCCATCTCGCCCGCGACGAACTGCCGCACGTCGTCGTCGAAGCCCGTAAGCAGGTGCGCGCGGCGGTGCAGCTGCGTCACCTGCGAGCCCAGGCCGTTGAAGATCGATGCGAACTCGCAGGCGATGTAGCCGCCGCCCACCACCAGCAGGCGCCGGGGGAAGGGGTCGAGGTCGAACATGGCGTCCGAGGTCACGATGTGCTCGCGCCCCGGAATGTCGGGCACGTAGGGCGTGCCGCCGGTGGCCACCAGCAGGTGCTCGGCGGTGTGGCGCTTGCCGTCGACTTCCACCGTGTGGGCGTCGACCAGTTGCGCCCAGCCCGTGCCCAGCACGACACCCGAGTTCTTCAGCAGCGAGGCGTAGATGCCGTTGAGCCGCGTGATCTCCCTGGCGCGCTGCGACTTGAGGTGGGCCCAGTCGAAGTGCGGTTCCTTGTGCAGCTTCCAGCCGAAGCCCGCGGCCTCCTCGAACGATTCGGCGTAGCCGGCCGCGTAGCTGTAGAGCTTCTTCGGGATGCAGCCCACGTTGACACAGGTGCCGCCCAGGTCGGCGGCCTCGGCCAGGCCGACGCGCGCGCCGGTTTGCGCCGCCATGCGCGCGGCGCGAACGCCCCCGCTGCCGCCGCCGATGACGAAGAGATCGAAGTCGAATGTGCGCATGAAAGGCTCCTTGGCCGCCGACTGTAGCGGCGGGCCGAAGGCAGCGCTTCAGTCGGGGCTTGCCGCCGGCGCGCGTTCAGCGCGAATCGGGCGAGGTCAGCAGCCGGCGCCGTTCGTCGGCGGCGCTTTGGCCCTGCGGCTGGGGTCCCGGCGGCTGCGGCTGGATGCCGCGCTGCTGCTGGAGCGCGCGCAGCTGGGCCTCTTGCGCCTGGCGCATCGCGTTCTGCTGGGCCTGCTGCTGCGCCTGCACCTGTTGTTGCACCTGCTGCTGCATCTGCGCGGCGCGCAACTGCTGTTGCTGCGCCAGCGCCTGCTGCTGCTGTTGCGCGAGCGCCTGCTGCTGGACCGCGCGTTGCTGCTGCAGCTGCATCTGTTGCATCTGCTGTTGCTGGAGCAGTTGTTGCTGCTGCTGGGCTTGCGCCTGCGCGGCGCGCTGTTGCATCTCGTGCTGCATTTGCTGCTGTTGGCGCTGGGCCTGTTGCTGCTGGAGCTGCAGCTGCTGTTGTTGCTGCTGTTGCTGTTGCCAGCGGTCCGGCTCGCCGCGCTGGCGCCAGTCCTGGCGCTGCTGTTGTTGCTGCCAGTCTTGCTGTTGGCGCGCGTCCTGCTGCTGGCGCCAGCCCTGCTGGCGTTGCCATTCCATCTGTTGCTGCTGCTGTTGCTGGGCCGCCTGGGCGGCTTGCGCGGCGCGCTGCTGCTGCGCCCACTGCTGCTGTTGGCCCTGCTGGAATTGCTGGGCCTGTTGCGCTTGCTGCGCCTGCTGTGCATGCTGGAACTGGATCTGCTGCTGCCGCGCGATCAGCGCCGCGGGCGGCACCACCGCGGCGGGCCGGCCGAAGCCGCCGCCGAAGCCGTTGGTCGAGACGCCGGGCACGGCCACCACCGGTCCGCGCGCGAAGCGGTCGTCGCGCAGCCGCACCAGGTCGCGCCGGCCGAAGGCGCCGCGGCCGAAGCGCTCGGCGGGCAGCACGCTCATGGCGCCGGGCAGCTGCTGGTTGGCATAGAAGTCGTTGCGCTGCACGCCCTGGCGGCCTTGCAGCGCGGCGCGGTTCACCTGCGCCACGTAGCGCTCGCTCGCGCGGTAGCCGGGGCGCCACTGCTCGCCGGGGGCCAGCGGGAACCAGCCGACGCCGTTGCGGCCGTTGCCGATCTGCACGCCCGCATTGCCGTTGCCGCCACCGCCTACGAAGCCCACCAGCGCCGGCGAATACACCGGCCGCTCGCTGGTGCGCCCCGGCACCCAGCCCCAGCGCGGACCCACGCGGGCCCAGCGGCCGTAGTGCGAGGGCGCGAAGCCCCACGGCGCGGCGTCTACCCAGGTCAGGCCCCAGGGCGCGACGTTCACCCACTGGCCGTCGCGGTAGGGTGCCCAGTCGGCATCGACGTTGCGCGGGAACCAGACGTCGCCGTAGCTGGCGTCGTTCTGCCAGTCGCCGTAGGCGTCGAGCTGCTGGTAGCCCACCACTTCGCGCGACACGTAGCGCGCGGACACCGACTGGTCTTCCAGCCGGTTGCGCTCGGCCACCCAGTTGTCGAAGGCGCCGCTGCGCGAGGGCGCGCCGGCCACCGTTTCCAGGTTGCGGCCCGACACCGTGAGCTGCTGGCGCGCGCCCAGCGACTGCTGCTCGCCGTTCTCGCCGTACAGCGTCACGCGGCCCGAGGCCACGGCCACCCAGGTGGTGCCGGCGGCGGGGTCGGAGGCGATGCGGTACTCGCCCGGCGCGTCGATCACCACGGCGAGGTTGCCGGTGTCGACCTCCACGCGCTGGCCGGCCAGGTCGTCGCGCACGCGCAGTTGCAGGTTGCCCTGGTTGGAGGTGATGCGCGCGGTGTCGTCGTCGATCTCGGTGAACTCCACGTGCGTCTGGCCGTCCAGCCGCAGGGCGGCCGAGCCGATGTACAGCTCGGCGCGCGCGTTGCGGTCGGTCCAGAGCCGGTCGCCGGTGGTGATGGGGCGGTTGGGCTGGGCGTCGTACCAGCTGTCGTCGCCGGCCGGCGCGAAGCTCACGGTGCCCTGCTGCAGGTTCAGGCGCGCGATGCGGCCCGGCGGGTCTTGCTGGGCGCTGGCGGCCAGGCCCACGCACAGCAGCGCCAGGCCGATCAGCCATCGGCGGGGGGTGGAAAGCACGGAAAGGTCGGTCGGGTTCATGGGTGTGGTTTCTCTGATCCGCTGGGCGAACGCGTCGGGTTGGCTTGATTTGTAACGCGCGAGAATCCGCTTCCGCTGTCAGCGCCTGCCCAGGGATTGGTGAAGCGCGCGTGCATTCGGCAACCGACTGTAAGGAGGGACTCCAATGAAAAACCAACAAGGCACACGCCCGATGCGGCGCGAGCGCTCCCGGAGCAAGACCATGGCCGCGCCGTTGCTGGCCTGGCTGCCGTGCATGGCGGCGGTGGCACTGCTCGCCGCGCACCCCGCCGACGCCCAGCTTGCGCGCAAGCCCTCTTATTACCAGCAGCAGAACCAGCCACCCGAAAGCCCCGCCGCCCAGCTGGCGCCGCGCCCCTCGGTGCCGTCGTCGCTGCCCGCGCTGCGCAGCCAGGGCGACTTCGACCAGCTCGCGCGCGTGTACGACGCCGGCACGCCGATGCAGCTGGCGCACCTGCTGTTCGCCATCGACCGCCAGGCGAAGCCGCCGCGCATGCACTACATCGACACGCCGCGCTACCAGCTGCACGTGCGCTTCCTGCGCGACACGCGGCTGGTGGCCAGCACCGCCAAGCGCGACATCGACCGCAACTACCTGGTGCCCGAGCGCCGCTTCCTGTTCGGCACGCTGAGCTGGCAGCAGAACATCGGCAGCTTCACCTACGAGTTCTGGGAGGGCGACCGGCTCACGCCCGCGCTGCTGCGCCAGGCCGACGCGCAAGTGAAGGCCAGCTTCTTCGCGCCGGTGAAGTTCAAGACCAATTCCACGCTGCACGAGCGCGTGGCGCAGGAGACCGGCATCGACTTCGTGAGCCAGGAGGCGCTGATCCGCGAGCAGCCTTACCTGCCCATGAACCTGGGCACCGCCACCGGCCGGGTGCGCATCGTGGAGGACGAGGGCGCCATCAACGCGCTGCTGCCCGACGACATCGCCGTGCTGCGCCAGGTGCCCATCGGCCTGCCGCCGGTGGCGGGCGTGCTGACCGAGCGGCCGTCGACCGCGCTGTCGCATGTCAACCTGCTGGCCAAGGGCTGGGGCATTCCGAACGCCTACGTGCGCGACGCGGCCACGGTGCTGAAGGAACACGCCGGCCAGTGGGTGGCGCTGAAGGTGGCGGCCTCGGGCTACCAGGTGCGCCGGCTCACGCCCGAAGAGGTTTCGGCCCTGCCGCCGCGCGCCGCGCGCGTGGCGGCCACCGGCGCGGTGCCCGGCGGCGCGCGCGCCCTGCAGCCCGACCTGCGCGAAGCGCGCCTGCTGCCGCTGGCCGCGCTGCGCGCGCGCAACAGCGCGCAATGCGGCGTGAAGGCCGCCAACCTCGGCGCGATGCAGGCCGCGCGCATTCCGGGCACGTCGGTGCCCGACGGCTTCTGCATTCCGTTCGCGCACTACGACCGCTTCATGCGCGCCAACGGCCTGGCCGCGCGCATCGCGCGCATGCAGCAGCAACCCGGTTTCGCCAGCGACCCGAAGGCGCGGCAAAGGGCGCTGGCGCAGCTGCGCGACGAGATCGTGCAGTGGCCCGTCGACCCCGCCACCGCCGCCGCATGGCGCGCGGCGTGGCAGTCGCGGCTGGGCGGCGGCGGCGTGTTCGTGCGCAGCTCGTCCAACTCCGAAGACCTGCCCGGCTTCAGCGGCGCCGGCCTGTACACCACGGTGCCCAACGTGAAGACCGGCGACGCGCTCGAGGCGGCGGTGAAGAAGGTGTGGGCCTCGGTGTTCAACCCCGAGGCCTGGGAGGCGCGCGGCGCCGCGGGCTTCGGGGCCGAGTCGGTGCTGATGGGCGTGTTCGTGCAGACCGCCATCGACGCGACCAACGCCGGCGTGATGATCACGCGCGACCCCTTCGACGCGGGCCACGCGCATGTGACCTACATCTCGGCCAAGCGCGGCATCGGCATTCGCGTGGTCGAGGGCCAGCGCGTGGCGGAGCAGGTGATGTACTCGAGCTGGTCGAAGGCCGTGCAGGTGCTCAGCCGCTCGGCCGAGGACACGGCGCTGCAGCTCGACAAGGACGGCGGCGTGAAAGAGGTGCCGGTGGAGGCCGGGCGCAAGGTGCTCACCGACGAGCTGGTGGTGCGCCTGGCCGCGGTGGGCGCGGCGGTGAAGCGCACCTTCAACGCGGTGGACCAGGACATCGAGTGGGCGACGGTGGGCGAGCGCATCGTGCTGTTGCAGGCAAGGCCGTACGTTGAACGGCGGCGTTGAAACTTCTTTGCCCGCATGCCTTCACGGAGCCCGACCATGAACCTGCACCGCCTCGACCTCGTCTCGCTGTCGCTCTTCCACCTCGTGGTGCGCACCGGCAGCATCAGCAAGGGCGCGGAGCTCGCGCACCTGGCGGTGGGCGCGGCCAGCAAGCGCATTTCCGACCTGGAGGCGGCGGTGGGCACCGAGCTGTTCGAGCGCCATTCGCGCGGCGTGACGCTCACCGTGGCGGGCCATGCGCTGCACCGCCATGCGCAGCGCATCCTGAACGATGTCGACCAGCTTGCCGCGGACCTGTCCGACTACGCCTCGGGCGTGCTGGGCGTGGTGCGGCTGTGGGTGAACACCTCGGCGGTCACGCAATTCCTGCCGCGCGAGCTCGCGAGCTTCGTGGCCGCCAACCCCGGCATCCGCATCGAGCTGGAGGAGCAGAACAGCAGCGAGATCGTGCTCGCCGTGCTCGACGGCCGGGCCGACGTGGGCATCTTCGCCGACCGCACGCCCTCGCTGGGCCTGCACCTCGTCAACTACCGCACCGACCAGCTGGCGCTGGTGGTGCCGCGCGGCCATGCGCTGGCGCGGCGGCGCAGCGTGCGCTTCGAGGAGGCGACCGAGTTCGACTTCGTGAGCCTCGCGGCCGGCACCTCGCTCGCGCAGCGCCTGCAGACAGCCACCGAGGCGCTGGGGCGAAGGCTGCGGCTGCGCATCCAGGTGCGCAGCTTCGACGCCATGTGCCAGATGGTGGCCGCGGGCATGGGCGTGGCCGTGCTGCCGCGCGAGGCGATCCAGCCGCACCTGCGCTCGATGAACCTGCGCGAGATCGCGCTGGAAGACGCCTGGGCCGAACGCCGCCTGCTGATCGGCCTGCGCGACGCCAACGCGGTGCCGCGCCACGTGCGCACGCTGATCGACCACCTCTGCACGGACCCTACGGACGCCAGGGACGACACCAACGTCACGGGTTAACCCTGGCGCGCTTTCGCGATCCGCGAAAGCTGGGTGCGCGGCTTTGTCGTTCCGCTCGAGGGGGGCGCTGACCAGAATCGGGCCCATGAATCTTCCCCGCGTTCCCGATGTTCCCGACCTTTCCTTGAGCCCCGGCGCACTGCAGGGCCTGCGCGTCATCGAGATGGGCCAGCTCATCGCCGGCCCCTTCGCCGGCAAGACGCTCGGCGAGTTCGGCGCCGACGTCGTCAAGATCGAGGCGCCCGGCGCCGGCGACCCGCTGCGCAACTGGCGCCTGCTGCAGGACGGCACCTCGGTGTGGTGGCAGGTGCAGTCGCGCAACAAGCGCTCGCTGGCGCTCGACCTGCGCAGCGCCGAGGGCCAGGGCATCGCGCGCCGGCTCATTGCCGAGGCCGACGTGCTCATCGAGAACTTCCGCCCCGGCACGCTCGAAGGCTGGGGCATGGGCTACGAGGTGCTGAGCGAGCTGAACCCCGGCCTGGTGATGCTGCGCATCTCGGGCTACGGCCAGAGCGGCCCGTACCGCGACCTGCCGGGCTTCGGCGCCATCGGCGAGGCGATGGGCGGGCTGCGCCACCTCACCGGCGAGCCGGGCCGGGTGCCGGTGCGCTGCGGCATTTCGATCGGCGACACGCTGGCCGCGCTGCACGGCACCATCGGCGTGCTCACCGCGCTGTACCACCGCAAGGTCAACGGCGGCAAGGGACAGGTGATCGACGTGGCGCTGAACGAGGCGGTGTTCAACGTCATGGAAAGCCTGGTGCCCGAGTACAGCGCGTTCGGCGCGGTGCGCGAGGCCGCGGGCAGCGCGCTGCCGGGCATCGCGCCGTCGAACGCCTACCGCTGCGCCGACGGCTACGTGCTGGTGGCGGGCAACGGCGACAGCATCTTCCGCCGGCTGATGCAGACCATCGGCCGCGACGACCTGGGCGCCGACCCGGCGCTGGCGAACAACGCGGGCCGCGTGGCGCGCGTGGCCGAGCTCGACGCGGCCATCGAGGCCTGGACGCTGCCGCGCCCCGTGGCCGGGGTGCTCGAGGTGCTGGGCGCGGCGCGCGTGCCCGCGGGCAAGGTCTACACCGCGAAGGACATCGCCGAAGACCCGCACTACCGCGCGCGCGACATGCTGCTGCGCCAGCGCACGCGCGACGGCCACGACATCGAGGTGCCCGGCGTGGTGCCCAAGCTCATGGGCACGCCCGGCACGGTGCGCTCTTCGGCGCCGGGGCTCGGCGACGACACCGACGCGGTGCTGGCCGGGCTCGGTTTCACATCGGAAGACATCGCCGCGCTGCGCGGCAGGAAGGTGGTGGCATGAACAGCACGGGTTTGAACGAGTCGGTATTGAACGAGCCGGTCTCTGACGAGTCGGCCTGGAACGGCAACGCACGGCGCGTGCAGATGTGCGAGGTCGGCCTGCGCGACGGCCTGCAGGTGGAGGCCGCCTTCGTGCCCACCGCCGAGAAGATCGCGCTGTGCAACGCGCTGTCGCGCGCGGGCATGGCGAAGATCGAGGTCACGGCCTTCGTGTCGCCGCAGGCGATTCCCGCGCTGCGCGACGCCGAGGTGGTGCTGCGCGAGATCGAGCGCGTGCCCGGCGTGGCCTACACCGCGCTGGTGCCCAACGTACGCGGCGCGGAGCGCGCCATCGACGCGCGCGCCGACGAGATGAATCTGGTCATGTCGGCCAGCGAGAGCCACAACCTGGCCAACCTGCGCATGCTGCGCGAGCAGTCGTTCCGCGCGCTGGCCGAGGTGGCGGCGCTGGCGCGGCAGGCGGGCGTGGCGGTGAACGTGTCGCTGTCGTGCAGCTTCGGCTGCCCCATCGAGGGCGAGGTGCCCGAGGCCGAAGTGCTCCGCTGGTGCGCGCGCTTCGTGGACGAACTGGGCGCGGGCGGCGTCACGCTGTGCGACACCACCGGCATGGCGTACCCGGGGCAGGTGCAGGCGCTGGTGCGCGCCTTCGTGCAGCGCTGGCCCGGCACCGGGCTCACGCTGCACTTTCACAACACGCGCGGCATGGGGCTGGCGAACGTGCTGGCGGGCATCGACGCCGGCGCGCGCCGCTTCGACGCATCCATCGGCGGCATCGGCGGCTGCCCCTACGCGCCGGGCGCCACCGGCAATGTGTGCAGCGAGGAGATCGTGCACGCGCTCGAGCTCATGGGCTACGACACCGGCGTCGACCTGGCCCGCGTGATCGACGCCGCGCGGCGGCTGCCGGCGCTCATCGGCCATGACATTCCGAGCCAGATCGTGAAGGCCGGCCGCCGGCTCGACCTGCATGCGCCGCCGGCTGATTTCGCGGCCACGCGCGAGCGCGCGCTGGCGCGCGCAGGCTGATCCGCGCCCACGGTTGCGCACCCCCATTCGCGATTCGATTTCAAGAACCAACGGAGACATTTCAATGACCCCCTCGAACCATTTCTTCCTCACGCGCCGGCAGCTCGGTGCACTGGCCGCCGCCGCGCTGCTGGCCGGCACCGGCACCGCCGGCGCGCAGACCTATCCGTCGAAGCCCGTCACGCTGATGGTGCCCACCGCCGCCGGCGGCACCACCGACATCGCCGGTCGCATGCTGGCCGACCCGCTGGGCAAGGCGCTGGGCCAGCCGGTGATCGTGGACAACCGCGGCGGCGCCAGCGGCGTGATCGCCGCGGTGGCGGTGAAGCGCGCCGAGGCCGACGGCCACACGCTGCTGATGCAGTACTCGGGCTACCACGTCATCTCGCCCCACGTCACCAGGCAGAAGGCGCAGTGGGTGCCCGAGGACTTCCGCGCCGTGGCCAACGTGCTGAGCGCGCCGCAGGTGGTGGTGGTGCGCGAGGGCCTGCCGGTGAAGAACATGGCCGAGCTCATCGCCTACGCCAAGGCCCACCCGGGCAAGCTGACCTATGCGTCGTCGGGCCCCGGCTCGCTGCAGCACGTGACGGGCGCCATGCTCGAGCAGCAGGCCGGCATCCAGCTCACGCACATTCCGTACAAGGGCACCGGCCCGGCGCTGCAGGACCTGCTGGGCGCGCAGGTGGACATGACCTTCGGCACGCCGCCGCCCTTCATGCCGTTCATCCAGTCGGGCAAGCTGCGCGCGGTGGCCGTCACCGGCAAGACGCGCGTGGCTTCGCTGCCCACCGTGCCCACGGCGGCGGAAGCCGGTCTGCCCAACCTGGACGCGACCTCGTGGTTCGCCGTGTTCGCGCCGGCGAAGACGCCGCAGCCCGTCATCGACAAGCTCACGGCCGAGATCGCCAAGGTGGTGGCGACGCCGGCCTTCCAGCAGAAGGCCTCCGAGCTCGGCGCCACCGCCGACTACATGAGCCCGCAGAAGCTGGCCGACTACAGCAAGGCCGAGTACCTGCGCTGGGGCAAGGTGGTGGAGGCGGCGAAAATCGAAGGCGAATAAGTCTCCTCGCCCGCCGCGTGTTGCCTGCGCCCGGCTGTTGCTACTTGTAGAGCAGCTGCGGCAGCCACAGCCCGATCTGCGGCCACATGTACAGCAGCACGATCGCCAGCACCTGGATGCCCATGAACGGCAGCATGCCCAGGAAGATCTGGTTCAGCGTCACGTGCGGCGGGCTCACCCCCTTCAGGTAGAACGCGGCCATGGCCACCGGCGGCGAGAGGAAAGCCGTCTGCAGGTTCAGCGCCACCAGTAGGCCGAAGAACAGCGGGTCGACGCCGAAGTTGTCGAGCAGCGGAATGAAGATGGGCATGAAGATCACGATGATCTCGGTCCACTCCAGCGGCCAGCCCAGCAAAAAGATGATGACCTGGCTCAGGACCAGGAACTCCACCTTCGTGAGGTTCATGCCCAGCACCCACTCCTCCACCAGCGCTTGCCCGCCCAGCAGCGCGAACGCGGCCGAGAAGATGGCCGAGCCCACGAACAGCCAGCACACCATGGCCGAGGTCTTGGCCGTGAGGAACACCGACTCCTTGAGCACCGCGAGGTTGAGCCGCCGGTAGGCCGCCGCCAGCAGCATGCCGCCGAGCGCGCCCATGGCGGCCGCCTCGGTCGGCGTGGCCAGGCCCAGCACGATGGAGCCCAGCACCGCGAAGATCAGCAGCATCAGCGGAAAGAACGAGGCGAGCAGCAGCTTGAAGATTTCCAGCCGCGCGAAGCTCAGGAACAGGTAGAACAACGTGACCAGCGCGCCGAAGACCGCGAAGGCGACCCACCACCAGGTGGGGGCGGGGCGCTGCGTTGCGGCTTCGGTGGGCGATTCCGCGGCGGTACTTTGCGCCGCGCCGGGTGGCTCGGCCAATGGCGTAGGCGATGTTGGAGATGTCGGAGATGCTGCGGACGGCGATGCCGTCTCGCCTTCCACGGGCGGCTCCTGCAGCCCGCCCTCCTGCGGCGGCTCTTGCAGCCCGCCTTCGCTCGGTGGCTCCTGCAGGCCGCCCTCGGTGGGCGCGCTGCGCACGGCGCCGATCTCCTCGATGTCGTAGCGCGCCTGCGCCTCCACCGTGGTCACGGCCTTGTAGCTGAAGCACGCCAGCAGCACGAACACCACGCCTGGCAGCGCGACGATGCCGAGCTGCCGGAGCACGTGCGACATCGGCACGCCCGCGTTGCGCCGCCCCTTCAGCAGCCCCACCAGCGCATGCGCCGCGGGGCTGTCGGCCAGGCGCTGCGACAGCGGCGGCAGCGGCACCACGCGCTCGGCCTGCGACAGCGGCGGCGCCCATTGCGGCTTGAGCCAGGCGACGACGATCACGTACAGCACGTAGAGCGACGACAGCATCAGCCCCGGAAAGAAGGCCCCCGCGTACAGCTGCACCACCGACACGCCCGCCGTGGCGCCGTACACGATGAGCAGCACCGACGGCGGCAGCAAGATGCCCAGGCAGCCGCCCGCGGTGATGGCGCCCGCGGCCAGCGGCACGCTGTAGCCGCCGCGCAGCATGGCCGGCAGCGCCAGCAGGCCCATCAGCGTGACCACCGCGCCCACGATGCCGGTGGCCGTGGCGAAGATGGTGCAGGTCACCAGCGTGGCCACCGCCAGCGCGCCGGGCAGCCGCGCCAGCGCCAGGTGCAGGCTCTTGAAGAGCGACTCGATCAGGTTCGCGCGCTCCACCAGGTAGCCCATGAACACGAACAGCGGCACCGCGATGAGCACGTCGTTGGCCATGGTCTTGAAGGCCGACTGCACCATCAGGTCGAGCGTGCGGTGCCAGTCGCGCTCGTAGGCCAGGAAGGTGAACACCATGCCCATGCCCATCAGCGTGAACGCCGTGGGAAAGCCCAGCATGATGGCCACCACCACCAGCGAGAGCATCAACAGGCCCAGGTGGCCGTTGGTGATGGTGTCGGCGCTGGCCAGCACCGAGCCCGCGCCGACGACGATCAGCGCCATGAACGACAGGCCGAACCAGAGTTCGCGGCGGATCATCGCGCGGCTCCTTTCAGCGCGGGGGAGGGCGCGTGGGCTGCGGACTGCGCCACGACCACGCGGTCGAGCGCGGCGATGTCCGCGTCCTTCACGTGCACCATCTGCTTGAGCTTCTCGACGTCGACCTCTTCCACGTCCTGCTCGCGCGAGGGCCACGCGCCGCTGCGGATGCACAGCACGCAGCGCACGATTTCCACGATGCCCTGCAGCAGCAGCGTGAAGCCCGCCAGCGGAATGACGAACTTGAACGGGTACAGCGGCAGCGGCTCGGCCGAGAAGGTCTGCTCGCGAATGGCCATCGACTCGCCCGCGTACACCCAGCCGGCCCAGGTGAGCGCCACGATGCCCGGCAGGAAGAACACGATGTACAGCACCAGGTCCACCAGCGCCTGCGTGCGCTGGCGGAAGAAGCCGTAGAGCACGTCCCCGCGCACGTGGCCGTTCTTGGACAGCGTGTACGCGCCGGCGGTCATGAACATGGCGCCGTACAGCATGATCTGCGCGTCGAGCACCCAGGCATGCGGCTTGTTCAGCACGTAGCGCGAGAAAACCTCCCAGCTGATCAGCAGCGTGAGCAGCAGCACGCACCAGGCGAAGGTCTTGCCGATCCAGGTGGAAAACCGGTCGACCGCGAGCAGAAAGGATTGCATCGGAACGAACTCCTCGCCGCGAGCCCTTGCGGGGCTGTCGCGGCTTGCGTGCAGGCATTGCACGGACATGAAAAAGAAGGGCACCGCCCGGTGCCCCCCGCGTCGCTGGGCGCGCTTCAGGTCTTCTTCGCCTGCCGTCCGAAGTAGTGGTTGTAGGCCATCTTGAAATCGACCTCGTAGTCGTTCTGCCACTGGCCGGCGCGCTCGGCGAAGGTGCGCTGCGAGTCGAGCACCTTCTTGAACATCGGGTTCTCGGCCGACTTCTTGGCGATGGTCTTGTCCCATGAGGCGAGCTGCGCGCGCAGCACGGCGTCGGGTGTCTTGTAGAACTTGATGCCGCTCTTCTTCAGCTCTTCGTAGTCCTTCGAGTTGCGGTCGATGGCCTTCCAGCTCATGTCGGCGCTGGCGGCCTGCGTGGCGTACTCGATGATGGAGCGCAGCTCGGCGGGCAGCGCCTTGAGCTTGCCGCCGTTGAACAGCACCTCGAACTGTTCGCCGCACTGGTGAAAGCTCTGCAGCATGCAGTTCTTGGCCACGTCGGGAAAGCCCAGCACGCGGTCGCTCGATGCGTTGTTGAACTCGGCCGCGTCGATGAGCCCGCGGTCCAGCGCGGGCACGATCTCGCCGCCGGGCAGCGGGTTCACCGCCGCGCCCATGTCGGTGAACACATCGACCGCCAGGCCCACGGTGCGGAACTTCAGGCCCTTCATGTCCTCGGCCTTGGCCACCGGCTTCTTGAACCAGCCCAGCGGCTGCGTGGGCATGGGCCCGTAGAGGTAGGAGGCGACGTCGAGGTTGAGGCTCTTGTAGATCTCGTCCATCAGCGCCTTGCCGCCGCCGTAGGCGTGCCAGGCCAGGATCATGTTGGCGTCCATGCCGTAGCCCGGGCCCGACCCCCACAGCGCGAGCGCGGAGTTCTTGCCGTACCAGTACGCCACCACGCCGTGGCCGCCGTCGAGCGTGCCCTTGGCCACCGCGTCGAGCAGCTGGAAGGCGGGCACCACCGAGCCGGCGGGCAGCACCTCGATCTTCAGGCGGTTGCCCGCCATGTCGTTCACCTTCTTCGCGTAGTCCTGCGCGTACTCGTGGAAGATGTCCTTGGCGGGCCAGGTGCTCTGGAAGCGCAGCGAGGTGGTCTGGGCCATGCTGACCATCGGCACGGACATGGCGCCCGCGGCCACCGCGGCGCCCTTGAGCAGCCCGCGGCGGCGGGGCATTTTGCTGTCTGTCATGTGTCTCTCTCCAAGTGGGACTGACTGGGAAAACCCAGGCCGCCGTCTTGGAGTTATGGTTTGACGGGCCAAGCCGCCATCTTTGGCGCGCGGGAACACGCCGACAAACAGGGTTTTCACGAACCGGTGAAAAATTCCGCTCATTGAAAACCCGAACCCCAAGGAATCAACCCCGATGACCGAACCCGAAAACAAGGACTACGCCGGCGACGTGACGCCCGAGCAGGCCGCCCAGTGGATGACCAGCGGCGAGGCCGTGCTGGTCGACGTGCGCACCGACGCCGAGCGCGAGTGGGTCGGCTACGTGCCGGGCGCCGTCCCCCTGGCCTGGAAGCAATGGCCGGGCATGGCGATGAACCCCGCGTTCGACGACGGCGTGGTCGCCGCTGCCGCCGGTGGCAGGAAGGTCGTGCTGCTGTGCCGCAGCGGCGTGCGTTCCGTGGCTGCGGCCAAGCGCGCGACCGAGCTGGGTGTCGAGGCCTACAACATCCTCGAAGGCTTCGAAGGGAACCCGGACGAGCAGGGGCACCGGAACCAAGTCGGCGGGTGGCGCAAGCGCGGGTTGCCCTGGAAGCAGAACTAGAACTAGGACTGAGTTTTTCGAGGTGCACCGGCGGCCTGTGCACCCGCCCAGGAACCGCTCTCTTGCGCACAAAACAAAAAGGCCCGCCGATCTCCCGGCGAGCCTTCGCATGAACAGCGTCGCAGCCGTTACTTGAGCGGCGGAATCCGCAGCTTCTGCCCCGGATAGATCTTGTCCGGGTTGCTCAGCATCGGCTTGTTCGCCTCGAAGATCGCGTTGTATTTGTTGGCGTCGCCGTAGTACTTTTTGGAAATGGCCGACAGCGTGTCGCCCTTCACCACGTCGTGGTACTGCGCGGGCGGCGCCGCGGGGGCGACGAGGTTGTTGTCGACGCTGGTCACGTTGGCCACGTTGCCGGCGGCCAGCGATGCCTTTTCGCTGGCTTCCTGCGAAGGCGCGTTGCCCGCGAGGGTGACCACGCCGCTGCTCGCCGCGTAGGTCACGACCAGCCCGGTGAGGCCGAGGTTCTGCGTCTCGATGTAGGTCTTGATGGCGGCTGCCGCGGCGGCGTTGGCGTCCGGTGCATCGGCGGCGGCGGCGTGGGCCGACGAGCCGCCGAACAGCTTTTCACCGGCTTCCTTGATGAAACTGAGCAATCCCATGGTTCTCTCCTTCGTGCGGTGGTTGAGTGGCAAGGACTGGCATGGTGCGGCGGAACGCGGCGCCCCGGCGTAGGCCCATGCCGCATATGCCGTCTATTGCGCCCGTGCCACCTGTGCCACCTGTGCGGCGGCCGTGCCGCCTGCGCGACGCCCCGCCAGCAGAAGTTTTCACAATGTCGCAATAATCCCGCGCATGGCATCCCCCTTCCTCGCGATCGACATCGGCAACACCCGCCTCAAATGGGCGCTCTACGACGGGGCCCATCCGGGGGCCGCGCTGCAGGCGCAGGGGGCCGAATTCCTGGACCACATCGAGCGGCTGGCCGACGGCCCATGGGCCGACCTGCCCGCGCCCGCGTCCATGCTCGGCTGCGTGGTGGCCGGCGACGCGGTGCGCCGGCGCGCCGAGGAACAGATCAACGAGCGCTTCGACTGCACCCCGCGCTGGGTGATGCCGAGCGCGGGCGAGGCCGGCATCGTCAACGGCTACGACCACCCCACGCGCCTGGGCGCCGACCGCTTCGTGGCCATGATCGGCGCGCGGCATCGCATGCTGGCCGAGCAAGCGGGCCGCGAAGCGCTGCCGATGGTGGTGGTGATGATTGGCACGGCGGTCACCGTCGAGGCCATCGACGCCGGCGGCAAGTTCCTGGGCGGGCTCATCCTGCCGGGCCACGGCATCATGCTGCGCGCGCTGGAGTCGGGCACGGCCGGGCTGCACGTGCCCACCGGCGAGGTGCGCGAGTTTCCGACCAACACCAGCGACGCGCTCACCAGCGGCGGCACCTACGCCATCGCGGGCGCGGTCGAGCGCATGGTGCAGCACGTGCGATCGCACTGCGGCGCCGAGCCGGCCTGCTACATGACCGGTGGCGCGGGCTGGAAGATGGCGCCCGTGATGAACGGGCACTTCGAGCTGGTCGAGAGCCTGATCATGGACGGGCTGCTGGTCATCGCCCGCGAGCGGGCCGCTGCCTGAGCAGCCCTCTCGGGCTCACCGCATCAGCGCTTCGCCCAGCGCCTGGAACGCGGGCAGCGTGAGCGGGTCGTTGGCGCCGTTGGCCGCCACCGGGTGCGCCGCGTAGCGAACGATCACCATCTCGGCCTTCGGGTCGATGTAGATGCTCTGGCCGTGGATGCCGCGCGCCATGTACGCGCCGTGCGGGTTGTGCGACACCCACCACATGTCGCGGTAGCTCCAGCCCTGCAGCAGCGGGTAGCCGGCCTTCACGAACCTGGCCGGGTCGCCGCCGCGCTGGATGTCGTCGACCACCGCCTTCGCAATGGCCTGCTGCCCGTTGGTGGCGCGACCGCCGTTGCGCAGGGTTTCGCCGAAGCGCGCCAGGTCGCGCAGCACGGTGTTCAGGCCGCCGCCGCCCGACTCGGTGCCGATGCGGTCGACCATGAAGTAGGCGTCCTGCTCGGCGCCGATGCGCCGCCAGATCTTCTCGCTCAGCAGGTCGGCCAGAGACTGGTTGCTGGCGCGGCGCAGCACCCAGGCCAGCACCTCGGCGTTGACGGTCTTGTACGCGAAGGCATCGCCGTGCTCGCCTTCCTTCTTCAGCGTGACGAGGAACTCGTAGAACGACTTCGGGCCGGTGTAGTTCGGGCCCTGCGTGAGCATGCCGCCGGCGCGCGCGTAGTCCCAGATCTCGGCCTTCGGGTCGGCGTAGTTCTCGGAGTAGTGCACGCCCACGGTCATGTCCATCACCTGGCGCACGGTGGCGTCGCCGTACGCCGTGTCCTTCAGCTCGGGAATGTATTGGGTGACCAGCGCAGCCGGGTCGAGCTTGCCCTCGTCCGCGAGGATGGCGGCCAGCGTGCCCACGAAGGACTTGGTGACCGACATCGCGATGTGCGGGCGCTCGGGCGTGAGCGCGCCGAAGTACTTCTCGTAGACCACCTTGCCGCGGTGCATCACGAGGATGCCGTCGGTGTAGGTGCCCGAGATCATCTGGGCGAAGTTCAGTGTCTGCTCGTTGCCTGTGCTGCCGAGCGGCTTGAAGGTGACGGCCTCGATCTGCACCGGCGACGTGGCCGCGGGCAGCGGGCTCGCGGCGCCGCTGCCGCGCCACACGTTGGCCGTGGGCACGGTCTCGCGCACGTGCGAGAAGCTCCAGCGCGTGCGCGGAAACACGCCGCCGGCCGGGTTGTCGAAGGTGATGAGCTTGTCGGGCGCGGGCGGAAAGCCCTTCATCCAGCCCAGCGCGTCGACCGAGGTGGCCGCGGGGTCGGGCAGCGCGGCGGGCGCGGGCGTCTGGGCGGAAGTGGTGTTCACTGCGAGCAGGGTGAAAGCGGCGGCGAGCGCCGTGCGAATGAAAAATGCCATGGTGGTGGGTGCAAGGCTGTTCAACGGCCGCTGAAGCGCGCGGGACGGCGTTCGACGAAAGAGCGCACGCCCTCGGCGGCGTCTTCGCTGTTCGACAGGCGCTTCTGCGTCTCGATGAATTCGCTCACGGCCGCCAGCGGACCGTGCTCGATGGCCTTGAGCACATTGAGCCGCGTGGCCACCACCGCCAGCGGGGCCTGCGCCGCGATGCGCTGCGCAATGGCCAGCGCCGCGTCCAGCTCCTGGCCGGCCGGCACCACCTTCTGCACGAAGTTCAGGCGGTAGGCCTCGGCGCTGTCGAACTCGTCGGCCGTGAGCAGGTGCAGCATCGCGTTGCCCAGGCCGGCGCGCTCGGCCATGCGCAGCGTGGCGCCGCCCGTGGCCATGATGCCGCGCTGCACTTCCATCTGCGAGAAGCGGCAGTTGTCGGCCGCCACCACGATGTCGGCGCCCAGCATCAGCTCGATGCCCACGGTGAAGCAGATGCCCTTCACCGCCGCCACCATCGGCTTGGTGCGGCGGCGGTAGCCTTCCAGACCGAAATCGTGCGGCTCCACCAGCCCTTGCGGAATGGCTTTTTCACCGCGCTTCATGTACTCGGCCACCGCCGGCAGGTCGAGCCCGGCGGTGAAGTGGTCGCCGAAGGCATGCAGCACGCCCACGCGCAGGTTCGGGTCGTCGTCCAGCCGGGTGTAGGCCTCGGCCAGCTGCTTGAACATGGGCGGCGTCCAGCCGTTGCGCTTGGCCGGGCGGTTGATGCCGATGAGCAGCACGTGGTCGAGCACCTGGGTGTCGATGCAGCCTTCGGTGGGGGGCGAGGTGGGGGTGGCGGTCATGTGCGTTTGTCTCCGGTTGTTCTTGTTGAAGCGCGGTATTTAGTAGGCGTACACGCCGCGGCCGGTCTTGCGGCCCAGCTGGCCGGCGGCGACCATTTCCTTCAGCAGCGGGCAGGGGCGGTACTTGGAGTCGCCGAACTGCTCGAGGTACACCTCCATCACCGCCAGGCACACGTCCAGGCCGATCATGTCGGCCAGCGCCAGCGGGCCGATGGGCTGGTTGCAGCCCAGCTTCATGCCCGCGTCGATGTCTTCCGCCGTGGCGATGCCCTCGGACAGCACGAAGAAGGCCTCGTTGATCATCGGCACCAGGATGCGGTTGACCACGAAGCCCGGCGCGTTCTTCACCGTGATGGGCGACTTGCCCAGGCGCTCGGCCAGTTCCTTCACCGCGTCGTGCGTGGCGTCGCTGGTGAGGTAGCCGCGAATCAGCTCCACCAGCGCCATCATCGGCACCGGGTTGAAGAAGTGCATGCCGATGAAGCGGTCGGGGCGCGAGGTGGCCGCGGCCAGTTGCGTGATGGAGATCGACGAGGTGTTCGACGCGATGATCACCTCGGGTGCCAGCAGGTCGTCGACCTGCTTCAGGATCTTCAGCTTGAGCGCGTGGTTCTCGGTGGCCGCCTCGATGACCAGCTGCGCGCTCTTCAGGTCTTCGTAGTTGGTGGAGCCCTGGATGAGCGCCAGCGCGGCGGTCTTCTGCTCGGCGGTGAGCTTTTCTTTCTTGATCAGGCGGTCGAGGCTGCCCGACACGGTGGCCAGGCCCTTGTCGACCGCCGCCTGGGCGATGTCGACCATCACCACCTTCACGCCGGCCACCGCGCAGGCCTGCGCGATGCCGTTGCCCATTGTTCCGGCGCCGATGATGCCGACAGTCTGGATGGCCATGAGAAAACTCCTTGGAAAAACAAAAGAAAGGGAAAAAAGGGGAGCGCTCGCGGCCGGTGCCGCGGCAGGCCGTCGATTGTGAATCAGCCCCACGGCCGCGCCGTTGCCGCGTGTGACACACCCGGCGCGCGGGTGGCTTACAGTCCTGCGGTTGCGTTTTTCCCGTCTTTCTTTTCGACTCTCGACCATGACCACCCTCGGCACCCCCCTTTCCCCCTCCGCCACCCGCGTGATGCTGCTCGGCTCCGGTGAACTCGGCAAGGAGGTGCTGATCGCCCTGCAGCGCCTCGGCGTCGAGACCATCGCCGTCGACCGCTACGAGAACGCCCCCGGCCAGCAGGTGGCCCACCACGCGCGCACCATCACCATGAGCGACCCGGCGCAGCTCAAGGCGCTGATCGAGGCCGAGAAGCCCACGCTGGTGGTGCCCGAGATCGAGGCCATCGCCACGCCCATGCTGCAGCAGCTGGAAGACGCCGGCGTGGTGCGCGTGATTCCCACTGCCCGCGCCGCCCGCCTCACGATGGACCGCGAAGGCATCCGCCGCCTGGCCGCCGAGACGCTGGGCGTGCCCACCAGCCCGTACAAGTTCTGCGACTCGCTGGCCGAGCTGCAGGCGGCCATCGACGAAGGTATTGGTTATCCCTGCATCGTCAAGCCCGTGATGAGCAGCTCCGGCAAGGGCCAGAGCAAGATCGACGGCCCCGCCGACGTGCAGAAGGCCTGGGACTACGCCATGGCCGGCGGCCGCGTGAGCCACGGCCGCGTGATCGTCGAGGGCTTCATCGATTTCGACTACGAGATCACGCTGCTGACCGTGCGTGCCAAGGGCGCGGCCGGCGCGGTGGAAACGAAGTTCTGCGACCCCATCGGCCATGTGCAGGTGAGCGGCGATTACGTGGAAAGCTGGCAGCCGCACCCCATGGCGCCCGCCGCGCTGCAGAAGGCGCAGCAGATCGCGCAGGCCGTCACGGCCGACCTGGGCGGCCAGGGCCTGTTCGGCGTGGAGCTGTTCGTGAAGGGCGACGAGGTGTGGTTCAGCGAGGTCAGCCCGCGCCCGCACGACACCGGCATGGTCACCATGGCCACGCAGTGGCAGAACGAGTTCGAGCTGCATGCGCGCGCCATCCTCGGCCTGCCGGTGGACACCTCGCTGAAGAGCCCGGGCGCCAGCGCGGTGATCTACGGCGGCGTGGACGCCACCGGCATCGCGTTCGACGGCGTGGCCGAGGCGCTGCAGGTGCCGGGCAGCGACATCCGCCTGTTCGGCAAGCCCGAGAGCTTCGTCAAGCGCCGCATGGGCGTGGCGCTGGTGCACGCGGCCGATACCGACACGGCGCGCAAGCTGGCCAAGGAAGCCGCCTCGCGCGTGAAGCCTCGCACGGCTTGACCTGTATGGGGCGCGGACCGCATCTGCGTGATTGCGCCCTGATCGCGCCCTGAAAGCGTCTTGAAGTCGCCCTGAAGGCGCCATAGCCAGTTTCCGCAAGCCGCGCCTTCACGACGCGGGCATGGTGCGGGAAGATCGAGGGACACCCACTCTCGACCCTCCCGGAGACACCATGCTGCACCCCCAGGCGCGCGCCTTGCTCGACTTCATCGAGGCGCGCGGCATTCCGCCGACCCACACCCTCTCGCCCGCCGACGCGCGCGCCTTCTACCGCGAGCGCCGCACCGCCACGCAACCGCTGCCCGCCGAAGTGGCCGAGGTGCGCGACCTGGCGGCCGACGGTCCGCACGGGCCCATTCCGGTCCGGCTCTACAGGCCGCTCGGTTCGGGCGCCGGCCCGCTGCCGGTGCTGGTGTATTACCACGGGGGCGGCTGGGTCATCGGCGACCTCGACACGCACGACGTGCTGTGCCGCGAGCTGGCCAACGGCGCGGGCTGCGCCGTGGTGGCGGTCGACTACCGCATGGGGCCGGAGCACCGCTTTCCCGCCGCGGTGGACGACGTGCTCGCCGCCACCCGCTGGGTGCGCCGCGAAGCCGCCACGCTCGGGCTCGACGCGGGCCGCATGGCCGTGGGCGGCGACAGCGCGGGCGGCAACCTCGCGGCCGTGGTGGCCATTGCCGCGCGCGATGCCGGCGACCTGCCGCTCGTGTACCAGCTGCTCATCTATCCGGCCACCGACATGCGCCGCGGCCATCCGTCGCACCAGGCCAACGGGCAGGGCTACCTGCTGACCAGCGACACGATGAAGTACTTCCACGACCACTACATCACCGACCCCGCGCACGACCTCGACTGGCGCGCCTCGCCGCTGCTGCACACCGACCTGTCGGCGCTGCCGCCGGCGCTGGTCGTTACCGCCGGCTACGACCCGCTGCGCGACGAGGGCGCCGCGTATGCGCAGGCGCTCACCGCCGCCGGCAACCACGCCGCGTACGTGTGTTTCGAGCGACAGATCCATGGCTTCATCACCATGGGCAAGATGCTCGACGAGGCCAACACCGCGGTCGCGCTGTGCGCGTCGGAGCTGCGCCGCGCGTTCGCGCAGGCCTAGGGAAAGTCCCCGCGCAAATCGCCATCGCGCGAGCGGTTCGCGCCGCTACGATCCAGCCAACCCAGACGCCACCGCAGAGTGGCAACCCATCGATTGCAGGAGACAAACCATGCAGCGAACGAGGACGACGCCGCCCGAGCGTGGCGCCGCAAGGCAGGGCGAACGCCTGATGTGGCTCACGCCGCATCGCGTGTTCTATGCCGGCCTGCTCGGCGCGGCGGCCGAGCGCACGATGGGCGGCCATGGCGTGTGCGTGTCGCCCGCCGGCGCGCCGCCCAACCGCATCCGCATCGGCGGCGGCGCCTGGCAGACGGGCGAGCTCATCGTGGTGCCGCCGCACGTGCCGCACCAGGTCGAGAGCGCGCACCCGCTCATCTTCAGCCTGCTGATCGAGTCGGAGTCGGTCGACCCGGCGCGCATGCCGGCCTTCTTGCAGCACTGCGGCCCGGTGGAAGCGCCGGCCTTCGTGCAGCGCGTGCGCGACGCCCATGCCCACCTGCTGGCGGCCTCGGGCCGCGGCACCGACTTCGAGGGCTTCGACTTCGACCACCTGTTCTTCGGCGAGTCGCTTGCGCCGCGCGCGCTCGACGCGCGCATCCGCAAGGTGGCCGACGCCATCAACGCCGACCCGGCCGCGCCCATGTCGGCCGAAGACTGCGCGGCCTCGGTGCACCTGTCGTTCTCGCGCTTCCTGCACCTGTTCAAGCAGGAGACGGGCATGGCCTTCAGGGCATTTCGCGCGTGGAAGCGCGCGCGCAGCCTGCTGCGCTACGTGCGCCAGGACAGCACGCTGACCGACATCGCGCTGGACACCGGCTACCCCGACTCCACGCACTTCAGCCATTCGATTCGCCAGGTGTACGGCCTGAAACCCAGCGACATCCTGGCCGGCTCGCGGCGCCTTGCGCTGCACGACGCGGCCGGCGGCTTGCGGCACTGAGCGCGCCACGAAGGACCCCATGCAGATCCTTCAACTCCTGCTCTCGGGCATTGCGCAAGGTTGCATCTACGGGCTCATCGCGCTGGGCTTCGTGCTCATCTACAAGGCCACCGAAACGGTGAGCTTCGCGCAGGGCGACCTGATGATGCTCGGCGCCTTCGGCGCGTTCGCCGGCATGTCGCTGTTCGGCCTGCCGTTCTGGCTCGCGGCCGTGCTGGCCATCGTGGCCATGGCGGCCTTCGGCGTGCTGCTGGAGCTGGTGGTGATCCGCCCGATATTGGGCCAGCCGCAGTTCTCCATCGTCATGCTCACCATCGGCATCGCCTACGTGGCGCGCGGGCTCATCACCATGGTGCCGGGCATCGGCACCGAGACGCACACGCTGGCCGTGCCCTACAAGGACCAGATCTGGAAGCTGGGCGATCTGGTGGTCAACCTGGAGCAGCTGGCCATCATCGTGGCCACCGCCGTGCTGTGCGGCCTGCTGTTCGCGATGTTCCGCTACAGCAAGCTGGGCATCGCCATGCAGGCGTCGTCGCAGAACCAGCTGGCCGCGTACTACATGGGCATTCCGGTGAAGCGGCTCAACGGGCTGGTGTGGGGGCTGGCCGCCGCGGTGGCTGCCATTGCGGGCATGCTGCTGGCGCCCATCACCTTCGTGCACGCGAACATGGGCTTCATCGGGCTGAAGGCGTTTCCGGCGGCGGTGGTGGGCGGCTTCGGCAGCCTGCCGGGCGCCATCGTGGGCGGGCTGGTGATCGGCATCGTCGAGTCGTTCGCGGGCTTCTACCTGCCCGACGGGTTCAAGGACACGGCGCCGTACATCGTGGTGCTGCTGATGCTCATGGTGAAGCCGAACGGCCTGTTCGGCGAAAAGCTGCGCAAGAAGGTCTAGAACACATGCGCCTCCACGCTCGTCACTTCGTGTACTCGCTGCCCCCCGGGGGGGCGCAGCTCCGCCTCGAGCCGGCCCGGCCGCGGACCTGATATGCGCTTCATCTTCAAGACCAGCTACGACCAGGACATCCGCCTCGCGCGGCACGGCGGCCATGTGTTCTGGTACGGCCTGCTGGTGGCCTTTCTCGTGGCGGCGCCGTGGATCATCGAGGAGTACTGGCTCGCGCAGCTCACCTTCGTGCTCATCTACGGCATCGTCGGCCTGGGGCTGATGCTGCTCGCCGGCTTCACCGGGCAGTTCTCCATCGGGCATGCGGCGTTCCTGGGAACGGGGGCCTATGCGCAAGGCGTGCTGACGAACCTGGGCGTGCCGTTTCCGCTGGCGCTGGTTGCCGCGGCGGCGCTGTCGGCGGGCGTGGGCGTGGTGGTCGCGCTGCCGGCGCTGCGCGTGAAGGGCATCTACCTGGGCATCGCGACGCTGTCCTTCGGCTTCATCGTCGAAGAGGTGTTCGCGCGCTGGGAGAGCGTGACGGGCGGCAACGCGGGCCTGCACGTGAAGTCGCCGCAGCTCTTCGGCTGGTCGCTGGGCTCGGGCGACGGCTTCTACTTCCTGTGCCTGGTGGTGGCGGTGCTGAGCACGCTGGGCATCCTGAACCTGCTGCGCTCGCCCACGGGGCGCGCCTTTGTCGCGATTCGCGATTCGGAAATTTCGGCGCAGAGCATGGGTATTCACCTGGCGCGCTACAAGACGATGTCGTTCGCCATCTCGGCCGCTCTCGCGGGGCTGGGCGGGGCACTGTACGCGCACAAGCTGAGCTTCATTTCGCCGGACCAGTTCAGCATCCTGCAGTCGATCGACCTGCTGCTGATGGTGGTGATCGGCGGGCTGGGGTCGGTGCACGGCGCGTTCCTGGGCGCGATCTTCCTGATCGCGATGCCGCAGCTGATCTCGATGGGCAAGGACTGGCTGCCGGCGGTCGTGGGCCAGGCGCCGGGGTTGCAGGGGCTGGTGTACGGGCTGGTGCTGATCGCGTTCGTGCTGTTCGAGCCGCTGGGGCTGTATGGCCGCTGGCTGAAGATTCGCACCTGGCTGCAGCTCTTTCCGTTCTACCGCAGGGGGTTGTTCAAGCGGCAGAAGTCGTTCACCAAGTCGGACCGTTTGAGATGAGCGACGACATTCTTCTTTCCGCGAAGGAGCTCAGCGTGCGCTTCGGCGGCGTGCTGGCGGTGAACAAGGTGAGCTTCGACGTGCGGCGCGGCGAGGTGTTCACGCTGATCGGCCCGAACGGCGCGGGCAAGACAACGGTGTTCAACCTGATCAGCCGCATCTACACGCCGACCACGGGCGAGATCACGTGGCACGGCGAGGCCAGCGGACCGATCGCGTTGACGCAGCAGGCGCCGCATGCCATCGCGGCGCTGGGCATTGCGCGCACCTTCCAGAACATCGAGCTGTTCGAGCATGCGACGGTGTTGCACAACCTGCTGATCGGGCGCCACACGCACCGGCGCACGGGCTTCTGGAGCGAGGTGTTCTTCACGCCCGCCACGCGGCGCGCGGAGATCGCGGCGCGCGAGAAGGCGGAGCAGGTGATAGAGCTGCTCGACCTGCAGCACCATCGCGATTCGATGGTGGCGGGGCTGCCCTATGGCGTGCGCAAAGTGGTCGAGCTGGCGCGTGCGCTGTGCACGGAGCCCAAGCTGCTGCTGCTCGACGAGCCGTCTTCGGGCCTCAATGTGGAAGAAACGGCGGACATGGCGTTCTGGATCCAGGACATCCAGCACGAGCTGGGCGTGTCGGTGCTGATGGTGGAGCACGACATGTCGCTGGTGTCCAAGGTGTCCGACCGCGTGCTCGCCATGAACATGGGCGAGGTGCTGGCCACCGGGTCGCCGCGCGAGGTGCAGGCCGATCCGCGTGTCGTGGAGGCTTACCTCGGGACCGTGGACGACGTGAGCAGCTTGAGGAGGGTGGCTGCATGAGTTCTTCGTTCGTTTTCCTTTTGGAGGCGCCCGGTGCACGGTACGGCGCGGTCGCCCCCACTGTGCCGGCCCTTCGGGCTCCCTTGCGGTGCTCGCTTTCCGCGGGGTCCCGCCCAAACTCGCTGCGCTCAAACAAGGGCGGGCCCTTGTCCGCGGAAAGCTGCGCTCCTCAGCGGCACAGAGGGGGCGCCCACGCCGTACCGCACACCGGGCTTCGGCTGTGGCGTGTTCGCCCTGTGCGTGTCCACGGCGCCGAAGCCAGGGGCCCCGACGCCGCTCCCCGACCGCAGGAGCCACGACATGAGTGACGCAGTCCTCCAGCTCCTGAACGTGGAGAGCGCCTACGGCCCCATCAAGGCGATCCGCGGCGTGAGCCTGAAGGTGCGGCATGGCGAGATCGCGACCGTGCTCGGCTCCAACGGCGCGGGCAAGACGACCATCCTGAAGACCATCTCGGGAATCATCGATCCGCGCAAGGGCAGCATCGAGTTCCAGGGCAAGGACATCACCGCCAAGGACCCGGCGTACATCGTGCAGCAGGGCCTGAGCCACGTGCCCGAAGGCCGCGAGGTGTTTCCGCTGCTGTCGGTGAAGGACAACCTGCTGATGGGCGCCTACACCCGCAAGGACCGCGACGGCGTGGCACGCGACATGGAAACGGTCTACAGCTACTTTCCCATTCTTCGCGAGCGCGCCACGCAGGACGCGGGGCTGCTGTCGGGCGGGCAGCAGCAGATGCTGGCGATCTCGCGCGCGATCATGGCCGCGCCGCACCTCATTCTTCTGGACGAACCCAGCCTGGGCCTGAGCCCGAAGCTGACGAAGGAAATCTTCGAGATCGTGGTGCGCATCAACCGCGAGCGTGGCACCACCATCCTGCTGGTGGAGCAGAACGCCAACATGGCGCTCAATGCCGCGGACCACGGCTACGTGCTGGAAAACGGCCGCATCGTGATGGAAGACACCTGCGAACGCCTGCGGGAGAAGGAAGACATCAAGGAGTTCTACCTGGGCGTGAAAGACGACGGCGTGCGCGGCGAGCGGCGCTGGAAAAAGAAGAAGACCTGGAGGTAGGCGCCATGCAAGGACTCTGGGACCTGAACACCTTCGCCCCGCGGCTCGACGTGGTCGTGCCGGGCGAGACCATTCCCGCCATGTTCTGGAACGCGGTGAAGCAACGCGGCGACACCACCTGGATGCGGCAGAAAGAACTCGGCATCTGGCGCACCTGGAGCTGGCACCAGACGGCCGACGCGGTGCGCGAGATTGCGGCCGGCCTGCAGGCCACCGGCTTCGCGCCCGGCGAGTGCGCGTCGATCCTGTCGAACACGGTCATCGAATGGGTGCTCGCCGACCTGGGCGTGCTCAGCTGCGGCGGGGTGTCCAACGGCATCTACCCGACCGACGCGGCCTCGCAGGTGCACTACCTGTGCGAAGACTCGCGCACCACCGTGCTCTTCGTGGAAGACGACGAGCAGCTCGACAAGGCGCTCGAGGTGCGCGCCGGCCTGCCGGGCCTGCGCCGCATCGTGGTGTTCGACATGGAGGGCCTGCGCGAGCTGGACGACGCGGGCGTGATGAGCATCGAGGCACTGCGCGCGCTGGGCCGCGCGCGCCTGGCCGCCGAGCCGCAGTGCGTGGAGCGCACGGTGGCGGCGTGCCGGCCCGAGGACCTGGCCATCCTGGTCTACACCTCGGGCACCACCGGCAAGCCCAAGGGCGCGATGCACAGCCACGCGGGGCTGGTGTACACCGCGCGCGGCTACAACACGCTCATCGCGCAGGACGAGACCGACGAGCGCATGTGCTTCCTGCCGCTGTGCCACATCGCCGAGCGCATGGGCGGCGAGTATTTCGCGATGTACACGGGCTCGATCCTCAACTTCGTCGAGAACCCCGAGACGGTGCCGGAGAACGTGCGTGAGATTGCGCCGACGGTGTTCACCGCGGTGCCGCGCGTGTGGGAGAAGTTCTATTCGGGCGTGATGATCGCGCTGAAGGAGGCCAGCCCGCTGCAGCAGGCGGCCTACAAGTGGAGCATCGGCGTGGGCGAGGACATTGCCGCGCGCGTGCTCGAAGGCCGGCCGGTGGGCGCGGCGCTGAAGCTCAAGTTCAGGCTGGCGCGGGTGCTGGCGCTGGACAACGCGCGCAAGCTCATCGGCATTCACCGCGCGCGCTTCCTGGTGACGGGCGCGGCGCCCATTTCGCCCGAGCTGGTGAAGTGGTACCTGGCGCTGGGCGTGCCCATGCTGGAGGTGTGGGGCATGACCGAGTCGTGCGGCGCCTCGACCGCGGTGCCGGCGGCCCGCATCAAGCCCGGCTCCATCGGTCCGGCCACGGGCTACAACGAGGTGCGCATCGACGCCGCCTCGGGCGAAATCTTGGTGCGCGGGCCCAACGTGTTCATGGGCTACCTCAACCTGCCCGAGAAGACGGCCGAGACCATCGACGCCGACGGCTGGCTGCACACGGGCGACGTGGGCGTGATGGACGGGGACGGGTATTTCCGCATCACCGACCGCATGAAAGACATCATCATCACGGCGGGCGGGAAGAACGTGACGCCCAGCGAGCTGGAGAACGAGCTCAAGTTCAGCCTCTACATCACCGATGCGGTGGTCATCGGCGACAAGAAACCGTACCTCACGGTGATCGTCATGATCGACCAGGAGAACGTCGAGAAATTCGCGCAGGACAACGACGTGCCGTTCAGCAACTACGAGAGCCTGACGCGCACGCAGGAAGTGCAGGACCTGATCCAGGGCGAGATCGACCGCGTCAACGCCCGGTTCGCGCGCGTGGAGCAGATCAAGAAGTTCTTCCTGCTCGAGACGCAGCTCAGCGCCGAGGACGAAGAGCTCACGCCCACGATGAAGCTCAAGCGCAAGCTGGTGCAGGCCAAGTACGCGGAGCGCATCGAGGCCATGTACAGGTAGACAGGTAGGCCATGCACAGGCAGCGCCGCTGATATTGCCGATCCGTTTTTTTCGCCAACCCGAGGAGACAACCGCATGAAGCTCAAGACATTGACGACTTTGGCCGTGCTGGGCCTGATCGCGGCGCACGCGTCCGCGCAGCAGCAGGGCGTGAGCAAGGACGAGATCCGCATCGGCACCATCCAGGACCTGTCGGGCCCGCTCGCGGGCTTCGGCAAGCAGGCGCGCAACGGCATGCAGCTGCGCGTGGACGAGCTCAACGAGCAGGGCAACGTCAACGGGCGCAAGCTCAAGCTCTTCGTGGAGGACTCGGGCTACGACCCGAAGAAGGCGGTGCTGGCCGCGCAGAAGCTGGTGAACCAGGAAAAGATCTTCATCATGGCCGGCCACATCGGCACGGCGCAGAACATGGCGGCGATGCCGGTGCAGTTCGACAAGAACATCATCAACTACATGCCCATCACCGCGGCGCGCGAGATGTACGAGCCGCTGAACCGGCTGAAGTACTCGTTCGCGGCCACCTACTACGACCAGATCCGCCTGGCGCTGCCCAAGATGATCAAGGACAAGGGCGCCAAGAAGGTCTGCACCATCTACCAGGACGACGAGTTCGGCCTGGAGGTGCAGCGCGGCGCCGAGGCCGGGCTGAAGGCCGCGGGCATGGAGCTGGCCGAGAAGACCTCGTTCAAGCGCGGCGCCACCGACTTCAGCTCGCAGGTCGCGAAGATGAAGGCCGCCAACTGCGACCTGGTGGTGCTGGGCACCATCATTCGCGAGACCATCGGCACCGTGGGCGAGGCGCGCAAGACGGGCTTCAACCCGACCTTCATCGGTTCCAGCGCGGCGTACACCGACCTGATCCACAAGCTGGGCGGCAAGGCGATGGACGGCGTGTACGCCACCATGACCGTGCAGAACCCCTACACCGACGAGCAGTCGCAGCCGCTGCGCTTCTGGGCCAACAAGTACAAGACCAAGTTCAACGAAGACCCGACGGTGTTCTCGGTGTACGGCTACGTGATCGTCGACTCGTTCATCAAGGCGGCGACCAAGGCCGGCCCCAACCTCACGACCGACAGCTTCATCAAGGCGATGGACAGCATCACCTTCGAGCCCGACATGTTCGGCAGCCCGAAGAGCACCTACACGGCCACCAAGCGCCTGGGCAACGACCAGTCGCGGCTGTCGCAGATCAAGGACGGCAAGTGGGTGGTGGTGTCCGACTATGTGACACCATGACGGGACCATGCCCACCGAACACCCGAACTATTGGTTGATGAAGTCCGAGCCCGACGAGGTCTCGATCGACGACGCGCTCGCCGCGCCCGGCGCCACCGTGGCGTGGACCGGCGTGCGCAACTACCAGGCACGCAACTTCATGCGCGACGGCATGAAGGTCGGCGACGGCGTGCTGTTCTATCACTCGAGCTGCCCGGAGCCGGGCATCGCCGGCATCGCGCGCGTGGCCTCGGGCGTGAAGCCCGACCCGACGCAGTTCGACGCGAAGTCGCCGTACTACGACGCCAAGTCGAAGCCGGACGATCCGCGCTGGCTGCTGGTGGACGTGCAGGCGCTGCGCAAGACGCGGCTGCTGGCGCTGCCCGAGCTGCGCGAGAAGCCCGAGCTGGCCGAGCTGGTGGTGCTGCGCAAGGGCAACCGGCTGTCGATCACGCCGGTGGAGCCGGCGCACTGGAAGGTCATCGAGAAGATGCTGGGCTGAAGCCGTTCAATCCGGTTCACGCGCTGAGCCGGTTCACGCGATCTTCGACAGCACCGGAAACAGCTTGCCCAGCCCGTCCGCCATCACCTCGACCGCGAGCGCGGCCAGGATCAGGCCCATCAGCCGGGTCATGATGTTGATGCCCGTCTTGCCCAGCACCCGCGCGATGGGTTGCGCGAGCGAGAAGGCCAGCGCGGTCGCCAGCGCCACCACCACGCCGTAGCCGACCAGCACCGCCAGCTCCCACAGGTGCTGCGCCTTGTCGGCGTAGATCACCACGGTCGAGATGGCCGCGGGCCCGGTCAGCAGCGGGATCGTGAGCGGCACCACGGCAATGGAGGCGCCCATCGAGGCCTTGACCTCGGTGGCGCGCAGCTCCTCGACGTTGGTCTTGCTCTCGGCCGGCTTGGCGTTCAGCATGGACATCGAGCTCATGAGCAGCAGCAGGCCGCCGCCCACCTGGAAGCTCGCGATGGAAATGCCGAAGAACGACAGCAGCTGCAGCCCGAGCAGCGCGCTCACCGCGATGACCACGAACGCGCTGAACGCCGACATGCGCACCGTGTGGCGGCGCTGCGCGTCGCTGTAGCCCTGCGTGTAGTGGATGAAGAAGGGCACGATGGCCAGCGGGTTGACGATGGCCACCAGCGTGACCAGCGGCTTGATGAGGTCCATCGAGGTGCTCATGGCTCAGCGGCCTCCGGTGACGTCGAGCAGGGCCATGGTGGTGTAGCTGGCCTCGGCCGAGAGCAGCCACAGGATGGCGCCCGCGATTTCTTCCGCCGTGCCGGCGCGCTGCATCGGAATCTGCGGCCCGAGCGCCGCGGCGCGGTCGGGCAGGCCGCCGGAGGCGTGGATGTCGGTGTCGATCACGCCGGGGCGCACCGCGTTCACGCGAATGCCTTCGCCCGCCACTTCCTTGGCCAGGCCGAGCGTGAAGGTGTCGATGGCGCCCTTGCTGGCGGCGTAGTCGACGTACTGGCCCGGCGAGCCCAGCCGCGAGGCGCCGCTGGAAACGTTGACGATGGCGCCGCCCGTGCCGCCGTGCTTCGTGCTCATGCGGCGCACGGCCTCGCGCGCGCAGAGAAAGCTGCCGATCACGTTGATGCGGAACATGCGCTCCAGCCGGGCCGCGCTCATGGCGTCGACGCGGGCCGTGACGTCCACGATGCCGGCGTTGTTGACCAGCGCGCTGAGGCGGCCGAGCTTGGCGTCGACCTTCTCGAACATGGCATTCACCTGGGCCTCGTCGCCCACGTCGGCCTGCACCGCCATGGCCGTGCCGCCGCCCGCGCGAATGGTGCGCACCACCTCGTCGGCGGCCAGCGAGTTGCTGGCGTAGTTGACGGCCACCGCGTAGCCGCGCTTCGCGGCGAGCAAGGCGGTGGCGGCACCAATGCCGCGCCCGCCGCCCGTGATCAAGAGCACTTGGTCCAAAACCTACCTCCTGCAGAGAAACTGCGTGTCAGTTAAAACCGTCGGCTTGGATTACATCACCCGGGGGCGCGGGCACGAACGCCGGTATCGGCGCCGTGCCGGGCCGCCCCAGGCCAGCTCGCACCGGAGTGCGAAGCACTGAGGTTGTCGGCACCGAGCGACACCAAGCGACACCGAGCGACACGGAGGTTATCGAATGAGCACCCAAGCCAAGACGGTCGACTACTACTTTGCCCCGCAGAGCCCATGGACCTATCTGGGACATTCCCGCTTCGCGGAGATTGCCGCGGCCACCGGCGCCACGGTGCGCGTGCGCCCCATCGACCTGGGCAGCGTGTTCCCGGTGTCGGGCGGGCTGCCGCTGGGCAAGCGCGCGCCGCAGCGCCAGGCCTACCGGCTGGTCGACCTGGCGCGCTGCTCGCGCCACCTCAGCCTGCCGCTGAACCCCAAACCCAAGTTCTTTCCGGTGGCTGGCGACGACGCGGCGCGCGTCATCATCGCGGTCGACCTGCACGACGGCACCGAGGCCGCGATGCGCATGTGCGCGGCGGTGTTCGCTGCGGTGTGGGTGCAGGAGCGGAACATTGGCGACCCGAACGTGCTCGAAGCGCTGGTCGCGGAGTGCGGCCTGCCGGCCAAGCGCGGCGAGCAGTCGCAAAGCCAGGCGGTGCAGGAACGCTACGAGGCCAACACGCAGGAGGCCATCGACATCCAGGTGTTCGGCGCGCCCAGCTACGTGATCGACGGCGAGATCTTCTGGGGGCAGGACCGGCTCGACTTCGTCGAGCGGGCGCTGCGCCCTTGATTCCCTGATGCCGGAACCCCGGCATCCATTCATCCAATTGCCATCAAGGAGCAAGACAACATGGGCCAATTCATCGATCTCACCGCCAAGGACGGCTTCACCTTTCCCGCGTACGTGGCCGAGCCCGCGGGCAAGCCGCGCGGCGCGGTGGTCGTGGTGCAGGAAATCTTCGGCGTGAACTCGCACATCCGCTCGGTGGCCGACGGCTACGCGGCCGATGGCTACCTGGCGGTGGCGCCCGCCACCTTTCACCGCGTCAAGCCCGGCGTGGAGCTGGGCTATTCGGACGACGACATGAAGAACGGCTTCGGCCTGAAGACGGCGGTGGAGGCGCTGCCCGCGCCCGGCGTGCTGCAGGACATCGAGGCATCGATCGCCTACGCATCGAAGGCCGGCAAGGTCGGCATCGTGGGCTACTGCTGGGGCGGGCTGCTGGTGTGGCGCTCGGCCGCGCTGCTGCCGGGCCTGGCCGCGGCGGCGCCTTACTACGGCGGTGGCATGACCACGCCGGAAGAAGCGGCGCGCCAGCCGAAGGTGCCGGTGCTCGCGCACTTCGGCGACCAGGACCACTGGATTCCGCTGGAAACGGTGGAAGCCTTCAAGAAGGCACATCCCGAAGTCGAGGTGCATGTCTACAACGCCAACCACGGCTTCAACTGCGACCAGCGCGGCTCCTACGACGCGACCGCGGCCAAGCTGGCGCGCGAGCGCACGCTGGCGTTCTTCGCCAAGCACGTGGGCTGAGCGCGACCGGCCTGAAAAGAAAAAACCCGGCGCTGCCGGGTTTTTTCATGCGTGGCCGGTTTTGCGCGGCGTGCTGCCGGGGCCCACGCGGGTCTGCAGGAAGTCGAGCAGGGCGCGCAGCGCGGCGCTGTTGTGGCGCCGCTGCAGGTAGGCGGCCGACAGCCACACGTCCTTGCGCGCGTAGTCCTGCAGCACGGGCACCAGCTCGCCGTGGTCGATGTGCGACTGCACCAGGATCGACGGCAGGTAGATCACGCCGAAGCCGTGCATGGCCACGCGGATCAGCGGTGCGCCTTCGGTGCAGTCCATGCGGCTCTTGACGGACACGTCGAGCGGCGTGCCGTTGTCGTCGAAGCGCCAGACCGGCTGCTGGCCGAGCAGCGAGAAGGTCAGCGCCTCGTGGGCGGCGAGGTCGCGCGGATGCTCGGGCTTGCCGTGCTTTTTCCAGTAGACGGGCGAGGCGCAGACCACCATGTTCATGAGCCGCAGCTTGCGCACGATGAGGTTGGCGTCTTCGACGGGGCCGCTGCGCAGCTCGACGTCGATGCCTTCCTCGGCCAGGTCGACGGTGCGGTTGGTCAGCTGCAGGCTGATGGTCACGTCGGGGTAGTAGCGCATGAAGTCGGCCAGCAGGTTCGGGAACTCGCCGCTGCCCATGCCGTGCGGGGCCGAGATGCGCAGCCGGCCGCTGGGCTGGCTGGCGCGGTCCTGCAGCTCGGACTGGGTGAGCTCGACCATCTCGAGCATGGGGGTGCTGCGGTCCAGCAGCAGCTGGCCGGCGTCGGTGAGGCTCACGGAGCGGGTGGAGCGGTTGAGAAGTCGCACGCCGAAGCGGGTTTCCAGCTCGGCCACATACTTGCTGACCGTGGCTTTCGACATGTCGAGCCTCTTGGCTGCCTGGGAAAAGCTGCCGTGCGATGCAACTTCCCGGAAGGTTCTGATCAGATCGAGACTGTCCATGAATGTGGGCCCATTGTTTCCGTTTTGGGAACGCGATGGTTCGATTCTCTCGGGTTTTTCCTAACCTGTTCGGGCGACACTTCGGTTACACGCCGACGTCGCCAGCCAGGCTGGGTCGTTGGAAGGAACTGAAATGACACGCTCGAACCTCACTGCCGCTCTCGTCCTGTCGCTGCTCGCTGCTTCCGGCGCCTCCAGCGCGCAGGCGCAGGGCTTCGCGCCGGTGCAGCCGCTGGCGGCGGTAACCAGCCGCAGCGACGTTGCCGCGGGCGCCGACGCCGCGGCGCGGGGAGGGAATGTGTATGGCGACGTGGTCGCCGCGCCGCTGAGGTCGCAGCCGAGTTCGCGCGACCGGGCGTCGATTCGCGCCGAAGCGGTGGCCGCCGCCCATGCGCCGAACCAGAACCTGGACCGGCGTGCCTTCGTCAACAGCGAAGTGCCGCCGCAGTTCCAGACGCCCGGGCGCTGAGCCGCTGGTCATTCGCTTCGTGTGCAGGCCGGGCCGGTGCGAACCGGGCCCGGCTTTTTCATTACTTGCATGCCTTCATGACGCGATTGTTTCAATAGAGGAAACACGGTGTCTCTGATCGGCGTGTTCTGTCAGGCCTGTTCGCCCGGAAACTCGCTGCACAGGCAAGCGAACCAGCAAGCCTGGTGGACGAACCATCCGAACACACTAGGAGAACTGAACAATGAAGACCTCGCAAATCATCGCCGCTGCCGCCCTGACCCTGCTCGCCGCCACCGGCGCCCAAGCTGAAACGTACCAAGGCGTGAACACCGCCGTCTCGACCAAGAGCCGCGACGAAGTGAACGCCGAAGCCGTGCGCACCGCATCGGCTCCGAACCAGAACGTGACCCGCGGTTCGCGCGGCCCGGAAACGGTCGCCGTGTCGAAGGACCGTTCGATCGTCGAAGCCGAAGCCGTTCGCACCGCTTACGCTCCGAACCAGAACGTGACCGCCGGTTCGCGCGTGAACAGCAAGGTGATCTCGAACATGCAACACCCGCTGGACGTGAACGTTCAAGCCCAGCAAGGTTCGGGCGCCGTCGCCAAGTAATTGAAGCGGCCCCTCGGGGCTGTGGAAATCAAAAAGGGGCCACGCGAAAGCGTGGCCCCTTTTTCTTTGCCTGCGGCCGGCCCGGGCCCGGTCAGCGCGTGCGCGCCAGGTAGCGCTTGCGCCAGAAAATCAGCACCAGCAGCACCGCGATGACCAGCATCGACGTCATCGCGATCCAGAAGCCGTCGGCCTTGTGCACCAGCGGAATGAACTCGAAGTTCATGCCGAAGATGCCCGCGATCAGGTTCAGCGGCAGGAACACGGCGGTGAGCACCGTCAGCACCCGCATGATGTCGTTGGCCCGGTGGCCCTGCACGCTGAAATGCATCTGCACGGCCGTCTCTGCGTTCTGCTCCAGCCGGTGCACGTGGTGCACCACGCGCTCGATGTGCTCCAGCACGTCGCGGCTGCGAATCAGGATGAGCTCGCGCTCGCGCTGCTCCGTGTCGCCCTTGGGCGCGGGCAGCGTCTCCAGCGAGTCGATCCAGTCCTGCATGGCGGCGCGCTGGTCTTCGCAGATCTCGTCCAGGTGGTGCAGCGACTGGCGCGCCTCCATCAGCGCGCCCCAGTTGGTGAAGCGGCTGCGCGGGTCGATGAGCTCGGTCTGCCAGTGGTCGAGCTGCTTGGTGAGCTCGCGGCGCAGGTCGAGGTAGCCGTCGACGATCTGGTTGATCACCCGCAGCATCAGGTCCGACGGGCTGGTGGGCAGGCGCGCCGAGGTGGCGCGCGCGTCCAGCGCCGGCGCGCCGCGGCCGTCGCTCGCGCCAGCGGCCAGCAGCCGGGCGGCGAAACCGTCGCGCACCGCGCCGTCTTCCGGGTGCACCGACAGCAGCACCCGGTCGAACACGGCGAAGCCGACCGGGCGGGTGTCGACGCGGCGCAGCACGGGCGGGCCGCTGCGCGGCGGCGGGCGCTGCGGGCTGGCCGGGGCCGCCTGAGGTTGACTCTGCACCGGGCCCTGCGCCGCGCCGGCGCCTTGCCCGTTCGCCAGGCGCCGGAACACCAGCACGTCGTACAGCGAGGTGTAGTCGTAGTGCGAGGGCAGCTGGTCGTTCAGCAGGTCGGCCACGTGCAGGTCGACCAGCTGCGTGAGGCACAGCGTCTGCAGGATCTGCTGTACCTCGGGCAGCGCATTGCGGAATTCCTCGCGCGTGAGCGAGATCCAGAGGTAGCCCCCGGCGCCGCACGCGCCCGGCACGCTCAGCGGCGCCAATGCCGCGTGTTCGCTGACCTCGGTGCGTTTGATTTCGAAGATGCGCATGCCCGGTGCCTGCGCGGCTACTTCTGCAGCAGCCGGGCGGCGTCGAGCGCGAAATACGTCAGCACGCCATCGGCGCCCGCGCGCTTGAAGGCCAGCAGGCTTTCGAGCACCACGGCGTCGTGGTCGAGCCAGCCGTTCTGCGCGGCGGCCTTCAGCATGGCGTACTCGCCGCTCACCTGGTAGGCGAAGGTGGGCACGTGGAACTCGTCCTTCACGCGCCGCACGATGTCCAGGTAGGGCATGCCGGGCTTCACCATGACCATGTCCGCGCCTTCGGCGATGTCGATCGCCACTTCGCGCAGGGCCTCGTCGCTGTTGCCCGGGTCCATCTGGTAGACCTTCTTGTTGGCCTTGCCGAGCGTCGCGGACGAGCCGACGGCATCGCGAAAGGGGCCGTAGAAGGCGCTCGCGTACTTGGCGCTGTAGGCCATGATGCGCGTGTGGATGTCGCCGCGGGCTTCCAGCGCCGTGCGAATGGCGCCGATGCGCCCGTCCATCATGTCGCTGGGCGCCACGATGTCCACGCCGGCCTGCGACTGGGTGAGCGCCTGCTTCACCAGCACCTCGACCGTGGGCTCGTTCAGGATGTAGCCGGTGTCGTCGAGCAGGCCGTCCTGGCCGTGGCTGGTGTAGGGGTCGAGCGCCACGTCGGTCATCACGCCCAGTTCGGGGAAGCGCGCCTTCAGCGCGGCCACCACGCGGGGAATCAGCCCGTCGGGGTTGAAGGCCTCGTCGCCGTTGGGCGTCTTCAGGCTGGCGTCGATCACTGGGAACAGCGCCATCACCGGAATGCCCGCCTGCACGCACTGCTCGGCCACGGGCAGCAGCAGGTCGAGGCTCAGGCGTTCCACACCGGGCATCGACGCGACGGCATCGCGGCGCTTTTCGCCTTCCTGCACGAACACCGGATAGATCAGGTCGTTGACAGTGAGCGCGTGCTCTCGCACCAGGTTGCGGGTGAACGTGTCGCGGCGCAGGCGCCGCGGCCGCCCGGCGGGAAACATGGCCAGGGGGGAGGTGGATGACGTCATATGCCCAAAATTGTGCCTGAAGCAACATTTCGGGGTACTTGCTGCCATGCAGCCAGTTGTCTGACAACTACGGCAAATCGTAGAACCAAGGTTCTCATTTTTTTGCTTGAAATGTTAAAGAAAGTGGGCTATTCGCTTGAAACCTTGTTTCGTCTTTGTTAAATTCTGAAGCGGGCGGCTTGCCGCTCCCCGCTTTTCCTCCCTGAGCGGGTGCCTTGATGTGTGACAGCAAAAGGGCTTCCCAGCCCGACGTGCAGACGTCGGGCTTTTTTTTGCCCGCCGCCTTGGCGGGGCAGGGCCAAAGCGGGGCGAGCCGCAGGGTGCGCCACTAAACTGCCCCGCATGCTCTGGGTCAAATCTCTTCACATCGTCTTCATTGCCAGCTGGTTCGCGGGGCTCTTCTACCTGCCGCGGATCTTCGTCAACCTGGCCATGGTGCCGCCCGAGTCGGTGGCAGAGCGCGAGCGGCTGCTGCTGATGGCGCGCAAGCTGCTGCGGTTCACCACGATGCTGGCCGTTCCGGCGATCGGCTTTGGCCTGTGGCTCTGGCTGGGCTACGGCATCGGCCGCGGGCCGGGCAACGGCTGGATGCACGCCAAGCTGGCGCTGGTGCTGGTGGCCATCGGTTATCACCACGGCTGCGGCGTGCTGCTGCGCCGTTTCGTGGCGGGGCAGAACCGGCGCAGCGACCGCTGGTACCGCTGGTTCAACGAACTGCCGGTGGTGCTGTTGCTGCTGATCGTGATCCTGGTGGTGGTGAAGCCGTTCTGAGTCCGGTTCTTACCGTGGAGAAGCCGCACAAGTCCGCTGCACTTCCCCTGGCGCTCGCCTACGCGGCGCTGATCGTCTATGCCAGCCTGTACCCGTTCGCGGACTGGCGCGACCAGGGCATCGCGCCCTGGGCCTACCTGTCGGCGCCCTGGCCCAAGTACTGGACGGGCTTCGACTTCGCGATCAACGTGGTCGGCTACGTGCCCTTCGGTTTTCTCTGCGCGCTGGTGGTGCTGCGCACGCGTCCGGATGCCGGCGTGTGGCGCGCCGTGTTGCGCGCCAGCGCGGCGGGCGCCGCCATTGCCTTCGCGATGGAAACGCTGCAAAGCTACCTGCCGGCGCGCATTCCTTCCAACGTCGACCTGGGGCTGAACACCGCGGGCGCCATCGTGGGCGCGGTGCTGGCCGCGGGGCTCGAGCGCATCGGCGCGGTGGCGCACTGGAGCCGGGCGCGCTCGCAGTGGTTCGTCGAGGAGGCGCGCGGCGGCTTCGTGCTGCTCGCGCTCTGGCCGTTCGCGCTGCTGTTTCCGGCGGCCGTCACCTTCGGGCTGGGGCAGGTGTTCGAGCGGCTCGAGGGGGCCATTTCCGAATGGCTGCTCGACACGCCTTTCATCGACTGGCTGCCGGTGCGCCAGTTCGAGCTCGAGCCGCTGGTGCCCGCGGTCGAGCTGCTGTGCGTGCTGCTGGGGGCGCTGGTGCCCTGCCTGCTGGGCTATCTGGTGGCGCGATCTGCGGTGCAGCGCGCCGTGCTGCTGCCGCTGATCCTGCTGGGCGGCGTGGCGGCCTCGGCCTTGTCGGCGGCCCTGAGCTACGGCCCCGACCATGCCTGGGCGTGGCTCGACCTGCCGGTGCAGGTCGGCCTGGCGGCGGCGCTGTTCGCGGGCGTGCTGCTGCTGTTCGCGCCACGCCGCCTCTGCGCGGCCTTGCTGCTGGTGGGGCTGGTGCTGCAGTTGAGCTTGCTGAACCAGGCGCCCGAGAGCGCCTACTTCGCCCAGACCCTCGCCACCTGGGAGCAGGGGCGTTTCATTCGCTTCCATGGCCTGGCGCAGTGGCTGGGATGGGTGTGGCCCTTCGCGGTGCTGGCCTATGTGGTGGCGGCGTTGTCGCGCCGGGCGCGGCCGAACGGGGACACGGCTGCATGACAGCGGAGTCACAGCCCTGAAAGGGCCCCGGTCACTAAAATCGGCCGATGCCCAGCCCCACACCCGCCACGTCGTCCGGCTACTACGGCCGCCACATCTTCTTCTGCCTCAACGAACGCAAGAACGGCGAGGACTCGTGCACCATGCACAACGCGCAGGAAGGCTTCGACCGCTGCAAGGCGAAGGTCAAGGCCGAGGGCCTGTCCGGCCCTGGCAAGGTGCGCGTCAACAAGGCCGGCTGCCTCGACCGCTGCGCCGGCGGGCCGGTGGCGGTGGTGTACCCGGAGGCCGTCTGGTACACCTTCGTGGACGGCGATGACATCGACGAGATCGTCGAGTCGCACCTGAAGCACGGCAAGGTCGTCGAGCGCCTGGTGCTGCCGGCCGATGTCGGCCGCTGAACTTTTCCGACGCCCTCCCGCTCGTACCGTTGGTCCCCCGTGCCCATGAATTCACAAACCGAAAAACTCAGCCTCCAGGGCGCCGCCGGCGCCATCGAGGTGCAGCGTGACCAGCCCGCGGACACGCCCCGCGGCACCGCAGTGATCGCCCATCCGCATCCGCTGTTCGGCGGCACCATGGACAACAAGGTCGTGCAGACCCTGGCGCGCGCCTTCGTGGCCTGCGGCTGGACCACGGTGCGCTTCAACTTCCGCGGCGTGGGCGCCAGCGAAGGCGTGCACGACGAAGGGCGCGGCGAGCTGGAAGACATGCTGCATGTCGTCGGCCAGCTGGCCTCCGACGGCCCGCTGGCGATCGCCGGGTTTTCCTTCGGCGCCTTCGTGGCGAGCGGCGCGGCGCACACGCTCTGGAGCGAGCGCGAGCTGCAGCAGGTCGTGCTGGTCGGCACCGCGGCGGCGCGCAACACGGTGGCGACGCTGCCCGTCGAAGCGCACGAGCGCACGCTGGTGGTCCACGGCGAAGCCGACGACACGGTCGCGTTGTCCGCGGTGATGGACTGGGCGCGGCCGCAGTCACTTCCTGTCACAGTCGTCCCGGGGGGCGGCCATTTCTTTCACGGACAATTGCCGCTGCTCAAAAGTCTCGTTGTCCGCCATCTGCGCGCGGGCACGGCCTGACGGCCTCGCAGGCTTGTCTCCGTCTCTTTCCAAACTCCCCATGACCCGTTTTCTCGGCGCACTTCGCGCCCTGGTTTCTATTGCCGTTGCCTCCGTCAGCCTGATTGCCGCAGCCCAGGTGCCCGCGCCGCCCGAGATCGCCGCGCGCAGCTATCTGCTGATGGACGTGACCGCGAACCAGATCCTGGCGCAGAAAGACATCGACAGCCCGGTCGAGCCGGCCTCGCTGACCAAGCTGATGTCGGCTTATGTGGTGTTCGACGCGCTGCGCGCCCGGAAGATCACGCTCACGCAGACGTTGCCGGTCAGCCCGCGCGCCTGGAAGATGCCCGGCTCGCGCATGTTCATCGACCCCAAGATGCAGGTGCCGGTGGAAGACCTGATCAAGGGGCTGATCGTGCAGTCGGGCAACGACGCCACGGTGGCGCTGGCCGAAGGCGTGGGCGGCACGGTGGAGCACTTCGTCGAGATGATGAACGCCCAGGCCAAGGCGCTGGGCATGAAAAGCACCACCTACAAGAACCCCGAAGGCCTGACGGCGCCCGGCCACACGACCACGGCGCGCGACCTGAGCATCCTGGCGACCCGGCTGGTGCGCGACTTTCCGGAAGAGGCCAAGTACTACGCCATCAAGAAGTACCGCTACCCGGGCACGCCGTCGACCAACGACACCAACCGCAACCTGCTGCTGTTTCGCGACCCGACCGTCGACGGCCTGAAGACCGGCCATACCGAAGCGGCCGGCTACGGCATGGTCGCCACCGCCAAGCGCGACTTTCCGAACCTGAGCGGCGGTCGGCGCCTGCTGTCCGTCGTGCTGGGCACCACCGGCGAGACCGTGCGGGCCAACGAGTCGCAGAAGCTGCTGAACTGGGGCTACACCGCCTACGACGCGGTACGCCTGTTCGATGGCGGCCAGCCGGCCGCCACCCCGGCGGTCTGGAAGGGCAAGGCCAACGAGCTTAAGCTGGGCCGCCCCGATGCCATCGTAGTCGCCGTGCCGGCCGGCTCCGCCAGCAAGATCAAGACGCAGGTGTCGCGCCCCGATCCGCTGGTGGCGCCGTTCACCAAATACCAGCCGGTGGGCTCGCTCAAGGTCACGCTGGACGACCAGCCCGTGGCCGACGTGCCGCTGGTGGCCCTCGAGGGGGTGGAGCAGGCCGGTGTCTTCGGCCGTGCCTGGGACGCCGTGCGTCTCTGGATCAAGTAACGGGCGGCTGAAAAGCCCGCCGGCGGCCGTTCGGGGCCGCGGTGCTTGCTGTTTCAGGCTCGTTTGCTATACTCGTGGGCTTTTCGGAAATTTCCGAAGGGTTTCACGTTTTCGTCATCTCCCGGTTGTTCCTGCGTCACGACAGGAGCGGTTAATAGCCAGAGCCGGGCTGTTTTGGGACTTATTCATTCATGCCAACCATCAATCAACTGGTGCGTCAGGGTCGAACGGTCGAAAAGATCAATTCGAAGAGCCCTGCCATGCAGAACTCGCCGCAACGTCGCGGTGTCTGCACCCGCGTCTACACCACGACGCCAAAGAAGCCCAACTCGGCGCTTCGTAAAGTTGCCAAGGTCCGTCTGACCAATGGCTTCGAAGTCATCTCCTACATCGGCGGCGAAGGCCACAACCTGCAGGAACACAGCGTCGTGCTGGTTCGCGGCGGTCGTGTCAAGGACTTGCCCGGTGTGCGTTACCACATCGTGCGCGGTTCGCTCGACTTGCAAGGCGTGAAAGACCGCAAGCAGTCGCGTTCCAAGTACGGCGCGAAGCGTCCCAAGAAGGCTTAAGCCTTCCTGTCGTAAAAAACAAAGCGGTGTTCGGTTGCCTTGGCGGGCACATCGAACGAAGTGACCCAATGTCGGGTCGAGTAAGTGAGAGCTCCAACTGGCTCTCGCGGTATCGGAAACGATGCCAACTGAAGCAAAGAGGTTAAAAAAATGCCACGTCGTCGCGAAGTCCCCAAACGTGAAATCCTGCCGGATCCCAAGTACGGCAATGTCGAGCTGTCGAAGTTCATGAACGTGATCATGGAAGGCGGCAAGAAGGCGATCGCCGAGCGCATCATTTATGGCGCGCTCGACTTCATCGAAAAGAAGAACCCGGACAAGGACCCCCTCGAAGCGTTCACCGTTGCCATCAACAACGTGAAGCCGATGGTCGAAGTGAAGTCGCGCCGCGTGGGCGGTGCGAACTATCAAGTGCCGGTCGAAGTGCGCCCCGTGCGCCGCCTGGCGCTGTCGATGCGCTGGATCAAGGAAGCCGCCCGCAAGCGCGGCGAGAAGTCGATGGCCCTGCGTCTGGCCAACGAACTGATGGAAGCCACGGAAGGCCGCGGCGGTGCCATGAAGAAGCGCGACGAAGTGCACCGCATGGCAGAAGCCAACCGGGCGTTCAGCCACTTCCGCTTCTAAAAATCAAACTTCGCTTGGGCGTTGGGTGTCGAGTGTCGGGCGTTGTGCCCGTGCTCGGGGCCCAGCGCTCAACGCATTTAACCCGAAAGTAAATCATGTCCCGCAAGACCCCCATCGAGCGCTACCGCAACATCGGCATCTCCGCGCACATCGACGCCGGCAAGACCACGACGACCGAACGTATCCTGTTCTACACCGGTGTGAACCACAAGATCGGTGAAGTGCACGACGGTGCCGCCACGATGGACTGGATGGAGCAAGAGCAAGAGCGCGGTATCACGATCACGTCGGCCGCCACCACCTGCTTCTGGAAGGGCATGGCTGGCAAGTTCGAAGAACACCGCATCAACATCATCGACACCCCCGGCCACGTGGACTTCACCATTGAAGTCGAGCGCTCGATGCGCGTGCTGGACGGCGCCGTGATGGTGTACGACGCCGTCGGCGGCGTGCAGCCCCAGTCGGAAACCGTCTGGCGCCAGGCCAACAAGTACAAGGTGCCCCGTCTCGCGTTCGTCAACAAGATGGACCGCACCGGCGCCGACTTCCTGCGCGTGCGCCAGATGATGGTGGACCGCCTGAAGGCCAACCCCGTCGTGATCCAGATCCCGATCGGTGCCGAAGAGCACTTCCAGGGCATCGTCGACCTCGTGAAGATGAAGGCGATCATCTGGGACGAAGACAAGGGCGTGACCTTCCAGTACGGCGAGATCCCCGCCAACCTGACCGACGTCTGTAACGAATACCGTGAAAAGCTCGTCGAAGCGGCTGCCGAAGCCAGCGAAGAGCTGATGAACAAGTACCTCGAAGGCAACGAGCTGACCGAGGAAGAAATCAAGAAGGCCATTCGCCAGCGCACCATCGCCGGCGAAATCCAGCCGATGCTGTGCGGCTCGGCCTTCAAGAATAAGGGCGTGCAGGCCATGCTCGACGCCGTCATCGAATACATGCCCGCGCCGACCGACATTCCCCCGGTCAACGGCCTGGACGAAGACGAAGCACCGGTCATCCGCAAGGCTGACGACTCGGAAAAGTTCTCGGCACTGGCATTCAAGCTGATGACCGACCCGTTCGTGGGCCAGTTGACCTTCGTGCGCGTCTATTCGGGCGTGCTGACCAAGGGCGACAGCGTCTACAACCCGGTGCGCGGCAAGAAGGAACGTATCGGCCGTATCGTGCAGATGCACGCGAACAACCGCGAAGAAGTCAACGAAATCCGCGCCGGCGACATCGCTGCCTGCGTGGGCCTGAAGGAAGTGACCACGGGCGAAACCCTGTGCGATCCGTCGGCCATCGTGACGCTCGAGCGCATGGTGTTCCCGGAATCGGTGATCTCGCAGGCCGTCGAGCCGAAGACCAAGGCCGACCAGGAAAAGATGGGCATCGCCCTGCAACGCCTGGCTCAGGAAGATCCTTCGTTCCGCGTGAAGACCGACGAAGAATCGGGCCAGACCATCATCGCCGGCATGGGCGAGCTCCACCTTGAAATCATCGTGGACCGCATGAAGCGCGAATTCGGCGTGGAAGCCAACGTGGGCAAGCCGCAAGTGGCCTACCGCGAAACGATCCGCAAGACCGTCGAAGACGCCGAAGGCAAGTTCGTTCGCCAGTCGGGCGGCAAGGGCCAGTACGGCCACGTGATCCTGAAGCTCGAGCCGCAGGAAGCGGGCAAGGGCTTCGAGTTCGTCGACGCCATCAAGGGCGGTGTGGTTCCTCGCGAATACATCCCCGCGGTGGAAAAGGGCGTCGTGGAAGCGCTGACGCAAGGCGTGCTGGCGGGCTACCCCGTCGTGGACGTCAAGGTCACGCTGCACTTCGGTTCGTACCACGACGTGGACTCGAACGAAATGGCGTTCAAGATGGCCGCGATCTTCGGTTTCAAGGAAGGCGCACGCAAGGCCAGCCCGGTCATCCTCGAGCCGATGATGGCCGTGGAAGTCGAGACGCCCGAAGACTACGCCGGCAACGTGATGGGCGACCTGTCCTCGCGTCGCGGTATGGTGCAGGGCATGGACGACATGATCGGTGGCGGCAAGTCCATCAAGGCAGAAGTGCCGCTGTCGGAAATGTTCGGCTACTCGACCACGCTGCGTTCGATGTCGCAAGGCCGCGCCACGTACACGATGGAGTTCAAGCACTACGCCGAAGCTCCCCGTAACGTTGCCGAAGCCATCGTCGCTGCACGCGCCAAGTAAGTTTTTGAAGAATGCGGGGCCGTGCAGTGCGCGGCCCTTCTTGTCTGCGATCCGGTGCCGCCTTGTTCCCGTGCGAGGCGAACCAGCAATCGGGTGCAGACATAAAACCAATACACGGGACATGCTCTTTCAAGGATTGAAAAATGGCAAAAGGTAAATTCACCCGCACCAAGCCGCACGTGAACGTGGGCACGATCGGTCACGTCGACCACGGCAAGACCACGCTGACGGCTGCGATCGCCACGGTGCTGTCGGCCAAGTTCGGCGGCGAAGCCAAGGCCTACGACCAGATCGACGCTGCGCCTGAAGAAAAGGCCCGCGGCATCACGATCAACACCGCACACGTCGAGTACGAAACGGCCAACCGCCACTACGCACACGTCGACTGCCCCGGTCACGCCGACTATGTGAAGAACATGATCACGGGCGCCGCTCAAATGGACGGCGCCATCCTAGTGTGCTCGGCCGCCGACGGCCCGATGCCCCAGACCCGTGAACACATCCTGCTGGCTCGCCAGGTGGGCGTGGGCTACATCATCGTGTTCCTGAACAAGTGCGACATGGTCGACGACAAGGAGCTGCTCGAGCTGGTCGAAATGGAAGTTCGCGAACTCCTCGACAAGTACGAGTTCCCCGGCGACGACACCCCCATCATCCACGGCTCGGCCAAGCTCGCCCTCGAAGGCGACAAGGGCGAACTGGGTGAAGGCGCCATCATGAAGCTGGCAGAAGCCCTGGACACGTACATCCCGACGCCCGAGCGCGCCGTGGACGGCACGTTCCTGATGCCCGTGGAAGACGTGTTCTCGATCTCGGGTCGCGGCACCGTGGTGACCGGCGCTGTCGAGCGCGGCGTGATCAAGGTCGGTGAAGAAATCGAAATCGTGGGCATCCGCCCGACGGTCAAGACCACCTGCACCGGCGTGGAAATGTTCCGCAAGCTGCTGGACCAGGGTCAAGCTGGCGACAACGTGGGCGTGTTGCTGCGCGGCACGAAGCGCGAAGAAGTCGAACGCGGCCAAGTGCTGTGCAAGCCCGGCTCGATCAAGCCGCACGTGCACTTCACCGCCGAGGTGTATGTCCTGTCGAAGGACGAAGGCGGCCGTCACACGCCGTTCTTCAACAACTACCGTCCGCAGTTCTACTTCCGCACGACGGACGTGACCGGCGCGATCGAGTTGCCCAAGGACAAGGAAATGGTCATGCCTGGCGACAACGTCAGCATCACCGTGAAGCTGATCAACCCGATCGCGATGGAAGAAGGCCTGCGCTTCGCCATCCGCGAAGGCGGCCGTACCGTGGGTTCGGGCGTCGTCGCCAAGATCCTCGACATCTAAGCGGCACGCAAAGGAATCACCATGGCTACCAAGCAAAAAATCCGCATCCGCCTGAAGGCATTCGACTACAAGCTGATCGACCAATCGGCCGCTGAAATCGTGGACACCGCCAAGCGCACCGGCGCGATCGTCAAGGGCCCCGTGCCCCTGCCGACCCGCATGAAGCGCTTCGACATCCTGCGTTCGCCGCACGTCAACAAGACGTCGCGCGACCAGTTGGAAATCCGCACCCACCAGCGCCTGATGGACATCGTCGACCCGACCGACAAGACCGTGGACGCGCTGATGAAGCTCGACCTGCCGGCTGGCGTCGACGTCGAGATCAAGCTGCAGTAATTCGACCCCGCGTCGTCTCCTGACAAAGCCCGCCTGCAGAAATGCATGCGGGCTTTTCTGTTCTTAACAGTTGCTCGCCTTCTGTGGCATCCTCCCGCACCGGTATTTCTCAGCGCATTGGCCGGGGCTGAAATGAGGGCAGCAAAAGATATGAGACAGAAGTTCTCCTTTGCGTCGGGCCTGGTCGCTTCCATCGCGACCGCGGCATTGCTGGTCGCCTGCGGCGGTGGTGGGGGAGGCGGCGGTGGCGGCGTGCCCTTGCTGCCCCTGCCCGTTCCCACGACGAACCCCGTCACCTTGAGCGGCACCGCCACCTACGAGTCGGTGCCCAACGTCAACGGCGCCCTCGTGTACGCCGACACCACGTCCAAGCCGGTGCGCGGCGCTTACGTCGAGGTGCTCGACACCAGCGGCAACCAACTGGTGGTCACTTCGACCGACGACAGCGGCGCCTATGCCGTGAGCGTGCCGGGGAACACGACCGTCACCGTACGCGTGCGCACGCAGCTGACGCGCCCCGGGCCGGGCGCGACCTGGGACGTCACCGTGCGGGACAACACGCAGTCGAGCGCCATCTATTCCATGCAGTCGTCGGCGTTCTCCACGGGCGCCGCGGCGCTGACCCGCGACCTGCACGCGCCCAGCGGTTGGGGCGGCTCCAGCTACACCGGCCAGCGCGTGTCGGCACCGTTCGCCGTGATGGACACGGTCTACACCGCGATGCAGAAGGTGTTGTCGGTGACGCCGGCGACGGCGTTTCCGTCGCTGAAGGTGTTCTGGAGCGTCAGCAACACGAACGCCGGCGGCAGCGTCGCGCTGGGGCAGATCGGCACCACCTTCTTCATCGCCCAGAGTTCGGGCGCCGAAATCTACGTGCTCGGCAAGGAAGACGTGGACACCGACGAATTCGATGCGCCCGTGATCGCGCACGAGTGGGGCCACTACTACCAGTCGGCCTTCAGCCGCGACGATTCGCCCGGCGGCGAGCATTCGACGGCGGACCTTATCGACCGCCGGCTCGCGTTCTCCGAGGGGTGGGGCAATGGCTGGTCGGGCATTGCGCTCGGGCGGCGGAACTATGTCGATTCGGGTGGTCCGGGCCAAGCCCAGGGCAGCAACCTCGACCTGTCGAAGGGGCCCACTTCGAATCCTGGGTGGTTCCGGGAAACCTCGATCCAGTCGATTTTCTGGAACCTGAATCAGCAGGTGGGTTTCAAGCCGATCCACGACACGATGACGAATGCACTGTTCAAGGGCGGCGCGCCGGTGACCTCGATCCATCCGTTCGCCGCGGCATTCAATAGTGCCGCACCTGGCAGCGTGTCCGCGCTGAACGCATTGCTGACGGGCCAGAACATCAGCGCCGCCAACGACGCCTACGGCGGCGCGGAGAGCAACGACGGCGGCGTGCCGGCCGCGTTGCCGATGTACAAACCGGCCACGGTCGGCGGCGGCGCCATCCAGGCGTGCGTGACGAACGCGGCGGACCCGGCCCCGCGCACGGGGAACAAGCTCGGAAGCTATGCCTATGTGAGCTTCACGGCACCGGCCAATCGCGCTTACCAGTTCGGCGTTAGCGCGCCGGCAGGGGCGAATCCCAATTTCGCGGTCTACCAGGGCGGCGTGGTCGGCCGGAATTCGGGGTCGCTCAGGCTGTCGCCCGGCCCTTATGTGCTGGTGATCAACGACCTCAACAACTCCGCCGCGAACACCTGCTTCGGCGTGACCATCCAATAGCCGTGGGGAAGACCGCCATGAAACTTCATTCCCGCTCCACGTTCGCCGCCATGGCGTGGCTGGCGTTCGTCGGTATTGCCGGCTCTGCCTGTGCAGACGGCGTGCCGGCAGCACGCGGCGACCGCCATGCCTCTCTGACGGTCGCGGCGCGCAAGCCCAATGATTCGGGCGTTGCAATCCAGTACCGGGTCGAAGCAGCGGCGCAGTCCGGTCGTCAGGTCTCGGTTTTCTTGCAGTTCGACGGCGTGACCGACCCGGCTGGCGCCACGGTGCGCCTGACGACCGACGCGGGCCTGACGCTGGCCACGAAGAGCAGCTTCGCGTTGCCCGCCGGCCAGCGCACGACCGCCACCGCCACGGTGACGAGCAGCAGCGACGGCCTGGCCTATCTGAATGTCTTCGCGACGCAGAACGGTGCCATGAGCATCGTGGCCATCCCCATCCAGACGGGTTCGGGCGCGCCGGCCACCAAGCCAGCGGGCGAGATGAAGCCGTCGCCGGACGGTGAAAAGGTCATTTCGATGCCCGCCCAGGAGCCAAAGGCGCCCGCCAAAAAGCCCTGAAACAGGGTCTTCGAGGCCTGCTGCACAGGCTGAACAGTGGCACTTGCGCCATGCCCGCACCGCGGGCTATAATCGCTGGCTCTGCCCTTGTTGCGTCCGCAAGGCTGTTGTTTGGGCAGAGATTTATCAACCTTCTTCCGTAGCCGGAGAAATCTGGCAAACGCTGTTGCCAATTGAAGTGGCAGTGGCGGAAGAGGATTTCCATTTTTGGAGAAAACATATGAGTCTGAGCAACTCCCTCGGGTTGCTGGGCCGCAAGGTGGGGATGATGCGTCTCTTCACCGATGACGGGGACGCAGTTCCTGTCACGGTGGTGGATGTGTCCAACAACCGTGTGACCCAGATCAAGTCCCAAGAGACCGATGGCTACGTCGCCCTGCAGGTGACGTTCGGTTCGCGCAAAGCATCGCGCGTGACCAAGCCCCAAGCCGGCCACCTCGCCAAGGCGGGTGTCGAAGCAGGCGAAATCATCCAGGAATTCCGCGTTACCGCAGATACCGCAGGTCAGCACAAGGCTGGTGGCGTGATCGCGGCGAGCAGCGTGTTTTCCGTGGGTCAGAAGGTGGACGTGCAAGGCACCTCCATCGGCAAGGGCTTCGCAGGCACGATCAAGCGTCACAACATGAGCTCGCAACGCGCGTCGCACGGTAACAGCCGTTCGCACAACGTTCCCGGCTCGATCGGCATGGCACAAGACCCCGGTCGCGTGTTCCCCGGCAAGCGCATGACGGGCCACCTCGGCGACGTCACGCGCACGACGCAAAACCTCGACGTGTTCCGCATCGACGAAGCACGTCAACTGCTGCTCATCAAGGGCGCGATTCCGGGTTCGAAGGGTGGCTTCGTCACCGTGCGTCCCGCCATCAAGGCCAAGCCGCAAGCGGCTGAAGGAGCGAAGTAATGGAACTCGAACTCCTGAACGAACAAGGCCAGGCCGCGTCGAAGTACGACGCCCCTGAAACCGTGTTCGGCCGTGACTACAACGAAGACCTAGTCCACCAGATCGTCGTTGCATTCCAGGCCAATGCCCGCCAAGGCACGCGCGCCCAGAAGGACCGCGAGCAGGTCAAGCACTCGACCAAGAAGCCTTTCAAGCAAAAGGGAACGGGCCGCGCCCGTGCCGGTATGACGTCCTCGCCGCTGTGGCGCGGGGGTGGTCGCATCTTCCCGAACATGCCTGACGAAAACTTCTCGCAGAAGATCAACAAGAAGATGTACCGCGCCGGCATGGCCGCCATCTTCTCGCAGCTCGCTCGCGAAGGCCGTCTGGCCGTGGTGGATTCGCTGACCGTGGATTCGCCCAAGACGAAGCCGCTGGCAGCCCGTTTCAAGGCGATGAATCTCGAGTCCGTGCTCGTGATCGCCGAAGAAGTCGACGAAAACCTGTACCTTGCCTCGCGCAACCTGGTCAACATCCTCGTGGTCGAACCCCGTTACGCCGATCCGGTGTCGCTGGTTCACTACAAGAAGGTGCTGGTCACCAAGGGTGCCGTCGACAAGCTCAAGGAGATGTTCGCATGAGCCGCGTGAACCCTACCGCCGCTGAACGTACGTTCGAAGAAGGCCGCCTGATGGCGGTGCTGGTCGCCCCGATCGTGTCCGAAAAGGCCACGATGGTCGGCGAAAAGTCGAACGCTGTCACTTTCAAGGTGCTGCAAGACGCCACCAAGCCCGAGATCAAGGCCGCTGTCGAACTGATGTTCAAGGTCGAAGTCCAGGGCGTGTCGGTGCTCAACACCAAGGGCAAGACCAAGCGCTTTGGCAAGTCCATCGGCCGCCGCGACAACGTTCGCAAGGCCTATGTGACCCTGAAGCCGGGTCAAGAGCTCAACCTCGTCGGGGAAGGCGCTTAATCATGGCCGTCATCAAGATGAAACCCACTTCGCCGGGCCAACGCGGCGCGGTGAAGATTTCGCGTGATCACCTGTTCAAGGGTGCTCCTCACGCAGCCCTGCTGGAACCCCAGTTCCAGAAGGCCGGCCGTAACAACAACGGTCACATCACGATCCGTCACCGTGGCGGTGGTTCCAAGCACCACTATCGCGTTGTCGACTTCGTGCGCAACAAGGACGGCATCCCGGCCAAGGTTGAACGCATCGAGTACGACCCGAACCGCACCGCCCACATCGCTCTGGTCTGCTACGCCGACGGCGAGCGCCGCTACATCATCGCCCCGCGCGGTCTGGAAGCTGGTGCAACGCTGCTGTCGGGCGCCGAAGCCCCGATCCGCGCCGGCAACACCCTGCCGATCCGCAACATCCCGGTCGGCTCGACGATCCACTGCATCGAACTGCAACCCGGCAAGGGCGCGCAGATCGCGCGTTCGGCCGGCACGTCGGCCACGCTGCTGGCTCGCGAAGGCGTCTACGCCCAGGTCCGCATGCGTTCGGGTGAGGTGCGTCGCATCCACATCGAATGCCGCGCAACCATCGGCGAAGTGGCCAACGAAGAGCACAGCCTGCGCCAACTCGGCAAGGCAGGCGCCAAGCGCTGGAAGGGCATTCGCCCGACCGTTCGCGGCGTCGTGATGAACCCGGTCGACCACCCGCACGGTGGCGGCGAAGGCAAGACTGGCGAAGGCCGCCATCCTGTCGACCCATGGGGCAATCTGACCAAGGGCTATCGCACCCGTAACAACAAGCGCACGCAGGTCTTCATCGTGTCGCGTCGCAAGAAGTAAGGGATAGCCAATGACTCGCTCTCTCAAAAAGGGTCCTTTCGTCGACCACCACCTGGTGGCCAAGGCCGACAAGGCCGTGACGACCAAGGACAAGAAGCCGATCAAGACCTGGTCGCGCCGCTCGATGGTCCTGCCCGAATTCATCGGTCTGACCATCGCTGTGCACAACGGCAAGCAACACGTGCCCGTGTACATCACCGACCAGATGGTCGGCCACAAGCTCGGTGAATTTGCGCTCACGCGCACGTTCAAGGGGCACCCCGCGGACAAAAAAGTCCAGAAGAAGTAAGGAACGACCATGTCTGAAACACGTGCAGTCCTCCGCGGTGTCCGCCTGTCGGTCGACAAGGGCCGTCTGGTCGCGGACCTGATCCGCGGCAAGAAGGTCGATCAAGCGCTCAACGTTCTGCAGTTCACGCAGAAAAAGGCCGCTGTGATCATCAAGAAGGTGCTGGAGTCGGCTATCGCCAACGCCGAGCACAACGACGGTGCCGACATCGACGAGCTGAAGGTCAAGACCATCTACGTCGAGCAAGGTGCAACGCTCAAGCGCTTCACCGCGCGGGCCAAGGGTCGCGGCAATCGCATCAGCAAGCCCACGTGCCATGTGTACGTGACGGTTGGCAACTAAGAAGGCCTGGAAGAAATATGGGACAGAAAATCCACCCAACCGGGTTCCGCCTTGCGGTTACCCGTAACTGGTCCAGCCGTTGGTACGCAAGCGACCGCGATTTCGCGGGCATGCTGGCCGAAGACATCAAGGTTCGCGAATACCTGAAGAAGAAGCTGAAGAACGCTTCGGTGTCGCGCGTCATGATCGAGCGTCCCGCCAAGAACGCACGCATCACGATCTACTCGGCACGTCCGGGCGTCGTGATCGGCAAGAAGGGCGAAGACATCGAGAACCTCAAGCGCGAACTGGGCAAGCAGCTCGGCGTGCCGGTTGCAGTCAACATCGAAGAAGTGCGCAAGCCCGAAATCGATGCGCAACTGATCGCCGACAGCATCACGCAGCAGCTCGAAAAGCGGATCATGTTCCGCCGCGCCATGAAGCGCGCCATGCAAAACGCCATGCGTCTGGGTGCCCTGGGCATCAAGATCATGTCGGCTGGCCGCCTGAACGGCATCGAGATCGCACGTACCGAGTGGTACCGCGAAGGCCGCGTGCCGCTTCACACGCTGCGCGCCGACATCGATTACGGCACCTCGGAAGCCAAGACCACGTACGGCGTCATCGGCGTCAAGGTCTGGGTCTACAAGGGCGACACGCTGGGTCGTAACGACCTGCCGGCCGTCGAAACGCCGCGTCCTGAAGAAGAACGTCGTCCGCGTGGTCCCCGCCGTGATGGTCGCCCTGGCGACCGTCCGGGTGGCGACCGTCGTGGTCCCGGCCCCCGTGCCGGCGGCCGTGGCCCGATCGGTGGCAACACCGCTCCCGCCGATGGCAGCGACAAGCCCGCAGAAGCAACCGGCGGTGCCGGTGCAGACTCGAAACCCGCCGTTAAGCGCGTCCGCAAAGCCGCGCCCGCTGCAGCAGCGGACGGTGCCAAGACCGAGTAATCGGTCGCTCCCGGGCGCGAAAGCGCCTGGGGCTCTCACGGAGTAATAAAACATGCTGCAACCTGCACGCAGAAAGTTCCGCAAGGAACAAAAGGGCCGCAACACCGGCGTCGCAACCACGGGTAACTCGGTTGCGTTCGGTGACTTCGGTCTCAAATGCACCGATCGCGGCCGCCTCACGGCACGCCAGATCGAAGCCGCTCGTCGCGCGATTTCGCGTCACGTGAAGCGCGGTGGCCGTATCTGGATCCGCGTGTTCCCGGACAAGCCCATCTCTACCAAGCCCGCTGAAGTGCGGATGGGTAACGGTAAGGGCAACCCCGAGTACTACGTCGCCGAAATCCAGCCCGGCAAGATCGTGTTCGAGATCGTCGGCGTGCCCGAAGAACTCGCCCGCGAAGCGTTCCGCCTGGCCGCCGCCAAGCTTCCGCTGCGCACGACGTTCGTCGCTCGCCAGCTCGGCGCCTGAGAGGAGAACACTGATGGCAACCCGTAAGAAAAAAGAAACCGCGGCTCCGGCCAAGGTGACCAAGGCTGCAACCCTGCGCACGAAGGACGTCGCAGAGCTGAAGACCGAAGTCAAGGAACTGCAGAAGGCCCATTTCGGCCTGCGCATGCAGAAGGCCACGCAACAGCTGTCGAACACCTCGACGCTGCGCGTGACGCGCCGCGACATCGCTCGCGCCAAGACCATTCTTGCTCAGAAGCAGCAAGAAACCCCCGCCGCCAAGTAAGGAGTGAACATGACGGAACCTAAAAAATCCCTCAAGCGCACCTTGATCGGCAAGGTGGTCAGCGACAAGCGTGCCAAGACCGTGACCGTGCTGGTCGAGCGCCGTGTGAAGCACGAGCTCTACGGCAAGATCGTGGCCAAGACGAGCAAGTACCACGCCCATGACGAAAAGGGCGAGTACAAGCTGGGCGACACCATCGAGATCACGGAAAGCCGTCCGATCTCGAAGACCAAGAACTGGGTTGTGACCCGCTTGGTCGAGAAGGCTGTCCTGGTCTAAGCAGACCGGATACCCGGCTCGAGACAGCCCACCTGAAAACGGCCCACAATGTGGGCCGTTTTTCTTTTTCCGGAGCACTTACATGATCAAAGTCGGCGACACCCTTCCCTCGGCCACCCTGCAGGAATATTCCGAAGTCGAGGGCGAAGGCTGCAGCATCGGCCCGAACGCGGTCGACGTGACCAAGGCATCGGCGGGCAAGACCATTGCGCTGTTCGCGCTGCCCGGCGCCTTCACGCCCACCTGCTCGGCCAAGCACGTGCCGGGTTATGTGCAGCACTTCGACGACTTCAAGGCCGCCGGCGTGGACGAGATCTGGTGCGTGAGCGTGAACGACGCCTTCGTGATGGGCGCCTGGGCGCGCGACCAGAAGACCGGCGCCAAGGTGCGCATGCTGGCCGACGGCAGCGCCGATTTCGCCAAGGCTACCGGCCTGACGCTCGACCTGACCGGCCGCGGCATGGGCGTGCGCAGCAACCGCTATTCGATGCTCGTGAAGGACGGCAAGGTCGCGACGCTCAACGTCGAAGGCCCGGGCAAGTTCGAAGTCAGCGACGCCGACACGCTGCTGGCACAAGCCCGCGGCTGAGCCTGCAGGCGGCCAGCCAACTAGAGCTCTAGAGCTCCGCCTTCAGGTAATGCGCCCCGGCAACGGGGTTGTGATAGTAGGGCGGCACCTCGGCGAAGCCCAGGTCCTCGTAGAGGGCGCGGGCGGACTCCATGTCGTCGAGGGTGTCGAGCAGCACGCAGCCGTAGCCGGCGCCGCGTGCGGCATCCAGGATCGCCTCGGCCAGCTGCCGGCCGAGGCCCAGTCCGCGAAAACCCGGGCGCACGTACAGGCGCTTCATTTCCGCGGCGTTGACGTGGTCCACGTTGTCCAGCGGGCGCAATGCGCAGCAGCCCGCCACGTGCGCCAGCGTGCCGTCGGCACGCTTCAACGTCGGCGCCTGGCGGCCGGCGTCTTCCTTCACATTCGCCGCGTCGACCAGCGCCAGCAGCAAGGTGCCGCGCGGCTCGGCGTAGTCGCCGGGCAGACCGGCCAGTTCACCGTCGAAATCCTGGAAATCGAGGTCGATGCCCAGCGAGCCCGCGTAGTCGCGGAAGATCGCGCGCGTGGCGTCGATCTCGTGCGGCTCCTCGGGCACGATCAGCACGACGGCCGGCATGGCCGACAGCGGCAGGGGGCGGGAGACGGAAAAGCTCATAGGCGCAAGGAGGAAACCCGACGGGCCGACCCCGCGCAGGGCGCGAACAGCGGCAGCGCCGCCGAAAGGGGCGCCGCATCGTCGCGGCCAGTGACGAACGGTGCGAGAGCTCTGGCACCGGAAGCCGCCGGGAAGGCGGCCACTGGGAAATCGGTCATCGAGAAAGGCGCGGAGCGCGCGATGCTGCGGAAGGCGCAATTTAGCAAAGTCCGGGCACCAGGCTGCTTCGGGTTGTTGCTATGGGCCGGCGAGGAAATGCCTGCGCCGCGATCGACGGCATCTTTCTCCCACCAAGGCCCCGTAGCCCCAAAAAGCAAAAGGCGCTCCTTCAAGAGCGCCTTCGGGCAGGGAAACGAGAAGGGAAAGGGCGAGCGATCAGGCCTCGGCCAGCAGCTTCTCGATCAGCTTGTGCAGCTCGGCGAAATCGGGCTCGCCCACGTAGCGCTTCACGATCTCGCCGCGCTTGTTGACCAGGTAGGTCGTGGGCGTGAGCTTCACGTCGCCCCAGGCCTGCGCCACGCTGCCGGTGTTGTCGATCGCGACCTTGAAGGGCAGCTTGCGCGTTTCGGCGAAGTTGACCACGTAGCTCGGCGGGTCGTAGCTCATGGCCACGGCGAGGGTGTCGTAGCCCTGCGCCTTGTACTTGTCGTAGGTGGCGATCACCTTGGGCATCTCGCCCACGCAGGTCACGCAGCTCGTGGCCCAGAAGTTGACCAGGGTGACCTTGCCCTTCAGGTCGGCGGTGCTCTTTTGCGAGCCGTCGAGCAGCACGAAGGTCGAGGCCGGCGCGGCGGTGGCACCGGAGCCGAAGTACACGCCCACGCCGGCAGCCAGCGCGATGACGACGGAGGCAGCGGCGATGTATTTCTTCATGGCATCACAGGGGAGGGGAAAGGGAGCAGACAGGAGCGGCGCTAGTTTAGTTCCGCCTGCCCGATCGTGCTGGCCGCGACCGCACCGTCCCTGGCCCACCCCCGGAGCGCCCCTGCGCGGTACGGCCCGGCCGATAATCGCTCCCCCATGCCGTCCTGGTCCAGCTCTCCCACCTCTTCCGCCTCCCTTGCCGCTTGCGCCTGGCGCGTGCTGGCCGCCGCGGCGCTGCTCGCCGCGTGCAGCCCGACCTTCAACTGGCGCGAGGTGCCGATTGCCGACGCGGGCCTGACCGCGCTGCTGCCCTGCAAGGCCGATCGCGCGGACCGCGCCGTGCCGCTGGGCGCGGAATCGGTCAAGGTCGACATGGCGGGCTGCGACGCGGGCGGCGCCACCTTCGCCATCGCACATGCCTACGCGAACGGACCCGCGCAGGCCGAGGCGTGGCTCGCCGCCTGGCGCACCGCCACGCGCGCCCAGCTGGTCAAACCGGGCGAATCGAGCGACATGCAGCTGGCGGAAACCCCCGAAACGCTGCAGCGCGCGACCGCCACGCCCGCGCCGCTGCGGCTCGAAGCGCGAAAGCAGGGCGCGCCCACCGTGCAGATCCTGTGGTTCGCCCAGTCGCAAAAAGACGGCACCGTGGCGCTCTACCAGGCCACCGTGCTGGGCACGCCCGCTTCGGCCGAGGCGTCGAAGACCTTCTTCGAGGGCCTGCGCCTGCCATGACGACGGCGCGTGGCCGGTCTGTTTCGCGCCGCACTGTCCGTTTTTCGGGGCTGCCGCGTTGTGTCACATATCTACTTCCCGTGGGCCGCCCCGCATAATCGGCGCGTCGTCCCCCGTCCCGCATGAACAGCATCCTCATCATCGCCCACTCACCGTTCGCACATGCGCTGCGGCAGTGCGCGCTGCATGTGTTCCCTGACTGCGAGCAGGCCATCGTCGCGCTCGACGTGCTGCCCAACGTGTCGCCCGAAGAAACGCTGGCCGCCGCGCGCATCACGCTGGAGCAGCAGTTGCGCGCTCCGCGCTCGCAGGTGCTGGTGCTGGCCGATGTGTTCGGCGCCACGCCCTGCAACGTGGCGCAGAAACTCGTGGACGGCGTCCGTTCGCGGCTGGTGGCGGGGGCGAACCTCCCGATGCTGCTGCGCGCGGTCACCTACCGGCACGAGCCGCTCGAGACGCTGGTGCAGCGCGCCCTCGCGGGCGGCACCGCCGGCGTCATGCAGGTGGCGGTGGCGGCTCCCCAGAACCAGGCGAAGAGAAAGCACAGTGATCAAGAAATCCGTGACCATCAGCAATAAGCTGGGCCTGCACGCACGCGCGTCGGCCAAGCTGACCAAGCTCGCAGGCAGCTTTCCCTGCGAGGTGTGGCTGTCGCGCGGTGACCGCCGCATCAACGCCAAGAGCATCATGGGCGTGATGATGCTGGCCGCCGGGCTGGGCTCCACCGTCGAGCTCGAGACCAACGGCCCGCAGGAAGAAGAAGCGATGAACGCCATCGTCCACTTGATGGACGACAAGTTCGGCGAAGGCGAATAAGGACGCTCCGATGACTTTCGCAGTCCACGGCCTTCCCGTTGCCCGTGGCATTGCCATCGGGCGCGCGGTGCTGGTGGTGTCCAGCCGCATCGACGTGGCCCACTACTTCATCAAGCCCGAAGAGATCGAGACCGAGATCGACCGCGTGCGCACCGCGCGCAACGCGGTGGCCGACGAGCTCATCAAGCTGCAGGCCAACGTGGCGCTCATGGGCCCGAACGACGCGCCGCACGAGCTCTCGGCGTTGCTCGAGGTGCACCAGATGCTGTTGCAGGACGAGGCCCTGAGCACCGGCGTGAAGCACTGGATCAGCGAGCGGCTCTACAACGCCGAATGGGCGCTGACCACGCAGCTGGAAATCATCGCGCGCCAGTTCGACGAGATGGAAGACGCCTACCTGCGCGAGCGCAAGGCCGACCTCGAACAGGTGGTCGAGCGCCTGCTGCACCGCATGAAGGGCACCGCCGCCGTGCTGGCGCCGAGCCCGCCGCGCCGCAAGCGCGCCGCCGCGCCGCTGGACGACAACGACGACCACGACGACCCCACCGCGGGTGACGGCATCGACGTGCCGCTGGTGCTCATCGCGCACGACCTGTCGCCGGCCGACATGCTGCAGTTCAAGAAGAGCGTGTTCGCCGGCTTCGTCACCGACGTGGGCGGGCGCACCTCGCACACCGCCATCGTCGCGCGCAGCATGGACATTCCGGCCGTGGTCGGCGCGCGCACCGCGAGCCAGCTGGTGCGCCAAGACGACTGGGTCATCATCGACGGCGACGCCGGCGTGGTCATCGTCGACCCCTCGCCGATCATCCTGGCCGAGTACGGCTTCAAGCAGCGCCAGGGCGACCTGGAGCGCGGGCGGCTCGCGCGGCTGCGCCACAAGCCGGCCGTCACGCTCGACGGCCAGCGCGTCGAGCTGCTGGCCAACATCGAGATGCCCGAAGACACCCTGGGCGCGGTCAAGGCCGGCGCAGTGGGCGTGGGCCTGTTCCGCAGCGAATTCCTGTTCATGGGCCGTGAGTCGTCCACGCGCCAGACGCGCCTGCCCGACGAAGAAGAGCAGTACCAGGCCTACAAGCGCGCTGTGGAGGGCATGCAAGGCATGCCCGTGACCATCCGCACCATCGACGTGGGCGCCGACAAGCCGCTGGACAGCAAGTCGGCCAACAAGCAGGAGCACCTGAACCCCGCGCTCGGCCTGCGCGCCATTCGCTGGAGCCTGGCCGACCCGGCCATGTTCCTCACGCAGCTGCGCGCCATTCTTCGTGCGGCGGCGCACGGCGAAATCCACCTGCTCATTCCGATGCTCGCGCACGCGAGCGAGATCCGCCAGACGCTGTCGCTCATCGACTTCGCGCGCACCGAGCTCGACAACCGCGGCGTGGTGCACGGCCCGGTGAAGCTCGGCGCCATGATCGAGATTCCGGCGGCCGCGCTCACGCTGCGCATCTTCCTGAAGCACTTCGACTTCCTGTCGATCGGCACCAACGACCTGATCCAGTACACGCTGGCCATCGACCGTGCCGACGAGTCGGTGGCGCACCTGTACGACCCGGCGCACCCCGCCGTGCTGCGCCTGGTGGCTGACACCATCGCCGAGTGCCGGCGCCAGGGCAAGGGCGTGTCGGTATGCGGCGAAATGGCCGGCGACGTGGCCTTCACGCGCCTGCTGCTGGGCCTGGGGCTGCGCAGCTTCTCGATGCACCCCTCGCGCATCCTCGCGGTCAAGCAGGAAGTGCTGCGCGCCGACACCGGCAAGCTCGAGGCCTGGGCCAAGGCCGTGCTCGAGTCGGACGACCCCGCCGCCACCATGGCGGGTTAGCGCTCTTCGTTCTTTTCACCCGCCCTGCGGGCGGGTGAAAAGAAACGATACATGCCGCAACCGCGGCGAAAGGACTTGCGCAGCGCCCGCAAGCACGATCAGGCCTTCTCCTTCAACCCCTGAAAGAAAGGCCTGCATCATGAAGTTCGTCTCCACCTCCGTCTCCTTCTCCCAGATCATCGCCATCAGCTCCTTCGCCATGCTCGCCGCCGCGGGCGCGAAGGCTGAAAGCTACGAAGGCGTGCAACCCGCCGTGTCGGCCAAGAGCCGCGCCGACGTGAACGCCGAAGCCCTGCGCACCGCCTCGGCACCCAACCAGAACGTGGTGCGCGGATCGCGCGGCGCCGAGACCATGGCCGTGTCGATGGAGCGCGAGCGCGTGGTCGCCGAAGCGGTTCGCGCCGCCGCCGCGCCCGACCAGAACGTGTCGTCCGGCTCGCGCGTGAACAGCAAGGTCATCTCGACCCTGCAGAACCCCGTCGACGCCCGCGCCGCTGCCGCCAACGCCAAGAGCAGCCGGCTGTAAGCAGCCCCGCGCTTGTTGCCACGCCCGTCGCAATAAAGCGAAACACGCCGATACCGCGGCGAGAGGACTTGGCCCGGTGCCCATCGCACCATCGAGCTTCCTCCTCACAAGACAACACCAAGGACTTGATATGAAGCACTGGATCAAACGCACTCTCTTCGGTTTCGCAGGCGCCGCCATGGTGGCCGGAAGCATTGCCGGCTGTGCCGGCCAACGCCACGGCTGGGGCGGCGGCGACAGCGCCGAGTTCCGCGCCAGGATGGTCGAGCGCGTGGGCAGCAAGCTCGAGCTCGACGCCAACCAGAAGCAGAAGCTCACCGTGCTGGCCGAGAAGCTGCAGGCGCAGCGCGAAGCCATGCGCGGTGCCGGCGGCTCGGGCGACCCGCGCTCGCAGTTCAAGGCGCTGTTCGCGGGCAACAAGCTCGACCAGGCCGGCGCCACGCGCCTGGTCGACGAGAAGACCACGGCCGTGCGCAACGGCAGCCCCGAGATCATCGCGGCCGCCGCCGACTTCTACGACAACCTGAACGCCGCCCAGCAGCAGAAGGTGCGCGACTTCATGGACCGCGGCGGCCGCCGCTGGAGCCATCGTGGCTGAGCTTGACTCCCCCCCGGGCTTCGCGCACTTCGTGTCGCTGCGCCAACCCCCTGCGAGGGGGCGACACCTGTGGACCGGCGAAGCCGGTTCCACGGTGTCCCTGGAACGGGCCGCCGAACAGGCCGCGGCAGCGGGTGGCGTGCGCGCGCTGCTGCGGCTCGAAGGCGCGGTGGTGCTCGGCGTGGCGCTTGCCGCATACGCCCAGTTCGGCGCGGGCTGGGGCGTGTTCGCGCTCTGGCTGCTGGCGCCCGACCTCTCGCTGCTGGGCTACGTTGCCGGCGCGCGCGTGGGCGCGGCGCTGTACAACGCCGCGCATTCGTACGCGGGGCCGGTGCTGCTGCTGGCGTTCGGCGTGCTGGCGGCCACGCCGTGGGCGGTGGCCGGCGGCCTCATCTGGCTGACCCACATCGGGCTGGACCGCGCGCTCGGCTACGGCCTGAAGTACGCCGCGGGCTTCGCCTTCACGCACCTCGGCCGCATCGGCCGGGCCGATCCATGGTGAGCCGTTCCGCCCCCACCCCCACCTCCGCACCCGCCCCGGTGATGCGCCCGGGCGCCGCGCGCGCCTGGCTGCTGACCGAGGCGCTCGTGCTGGGCACGGCGTCGATGGTGCACGCCGGCTTCCTCGTGCCGGGCTACGCGCACGCCGCGGCCCGCACGGCCGAGGCGGTGATCGCCACCGTGCTCGTGCTCGCCGCCGTCGAGACCTGGCTGCGGCCCCACGACGCGCGCCGCGCCGCCCTCTTCGGGCAGGGCTTTGCGCTGCTGGGCACGCTGGTCGGGCTGGGCACCATCGTCGCGGGCATCGGTCCGCACACCGTGCCCGACGTGGTCTTTCATGCGCTGTTGCTCTCACTTCTGGTGATGGGCCTGACCTGGGCGGTGCGATGCCGGCAGGTTTGATGGTCAGCGAAGTCATCCGCCATTTCCTTGCCAGGAGGCACAATCCCGCCATGCCGCGCATCCTGTTGATCGACGACGACGAACACCTCGCCGCGCCGCTGACCACCTACTTCGCACGCTTCGGCTGCACGCTCGACAGCGCCGTGCGCCCGAGCGAAGGCCTCGCCAAGCTGCGGGCCTTCACCTACGACGCGGCCATCCTCGACGTGATGCTGCCCGAGATGGACGGCTTTGCGCTGTGCCGCGAGATCCGCAAGGAAAGCGACATTCCCATCGTGATGCTCACCGCCCGCGGCGAGGTGATGGACCGCGTGGTCGGCCTCGAGCTGGGTGCCGACGACTACGTGCCCAAGCCCTTCGAGCCGCGCGAACTGGTGGCGCGCGTGCAGACCATCCTGCGCCGCCAGCGCAGCGCGCCGCCCGCATCGAGCAGCACGCAGCAGCGCGTGTTCGACGGCCTGTCGATCGACCTCGACCGGCGCCAGGTGCTGCGCCACGGCGAGCGCGTGGAGCTCACCGGCACCGAGTTCGAGCTGCTGGCGCTGCTGGCCGCCGAACCCGGCAAGGTGTTCAGCCGCGACGACATCCTCAACCGCCTGCGCGGACACGAGGCCGAGCTGTACACGCGCGCGGTCGACATCGTGGTGAGCCGCCTGCGCAAGAAGCTGGAGCCGCTGGACTGCATCAAGACGCTGCGCAACGCCGGCTATGCGCTGGCCGTGGCGCGCAGCGAGCCGGCATGAGCGCAGCGCCTGGCCGCCTCCAGCAGGCTGAAGCTGGCGCCGCGGTGCGAAGCGAGAAGGCACGCCGATGAGCACTGCCCGCAGGGACCACCGCGCCGCCATGCGCGAAATGCGGCGGCGCATGGCGTGCCGCGAGGACATGCCCGGCGAGGTCATGACGCGCGAGGAGTGGCGCAAGCAGTGGCACGCGCGCTGGAACGAGAAGGTGCAGGGCAAGCGCCGCTGGCGCCGCTCGCTGCGCGTGCGGCTGGTGCTGATGTTCGTGTTGCTCGCGCTGGTGATGGCGGGCGTGTTCATGGGCGGCATGAAGAAGTCGTTCTCCACCGGCTGGGCCGAGGCCGCCAAGCCCATGCTGACCGACTACACCGACCGCCTGGTCGCCGAAATAGGCACGCCGCCCGACGTGACGCGCGCGCAGGCGCTGGTGGCCCGGCTGCCCATCACCATCCGCATCGTCGGGCCCACCGTCAACTGGGACTCCAACCCCGGCGGCGCGAGCAGCCCCGGCGGCTGGATGCACGACCGCGACGACATCTTCGGTGGCGACAAGTGGTTCATACGCCCCACGGCCGACGGCCACCGCGTGATCTTCGGCTGGGCGCCCAAGCTCTGGCAGCTGGCGCCGCGCGCCATCGGCTGGGCCACGCTCGGGCTGCTGCTGTCGTGCGTGCTGCTGGGCTACGCCTACGTGAGCCGGCTGCTGCGCCCGCTGATCGACATTCGCGAAGGCGCGCAGCGCTTCGGCCGCGGCGAGTTCACGCAGCCCATTCCCGTGCGCCGCAACGACGACCTGGGCGACCTCGCGCAACGCATCAACACCATGGCCGACGACATCCAGGCCATGCTCGACGCCAAGCGCGGGCTGCTGCTGGCGCTGAGCCACGAGCTGCGCTCGCCGCTCACGCGCGCCCGCCTCAACGCCGAGCTGCTGCCGGCCACGCCCGAAGGCCAGGCCGAGCGCGACGCGCTGCTGCGCGACCTCAACGAGATGCGCGACCTCATCAGCGACCTGCTCGAAAGCGAGCGCCTGGCGAGCCCGCACGTGGCGCTGCTGCGCGAGCCGGTCGACCTGGCCGTGCTCATCCGCGAGACCGTGGCCGAGATGTCCGGCGCGCAGCATGTGCACCTTGACCTGGCCGACGGGCTGCCGCCGCATGCCGTCGACCGCATGCGCATCCGCCTGCTGGTGCGCAACCTGCTGGACAACGCGCTGCGCTACAGCGCCGACGCGCCGCGCCCGCCCTGCGTGTCGCTGCGCGCGGTGCTCGACGGCAGCAGGCAGGGCGTGGAAATAGAAGTGCGCGACCACGGCCCCGGCGTGGACGAGGAACAGCTGGAGCGGCTCACCGAGCCCTTCTACCGCACCGACGGCGCGCGGGCGCGTACCACCGGCGGCGTGGGCCTGGGCATGTACCTGTGCCGGCTGATCGCCGAGGCGCACGGCGGCGAGCTCACGGTGCGCAACGGCGGGCCGGGCCTGCAGATCATCGTCCGGCTGACCTGAGCGGCCGGCTGCGGGAGCCTGGCACGGGGCTGTCGCCTGCGCTACCAGCCGGCCCGGGGCCCGCGGCTACGATGCGCCTCCCGGGGCCGCAGCGGCCCACGTCTGACCATCACGGCTTACATCGGCTTACCTCGGCCCCCAGAAGGAGACACCATGAACAGCAGCACCCTCACCAACCACCAGGTCCGCCTCGCCAAGCGCCCCGAAGGCACCGCCACCCGCGAGAACTGGAAGTTCACCACCGAGCCCGTCGGCGAGCCGGCCGAAGGTGGCGTGCTGGTGAAGACGCTGTCGCTCTCGCTGGACCCGGCCATGCGCGGCTGGCTCAACGACGCCAAGAGCTACATCCCGCCCGTGGCCATCGACGAGGTGATGCGCGCCGGCGGCGTGGGCCGCGTGGTCGCCTCCAAGAACCCCAGGTTCGCGGTGGGCGACACCGTGTACGGTACGCTGGGCGTGCAGGAATACATGCTCGTCGCGCAGGAAGACCTGAAGCGCAACGGCCTGGTGAAGATCGACCTGAACGTCGGCACCATCGGCCAGTGGCTCAACGTGCTGGGCATGCCCGGCATGACCGGCTACTTCGGCCTGATGGACGTCGGCCAGCCCCAGCCCGGCGAAACCGTGGTGGTCTCGGGCGCGGCCGGCGCCGTGGGGCAGACCGTGGGCCAGCTGGCCAAGCTCAAGGGCTGCCGCGTGGTCGGCATTGCCGGCGGCGCCGCCAAGTGCGAATGGGTGGTGAAGGAGCTGGGCTTCGACGCCTGCATCGACTACAAGGCCGGCGAGGGCGCGGTGCGCGCGGGCCTGAAGGAGCATTGCCCCAAGGGCGTGGACGTGTACTTCGACAACGTCGGCGGCGAGATCCTCGACCACGTGCTGGCCAAGCTGGCGCGCAAGGCCCGCATCATCATCTGCGGCGCCATCAGCCAGTACAACAACGCCAACAGCATGCCCGCGGCCGGCCCGCGCAACTACCTGAGCCTGCTGGTGAACCGCGCGCGCATGGAGGGCATCGTGGTGTTCGACTACGCCGACCGCTACCCCATCGCCATCGCCGAGATGGCCGGCTACCTGAAGGACGGCCGCATGAAGAGCAAGGAAGACGTGGTGAAGGGGCTCGACACCTTCCCCGAGTCGCTCAACAAGCTGTTCGCGGGGGAGAACTTCGGCAAGCTGGTGCTGCAGGTGGCCGAGGCCTGAGCACGACGCCGGGGCCGTCGCGCTTCAGTTCCCGGACTTGTTCGGGTCGCGCCAGGCCCGCTCGAAGGGCAGCCGCCACGCGTGCGGCGCAATCAGCTGGTGCACCGGCTTCGGCCCCCACGACCCCTGCTCGTACAGCCGCACCGGCGGCGGCGATTCGAGCAGCGCGGTCGACACCTCCCACAGCCTTTCGATGCCCTCGGCCGTGGTGAACAGCGTGCGGTCCCCGCGCATCGCGTCGAGGATCAGCCGCTCGTAGGCCTCCAGCACCTCGCCCGCCATGCCGGTGTCGCGCATGGCGAACTGCAGGCTCAGCTTGTCCAGCCGCATGCCGGGGCCGGGGCGCTTTCCATAGAACGACAGCGACATCTTCGAGGCGTCCGCCAGGTCGAAGGTGAGGTGGTCCGGCCCCTGCGCACCCACGCCCGAGCCGGGCGGGAACATGCTCTTGGGCGGCTCGCGGAACGCGATGGAAATGATGCGCTGGCCCTCGGCCATGCGCTTGCCGGTGCGCAGGTAGAAGGGCACGCCGGCCCAGCGCCAGTTGTCGATGTGGCACTTCAGCGCAATGAAGGTCTCGGTGTCGGAGTCGGGGTCCACGCCTTCCTCGGCGCGGTAGCCGCTGTACTGGCCGCGCACCACGTCGGCGGGGCGAATGGGCTCCATGCTGCGGAACACCTTGTTCTTCTCTTCGCTGATGGGCGCGGGCTCCAGCGCGGTGGGCGGCTCCATGGCCATGAACGCCAGGATCTGGAACAGGTGCGTGACCACCATGTCGCGGTAGGCGCCGGTCTGCTCGTAGAAGCCGGCGCGCTTGCCCAGGCCCAGCGTTTCGGGCACGTCGATCTGCACGTGGTCGATGAAGTTGCGGTTCCAGATGGGCTCGAAGAGCCCGTTCGCGAAACGGAACGCCAGGATGTTCTGCGCCGGCTCCTTGCCCAGGAAGTGGTCGATGCGAAAGATCTGCTCTTCCTGGAACACCTCGTGCAGCTTGCCGTTGAGCTTGACGGCGCTCGCCAGGTCGGTGCCGAAGGGCTTTTCCATCACGATGCGCGAGCGCTCCACCAGCCCGGCCTCGCCCAGCGTGCGCACCACGGTGAGCGCCGCGCTGGGCGGCACGCTCAGGTAGTGCAGGCGCCGGCACTCGGTGCCCAGCGAGGCCTCGGCGCGGTCGACCGCGGCGCGCAGGGCGGCGGCGCCGGCCGACAGCGGCACGTAGTCGAGGTTGGCCGCGAAGGTGTCCCAGTCGGCGGAGGTGGTCTTGCGGCTGCCGAACTCGTCGAGGGCCGAGCGGGCCGCGGCGCGAAAGCCGTCGACGTCGAGTTCGTCGAGCGACACGCCGATGATCCGGCAGCCCGGAATGAAGCCGGCGCTGCACAGGTGGAACAGCCCCGGCAGCAGCTTGCGCCGGGCCAGGTCGCCGGTGGCGCCCACCAGCACCACCACCTGCGGAAAACGCGGACCGACACCGGGAGGGATCTTCGCCATGTTGTCACCTTGGAGCTGTTGTGCCCAAGGCCCAAGCGATTTCGGTGCCAGGGGGCGCGGCCCCCGGAAGGCTGGAAGGCCGCTGCAGGCGCGAGAGCGGACCCCTGGGGGAGGGTCAGTCGATGGCGGGGCGCATGGGCACGTCGCCCAGGGCCTCGTCGTCACGCAGGCCGTGCGCGGCCTTCAGCAGTTCGATGGACATGCCGTCGCTCTGGCCGGCAAAGCCCTTGGCGACGCCTTCGAGCACGGTGGACAGGCCGACCTCGCCGTCGGCGCGGGCGTCCATGCTCACGTTCAGCACCCGGGCCGCCATCTGGCGGTAGGTGACGGCGCCCGCGCTTTCCAGCGCGGCCACCAGGTCGAGGTACAGCGCCAGGTTCAGGTCGAACACCAGCTTGGGGGTGATTTCGAAATCCTCGTTCTTGTTCTTGTTGTCCATAGGGGTGGCTCCTTTTTTCCTGAACCTCCACTCTAGCCAGAAAACGGGTGGGTAACCCGTCGGACACAGCCTGATTCAGTCGGCCCTGTCGGCGCTATCGGCCCGATCGGCCCGATCGATTCAGTCGCGCCGCGCGCGGGTGCCCATCACCGCCGCCGAGATGATGAGCCAGGCCGCCAGCACGATGGTCCATGTCAGCGGCCGGCCGGTGACCAGCAGCAGCAGCGCGGTCGAGCCCAGCGGCGTGATGTAGCTCAGGATGCCGATCTGGCGCGCGTCGCCGCGCTTGAGCGCCATGTCCCACACGAAGAAGGCGGCGCCCAGCGGGCCCAGGCCGCACAGCACCAGCAGCAGCCAGTCGCGCCCCGACAGCGCCACCGAGGGTTCGAGCAGCGCGTGGCAGGCGAGCGACAGCACGCCCGAGACCAGGCCGAACAGCCCGATGGCCGAGGTCGGAAAGGCCGCGACGCGCTTCGTTCCCAGCGAGTAGCTGGCCCAGACGAAGGCCGAGGCCAGCGCGGGCAGGAAGCCCCAGTACATGGTGAAGGTCGAGCTTCCACCGGCACTGTCGCCACCACCACCGCCGCCCGCGCCGAGGATGGCCGCCGCCGCGCCCGCGAACCCCAGCAGCCCCGCCACCAGGTGCAGCGGGCGCAGCGTGACGCCCGGCAGCAGCACCGGCGCCAGCACCACCATGAGCAGCGGCCACAGGTAGTTGACCAGGTTCGCCTCCACCGGCGGCGCGTAGCGCAGCGCGATGAACAGCAGGAAGTGGTAGCCGAACAGGCCGTAGACGCCGAGCGCCAGCGTGCGCGCCGGCACCTTCCAGGCGCGCCGGTCGCGCAGCACCAGCGGCCAGCTCGGCACGCTGCCGATGATCAGCGCCAGGCCGGTGAGCAGGAAGGGCGGCAGGTGCGACAGGGCGGTGCCCAGCGAGGCGAGGGTGGTCCAGAGCGCGATGGCGAGCAGGGCGTAGGCGGTCGATGACATGCAAGGAGGCTACGCGATGCGCTCGTCGGGAAATGACGGTGCGTCGTCGGGAAACGACGGTTTGGGGAGGGAGCAAGACGGGGGTCGGGATGGCGCATGAGTTGGTTTTGCTCCTTCCCCTGCCGGGGGAGGGCTGGGATGGGGGCAGGACTTCGATTAAGCGCTGCGTTGTTTCGCACGCCGTCGTGCCCCCACCCCGACCCTCCCCCAGAGGGGGAGGGAGCAAAGCGAAAGCCAGCGGTGCGAGGTTCGGGTTTTTGCTCCTTCCCCCTCTGGGGGAAGGCTGGGATGGGGGCAGCCCGTCGAGCAGGCGCCGCATTGTTTCGAAAGCCGTCGTGCCCCAACCCCAACGCTCCCCCGGAAGGGGAGGGAGCAACACCCCCCAATCAGCGCCGCAACGCCGCAGTCAACGCCGAAGGCGACCTGTACCCCGTGCGCCGCGCCGTCTCCGCCACGCTCGTCCCACCCAGTCGCAGCTCGCGCGCATGCGCCAGCCGCATCGCGCGCAGCCATTGCATCGCGCCCATCCCCTGCTCATCGCGGCAACGCTGCGCGAACTGGCTGGGGCTCAGGCAGGCGACCTCGGCGAGGTCGGCAACGCTCAAGGGCTCGTGCCACCGCGCCCGCGCCCAGTCGGCGAGCAGGGTCCAGTCGATGCGCCGGCGGCGCGAGTCTGACGCAGCGGGCACTTGCGGCCGCCAGGCCTCCAGCAGCAGCGCCGGCCCGTGCAGCAGCGCCAGCGCCGACGCCTGCGGCCGCGCCATGCATTGCGCCAGGTAGCGCGCCAGCGTGTGCAGCTGCGGCGCGTCGACCGGCGCGCGCTCGGCGCAGCGGGCCCAGCCGGCGTGCGAGGTGTCCAGCACCAGGCAGCGGCTGTGCCGGTCGCGGGCCCGGAAGTCGTGCCGGTCGCCGGGCGAGACCACTTGCGCCTCGCCGGCACCGATGCCCGCGCCCCGGCCTTCCACCTCGATCTCGAGCACGCCTTCCAGCCCGATCAGCACCTGGAAGTGGTCGTGCGCGTGGCTGCCGTGCGAGGCGCTGTAGTCGCGCAGCACGAGGTCGTGCCGCTCTGGCAGGGGCAAGGTCAGCGGCAGTGGCAAGTCACGGCGGGTCATGGGCTGGCGCGGATTGTCCGCGCGCCCGCCCTCGGTGCCAACCGTGCAAACCGCGCCAACCGGCTTGAGGCGGCCGGCCTCAGCCCTCGTCCCGCACCGCCCGCCCATTGACCCGCACGGCCTCCACCACGCGCCCTTCGCCCGTGGCCAGCGGCTGCGCGCGTCCTTCGGCGCGCACCTTGTCGCCCACCTTCAGGCCCAGGTGCGCGAAGCCGTCGGGCTTGGTGTGGACGAAGTCGCCCGTGTCCAGCACCACGCCGTTGGCCTCGCCGTGGCGGGCGTAGTTCAGGCGCACCACGGTGCCTTCGATGCGCTCGTCGGGGTGCGCGTGCCGGGGCGCCTCGCCGTCGATGGATGCGAGCCGCTCGAAGCGGTACACCGTGTGGCCCGCCTCGCCCTTGGGCGACGGCCCTTCCTCGGTGCCCTCGATCACCAGCGCCTGGCCGACCTGCAGGCCCTCGAAGGCGGTGGCGGCGCCTTCGTCGTGGCGCTCGAACACGAACTGCGTGGCCACGCCGTCGGTGTCGATCAGCACGCCCTCGATGCCGCCCTTGGGGCTGTAGACCAGGTGCTGGAAGCGGCCTTCGACCGACCAGACGTCCTGGGTGTCGTGCTTCGCGTGGGTTTCGTGGGGTGCGTGGTGTTGGGGCATGGCGTGTCCTTTGTGAGAGTGAAGAGTGAGGGGAGTGAGGAAGTGGTCTGCGAAGCCGAAAAGCGCGCGTCAACCCAGCCGCAGCAGCGCCGCCGAGGCCGCGCACACGACCAGGAAGGGAATGCCGATGCGGTGGAACTCGCGCAGCCCGTGCGGCACCTTGGCCAGCCGCAGCGCGATGAGGTTGGCCAGCGAGCCCAGCACGCAGCCGAAGCCGCCCACGCTCACGCCCGCCGCCAGCGCGGGCAGGTCGTGCACGTAGCGGTCCAGCAGGATGGTGGCCGGCACGTTGCTGATGAACTGCGAGGTGACGATGGCCGCCAGGTACGCACGCCAGCCTTCCGCAATGGGCCACTGGCCCACCAGCGAGGCCACGGCGGGCAGCTCGGCCAGCTGGCGCAGGTCGACGAACATCAGCGCGATGATCGCCAGCAGCGCCCAGTCGACGCCCAGCAGCACCCGGCGCTGGAACAGCAGGTAGGCCACGAACACCACCGCCAGGCCGGCCAGCAGCCAGTGCCGGTCGAGCGCGACCACGAAGCCCACGAACAGCACGCCCGACAGCGCCAGCAGCCGCGGCTGCACCGGCGCCGCCTCGGCCGCGGGCTTCAGCGCGATGGCGGTGCGCGGCACCAGCAGCCACACGGCCACGAACAGCCAGAACAGCATGACCAGCACCGTGGGCGCCATCATCCACATGAAGCCGCCGAAGCTCTCGCCGGTGCGGTGCCACAGGTACAGGTTCTGCGGGTTGCCGATGGGCGTGAGCGCCGAGCCCGCGTTCACCGCCAGCGCCTGCAACACCACCAGCCGCGCCAGCGGCAGGTGCGCCTGCGTGGCCAGCACGCGCGTGAGCGGCACCAGCAAGAAGAGGCTCACGTCGTTGGTCACCAGCGCCGACAGCACGGCGGCGGCGGCGGTGAGCAGCAGCGCCAGCTGGCGCAGGTCGGTGGTGCGCGCCAGCAGGCGCTGCGCGGCCGACTGCAGCATGCCGCTCTTCTCCACGCCCTGCGTGATGGCCAGCAGCCCGGCCAGCGCGCCTACCGTCTGCCAGTCGACCAGCTTCAGCCAGTCCATCGGCGCGCGCGGGCGCAGGAAGGCGAACAGCACCGCCACCGCCACCAGCACCCACAGCAGGCCGTTGCCGCCGCCTTCGTGCGGGGCGGGGGCGTCGTGGCCCGGCGCCGTGGAGGCTGCGGATGTCGAGGAGGCCAGGGCGGCAGAGGCGCTGGAGGCGGTGTCTTTGTTCATGGAGCGGCGGGGTTCAGTGCGGGGTCGGCCGGCGCATTCGCCATCGGCGCGCGCCGGCCGCGAGTTTCCGGCATGGCCAGCGCGAACAGCGTCAGCGCACAAGCCGCGATGCCCGCGAGCAGCACGAAGGCCGTGCCGTAGCCGGCCAGGTGCGCCACCGTGCCCGCCACCAGGTTGCTGAGCGCCGCGCCCAGCCCCACGCAGGCCGCGCCGATGCCCAGCGCGAAGTTGAAGTGCCCGCTGCCGCGCGTGAGGTCGCCGATCATCAGCGTCAGCATCACGCCGAAGATGCCCGCGCCGATGCCGTCGAGCACCTGCAGCGACAGCAGCGCCGCCGGGCTGTCGGCCAGCAGGTACAGCAGGCCGCGCAGCGGCAGCACCGCGAAGCCGGCCAGGAAGATCGGCTTGCGCGGCAGCCGCGGCGCCCAGCGCCCGACCGCCAGCGCGATGGGAATGGTCACCAGCTGCGTGACGATCACGCCGCCCGACAGCCACAGCGTGGCCGAGGTGCCGGCGCGCGTGCCCACCTTCTGCGCCACCAGCGTGAGCATGGCGGCGTTGGCCAGGTGGAACAGGAAGGCGCAGACCAGCAGCACGACCAGGCGGTGGTCGTACCAGCGCGCGGAAGTCTGCGGGGTGCGCGTGGTGTGCGTTTCGGATGCAGGCGTGTCGGCTTGATCGTCGGCCTCGTGGTCCGCGCCGCGCGCCAGCTTCGGGTCGACGTCGCGCTGGCGGATCAGCATGGCCGCGACCACGGTCGGCAGCGCCATCGCCACCGCGTAGAAGAACATCGCGTGCGGCCCGAAGGCCTGGCCCACCCAGCCGGTGCCCAGCGCCCACAGCACCGTGCCCGCTGCGGTGATGGCCGCGTTGCGGCCGACGCGCGCGTCCAGCCCGGCGCGCCCGACCATGCCGAGGCTGGTGGCCGCGATGGCGGGCGCCACCAGCGTGCCCGCCGCGCCCACGAGCGACTGGCCGGCCAGGATCACGCCGTAGCCCGGCCAGTTCGCCATGACCACCAGGCACACCGCGATGAGCGCGATGGCCCCCGCGATCCAGCGCGGCTTGTTGGGCACGCTGTCGATCAGCGCGCCGGCCGGCGCCTGCACCACCAACCCCACCAGCGCCGAGACGAACATCACGGTGCCGATGCGCTGCGGGTCCCAGGCCAGCGTGCCGGCCATGAACACGATCAGGAACGGGCCGACGCCGCCCTGGATGTCGGGCGCGAAGAAGGCCAGGGCGTCCAGCGCGCGCAGGCTGCGGCGCGACGGAGAGGGCGACGACGGCTCCGGCGCCGACGGCAAGGGGGCGAATGCGGTGGTCATGGCGTGGGGTGCTCGGGCTGGACGCTCGGGATGCTCAGGACGCCGGCACCGGGGCCGGCGGCGCCATCAGCGGGGCGGGCGGCTGGGCGCCGGGGCCGCCTGCATCCCGGGCGGAACGCGGACCTGCACCCCGGGCAACGCCCGGGCCGGCTGCATCACGGGCAACGCCCGGGCCAGCTGCATCACGGGCAACGCCCGGGCCGCCTGCGCCTCGGCCTGCTGGCCCCCGGGCCCCAGGCACCAGCCCCGGCCCGCTGAACAGCTCGCGCACCGTGTCCGCGGTTGGGCCCAGGCTGGTGGCTTCCAGCGCCGTGCCCTGCGCGCCGCGCGTGCCCCAGCCGCGCGCATGGAGCTGTGCGCCGGGTTGCAGCTGCGCGCCGTACGCGGCGCCGATGTGCGGCGGGAACCGCACGATGGTCTTGTCCGCCAGCAGCACGCCGCGCACGTCGCCGCGGTCGGTGTACAGCAGCCGCTCGATGCGCCCGCTTGCCGACATGGCGCTCAGTGCGCCGGGCTCGCGCAGGGCCCGCGAGGTGGGAGCAGTGGGCGGGGTGGAAGGGGTGGGTGGGGTGGGAGGGGCCATGCCGGGGGCGGGCGGCTGGTCGGCCACGCTGCGCCCGTTGGCGCTGAGCGACTGCATGCGCACCACCGGCACGCCGGGTGCGCGCCAGCCGCTCACCTGAACGGTGTCGCCGGGCTTCAGCGCCTGCATCACCGCCGCCGACAGGTGCGGCGGAAACGCGACCTGCGTGCCGTCGGCCAGCAACAGCCCGTCCGCGTCGCCGTTGGGGTTGATGAGCCATTGCTGCACGCGGCCGGTCGCGACCGTGCCGGCGTCGGGCGCGGCGGCAGGAGCCATGGGAGGGACGGACTGCATGGGAGGCACGGGCGGTGTGGCACCGAGCGGCGCCGGTGGCACGGGCCCGCCGGCGGGCGGCGGCGGCATCTGGGCGAAGGCGGCGCTGCCGGCCAGCAGGCAGGCGGCGGCAATGAAGGTGATGCGGGGTGTCATGGGCGGCTCCTTGAAGGGTGGATGCCCAAAGACAACTCACACAACGTGCCAGCCCCTGAATCCTTTGAAATCAACGACTTGCGCGCGATTGGCCCGCAGGCTACGGATGATTTCCGTACACCGGGTGTCCGGTTTGCGGACACCCGCGCCGGCCAGACGCCCCGCGGCTCAGTCGAGCCCGTACTGCGCCAGCTTGCGGTACAGCAGCTGGCGGTGAATGCCCAGGCGGCGCGCCGTCTCGGCGCGGTTGCCTTGGGTTTGCGCAAGCGCGTGGGCGATCAGCAGGCGCTCCAGCTTTTCGACCGCGGCGGGCAGTTCGCCGTCGAGCCATGCGGCGGGCAGCCTTTCGTCCGCACCGCCCGTGTCCACACGGGACTCCGCCCGCAGCGTCGTTCCAAGGGCCGTGGCCAGGTCCGCCCCGCCGATCACCCGGTGCCGCACCAGCGCCTGGCAGCGTTCCATCACGTTGCGCAGCTCGCGCACGTTGCCCGGCCAGGCATGGCTCAGCAGGCCCTGCGCCGCCTCGGCCGACAGCGCCTTCGGTGGCACGGCAGCATCGGCCCCGGCCGCGCGCCGCAGGAAGTGCTCCGCCAGCGGAATGATGTCGGCCAGCCGCTCGCGCAGCGGCGGCAGCCGGATCGACAGCACGTCCAGCCGGTACAGCAGGTCTTCGCGAAAACGCCCCTCGCGCACGGCGGCGGCCAGGTCGCGGTGCGTGGCCGCGACCACGCGCACGTCGACCTTCACCGTGCGGTGGCTGCCCAGCGGCGTGACTTCGCCTTCCTGCAGGGCGCGCAGTATCTTGGCCTGCACGTCCAGCGCCATGTCGCCGATCTCGTCGAGCAGCAGCACGCCGCCGTCGGCCGCGCGAAAGCACCCGGGCCGTTCGCCGGTGGCGCCGGTGAAGGCGCCGCGCACATGGCCGAAGAGCTCGCTTTCGAGCAGCTCCTTCGGAATGGCCGAGCAGTTGACGGCCACGAAAGGGCGCTCGGCGCGCGCCGAATGCCGGTGCAGGGCGCGCGCCACCATTTCCTTGCCGGTGCCCGTTTCGCCCAGCACCAGCACCGGCATCGCGTTGGCCGCGGCCAGGCCGATGCGCTTGTGCACCTCGCGCATCGCATGGCTGGGGCCGATCAGCTCGCCGCCGTCTTCTTCAGCGGCATCGGCCGAGGCTGCCGACGGCCCGTGCGCCGTGCGTTGCTGCAGCGCGCGTTCCAGCACCTCGCGCACCGCCTCGCGGCTGATCGGCTTGGCCAGGTGGTCGAAGGCGCCCAGGCGCATCGCCTCGATGGTGTTGCCCGCGCTGGAGAACGCGGTGAGCACGATCACTGGCGGCAGCCGCACCACGCGCGCCTGCAGCGCCGCCAGCGTCTGCAGCCCGTCCATGCCGGGCATGCGGTGGTCGAGGAACACCGCGTCGAAGCGCCCGCGTGTGGCCATTCCCACTGCTTCCACGGCCTTCAGGGCCTCGGCGCCGCTGGCGACGGCCACCGTGTCGTGGCCCAGGCCCTGCAGCGTCTCTGCCAGGGTGTCGCGAAACGCGTCGTCGTCGTCGACGATCAGCAGATGTGCCATGGCAGCTCCAGTTCGAAGCGGGTGCCCGCCTCCAGCGGCACGTGGCGCAGCTCGCCGCTGTGCGCCAGCGCCACCTCGCGCGCCAGCGCCAGGCCCAGCCCGGTGCCGTCGGCGCGGCCCGTGGCGAAGGGCTCGAACAGGCTGGCCTGCAGCGACGCGGGCACGCCGGCGCCGTCGTCGTCCACCCGAATCGCCAGCAGGTTCGGCTGCGCAAGCAAGGCCGCCAGCACCACGTGGCCGCCGCGCGGCGCGTGGCGCACCGCGTTGTCCAGCAGGTTGTCGACCGCGCGCGCCAGGTGCACCGGGTCGAACACGGCGCTGGCGGGCGCGTCGTGGCGCAGCGTGACCTGCACGCCGGCGGCGTCGGCCTTGGGCGCCACGGCGGCCACGCGCTCGTCGAGCCAGCGGTGCAGCACCACCTCCACCGGCGCCAGCGTCACCGGCTGCACCAGCGCCAGCAGGCTCTGCACCAGGCCGTCGAGCCGGTCGATCTGCCCGACGATGGCCTGCAGCGCCGCGCCCTGCCGCTCGGGCGTGGCGGCCAGCGCGTTCTCGGCCTTCAGCCGCATGGTGGCGATGGGGTTGCGAATTTCATGCGCGATGCCGCCCGTCATGCGGCCCAGCGCGGCCAGGCGCTGGTCGCGGCTGCGCTGCTGGGCGGCCGCGCGCAGGTGGGCGCGCGCCTCTTCGAAGCGCAGCCGGTAGCGGTTGAAGCCGTCGACGATGCGGTCCAGCTCGCGCACGCCGGTGCGCGGCAGCTCGGGCATGGCGCCGCCGTCGGCGGCGGCCTCGGCCTCGGCGCGGACCAGCCGGTTTTCCAGCCGCTGCACATGGCGCAGCCCGCGCAGCAGGATGAAGCCCAGCCACAGGCCCGAGGCCAGCACCAGCAGCAGCAGCACGCCCAGGCCGGTGCGCAGGCTGTCCTGCGCGGCCAGCGCGCCGCCGTTGGTGCGGGTCATGGTCCAGGCGGCCAGGTCGTTGCCCGGGGCGGCCAGCGGGCAGGCCGAGACGATGAGCGCCTCGCGGCTGCCGCGCACCACGTCGGTCTGCGGCTGCTGCGTGCGCGCGGCGAGCTGCGCCATTTCCACGATCAGCGGCTGCTCGGCCGCGGGCACGTCGCGCTTCACGCCGCTGCCTTCGTAGGTGGGGTAGGCGTAGGCCAGCTGCCCGCCGGCGGCCTGCCACACGCCGCCTTCCACGTGCGGCGTCTCGATCAGCACCAGCTGCAGCAGCACCTGCAGCAGGTCGACCTGCGGCTTCGCGGGGGCGGGCGGGCCGGCCGACTTGGCATAGCGCGCCGCGATGGCCCGGCACGACTGCTCGGTGGCGCCGCGCCCGGCGGCCACCTGCGCGCCGGCGCTGCTGCGGTACAGCGTGAGCATCACCACCGCCAGCGCGGCGCACATGCCGAACAGCAGCACCCAGAAGAACAGCAACTGACCGCGCAGGGATTTCATCTGCCGCGATCGTGCCCGGTGTTCGGGCCGCGGCGCGTCAGCCGGGGTCGCGTTCGCGCAGTTCGCGCAGCTCGCGCTTGAGCACCTTGCCGATGGCGCTGCGCGGCAGCTCGTCGATGAAGCGCAGCCGCGCCAGGCGCTGGGTCTTGCCGAGCTGGTCGTTGGTCCACTGCAGCAGCGCCTGCTCGGTGGTGGCGTCGCCGTCCTTGCGCACCACGAAGGCCACCGGCGTCTCGCCCCATTGCTCGGAAGGCACGCCGACCACCGCCACGTCGGCCACCGCGGCATGGCCGCGCAGCACGGCCTCGAGGTCGCTCGGGTAGATGTTGAAGCCGCCGCTGATGATCATGTCCTTCTTGCGGTCGAACAGCGTGAGGAAGCCGTCGGCGTCGAAGCGGCCCACGTCGCCCGTGCGGATGAAGCGCTTGCCCGTGGCGTCGAACCACTCGGCCTCGCGCGTCTTCTCGGGCTGGCGGTGGTAGCCGGTCATCATGCCGGCGGAGTGGCCCACCACCTCACCGGCGGGATGTCCCGCCACCTCTCCGTTGGCGTCGAGCTGGTCGCGCGGCAGCTCGTTGCCCGCCTCGTCGATCAGGCGGATGTCGCTGCCCGGCGCGGCCTGGCCCACGGTGTGCAGCTTGGTCGGGTGCAGGTGCGCCTCCAGGATGCAGGTGCCGCCGCCCTCGGTCATGCCGTAGAACTCGATGAGCCCGCCCGGCCAGCGCCTGAGCACGTCTGCCTTCAGCGCCGCGTTGAAGGGCGCGCTGGTGCTGAACTTGAACCTGTAGCTCGACAGGTCGTGTTCGCCGAAGCGCGGGTGGGCCATCAGCCGCTGGTACTGCACCGGCACGAGCATGGTGTGCGTCACGCCGTGCTTCACCGCCAGCTGCAGGTAGCCCAGCGCGTCGAACTTGGGCATCAGCACCACGCAGCCGCCGAAGGCGATGGTCGGGAAGAACACCACCAGCGTGGTGTTGGAGTAGAGCGGCGTCGACAGCAGCGTGACGGTGCTGCTGTCGTACTCGTACTTGGCGCCGCGCTGCACATGGGCCCAGCGCATGCCGTGGCCCTGCACGATGCCCTTGGGCTCGCCGGTGGTGCCCGACGAATAGATGATGTTGAAGGGCCACGCGGGCTGCGCCTCCACTGGTGCCGGCCGGGCGCCGGCCGGTGCCAGCCACGCCTCGAACGCGGCGCCGACCTGCGAGCCGTCGAGCGCGATGCGGCCGATGCCGCCCGGCACCGCGGGGCCGATGACCTCGGCGGCCGAGGCGTCGCTGAACAGGAGGCGCGCGTCGGCGTCGGACATCATGCGCGCCAGGCTGGCGGGCGTGGAGCCGGGCGCCAGCGGTGCCACGGCCACGCCCGCGCGCAGCGCGCCCAGGAACACGGCCGCGTAGTTCACCGACGAGGCCGCGCACACGGCAATGGCGTCGCCGGGTTGCAGGCCGTCGCGCTGCAGGCTGGCGGCGATGCGGTCCATCAGCGCGTCGAGCGCGCGGTAGTCCAGCGTGTGCTGCGCGTCGGCCAGGGCGGGGCGGTCGGGCGTGTGTTGGGCGTGGAGGCGAACCAGGTCGGCAATGGCGCCGAATTCGCGTTCCATCGCGGCTTGAAAAACGGGGTGCATGAGAGAGTCGGTCCTTCCATCTTGGCCAGCCGGCAGGATAGCGGAGCCATCTTTTTCGGCCAGCGCCTTGGCGACGCGTCAGTTGCCGCTCAGCCAGGCGGCGCCACCATGGCCGCGCGCAGCCGCTTGCATCGTGGCCGCTTTTTGCTGCGACGACGGCTAACACACGGGCAACACACGGGCAACGCACGCGCCGCAGGCCAACGTGCACCCGCGGCACCTCGATTCCAACCAGGAGCTTTCCCATGGGGCTACTCGACATCCTCCAGCAGGCCATCGGCAACCACGACGCCGACGCCCACATCGACCAGGTCGCGCAGCACGCCTCCACCGACGAGCTCGGCGCGGGGCTCGCCGCGGCCATGCGCTCCGACCAGACGCCGCCTTTCGGCGACACCGTGGGCAAGCTGTTCGGCCAGTCGACGCCGACGCAGCAGGCCGGCGTGCTCAACCAGATCCTGGCCACGCTCGGCCCGGCGGCCGCCTCGGCGCTGGCCGGTGGCGTGCTCGGGCGCCTGCTGCAGCCGGGGCAGACGCAGGTCACGCCCGACCAGGCCTCGCAGCTCTCGCCCGCGCAGGTCACCGAGATTGCCGCGCACGCCGAGCAGCAGCATGCCGGCGTGATCGACCAGGTGAGCCAGTTCTATGCGCAGCACTCGGGCCTGATCAAGACGCTGGGGGGCGCGGCCATCGCCATCGCGCTGGCCAAGATGAAAGAGAACGCGACGCGAAGCTGACGTTGCGGGCACCCGGCGTCCGGTTCAGCGGGCCGAGGCCGTGGTCTCGGCCTGGGTCTGCGTCTGCGTCTGCGTCTGCTCGTTCGCGGTGTTGCCGCCGCCGCCCATCACCTTGTAGAGCGTGATGCGGTTGCTCTGCTCCGACAGGCGCAGGCCGATCAGCGTCTGCTGCGCCGTGTACAGCGAGCGCTGCGCGTCCAGCACCTCCAGGTAGCTGTAGCTGCCGTTGCGGTACAGCGCGTTCGACAGCGTGTAGCTCTTCTGCGTGGCGTCCACCAGCGACTGCTGCGCCGCCAGCTGCTCGCCCAGCGAGGCGCGCGTGGCCAGCGCGTCGGCCACTTCGCGGAACGCGGTCTGCACGGTCTTCTCGTAGGTGGCGAGCTCGATCTCGCGCTGCGCCTTGGCCGCGTCCAGGCTGGCGCGGTTGCTGCCCGCGTTGAAGATCGGCAGGCTGAGCGAGGGCGCGAAGCTCCACGCGCCGCTGCCGCCCTTGAACAGGCCCGACAGCGCCGTGCTCGACGCGCCCGCGCTCGCCGTCAGCGAAATGCTCGGAAAGAAAGCCGCGCGCGCGGCGCCGATGTCGGCATTGGCGCCCTGCAGCGTGTGCTCGGCGGCCAGCACGTCGGGCCGCTGCTGCAGCAGCGCAGAGGGCAGGCCGGCGGGCACGTCCACCAGGGCGCTGGCCGGCGTGGCGGCTGGCGTGTCCGGGGTGCCGGGGGTGCCGAGGGTAGGCAGCATGTCGTCGGGCACCGTGGCGCCGGCCAGCAGGTCGAGCGCGTTGCGGTCCAGCGCCACCTGCGCGGTGTAGCTGGCCACGTCCACGCGCGCCGAGTCCACGGTGGTCTGCGCCTGCGCGAGCGTCAGCGCCGAGCTGGCGCCCAGCGCGTGCATGCGCCCGGTGAGCGCGTAGGAGCGCTGCTGGCTGGCCAGCGTGTCCTGCGCGAGCTGCAGCCGCGCGTGGTCGGCCGCCAGCGTGAGCCAGGCCGAGGCCACCTCCGCCACCAGGCTGATCTGCGTGCCGCGGCGCGTGGCCTCGGTCGACAGATAGCTCTGCAGCGCCGCCTCGTTCAGGTTGCGCACGCGCCCGAACAGGTCGAGCTCGTAGCTGCTGAAGCCCAGCGCCGCGCTGTACTGCGTGCCGATGGCCGAGGTGCCGCTGCTGCTCGCGGCGGCCGCGGTGCGCTGGCGCGTGGCACCGGCCGTGGCCGCGACGCTGGGGAACAGCTCGGCGCGCTGCACGCCGTACTGCGCGCGCGCCTTCTCGATGTTCTGCACCGCCACGCGCAGGTCGCGGTTGTTGGCCAGCGCCAGCGCGACAGTGCGGCGCAGCCGCGCGTCGGTGATGAAGTCTTGCCAGCCGGTGAGGCCGGCGAGGGGCGTGGGCGCATCGGCCTTGGTGGCCGTCGGAGTGGGCCAGGCAGAGGCGACCGGCGCGTCCGGCCGCGAGTAGACGGGCGCGAGGTTGACGCAGCCGGCCAGCAGCGCGAGCGCGGCGGCAGCCGGCGCACAGAGTCGAAGGTGCACAAGGGTCATGGTGTTCCCGCTTCGGGGAGCGAGGGCGGCATCTGCGCCGCAGTGGAGCCGGGTTGGGGTTGGAACGGGAGCGGGCCCTTCGGCGCGAAGAAGCGCCGGATGACGACGAAGAACATCGGCACGAAGAAGATGCCCAGCGCCGTGGCGCTCGCCACGCCGCCCAGCACGCCCACGCCGATGGCGCGTCGGCTGCCCGAGCCCGCGCCGGTGCTCAACGCCAGCGGCAGCACGCCGAACATGAAGGCCAGCGAGGTCATGAGGATGGGCCGCAGCCGCAGGCGCACGGCCTGCAGCGTGGCGTCGACCAGGGCCATGCCCTCGTCCTGCAGCTGCTTGGCGAACTCCACGATCAGGATGGCGTTCTTCGCCGACAGCCCCACCGTGGCCAGCAGCCCCACCTGGAAGTACACGTCGTTCGACAGCCCCGCGAACTTCGTGGCCAGCACCGCGCCCAGCACGCCCAGCGGCACCACCAAGATCACCGAGAACGGCACCGACCAGCTCTCGTACAGCGCGGCCAGGCACAGGAACACGAACAGGATCGACACCGCGTAAAGCAGCGGCGCCTGCGAGCCCGACAGCCGCTCCTGGTAGGAGCTGCCCGCCCATTCGTAGCCGATGCCCTGCGGCAGCTGCTTCATGATGCGTTCCACCGCCGCCATGGCCGCGCCCGAGCTCAAGCCCGCGGCCGGGTCGCCGATGAGCTCGAACGACGACATGCCGTTGTAGCGCGACAGCTGCGGCGAACCATAGGTCCAGCGGCTGCTCGCGAAGGCCGAGAACGGCACCATCTCGCTGCTGGCGTTGCGCACGTACCAGCTGTCCACGCTGTCGGGCTGCATGCGAAAGGGCGCGTCGGCCTGCACGTAGACCTTCTTCACGCGGCCGTTGTTCACGAAGTCGTTCACGTAGCTGCCGCCCATGGCGCTGGAGAGCGTGTCGTTGATGTCGGCGGTGGAAAGGCTCAGCGCGGCGGCCTTGCGGTCGTCGATGTCGATGGCGAACTGCGGCGTGTCGTCCAGGTTGTTGCTGCGTACCTGGCTGAGCGCCGGGTCCTTGCGCGCCAGCGCCAGGAACTGCTCGCGCGCCTTCACCAGCGCGTCGTGGCCGATGCCGCCCAGGTCTTGCAGCTGCACGTCGAAGCCAGCGTTGGAGCCCAGGCCGCGCACCGCCGGCGGCAGCATGACGAACACGCTGGCGTTGCCCGCGCGCGCCGACATCTCCTGCGTGAAGCGGCGCGCCAGCGAGGCGGCGTCCTGCCCCTTGCCGCCCCGCTTGCTCCAGTCTTTCAGCGTGATGAAGGCGTTGCCCGTGGCCTGGTCGCCGCTCAGCCCGCTGAGGGTGATGAAGTGGCTGACCTCCTTCTGCGCGGCCAGGTAGGCCTCGAAGCTTTTCATGGTCTGCTGCAGCTGCTCGTCGGTGGCGCTGGCGGGCAGCTTCACCTGCGTCATGAGCGTGCCCTGGTCTTCGTCGGGCAGGAAGGAAGTGGGCAGGCGCATGAAAGTCAGCGCCATCACGCCCGCCAGCAGCGCGTACACCAGCAGGCTGCGCTTGCCGCGGCGCAGCAGGCCGCCCACGCCCGAGCGGTAGCGCTCGGCGTTGCGCTCGAAGCTGCGGTTGAACCAGCCGAAGAAGCGTCCCGACAGGCCCGAGCGCGGTGAATGTCCACCCTCGGTGGGCGGCTTCAGCAAGGTGGCGCACAGCGCCGGCGACAGCGTGAGCGCCACCACCACCGACAGCAGCATCGCCGCCACGATGGTCACCGAGAACTGCCGGTAGATCACGCCCGTGGAACCACCGAAGAAGGCCATGGGAACGAACACCGCCGACAGCACCAGCGCAATGCCCACCAGCGCGCCGGTGATCTCGCGCATCGACTTGCGCGTGGCCTCCTTGGGCGAGAGCCCTTCCTCGGCCATGAGCCGCTCCACGTTCTCCACCACCACGATGGCGTCGTCCACCAGCAGGCCGATGGCCAGCACCATGCCGAACATGGTGAGCGTGTTGATCGAGTAGCCCAGCAGCGCCAGCACGCCGAAGGTGCCCAGCAGCACCACCGGCACCGCGATGGCGGGCACCAGCGTGGCGCGCAGGTTCTGCAGGAAGAGATACATGATGAGTACCACCAGCACCATCGCCTCGACCAGCGTCTTGGCCACCTCTTCGATGGAAATTCGCACGAAGGGCGTGGTGTCGTAGCCGACCACGGCCGTCATCCGGTTCGGAAAGAAGGGCTCCAGCTCGGCGAGCTTGGCCTTCACCGCGTTGGACACCGTGAGCGCGTTGGCGCCGGTGGCCAGCTTCACGCCCATGCCGGCGGAGGCCTTGCCGTCGAAGCGGGTGTTGATGGTGTAGCTCTCGCTGCCCAGCTCGATGCGCGCCACGTCGCCCAGGCGCACCACCGAGCCCGCGCTGTCCGACTTGACGATCACCTCGCGGAACTGGTCGGCCGTGCGCAGCTTGCTGCGCGCGGTGATGGTGGCCGTGAGCCGCTGGCCCACGGTGGCGGGCAGCGCGCCGAGCTGGCCGGCCGACACCTCGGTGTTCTGGCTGGTGAGCGCGCTGGTCACGTCCGACGGCATCAGCGCGTACTTCTGCAGCTTCGACGGGTCGAGCCAGATGCGCATGGCATAGCCCGAGCCCAGCGCCTGCACGTCGCCCACGCCGTCGATGCGGCTCACCACGTCGAGCAGGCTGCTGGAGATGTAGTCGCCGATGTCGGTGGCCGAGGCGCTGCCGTCCCGCGAGGTGAGCGAGACGATCATCAGGAAGTCGGTGCCCGACTTGGTGACCGTCACGCCCTGGCTCTGCACCGACTGCGGCAGCTGCGACATGGCCTGCTGCAGCTTGTTCTGCACCTGCATCTGCGCCACGTCGGCGTTGGTGCCGGCCTCGAAGGTGAGCTCGATGCGCGCGGTGCCCGAGGAGGTGCTGCTTGAGGACATCGAGGTCAGCCGGTCGAGCCCTTTCATCTTCTGCTCGATGACCTGGGTGACCGAGTCTTCGATGGTCTTGGCCGACGCGCCCGGGTAGGTGGCGTTGATGGAGACCTTGGTGGGGGCGATGTCGGGGTATTGCTCCAGCGGCAGCGTGCCGATGGACAGCGCCCCCGCCAGCATGATGACGATGGCGATGACCCACGCGAAGATGGGCCGGTCGATGAAGAAGCGTGCCATGTGCGTGGGGCCTCAGCGGGTGGTGGCGACGGTGGCCGTCGTGGTCGTGCTCGTGGCAGCAGTGGCGACCGCGGTGTCGGCGGCGGCCACCGGCTTGACCGTGTCGCCCGCCTTCACCTTCAGCGAGCCCTCGACGATCACGCGCTCGCCGGCCTTCAGCCCCTCGGTCACCTGCCAGCGGTTGCCCACCGCGCGCGACACCTTCAGCGCGCGCTTCTCGACCTTGTCGTCGGCCGTGACCACCAGCGCCGAGGCGTCGCCGCTCGCGGTGCGGCTCACGCCCTGCTGCGGCACCAGCAGGGCCTGCTCGGCCACGCCTTCCTCGAGCACGGCGCGCACGTACATGCCGGGCAGCAGCGTGCGCTCGGGGTTGGGCACCAGGATGCGCAGCGTGACCGCGCCGGTGCCCTCGTTGACGGTGACGCTGGAGAACTGCAGGCGCCCGGGGTGCGCGTAGGCGGTGCCGTCTTCGAGCATCAGCTGCACGGTGGCTTCGTTGCCGTTGCCAGTGCCGTTGTCCTTCCCATTGCCGCTGTCTGCGCTCTTGAGCGCGCCGCTGGCGAGTTCGCGCCGCAGCCGCAGCAGCTCGGTGGTCGACTGCGTCACGTCGACGTGGATCGGGTCGAGCTGCTGCACGGTGGTGAGCGCCGTGGTCTGGCTGGCCGTGACCAGCGCGCCCGGCGTGACGCTGGACGCCTCGATGCGCCCCGCGATGGGCGCGGTGATGCGCGTGAAGCCGAGGTTGATGCGCGCCGTGTCCAGCGCGGCGCGCGCCACGCCGAGGTCGGCCTGGGCCTGCTGCAGCGTGGCCTGGCTGTCGTCGTTGGCCTGCTGGCTCACCGCGTCGATCTTCGCGAGCTCGGCGTTGCGGCGCGCGGCGGTCTTCGCGGCGTTGAGCGTGGCCTCGGCCTTGGCGACGCTGGCCTGCGCGCTGGCGTAGGCGGCCTTGTAGCTGGCCGGGTCCAGCTGGTAGAGCACCTGCCCGGCCTTAACCAGCGCGCCCTCCTCGAAGAGGCGCTGCTGCACGATGCCGCCGACCTGCGGGCGTATCTCGGCGCTCAGCCGGGCCCGCGTGCGGCCCGACAGCTCGGTGGTGATGGGCTGGTTCTCCGCATGCAGCGTGACCACGCCGACTTGCGCGACAGCGGAATCGGAAGGGGCTTGCGGCGGCGCGGACGAAGCGCCGGAACACCCCGCGATGCCGCCCAGCAGCCCGAGGGCCAGGGCGCACGCGAGGCCGGTGCGGGTGAGGCGAGAAGACGTGTGCGGGTTTCGCATGTGCGGGTTCCAATCAGGTTGGAATCCATGGTCTTCAGCGAATGTGGAGCCAATGTGAAGGTCCGCCGGCACGCGCGGCCATGGCGCGCGCGGTGCACCGCGCGGGTGTCTTCTGGCTTATCTTGTGGGCCTTCATGAAGATCAGCATCACCACCAAGCTCTTTCTCGCCGTGCTGGCCACCGCCGTGCTGGCCGTGGTCGCCATGGGTGCGGCCTCGCGCTGGAACTTCGAGCGCGGCTTTGTCGGCTACCTCAACGAGCAGGGCGTGGAGCGCATGGACGCGGTGCTGCCCAACGCGGTGGCGGCCTACCGGCAGCACGGCAACTGGGACTTTCTGCGCGACGACCCCAGGCCCTGGTTCGAGATCATGCGGCCCGGCCCGTCGGCGAACGGCGAGCGCTTCGAGCCGGGGCGTTCGCCTTCGCCGGTGTCCGATCTCACGGGGGCGGTGCTGCGCATCGCGCTGCGCGATGCCGACCGCCACGTGATCGCCGGCTTCAGGCAGGTGAGCGACAACGCCACCGAGCGCGCCGTGGTGGTCGACGGCAAGACCGTGGGCTGGGTGGTGATGACGCCGTTCCAGAGCGTGAGCGAGGCCGGCGACCAGCGCTTCCAGCAGAACCAGGCGCGCGCGAGCTGGGTCATCGGCAGCCTGTGCGTGCTGCTGGCCGCGGGCATCGCGTGGTGGATCGCGCGGGTGCTGCTGGGGCCCGTGAAGCGCGTGGCCGCGGCCACCCACCGGCTGGCGGCGGGCGACTACGAAAGCCGCGTGGCCGTGGCCTCGCACGACGAGGTGGGGCAGCTGGCGCGCGACTTCAATTCGCTGGCGAACACGCTGCAGCGCAACGAGCGCATGCGCCGCGAGTTCATGGCCGACGTGTCGCACGAGCTGCGCACGCCGCTGGGCGTGCTGCACGGCGAGCTGGAAGCGATGGAAGACGGCGTGCGCCGGCTCGACGCGCAGGCGGTGCGCTCGCTGCAGCACGAGGTGGGCATGCTCAACAAGCTGGTGACCGACCTGTACGACCTGTCGCTGGCCGACGTGGGGGCGCTCGCGTACCGCAAGGCCGACGTGGACCTGCGCGAGCTGGTCGAACTGAGCGTCGACGCCTTCCGCGAGCGGCTGGCGTCGGCGGGCCTGCGGCTCGAGCTGGTGCTGCCCGCGCAGCCGCTGGTGGCGTTCGCCGACGAGCGGCGCATGCAGCAGCTGTTCAGCAACCTGGTGCTCAACAGCTGCCGCTACACCGACGCGGGCGGCGTGCTGCGCGTCGAGGCGCGCGAAGAAGGTGCGCTGCTGGCCATCGACCTGATGGACTCGGCACCGGGCGTGGACGCGGCGCAGTTGCCGCAGCTGTTCGAGCGCTTCTTTCGCGGCGAGGGCTCGCGCAACCGCGCAAGCGGCGGCGCGGGGCTGGGCCTGTCGATCTGCCGCAGCATCGTGGAGGCGCATGGCGGCACCATCGAGGCCAAGGCCTCGCCGCTGGGCGGCGTGTGGGTGGCGATTCGCTTGCCCCGCGCCTGAAACACGCCAGGCAACAGGGCACACCACGATGAGCGACAAGCCACTTTCTACCCCCGCGACCGCGCATGTACTGATCGTCGAGGACGAGCCGCGCATGGCCGCGCTGCTGGCCGACTACCTGCAGGCCTCGGGCTACACGTCGGCATGGCTGGCCAACGGGCTGGAGGTGGTGCCCAGCGTGAAGGCGCGCCGGCCCGACGTGGTGCTGCTCGACCTGATGCTGCCCGGGCAGGACGGCATGAGCGTGTGCCGCGAGCTGCGCCAGTTCAGCGACGTGCCGGTCATCATGCTGACCGCGCGCGTGGAAGAGGCCGACCGGCTGATGGGGCTGGAGATCGGCGCGGACGACTACATCTGCAAGACCCCCTTCAGCCCGCGCGAGGTGGTGGCGCGGGTGAAGGCGCTGTTGCGGCGCAGCGGCCTCGGTGGGCAGTCGGCGCGCGCGGTGTCGCCGCTGCAGATCGACGCGCAGGGCTACAAGGCCTCGTGGCAGGGCGTGCCGCTGGACCTCACGCCCATCGAGTTCCGCCTGCTGAAGGCGCTGGCCGATGCGCGCGGGCGCGTGCTGTCGCGCGACAGGCTGCTCGACCACGTGCACGCCGACCAGCGCGCGGTGACCGATCGCGCGGTCGACAGCCATGTGAAGAACCTGCGGCGCAAGCTGGACGCGGCCAGCGGCGGGCAGGAGCTGATCCGCTCGATCTACGGGGTGGGCTACCGGCTGGACGTGATGTAGGGGCCGCGCGGCGCCATTGAAAAAGGCCCTCGACGGGCCTTTTTTCTGGGTGCGCTTGGGAGCGCTCAGGCGCCGGCGGCGTGCGCCTGCTGGGCCGTCTGTGCCGTTTGGGCCGCTTGAGCCGAATGGGCCTGCTGGTCGGCGTGGTAGCTGGAGCGCACCATCGCGCCGACGGCCGCATGGCTGAAGCCCATCTTGTAGGCCTCTTCCTCGAACATCTTGAAGGTGTCGGGGTGCACGTAGCGGCGCACCGGCAGGTGCGAGCCCGACGGCGACAGGTACTGGCCGATGGTGAGCATGTCGATGTCGTGGGCGCGCATGTCGCGCATCACCTGCAGGATCTCTTCGTCGGTCTCGCCGAGGCCGACCATGATGCCGCTCTTGGTGGGCACGTTCGGGTGCAGGGCCTTGAACTTCTTCAGCAGGTTCAGGCTGAACTGGTAGTCGCTGCCGGGGCGCGCTTCCTTGTAGAGGCGCGGCGCGGTTTCCAGGTTGTGGTTCATCACGTCGGGCGGCGCGGCCTTCAGGATCTCGAGGGCGCGGTCGTCGCGGCCGCGGAAGTCGGGCACCAGGATCTCGATCTGCGTCATCGGCGAGAGCTCGCGGATGTTCTTGATGCAGTCCACGAAATGCTGGCTGCCGCCGTCGCGCAGGTCGTCGCGGTCGACGCTGGTGATCACCACGTACTTCAGGCGCAGCTTGGCGATGGTCTTGGCGAGGTTCAGGGGCTCGTCCTTGTCCAGCGGGTCGGGGCGGCCGTGGCCCACGTCGCAGAACGGGCAGCGGCGCGTGCACTTGTCGCCCATGATCATGAAGGTGGCCGTGCCGTTGCCGAAGCATTCGCCGATGTTCGGGCACGAGGCTTCCTCGCACACGGTGTGCAGGTTGCTTTCGCGCAGGATCTGCTTGATCTCGTAGAAGCGCGTGGTCGGGCTGCCGGCCTTCACGCGGATCCAGTCGGGCTTCTTGAGCACTTCGCCGGTCTGCACCACCTTGACGGGGATGCGCGAGAGCTTGGCCGCCGCTTTCTGCTTGGCCAGGGGGTTGTAGGTTTCGGCGCTCTGGGCGTCGCGGACGACTTCTGTGGTGCTCATTGGTAGTTCAAGGCGCCAGGAAGGTGGTGAGCTTCTGGCTCAGCACCGTGGCGGCTTCTTCCCATGTGGTTTGGATGCCGATTGTAGAAAGGTCGACCGTTTGCAGCCCCGCGTAGCCGCAAGGGTTGATGCGCGAGAAGGGTTCGAGGTCCATGCCGACGTTCAGCGCCACGCCGTGGTAGGTGGCGTGGCGGCTCACCTTGATGCCCAGCGCGGCGATCTTGCCCAGCCCGCGAAACGGGTCGCCGGCGGGCAGCGGGCCGGTCAGCGCGGCATGGGAGAACGGGTCGTCCAGCCGCACGTAGATGCCCGGCGCGCTGGCCACGCGGTGGCCGGTCACGCCGAAATGGGCCAGCGTGCGCAGCACCGATTCCTCGATGCGGTAGACGTATTCCTTGACGAAATAGCCCGCGCGGCGCAGGTCGATCAGCGGGTAGACCACCACCTGCCCGGGGCCGTGGAAGGTGACCTGGCCGCCGCGGTCGGTCTGCACGATGGGGATGTCGCCGGGGTTCAGGATGTGGTCCTGCCGGCCCGCGATGCCCTGCGTGAAGACCGGTGCGTGCTCGCAGACCCACAGCGCGTCGGGCGTGTCCGGCGTGCGCTCGCGGGTGAACTGCTGCATGGCGGCGAAGGTGGTGGCGTAGTCGACGCGGCCCAGCAGGTGCCGTTCGATGGCGACGGTGGGGGCCTGCGCGGTGGCGTCTTCGGTGGTGTCTGTCATGGCGTGGCCTGCCGCGCGGGCAGCTTGCGGGTCTCGCCGATGGCGAGCGTGAAGAAGGCGTCGTCGGCCAGGCCCTGGGCCTTGCGGGCCGCGGCCAGGTCCCTGGGCGGCTGGTCGAGCGCCTCGTCGGTCAGCGAGAAGGTGGCCCAGTGCACGCCGAGGCTGCGCTTGGCGTGCAGGTCGCGGTGGACGCGCACGCTCTCGTCGGGGTTCACGTGCTGGTCCTTCATGAACCAGCGCGGCTCGTAGGCGCCGACCGGCAACAGCGCCAGGTCGAAGCCGCCGCCCTGCGCATTGCCCTGGCGCGGCGCGAGGCGGGCCTGGATGTCGGCGAAGTCCTTCGAGTAGCCGGTGTCGCCCGAGTAGAAGACGTGCATGCGGGGCGAGAGCAGCGCGAAGCCGCCCCACAGCGTCTGCATCCTGTCGCCGAGGCCGCGTGCGCTCCAGTGCTGCGCGGGTGTGAGGAACACCTGAACCGCTTCAGGCGTGCTGGCCGTGCTGGGTGTGCCGGACGTGTTGGACGCACCGGTGGCAATGCCCGCGCCGTTGCGCTCGATGCGAACCTGCGACGCCTGGAGCGGCCCGGCCGTGGTCGCTGGCAGCGTCACGCTGTCCCACCAGTCGAGCTCCACCGCGTTGGCGATGCCGCGCTCCGCGAGCCACGGCGCGATGCCCAGCGGCACCACGAACAGCGGCGGCCCGCCGGCCTGCGCGTTCAGCGCCTTCACGCTGCCTTCGTCGAGGTGGTCGTAGTGGTTGTGGCTGATGAGCACCAGGTCGATGTGCGGCAGGTCCTTCAGCGCGACGCCGGGCGGCTGGAAGCGCTTGGGGCCGGCGAACGAGAAGGGCGAGGCGCGTTCGCCGAAGACCGGGTCGGTCAGCACGTTGAGGCCGCCGTGGGCGACGGGCACCTGCAAGAGCACCGTGGCATGGCCGATGAAGGTGGCCGCGGGCTGCGCGGACTCGCCCGTGTTCGCCCGGATGAATGCGAGGTCGGGCGCGACCACCGGCGGCGGTGCCTCGGGCGCGGGTGGCAGGCCCTTGAACCATGAAGGCAGCTGCCAGCCGAGCAGCACGTCGGTGAAGAAATTCTTCGGCTTGAACTCGACGTAGTTGTCCTGGAAGCCCTCGGGCCGGTGGTGCTTGCGGCTGGCGTCGTAGTACGGGTTGGGCGCTGTCGTGCAGGCGGCCAGCAGGCCGCTTGCGCACAGTGCCGCCGCGGCGGACCGCCAGCGCAGGTTCAAAGCACGACCTTGACCATCGGGTGCGCGGACAGCGCGCGGTACAGGTCGTCGAGCTGCTCGCGGCTGGTGGCCGTCACCGTGATGGTCACGCCCAGGTAGTTGCCGGCCTTGCTGTCGCGCAACTCGACAGTGGTGGCGTCGAAGGCCGGGTCGAACTTCTCGGCGATCTGCGTGATGGCATGCACGAAGCCGTCGACCTTCGCGCCCATCACCTTGATGGGGAACTGCGAGGGGTACTCGATCAGCGATTCCTTGCGCGGATCGGGGACGGCGATGGTTTCGGTAGCGACAGGGGTCGTGCCGGGGGTGGTGGTGTCGGTCATGCCGGGGCTCCTTGCTTCTGTGCGTGCGTGGCGTTTTTCGCGTTCTCTGCGTTGCGTACCTTGGCCTCCTGGTAGGCCTCGTACAAGCTTTGGTAGATGGGGCCGGGACGGCCGTTGGCAATGGCCTTGCCGTCGAGCGTTACCACCGGCAGCAGTTCCTTGCTGGCCGAGGAGATCAGCAGCTCGTCGGCGGCGAACACCTCGTCGCGCGAGATGCGGCGCAGCTCGAAGGGAATGCCGCGCTCTTCGCACAGCCGCTCGAACAGGCCGTAGCGGATGCCGGTGAGCACGAGGTTGTTCTTGGGCGGGCCGATCAGCCTGCCGTTCTGCACGATCCACACGTTGCTCGACGAGGCTTCGCTGAGCCATTCGTCGCGGAACATGATGGTCTCGGTGGCGCCGGCCTCCACGCTGATCTGCCGCGCGAGCACGGCACCCAGCAGGCTGGTGCTCTTGATGTGGGCCTTCTGCCAGCGGAAGTCCGCCGCGGTCACGCAGGCCACGCCCTTGGCGCGCACGGCGTCTGCAATGGGCGGCAGCGGGTTCACCATGACGAACACCGTGGGCCGCAGGCCGCGCACCATCGCATGGTCGCGCGGGGCCACGCCGCGTGTCACCTGAAAGTACACGGACTGCGGCGCATCGCCGCCGGGCGCGACCAGGTGCGTGACAATGTCGCGCCACTCGTCGAGCGTGTGGGGGTTGTCGATCTGCAGCTCGGCAAGCGAGCGGGCCAGGCGCGCCATGTGCTCCTCGAAGCAGAAGGGCTGGCCGAAGTAGACGGGCACGTATTCGTAGATGCCGTCGCCGAAGATGAAGCCGCGGTCGAGCACGCTGATCTTGGCGTCGCGCAGGGCGGTGTATTCGCCGTCGAGGTAACAAAGCGTGGCGGGCAGGGCGTCGGTGATAGGGTGCATGCCGGAATTATGGTTGGCAGTGCATCGTCGGGTTCGCGTCAGGGAATCGGGTGCCGATTTGCATGCGCGACACGTCGGATGGCGGGAGCGCTTGGGTTTTTACTTATAATCAATGGCTTTGTAGATTCTGGGTCGTCATCCGGGCTTCATTCGAAATGAAAACAATCGCCCGACAAGACACGGAGGTCGCTGAAGACCTCGACGCAGAATTCAAGCCGTTGACCGCCGAGCAGGCGCGTGAACTGCGAGCAAAGAACCCTTCGATCTCCCCCTGGCGGGTGGTCGCGGGTCAGTTGGTTGTCGGTCTGGTGGTGGCTTTGGCCATCTGGGGACTGACGGGGAGGCAAAATCTGGGTTGGTCCGCCGCTTACGGTGCGATCGCGGTGGTTGTTCCATCGGCGGTCTTTGCACGCGGGCTGACCGGCCGGTTTTCTTCCTTGAATCCGGGCACTGCGGTGTTCGGATTCTTCCTGTGGGAAATGGTCAAGATGGCCTTGTCGGTGGCGATGCTGATCGCTGCGCCAAGGCTGATTACGGCGCTGAGCTGGCCAGCAATGCTGGTCGGCCTGGTGGTGACAATGAAGGCGGCCTGGTTGGCGGTGATGTTCTCGCCCCGGCGCCGGAAACAGAGAGACGAGTAACGGAATGGCTGCTGAAAACGCTGCGGAACATGGTCAGACCGCGGGTGAATACATCGTTCACCACTTGACGCACCTGCAAAGCTCCAAGCCTGGAGGTGTTGCGGACCTGACTGTTTTCAATTTCGATTCGCTGTTCTTCTCGATCATGCTCGGCATCCTGGGTTGCTGGCTGCTCTGGCTGGCTGCCCGCAAGGCTACTTCGGGTGTTCCCGGCCGTTTTCAAGCGGCTGTCGAACTGCTCGTCGAAATGGTCGACCAGCAGGCCAAGGGCATCGTCCACAACGCCACGAGCCGCAAGTTCGTCGCCCCGCTGGCGCTGACGATCTTCGTGTGGATCTTCCTGCTCAATGCAATGGACTTGTTCCCGGTGGATTTGTTCCCGGCGATCTGGGCCAAGATCTTCGGCATCGCCGGCGAAGACCCGCACCACGCCTACCTGCGCGTCGTGCCCACCGCCGACCTCTCGGTGACCATGGGCATGTCGGTGGCCGTGCTGCTGATCTGCATCTACTACAACATCAAGATCAAGGGCGCTGGCGGCTGGATCCACGAGCTGTTCACCGCACCCTTCGGCAACCACTGGGCGCTGTACCCCTTCAACTTCGCCATGCAGATGATCGAGTTCGTCGCCAAGACGGTCTCGCACGGCATGCGGTTGTTCGGCAACATGTACGCCGGTGAACTGATCTTCCTGCTGATCGCCTTGATGGGCGGTGCCTGGTCCATGTCGGCCACCGGCATCGGCCTGGCCATCGGCCACATCATCGCGGGCACGGCCTGGGCCATCTTCCACATCCTGATCATCACGTTGCAAGCCTTCGTGTTCATGATGCTGACGCTGGTCTACATCGGCCAGGCCCACGATCACCACTGATCATCAGTTTTCGTTTCTGTTTTTTGTTTTCTCTTCAACCAAAGTCCTCTAGGAGTCATCATGGAAGTTATTAGCTTTGTTGCACTGGCCGCCGGCCTGATCATCGGTCTGGGCGCTGTGGGCGCATGTATCGGCATCGGCATCATGGGCAGCAAGTACCTCGAGTCGGCCGCACGTCAGCCTGAACTCATGGGCGAACTTCAAACCAAGATGTTCCTGCTGGCTGGTCTGATCGACGCCGCTTTCATTATCGGCACCGGTATCGCTCTGTGGTTCGCAACGGCCAACCCGTTCCTGGCTCAGATCGCCAACCTGCCGAAGTAAGTCTTTCTCGTCGGACCTGCGTCGTCGTTCCCTAGAGCCTCTAGCGAATGGCTTCGATTCAATCCCATAGAGAGGGTGAAAAGTGAGCATTACCGGTACCCTGATCGTTCAGATGATCGTCTTCCTGATCTTGGTCGGGTTCACGATGAAGTACGTGTGGCCGCCGATCGCGAAAGCGCTGGACGACCGCGCTGCGAAGATCGCCGAAGGCCTCGCTGCCGCCGACAAGGCCAAGTCCGAGCTGACCGCCGCCAACAAGCGCGTGGAAGCCGAACTGGGCCAGGCACGCAACGAGTCCGCACAGCGTCTTGCCGACGCCGAACGTCGCGCCCAGGCCATCGTTGAAGAGGCCAAGGCCCGCGCGACCGAGGAAGGCAACAAGATCGTTGCAGCCGCACGCGTAGAAGCCGACCAGCAGGCACTGAAGGCCCGTGAAGCACTGCGCGAGCAGGTTGCCGCACTGGCCGTCAAGGGCGCAGAGCAGATTCTGCGCAAGGAAGTGAATGCAGGCGTCCACGCCGATTTGCTCGCCCGTCTGCAGACCGAACTCTGATAGAAGCCATGGCAGAACTCGCCACCATTGCACGCCCCTACGCCGAGGCGCTCTTCAAGGCGTCGTCGTCCGACGTCGCCGGAACCAGCGCCTGGCTCGAAAAGGTTGCCGCCATCGCGGCCAATCCGGAGCTCCAGCAGTTCGCCGACAACCCCAAGGCCACGGCCGAACAGGTGATCGGCGTGGTCGTCGGTGCATTCGGTGCACCGCTGGCCGCTCCTGCCCAGAACTTCCTGGCCGCGCTGCTCGAGAACGGGCGTTTTTCGGTGCTGCCGGAAATTGCGAAGCAGTTCCGGGCACTGGCCAACGCGAAGAGCGGTTCGTCCGACGCCGTGGTCTACAGCGCCTTCCCGATCGACGCGGCGGCCCTGGCCACCGTGTCGGCCGCGCTCGAAAAGCGCTTCGGCCGCAAGCTCCAGGTCACGGTCCAGCAAGAGCCGGAACTGATCGGTGGCATTCGTGTGGTGGTCGGCGACGAGGTGCTCGACACCTCCGTCAAAGCGCGCCTTGAACAAATGAAAGTTGCGCTGGCGGCCTGACGGTCTCCATCGCCTTACAAAGAAAGAAGGAAAGAGTCATGCAACTCAATCCCGCAGAAATTTCCGAACTGATCAAGAGCCGCATCGAGGGCCTCGGGGTCAGCGCCAACATCCGCAACGAAGGCACCGTGGTGTCGGTGACTGACGGCATCGTGCGCGTGCACGGCCTGTCGGATGCCATGCAGGGCGAAATGCTCGAGTTCCCGCCGAGCGCTGACGGCACGCCGTCGTTCGGCCTGGCCCTGAACCTCGAGCGCGACTCCGTCGGCGCCGTGATTCTGGGTGAATACGAACACATCTCCGAAGGCGACACCGTGAAGTGCACGGGCCGCATTCTGGAAGTGCCCGTGGGCCCCGAGCTCATCGGCCGCGTGGTGAACGCACTGGGCCAGCCGATCGACGGCAAGGGTCCGGTCAACGCCAAGCTCACCGACGTGATCGAAAAGGTCGCTCCGGGCGTGATCGCACGGAAGTCCGTCGACCAGCCCCTGCAGACCGGCCTGAAGTCCATCGACTCGATGGTGCCGATCGGCCGCGGCCAGCGCGAACTGATCATCGGCGACCGCCAGACCGGCAAGACCGCCGTGGCCATCGACGCGATCATTGCCCAGAAGGGCCAGGGCGTGACCTGCATCTACGTCGCCATCGGCCAGAAGGCTTCGTCGATCAAGAACGTGGTGCGCGCGCTGGAACAAGCCGGTGCCATGGACTACACGATCGTGGTGGCAGCTTCCGCTTCGGAATCGGCCGCCATGCAATACGTGTCGGCCTACTCGGGCTGCACGATGGGCGAGTACTTCCGCGACCGCGGCGAAGACGCACTGATCGTCTATGACGACCTGTCCAAGCAAGCCGTGGCCTACCGCCAGGTCTCGCTGCTGCTGCGTCGCCCGCCAGGCCGCGAAGCGTACCCCGGCGACGTGTTCTATCTCCACAGCCGCCTGCTCGAACGCGCAGCCCGCGTGAACGCCGACTACGTCGAAGCCTTCACCAAGGGTGAAGTCAAGGGCAAGACCGGTTCGCTGACCGCACTGCCCATCATCGAAACGCAAGCCGGCGACGTGTCCGCCTTCGTTCCGACGAACGTGATCTCGATCACCGACGGCCAGATCTTCCTGGAAACCAACCTGTTCAACGCGGGCATCCGCCCCGCCATCAACGCCGGTATCTCGGTGTCGCGCGTGGGTTCGTCGGCCCAGACGAAGATCATCAAGGGCCTGTCCGGCGGTATCCGTACCGACCTGGCGCAGTACCGTGAACTGGCTGCGTTCGCGCAGTTCGCTTCCGACCTGGACGAAGCCACCCGCAAGCAGCTCGACCGCGGTGCCCGCGTGACCGAACTGCTGAAGCAGTCGCAATACAGCCCGCTCCCGATCTCGCTGATGGGCGCGACGCTGTTCGCCGTGAACAAGGGTTTCATGGACGACCTCGACATCAAGAAGGTGCTGCCGTTCGAACATGGCCTGCATCAATTCCTGAAGTCCAGCTACGCCCCGCTGCTCGAGAAGATCGAGAAGTCCAAGGCGCTCGACAAGGAAGCGGAAGCCGAACTGACGGCCGCCGTCACCGCGTTCAAGAAGTCGTTCGCCTGATCGACGCCTTGATCGACGCAAGAAGGAGCTCTCATGGCAGCTGGTAAGGAAATCCGCGGCAAGATCAAATCGGTGGAAAACACCAAGAAGATCACCAAGGCCATGGAAATGGTCTCGGTTTCCAAGATGCGCAAGGCGCAGGAACGCATGCGCGCCGCTCGCCCCTACAGCGAAAAGATCCGCAACATCGCGGCCAACCTTGGCAAGGCGAACCCGGAGTACACCCACGCGTTCATGAAGACGACCGAGGCCAAGGGCGTCGGTTTCATCATCGTGACCAGCGACAAGGGCCTGTGCGGCGGCTTGAACACCAACCTGCTGCGTGCCGTCACGATCAAGCTGCGCGAAGCGCAGTCTGCCGGCAACGTGGTCGAGTCGGTGGCCATCGGCAGCAAGGGCCTGGGCTTCCTGAATCGCATCGGCGCCCGCGTGGTGGCCCATGTGACGCAGCTGGGCGACACGCCGCATCTCGACAAGCTCATCGGGCCTGTCAAGACGCTGCTGGACGCCTATGCCGAAGGCAAGCTGTCGGCGGTGTACCTGTGCTACACGAAGTTCATCAACACCATCAAGCAAGAGCCGATGGTGGAGCAACTGCTGCCGCTGAAGGCCGAGACGCTGCAAACCGAGTCGGGACATCATTCGTGGGACTACATCTACGAACCCGACGCGCAAAGCGTGATCGACGAGCTGTTGGTGCGCTACGTGGAATCGCTGGTGTACCAGGCCGTGGCCGAGAACATGGCGTCCGAGCATTCGGCGCGCATGGTGGCCATGAAGGCGGCGACCGACAACGCGGGCAACGTGATCAGCGAATTGAAGCTGGTCTACAACAAGACCCGTCAGGCCGGCATCACGAAGGAACTCTCCGAAATCGTGTCCGGCGCGGCCGCTGCTGCAGGCGTGTGATCAAGGCGATGCAACAGGCCGCATTGCCCGCCGGGTGCGCTCTGCGCGCCCGGTAATCCAAGGCCTACTTTTAGGGGACTCGAAAAAAATGAAGAAGATTCTTGCTCTGGTGGCCATTGCCGCCGCGTTGACCGCGTGCTCGAAGAAGGAAGACGCTCCCGCGCCCGCACCGGCTCCCGCCGCTGCGCCAGCGCCTGCTCCCGCGGCACCGGAACCCGCGGCAGCGCCGGCGGCTCCCGCTGCTTCTGCAACGGCCCCGACGGCCTCCGCCGCCGACCTGCCGCAAGAGTGCAACGACTACCTGGCCAAGGTGCAGGCATGCGTTTCTTCGCAAAGCGGTGCTGCCGCCGATGCAATGAAGTCGAGTCTCGATCAGACGAAGGCCACCTGGGCTTCGATGGGTGCCGACAAGGCTGCGCTGGGCCAGGCCTGCAAGGCTGCCTCGGACGCCTTCGCGGCGCAAGCCACGGCCATGAAGTGCTGATCTGAACCATTCAAGGGTGCCGGCCCGTCCGGCATTCTTGCAAAAGCGGCCCGTTTTGGCACCAGGACGCTTCTGCAAGAACCTGTCGCAAATTTATTGAGATCCATCCAGAAGGAAACGCCATGGCTGAAGGAAAAATTGTCCAATGTATCGGCGCCGTGGTCGACGTGGAGTTCCCGCGTGACCAGATGCCCAAGGTGTACGACGCCTTGAAATTCGAAGGCAGCGCGCTGACTCTCGAAGTCCAGCAACAGCTCGGCGACGGCGTGGTGCGTACCATTGCGCTGGGCTCGTCCGACGGCCTGCGCCGCGGTCTGATCGTGACCAACACCGGCGCGCCCATCACGGTGCCCGTCGGCAAGGCCACGCTCGGCCGGATCATGGACGTGCTGGGTTCGCCCATCGACGAACGCGGCCCGGTCAGCCAGGACCTCACCGCTTCCATCCACCGCAAGGCCCCCGCGTACGACGAACTGTCGCCTTCGCAAGACCTGCTGGAAACCGGCATCAAGGTGATCGACCTGGTGTGCCCGTTCGCCAAGGGCGGCAAGGTGGGCCTGTTCGGCGGCGCCGGCGTGGGCAAGACCGTGAACATGATGGAACTCATCAACAACATCGCCAAGGCTCACTCGGGTCTGTCGGTGTTCGCCGGTGTGGGTGAACGTACCCGCGAAGGCAACGACTTCTACCACGAGATGGCCGACTCCGGCGTGGTGAACCTCGAGAAGCTCGAAGACTCGAAGGTGGCCATGGTCTACGGCCAGATGAACGAACCCCCGGGCAACCGTCTGCGCGTGGCGCTGACCGGCCTGACCATCGCCGAGTCGTTCCGCGACGAAGGCCGTGACGTTCTGTTCTTCGTGGACAACATCTACCGCTACACGCTGGCCGGTACCGAAGTGTCGGCACTGCTGGGCCGCATGCCTTCCGCCGTGGGCTACCAGCCGACGCTGGCCGAGGAAATGGGCCGCCTGCAAGAGCGCATCACGTCGACCAAGGTCGGCTCGATCACCTCGATCCAGGCCGTGTACGTCCCTGCCGACGACTTGACCGACCCGTCGCCCGCCACCACCTTCGCCCACTTGGACTCGACCGTGGTGCTGTCGCGTGACATCGCTTCGCTCGGTATCTACCCCGCCGTGGACCCGCTGGACTCGACGTCGCGCCAGCTCGACCCGAACGTGGTCGGCGAAGAGCACTACAACGTCGCCCGCGCCGTGCAAGGCACGCTGCAGCGCTACAAGGAACTGCGCGACATCATCGCCATTCTGGGCATGGACGAACTGGCTCCGGACGACAAGCTGGCCGTGGCCCGCGCTCGCAAGATTCAGCGTTTCCTGTCGCAGCCGTTCCACGTGGCTGAAGTGTTCACGGGCTCGCCCGGCAAGTACGTGCCGCTGGCCGAAACCATCCGTGGTTTCAAGATGATCGTGAACGGCGAAGCCGACCACCTGCCGGAACAAGCGTTCTACATGGTCGGCGGCATCGACGAAGCGTTCGAAAAAGCCAAGAAAATCGCCTAAGGCGACATAGGAACTCAGATGGCAAACACCATTCACGTCGACGTGGTCAGCGCGGAAGAGTCGATCTTCTCGGGCGAAGCCAAGTTCGTCGCGCTGCCCGGTGAAGCCGGTGAGCTCGGCATCTATCCGCGTCACACGCCGCTGATCACGCGCATCCGCCCCGGCGCCGTGCGCATCGAGACGGCCGACGGCAAGGAAGAGTTCGTCTTCGTGGCCGGCGGCATTCTCGAAGTGCAGCCGAACGCCGTCACCGTGCTGTCCGACACCGCGATCCGCGGCAAGGACCTCGACGACGAAAAGGCCAACCAGGCCAAGGCGGCTGCCGAAGAAGCGCTGAAGAACGCGAAGAGCGACATCGACATCGCGATGGCGCAGTCGGAACTGGCCGTGATGGCCGCGCAGATTGCCGCGTTGCGCAAGTACCGCCAGAAGAAGTAAGAGCGGCACACGTTCTGCTTTTATAAAAAAGCCGCCTTCGGGCGGCTTTTTTGCGTCTGGGCCTTTGTCAGGGAAATCAAAACCGTCTTCGGTCTGAATATGGTCGAAGTTCAGCCTTGTCTGGCTGAAGCCCTGCCCCTAGTATTCGCGGCGAAGACAGCAAAAGAACACGGAGACATGACGCGTGGCACGTTGGAGTGGCATCACCGCCGATGAAATGCGCCTGCTGGAAACGACCTTCTGGTCGGCCGGCGGCTCGCGCCATGCCATGGCCGAACAGCTCGGCTTTTCCAAGAGCAAGGCCAACGGCCTCATCGCCGGCCTGGTCGACCAGGGCCTGCTGGCCGAAGCCGGCCTGCAACGTTCCTCGGGCGGTCGCCGCGCCGAAAACCTCCAGCTGAATGCCGCCCTCGGCGTGCTCGTGGGCATCGACATCGGCGCCACCAGCCTCGACGTGGCCGTGCTCAGCCCCGACCTGGGCGTGCTCGCCCAGCACGACGAACCCGCCGACGTGCGCGACGGCCCGGCCGTGCTGCTGGCGCGCGTGCGCACCCTCATGCGCGAACTGCTCGCGCGCTGCGGCGCCAGCGCCAAGGACGTGCTGGGCATCGGCATCGGCGTGCCCGGCCCGGTGAACTTCGAGATCGGCCAGCTGGTGAACCCGCCGCTGATGCCGGCCTGGGACAGTTTCTCGATCCGCGACTACCTGCGCGAGGACTACGCCGCGCCGGTGTTCGTCGACAACGACGTCAACCTCATGGCGCTCGGCGAGCTGTGGCGGCTGAAGCGTTCGCTGAACAACTTCCTGGTCATCAAGATCGGCACCGGCATCGGCTGCGGCATCGTGTGCCACGGCGAGGTGTACCGCGGTGCGGCCGGCTCGGCCGGCGACGTGGGCCACATCTGCGTGGACCAGGAAGGCCCGCGCTGCCACTGCGGCAACCTCGGCTGCGTCGAGGCGATGGCGGCCGGCCCCGCCATCACGCGCATGGCCGTGCAGGCGGCCGAAGCCGGCGAGAGCGCGGCGCTGGCCGAATGCCTGCGCGTGCACGGGCGCATCGACGCCATCGACGTGGGCCAGGCCAGCCGCGGCGGCGACACCGCGGCCAACGGCATCATCCAGCGCGCCGGCGGCCTCATCGGGCAGATGCTCGCGTCGGTGGTGAATTTCTTCAATCCGTCGCACGTGTTCATCGGCGGCGGCATCACGCGCATCGGGCCGCTGTTTCTCGCCGCCGTGCGCCAGAGCGTGTACCAGCGCTCGCTCGCGCTGTCGACGCGGCACCTCGAAATCCAGTACACGCCGCTGGGCATGCAGGGCGGGCTGATCGGCGCCGGCGTGCTGGCGATGCACGAAACGCTGAAGGTCCGCGGAGTGGCGCCATGAACGCAGACAACAAAGGCAACGTGAACAAGGGCAGCGTGGCCGTGGAGTTCGACGGCGTGGTGAAGGCCTTCGGCCCGGTGCAGGTGCTGCACGGCGTGAGCTTCGCGCTTTCGCCCGGCCGTGTGTACGGCCTGCTCGGCGAGAACGGCGCGGGCAAGTCCACGCTGATGAAGATCCTCGCGGGCTACGAACAGCTCACGGGCGGCGCGTTGCGCATCAACGGCCAGCCGCAGCAGTTCAGCAGCTCGCGCGACGCCGAAGCGCTGGGCATCGTGCTGATCCACCAGGAGTTCAATCTCGCCGAAGACCTGAGCGTTGCGCAGAACATCTTCCTGGGCCATGAAAAGAAGAAGGGCTGGCTGCTCGACGACGTGTCGATGGAACGCGACGCCGCCGCCGCGCTCGCGGCCGTCGGCCTGCAGGTCGAGCCGCGCACCAAGGTGCGCAAGCTCATCGTCGCGGAGAAGCAGCTGGTGGAAATCGCGAAGGCCATCGCCCGCCGCGCGCGCCTGCTCATCATGGACGAGCCCACCGCCACGCTCACGCCCGGCGAGACCGAGCGCCTGTTCAAGCTCATCGCGCAGCTGCGCGCCGACGGCGTGACCATCGTCTACATCTCGCACAAGCTCGACGAGGTGGAGCAGGTGACCGACGAGGTCATCGTGATGCGCGACGGCCGCTTCGTCGCGCGCTCGCCCACGCCGGAGGTCACGCGCCACCAGATGGCCAACCTGATGGTGGGCCGCGAGCTGGCCGACCTGTATCCGCCGCGCGACCTCGTCGTGGCCGCGGACGCACCCGCCATGCGCGTGCGCAATTTCAACGTGCCCGGCTGGGCGCAGGACGCGAGCTTCGAGGTGCGCCCCGGCGAGATCCTCGGCTTCGCGGGCCTCGTGGGCGCGGGCCGCACCGAACTCTTCGAAGGCCTGCTCGGCCTTCGCCCCGCGAGCGGCAAGGTCGAGATGCTCGGCAAGCCCGTGCCCGGCGCCGGGGGCTGGCGCAACCCGCGCGACGCGGCCAGGCACGGCCTCACGTACCTCAGCGAAGACCGCAAGGGCAAGGGCCTGCACGTCAACTTCGGCCTGCGCCAGAACCTGACGCTGATGGCGCTGGAGCGCTACGCCCAGCCCTGGCTGCAGCCCGAGGCCGAGCGCGGCGCGCTGGCCGAAGCGGTGAAGGACTACGGCATTCGCACCGGCTCGCTCGAGGTGAAGGCCTCGTCGCTGTCCGGCGGCAACCAGCAGAAGCTCGCGCTCGCCAAGGTGCTGCAGCCGCAACCGAAGGTGGTGGTGCTCGACGAGCCCACGCGCGGCGTGGACGTGGGCGCCAAGCGCGACATCTATTTCCTGATCCAGCGACTCGCCCGCGAAGGGCTCGCGGTGATCGTTGTCTCGTCCGAGCTGATGGAGCTGATCGGCCTGTGCCACCGCGTCGCGGTGATGCGCGCGGGCAGGCTGGTTGCCACGCTGGACGCGGACCGTCTCACAGAAGAGGAGCTCATCGCTCATGCCACCGGAACAGCAGACACCCCCATCGACACCGCGGCCTGAAGCCGCGCAACCGCTGCAACAGCCGCAGCACCGCAGCGAGGCCAAGCCGCGCTGGACCGAGCGCCTGCACGGCCTCGGCCCGGTCATCGGCCTGGTGCTGCTGTGCATTGCCGGCACGCTGCTCAACGGCGACTTCGCCACGCTGGACAACGCGATGAACGTGCTCACGCGCACTGCCTTCATCGGCATCATCGCGGTGGGCATGTGCTTCGTGATCATCTCGGGCGGCATCGACCTGTCGGTGGGCTCCATGGCCGCGCTCATCGCGGGCAGCGTGATCATGTTCATCAACTGGGCCGGGCCCGCGTCGGGCTCGCCGCTGCTGGCGGTGGTGATGGGCGCGGTGCTGGCCATCGTGCTGGGCGCGGTGTTCGGGCTGGCGCACGGGTTGCTCATCACCAAGGGGCGCATCGAGCCCTTCATCGTGACGCTGGGCACGCTGGGCATCTTTCGCGCGTACCTCACCTACTTTGCCGACGGCGGCGCGCTCACGCTCGACAACGACCTGTCGGACCTGTACGCGCCCGTGTACTACGCGAGCCTGGCGGGCATTCCGGTGCCGGTGTGGGTGTTCGTGATCGTCGCGATCATCGGCGGCGTCATCCTGAACCGCACGGCCTACGGACGCTACGTGCAGGCGATCGGGTCGAACGAGCAGGTGGCGCGCTACGCGGCGGTGGACGTCGACCGCGTGAAGATCCTCACCTACGTGCTGCTCGGCGTGTGCGTGGGCATTGCCACGCTGCTGTACGTGCCGCGCCTGGGCTCTGCGTCGCCCACGACCGGGCTGCTGTGGGAGCTCGAGGCGATTGCCGCGGTGATCGTCGGCGGCACCGCGCTGAAGGGCGGCGCGGGCAGCATCACCGGCACGGTGGTGGGCGCCATCCTGCTCTCGGTCATCAGCAACATCCTGAACCTCACCAGCATCATCAGCGTGTACCTGAACGCGGCGGTGCAGGGCTTCGTGATCATCATCGTGGCGTTCCTGCAGCGCGGCAGGCGCTAGGCGCTTCGGTTCGCTTTTTTCTCGTTTCTCGTTCGTTGTTCGTTCGTTCTGTTCCACCCACCAAGAGGAGACATCCAGCATGACCACTTTCACCCGTCGCATCGCACTCACGGCCGTCGCGGCCGCGGCGTTTGCCAGCCTGCCCGCGCTCGCCGCGGAAAAGGTCAACCTCGGCGTTTCGATTCCCGCGGCCACGCACAGCTTCATGGGCGGCATCAACTACTGGGCCAACCAGGCGAAGAAGGACCTCGAGAAGGAACACAAGGACCTGAAGATCACCATCAAGACGGCCGCCAACGCGCCCGAGCAGGCCAACCAGCTGCAAGACCTGTCGACGGTCACCAAGATCAACGCGCTGGTCGTGTTCCCGTTCGAATCGGCCGCGCTGACCAAGCCGGTGGCGCAGGTGAAGGCCAAGGGCGCCTACGTGACCGTGGTCGACCGCGGCCTGACCGACACCAGCGCGCAAGACGCCTACGTGGCCGGCGACAACACCGCCTTCGGCAAGATCCCGGCCGAGTACATCGTGAAGACGCTGGGTGGCAAGGGCAACGTGGTGGCGCTGCGCGGCATTGCCACCACGCTGGACAACGAGCGCATGGACGCCTTCAACGCCGTGCTCAAGGGCAGCCCCGACATCAAGCTGCTGGACGCCAAGTACGCCAACTGGAACCGCGACGACGCCTTCAAGGTCACGCAGGACTACCTCACGCGCTTCAAGCAGATCGACGCCATCTGGGCCGCCGACGACGACATGGCCGTGGGCGTGCTCAAGGCCATTTCGCAGGCCAAGCGCGACGACATCAAGATCGTGTTCGGCGGCGCGGGCGCCAAGGACATGGTCAAGACCATCATGGACGGCAAGGACAAGCGCATCGGCGCCGACGTGAGCTACTCGCCCAAGTTCATCTACGACGCGATCAAGCTCACGGCCGAGGCGCGGCTGAAGGGCGAGAAGCTGCCGGCGACGACGATCATTCCTTCGGTGCTGATCACCAAGGACAACGCCAAGGATTTCTACCACCCGAACTCGCCGTTCTGAATGCGATCGGCCCCGTGGCCGATCGCATCACTCCCTCTCCCTTCGGGGAGAGGGCCGGGGTGAGGGCAGCGGCGGCGGCTGAAGCCGTGCGCTTGCAAAGACCCGAACCCTCACCCTAGCCTTCTCGCCGCAATGGGAGAGGGAACAGTTACCCAAGACAGGACCACCGAGGAGATCGATGAGCGATACACCGCTTCGCAAGCTGCGCTACGCCATGGTCGGCGGCGGGCGCGACGCCTTCATCGGCGCCGTGCACCGCAAGGCGATGGCGCTGGACGGGCAGATCGGGCTGGTCGCCGGCGCGCTGTCCTCGAGCCCGGACAAGGCGCGCGCCTCGGGCCGCGACCTGGGCCTGGCCGACGCGCGCAACCACGGCGACTGGCAGGCGCTGCTGGCCGACGAGCTTGCGCGCCCGGCGCATGAGCGCATCGACTTCGTGTCGATCGTCACGCCCAACCATGTGCACTTTCCGGTGGCGCAGGCCTTTGCCGAAGCGGGCTTCCACGTGGTGTGCGACAAGCCGCTGGTGCACACGCGCGAGCAGGCCGATGCGCTGGTCGCCACCGTGGCCGCGCGAGGCACGGTGTTCGGCGTGACCTACAACTACACCGGCTACCCGATGGTGCGGCAGGCCCGCGAGATGGTGCGCTCGGGCCAGCTCGGCGACATCCGCAAGGTGGTCGTCGAATACAACCAGGGCTGGCTCGCGAGCCATGTCGAAGGCGGCACCAACAAGCAGGCCGACTGGCGCACCGACCCCGCGCGCAGCGGCGCGGCCGGCGCCATCGGCGACATCGGCTCGCATGCCGAGAACCTCGTGGCCACCGTGACCGGGCTCGAAATCGACAGCCTGTGCGCCGACCTGGGCGCGCTGGTGCCGGGCCGCATGCTGGACGACGACGGCAGCCTGCTGCTGCGTTTCAAGGGCGGCGCGCGCGGCGTGCTCGTCGCCTCGCAGATCAACACCGGGCTGGAGAACGACCTGCGCCTGCGCGTGTCGGGCACGCTGGGCACGCTCGAATGGCACCAGGAGCAGCCGAGCCAGCTGGTGCACCTGCCGCACGACGGCCCCAGGCGCGTGCTGACGCGCGGCGCGCCGTGGCTGTGCGAAGCCGCGCGGCGCGCGAGCCGGCTGCCGGCCGGCCACCCCGAAGGCTTCATCGAGGCCTTCGCCAATGTGTACGCGGGCGTGGCGGCGGACATTCGCGCCCGGCTCGCGGGGCAGGTGGCCGACCCGCTGGACGCGGACTACCCGCGCGTGGCGGACGGCGCGCGCGGCGTGCGCTTCATCGAGCGCACAGTGGCTTCGGCGAAAAGCGAATTAAAGTGGACGCCCTGGTAGCGCGCGGCGCGCTGCCCGGGCTGCCATGACGCCTCCGACGCCTCCTTCTTCCGACGATTCTTCTTCCGACGCTTCTCACGTCTCTCCCTCGGCGGCCCGGCCCTGGCTCGCCGCCCTCTGGCGGCGCTGCGCCACGCTGTTCCCGCTGAAGCTGGTCGGCAACACCGTCGCCACCCTGGGCTTCTTTCCGCTGTACTTCTGGATCATGAAGAACGCGGGCCAGGCGTGGGTGCTGCCGCTCACCGCGGTCGACCAGCTCATCGCCTTCTGGCCGGCGCTGCTGCCGGTGTACCTCTCGCTCTGGGGCTACATCGCGCTGCCCGTGCTGCTGGCCAAGGACAAGCGCGAGCTGCTGAGCTTCTCGCTCGGCTGCGCGGCCATGACGGCGCTGGCGTTGCTGGTGTTCTGGTTCATGCCCACGGCCATTCCCAACTTCACGGTCGACACGCTGCCGGGCACGTCGCTGCAGTTCCTGAAGATGGTGGATTCGGCCGGCAACGCCTTTCCCTCGCTGCACGTGTCGTTCTCGGTGTTCGCCTGCGTGGTGCTCGCGCGGCAGCTGCGCGAGGTGGGTGCGCCGGCGTGGCTGCGCGTGGTGAACGTGGCGTGGGCGGTGGGCATCGTCTATTCGACGATGGCGGTGCGCCAGCACGTGCTGATCGACGTGATGGGTGGCTTCGCGCTGGGCGTGCTGCTGGGCGTGGCCACGCGGCAGCGGCCGCTCGCCGCGCCCCTGGCGCAGGCGCGCGCGGCCTAGGGCTTAGGCCGATTGCGGTATTCCGCCGCGGCGGCGCGCGCGGTACAACCCCGGCACCGTCGCCCGCCTGTCCGTCCGTCCACCCGTTCACCGCTGAGGGAGCCGCCATGAAGATCCGTTTGTTCGCCGTCGCGGCCTGCATGGGGGCCGGCGCCATCGCCGCTCCCGCCTTCGCGCTCGACTTTCCCTCGCGCAAGCCGGGCCTGTGGGAAATCCAGACCGGCGACGGCACCGCCAAGGGCCCTGGCAATGGCCCCGGCAATGGCCCCGCAGGTGGCCACACCATGCAGCAGTGCATCGACGCCGCCAGCGACAAGGCCCTGCGCGACATGGGCCAGGGCATGGGCAAGGACATGTGCTCGAAGCAGGAGCTGCGCGCCGACGGCGGCAAGCTGGTGATGGACTCGGTCTGCAAGATCGGCAACACCACCGCCACCTCGCACGCGGTGATGAGCGGCGACTTCAGCTCCGCCTACCGCATGGAGAGCAAGTCGAGCTACAGCCCGCCGCTGATGGGCCGCGCCGAAGGCACCAGCGTGATGGAGGCCAAATGGATCGGCCCCTGCAAGGCCGACCAGAAGCCGGGCGACATGGTCATGTCCAACGGCATGAAGATGAACGTGCTCGACATGATGAGCGGCCGGCCGAAAAAGCCCTGAGCCCAGGCCGGGCCGGCCGAAGTAGGCGCCGGCCCACAGCGCATCGCGGCTGCGGCGCGGACGCACGAAAGCCGCGGCCGCCCTACGATGGCCTGCCATGGCCGCACCGCAAGAAAACCTCGCCGCACACCTGGACACGAACCTGGTCGTGGCCCGCCCCGAAGGCCTGTACTGCCCGCCGGGCGATTTCTACATCGACCCCTGGCGGCCGGTGGCGCGCGCGGTCATCACGCACGCGCACTCGGACCACGCCCGCGTCGGGCACGCGCACTACCTGGCCCACACCGACAGCGAAGGCACGCTGCGCACGCGCCTCGGGCAGGACATCAACCTGCAGACGCTGCCCTACGGCGAGGCCATCGAGCACCACGGGGTGCGGGTGTCGCTGCACCCCGCCGGCCATGTGCTGGGCTCGGCGCAGGTGCGGCTGGAACACGGCGGGCGCGTGTGGGTGGCCTCGGGCGACTACAAGACCGAGGCCGACGGCACCTGCACGCCCTTCGAGCCGGTGCCTTGCGACACCTTCATCACCGAGTCGACCTTCGGCCTGCCGATCTATCGCTGGCCCACACAGGCCGTGCTGTTCGCGGAGATCGATGCGTGGTGGCGCGCCAATGCGCAGGCCGGGCGCGCGTCGGTGCTGTTCTGCTATGCCTTCGGCAAGGCGCAGCGCATCCTGCACGGGGTGGACGCGAGCATCGGGCCGATCGTGGTGCACGGCGCGGTTGAACCCTTGAACGCGGTGTACCGCGCCGCGGGCGTCGCGCTGCCGCCGACCTTGCGCGTGAGCGACGAAGGCGTCGACGCGGCGCTGCTGAAACGCTCGCTGGTGCTCGCGCCGCCGTCGGCGCAGGGCACGCCATGGATGAAGCGCTTCGGCAACTACGCCGATGCCTTCGCGAGCGGCTGGATGCAGCTGCGCGGCACGCGGCGCCGGCGCGGCGTCGACCGCGGCTTCGTCATGTCCGACCACGCCGACTGGCCCGGGCTGCAGCAGGCGATTGCCGGCACCGGCGCGGAGCGCGTGTTCGTCACGCACGGCAGCGTGCAGGTGATGGTGCGATGGCTGTCGGAGATTGGGCTCGACGCGCGCGGCTTCAAGACCGAGTACGGCGACGAGGACGACCAGGAAGCGCCCGCTGCTTCCGCGGCAGTGCAGCCACCAGATGCGCCCGAGGGGGACGCCGGGCGCCCTCATCCAGTTCTTCCCGACCTTCCCCCGGAAGGGGAAGGAGACACGCCATGAAGGCGTTTGCCGCGCTGTACCGCGAGCTCGACGCCAGCACGTCGAACCTCGCCAAGCAGGCCGCCCTGCAGCGCTACCTGCGCGATGCCGATGCAGCCGACGCCGCATGGGCCGTCTACTTTTTGGCGGGCGGCAAGCCGCGCCAGCTGGTGCCCACCAAGTTGCTGCGCCTGCTCGCGCAGGAATCCGCCGGCCTGCCCGAGTGGCTGTTCGACGAGAGCTACGACGCCGTGGGCGACCTGGCCGAAACCATTGCGCTGCTGTTGCCGCCGCCCGATGAAACGCACGACCTCGGGCTCGCCGCCTGGGTCGAGCAGCACCTGCTGCCGCTGCGCGACGCCGCGAAGACCGCGCCCGAGCAACTGGCCGACCGCCTGCGCGCGCAGTGGCGCCAGCTCGCGGCGGAGGAGCGGCTGGTGTACTTCAAGCTCATCACCGGCGCGTTTCGCGTGGGCGTGTCGAAGCTGCAGGTCACGCAGGCGCTGGCGGCGGTGGGCGGCATCGACGGCAAGCGCGTCGCGCAGCGGCTCATGGGCTACACGCACATCGGCGCGCGGCCGCAGCCCGTGGACTACAGCGCGCTCATCGCGCCGGAGTCGGGCGCCGAACAGGTGCAGAAGACCAGCGGGCAGCCGTACCCGTTCTTTCTCGCGCATCCGTTCAACCTGCCGGTCGAGCAGTTCGATGCGGTGCTGGGGCCGCCGGGCGACTGGGTGGTCGAGTGGAAGTGGGACGGCATTCGCGCGCAACTGGTGAAGCGCGCGGGCGTGGCGTGGGTGTGGTCGCGCGGCGAAGAACTGGTGACCGAGCGCTTTCCCGAGCTTGCCGCGCTGGGCGACGCATTGCCCGACGGCACGGTGCTCGACGGCGAGATTGCCGTGTGGCGCAGGGACGAGGCCGCGCCGGAAGGCGAAGGCAAGGTCCAACCCTTTGCCGAGTTGCAGAAGCGCATCGGCCGCAAGACGCTGGGGCCGAAACTGCTGCGCGACATTCCGGTGGTGCTGCTGGCCTACGACCTGCTCGAATGGGAAGGGCAAGACCTGCGCGCGCTGCCGCAATCGGAGCGTCGCGCGCTGCTCGACGACCTGGTCGCGCGCATGCAGCATCCGACACTGCTGCCGAGCCCGATGCTCACGGGCACCGACTGGGCCGACCTTGCGCGCCAGCGCGAGGCCGCGCGCACCATGGGCGTCGAAGGAATGATGCTCAAGCGCCGCGACGCGCAGTACGGCGTGGGCCGCACCAAGGACGTGGGCGTGTGGTGGAAGTGGAAGATCGAGCCGCTGAGCATCGACGCCGTGCTGATCTACGCGCAGCGCGGCCACGGCCGCCGCGCGAGCCTGTACAGCGACTACACCTTCGCGGTGTGGGACGGCCCGCCCGAGCAGCAAGACCGCAAGCTCGTGCCTTTCGCCAAGGCGTATTCGGGGCTCACCGATGCGGAGATGGGGCGCGTGGACGCGGTTATTCGCAAGACGACGGTGGAGAGCTTCGGCCCGGTGAAGAGCGTGAAGCCGACGCTGGTGTTCGAGCTGGGCTTCGAGGGCATCGCGCGCAGTACGCGGCACAAGAGCGGGATCGCGGTGCGCTTTCCGCGGATGCTGCGGTGGCGGGAGGACAAGCCGGTGGGGGAGGCGGATACCTTGCAGACGCTGGCTGCGTTGTTGCCGTCATGAGCTCGCCGGCGGACGCTGAATTTCTCCCTCCCCCTCTGGGGGAGGGCGGTGGTAGGGGCAAGCGGCGTATCAAGGACCAGCCATCGGTCGAAGGCCGCGTGCCCCCATCCCAGCCTTCACCCAAAGGGGGAAGGAGCAAGACCCACGTCAAGGCTGCGCTCGACGCGTGGTTCGCCGCGCGCGAATGGAAGCCCTTCAGGTTCCAGCGCGAGGTCTGGAAAGCCATCGCCGAAGGCAAGTCCGGCCTGCTCCATGCCACCACCGGCGCAGGCAAGACCTACGCCGTGTGGCTCGGCGCGCTGCAGGCCTTCTCGCAACCCCGCAAGGCCACGGCCCGCCCCGCGGCCCCGCCGCTCACCCTGCTGTGGCTCACCCCCATGCGCGCCCTGGCCGCCGACACGCTGCGCGCCCTGCAGCAGCCGCTCGAAGCCCTGGGCGCCGAAGTGCACCCCTGGAGCGCCGGCGCGCGCAGCGGCGACACTTCGTCGTCCGAACGCAGCGCGCAGAACCAGCGCCTGCCCACGGTGCTCGTCACCACGCCCGAGAGCCTCTCGCTGCTGCTCGCGCGCGCCGACGCGCACGAGGTGCTCGGCCACGTGCGCATGACCGTGGTCGACGAATGGCACGAACTGCTCGGCAACAAGCGCGGCGTGCAGGTGCAGCTCGCGCTGGCGCGCCTTCGGCGCTGGAACCCGGGCCTCGCGGTCTGGGGCATGTCGGCCACGCTGGGCAACCTGCACGAGGCGATGCATGCCCTGCTGGGCCATGAGGACGGCGTGCTCGTGCAAGGCCAGGTGCCCAAGAAGCTCGTCATCGATTCGCTGCTGCCCGGGCGCGCCGAGCGCTTTCCGTGGGGCGGCCATCTCGGGCTCACGATGCTGCCGCAGGTCGTCGACGAAATCGCGGGCAGCAGCACCACGCTGGTCTTCACCAACACGCGCTCGCAGTCCGAGATCTGGTACCAGGCCCTGCTGGAGGCCAAGCCCGAGTGGGCCGGCACCATCGCGCTGCACCACGGCTCGCTCGACCGCGAAGTGCGCGAGTGGGTCGAGCGGGGCCTGAAGAGCGGCGAGCTGAAGGCGGTGGTGTGCACGTCGAGCCTGGACCTGGGCGTGGACTTTCTGCCGGTGGAGCGCGTGCTGCAGATCGGCTCGCCCAAGGGCGTGGCGCGGCTGCTGCAGCGCGCCGGCCGCTCGGGCCACGCGCCGGGGCGGCCGTCGCGCATCACGCTGGTGCCCACGCACAGCATCGAGATGGTCGAGGGCGCGGCCGCGCGCGCGGCCATTGCGGCGGGGCACATCGAGGCGCGCCACTCGCCCGACCAGCCGCTCGACGTGCTGGTGCAGCACCTGGTGACGGTGGCGCTCGGCGGCGGCTTTGTGCCCGACGACCTCTACCGCGAAGTGCGCGGCACGGCCGCCTACGACAACCTGTCGCGCGAAAGCTGGCAGTGGTGCCTCGACTTCGTGTCGCAAGGCGGCGCCTCGCTCGCCGCCTACCCCGACTACAAGCGCGCCGTGCCCGACGCCGAGGGCGTGTGGCGCGTGCCCGATGCGCGGCTGGCGCGGCGCCACCGCATGAACATCGGCACCATCGTGAGCGACGCCAGCATGACGGTGCAGTACCTCGCGGGCGCGAAGATCGGCAGCGTCGAAGAAGGTTTTGTCGCGCGCATGAAACCCGGCGACTGCTTTCTCTTCGGCGGCCGGCTGCTGGAGCTGGTGCGCATCCACGACATGACGGCCTGGGTGCGGCGCGCCAGCGGCAAGCGCCCCGCGGTGCCGCGCTGGAACGGCGGGCGCATGCCGCTGTCGAACACGCTGGCCGATGCCGTGGTGCAGCAGCTGGCCCTGGCGGACGAGGGCCGCTACGACTCACCCGAGCTGCAATGCGTGCGGCCGCTGCTCGAGCTGCAGCAGCAGTGGTCGGCCCTGCCCACGCCGCAGACGCTGCTGGCCGAGACGCTGACCACGCGCGAAGGCTCGCACCTGTTCCTGTACCCCTTCGCGGGGCGGCATGTGCACCTGGGGCTGGCAAGCCTGCTGGCGTGGCGCGTCGCGCAGCACGAGGCGCGCACCTTCTCCATTGCGGTGAACGACTACGGCTTCGAGCTGCTGAGCGCCACGCCGGTCGATTGGCCGGTGCTGCTGCCGCAGGTGCTGCGCCTGCACGGCGAAGGTGAGGGTGATAGCTCCGATGCACGCGAGGCGCTGCTTCACGAGGTGCTGGCCTCGCTCAACGCGGGCGAACTCGCGCAGCGGCGTTTTCGCGAGATCGCGCGCGTTTCAGGGTTGATCTTCCAGGGCTACCCCGGCGAGAAGCGCAGCGGCAAGCAGCTGCAGGCTTCCTCCTCGTTGTTCTGGGAGGTGTTCCGCAAGTACGACCCCGGCAACCGGCTGCTGCAGCAGGCCGAGCAGGAGCTGCTGGCGCAGGAGCTCGAAATCGGCCGGCTGCGCGCCAGCCTGGTTCGCATGGCCGCCCAGCAACTGGTGCTGAAGCCGCTCGCGCGGCCGACGCCGTTTTCGTTTCCGCTGATGGTCGAGCTGTTCCGCGAGAAGCTGTCGAACGAGAACGTGGCCGACCGCATCGCGCGCATGGTCGAGCAGCTGGAAAAAGCCGCGGGCGGGGTGGTCACGGCCGGCGGCGTGGACCGCGTGAAAGGCTCGCTGGCCTTCGGGCAGGAGGGGGCGGGCAAGTCGGCGGCGCCGCGGCGGGGTGGGCGGAATGGGCGCGAGCGGCGCAAGCCGTCACGCCCGCTGCCGCCGCTGTGAAGCGCTCAGCCCGCGCCGTGCGCCTTCACCCACCGCACGATGTCCGACGCGCTCATCGCGCCGGCCTGCCGTGCCACTTCGCGGCCGCCGCGGAACAGCGCCAGCGTCGGAATGCTGCGGATGTTGAAGCGCGCGCCCAGCGCCTGCACGGCCTCGGTGTCGACCTTGGCCAGCCGCACCTGGGGCTCGAGCTGGGCCGCGGCCTGCTCGTAGCCCGGCGCCATCTGGCGGCAGGGGCCGCACCAGGGCGCCCAGAAATCGACCAGCACCGGGATGTCGTTGCGCGCGATGTGGCGATCGAAGGTGGCCGCGTCGGGCAGCGCGGTGGAGTGCCCGGTGAACAGCGCGCGGTGGCAACTGCCGCAGTCGGGCGCGCTGCCCAGCTGCGCCGCGCGCACGCGGTTGGTGGTATGGCAGTGCGGACAGACGATGTGCAGCGGGGGCGATTCGGTGGTCGATTCGGCGGTCATGCCAAAAAGCTGGGGGCCGCGGGGGCGAATTGCAAGGCGGGCGCCGAGCGGGGCGGGTTTTGCGACACTGGCGGGCAGTGAACACTTCCTCTTCTTCCGTGGCATCGCCTGGGGTTTCGCACGCTGTTCAGTGGGCCGGCGAGCAGCTGCACTTGCTGCCCGAGCGCGCGCTGTGGTGGCCCGCGCAACGCACGCTGTTCCTGGCCGACCTTCACCTCGGCAAGGCCGCGACGTACCGCGCGCTGGGCCAGCCGGTGCCGGGCGGCACCACGCAGGAGAACCTCGCGCGGCTCGATGCGCTGATCGCCGCGCACGCGCCGACGCACATCGTGTTTCTCGGCGACTTCCTGCATGCGGCGCAGGCGCGCACCGTGCTCGCGACCGTGTCCGCCTGGCGCGCGCGGCATGCGGACATCGCCATGACGCTGGTGCGCGGCAACCACGACAGCCGCGCGGGCGATCCGCCCGAGGCGATGCGCATCGACGTGGTGGAAGAGCCGTACCTGCTGGGGCCGTTCGCGTGCTGCCATCACCCGCAGGCGCATGCCACGCACTTCGTGCTCGCGGGGCATCTGCACCCTGCATGCAAGCTGTATGGGCCAGGGCGCGACAGCGTGCGCCTGCCGTGCTTCGTGAGCGATGCGCAGCAGGCCGTGCTGCCGGCCTTCGGTGAGTTCACGGGTGGTTGGTTGATGGAAGCGGCGCCTGGGCGGCGTTTTCATGCGGTGGGCGGATCGGCCGTGTGGGCGCTGCCCGCGGCGGACTGACTGTCTTGCTCCTTCCCCCTTTGGGGGAAGGCTGGGATGGGGGCAGGCGGCGTTCGATGAGGCACTGTGTGGTCGTCGACGCCGTCGTGCCCCCACCCCAACCCTCCCCCAGCGGGGGAGGGCGCAATTCAAACCCTCAAAGCACCACCGGCTCGTCCGGCAACTCGTTCACATCCAGCTCCCCCTCGCCCAGCGGAAAGTGTTCCACCAGCAAGGCCGAGATCTCTTCCAGCGCCTGCGTCAGTCCGTCCTCGAAGCGCCCGTCGCGAAACGCCGCGCTCATGCGCTGCGTCATCGCGGCCCACGCCGCGTCGTCGACGTGCGAATCGAGCCCGCGGTCGGCCACGATCTCGATCGCGTGCTCGGCCAGCAGCAGGTAGATGAGCACGCCGTTGTTGTGCGCCGTGTCCCACACGCGCAGCTTGCCGAACAGCATCACCGCGCGCTCGCGCGCCGAGGCATGCCGCCACAGGTACGACATCGGCAAGCCCGCCTCGACGCAGATGCGGATCTCGCCGCTGTGGCGCCGCTCGCTCGCGCCCACGCGGCCGGTCAGGCGCTGCATCACGGCCTCGGGCAGCGCGCGGCGCACCTCGGATTCGTCGATCCAGCGATGGCGCCAGATGCGCCCGAGCTTGGTGAACAGGGTTGCGTCGGTTGTCATCGTGTTACCTGTTCACCAGTTTCCCGAGGCGCCACCGCCGCCGAAATTGCCGCCGCCACCCGAGCTGAAACCCCCGCCGCCGCCACTGCTGCCGCCGCCGCTGCTCCAGCCCCCGCCGCCGCCCGAACTCCAGCCGCCACCACCACCGCCCCCGCGCCCCGCGGCCGTGACGAGCGTGACGATGAGCGCGATCACCCCCGCCACCACCGCGATGGCGATGCTGGCCGTGATCAGAAAAGCAACGACACCGACGCCACCGCCCACCACCACCGTGCCCAGCTTCTTGCCCAGGATGGCCCGCACGATCGGCGCGCCGATGAACACGCCCACGAACAGGAACAAGCCGAAGTGCTGCAGGAAGCCGAAGATGCCCGCGTTGCCGAAGCCGCTCGATTCACCCGTGTCGCTTGCCGGCGCCGGCAGCGGCTCGCCGTCGACCAGCCCGATGAGCCGGTCCACCGCGGCATTCAACCCGCCCGCGAAGTCGTTGTTGCGAAAGCGCGGCTTCATCTCCTCGTCGATGATGCGGCTGGCCGCCAGGTCGGGCACCGCGCCTTCCAGCGTCTTGGCCGTGGCGATGCGCATCGCGCGGTCGTTCTTGGCCACCACCACCAGCAGGCCGTCGCCCACGCCCTTGCGGCCGATCTTCCAGGTGTCGCCCACGCGCTGCGTGAAGCTGGCGATGTCTTCGGGCGCGGTGGTCGGCACCATCAGCACCACGATCTGCGAGCCCTTGCGCTGCTCGAAGGCCGCGAGCTTGGTCTCCAGGCCGTTGCGCTGCGCGCTGTCGAGCGTCTGGGTCTGGTCGATCACGCGCGCGGTGAGCGCGGGAATCGGCAGCAGGCCCTGCGCCAGCGCGCCCGGGCCCATGCAGGCGAAGAGTGCGACAAAGAGTGCAACGGAGAGCGCCAAGCAACGCGCTGCTGCCGCGCGGCGGAACAGGAAGGCAACGGCCATCGGTTGCGCTTGTTACTTCTTGGGCGCGCTGAAGTCGACGGTAGGCGGCGTGGAAATCTGCGCCTCGTTCTGCACCGAGAAATTCGGCTTGGGCGCGTAGCTGAAGATCTTGGCCGTGATGTTGGTCGGGAAGCTGCGCGCGAGCACGTTGTACTCCTGCACGCTCTCGATGTAGCGGTTGCGTGCCACGGTGATGCGGTTCTCGGTGCCTTCCAGCGTCACGCGCAGGTCGCGAAACGCCTGGTTGGCCTTCAGGTCGGGGTAGCGCTCCGACACCGCCATCAGCCGCGACAGCGCGGAAGACAGCTCGCCCTGCGCCTGCTGGAACTTCTGGAAGGCCTCGGGGTTGTTCAGCGTCTCGGGCGTCACCGTGATCGAGGTGGCCTTGGCGCGCGCCTCGATCACCTTGGTGAGCGTGTCCTGCTCGAAGCTGGCCTCGCCTTTCACGGTGGCGACGATGTTGGGCACCAGGTCGGCCCTGCGCTGGTACTGGTTGAGCACTTCGCTCCAGGCCGACTTGCTGGCCTCGTCGAGCGACTGGAAGTCGTTGTAGCCGCAGCCGCTCAGCGACACGGCCGCCGCAAGAATCAGGAACCAGCGCTTCATCATCATTTGCATTACCTCCACAGAAGAGGCGGAAGGTAGCATAGGACGTTGCCCGACCCCAGGCTTCGCGCACTTCATGTCGCTAGGCCAACCCCCTGCCGGTGTAACACCTGCGGCCCGGCAAGCCGGGTCCATGGTGTTCTTCGAAAAGAATCCAATGGTGTCCACTGCGATGGTGTCTTCTTCGTCTTATTCGATCAGCCCGCTCCAAGCCCTGCAGGCCGCCCACCGTCCGGCAGCACCCGCCGCTTCCACGGCCTTCGGCACGCTGCTGATCGCGGGGGCCACCGGCGCGCTGGGCGCCGAGCTGCTGCGGCGGCTGGCTGGCAGCCACCGCCATGCGCACACCCGCGTGCTGGCGCGCGAGCCGATGCGCGACGGGCTGCGCGGCGTGGAGACCTGCCTGAGCCCGGCGCTGCCCATCGCGCAATGGCCGCTCACCTCTGCCCACACCGCCATCGTCGCCTTCGACCCGCCACGGCTGTACCACGACCGCGAACGCGCGCTGTGGATGCCCGACCCCGCCGAGCTGCCCGCGCTCGCGCGCTGGCTGCGAGCCTGCGGCGTGCAGACGCTGGCCATCGTGCAGCCGCACGACCAGGGCCGGCTGCCCGAGTCGCTGAAGCGCGGGCTCGCGAGCCTCGACGAGCAGGCGGTGGTGGCCTGCGGCTTCGAGCGCGTGATCCTGGTGCGCTCGGCGCGCAAGCCGGTGAACCCCAGCTTCGCCAACCCGCTGGAGCGGCTGGCCGCGTGGATGCTGTCGGTCGTGCGCTTCATGGTGCCCAGCAGCGAACAGCCGGTGCGCGCGTCGAAGGTGGCCGAGCTGGTCGACCTGGCGCTGCGCATCGCGCCGCCGGGCGTGCACGTGGCCGCGCCCGAACTGGTGTGGCAGGCCGCGCAAGGCGACATGCAGGGCGTGGCCGCGCGCTGGCTGGGCCTGCCGGGCTAGCGGGCCGTCAGCGCTTCGCCGCGCATTCCAGCGGGCATTTCACTTGCGCCACTGGCGCAGCAGCTCTTGGGAGTCCAGCACCAGTCCCAGGTGCAGCGACACCATCGCCAGCGCCGCGCCTTCCAGGTGCGCGTCGGTGCCGCGCACCAGGTCGCGCAGCACGATCACGCGGTAGTTGTGGTTGTTGGCGTCGAAGGCGGTGTTGAGCACGCAGCAGTCGGTGAAGCCGCCGTCGAGCACCACGGTCTCGATGCGCTGGTTGCGCAGCAGAAAGTCGAGGTCGGTCGGGTAGAACGCCGACAGCCTGCGCTTGGTGTCCACGCGCATGTCGCCAGGCTCCACGCGCGTGACCCACTCGGTCCATTTCGAGCCTTCGAGCGCATGCGCGTCGGCATTGGGAATCTCGCCCACGTGCAGCGGAAAGGTGCGCCGCCACGCCGCCGGAATGCCGCGCGTGTCGTCTTCCCCGCCGGGCCGCAGCACCGACTTGACGTGCACGATGCGCACGCCCAGCGCGCGTACCTCGTCGTGAAAGCTGTCGATGGGCGCCACCACGTCGCGCGCACGGGGCGCGGGGCAGGGGCAGTCGGGGTCGTCGTCGAGGTGGCCGCGGTGCATGTCGATGGACACGACCGCGGTGGTGGCGGGGTTCAGGTAGTCGGCGAACTGCGCGGCGTCGAGCTCGCGTTGCTCGTTGTAGACCCAGGCCTTGATCGGGTTCATCTGCGTTCCTCGCGCACATAGGGTTGGCCCAGCGCGCCGGGCTCTTCGTCGGCACCGCGCCGCGACAGCGCCACCCACACCATCACGCCCAGCGTGACCGCGTAGGGCGTCATCATCACGAAGTACTGCGGCAGCTGCACGCCGGCGGCGGCCAGCTGCGGAATCAGCGCCTCGATGCAGCCGAACAGCACCGCGCCCACCAGCGCCTTCCAGGGCGACCAGCGCGCGAAGATCACCAGGCCCACCGCGATCCAGCCGCGCCCGCCGGTCATGCCGGCGATCCACAGCTTGGTGCTGACCACCGAGATGTAGGCGCCCGCCAGGCCCACCAGCGCCGAGCCGGCCAGCACCGCGGCAAAGCGCCACGCCGTCACGTTGATGCCCGCCGCGTCCGCGGCCTGCGGGTTCTCGCCCACGGCGCGCAGCCGCAGCCCGGTGGAGGTGCGCGCGAAGAACCAGGCCACCGCGCCGAAGATCGGCAGCGTGAGCCACACCATCGCGTTCTGCGCAAAGAGCTTGCCCACGCCCGGCAGCATCGACAGCGGCCACAGCGCCATCGCGCCGATGCCGCCGGTGGCGTGGTTGGTCCAGTCGGCCATGGAGCCGACCAGCGAGGTGAGGCCCTGGCAGAAGAACACCAGCGCGAGCCCGGCAATCACCTGGTTCACGCGCAGCCAGATCACCATCACCGCGAACAGCACCGACACCAAGCTGGCCGCCAGCATGGCCAGCACCAGCGACACCGCCGGCTGGCCGATGGCGATCTGCGCGCCGATGCCCGCCAGCGCGCCGACCAGCATCAGCCCTTCGGCGCCCAGCGACAGCACGCCCGCGCGCTCGCAGACGATGAGGCCGAGCGCCGCCAGCGCGTAGGGCACCGCGAAATCGGGCGTGCTCGCGAGCCAGTTCAGGATGACGCCGCCGTTCATGCCGCGGCCTCCCCGCCGACACCACCCACGCGGCGCAGCCGGTGGCGAATGAAGAAGTCGCTCGACGCCACGCACACCACGATGATGGCCTGGATGAGCTGCACCATCGAGAACGGCACCTGGTAGAACACCTGCAGGCTGCGCCCGGTCACGAACAGCGCCGCCACCAGCAGCGCCACCACCGTGGCCGCCAGCGGGTTGTTGCGCGCCAGGAAGGCGATGAGGATGCCCGAGAAGCCGTAGCCCTGGTAGAAGGCCTGCGTGAGCCGCCCCTCCTGCCCCGCCACCACCGCGAAGCCCGCCAGCCCCGCCATCGCGCCCGACAGCAGCACGGCACCGTAGATGGTCCGGCGCACCGGCACGCCGTTGGCATGCGCCACGCGCGGGTTCGCATCGACGAAGCGCAGGTACAGCCCCGCGCGGCTCACGCTCACCAGCCACCACGCCAGCAGCGCGACGATGCCCGCCAGCAGGATCGCGCTGCCCACGCCGCCGCCCAGTTCGGGCAGCCGCTCGAACGCGCGGAACTGCGGCGAGTACGGAAAGTTGTCCTTCGGGTCTTTCCAGCTGCCGTACACCAGGTGCAGCAGGAAGTTGGCGGCCATGTAGTTGAGCATCAGCGTCGAGATGATCTCGTTCACGCCGAGCTTCAGCTTGAGCCACGCCGGGCCCCACACCCACAGCAGGCCGCAGCCCACGGCGGTGACGAACATCAGCGGCAGGCGCAGGTGCTCGGGGCCCACTTGCCACATCGACACGGCGGTCGCGCCGATGGCGCCCCACACCATCTGGCCTTCCAGTCCCAGGTTCCAGAAGCGCGCGCGAAACGCGATGCAGCCCGCCAGGCCGACCAGGATCATCGGCGCGGCCTGGAACAGCACGGCGCGAAAGTTCTGCCCGTCGAAGAAGGTCTGCGTGACGAACTCGTTGGCCAGTTCGTCGGCCGGCACGCCCGCGGCCACGAGGATGGCCGCGGAAATGGCGAAGCCGACCAGCAACGCCACCGCGAGGATCAGCGCCTGCCAGCGCCACGCCATGTGCTGGCGGATCTCCAGCGCGTAGCGGCGGCGCGCCAGCGGTTGCATGGCGCGCGGCCCTCCATGCGCAACGGGAGCGAGGGGTGCGGTTTTGAGAGGCGCGGGGGTCTTGGGTGCGTGTGCCATGTCGGCCGGGAGGGATGCTTCAGCCATGGTCGACCATCGCCTGTCCAATGGCCTGCCGGTCGGCCGGCTGTGCGAATTCACCGGCGATGCGCCCGCGCGTCATCACGCCCACGCGGTCGGCCAGCTGCAGCACTTCGTCGAGGTCTTCGCTGATCAGCAGCACCGCGGCGCCGCCGTCGCGCGCGGCGCGCAGGCGCGCATGCACCTCGGCGCTGGCGCGCACGTCGAGCCCGCGGCTCGGGCTGTGCGCCAGCACCAGCGTGGGCGACTTGCCGAACTCGCGCGCCAGCACCAGCTTCTGCGCGTTGCCGCCCGAGAGCAGCGCGGCCTTCTGCGACACCGAGCGCACGCCCTGCACGTCGAAGGCGCGCACGGCTTCCTGCGTGTCGCTCTGGATGCGCCCCCGGCGCAGGCGCCACACGGGGCCGTAGCGCCCGGTGTGCACGCGGCCGATGGCGTAGTTCTCCGCGACCGAGAGGCCACCCGCGAGCGCGAGCCCGTAGCGGTCGGCCGGAATGGCGGCAATGCCGATGCCGCGGCGCTGCGCGGCAGGCAAGGTCTTCAGGTCGCCGTGGCCTTCGAAGTGAATGGCGCCTTCGGTGGCTTCGCCCGGCAGGCCCATGATCGCGCCCGCGAGCTCGCCTTGCCCGTTGCCGCCTACGCCGGCCAGCCCGTAGATTTCTCCGGCGTGCAGCTCGAGGTCGACGCCGTCGAGCACGCGCCGGCCTTCGGGCGAGGCCGCCGTGCGCAGCCCCCGCACCGACAGCCGCACCCCGCCACGCGCGGTGGCAGAGGGCTGGAAGGTTTGCGCCGCAATCGACTCGCCCACGGTGAGCTTCACCAGCTCGGCGACCGACGCATCGCGCGGCTGCAGCGTGGCCACCGTGCGGCCGCCGCGCATCACCGTCACGCGGTCGGCGTAGGTCTTCACGTCGGCCATCTTGTGCGTGACCAGCACCACGGCGGCGCCGGCGCGCGCCAGGCCCTGCACGGTCTGCAGCAGGCGCGCGGCCTCCTGGTCGGTGAGCACGGCGGTGGGCTCGTCGAGGATGAGGATGCGCGCACCCGCGAGCAGCACCTTCAGGATCTCTACGCGCTGCTGTTCGGCAATCGACAGCGCATCGACGCGCTTCGACGGATCGATGTCGAAGCCCAGCTCCGACGCCTTGTTGCGGATGTCGCGCGCCATCTCGCGCAGCCGTTCGCCGTGGCTCTGGAACTCCGCCGGCGGCGGCGCGGTGAGCAGGATGTTCTGCGCCACCGTGAACGGTCGCACCAGCTTGAAATGCTGGTGGACCATGCCGATGCGGTGCTTCGCGGCGTCGCGCGGTCCGGCAAAGCGCACCGCGTTGTCGTCCACCAGCAGCTGCCCGGCCTCGGGCGCATAGAGCCCGGCCGCGATGTTCATCAGCGACGACTTGCCCGCGCCGTTCTCGCCCAGCAGGGCGTGCACCTCGCCCCATCGCGCGGCGAAGTGGGCGTCGGCCAGTGCCGCGAAGCCGTCGAAGGACTTGCGGATGCCGGTGAGTTCGAGCGCGTTGGGCATGGTGTCGTCAGGCAGCGGTTTCTTCTGAATGGCTTCCGCTTACTTCTGCGTGACCACGCCCTTGACGAACCAGTCCATCTTCCACAGGTCCGCATCGGACAGCACCGCGCCCTTGGCCACGCGCTCCTTGCCGTCGCGGTCGGCCAGCGGGCCGGCATAGATCTGCTTGCCCTTCATGATCGCGTCGCGCTCGGCGGTGATGGCCGCGGCCTTGTCCTTGGGCACGGCGGGGCCGAAGCCCGCGATGTCGGTGCCGCCGTCCTTCATCTCGATGAAGGCGCCGTATTGCGCGGGCTTCCAGCCGCCGGCCATCACCTTCTTCAGCTCCGGCGTGAGGAACTTGTCCCACACCCACACCGAGGAGCACAGCGTGGCCTTGGGCGCGAACTGGCGCAGGTCGCGGTGGTGGCCGGTGCCGTACACGCCGCGCTCCTGCGCAACGATCTGCGGGGTGGGGCTGTCCACGTGCTGGCCGATGACGTCTGCGCCCTGGTCGATCAGCGCGGCCGCGGCGGCGCGCTCCTTCACGGGGTCGTTCCACGCGCCGGTGTAGATCACGTTGACGGTGGCGTTGGGGTTCATCTTCTGCGCGCCGAGCGCGAAGGCGTTGATGGTCCAGTTCACCACGCCGAAGGGGTTGGCCGCGACGAAGCCGAGCTTGCCGGTCTTCGACGCCGCGCCCGCGGCCATGCCGCAGAGGTACTGGCTCTCGTAGGTGCGGCCGTAGAAAGATTCGAGGTTGGTGCCGTTGGTGGTGCCCGAGCCGTTGAGGAAGGCCACGTCGGGGTATTTGGCGGCCAGGTCCTTGAAGCTGTCGGAGTAGCCGAAGGCGGTGCCGATGACGATGTTGGCCCCGCGCTGGATGAACTTCTCGGCCGCCGGCTTGATGGCCGAGGCGTCTTCGGGCACGTTCTCGACGAACTGGATCTTCTGGCCGATTTCCTTCTCGATCTTCACGCGCGCTTCGTCGAAGGCCTGCGTCCAGCCGCCGTCGTTCTTCGGGCCGAAGTAGAGCATCGCGATCTTCGGCTTGTCTTTCAGCGTGAAGCCGTCGGCGGCCGCGGCGGGCAGCGTCGTGAAGACCGCGCCGCCGGCTGCGATGGTCATCGCGAGGCCCAGGCCTGGAGTGAGGGTGCGCAACTGCATGGAACTACCTTTGAGTAGAGGCTTTGAAGGAGGGAGAGCAACGGAAAAAAGAAGAAGGGAACGCGGTGCGCGCTACATCATGAAATTGATGCGGAACACATTGCCTTCGGGGTCGAGCAGCACCGACTGGTACCAGTTGTAGTAAGTGACGTACGGCGGCTTGATGAGCGTGGCGCCGGCTTCGAGCGCGACGGGCACCATGCGGTCGACATCGGCCTGGCTGTCGACATCGATGTTCAGCAGGAACTTCACGCCGCGCGTGTCGGAGAACTCGGCGAGGTGCAGGAGCTCGTAGGCATCGAGGGCGTTGAAGCCGAGGCTCGATTTGCCGGTGTCCAGCCCGCGGAAGATGGGCGAGCGGATCGCTTCGATCTCTTTGAAATCGAACACGCGTTGGTAGAAGCCGCTGAGCGCGACCACGTCCTTGGCGAAGACGTTGACGTAGGAGAGGTGGGCCATGTCGGTGTTGTGCTGTTCGTTGCTGGTGTTTCTTGTGCTGCTGTTCAGGGCGAGTGATCCGGGATCAACGACTGCGCTGCATAGCGATCACCACGAACAGAAATGCAAGACATCGCTCAGGCCGACACCTTGGTCCCACCGAAGGTCGTCTGCTTGACGAACTTGGACGTCAGGTGGTCGCCCGAGGAAATCGGCGCGTACTTGGCGCTCTCGCCCGGTGCCAGACAGCTCGGCAGGCACTCGACCATGGCGTCGTAGTTGGGCTGGTGGAAGAACACCAGCGACTGGCGGCGGTTGGTGCTCGCCACTTCGAACGGCGGGTTGATCACGCGGTGCAGCGTGGACACCCACTGGTCGTTGGTCCACTGCATCATCAGGTCGGCGATGTTGACCACCAGCCCGCCTTCGACCTGCGGCACGTCGACCCACTGGCCGGCCTTGTTGAACACCTGCAGGCCCTTGTCGTCGGGCAGCACGATGGTCAGGCTGCCGTAGTCGCTGTGCGCGCCCGCACGCAACTGGCCCGGCAGCGGCTGTTCGCGCTGCGGCGGATAGCTCAGCACGCGGAACATGCTGATGTGCTCGTCGATCTTGTCGTCGAAGAATTTCTCGGGCAGCGACAGGCCGAGCGCGAAGATGCGCATGAGCGAGCGCGAGAGATCGCTCATGGCCCCGAAGTAGCCTTCGTACGCTTCGCGGAAGCCGTCGATGGGCGGCCAGCTGTTGGGCTCGAAGTGCGGGCCCGCCGCGGGGCCGCGGTGGTAGTCGTCGTCCGGCACGTTCGACGGGCCGATGGAGAACGACTCCTTCAGGTCGCCCGGTGCCGCTTCTTCCAGGCTGTACGAGAGGCCTTCTTCGCCCACCGCGCTGTAGCCGCGCACCGCGTCTTCGCGCGGCCGGTCGACCTTGCGCTTCTCGGCGAGCGGCATGTCGAAGAAGGTGCGCGAGAGCGACGACACGCTCGCGATCAGCTCGGGCGCGATGCCGTGGTTGGTGATGACCAGGAAGCCGATGCTGCGACAGGCTTCATCGACTTTCTTCGCGACCTCCGCCTTGCCCTCGGCCGTGCCGGCGAAGTAGGGCGCGAGATCGATGATGGGGACGGACAGCAATGTCATGGCGAGTTCCTCATGCTTGGCATGCCTTTCGCCATGCAACGTCTGTGCCAGTTGGACCAAATGGACAAATCGCGATGGCCGCGTCAGCATGGTGCGCGAAGAGGCCTTCGCACAGGCCTTCGAAGGCCGTCATGACGCAAGGCGATGCACCGCGGCCTTACAGTGGTGCGCAGTACGAAACCGAAGACAGAAGAGAGAGCGAGGGAAGATGCCGAAGACCAAGGCGCTGGTTGCGAACATCAGCAAAAAAGCCGGCAAGGAAGCCAGCAAGGAAGGCCCGCGCCAGCGTGCGAAGCCCGCGGTGCGCAGCGCGTCGGCGGTGAGCCGTCGGCTGCGCCAGATCGAGGACAAGCGCAGCGCCATCCTCGGTGCGGCGCTGGGGTTGTTCTCGCGCTTCGGCCTGCATGGCACGTCGATCGACCAGGTGGCGGCGCGCGCCGATGTGTCCAAGAGCAACCTGCTCTATTACTTCGCGAACAAGGAGGAGCTGTACGTCAACGTGCTGCGCGACCTGCTCGCGCTGTGGCTGGAGCCGCTGCGCGGCTTCAGCGAGGAGCAGGACCCGAGCGAAGCCATTGGCGGCTACATCCGCCGCAAGCTCGTAATCTCGCGCGACCGGCCCGATGCGTCGCGGCTGTTCTGCCTGGAAATGATCCAGGGCGCGCCGCTGCTGCGCGACGAACTCGACCGCGAGCTGCGAACGCTGGTGGAGCGCAAGTCGGAGGTGATCGCGGCGTGGGTGGCGGCGGGCAAGCTCGCGCCGGTGGACCCGCAGCACCTGATCTACGCGCTGTGGGCGATCACGCAGCACTACGCGGATTTCGGCGTGCAGGTGCAGGCGCTGTCGGGGCACACGCTGGACGATGAAGCGTTCTTCGAGCGGACGGTGGAGAACGTGCAGCAGATCGTGCTGCAGGGGATCACGCCGCGTTGAGTTTTGCTCCCTCTCCGAGGCGGGAGAGAAGACGCGGAGGCCGCGGCGGGCCTTGCTCCCTCTCCCCTTGGGGAGAGGGCTGGGGTGAGGGCTGCGGCACCGAATCCACGACAGCTGTTTGCTAGCGCTGCAGCCCCCTCACCCTAACCCTCTCCCCAAGGGGAGAGGGGACAACGCGGCGCGTCGATGTATTGCTCCCTCTCCCCAAGGGGAGAGGGGACAACACTGGAGCGTCGTTCTCGCTCGCGCTAATGCTGCGGCGGCACCGCTATCTCGTGATACCGCCGATCGAAGTAGATCAACCCCTGCGCCGCGCCGCCGATCGCGATCGCCACCGCCTCGCAGAACAGCACGTCGTGCGTGCCCGCGCTCGTCGCATGCACCACGCGGCAGTCGAAGGACACGGCCGCGTCGTCGAGCATCGGCGAGCCCGTGGTCTTGCGGCTCCATTGCCCCGCTGCGAAGCGTTCGTCCATCGGCGTCTTGCCGCCGAACAACGCCGACAGCGACTGGTGTCCCGCCGCCAGCACGTTCACGCACAGCACGCCGTTCGCCTTGAACGCCGGATACACCGACGCCGACCGGTTGAGGCACACCAGCAGGGTCGGCGGCTCGTCGGTCACGCTGCACACGGCCGACGCGGTGAAGCCCGCGCGGCCCGCGGGCCCGTCGGTGGTGATGATGTTCACCGCGGCGCCCAGGCGTGCCATCGCGTTGCGGTAGTCCGCCTTGGGGAGGCCTTGCGCAAGGCCGGCGGGGTTCGGTGAAGCAGCGTGGGAAACCATGGCGTTCAGCATGTGCAATGACTCCGTCAGGCCAGCACGCACGCCTCGTCGAAAGGCAGGCGCGGCAGGCGCCCGAACACCTTCGACGCGTCGCCGTGGCCCAGGTTGATGAGGAAGTTGACGGTCCAGTCGGTGCCTTCGAAGAAGGCGGCGTCGACCTTCGCCTTGTCGAAGCCCGACATCGGCCCCGCGTCCAGGCCCACCGCGCGCGCGGCCAGCAACAGGTAGCCGGCCTGCAGGCTGGCGTTGCGAAACGCGGTCTCGTGCGCGGCCTCGGGGCTGCCGGTGAACCAGCTGCGCGCATCGGCATGCGGGAACAGCGTGGGCAGCTTGTCGTAGAACTTGCGGTCCCACGCGGCGATGACGGTGACGGGCGCGCTCAGGGTCTTCTCGAGGTTGCCCTTGGAGAGCGCGGGCGCGAGGCGTTCCTTGCCCTCTGGCGTGCGCACGAACACGAAGCGCGCGGGCGAGCAGTTGGCCGACGTGGGCCCGAGGCTCGCGAGCGCGTAGATCTGCTGCAGCTGCGCGTCGGTGACGGGTTCGTCGGTCCAGCCGTTGTGGCTGCGCGCGGCGGTGAACAGCAGCGACAGCGCCGCGTCGTCGAGCGTGGAAAGAGTGGCGGTGGTGGTCATGCGGCAACGGTGGATGTGGCGGGCGCGCTGGCCCGCGAAAGAAAGGCCAGCAGGGTGCTGTTGAAGGCATCGGCCTCGGTCACGCTGTGGGCGTGGCCGCCGTGCGCCATGAGGTTGAGCGTGGCGTTGGGCAGGCCGTCGGCCAGGCGCAGCGAGCAGGTCCAGGGCACGAGCACGTCGTCTTTCGCGGCGGCCACCAGGGTGGGCGCGGCGATGTCGCGCAGGCGCGCGTCGATGTCGAAGGCGCGCAGCGCGGCGATGCGCGTGCGCATGGTGTGCTCGCCGGGGAAGTGGGCGAAGGCATGGTCGACCTCGTCGGCCACGCGCTTGGCATGCGCGGCGCACCACGCGGCGGGGTACAGGAAGATGGGCTGCGCCTCCACGTACGCGCGCGGGCCGACGGCGCCCAGCAGCGCGAGCCGCGCATCGAAGCAGCGCGCCGAATGCGGGTTGGGCCTGGACCACGCGTTGACGAGCACCAGGCTGGCGATGCGCTCGGGCGTGTCGAGCGCCAGCTGCAGCCCGACGAGGCCGCCCAGCGCATGGCCCGCGAAGTGGCAGCGCGCGGTCTTCGTGGCATCGAGAATCTCGCGCACGTCGTTCGCCATGTCCGCGATGGCGTAGGCGTCGGGCAGCGTGCCGGGGCTGCGGCCGGTGGCGCGCTGGTCGTACGCGATCACGCGGTGGCCCGCGGCAATCAGCGCGCCCAGCTGCGGCTGCCAGAACCCGGCCGAGCCGCCGAGGCCCGACGACAGCAGCACGGAGGCAGCCGCATCGGAGGGGCCGTGCACCTCAAAGTGCAAAGACGTGGTTCGCGTCATTCGGCTCAGGCCTTCTTGCCCACGTGCGCGATCGAGGCGATCTCGACCAGCGCGTCGGGTTTCACCAGGCCGCACTGGATGCAGAAGCGCGCGGGCTTGGTGCCGGGAAAGAACTCGGCGTACACGGTGTTGATCTTCGCGTAGTCGGCCCAGTCCTTGATCATGATCTGGTTGAACGTGACGTCGTCCATGGTGCCGCCGGCGGCCTCGACCACGCCCTGGATGGTGGTGAGCACGTGGCGCGCCTGCGCGGCGGCGTCGCCGACGTGCACCACGTTGTTGTCCTTGTCGAAGGGCAGCGTGCCCGACACGTAGAGCACGCCATCGGCGAGCGTGCCGGGCACGTAGGGAGCGAGGGGAACGCCGGTGCCCGGCGGAATGATGGCTTGCTTGGGCATGAGGAAGGCTCCTTGGAAAGAATCAGGCGGTGGCGGCTTCGGCGCTCGTTTGCGCCGGGGCGGACTGTGCGATGGCGGGTTCAGGTTCAACGCCAGGCGCGAAGGTGCTGCAGAACTGCTGCACGGTGGAGACCCATCCGAAGAAGGTCTCCACGTTGTAGACCGAGGCCTTCTGGATGGCGGCCCCGCCGAGCTCGTGCGTGGCGTCTTCAAGCATTACCGCGAAGTACTCGAGGTGGAAGGCATCGCGCAGCGTCGACTCCACGCACACGTTGGTGGCAATGCCGGTGAACACCAGGTGGCGGATGCCGCGCGCGCGCAGCGTGCTGTCGAGCGTGCTGTTGAAGAAGCCGCTGTAGCGCGTCTTGGGCACGACGATGTCGCCGGCCTGCGGCTTCATCTGCTCGATGAGTTCGTAGTCCCAGCCGCCCTTGGCGAGGAACCTGCCCTGCAGCTCGGGCTTGGCGCGCATGGTCTTCAGTGCGTTCGACTTGTGCCAGTTGGGCGAGCCGGGGCCGCCGGCTTCCACGTACGCCGCGTCCCAGCCGTTCTGCAGGAACACGACCAGCATGCCGGCAGCGCGCGCCGCGGCAATGGCGCGCACGATGCCTTCGATGGTGCCCTGCGCGCCGGAGATGTCGAAGCCGGCCGAGTCGACGTAGCCGCCCAGCGAGGCATAGGCGTTCTGCATGTCGACCACGACCAGGGCCGAGTCGGTGGCGTGCAGCGCCAGCGGCTCGGGCCGCGCGGGCAGCACGAGCGGCGCGGGCGCCCCGGGCAGGCGCGGTGCGCCGACGGGCGTGGTGGAGGTGAGGGTGGTGTTTCGTGCGGGTGCGTTCATGCTCGTTCCTGGATCGATCCTGGATTGCGATGGCTCAGGCCGCGAGGCGTTCGGGCTCGGGCGCGACCTGCGAAGGCACCGGGCTCTGCACATGCGCGCGGCTCTTCATGAGCGGCTGGATGCGCTCGCCGAAGGCTTCCACGCCCTGCACGAAGTCGTCGAAGGTCAGCAGCACGCCTTCGGTGCCGGGCACTTCGGCCACCTCGTCGAGCATGCGCGCGACGCTCGCGTAGGAGCCCACGAGCGTGCCCATGTTGATGTTCACGGCCGAGGTCGGGTCGGCCATCTGGCGCACGTTGGTGTCGGCGCCCGACCTGGTGTCGGCCGCGCCCTGCTGGCCCAGCCACGCGATGGCCTCGTGGTCGGCGCCGGCCTTGTAGTGCTCCCACTTGGCGCGCGCGGCTTCGTCGCTTTCGTCGGCAATCACCATCATCAGCACGTAGGTGGTCACGTGGCGGCCGGTCTTGGCGGTGGCCTCGATGAGCTTCTCGGCGGCGGGCGCGAAGGCCTTGGGCGTGTTCACGCCCTTGCCGAAGCAGAAGTTGTAGTCGGCGTACCTGGCGGAGAACTCCATGCCGGCGTCGCTCTGGCCGGCGCAGATCACCTTCATGTCGGCCTGCGGCTGCGGGCTCATGCGGCAGTCGTCCATCTTGAAGTGCTCGCCCTTGAAGTCGGACTGGCCGGTGCCCCACAGGTCGCGCAGCACCTGGATGTATTCGCTCAGGTACGCGTAGCGCGTGCCGAAGAACTGGTCGCCGGGCCACATGCCCATCTGCGAGTACTCGGGGCGCTGCCAGCCGGTGACCAGGTTCAGGCCGAAGCGGCCGTTGGAAATGGAGTCGATGGTGGCCGACATGCGCGCCACGATGGCCGGCGGCATCACCAGCGAGGCGGCCGTTGCGTAGAGCTTGATCTTGCTGGTGACCGCCGCCAGGCCGGCCATGAGCGTGAACGACTCCAGGTTGTGGTCCCAGAACTCGGTCTTGCCGCCGAAGCCGCGCAGCTTGATCATGGACAGCGCGAAGTCGACGCCGTAGCGCTCGGCCTTCAGCGTGATCTGCTTGTTGAGCTCGAAACTGGGCTTGTACTGCGGGGCGTTTTCGGACAACAGCCAGCCGTTGTTGCCGATGGGAATGAAGATGCCGACGTTCATGGAAAGGCTCCTGTTGCGGGGTTTCGCAATGCCTTGCATGTGCCGTGCCAGATGAATTAACCGTTTTCAATCAAGCACTTAGGAGAATTCGAGTTCCAGGTTTTGACCAAATGGTCCAAAGTGGCGCAGACGAACGGCTCGGCCTGCGGCGGCGCGGTGCGCCAGGTGCCAAAGCGGTGCAGTGCCATCGTCACGGTCTGCGCGGCAGAATCACGCCATGCCCAAGACCCCACTCCGCGCCGCCGCGGCCATCGGCGGCACTGCCGACGACGTCGAGGCGGCCTTCTACGAAGCGCTGCAACGCGGCGACATCGATGCGCTGATGGCCTGCTGGGCCGACGAGGACGAGGTGTTCTGCGTGCACCCCGGCGGCCCGCGCCTGGTGGGCGCCGTGGCCATTCGCGCGGCCTTCGAGCAGATGTTCGGCAACGGCGCCATCCACGCCACGCCGGCGCGGGTGCGCAAGATCGAGTCGCTCGCCAGCGCCGTGCACAACGTGCTGGAGCGCATCGAGGTGCTCACCGCCGAAGGCCCGCGCCACGCCTTCGTGCTGGCCACCAACGTCTATCACAAGACCGCCCAGGGCTGGCGCCTGGTGGCGCACCATGCCAGCCCCGGCAGCGCGCGCGAGCCCGACGACGCGAACGACCCGCCCCAGACCCTGCATTGATGCCGTCCTTCGTTTCTTCATCCTCTGCTTCTTCTTCTGCTTCGCGCGGTGAGCCGCAGCCCGCGCTGGACTACACCGCGCCGCGCTGGCTGCCCGGCGGCAACCTGCAGACCATCTGGGCCGCGCTGTACGCGCGCCGCTTCGACGGGCCCGCACCCGTGTACCGGCGCGAGCGCTGGGCCGCGCCGGACGGCGACTTCATCGACGTAGACTTCGTCGTTGCGCCCACCGCGTCAACCGGCGCGCCGCTGCTGGTGCTGTTCCACGGCCTCGAAGGTTCGTCCCGCAGCCACTACGCCGAGGCCTTCGCCACCTTCGCCGCCGCGCACGGCATGGCCTTCGCGGTGCCGCACTTTCGCGGCTGCAGCGGCGAGCTGAACCTGGCGCCGCGCGCCTACCACTCGGGCGACTTCGAGGAAATCGGCTGGATCCTGGCGCGCATGCGCGCGCAGCACGTGGCCAAGGGCGGCGGCCCGGTGCTGGCCGCGGGCGTGTCGCTGGGCGGCAATGCGCTCATGCGATGGGCCTCGGAAGCCGGCGAAACCGCCTCGGGCGTGGTGAGCGCCGTGGCCTCGGTCTGCGCGCCGCTCGATCTCGCGGCGGGCGGCGAAGCCATCGGCCGCGGCTTCAACAAGCTGGTGTACACGCGCATGTTCCTCAACACCATGAAGCCGAAGGCGCTGGCCAAGCTGGCGCAGTTTCCGGGGCTGTTCGACCGCGAGCGGCTGCTGCAGGCGCGCAACCTGCACGACTTCGACAACGTGTTCACCGCGCCTCTGCACGGCTTTCGCGACGTGGCCGACTACTGGTCGCGCGGCTCGGCCAAGCCGCACCTGGCGTCGGTCCGCGTGCCCGCGCTGGTGGTCAATGCGCGCAACGACCCGTTCATTCCGGCCGACAGCCTGCCCGGGCCCGGCGAAGTCGGCGCGCATGTCACGCTGTGGCAGCCGGCGCAGGGCGGGCATGTGGGCTTTCCGATGGGGCCGCCGCCGGGGCATGTGCGCGGCATGCCGGAGCGCGTGGGCAACTGGCTGCGCCTGCATGCAGGCACGAGCAGCACAAGCGGCACAAGCGGCACATTGGCTGACGGCGCGCCCCCGCTCGCGGGAAGAGAATGACGCCATGGACGACATCGTCAAACAAGCATTGGCCAAATGGCCCAACGTGCCGCACTGCTACGGCTGGCTCGGCCTCGACGCGCGCGGCAACTGGTACATGCGCGACGACCGCACCCAGGCCGAGGGCCCGTTCCGCACGGCCAAGGGCTCGATGCTGCGGCACGACAAGCTGATCGACTTCATTCACCGCAACTACGAGCACGACGAGCAGGGCCAGTGGTTCTTCCAGAACGGGCCGCAGCGCGTGTACGTGGAGCTGGAGGCCGCGCCGCTGGTGTGGCGGGTATCGGAAGAGGGCGAGGACTTCGGTGTCGTGTCCCACACCGGCAAGGCGGTCGAGGTGTCGGGTTGCCTGCTCGACGAGCACGGCCGGCTCTACCTGTCGTCGCCGCTGGGGCTGGGCCTGGTGCACACGCAGGACGTGGGCATTGCGGCCGAGGCCGTCGAGCGCGGCCTGTGGGAGCCTGAGGCCGTGCAGGCCGCCGATTTGCCCGGCCGCTTCGGGCATGTGCTGAGCCCTGCCGAGCGGCACGCCGAACATGCCGCCGGGGCAAAGCCCGATGCCGCCAAGCCCTGAACGTCGCGGATTTCGACCAAAGAAAAAGCCGGCGCGAAGCCGGCTTTTTTACGAGTTTTGTTTGACCAGGGAAAACGCTTACTTGGCGGCTTCGCTGGCGGCCGGAGCCGCGGGAGCCGCAGGCGCCGCTGCGGAAGCCGCAGGGGCCGCAGCCGTTGCACCTGCCGCGCCCGAGGCACCTTCCGCGGGCGCCGCGGCGGCCGGGCGGTCCGGCACCGGGAACTTGGCGCCGCCGGCATTGGCCATGTACACCACGGCACGGCCCACTTCGAGGTCTTCGAAGTCGCCGCCACCCTGGGCCGGCATCGCGCCCTTGCCCTTCAACGCGTGTTCCAGCAGGGTGGCATAGCCCTGGCCGATGCGCGGGCCCCAGGCGGCTGCGTCCTGGAAGTGCGGCGCGCCAGGGATGCCGGGGGCACCGTGGCAGGTTGCGCACTGGGCCTTGAACACGGCCTCGCCGGTGGCCAGCGGGCGGTTGGCGTCGCGGATCTCGATGGCGCCGATCTTCTTCAGGCGCTCGGCCACTTCACGGTCGCGCGCTTCCTTCGTCACGCCGTAGAGCGCCATGTTGTCGCCCTCCGCGGTGCCGGCGGGCTTGTTGCCCGAGACCACGTAGGAGACAAGTCCCACGATGATCAGGATCGGTACGATGAAGGAGAAAAATACCGCCAGCAGCAGCTGCTTCGGGTTCTTGATGGGCCCGGTGTGGGCTTCTTCTGTGGCCTGGTAATGCGGGTCTGCGCTCATTGGCGTCCTCAATATCGGGGGCTCGTCGGGGGGCGTTTCCTAACCAACCGGCGATTATAGAGAGACCCCCCGCCCGAAGGGGGAAGGGGCCTACCCTTAGAGGACGCGCATTCGGCGCGCACGAAGTCGCCTCAGCTCTTCTGGTTCTTCTCGATCTGCTCGCGCGTGGCCCAGCCGCCACCCAGCGTCTTGTACAGCGTGACCTGGTTCTGCAGCTGCAACAGCCGCGTGGTCACGGCCGATTGCTGGGCCGTGAACAGCGAGCGCTGCGCGTCGAGCAGGTCGAGCGCGCTGGCGATGCCGTTGCGGTAGCGCAGGTCCGACAGCTTGAAGCGCACGCCTTCCGCGTCGGCCTGCGCACGCTGCGCGCGCACCTGCTCGCCCAGCGTGGCGCGGCCCGCAAGCGCATCGGCCACTTCGCGGAACGCCGTCTGCACCGACTTCTCGTACTGCGCCACCGCGATCTCGCGCCCGGCCTTGGCCGAGTCGAGCGTGGCGATGTTGGCGCCGGCGTTGAAGATCGGCAGCGTCACCGTGGGCGCGAACGACCAGGCCTTGGAGCCGCGGTCGAACAGGCCGGAGAACTCGGTGCTCGCCGTGCCGATGGAGCTGGTGAGCGACACGCGCGGGAAGAAGTTCGCGCGCGCCGCGCCGATGTTGGCGTTGGCCGCGATCAGCTGCTGCTCGGCGGAGCGGATGTCGGGCCGCTCGGCCAGCAGGTCGGAGGGGAGGCCGGCCGGCACGTCGGGCATCGGGCTGATGCCGTCCAGGCCCTTCGCCGCGGTCGTGCCGCCGGCGGTGGCATCGGCGGGCACCGGCGCGCCCAGCAGCAGCGCCAGCGCGTTCTCGTCCTGCTGGCGGGTGCGCAGTTGCTGCGCGTAGGCCGCGCGTGCGGTTTCCAGCAGCGAGTTCGCGGCCTGAAAGTCGAGCTCCGACGACACGCCGTTGTCGAAGCGCAGCTTGGTCAGGCGCACCGACTCTTCGCGCGTGCTGAGCGTCTGGCGCGTGATCTCGAGCAGCTCGTCGTCCGCCAGCAGCGTGAGCCAGCCGTTGGCGACCGAGGCGATCAGGCTGATCTGCACGGCCTTGCGGGTCTCGTCGGTGGCCAGGTACTGCGCCAGGGCTTGGTCCTTCAGCGCGCGGATGCGGCCGAAGAAGTCGAGCTCCCAGGCCGTGAAGCCGAAGTTGACGCTGTACTGCGACGACACGCTGCCCTGGCTCGGGTCGATCGCCTGGTAGGCGTTGGGGCTCGAGCGCGAGCCCGATCCCGTGAGGCCCAGCGCCGGGAACAGCGCCGAGCGCTCGATCTGGAACTGCGCGCGCGCCTGCTCGATGTTGAGCACCGACACCCGCAGGTCGCGGTTGTTAGCCAGCGAGGTCTGGATCAGGCCCGCCAGCCGCGCGTCGGTGAAGAAGTCCTGCCACGGCAGGCTGGCCGCGGCCTGGCCGGCCGGCTGTGTCGGGTCGCCCGGGTAGGTGGTCGGCACCGGCGCCGCGGGGCGCTCGTAGGTGGGAATCAGCGAGCAGCCGGCCAGCAGCAGGGCTGCGGCCAGGGCCGTCGGAATGAGTTTCTTGGTCATTGTTGGGGTTCCTCCACGATGCCTGCGGCTTCGGCGTGCCGCTTTTCGGCCTCGTGCTGTCGCGCGCTGCCCTTGAACAGCGTGCGCACGACCACGAAGAAGATGGGAACGAAGAACACGGCCAGCGCGGTGCCGGTGATCATCCCGCCGATCACGCCGGTGCCGATGGCACGCTGGCTGGCCGAGCCCGCGCCGGAGGCGAGGAACAGCGGCAGCACGCCCAGCCCGAAGGCCAGCGAGGTCATCACGATCGGGCGGAACCGCAGGTGGGCCGCGGTGAGCGCCGCTTCCACGACGCCCTTGCCCTGCGCCTGCAGGTCTTTCGCGAACTCGATGATCAGAATTGCGTTCTTCGCGGACAGGCCGATGATGGTGATCAGGCCCACCTGGAAGTACACGTCGTTCGAATACGAACGCAGCATGGTCGCCAGCAGCACGCCGATGACGCCCAGCGGCACCACCAGAATCACCGCCAGCGGAATCGTCCAGCTCTCGTACAGCGCGGCCAGGCACAGGAACACCGCCAGGATCGCGAAGCCGTAAAGAATGATCGACTGCGAACCCGCGAGCTTTTCCTCGCGCGACTGGCCGGTCCACTCGAAGCCGAAGCCCGGGGGCAGCTGCGTGGCGAGCTTTTCCATCTCGGCCATTGCCGCGCCCGTGCTGAAGCCGGGTGCCGCGTCGCCGCTGATGCGGATGGCCGGGTAGCCGTTGTAGCGCACCGTCTGCGTGGCGCCCTTGACCCACTTGGTGGTCGCGAAGGCCGCGAGCGGCACCGGCAGGCCCTGGCCGTTGGGGGCCGTCAGCTTGAGCAGGTCGTCGGGCTGCATGCGGGCGGGCGCGTCGGCCTGCACCACCACGCGCTGCAGGCGGCCGCGGTTCGGAAAGTCGTTCACGTAGCTGGAGCCCAGCGCGGTCGACAGCGTCGAGTTGATCGCGTCGAAGGTCACGCCCAGCGCGTTGGCCTTGTCGCGGTCGATGTCGATCTGCAACTGCGGCGCGTCTTCCAGGCCGTCGGGGCGAACCTGCGCCAGGATCTTGCTCTGCCCGGCCATGCCCAGCAGCTGGTTGCGCGCGTTCACGAGCGCCTCGTGGCCCGCGCCCGCGCGGTCCTGCAGCCGGAAGCTGAAGCCGGTGGCGTTGCCCAGTTCGGGAATGGGCGGCGGGCTCAGCGGGTAGATGAAGGCGTCCCGAATGCCCGACAGCGCACCGAAGGCACGCCCGGCCAGCGCGCTGGCGGAGTGGGCCGGGTCCTTGCGTTCGTCCCAGTCCTTCAGCGTCACGAAGGCGAGGCCGGCGTTCTGGCCCTGGCCCGAGAAGCTGAAGCCCATCACGCCCACCATGCTCTGCACTTCAGGCTGCTTCAGGATGAAGCCTTCGACCTGCTGCATGACCGACAACGCACGCTCCTGCGTGGCGCCTGGCGGCAGCTGCACGTTCACGATGATGTTGCCCTGGTCTTCCTGCGGCAGGAACGAGCTGGGCAGGCGCATGTAGGCCACCACCACCGCGCCGATGATCGCCGCGTAGATGATGAGGTAGCGCGCCGCGCGGCGCAGCAGGCGCGAGACCACGCTTTCGTAGCCCTTGGCCGTGCGCGTGAACACCCGGTTGAACCAGCCGAAGAAGCCGCGCTTCTCGTGGTGGTGGCCGGCTTCCACCGGCTTGAGCAGCGTGGCGCACAGCGCGGGCGTGAGCGACAGGGCCATGAAGGCCGAGAACGCGATCGACGCCACCATCACCGCCGAGAACTGGCGGTAGATGTTGCCGGTGGAGCCCGCGAAGAACGCCAGCGGCACGAACACCGAGATCAGCACCACGGTCACGCCGATGATGGCGCCCGAGATCTGCTTCATGGCCTTGCGCGTGGCTTCGAGCGGCGACAGCCCCTCCTCGCTCATGATGCGCTCGACGTTCTCCACCACCACGATGGCGTCGTCCACGACGATACCGATCACCAGCACCATGCCGAACATGGTCAGCACGTTGATCGAGAAGCCCAGCGCCAGCAGCGTGGCGAAGGTGCCCAGCAGGGCCACCGGCACCACGATGGTCGGGATGATGGTGTAGCGCCAGTTCTGCAGGAAGATGAACATCACCACGAACACCAGCGCCACGGCTTCCAGCAGCGTCTTGACCACTTCGGTGATCGAGATGCTCACGAAGCGCGAGCTGTCGTACGGAATGGCCCACTTCACGCCCTGCGGGAAGTACTTGGACAGCTCGTCCATCTTCGCGCGCACGGCCTTGGCCGTCTGCAGCGCGTTGCCCGTGGGCGTCTGCTGCACGCCCACGCCCACGGCCGGCTGGCCGTTCAGGCGCGCCGAGGTGGCATAGGCCTGGCCGCCCAGCTCCACGCGGGCCACGTCCTTCAGCCGCACGGTCGAGCCGTCGGTGTTGGCGCGCAGCACGATTTCCTTGAACTGGTCGACGTTGGCGAGCTGGCCGTTCACCACCACGGTGGCGGCGATGGCCTGGCCGGGCACGTTCGGCAGGTCGCCGATGGTGCCGGAGGCCACTTGCGCGTTCTGCGCCTTGATGGCGTTGTTCACGTCCAGCGGCGACAGGTTGAAGCCCTGCAGCTTGGCCGGGTCGATCCAGATGCGCATCGCGTTCTCGGTGCCGAACAGCTGCGCCTGGCCCACGCCGGGAATGCGCTGCAGTTCAGGAACGATGTTGCGCGAGGCGTAGTCGCCCAGCGCCACCGGGTCGTAGGCCGGGTTGTCGGACGACAGGATCGTGAACAGCAGGAAGTTGTTGCGCGACTTGTCCACGCGCACGCCCTGCTGCGTCACCGTGGCCGGCAGGCGCGGCGTTGCGCGCGACAGCCGGTTCTGCACGTCCACCTGTGCCAGGTCGGGGTCGGTGCCCTGCTCGAAGCTGATCGTGATGGTGCCGGTGCCGTCGGCTTGCGCCACCGATTCCATGTAGATCAGGCCCGGCGAGCCGTTCATTTCGCGTTCGATCACGGACAGCACGCTGTCCTCGAGCGTCTGGGCCGACGCGCCGGGGTAGGCGGCGTTGATCACGATGGCCGGAGGCGCCACCGGTGGGTACTGCGAGATCGGCAGCTGCGTGATGGCGACACTGCCCATCACCAGGATGAACAGTGCGATCACCCAGGCAAAGATCGGGCGGTCGATGAAGAATTTGGCCATGCGGGCGCGCTCCTGACTTACTTCTTATCGGCCGGGGCGGAAGCCTGGCCGTTCGCGGCGGGGGCCGCAGCGGGTGCGGCGGCTGGTGCGGCAGCCGGCGCGGCGCCGGGGGCTGCGCCCGATGCGGCGGCGGCCGGTGCCGGTGCGGCATTGGGGTCGGTCTTTTTCCAGGGCACCGCCTTCACTGGCGTGCCCGGCGGCATCATCTGCAGCTTCTGGAAGCCGTCGACCATCACCTGTTCGCCGGCCTTCAGGCCGTCGAGCACCACCCACTGGTTGTCCTTGGCGGCGCTGATCTTCACCTGGCGCTGGCTGATCTTGCCGTCCGCGCTCACCACCGAGACCGTGTCGCCCTGCTGGGTGCGGGTAACGGCCTGCTGCGGCAGCGTGATGGCGTTGGTGGCCTGGGCCTGCTCGAGCTTCACGCGCACGTACAGGCCGGGCAGCAGCTCGCCCTTGGGGTTGGGCACTTCGGCGCGCAGCGTGATCTGGCCCGTGGTCGCGTCGACCGTGAGGTCGGAGAACAGCAGCTTGCCTTCCAGCGGGTAGTCGCTGCCGTCTTCGAGCACCACGCGGATGCTGGCGGCCTCGCCGCCGCCGGCGCGCTTGTACTGGCCGTCGGCCACGGCGCGGCGCAGCTTGAGCACGTCGGTGGCCGACTGCGTGAAGTTCACGTACACGGGGTTGATCTGCTGCACCACGGCCAGCTCGGTGGCGTCGCTCTGGCCCACCAGCGCGCCTTCGGTCACCAGCGCACGGCCGATGCGACCGGCAATGGGTGAGGTCACCGTGGCGTAGCCGAGGTTGATCTTGGCGGTTTGCACGGCGGCGCGGCCTGCGACCACGTCGGCTTCGGCCGTCTTCTGCGAGGCCACGGCGGTCGCGTATTCCTGCTTGCTCACGGCGTTGGCCTCGACCAGCGGCTTGTAGCGGTCGGCCAGCGCCTTGGCCTGCACGGCGTTGGCTTCGGCGCGGGCCAGCGTGGCCTGGGCATTCTGCGAAGCCGCCAGCAGCGGTGCCGGGTCGATGGTGAACAGCACCTGGCCGGCCTTCACGTCGCTGCCTTCGCGGAATTCGCGCTTCAGCAGGATGCCGGCCGCGCGGGCGCGGACCTGGGCCACGCGCGAGGCTTCGAGGCGGCCGGGCAGCTCGGTCACCAGGCCGACATCGGCCGGTGCGGCCACCACCACGCCCACTTCGGGCGCGGGGCGGGCGCCGCCAGCGCCGCCCTGGGCGGCGGGCGCATCGCTCTTGCCACAGCCCGCGAGGACCAGCAGGACGACGGCGGCCACGGTCGCGAGACGCGGCGAAAAGGACGATTGACGCGAAACATGCAGGAGAGGCATGCGATTCCTTTGAAGCGAAGACGGGAGATGGCGCGTTGGCGGCGCGAGCCGCAAACCAGCACAGACAGGCGGGCCATCGGGGAAGCCCGGTAGTTTACATACATTCATGGATGTATAGTGACAGCCGTGCAATGGCCCCACGATACTTAAAGGGCGTTGCCTTTACAAATCAGGAGACTGGGTGGCACGTCGTACGAAGGAAGAGGCATTGGCCACGCGGAATCGCTTGCTCGATGCGGCGGAGCTGCTGTTTCAGGCGCAAGGCGTTTCGCAGACCACGCTGCAGCAGATCGCGCAGCAGGCCGGCGCAACGCGGGGCGCCATCTATTGGCATTTCAAGGACAAGGCCGACCTCTTCAACGCGATGATGGAGCGCGTGATCCTCCCGCTGGAGGCCGGCCCCAAGGCCGCGAGCGCCATCGGCACCGACGACCCCCTGGACGAGATCGAAGAGGGCATGGTCCACGCGCTCACCCTCATGACCACCGACCCGCAGGTGCGCCGCGTGTTCGACGTGGCCACGCACAAGGTCGAGTACACGCACGACATGGCCTCGGTGCAGCAGCGCCACCTGGCCGCGCGCAACGCCTGCGTGGTCGATTTCGAGAAGGCGCTGCGCCTGGCCGCGCGACGCGGCCACATCAAGCTGCCGGTGCCGGGCTACGTGGCGGCGCAGGGGCTGCACGCGCTGATCAGCGGGCTCATCCAGAACTGGCTGCTCGACCCCGAGGCCTTCGAGCTGGTGGCCACCGGCAGGCGCACGTTCCGGGTGTATCTGGCGGGGCTCGGGTTCGTCCGGCCGGCGCCGGGAGCGCCCGTGGAAAACGAGCACGAAACTTTGAGCGTCTGATAGGCCATAATCACGGGCTCCGGTGCACGCCGGAACCCTATTCCTCGCTGTATTTCAACGGATAGAATTCGGCCCTCCGAAGGCTGAGATCCAGGTTCGATTCCTGGCGGCGGGACCACATGCAAGACCGGAAGTTTCTCTCGAGACTTCCGGTTTTCTCGTTTCTGGGGCTGCTGGAGCGGCCCGGAAGCACAACCCCCCTAGATATACTGCGCCGTCACGTCGAAACACGGCGTGATCGGGATTGGCGTCCCGAGTAACTCGCTGCGACGCAAGCCGCAGATTTCTCCGCAGAGACTCTGCGGCTTCGTTGTTCGTGCCTCCAGTTTTGGCGGCTCGGGCAGGGAGCCGCGAGGCTCGCCGGTTCGCGCAAGCGGGTTCCCGGTACGCCAACCTGTTCGAGCTGCCGCCTCCAATTGGCGTTGGGTGCGGCGGTTGTTGCAAATCGAACCCTACGGAGGCCATTCATGGTTACTTCCACTCGCGCGCACGCCCCCTCGCACACCGACCCCGACTCCCTCGCCTTGCAAGCGGACGACGACATCGAGAGCATCCGCAACGTGCATTGCGCCTGCGCCTGCCTCGAAAAGCTCATCCTCCCGCAGCGCGTGGACGAGACCGAAGACGTGCATCCCACCCGCTCCGAACTCGGCGCGCTGATGCGCCTCGTCAACGACGAACTGCACCGCCGCATCGATGCGGCCGACGCGACGATCAAGTCGCTGAGAAGCGCCATTCAGGCGGCCCCGCGCGACCGGATCGACCGCGGCACGCCGGAGCCGTCCGGCGGCTACGGCTGGACCGCGAAAGGGCCGGTGCGCATCGCTCGCGGTTAGCCACGAAGAAAGAAGAGGGCCGCCGCGCCTACGCCATCGCGAAATGCGAGGGCGGCCGCCCCAGCGTCTTGTGGAACATCGTCGAGAACGCGCCCGGGCTGTCGTAGCCCATGTCCAGCGCCACCGCCGTCACCGGCTCGCCCGCGGCCAGCCGCGCCAGCGCCACCAGCACGCAGGCGCGCTGGCGCCACTTGCCGAAGGACATGCCCGTCTCCAGGCTGAAGCGCCGGTTGAAGGTGCGCTCGCTCACGTTCAGTTGCGCCGCCCAGACGCCAGGCGCCACGTGCACGTCGGGCTGCCGAAGAAACGCCACGCACAGGCCGGCCAGCGCCGTGTCGCGCGGCAGCGGCACGTGCAGCGGCAGCGTCTCGGCCCGCGCCAATTCGTGCAGCACCAGGCGCACCAGCGCGCCGTCGCGGCCCTGCCGGTCGTAGGCGGGCGGCAGCTCGACGGCCTCCATCAGCAACTGGCGCAGCAGCGGCGACACGTTGAGTACCTCGCACTGGTCGCCGTGGCGCGGCACCGCGCGGGGCTCGATGTAAAGGCTGCGCGTGCTCACGCCCAGCATGCGCACCCGGTGCGGCTTGCCCGCCGGGATCCACACACCGCGCTGCGGTGGCACCACCCAGGCGCCGTCATCGCTGCCCACCTCCATCACGCCCGTGGCGCCGTACAGGAACTGCGCGCGCCGGTGGCTGTGCGTGGGCAGCAGGAAGCCCGAGGGGTAGTCGGTGCCGATGGCCAGCACCGGGCGGTCGATGGCGTCGACCGAGTCGATCTTGACGTTGCGCATGCGAAAAAACGCGACTTCGCGGGTTGGCTGAAACGAAAACATCATTGTCGAACATGCGCAAGCGCGCCAGCCAGGTCGACCCTATCTTCAAGGGCTTGTCCACTCACTTGCCTGGAGCTTCTTCGTGTCGATCTATCTCGTGCTCGCGGCCTTCGGTGGCCTGGCGGGCGTCACCACCGTGCTGTTCGGTTTTGGCGGCGGCTTCGTCGTGGTGCCCTTGCTGTACCGCGCGCTGATCCTGGCGCACGGCGCGGACAGCGCGGTCGGCCAGGCGGCCATGCACATCGCCGTGGCCACCTCGACCTGCGTGATGATCGTCAGCGCTTCGCTGGCCACGCGCCGCCACCAGCGCGCGGGCACGCTCGATGGGGCGCTGGTTCGCCCGCTGCTCGCGTTCATCGGCATCGGCGCGGTGGTGGGGGCTTCGCTGGCGGTGGCCGCCCGTGGCGAGTTCGTGCGCTGGGCCTTCATCGCCTACCTGGGCGCGACCATCCTCGACTGCCTGTTCCGCCCCGGCTTCATGACGCGCGATGCCGCGGCCGTCGTTCGTCCGCTGTCGCGCGGCGTGACCACGCTCGGCAGCTTCGTCATCGGCCTCGTCGCTGCCTTTCTGGGCGTGGGCGGCAGCGTGATGACGGTGCCGCTCATGCGCCGCCGCGGCATCGACATGACCCGCGCCACCGCCATGGCCAACCCGCTGTCGCTGCCCATCGCGCTGGCCGGCACCGCCACCTACATGCTGCTGGCGTGGCGCTCGACCGCGACGCTGGAGGGATGGCACATCGGCTATGTTGACGTGCCCGCCTTTGCCGCGCTGGTCGCGGGCTCGCTGGTGGGCGTGCGCGCTGCGGCGCCGCTGATCGGGCGCATGCCCGAGCGCGTGCACACCTGGGGCTACATCGCGCTGCTGGTGCTGGTGCTCGCGGGCATGGCGCTGCGCTGAACCTGGCGTGACGACGTACCGGCATGCCAGCGCACGCCCGCGTAGGCCAAGTTCGACTTATGCGTGCACACGGTTGCGGCGCCCCGCCGACCCTGCCACCATGGCCGCATGCCTTACCAACTCCACTACTGGCCCACCATCCAGGGCCGCGGCGAATTCGTGCGGCTCGCACTGGAGGCGGCCGGCGCCGACTATGTCGACGTGGCGCGCCTGCCCGAGTCGAAGGGCGGCGGCGAGTCCGCGCTCGGCGAGCGCCTGGGCGACCCCGACAACGCACGCCCCGCCTTCGCGCCGCCGTTCCTGATCGACGGCGACGTCGTGGTCGGCCAGACCGCCGCCATCCTGCTGTACCTGGGCCCGCGGCTCGGCCTGGCGGGCGTGGGCGAGTCCGACGGGTTGTGGACGCACCAGCTGCAGCTCACCATCGCCGATGCGGTGGCCGAGGCGCACGACACGCACCACCCGATTTCCACCGGCGCTTACTACGAAGACCAGCGCGACGCCGCCGAACAACGCGCCAAGGCGTTTCGCGACGACCGCATCCCGAAGTTCCTGGGCTGGTTCGAACGCGTGCTGCAGCGCAACCCCGCGGGCAGCCTGCACCTGGTGGGCGACGTGCTGACCTATGCGGACCTGTCGCTCTTCCAGCTGGTCGACGGCCTGCACTACGCCTTTCCGGGGGCCACCGCGCGGGCGCTGGCGAAGACGCCGGCGGTCGAGAAGCTGCACGACAACATCAAGCGCCGCCAGCGCGTGCACGACTACCTGCAGAGCCCGCGCCGCATCGCGTTCAACGAAGACGGCATCTTCAGGCGCTACGCCGAGCTCGACGGTTGACGCCCGACCCGCGGCCCGCGCTCCTTCAGTTGACGACCGCAGCCGCGTCCTTCCACGCCGGCAGCAGCACCAGCCCCTCGACCGTCACCGGCTTGCGCTGCGGGCCGAAAAGATATCGGTGCGGCACCAGCCCTTCGAGGTGGTGCAGCACGTCGGTGCGGTCGTCGATGAAGTGGGTGATGCGCAACTGCCGGCAGTGGTCGGCCTTCTGCGGCCGCTGCAGGCAGAAGCGCAGGTTCTCGGGCGCGATGCCGGTGCGCTCGAAGAAGCGGTGGTGGCGCAGCCAGGCGCGGCTCTTCGCCTGCACGCTGGGCCCGCACTTCGACACGAGCCACACGCGGCCCTCGAACTTCTCGACCAGCGGCGCGACGGCTTCGAACATGCCTTCGTAAGGCGGCGTGCCCAGCGCGTCTTGCAGCGAGCCGCCGATGAACGAGGTGTCCGCGCCGTTGGCGCCTTCGGCCGCGATGAGCACGCGGCCGATGTCGATGCCCAGGCGGGCGATGCTTGCAGTGTTCTTCATCTTCTTGTTCCTTGTGTGGATGCAGCCGGATCGTAGAAACGAAGCCCATCACCAGGAACTACCGATATTAGATGTGCTATCCATAAAATGGATAGATGGACATTCCCCGCACAAACCTCGACGCGCTGCAGTCCTTCGCCGTGTTCGCCGACACGCTGAACTTCAGCGAGTCGGCGCGGCTGCTGCACATCAGCCAGCCGGCGTTGCACGCCAAGGTGCGCAAGCTGTCGGAGCAGCTCGACGCGAAGCTCTACGTGCGCGTGGGCAGCGCGCTGTCGCTCACGGGCGCGGGCGAGCAGGTCGCGCGCCACGCGCGGGAGTTGCTCACGCTCAACCAGCGCTTCGTGAAGGGGCTGGCCGCGGGGCACGACACACCCGCGGTCACGCTGGCTGCGGGCGAGGGTGCATACCTGTACCTGCTGGGCAAGGCGCTGTCGCAGTTCTCGGGGCCGGCCGCGTCGCCGCACCTGCAACTGCTCACGCGCAACCGCGACGAGGCCGTGCAGGCGGTGCGCGCGGGCCAGGCCCAACTGGGCATCGCGCCGCTGGGCACCGTGCCCGCGGACCTGCATGCGGTGCGGCTCACGGCGGTGGGCCAGGTGCTGGTGGTGCCGCGCGGGCATGCGCTGGCCGCGCGCAAGTCGGTGCGCCTGCGCGACCTGAAGGGCGCGCAGCTGATCGTGCCGCCCGCCGGGCGCCCGCACCGCGAACTGCTGGGCCGGCTGCTGCAGGCCGAGTCGGTGCCATGGCAGCCTTCGCTCGAAGCCGATGGCTGGGAGCTGATGCTGCGGTTCGCGCAACTGGGCTTCGGCCTCACGGTGGTGAACGCCTGCTGCCGCATTCCCAAGGGGTTGGTGGCGGTGCCGCTGCAGGGCTATCCGCCGCTCGACTACCACCTGTTCCACGCGGTCGACCGCCCGCCCGCCACGCATGTGCTGCGCCTGTGGAACGCACTGCTGGCGCACGGCGACCATTGGAAGACCACATGACACCCGAAGACACGAGCAAGTTCATGGCCTACGTGCTGCGGCACGCCCCGCAATCCATCGGCCTGCGCCTCGACGCCGAAGGCTGGGCCGACATCGACGCGCTGGTGGCCAGCGCCGTCGCCGAAGGCCGCGACATGGCGCGGGCGGACGTGGTCCACGCGGTGGATTCAGGCGCGAAGAAGCGCTACGAACTCTCGGCCGACGGCCAGCGCATTCGCGCGCTGCAGGGCCACTCGACGCCCCAGGTCAGCCGCAGCTTCGAGGCGATGACGCCGCCCGCGCTGCTCTTCCACGGCACGGCCACGCGCTTCCTGGAAGCGATTCGCGTGCAGGGGCTGCGGCCGGGTTCGCGCCAGCACGTGCACCTGTCCGCCGACGAAGCCACCGCGGTGCAGGTGGGCCAGCGCCATGGCAAGGCGCATGTGCTGCGCGTGGACGCGGGCCGCATGCACGCGATGGGCCACGCCTTTCATCGCGCGGAAAACGGCGTGTGGCTGACGGCCGCGGTGCCGCCGAAATTTCTCTCGGGCTAGTCGTCCTGCGCGTCGTGTGTGTCTTGCGCGTCCTTGCGGATGCGCAGGGCGGTGTCGTACAGCGTGTTGCGCGGTGCGCCGCTGATCTCGGCGGCCAGCTTCACGGCCGTCTTCACGGGCAGCTCGGCCAGCAGCAGGCGCAGCACGCGCTCGCCTTCGGCACCGTCGTCGCCGCTCACAGCCACGGGGTGCAGCACCAGCGCGAATTCGCCGCGCGTGCGGTCGCGGTCGGCGCTGAACCAGTCTGGCAGGGCGCTGGCGGCGACGGTCGCGATTTCTTCGAACTGCTTGGTGAGCTCGCGGCCCACCGTGATGCGGCGTTCGCCCAGCGTGGCCAGCGCGCGCGCCAGGGTTTCGATGCGGTGCGGCGCTTCGAGCAACACCACGGCGCGCGGCTCCTGCGACAGCGCCTGCACAGCGGTGTCGCGCTCGCCGGCCTTGCTGGGCAGGAAGCCCGCGAACACGAAGGCGCTGCTGGCATTGCCGTCGCCGCCGTCGGCCACCAGGCCGGCCGCGCCCACGAGCGTGGTCACGGCGCTGGCGCCCGGCAACGGCAGCACGCGCTGCCCGGCCGCGCGCACGGCGGCCGCCAGCCGCGCGCCGGGGTCGCTCACGCCGGGCGTGCCGGCGTCGCTCACGTAGGCGATGCGCTCGCCTTGCGCCAACCGCGCCACCACGCTTTGCGCGGCCTCGGCCTCGTTGTGCTGGTGCACGGCCAGCAGGCGCGAGCCGGGCCGGTCGATGCCGTAGGCGCGCAGCAGGGTCTGGGTGTGGCGCGTGTCTTCGCAGGCGATGGCGTCCACCAGCTGCAGCACATGCAGCGCCCGCAGCGTGATGTCGGCCAGGTTGCCGATGGGCGTGGCGACCACGTACAGGGTGCCCTGCGGATAATGCTGCGCACCCGCGGCGTCGTGCGCGGCCGCAAGGGCGGCGCCGAAAGAAGCAGGAGCGAGTGAAGCCAAGAGGTTTCTCCGAGAGACAAAAAGAAAAGAACGAAAAACGAGAGAACGAAAAAGAAGATTCGCAGGGCAGGGAGCCATGAAGACCACCACCACCAACAACAGCAAGACCACGAAGCATCGCGGCGACGCGGCGGAAGACGCCGCGCTCGACCACCTGCAGGACGCCGGCCTGACGCTGGTCGCGCGCAATTATCGGACGCCCGGGCGCGGCGGCGGCGAGATCGACCTGATCATGCGCGACGCGCGCCGCCCGCCCGAGGCCACGCTGGTGTTCGTGGAAGTGCGACAGCGCAGCACGGGAACGCACGGCGGCGCGGGCGGCAGCATTACCGGCGTGAAGCAGCGGCGCATCGTGTTCGCCGCGCAGCATTTCCTGAACGGGCTGCGCACGGTGCCGCCTTGCCGTTTCGACGTGGTGCTGGTCGAGGAGAAAATCACCTGGCTTCAAGGCGCTTTCGACGCCCGCTGAAGTGCCCCATGTGGGGAACTGAAGCCCTCCTGAAGGCTCCACAACTCACACGTCTTGTTTCACAACCCCCAGTTATCATCCCGCCTCATGCTCGAGCAACGGATTCAGCAGCACTTCATCGACAGTGCCGACCTTAAATACCAGACCGGACCGGTCCTCAGCAAACCCATCTCTCAAGCGATGCAGGCCATCCTGGCCTGCGTGACCAGCGGCGGCAAGGTGCTGGCCTGCGGCTCCGGCGTGTCGGGCCTGTTGGCGGCGCAGTTTGCCGCGCAGTTCGTGGGCCGCTTCGAACGCGAGCGGCCCGAGCTCGGCGCCATCGCGCTGCCGGGCGACACCACCGACCCCGAGGCCGACACCGCCGGCGCCATGGATGCGGACCGCTTCGCGCGCCAGGTGCGCGCGCTCGGCCAGGCCGGCGACGTGTTGCTGGCGCTCAGCGCCAGCGGGCAGTCGGCGGCGGTGCTGGCGGCGGTCACGGCCGCGCACGAACGCGACATGACGGTGGTGGCGCTGCTCGGCAATGCCGTGTCGGGGCCGCCTTCGGCGCCGGGCGCGGGCAGCAGCGGCTCCGGCGGCGCCATCGGCCGCGCGCTGCGCGAGACCGACGTGCAGATCAGCGTGCCGCACGAGCGTGCGGCGCGCATTCACGAAATCCACCAGCTCGCGCTGCACTGCCTGTGCGACGGCGTGGATGCCCAGTTACTCGGAGAACAGGAAGTTTCCTCATGACCTTCACGACCGTGACGAAGACGTCGACCCAGCGCCTTGCCCTTGCCCTCACCCTGGGCGCCGCATTGGTGGGCGGCCTGTCCGCCTGCGTGCCGCTCGTCGTGGGTGGCGCCGCGGTGGTGGGCGTGGGCATGGTGGCCACCGACCGCCGCAGCTCGGGCGCCCAGCTGGACGACCAGGGCATCGAGCTGCGCGCCGCCGCCCGCGTGCGCGACATCGCCAACGACAACATGTACGTGAGCGTCACCAGCTACAACCGCCAGGTGCTGCTGACCGGTGCCGTGGGCAGCGACGCCGACCGCCGCCGCGTGGAAGAGGAAGTGGGCCGCATCGTGAACGTGCGCTCGGTGGTCAACGAGCTGACCGTCGGTTCGTCGAGCACCTTCCAGGACCGCTCGAACGACCTCTACGTCACCGGCAAGGTGAAGGCCTCGCTGCTCGACGCGAAGGACATCTTCGCCAACTCCTTCAAGGTGGTGACCGAGCGCGGCACGGTGTACCTCATGGGCATCGCCACGCGGCGCGAGACCGATCGCGCCACCGAGATCACGCGCGGCGTGACCGGCGTGCTGAAGGTGGTGCGCGTGGTCGAGATCGTGTCCGAGGCCGACCTGGCCGCGGCGCAGGCCGCCAACCAGGCTGCGGCGCAACGCGGTGGGCAGGGCCCGGCGCCGGTGAGCTCGGCGTCGCCCTCGACGCCTTCCGCGCCTTCGTCGTCTTCGCGCGTGCCGCTCCCGCCGATGGAGCCGCTGCCCGCGAGCGGCGCGACGACTTCGCCGATCCGCTGAGCAAAGAAGCGCCGAATCAAAAAAGCCCGCTGTCGCGGGCTTTTTTCATTTCAGTCGGGTGATGAGGCTGGACGTGTCCCAGCGCCGGCCGCCGGCCTGCTGCACGTCGGCATAGAACTGGTCGACCAGCGCCGTCACCGGCACGCGCGCGCCGTTGCGCTTGGCCTCGTCGAGCACCAGGCCCAGGTCCTTGCGCATCCAGTCGACCGCGAAGCCGTAGTCGAACTTGCCGGCGATCATGGTCTTGCCGCGGTTTTCCATCTGCCAGCTCTGGGCCGCGCCCTTGCTGATGACGCCCAGCACGGCTTCCATGTCGAGCCCGGCGCGCTGGCCGAAGGCGATGGCTTCCGACAGGCCCTGCACCAGGCCCGCGATGGCGATCTGGTTGACCATCTTCGCGAGCTGGCCGGCGCCGCTTTCGCCCAGCAGCGTGACCGCGCGCGAGAACGCCATGGCCACCGGCTTGATGCGCTCGAACACGGCCGCGTCGCCGCCGCACATGACGGTGAGCGCGCCGTTCTGCGCGCCGGCCTGGCCGCCCGAGACGGGCGCGTCGATGAAGTGCAGGCCCAGCGCCTGCGCCGCCTTGGCCAGTTCGCGCGCCACGTCGGCGGAGGCGGTGGTGTGGTCGACAAAGGTCGCGCCCTTCTTCATGCCGGCGAAGGCGCCGTCGTCGCCCAGCACCACGGAGCGCAGGTCGTCGTCGTTGCCGACGCAGCAGAACACGATGTCGGCGCCGGCGGCAGCCTCGCGCGGGGTGGGCGCGTGGTGCCCGGGCGCGCCGAATTCGTCGACCCACGCCTGCGACTTGGCGGGCGTGCGGTTGTAGACCGTGACGGTGTGGCCGGCCTTGGCCAGGTGGCCGGCCATGGGGCCGCCCATGACGCCGAGGCCGAGAAAGGCGACGGTCTGTGCGGGGGCGGATTCGTAGGTGCGGGGGTTGATGCTGCTCATGGGGCGACAGCTTAAAGCCATTCCGCGGCAGGTGCGATACGCCCCAACCTGTACGTGAACGTGCAGGTTTGGCTAAGATGGGCACGTCATGACCGCCTTGCCTGCCGCCCCTTCACCCGCTGCGTCTTTGCCCGCCACGGCGCTGACCGTGCGCGACGCCGCGGCCCGGCTCGACGTCACCCCGCGCACCCTCAAGTACTACGAGGAGCTCGGCATCGTGGTGCCGGTGCGCAGCGAGGGCGGCTACCGCCTGTACGAGCAGGCCGACCTCGACAGGCTGGCGCGCGTGCTGCGCATGCGCTCGCTGGGCTTCTCGCTGCCGGTCATCACCGCCATGCTGCAGCAGCCGGTGGAGGCGCCAACTGAAGGCGGCCGGCCGCGGCTGTCGAACGCTTCGCTCAAGGCGCTGCGCGAGACGCTCACCGAGCAGCTGGGCACGCTGGACACGCGCGTGGCCCAGGTCCGCCGCGAGCTCAAGGAGGCCGCTTTGCTGCAGGCGCAGCTGCGGCGCGACCTCGACTACGTGGAGCGCCGGCTGGCCGGCGAACCGGTCGAGGAGGCGCTGGAGCAGCGCCGCAAGGAGAGGCCGGCGCCATGAGCGCCGCACGGCCGCCCGAAGGCGCTCGCGCCGCAGTGCGTAGCACGGAGGCTTTGGAATGAGCGCCGCACGGCCGCCCGAAGGCGCTCGTGCCGCAGTGCGCAGCACGGAGGCTTTGGAATGAGCGCTCCGGCCCCGGCCCTGCCCTGGCCCTCGCGCGGCACCGCCGCGCTGGCGCTGCTGCCCTGGGCCATCGGGCTGGTCACGGCCATCGACTACTTCGACAACGCGCTGTTCGCCTTCTTCGCCAGCTACATCGCCGGCGGCGTCAACGCCTCGCCCGACGAGCTGGTGTGGGCGTCGAGTGCCTACGCGCTGGGCGCGGTGCTCGGCATTCTTCACCAGCACGCATGGATCGAGCGGCTGGGCTACCGCCGCTACCTGGCCGTCTGCATGTTCGCCTTCGCCGCGGGCGGCGTGGGCGCGGCGCTGTGCGACAGCTCCATGCAGCTCACCGCCGCGCGCGCCGTGCAGGGCTACTTCGTGGGCCCGATGCTGGGCGCCTGCCGCATCCTGATCCAGATCGGCATTCCGCCCGCGCGCCGCGCCAAGGCGCTGAAGGCGTTCATGGTGCTCATCGTCTTCGGCGGCGCGCTGGCCCCCATCGCGGGCGCCTTCCTGGTAACCAATTTCGACTGGCGCTGGCTGTTCGCCAGCACCGCCCCGGTCGCGGTGGCCATCGGGCTGCTGGTGCTGTGGACGCTGCCCGACATCGGCGACGTGCCGGTGCACGAGCGCACCGAGCCGCACTACATCGCCTACGGGGTGTTCGCGCTCGCGCAGGCGGCGCTGCAGGTGGTGCTGACGCGCTCGCACTTCGAGCTGTTCACGGGCTCGCCGGCGCTCATCGGCCTGACCATCGCCGGCGTGGCGGGGCTGGCCTGGTTCGGCTGGCAGCAGTGGCGCCACCCGGCGCCGCTGGTGCGGCTGCATGCGTTTCGCAATGCGTCGTTTCGCGTCGGGCTGGCGCTGTACGTCGTCTATTACTACCTGTCGACGGGCTTCAGCTACCTGCTGCCGCGGTTGATGGAAGGGGGGCTCGGCTTCACCGTGGGCAACACGGGCTACTTCACGGGCATGGTGTCGCTGGCGACCGGGCTGCTGGTGTTCGTCTACCTGCGCTATTCGGCGCGGCTGGCGCGCAAGAAGTGGCTCATCGTCACCGGCTTCGGCATCGCGGCGCTGGCCGCGTGGTGGCTGTCGCAGGTCACGCCGCAGGCCGGGCGCGAGGCCTTGCTGCCGGCGCTGCTGCTGCGCGGGCTGCTGATGCTGTTCGTGGTGCTGCCGGTGGCCAACCTCACCTTCAAGCCCTTCGCGGCCGAGGAGTTCGCGCACGGCTACCGGCTGAAGAACCTGGTGCGGCAGCTGGCGATTTCGTTCGCGACGTCTTCGGTCATCGCGCTTCAGCAGCACCGCCAGGCGCTGCACGAGGTGCGCCTGGGCGAGTCGGCCAACGCCGCCAACGCCAGCTTCATGCAGGCGCTGGACTCGCTGACGCACGGCTTCGTTGCACTGGGCCACGCGGCGGGCGAGGCGCATGCCATGGCGCTGGGCACGCTCTACCGCACGCTGGAGCAGCAGGCCACCTTCATGGCTTCGCTCGACGGCTTCACCGCGATGGCGGTGATTGCGCTGGTGGCGGGGGTGTTCGCCGCGTGGCAGCGAACGATCGATTGAGCCGGGTTCGTCCGGCGCTTGCGCTCAGACGATCGCGAAGTGCTCCGTGCCCGCCGACAGGTCGCTGCTGCGCGCGCGCTGGCTGTTCAGCTTGATCTGCAGGCGCAGGTCGTTGGCCGAGTCGGCGTTGCGGATGGCGTCCTCGAAGGTGATCGAGTGGCTCTCGAAGAGGTCGAACAGCGCCTGGTCGAAGGTCTGCATGCCCAGGTTGCGGCTCTTCTTCATGATTTCCTTGATCTCCCCCACCTCGCCCTTGAAGATCAGGTCGGAAATCAGCGGCGTGTTCAGCAGCACCTCCACCGCGGCCACGCGGCCCAGGCCGTCTTCGGTGGGCACCAGCCGCTGCGACACCAGCGAACGCAGGTTCAGCGACAGGTCCATCAGCAGCTGCGCGCGGCGTTCTTCGGGAAAGAAATTGATGATGCGGTCCAGCGCCTGGTTGGCGCTGTTGGCGTGCAGCGTGGCCATGCACAGGTGGCCGGTTTCAGCGAAGGCCACGGCGTGCTCCATGGTCTCGCGGTCGCGAATTTCGCCCATCAGGATCACGTCGGGCGCCTGGCGCAGCGTGTTCTTCAGCGCCGCTTCCCAGCTGTCGGTGTCGATGCCCACCTCGCGCTGCGTGATCACGCAGTTCTTGTGCGGGTGCACGAATTCGACCGGGTCTTCCACCGTCACGATGTGGCCGAAGGAGTTTTCGTTGCGCCAGTCGATCATGGCGGCCAGGGTGGTCGACTTGCCCGAGCCCGTGGCGCCCACCATGATGGTGAGGCCGCGCTTGGTCATGGCCACGTCCTTCAGCACCTGCGGCATGCCCAGGCCGTCGATGGTGGGCAGCTTGGCGGGAATGGTCCGCAGCACCATGCCGACCTTGCCCTGCTGCACGAAGGCGTTCACGCGGAAGCGGCCGATGCCGGTGGGCGAGATCGCGAAGTTGCACTCCTTGGTGCGCTCGAACTCGGCCGTCTGGCGGTCGTTCATGATCGAGCGCGTGAGCGCCAGCGTGTGCTGCGCGCCCAGCGCCTGCTGCGACACCTTGGTGACCTTGCCGTCGACCTTGATGGCGGGCGGAAAGTCGGCGGTGATGAACAGGTCGCTGCCGTTGCGGCTCACCATGAGCTTGAGCAGGTCGTTGATGAACTGGCTGGCTTGATCGCGTTCCATGATGTCGGTGCTCCGGAGGGCTGGGGTCAGCCGGGGAAGTTTTCTGGGATCTTTGCCTTGCCGCGCGCTTCGGCAGCCGAGATGGTATTGCGGCGCACCAGTTCCGTCAGGTTCTGGTCGAGCGTCTGCATGCCCTGGCCCTGGCCGGTCTGGATGGTGGAGTACATCTGCGCCACCTTGGCCTCGCGGATCAGGTTGCGGATGGCCGGCGTGCCCAGCATGATCTCGTGCGCCGCGACGCGGCCCTGGCCGTCCTTGGTCTTGCACAGCGTCTGCGAGATCACGGCCTGCAAAGACTCCGACAGCATCGCGCGGATCATTTCCTTTTCTTCGCCTGGGAACACGTCGATGATCCGGTCGATGGTCTTGGCGGCCGACGAGGTGTGCAGCGTGCCGAACACCAGGTGGCCCGTTTCGGCCGCGGTCATGGCCAGGCGAATGGTTTCGAGGTCGCGCAGCTCGCCCACAAGAATGGCGTCCGGGTCTTCGCGCAGGGCGGAGCGCAGCGCGTTGGAGAACGACAGCGTCATCGGCCCGACTTCGCGCTGGTTGATCAGGCACTTTTTCGATTCGTGCACGAACTCGATCGGGTCTTCGACCGTGAGGATGTGGCCGTACTCGTTTTCGTTGAGGTAGTTGACCATCGCGGCCAGCGTGGTCGACTTGCCCGAGCCCGTGGGCCCCGTCACCAGCACCAGGCCGCGCGGCTTGAGCGCGAGTTCGCCGAAAATCTTCGGCGCGTTCAGCTGCTCGAGCGTGAGGATCTTCGAGGGAATGGTCCGGAACACCGCGGCCGCGCCGCGCGCCTGGTTGAAGGCGTTGACGCGAAAGCGCGCCAGGCCGTCGATTTCGAACGAGAAGTCGACCTCCAGGAATTCTTCGTAGTGCTTGCGGTGGGTGTCGCTCATGATGTCGTACACCATGGCGTGCACGCCCTTGTGATCGAGCGCGTCGACGTTGATGCGGCGCACGTCGCCGTTCACGCGGATCATGGGCGGAAGACCGGCGGAAAGGTGCAGGTCGGAGGCTTTGTTCTTGACGCTGAACGCCAGCAATTGGGTGATGTCCACGGGGCTCCTCGGCTCGGGTGCGGTGACGTTTTGATACGATTTTGGATGATTATGACGATGATTGGCGACGACCTCCAGCAAGTAAACAACCGGATCGCGCAGGCATGTGTAACGGCCGGGCGCGGCCCGGGCGAGGTCCGGCTGCTGGCGGTGTCCAAGACCTTCGGCCCCGACGCGGTTCGCGAGGCGCATGCGGCCGGCCAGCGGGCCTTCGGCGAGAACTATGTGCAGGAGGGGCTGGACAAGATCGAGGCGCTCGCCGACCTGCGCGCCAGCCTCGAATGGCACTGCATCGGCCCTCTGCAAAGCAACAAGACGCGGCCGGTGGCCGAGCAGTTCGACTGGGTCCACAGCATCGACCGGCTGAAGATCGCCGAGCGCCTGTCGGCCCAGCGGCCGGCCGGGTTGGCGCCGCTCAATGTGTGCCTGCAGGTCAACGTGGACGGCGGCGCGAACAAGTCGGGCGTGCCCCCGCAGGAGGCCGTGGCGCTGGCGCGCGCTGTGGCGGCTTTGCCACAGCTGCGGCTGCGAGGGCTCATGGCGATCCCCGAGCCGGCCGAGGGTTTCGAGGCGCAGCGAGATTTGTTCCTGCGCGCGCATGCGGTGTTCCAGGCGATTCGCGACGCCGGCATTGCGCAAGCCGAGCTCGACACGCTCTCCCTGGGCATGAGCGCCGACCTCGAGGCCGCGATTGCCGCGGGCAGCACGATGGTGCGGGTCGGCACGGCCATCTTCGGCGGGCGGGCGCGAAAGCCTGCCTAGCTCATTCCCGGGTTTCGGTTTTCAGATGCCGAGCGGCAGCCGCGCGCTGCTCTTGACCTCTTCCATCACCGCATACGTCCGCGTCTCGCGCACGCCGGGCAGTTGCCACAGCACAGTGCCGGCGAACTCGCGGTAGGCGGCCATGTCGGCCATGCGGGTCTTCAGCAGGTAGTCGAAGCCGCCCGCGACCATGTGGCATTCCATGATCTCGTCGCGCACCTGCACGGCGGCCTTGAACTGGTCGAACACGTTGGCGGTGGTGCGGTCGAGCAGCACCTCGACGAACACCGTGAAGCCGCGGCTGAGCTTGTGCGGGTCGAGCCGCGCCTCGTAGCCCAGGATGAAACCGTCGCGCGTGAGCCGCTGCACCCGCGCCAGCACCGCCGTGGGCGACAGCGCCACCGCCTCCGCCAGCTTGAGGTTGGTGATGCGGCCGTCTTCCTGAAGGATCTTCAGAAGCCGGAGATCGATGCGGTCCAGGTCGAGCATCGGAGGATTATCCGGCTGGCCCCTCGATCTGCGGCAGAAGATGCGGCCTAGCGAGCCCGGCTATAGGAGATAGAACCAAGGAAATGCCCTTGGCTTACCCTTTGGGCGTTTGTACTTGTTCGTGCGCTTTTCGGGGCGCCGCGCAGCGATCAGTTGCCAGCAGTCCGCCGCTCCTCCTGTACCTGCACCCGCGCCTCAGCCTGCGCTGCCGACTGCCCGTTCAAGTATTTCGCCGCGGCCTCCCGGTAGCCGGGTTGCGTCACGTCGGCACCCGCTTCGCCGTTCTGCCTGGCCGCAAGGCCCGACTGCAGCCAGAGGCGCGTGTCGGCCGCCACCGCGGCGCGCGTGTGCGTCGACACCACCTCGGGCCGTTGCGAGATGCCGTCGGAGTAGCCCTGCGTGGGCGCCAGCTTCAGCCACTGCTGCGCGTCGGCTGCAACAGCGGCGCGTGTCGCCGACGAGGTCGTTGCCTGGGGCCGCGGGTCGCCCTCGGCGTAGTTGCCAGCGAAGCTCGGGGCCGAGAGCAGGCCGAGCATGGCGGCGACTGCGGCGGCGCCCATGACGCGGATGGTTTTCGGTTGCTGGGTCATTCGTGAACTCCTTGAGGTTGCTTGAGGGGTGAAGCCGACTCTAGGGAGCGCATCCGCCGGATCGATAACCCGTCGATGACGGTTTTGTCATGTGCGCGCACGCGGTTTCAAACGTCTCTTGCATAACCGCCAGCGCGGCGCGCATAAGCCATGGCGTCGCGCGCGGGACAGGTCTATCGTTGTGCCCATCCGTTCAACCTTGGGATCCCTCATGAGTGAAAAACTCTCCTTCGTCAGCCCCACCGCCAACAGCCCGTGGGGCACGTATCTGTCGCAGGTCGACCGCGTGGTGCCGTACCTCGGCCCGCTGGCCCGCTGGGTCGAAACGCTCAAGCGCCCCAAGCGCGCGCTGATCGTGGACGTGCCCATCGAGATGGACGACGGCACCATCGCCCACTTCGAGGGCTACCGCGTGCAGCACAACATGAGCCGCGGCCCGGGCAAGGGCGGCGTGCGTTTCCACCCCGACGTCACGCTGGAAGAAGTGATGGCCCTGTCGGCCTGGATGACCATCAAGACGGCGGCCGTGAACCTGCCGTACGGCGGTGCGAAGGGCGGCATCCGCGTCGACCCGAAGAAGCTGTCGCAGAACGAGCTCGAGAAGATCACGCGCCGCTACACCAGCGAGATCGGCATCATCATCGGCCCGCACACCGACATTCCCGCACCCGACGTGAACACCAACGGCCAGATCATGGCGTGGATGATGGACACGTACTCGATGAACGTCGGCGGCACCGCCACCGGCGTGGTCACCGGCAAGCCGCTGCACCTGGGCGGCTCGCTCGGCCGCGTGAAGGCCACCGGCCGCGGCGTGTTCGTCACCGGGCGCGAAGCGGCCCGCCGCCTGGGCATGGACCTGCGCGGCGCGCGCATCGCGGTGCAGGGCTTCGGCAACGTGGGCTCGGTCGCGGCCGAGCTGTTCGCCGAGGCGGGCGCGAAGATCGTGGCGGTGCAGGACCACACCGGCACCATCGTGAACACCAACGGCCTCGACCTGGCCAAGCTGATTCCCGTGGCCAACAAGGACGGCGTGGTCGCCTTCAAGGCCGGCGGCGACATCGTGCCGAACGAAGACTTCTGGAACGTTGCCTGCGACATCCTGATCCCGGCCGCCCTCGAAGGGCAGATCACCGCCGAGCGCGCGCAGAAGACCACCGCCAAGCTCGTGCTCGAAGGCGCCAACGGCCCCACCGTGCCCACGGCCGACGACATCCTCGCCGAGCGCGGCGTGCTGGTGGTGCCCGACGTGATCTGCAACGCCGGCGGCGTGACGGTGAGCTACTTCGAATGGGTGCAGGACTTCTCGTCGTTCTTCTGGGACGAGGACGAGATCAACGTGCGCCTGGACCGCATCATGATGAACGCGCTCAACCAGATCTGGGACACGGCGGACAAGCACAAGATCACGCTGCGCACGGCCACCTACGCGGTGGCTTGCGAGCGCATCCTGATGGCGCGGCAAGAGCGCGGGCTGTATCCCTGATCGCGCCTTGATTGCGCGCTGATCACCCTGGTCTGCTGATCGATCGCACCGCGGGGAGCGGTACGCTCGGGGGATGAGCACCACGCCGCCCCCGAACGTTCAGTCTCTTCCAGCCCTCCCTACGGAAAGCCTTGCCCGCCTGCGCGCCCTGATGGCCGACGGGCAACGCAAGCTGCTCGGGCTGGTGGGCGCGCCCGGCGCGGGCAAGTCCACGCTCGCGGCGGCGCTGCTGCAGGCGGTGGGCGCCGAGCGCGCCCAGGTCGTTCCCATGGACGGCTTTCACCTGGCCAACGTCGAGCTGCAACGGCTCGGCCGCGCGGCCCGCAAGGGCGCCCCCGACACCTTCGACAGCGCCGGCTACGTGGCGCTGCTGCAGCGCCTGCGCGAACAGCGCCCCGGCGGCGACATCGTCTACGCCCCCGAATTCCGCCGCGAGATCGAGGAGCCCATTGCCGGCGCCATCGCCGTGCTGCCGACCACGCAACTGGTCATCACCGAAGGCAACTACCTGCTGCACGACGCCGGCCCCTGGGCCGGTGCGGCGGCCCTGCTGGACGAGGCCTGGTACGTGGACATCGACGACGCCCTGCGCGAAGCGCGCCTGGTGCGGCGCCACCAGCAGTTCGGCCGCAGCGCCGAAGCCGCGCGCGCCTGGGTCGACAGCACCGACGCGCCCAACGCGCGGCTGATCGCGGCGACGCGGGCGCGGGCGCACCACCTGCTGCCCTGGTCCTGAAATTCGGCTGCGCAGGGAACGCCTGCGCCTTCGCGCGCTCGAAGCTTGGCCGGCGCACCGCCGGTTAGCATTCGCCGCTTCATGCCGACCATGCCCCTCACTTCTCCTGCTTCCTCCGTTCGCGCTCCGGCGCTGCCCCTGGGCCTGTCCCTCGTCTTGCTGTCCGCGCTGCTGCTCGCGGGCTGCGGCAGCAGCGGGCGCCGCGTGACCTACGAGCCCGAGGAGTTCGGCTCCACCACCACCCACACCCGCAACTACGAGGCCACCGAGGCGCAGACCTGCGAGGCCGCGCGCCGCGCGCTGCTGAGCCAGGGCTACATGATCACCGCGGCCAATGCCGACCTCGTCACCGGGCGCAAGAGCTTCCAGCCCGCGGCCGAGGTGCATGTGGAGGTCGAGTTCCGCGTGGTCTGCGCGCTGGAAGGCGGCAGGGGCAGCAAGGCGGCGAACAAGGCGAGCAAGAGCACCGTCGCCTTCGCCACCGCGCTGCAGGACCGCTACGGCATCAAGAAGGTGAACAACTCGGCCAGCGTGGGCGTGGGCGCGATCGGCTCGCTGTCGCTGCCGTTCTCGGCCAGCGACGACGCGATGGTCAAGGTGGCCAGCGAGACGCTGACCGACGAGCGCTTCTACGACCGCTTCTTCGCGCTGCTCGACCGCTTCCTCGAAGGCCCCGAGAGCGAGGCCGAGGTGCCCGACGGGGCGCCGGCCGCCGCGTCGACGCCTGCGCCTTCGGCGCCACCGGCAGCCGCTCCGGTCATGACCTTTCCCGTGAACTCGTCGCCCAACCGAGGCTGACGGCGGCCGGGGCGAAAGCCTCAACTACCAAGATGCGTCTTACAATCTGGGCGTGTCTTCCACTTCCCCTTCTTCCTCTTCTTCCCCTGCCCCTGCGGCCGTCACGCCGGCGTCGTGCGCCTCGCACCTTCGCACGTCAGTAGCGCAACTGGCGCGCGAGCTGCGCAGCGGCAGTGCCTCGCCGGACGGCCCGAGCGTCGCCAAGCTCAGCGTGCTGGGCCAGCTGCACCGGCACGGGCCGAGCACGCCCACCGCGCTGGCGGCGCTCGAACGGGTCAAGCCGCAATCGCTGACCCGCCTGCTGGCCGAGCTGGAAGCCGAAGGCTGGACCGCCCGCAGCCCGCACCCGAGCGACGGACGCCAGTGGCTGCTGTCGCTCACGCCCGAGGGCGTGCGGCGGCTGAAGGCGCTCATGCGCTCGCGCGAGGCGGCACTGGCCGGGGTCATCGGCGCCACGCTCGACGCCGGCCAGCAGGCCCTGCTGCTGGAAGCCTGCCGCCTGATCGACGGCATTGCCGCCGCGCTGGCCCACGCGCCCGAACCATGAGCAGCGCGCCGGCCCTCCAGCTACTGAAAGGCTTGAAGGGCCTGGCAGGCCTGTGGCGCCACGGCCGCTGGCGCCCGGGCGTGCAGCTGGCCGGCGCCGTGGCGCTGGCCTGGGGCGTGTCGGTCGCGCTGCGGCTGCCCGAGAGCTTCTGGTCGGTGATGAGCGTGCTGATCGTCATGCGCCCGAGCGCCGGCTCCACGCTCGATGCCGGCTGGGATCGCGTGCGCGGCACCGCGGCCGGCGCCCTGTGCGGCCTGGCCGGCGTGTACCTGCAGCACCACGGCGTGAACGCGCTCGCGGCCACGCTGTCCATCGTGGTGTTGCTGGCCTTTGCGAGCACGGCGGCGCCCGGGCTGCGCAGCGCGCCGGTGGCGGCGCTGATCATCCTGTCGGCCGGCGGCATTCCCGGCCATTCGGCGTTGCAGGTGGCGATGCTGCGCATGGCGCAGATCGGCATCGGCGTGGGGGTGGCGCTGGCGGTCGCCACCTTCATGTCGGAATACCACGCGGGCGCGCGCTTCGACGAGGGCTGTGCCGCTCTGCTGCGGGGCATCGCGAAACGCATGGCGGCCACGCAGCGGCCCGCCGAAGCCGAGGTGGAGCGCGTCCATGCGGCCACGCGCGCATCGCTGGGCCGCCTGGCGCTGCTGGCGGGCAGCGCCGACCTCGAAGCCCGCTGGTGGCGCCGGGGCACGGCCGCGGAGGGCGCGCGCACCTACCGCAACAAGGCGCGGCTGGCGGCGCGCATTTTCCAGGACGCGGTCGTGCTGGACCGGGTGCTGCGCCGGCAGGACGGCGTTGACTCTTTTCCGCTCGAGGCCGCTCGGGCCGCGGCTGCCGCGGTCGCCGGCATGGCCGACGCCCTGGCCGACGATCTGGCTGGCAAAGGCTCGCCCGACCTGGCCGACCTCGCGCGGCTGGCCGAGACCGGTACAACGACACCGTCGCACGCCTTGCTGGCGGCGCCGCTGTGCCTGCTGCTCGACGACCTGCGGCGGCTGCAGCGCTGCATCGCCGCGCCGACCACTCAGACCGCTCAGACCACCCAGGCGCGTTGAAACAAGGTCAGCGCACCAGCGTCGACTTGCCGAACAGGCTCTCGATCAGCTCCACCGCCACCTCGGCCGTCTGGTTGCGCACGTCCAGCGCCGGGTTCAGCTCCACCACGTCGACGGAAGCCAGCCGCCCGGTGTCGGAGATCATTTCCATGCACAGCTGCATCTCGCGGTAGGTCGGCCCGCCGCGCACGCCGGTGCCCACGCCGGGCGCGATGCCGGGGTCCAGGCAGTCGAGGTCGAAGCTCACGTGCAGGTGCGTGTCTTCGTCCACGTCCTGCAGCGCCTCGGTCATGGTGGTGCGCATGCCGTGCTCGTCGATGTGGCGCATGTCGAACACGTGCAGGCCCAGCGTGCGAATGGCTTCCTTCTCGTCGCTGTCCACGCTGCGGATCCCGATGAAGCGGATCGCATCGTGCTCCAGGGCCGCGCGCTCGCCGCTCCAGCCTGTGAGCACCGCGGGCCCGTGGCCCAGCAGGCACGACACCGGCATGCCGTGCAGGTTGCCGCTGGGGCTCGTGGTCTCGGTGTTGACGTCGGAGTGCGCGTCCAGCCACAGCACGCGCAGCTTCTTGCCGCGCTTGCGCGCGTGCCACGCCACCGCGCTGATGGAGCCGATGGCCAGGCAGTGGTCGCCGCCCAGCATCACCGGCACGTGGCCGGCGCCGAGCGCACCGTCGACCGAGGCGTACACCGAGCGGTTCCACGCAATCACCTCGTCCAGGTGGCGCAGTCCGTTGGCCGGCGCCGTCCAGGGCGTGGCCGGGCCGGCGAGGTTGCCGCGGTCGATCACCGCGTAGCCCTGGCCCGCCAGCGCCTCCGCCAGCCCGGCCACGCGCAGCGCGTCGGGCCCCATGCCGGCACCGCGCACGCTGGCGCCGATGTCGGTGGGCGCGCCGATGAGTTCGAGGGTGACTTTGGCGTTGCTCATTTCAGCTCCTCAGGTGGTGCCACAGGTAGGCATAGCCCAGCGCGTCCATGAAGGCGGACTCCTTGTTGTCCGTGGCCGCGCTATGGCCGCCTTCAAGGTTCTCGTAGAAGCGGCTGTCATGGCCCAGCGCCAGCATCTTCGCGTGCATCTTGCGCGCATGCACCGGGCCCACGCGGTCGTCGCGGGTCGAGGTGGTGAACAGCGCCGGCGGGTAGGCCTGGCCGGCCCTGGCGTTCTCGTAGGGCGAGAAGGTCTTGATGAACGCCCACTCGTCGGGCTGCTCCGGGTCGCCGTACTCCGCGATCCACGAGGCCCCGGCCGACAGCTGCGTGTAGCGCCGCATGTCGAGCAGCGCCACCTCGCTCACGATGGCGCCGTACAGCTGCGGGTACAGCGTGAGCATGTTGCCCATCAGCAGGCCGCCGTTGCTGCCGCCCATGGCGCCCAGGTGCGCGGGCGAGGTGATCTTGCGCGCGATCAGGTCTTCGGACACGGCCGCGAAGTCCTCGCAGGTGCGCAGCCGGTTCTCCTGCAGCGCGGCCTGGTGCCAGCGCGGGCCGTACTCGCCGCCGCCGCGGATGTTGGCGATCACGTACACGCCCCCTTGTTCGAGCCACGCGCGGCCGATGCTGCCGCTGTAGCTGGGCTGCAGCGAGATCTCGAAGCCGCCGTAGGCGTACTGCAGCACGGGGTGGGTGCCGTCGGCCTTCAGGTCCTTGGGCGCAATCTCGAAGTAGGGCACGCGCGTGCCGTCCTTCGAATGCACGAAGTGCTGGCTCACGCTGAAACCCGAGGCATCGAAGAAGGCGGGGCTGTTCTTCAGCACCTGTGGCTCGCTCTTTTCAGAGGTGCCTGTGGTGCCGAGTGTGCCGATGTAGAGCGTGGTCGGCTGCAGGAAGCCGCTCACGGTCAGAAAGTAGTCGTCGTTCTCGTCCTCGTCGATGCCGCCCGCCGCGATGGTCGAGAGCGCCGGCGCGCCGCCCAGGCTCTCGCGCTTCCACGCGCCCTTGCCGTCGGCCGGCGGCGTGAGCACCTCGAGCCGGTTCACCACGTCGTGCATGGTGTTGACGATCAGGTGGTTGCGCGTCCACGAGTGGCTGTCGAGCGCGGTGGTGTCGTCGGGCTCGAACAGCACCGTGAGCTCGCGCCCGCCCGCCATGTAGTCGTCGAACTTCGTGGCCAGCAGCGAGCCCGACTTGTAGGTGGTGCCGCCCACGGTCCAGTCGGTGCGCGGCTCGATCAGCATCCACTCGCGCGTGATCTCGGCCAGCGCGTCGTCGGGCACGTCGATCTTGGCGAGCGTGCCGTCGGTCTTTCGCAGCCAGGTCTCGCTGTCGTAGAAGTCGATCTGGCGCGAGACGTAGTCGCGCTCGAAGCCGGGCGTGTTGTCGCGGTAGGCGCCGACGGACATGTCCTCGTGCAGGCCTTCGTACACCGTCACCGCGCTTTCCAGCGGCGTGCCGCGGCGCCATTCCTTCACGATGCGCGGGTAGCTGGAGCTGGTCATGGAACCGGGGCCGAAGTCGGTGGCCACGTAGAGGTGGTCGATGTCCTTCCAGCCGACGTGGTTCTTGGCCTCGGGCAGCGTGAAGCCGCCTTCGACGAAGCGGCTGGTCTCCAGGTCGAACTCGCGCACCACGTCGGCGTCGGCGCCGCCGCGCGACAGCGAGATCAGGCAGCGCTTGTACTCGGGGTCGAGGCAGTCGGCGCCGTGCCACACCCAGTTCTCGCCGTCGGCCGCGGCCAGCGCGTCGAGGTCGAGCACGCTTTCCCAGGCGGGCTGCGGCTTGCGGTACTCGTCGAGCGTGGTGCGCCGCCACAGGCCCTTGGGGTGCGCCTTGTCGCGCCAGAAGTTGTAGAAGCGCTGGCCGATCTTGCGCACCATCGGAATGCGCTCCTCGGAGTCGAGCACCTCGAGGATGCCCTGCTGGAGCGCCTCGAACGCGGGCGACTTCGCATAGGCCTGCACCGTGAGCGCGTTCTGCGCGCGGGCCCAGTCGAGCTGTTTCTCGCCGTCGATGTCCTCGAGCCAGAGGTGGTCGTCTTGCGCAGCTTGCACTGCTTGCGGGGGGAGGCTGGATGTCATGGCCCCAGTGTACGGAGCCCGTGTGAAACAAGGGCTTTCGCACAAGTGACGGGCCGTTGCCGCGCCAGCGGCCGCCGTGCTGCAGCTTGGGAACTTCGGGCAAACCCGTGTCCCGCCGGCGCCTCGCCCCCGGTGGAAACACTGAAGAACGCGGGGCCCACAAACGCGATGCCCGCGCTATCCTGCCGAACGGCGCATGCCCCACCTAGGAGACACAACACATGAAACACCTGAGCGGTCTTGATGCCACCTTCCTGCACATGGAAACGCCGGAAATGCCGATGCACGTGGGCTCGCTCAATGTGCTCGACCTGCCCAAGGGCTACAAGGGCGACTTCTACGAAGACGCCAAGAACTTCATGGCCAGCCGCATCCACCTGGCCGACGTGTTCACGCGCAAGCTCGCGCTGATGCCCTTCGACATGTCCAACCCCGTGTGGGTGGACGACGAGGACATCGACATCGACTACCACGTGCGCCACATCACGCTGCCCAAGCCCGGCACCAACCGGCAGTTGCAGCAGTACGTGGCGCGCCTGCACTCCACGCTCATCGACCGCAGCCGCCCCATGTGGGAGTTCTTCATCATAGACGGGCTCAAGAGCGGCCAGGTGGCGCTGTACACCAAGGTGCACCACGCGGGCATCGACGGGCAGGCCGGCGTGGAAGTGGGCAAGGCCATCTTCGACCTCGAGGCCACCGGCCGCGTGGTGAAGCCGCCGCGTTCGCGCCCGCGCGGCAGCGGCTACCAGCTGGGCATGGCCGAGCTGGCCACGGCGGCGCTGCGCAACACCGCGCAGCAGTACGTCAAGCTCTTCAAGATGGCCCCCGCCATCGCGCGCGCCATCGGCGGGCTGGCCAAGCCCGACGAGAAGGCCGCCGAGAAAGACGCCGCCGCCGCGCCCAAGAAGTTCAACCTGTTCGCGCCGCGCACCTCGCTGAACGTGTCGATCACCAACCAGCGCACCTTCGCCGGGCGCACCATCTCGCTGGCCGAGACCAAGTACATCGCCAAGCACTTCGGCGTGTCGCTGAACGACGTGGTCATGGCCACGGTGTCGGGCGCGCTGCGCCACTACCTGGCCGACAACAACGAGCTGCCGGCCAAGCCGCTGGTGGCCGGCGTGCCGGTGAGCCTGCGCGAGGCCGGCGACCAGACGGCCAACAACCAGGCCAGCATGATCCTGGTGAGCCTGGCCACCGACATCACTGACCCGGTGCAGCGGCTGAAGGCCATCAACGCGTCGTCGAACTCGTCGAAGTCGACCATGAACCGCTTCAAGGCGGTGATCCTGGACGACTTTCCGACCTTCGCCGCGCCGTGGCTGGTGTCGGGCATCGCGTCGATGGTGGGGCGCTCGGGCATCGTCAACCTGTTGCCGCCGGCGGCCAACGTGGCCATCTCGAACGTGGCGGGCGCGCCGTTTCCGATGTACTTCGCCGGCGCGCTGGTGACCTGCTACTACCCGGTGTCGATCGCCAGCCACGGCACGGCGCTGAACGTGACGGTGCAGAGCTACAACGGCCGCATGGACTACGGCCTGATCGCCTGCCGCCGCGCCGTGCCCGACATCACCGAGATCGGCGACTACATGCTGGCCGAGCACAAGCTGCTGATGGAGCTCACGCAGAAGCACCCGGCCGCCGCCGGTGCCGCGCCCGCGCCGGTGCCGCCGAAGACGGTGGAGGAGCCGTCGGACGACGAGGCGCCCGCGCCGGTCGCCGCGAGGAAGGCACCTGCCGTTGCCAGGAAGGCACCGGCCGCGCGCAAGAAAGCGCCGGTGAAGGTCGCTGCGAAGAAGGCGCCTGTGAAAGCTGCCGTTGCGAAGGCACCGGCAAAGACGCCTGTGAAAGCAGCCGCCAAGAAGGCAGCCCCCAAGCCGCAGGCCCGCAAGACCGCGCCCACCGCACCGGCCGCCCCCGCCAAACGCGCCCGTTCCCCCCGCGCCGCGGCGGCATGACCGGCGCGCGGGCCCGGCCTGCAGAAAAGTGGGGCAGTTGGACTAGTTTTCCGACCGTTCTAGTTTTCCAGGCCTAGGCCCCCGGGAAGAAGATAGGCCCATCGCGACAGAACATCCCCGTTTCCTCGCGAGCCCATCAACTTCAAAGGAAATCACCATGTCCACGCAAACCACCATCGCTTCCGCAGCCGTCCACGTCGTCGGCCAGTACAACGACGCAGGCAAGACCCTGGTCGGCGCCTACCGCACCGGCGTGCATCGCCTGCTGGGCGGCGCCGCCACGCGCTACAGCAACTTCCTGGGCAGCCGCCAGATTCCGCTGGTGAGCGAGCAGGTCAAGGCCAACCTGATCGGCGCGCAGGAGAAGATCAACGGCTTCCTGGCCAACCGCCTGGACATCGATACCGGCCGCATCGTGTCCGTGATGGACCGCGTGGCCGCCGGCACCACCACCGGCATCGAGACCGTCGCCGGCCGCGTGGCACGCGTCGAGTCGCCCGTCGCCACCTCGGTGATCAACGCCCTGGGCGCGCTGAACCAGCCGATCGCCACCGTGTCGGTGCAAATCGCCGACCGCATCGCCGCCGGCACCAAGCAGATCGAAGCCCGCGTGAGCGGCGCCGAAGAAGCCAAGCCGGTTCGCACGGTGAAGGCCAAGGCCGCCGTCGCCAAGAAGCCGGTTCGCCGCGCTGCCGCCCGCAAGGCGGCCTGACCCCGAGGGCGCCTGGCGCCCTTTTTCTTTTGTCCGGTACCTGGAGCACTGCATGGCGACCCGCGCTGACGAAACTGCAAAGTCGAAGAAGACGGAGAGGGCGGCGCCCGCGAAGAAGGTGCCCGCACGCAAGGCACCAGCTGCCCGCAAGGCCGTCCCCCGCAAGGCTGCTCCCCGCAAGGCCACACCTGCTGCCGGCAAGACCCAGGCCGCGGCCCCCGGCAAGGCCGAAGGCCTGCTGCGCGCCGGCCTGAAGGCGCTGGACACCGTGCGCAACGACGTCGCCAAGCGCCAGGCCAACGTGATCGAAGGCCTGCTCGGCATCCGCCAGGGCAAGGTCCCCAGCCTCGACAGCTTCGGCATCCGCAAGTTCGAGGACGTGTTCGACCAGCGCGTGGCCACCGCGCTGGAGCGCCTGGGCCTGCCGAACGCGCAAGAGGTGCAGGCCCTGCGCGACGAGGTGGCGCAACTGCGCGAACGCGTGGCGCAGCTCGAAGGCTCCGCGGGTTCTGCCGCCACTGCCACTGCCGCTGCCGAAAGCCCGCGCGCAGCCGCCCCCCGCGGCCGCGCCAGACGCTGAGCCACCCACCGCCGTTGTGGCCAGTTCCAACACCACGCGCGACCGCATCCTGCAGGCCAGCCTCGCGCTGTTCAATGCGCAGGGCCTCGCGGCCGTGTCCACGCACAAGATCGCGGCCGAGCTCGGCATCAGCCCGGGCAACCTGCACTACCACTTCAAGGCCAAGCAGCTCATCGTCGAGTGGCTGTTCCGCCGCTTCGAGCAGCGGCTGGAGGCGCTGAACGGCTCGTCGGCCGCCATCGCGGCCATCGACGACCTGTGGCTGGCGCTGCACCTGCGCTTCGAGGCCATCGACGAATACCGCTTCATCTACCGAGACATGGCCTTCCTGGCCAGCGAGTACCCCGCGCTGGGCCAGCGCGCGCAGGCCCTCACCGCGCAGAACCTGCTGGCCGCGCAGGCGCTGTGCGAAGGCCTGGTGGCCTCGGGCGTGATCGAGACCAGCGCCGAGCAGGCGCGCATCCTGGCGCTGCAGATGGTGTTCACCACCACCTGCTGGCTGTCGTTCGAGCGGCTGGTGCCGGGGCGGGACGCCCTCGCGCAGGCCGACCCGGGGCTGGCGGCGTTCTACACGCTCACCCTCGTCTCGCCGTATGTTTCCAGCGAATCGAGGGCTTACCTCGATTACCTGAGGGGCAAATACCTCGGATAAATGACGTTGTTGTCCGACGGGGCATTGGCTGCCAGAGCCCCAGCTTTGCGAACAAGACGATAAAAGTCCATCAAGAGCCACAACGCGCTACAACAGGCCATCGCGCCGAAGGAGCCACTGATCATGACCACCGCCACCCACGCCAAGGAACCCATCGCGCCGCCGTCGCGCCTGCTGCTGCTGGCCGAGGCGCGCGCGCTGTGGGAAACCGGCGCCGGCATCGCCATGTGGCCGCTGCTGCAGCTCACGCCGCGCGGCGACGGGCACCCGGTGATCGTGCTGCCCGGCCTTGTGGCGGGCGACGGCTCCACGCTGCTGCTGCGCCGCTACCTGTGCAGCCGCGGCTACGACGCGCACGGCTGGGGCCAGGGCCGCAACCTCGGCCCGCGCGAAGGCGTGGAGCACGGCATGGTCGAGCTGCTGAAGACCCTGCACGAGAAGAACGGCGAGAAGGTCAGCGTCATCGGCTGGAGCCTGGGTGGCGTTTACGCGCGGCTGCTGGCGTCGTCGTACTCGCACATGATCCGCAACGTGATCACGCTGGGAAGCCCGTTTTCCGGCAGCCCGCGCGCCACCAACGCATGGCGCGTGTACGAGGGCGTGAGCGGCCAGAGCTCGCACGACCCGCGCCGCATGAAGTTCGTGCAGCCCACGCCGCCCGTGCCGACAACGTCGATCTTCAGCCGCACAGACGGCGTGGTCGCCTGGCGCTGCAGCATCGAGAAGACCGGCCCGCAGTCGGAAAACATCGAAGTGCTGGCCAGCCACCTGGGCCTGGGCGCGCACCCGGCCGTGCTCTACGCCGTGGCCGACCGGCTGGCGCAAGCCGAAGGCCAGTGGAAGCCCTTCAATCGCGGGTTGCTCGGACCGCTGGTGTACCCGGACCCCGACCGCGCGGACTGACCAAAACCCAACGCAACGCGACGCAGCGCAGCTGTCCCGTCCCCTTCCAGAAATACCGCGGAACCGGCTTTGCCGGGCCGCAGGTATTGCCCCCGATAGGGGGAAGGAGGCCACACGAAGTGGGCAAGCCTGGGGGCGAGCCTAGGCCCCTGCCCACACGTCCAGCACGTAGCGCTGGTCGGCAATCATCTTGTCCATCCACGCGGCACTGTCGTGCCCATGTTCGCGCGCCAGGTCGCTCAGCGTGCGGCGCACGTCGGGCTCCATGCGCGAGCCGTCGCCGCACACGTACACCACGGCGCCGGCCTCCAGCAGCTTCCACACGTCGGCCGCCTGTTCGCGGATCAGGTCCTGCACGTACACCTTGCGGTCCCCCGCGCGCGAGAACGCGGTGTGCAGCTTCATCACGCCGCGGTGCGCCCAGGCGTTGAGTTCGTCGGCGTAGATGAAGTCCTGCTCCGGATGCCTGCAGCCGAAGAACAGCAGCGCCTCGCCGATCGAATTCCCCGCCTCGACCTGCGCCGCGCGCTCCTGCAGGAAGCCGCGGAACGGCGCCAGCCCCGTGCCCGGGCCGACCATGATGAGCGGGCGGCTCGCGTCGTCCGGCAGGCGAAAGCCTTCCGCCGTGGTCTCGCGCACCACGCCGTGCACCGTGTCGCCCGCTTCCGCGCGCGCCAGGAAGTTGGAGCACACGCCCTCGAAGGTGCCGGTGCCCGACCTGGCCGGGCCGCTCACCACGCCCACCGTCACGCTGCACCGGCCCGGCGTCATCGTCGGCGACGACGAAATCGAGTAGTAGCGCGGCGACAGCGGCGACAGCATTTCCAGGAACACCGCGAACGGCACCTGGCAGGCGCGGTGCTCGCCGAGCAGGTCGAGCAGCGACTTGCGCTTGTGCAGCACCTCGGCCTTGTAGGCGGCTTGCGAAACCTCGTCGCTGCCGGACAGCGCCAGCAGCTTCGGCTTGGTGAACGGGCATTCGGTGTGCGCCGCGAGCGTGGCGATCTGCTTGCGCGTGGCCACGTCCTGCAGCTCGACGTAGTCGCCCAGCAGCCGGTCGACCGCAATCACCTGCTCCACCGGCAGTGCCGCCTTGCGGCCTGCGCCCGCGTGCAGGCGCACATGGGCCGTGCGGTCGAAGCCGAAGCGCGCCATGGCGCGCTCCACCTGCGCCGGGCTGTTGCGCGGCACCACGCTCAGGTGGTCGCCGGCGCGGTACACCAGGCCTTCGGGCAGCATCAGCTCCACGTGGCGCGTGGACCGGCCGGCCTCGTCGCTGCCGCCCGCGCTTTGCAGCTCGCGGTTCTCGATGACGCGCAACGCGACCGCGCCCAGCGCATCGACGATCGCGTTCTTCTGCGGCGGCGGCAGCTCCTCGAGCGTGTACAGCGGCTCGCTCTGCGCGGGCGTGTCGGCGCCGGTCTTGATGTCGAAGGCCTTCACCAGCTCGGGCCACAGCGCGTCGCTCCAGTCCTGGAAGGCGCCGTCCATGTCCTCACGCGCATCGCCTTCGCCACGCGGGTGCACGCGCGTGGCGCCCAGCGCCTGCAGCCGCTCGTCGATGCGGCGCGGCACCGCCTGGTAGGTGGCGGCCCAGTCGGTGTTGCCGCAGCCGAACACGCTGAAGCGCACGCCGTTGAGCGCGTCGTCGGCCTTGTCGAGCCAGCGGTGGAACTCGGCCGCGTTGTCGGGCGCCACGCCGTTGTACGAGGCGCACACGATGGCCACCGCGCCGTTGGCCGGCAGGCGCTCGGCGTAGTCGTCGAGCGAAGCCAGCTGCGTGGAAAAGCCGCGCGCCTCGCCGGCCTCGGCCAGCTGGCGCGCCAGGTCTTCGGCCGTGCCCAGGTTGGAGCCCTGCAGCACCAGCAGCGAGGTGCCGTGGCGCGCGGGCTGCGGTTTGCGTGCCGGGCCCGTGGCGGGTTGCGCGGGTTGCGCGGCCTGGACGGGCGCGGCGGCCGCGTCGGTCATGTTGCCGCGCGGGCGCGTGGCCGGGTCGCGCAGCAGTGCCTTGATCTTCAGGCCCTCGGGCTTGATGGTCAGCGCCTCCTTGATCTTCAGCTGGTAGCCCGTGTGGTCCACCAGGTTGAAGCGCTGCAGGATCATGCCGAGCGTGAGCACGGCCTCCTGCAGCGCAAACTGCCGCCCGATGCAGGCGCGCTGCCCGTTGCCGAAGGGCTTGAAGGCGTTCACCGGCCGCTCGCGTTCGGCCTCGCGGGTGAAGTTGTCGGGGTTGAACCGGTCGGCGTCCTCGCCCCAGATGCCCTTGTCACGGTGCAGCGCCAGCGCATGCATGATGACCATGTTGTTCTTCTTGATCGTGTACTGCCCGCCGATCGTCGTGTCCTCCTTCGCGCGCATCGAGATGGCCGGCGCGGTGGGGAACATGCGCAGCGACTCCTTCAGCACCTGCATCACGTACTGCAGCCGGTTGACCTGCGCGTAGGTGGGTTTTTGCGTGGTGTCGGGGCCGAACACGTTGTCGACTTCGGCCTGCGCCTTGGCCATCGCCTCCGGGTTGTTCAGCAGGAAGTAGATGGCGAAGGAGAGCAGGCCGCTGGTGGTCTCGTGCCCCGCGATGAGAAACTCGATGCACTCGTCGCGGATCATCTTGTCAGTGAGCTGCTCGCCGCTCTTCTTGTCCACGCCCGCGATCATGTAGCTCAGCAGGTCGGGCTTGGTGGCGATGTCGGCACCGCTCGCGCGCCGCTCCTGGATGATGTCTTCCACCATCTTGTGCATGTAGCGGATGTCCTTGCGCTGCTGCGCGAGCTCCTTCTTGAGCATGAGCTCTTCGAGCGGCAGGCCGCGGCGGTTCTGCACCGTTTCCAGCGTGCGCACCATCGCGTCGACGAAGGGGTGGAAGCCTTCGCGGTAGAAGGAATTGAAGCGATAGCCGAAGCCGCACAGGCCGATGGTGTCCAGCGTGAGCGCGGTCATGTCGCGCACCACGTCCACTTCTTCGTCGAAGTTCAGCCGCTCCCACTTGGTGACCAGCTGGCCCGCGATGTCCAGCATCATCGGGTGGTAGGCCTGCATGGCGCGCTGGCTGAAGTTGGCCAGCAAGATGTTGTGCGGCTTCGACCAGGTTTCCTCGTGCGTGTCGGAAGTGAACAGGCCGTGCGACGCCGCACGCAACCGGCGCAGCGCCCCGCGCGTGCTCTTGTCGAAGCGCTTCTCTTCGCACAGTTCGTCCACCAGCGCGGGGGAGGACACCACGATCACCGGCATGCCCGGCATGTCGAGCCAGTAGATGCCGCCCAAGTCCTTCGCGATCTTCCACATGTCGAGCACGGGAGAGTCGGAGCCGATCGACAGCAGGTTGCCGACGAAGGGCTTCTTCGCCGGATGCGGGATCGGGTGGAGCGAGTTTTTGCCTGCCATGGTCTGTTGTGCCTTTGGAGTGGACCCGCTTCGGATGTCCGGGGTGTAACAACCGGAGTATCCCGACGACACGGGCCGGGGGCAGGGCGGGGATTCCCTAGGGCGGGCTTGGCAGGGACAGGGTTTCGAAGAGCTCGGAGCGCGAAGAGTTCAGGGCGCGATCACGCCGACGCGGTACCCCTTTGCTCGAATGTCCCCCGGCCTTCGGCCTCCTCCTTTATTTCTCGCAAAGGGGCACCGCGCCGTCGTGATCGTTGTGCGCAGCGGTCGTTGACGAGCCGGTCACCAGCAGCGTGCCCAGGTGAACAGGGCGTCGGGTGCTTCCCGCAGCGAAATAAAGGAGGAGGGGCGAAGCCCCGGGGGACATTCGCGGAGGGAAGTACCCGGCGGCCTGTTCACACGCCCTGAACAGCAGCGCCGAGAACAAAACAAAAATCAGGGACGAACCATCTTGCAATCAGTGCCCTGTGCCAGCTCGTTCCCCGTGTAGATCGCGTCCGTGCGAAAGCCGTAGTTCGTGCCTTCCCAGCCGACCTTCACCGTCTTGCCGTCCACCGGCGCGATGGTGTTGACCACCTGCGGCAACAGCAGCTGGTGGTCTTCGCCGCGCATGCGCACCGGGCCCACCACCGAGTCGAAGTTCAGGTCTTCGAGCGCGTGCGCCACCTTCACCGTGTCGGTGCTGCCCGCCTTGTTGATCGCCGCGGCCAGCAGGCGCGGCGTCATGTCGATGCGCGGCGCCAGAAAGTCCTTGCCCGTCTTCGCCTTGTAGGCCTTGGCCAGCGCGTCGACCTTCGGCGTGTCGGCCTCGCCCGGGTGCCACTCGGCCACCCACGTCAGCTGCCCCAGCTTGGCCTGCGACACCGCCGTGACCGTGCCCGGCACCGAGCCCGCGCTGTGGTTGAAGTAGCGCAGGTTGTAGCCCGCGTCGCCCGCCGCCTTCAGCAGCAGCGTCATGTCCTGGCCCCAGTTGCCGGTGATGACCGAATCGGCGCCGCTCTGCTTCACGTTCGCGATGTAGGGCGCGAAGTCTTTCACGCGGCCGATGGGGTGCAGCGTCTCGCCCACGAACTGGATGTCGGGGCGCGCCAGGCCCACCAGCTGGCGGCCGTAGCTGGCCCACTGCTTGCCGTGCGCGTAGTCCTGGTTGAGCAGGTACACCTTCTTCACTTCCGGCGTCTTCTTGATGTAGTTGGCCAGCGCCTTCATCTTCATCGCCGTGTTCGCCTCGGTCTGGAAGTGCCAGAAGCTGCAGGCCTTGCCCGTCATCTCGGGGTCGATGGACGAGTGGTTCAGCACGATCAGTTCGCGGCCCGGGTTGCGCTGGTTCCAGCGCGCCACCGACTGCACCAGCGCCGTGACCACCGAGGAGCCCGAGCCACCCGTCACGATGGCCTTCGCGCCCTGGTCGATGGCCGCCTGCAGCGCGCTCTGGCTCTCCTGCGCCGAGAGCTTGCTGTCGAACTGCAGCAGCTGCAGCTTGGTGCCGCCCAGCACGCCGCCCTTGGCGTTGATGTCCTCGATGGCGTACTGCGTGTGCATCAGCATCAGCTCGCCGACGTTGGCGAAGGGCCCCGAGAGCGGGTCGATGTAGGCGATCTTGTAGGTCTGCTGCGGGGCCTGGGCCTGGGCGATGTTGGCCGTGGCCATGGTGGCGACCAGGCAGGCAAGGGCGATCCGCGCCAGGGGCGCATTCTTCAACTTCATGGTGTGTCTCCGGGGATGGTGATCGGTCAGTTCTTCGCTTGCAGCCCGATCACGCGGCTGGCGAGCTTGGTCAGTTCGGCCGCGACCTCGTCGGGCGAGAGCCGGCCGCCAGGGCGGTACCAGCTGTACAGAAAGCCGGGCAGGCTGCAGGCCGCGAGCGCGGTGATCTTGGTTTCCGCAAAGTCGAGGTCGCCGTCGCGCCGCGCTTCTTCGAGCAGCGGGCACAGCAGGTCGTAGAAGTGGTGCGCGAGCTTTTTCTGCGCCGCGATGTACTCGGGGCGGTACACCTGCGGCTCGCGGTACGCGAAGAAGGCGCAGGGGTGGTGCGTGATGGTGGCGCGTATCAGCCGCTCCAGGCCCTCGAGCACCTTCTCGCTGGCGCGGCGCGGGTCGTCGGCCGCGAAGTCGAGCGCGGTGAAGCAGTCGACCGCGGGGCGCCACGACAGCGTTTCGAAGATCTCCTGCTTGTCGCGGAAGTAGTAGTACACGAAGGGCTTGGTCACGCCCAGCGCGCGCACGATCTGCGCCATGGTGGTGTTCGCGTAGCCCTGCGCCGCGAAGAGCTGCGCGGCCGCCTGCAGGATGCGCTCGCGCTGCACGTCGGTGCTCTGCGTGGCCGCGCGCTGGCGGCCTGTGCCCTGCGGCAGGTGGGGCTGTGTCGTTGCGTCGCTCTGGTCTCCAGAGGGTTTGTGCCGTGTCGCGGAAGTTATACCCATGGGTAGGATTGTTCGTGCACCATGCGGCATTGGCAAGCGCCCGCCCTGCATGGGCGGCTATCGATAACCCTGAGAAAGTGACGCCATGGAGACAACCAAGCCCGCCGCGCAGAACCTGCGCGAACTGCCACCGCGCCCCGAGCAGCCGCTGCACGAATACCTGCGCGGCCACGCGCGCGAACGCGCCGACAGCGCCGCCTGCATCTGGTACGGCCATGTCATGAGCTGGGCCCAGCTCGACCGCGCGAGCGACGCCTTCGCCGCGCGCCTGCAGGCGCTGGGCGTGAAGAAGGGCGAGCCCGTGGTGCTCTTTTTGAACAACTGCCCTCAGTACCTGGTGGCGCACTTCGGCATCCAGAAGATCGGCGCCATCGTCTGCCCGAGCGGCCCGCTGAACAAGGAGCACGAGCTGGCCTACCAGGTCAACGACCTGAAGGCGCGCGTGATCGTCGCGGCCGTCGCGCTGCTGCCGGTGGTGCGCAAGGTGCAGCCCGAAAGCGCGCTCGAACACGTGTTCGTGGTGCACTACGCCGACCTGCTGCCCGCGGAGCCTTCGCTCGACCTGCCTGCGGAGCTTGCGGCGGAACGCAAGGGCGAGCGCACCCTTCCCGAAGGTTGTGAAGGCGTCGAAGGCTGTGAAGACTTCCTGGCCGCGATGCAGTCCGACGCCAGGCCGCAGCCCGTGGCCATCGACATGGACGACATCGCGCTCATGACCTACACCTCGGGCACCACCGGCCTGCCCAAGGGCGCGATGCTGAGCTACGGCAACGCGCTCTTCAAGACGCGCGCCGCGGCCGACTGCAACGGCGTGGGCCCGGCGGACGTGCTGCTGTCCATCGCGCCGCTGTACCACATCGCCGGCATGCTGATGGGCGTGAACGTGCCGGTGCTCAGCGGCGCGACGTCGGTGCTGCTGCACCGCTTCGACCCGCGCACGGTGCTGCAGGCCATTGCCGCCTGCAAGGTGAGCTGGTGGTACAGCATCGCGCCGATGAACGTGGCCTGCATGCAGGTGCCCGACATCGCCGGCTTCGACCTGTCGAGCCTGCAGATGAACCCGGTGACCAGCTTCGGCATCACCTTCACCGAGCCGCTGGCACGGCAGTGGCGCTCGCATGCGCCGAACTGCACGTCCTTCGAGGCCGCCTACGGCCTGAGCGAAACCCACACCTGCGACACCTACACGCCGCACCACGCGCCGCGCTGGGGCACGCAGGGCATCGCGGTGCCGGGCGTGACGATCCGCATCGTCGACGCGGACACCCAGGCCGACCTGCCCGCGGGCGAGGTCGGCGAGATCGTGCTCACCAGCAAGGGCGTGTTCAAGGGCTACTGGAACAAGCCCGAGGCCACCGCGGCCACCTTGCGCAACGGCTGGGTGCACACCGGCGACATGGGCAAGCTCGACGCGGACGGCTATCTCACCTTCATCGGCCGCTTCAAGGAAATGATCAAGGTCTCGGGCTACAGCGTGTTCCCCGAAGAGGTCGAGACCATTCTCATCAAGCACCCGGCGGTGGCGCAGGCGGCCGTCATTGCGCAGCCCGATGCCGAGAAGGGCGAGGTCGTGAAGGCCTTCATCGTGCGCAAGCCCGGCGCCACGCTCGAGGCCGATGCGCTCGTGGCCTGGGCGCGCGACAACATGGCCAGCTACAAGGCGCCGCGCGCCGTGAGCTTCATCGATGCATTGCCCACCACGGGCGCGGGCAAGGTGCTGCGTCGCCTGCTCAAAGACCCAAGCTGAGAGGTTTCGTTTGTTCTCCAAAGTCCTGATTGCCAACCGCGGCGAGATCGCCGTTCGCCTGGTGCGCGCGCTGCGCGACCTGGGCATTGCCAGCGTGGCCGTGCATGCGCGCGACGACGCCGCGGCCCTGCACGCGCAGCTGGCCGACACCGCCGTCGCGCTCGACGCGACCGGGCCCGCGGCCTACCTCGACATTGCCGCGCTCATCGCCATCGCCCGGGCGCAAGGCTGCGACGCGGTGCACCCCGGCTACGGCTTCCTGAGCGAGCGCGCCGATTTCGCGCAGGCCTGCGCGGACGCCGGCCTCGTGTTCATCGGCCCCACGCCCGAGCAGCTCGGCCTGTTCGGCGACAAGGCGCGCGCCCGCGCGCTGGCCACGCAGTGCGAGGTGCCGGTGATGCCGGGCAGCGCGGGCGCGGTCACGCTCGCGCAGGCGCAGGCCTTCTTCGCCGAGCAGCACGCGCAGGGCGCGGGCGTGATGGTCAAGGCCATCGGCGGCGGCGGCGGGCGCGGCATGCGCGCGGTGCTCGACGCACAGGCGCTGCCCGAGGCGCATGCGCGCTGCATGTCCGAAGCCAAGGCGGCCTTCGGCATCGAGGGCGTGTACGTGGAGCGCCTGATGCGCAATGCACGGCACATCGAGGTGCAGGTGCTGGGCGACGGCACGGCGGTCGCCAGCCTGGGCGAGCGCGAGTGCACGCTGCAGCGGCGCTTTCAGAAGCTGGTCGAGATCGCGCCCAGCCCGTCGCTGCCCGAGGCCCTGCGCGCGCAGGTCACGCAGGCGGCGCTGCGCATGGCGAAGGCGGTGGGCTATCGCGGGCTCGGCACCTTCGAATTTCTGGTCGACGCGGCATCGACGAGCCTGCCCTTCGTGTTCATCGAGGCCAACCCGCGCCTGCAGGTGGAGCACACGGTGACCGAGGCGGTGACCGGGCTCGACCTGGTGCAGCTGCAGGTCGAAGTGGCCGCGGGCCGCTCGCTGGCAGACCTGGGCGTGCAGGCCGACCGCACCGCGCCGCAGCGCGGCTTTGCGCTGCAATGGCGCATCAACGCCGAGACGCTCGACGCGCAAGGCAACGCGCGGCCGTCCGGCGGCACGCTCGCGCGCTTCGACCTGCCTTCGGGCCCCGGCGTGCGCGTCGACACGCACGGCTACGCGGGCCTGGCGCCTTCGCCGCACTACGACACGCTGCTGGCCAAGCTCATCGTGCAGTCGCCGTCGCCGCGTTTCGAAGACGCGCTGCGCCGCTCGCTGCGCGCTCTGGACGAATGCCACATCGAGGGCATTGCCACCAACCTGTCGCTGCTGCGCGCGATTGCGGCGCGCCCCGAGTTCGCGACGCAGGCGGTGCACACGCGCTTCGTGGAGGCGCACCTGGGCGACCTGCTGGCGGCAGCGGCTGCGCTCGACAAGCAAGCGAAGAAGACGACGGCGGCGCCTGTCGCCAATGTCGCCCCTGTCGTGGTTGCTGACGACGGCTCGGACGAGCTCACCGTGAAAGCGCCGATGCCCGCGCGCCTCGTGCAGTTCGAGGTCGAGGTGGGCGACGTGCTGCCCGCCGGCGCGCAGCTCGGCGTGCTCGAGGCCATGAAGATGGAGCACCTGCTGCACGCCCCCGTGGCGGGCCGCGTGGTCGCGCTGCTGGCCGCGCCGGGCGACTACCTCGTCGAAGGCCAGTCGCTGGTGCAGCTGGAGGCGGTCGATGCGCAAGCCGTGGAGGCCGAGGCGCGCACCACGCACGATCTCGATGCGGTGCGCCCCGACCTGCGCAAGGTCATCGACCGCCACGCGCCCACGCTCGACATCAACCGCAAGGCGGCCGTCGACAAGCGCCACGCGCAAGGTGGGCGCACCGCGCGCGAGAACATCGCCGACCTGTGCGACACCGCGAGCGACCCCGGCAACTTCATCGAGTACGGCGCGCTCGCCATCGCCGCGCAAACGCGCCGCCGCACGCTCGAAGACCTGATTGCCAACACGCCCGCCGACGGCATGGTCACCGGGCTGGGCAGCATCAACGCGAAGCAGTTCGGCCCCGAGGTGTCGCGCTGCGCCGTGCTGGCCTACGACTACACGGTGCTGGCCGGCACGCAGGGCATGCGCAACCACCACAAGACCGACCGCCTGCTGGCGGTGGCGCACCAGCTGAAGCTGCCGGTGGTGCTGTTCGCCGAGGGCGGCGGCGGCCGGCCGGGCGACACCGACATGCCCATCGTGGCGGGCCTGAACAACCACACCTTCAGCCAGTTCGCGGCGCTGTCGGGCAAGGTGCCGGTGGTGGGCATCGTGCACGGCCGCTGCTTCGCGGGCAACGCGGCGCTGCTGGGCTGCGCCGACGTGATCATCGCCACCAAGGGCAGCAACATCGGCATGAGCGGGCCCGCCATGATCGAAGGCGGCGGGCTGGGCACCTTCGCGCCCGAGCAGATCGGCCCGAGCAGCGTGCAGTCGCGCAACGGCGTGATCGACATCCTGGTGGAAGACGAGGCCGCCGCCGTGGCCGCGGCCAGGCAGTATCTGTCGTACTTCCAGGGCGCGACCACCGACTGGCAATGCGCCGACCCGCGCACGCTGCGCCACGTGGTGCCGGAGAACCGGCTGCGCGTGTACGACGTGCGCGCGGCGATGCGCGGCGTGGCCGACACGGGCTCGCTGCTGGAGCTGCGCGCGGGTTTCGGCGCGGGCATCGTCACCGCGCTGGCGCGCATCGAGGGCCGCCCGGTCGGCCTGATGGCCAACAACCCGCACCACCTGGGCGGCGCCATCGACGTGGAAGCGGCCGACAAGTCCGCGCGCTTCATGCAGCTGTGCAATGCGCACGGGCTGCCCCTGGTGTCGTTGTGCGACACACCCGGCTTCATGGTGGGTCCCGAGGTCGAGGCGCAGGCGCAGGTGCGCCACGTGTGCCGCATGTTCATGGTGGCGTCGCACCTGCGCGTGCCCTTCTTCGCCGTGGTGCTGCGCAAGGGCTACGGCCTGGGCGCGCAGGCCATGACGGCGGGCGGCTTCGACGCGCCGGTGTTCACCGTGGCCTGGCCGACCGGCGAATTCGGCGCGATGGGCCTCGAAGGTGCCGTGCGGCTGGGTTTTCGCAAGGAACTCGCGGCCGCGGCCGAGGGCGCCGAGCGCGACGCGCTGTTCAAGCAGCTGGTGGCGCAGCAGTACGCCAACGGCGAGGCGATCCACATGGCGCAGACGCTGGAGATCGATGCGGTCATCGATCCGGCGGACACGCGCACCTGGTTGGTGCGCGGTCTGGAGTCCGCCACGCGGGCGCGGCAGCCGGTCACGCCCTACGTCGACACTTGGTAACCACGCAACTAGACCCGGTCACGCAAAGGACAAAGGAGCTGCCTAAACTTAGTCGTTTTTGCCTAAATGAAATCGGTTTCCAGTTGGCTCGCCCGCCTGCGCGAGGTTGCTCTCGCGCATTGGGTGGCCGCTTTTTGCCTGGCGGCGCTGGCCGTGGGCGTGCATGCCGTTCCCACCGGGAGCGGTGCGCCCAAGCAGCCGGCCGAGGCGCACTGGGTGGCTGCATGGGCGGTGGCGCCGCTGGACTTTCGTGAGCTGGCCGCGGTTCCGGGCATGGGGCAATTGCCGGGGCTCACCGGCAACGCGTTCAAGGCGCAGACCTTGCGGCAGCTGCTGGAGCCCACGCTCGATGGCGAGCACATCCGCATCCGCTTTTCGAACCGCTTCGGCAAGGTGCCGATGCGCATCGCGGCAGCGAGCGTGGCGCGCAGCACCGGTGCGGACGCCATCTCGCCCATCTCGTTGCGCATCCTGCAGTTCGGCGGGCGCTCGAGCCTCACCATCGCGCCCGGCGCCGATGCCTGGAGCGACGGCGTGGACCTGAAGATCGAGGCCGGGCAGAACGTGACGGTCAGCGCGTTCTTCGACGGCAACACGCCCGCGGCCACCGTGCACATGCGCTCGAGCGACACGAGCTGGGTGGTGCACGGCAACGCGGTCGCGACGCCCAAGCTGCGCGACGCCACCGCGCAGGGCATCAACCACATCGTCACGGGGCTGGACGTGCTGACGTCGAAGCCGGTGCGCACGGTGGTGGCCTTCGGCGACTCCATCACCGCGGGCAGCGGCGAGACCGGCGAAGGCGCCTACCCCGACCTGCTGGCCACGCGCCTGCGCGACAGCCCCGAGGCACCGCAGGAGGTGACCGTGGTCAACACGGGCATCGGCGGCAACCGCCTCCTGCTCGACGGCATCGGCCCAAGCGGCCTGTCGCGCTTTGCGCGCGATGCGCTGGCGCAGAGCGGCGTGACCCACGTCATCGTGCTGATGGGCACCAATGACATCGGCCGCAGCGTGCTCGCGGGCCTGCCGGGCCTGGCGGTGGCGCCGCGCGACATGCCGACCGCCGAGCGCATCACCGAGGGGCTGGCGCAGCTGGTCAAGCAGGCGCGCGCCAAGGGTGTGAAGGTGCTCATCGGCACGGTGCCGCCGTTCAAGAACACGCCCTATTTCAACGAGGGCAACGAGGCCATGCGCAATGCCGTCAACCGGTGGATACGCAACCTGCAGGACGTCGACGGCGTGATCGACTTCGATGCCGCGCTGCGCGATCCGGCCGATCCGCAGGCGCTCAACCCGCAGTTCGACAAGGGCGATCACCTGCATCCCAACAAGGCCGGGCACGCGGCGATGAGCGCGGCCGTCGACCTGAAGGAACTGCAGGAGTGAGCGCTCGCGCGGCGTGAGGAGAGCGCCGTCGGAGGTTGTTGGGAGCCGTCGGCGTGCGAAACAGCTTTACACAAGACTTCGCGCCCCGCTTACAGGCGGTTCACATGGGCTCGGCAGCATGAAGGCTCCTCCAACAACTCATGAGGAGTCCTTCATGAAAACAATCGCATTGGCTTTTTCCATCGGCGCTGCTTCGCTGCTGTCGGTGGGTGCAATGACCGTTCCCACGACCGCGCAGGCCCAGCCTGTGGTCATCCAGGTCGCTCCGCCGCCGCCGCGCTTCGAACGCGTGCCGCCGCCGCGTCGCGGCTACGTGTGGGCGCCGGGCCACTATGAATGGCGTGGTGGCCGCCACGCCTGGGTGGGCGGTGTGTGGGTGCGCGAACGCCCGGGCTACGCCTACCGCGCGCCGGAGTGGCGCCAGGACGGCGGCCGCTGGCAGTACAGCGCCGGCCGCTGGGACCGCGACGGCGACGGCGTGCCGAACCGCTACGACCGCCGGCCGAACAACCCTTACCGCAACTGACGCTGCGACTGACACTGCAACCGGCGCCACAACTGGCGCCGCATCCCCGCGAAGTCCTCTAGCGAATGTCGACGAGCTCGAGGACTTCGTTGATGTGGAAGACACCGGTCAGGGAGCCGCCACGCGTCTGCACCTCGAAGCGCACGACGCGGCCCAGTTCGGGTGAGAACCAGGCATCGGCCCGGTAGTGGCCGTACTGGTTGCCCACCACCGCGCCCGCGTTCGCGAAGCGCTGGGTGTAACCCCGGTACTCGATGCGCACGACGTTCAGGTTGCGGCCCGCCACCGCGAGGGTGGTGTTGTCCGCCGCCACGGCGTTGAGGTCCATGTTCACGCGCATGCCGCCGAGCACCGAGCTGTAGCGCGTGCTCCACACCGTCTTCTGCTTGAGGATTTCGCCGGCCCAGCCGCCGGGCGGCATCACCGCGTCGAACTCCCCGGCGATGGCGGTGGTGACGCCCACCACCTCGCCGCCGGGCTTTTCCACCCAGCCACCGCTGTTGAAGCTGATTGCACCATCCGGCGGACTCGCGTCCGCGCGGTAGACCACCGGGCGCGACATGCCGGTCAGCCGGTCGAGCAGCCGGTACTCGACCACGCTCGGCCGCGCGACCGATGCGCCAGCGGACGGCGCAGATGGGGGCAACGCCGCCATGCGCTCGACGGCCACCCGGCCGCGCGTCGGCAATTCGGCGATCCATGACGCGGGCATCGCCAGTTCCGCGGACCCCGTCACGATGGAAGCCGCGCTGACCAGCCCGGCCAGCCGACCCTGCGCGTCGAACAGGCCGGCGCCGCCCATGCCGGCCGCCGGTGCGGTGTTGAGCTGCAGGGCTTCCAACTGGCCGGCATTGCCGCGCCGCAGCCCGGCCAGCATGCCGATGCCCAGCGTCAGTTCCCTGCCGCGGGGCGAACCCACGGTGTACAGCGGCATGCCGACCTGCAGCGAGCCCGCGGGCGCGAGGGCCAGGGGCGGGCCGGGGAGGTTGGGAACGCGAAGCTGGCAGAGGTCGCGCTCGGCGTCCGGAAACTCCAGCGTCGCGCCGTAGCTGACGTTGTCGCGCTTGAGCGTCACGCTCGCGGCCTTGGCGAGCAGCTGGCAGCTTGTTACCGCGCTGCCCGTGCCGGTGGCCACGGCGGTGCCGACGGCGAGCACCTTGCCCTGGGCGTCGCTGGCCTGGAGCACCCAGACAGCGGGCGAGACGCGGGCGAAGAGGGCGTCTGGCGCGAGCGGCGCCAGTGGCGCCAACTGCGTCAGCTGTGCCGGGGCCGATGCGGCTTGGGCCGAAGCGTTGGAAATCGTCAGCGCCGTGAGGCCGACGGCGAGCGCGAAGGAAAGGGCGAGGTGCGGCAGGTGTCTCATCGATAGGCTTTGCAGGAGCGCCGAGCGGCTCCTGGGCGCCGGATGCTACACCCGCTTACACGTGCCCTGCCCTCAGCGGAAGACGACCGTGCGGTGCCCGTTCAGCACCACGCGGTGCTCGCTGTGCCATTTCACCGCGCGCGCCAGCACCTGGCTCTCGGTGTCGCGGCCGCGGGCCGTGAGGTCTTCGACCGTGTCGGTGTGGTCGGCGCGGGCCACGTCCTGCTCGATGATCGGGCCCTCGTCGAGGTCGGCCGTCACGTAGTGGGCGGTGGCGCCGATGAGCTTCACGCCGCGGTCGTGCGCCTGGTAGTAAGGCTTGGCGCCCTTGAAGCTGGGCAGGAACGAATGGTGGATGTTGATGGCGCGCCCGGCCAGGTTGCGGCACAGGTCGTTGCTCAGGATCTGCATGTAGCGCGCCAGCACCACCAGCTCGGCGCCCTCGGCCTCGATGATCTCCAGCTCCTTGGCCTCGGCCTGCGCCTTGGTCGCGGCCGTCATCGGAATGTGATGGAAGGGCACGTTGTAGCTGGCGGCCAGCTGGTAGAAGTCGCGGTGGTTCGAGATGATGGCGCGCACGTCGATGGCCAGCAGCCCGCTCTTCCAGCGGAACAGCAGGTCGTTCAGGCAATGGCCTTCCTTGCTCACCAGGATCACCGTCTTCATCGGCTCGGCGGCGGCATGCAGCTGCAGGCTCATGCCGAAGCCGGCGGCAAAGCCCTTCAGTTCCTCGCGCAGCACCGCCTCGCTGTGCTCGACGCAGGCAAAGCGCACCCGCATGAAGAACAGGCCGGTGCCGTGGTCGTTGTACTGGGCGGCCTCTTCGATGTTGGCGCCGCGCTCGAGCAGGAAGCCCGACACGGCGTGCACGATGCCCGTCCGGTCGGGGCACGAGAGGGTGAGGATGTAGGCGGGTGAGGAAGGCGTAGTGGTCGTCATCAGGGGCGTGATTGTGGCAGGGGTGCCAGAATCGCGATTTTCGTCCACCACATACCCGCAGGAGCGAGACATGGCCCATCAGGACTTCAACATGGACAACCAGTGGTTGCCCTTTACCCCCAACCGTCATTTCCGAAAAGACCCGCGCGTCTTCGTCGCCGCCGACGGCATGGAGTTCACCACGCACGACGGCAAGAAAGTGATCGACGGCATCTCCTCGCTGTGGTGCGTGGGCGCGGGCCACAACCGCAAGCCCATCAACGAGGCCATCAAGAAGCAGCTCGACACGCTCGACTACGCCACCGCCTTCCAGGTGAGCAACGACCGCGCCTTCGAGGCCGCCGAGCGCATCGCCGCGCTCGCCCCGGGCGACCTGAACAAGGTGCTGTTCTGCAACTCGGGTTCGGAAGCCGCCGACACCTCGATGAAGGTGGCGTTGGCCTACCACCGCGCCCGCGGCGAGGGCCACCGCAACGTGTTCATCGGCCGCGAGAAGGGCTACCACGGCGTGGGCTTCGGCGGCATGTCGGTGGGCGGCATTCCGGGCAACCGCAAGGTGTTCGGCTCGGCCTTCCTGCCGCGCGTGGACCACATGCGCTTCATTCACGACCCGGTGAACCACGCCTACATCCACAACGAGGAACCGGTGTGGGCCGAAGACCCGCTGGTCGAGCTGGAGACGCGCATCCTGCCGCTGCACGACCCGAGCAACGTGGCCGCCATCATCGTGGAGCCGGTCGCCGGTTCGGCGGGCTGGTACCTGCCGCCCAAGGGCTACCTGAAGCGCCTGCGCGAGATCTGCGACAAGCACGGCATCCTGCTGATCTTCGACGAGGTCATCACCGGCTTCGGGCGCATGGGCAGCAACTTCGCGTCGGACTACTTCGGCGTGGTGCCCGACATGCTGAACTTCGCCAAGTGCGTGACCAACGGCGTGATTCCGCTGGGCGGCGTGATCTGCCGCGACAAGCTCTACGACGCGATGATGAAGACCGACGCGCCCGAGCACGTGGTCGAGTTCTTCCACGGCTACACCTACTCGGGTCATCCGGTGGCCTGCGCCGCGGCGGTCGCCACGCTCGATCTGTTCAAGCAGGAGCAGCTGTTCTCGCGCGCCGGCGAAATGGGCAAGGTGCTGGGCGACGCCTTCCACAGCGCGTTCAAGGGGCTGCCCAACGTCATCAGCATCCGCAGCCTGGGCCTTGCCGCGGCGGTGGAGCTCGCGCCCATCGCGGGCCTGCCGGGCAAGCGTGCCTACGACATCTTCCTGGACTGCTTCCACAAGGGCGCGCTGGTGCGGGCCGCGGGCGACGTGCTGGTCATCGCGCCGCCGTACATCGTCGAAAAGTCGCACATCGACACGCTGGTGAACACGCTGGCCGATTCCATCAAGGCCCACGCCTGAGCGGCTGAAATCATGAACGGCGGGGAGCGACGGCGCGTCGCTCCCCGCCGTTTTTTTGTGCGCGATCCACCGGATCCGGTGGCTCCGGCATTGGGGTAGACCCCCTCAATTCCACCGGTTCTCGGGATTCCGACGGCGGGGCCCCCTCCCTAGCATCCAGTCGCTAAACGTAGCACTTTCGGTTTCGAAAAGTGCGGTTTTTCGAAAGGAGCTGCCATGCCTCGCGTCGTTCTTTCCGTCGGCGACCCCACGTCCCGGCGCCACCGCAACCGCCCCGCGCCCCATGCCGCGCCGAGGCTTGCGCTTGCCTTTGCGTTTTCCCTGGCCGTTGCGAGCGCGGTGCCGCTGGCGCGCGCCAACAACGTGGGCGAGAACACGTCGTGGCAGTTCCAGACCAGCACCGACAAGGTCAACCAGGCCGCGGTACAGGACATGGTGCGCAAGCAGAAAAGCGGCTACTACGCGGCGCCGGTCTACAACACGAACATCGGACGGCAGTACAACTGCAACGTCTCGGCCACCTCCACCGGCAACGACGGCAACAACAGCACGGTGGCCAACTCACCGTCGAACGCGGGGGCGCGCTCCGACGCGTCGGGCAACGACAGCCGCACCGCCGTGGGCACGCTCGGCGGCGCCACGGTGGGCACCTCGCAGGCCAACGCCGGCGCGGTCGGCTCGGCCGTCATCGGCGGCACCAGCACGCAGGTGCAGGGCGCGGCCAACCAGGCGCTGAACTCCACGCAAGGCAACGCCGGCGCGCAGACCGCCAGCGTGGGCGGCAGCTCGGCATGCGCGTTCGGCGTGCTCAATTGAACAGGGCAGGCACCATGCACACCCCACGCTCCCTTTCTCTGGCCGCACTGGCCGCCGCGGCGGTTGCCGTGCTCGCCGGCTGCGTTGCCGCGCCGCAGCAGCGCTTCGCCCCGGGCGAAGCGCCCGTGGTGCTCGGCCCGGCGGTGCGCGACAACGTCACGCCCATGGAGGCGGTGCTCGCCTGCTACGCCGACCACGTCGCCGCCACGCGCCGCCCGCCCATCGTCATCGGCGTGGGCGACGTGAAGGACTACACCGGCAAGTACAGCATCAACGAAGGCAACGCCATCACGCAGGGCGGCGCGCTGATGGTGTATTCGGCGCTCGGCAAGCTCGGCGGCGCGGTGAGCATCGCCGAGCGCTTCGACCCCGTGATCGCCGAGCGCGAGCTCGCCTACGCCGACCGCCGGCAGCTCGGAGACGGGCGCAACCACCAGGTGGGCGGACCCAACGGCGGGCAGAACGTGCCGTGGCTGCCGTACTTCGGCGGCACCATCAACAAGTCCGACTACTTCATCGTGGGCGGCATCACCGAGCTGAACTACAACATCAACTCCGGCGGCGCCGAGGTCGCGGTGAACCAGGTGGGCGTGAAGGCGCGCACCTTCAGCCAGTCGGTGAGCGTGGACCTGCGCATCGTGGACACCAAGTCGCTGATGGTGGTGCGCACGGTGAGCCTCACCAAGCAGTTCAACGGCTACGAAGTGGGCCTGAACGTGTTCCGCTTCTTCGGCAGCAAGCTGTACGACGTGGACATCGGCGCCAAGGGCCAGGAGCCGGTGCAGATGGGCGTGCGCGCCGCGCTCGAAGAAGGCGTGGTGCGGCTCATGGCGGCCGTGACGCAGGTCGACCACCGGCCCTGCATGACGATGCGCCCCGGCGGCGGCGAGCAGATTCCGATGGTGCCCGCCGCCGAGCTGCGCAAGGTCGACAACCCCGCCGACGCCACCGTGGGCGGCGCGGCGGCGACCTCGCCCGTGGCGCAGGGCAATGTGGCCGTCAACGCCACCGGCGCCGGCGGCGCGCGGCTCACGGGCAGCGCCACACAGGTGGCCTTCGACTTCGGCGCCACCACGCTCGGCGGCAGCTCGCTGGCGCTGATCGACCAGATCGCCGGCGCCGCCAAGAAGGGCGCGACCGACATCGTGCTGGTGGCGCGCGACACCGAGAACTGGGACGCCCGCAAGCGCGACGAGCTCACCGACCAGCGCATTGCCGCCGTGACCTCGGCGCTGGCCAACCGCGGCGTGCCGCCGGGCGCCATCAGCGTCACCTGGCGGCCCGACGCGGCCGACACGTCGATCCACCGCGACGGCCCGGGCCTGCAGGAGATCGCCAAGCTGCGCGTGGGCAGCCCGGTGGTGGGTGCCGCGCCTGCTGCCTCGTCTGCATCTTCTACAGCTTCCTCTTCCACCGCTTCCCCCACCGCTTCCCCCTCCGCTTCCGCCTCGTCGCCAGACACATCCGCCAAGGGCGGTTGAGCACGCGCAGGCATTCCGTTTTTCACCCCGTCCGTTTCCTCATATCCAGGAGTCACGCAATGAAAGCACGCAAGATCCAAAGCCGGGCCGCACGCGCGCCCATGTTCAGCCGCAGCCGCATCGGCTCGGCCGTGGCGATGGCGTTGATTGCCAGCAGCGGCGCGCAGGCCGCCGAGACCTCGGTCGACGCCGCCTACCACGGCACGGCAACCGGTACGCCGACGGTGAACTCGGGCAACACCAACGCAGCCAACGTGACGGCCACCGTTACCAGCGCCACCGTCGGCACCACCTCGATCGGCATGCCGGGCGTGCCCAACCCCGTGGCCGCCGCCACCGCCGGCAACCTGGTCGGCGCCACCGCCACGGGCAACAGCTTCGCCAACGCGATCCAGCCGCTGACGCCGCTGCCGGTGGACAACGCCGCGACGCTGGGCGTGTCTTCGAACACCGGCGTCATCAACGCCAACGTGATCGACACCCGCCTGCTGCAGGAGTCGGCCGTGCTGCAAAGCGGCAGCGTGGTGAACGCGGACAACACCATCTCGGCATCGACCACGCTCAACCGTGGCAGCTCGGTGGTGTCGGGCACGGCCTCGGCCAGCGGCGCGGCGCAAGCCGGCACCTCGGTGCTGACCTACCCGGCGGGCGTGCCGCTGTTCGACGCCAAGGGCAACATCGTGGTGACCACGCTGCAGTCGGCCACCGGCGCCAGCTCGGGCGCGCTGGTGCAGAACAGCCTGGTCGACCTGGTGCTGACGACCAACACGCTCAGCCCCCTGACCGTGCAGGCGGCGCTCGACCGCAACTCGATTTCCGCCGTGCTCAAGGCCAACACCGCGACCAACACGGCCGAGATCCAGCCGGGCGGCGCGCCCGCCTTCGCGGGCTCGGCGGTGGTCGCCAACCTGCAGGCGAACGGCAATGGCATCGTCGGTGTCATGCACCAGGCAATCAACGACAAGTCGGTGGTGCTGGGCATCGTGAGCGGCGCGCCTGCGGGTGGCGCCAACACGCTGACGGGTTCGCTGTCGGTGCAGGGCAACGTGATTTCCAGCGCGGCCACCGGCAACGAGGCGCTGGGCGCCACCGCCGGCACGGCGGGCAACCGGATCGTGGTCGACGGCGTGAGCGTGGCGGGCTCGGGCACCGCGGCCACGGCGGCCAACAACAGCACGCACAACGGCGTGGGCCTGACCAGCAACGTGAACGCCGACCTGGCCATCCTCAACAGCCAGGGCAACCTCGGCGTGACGACCTTCGCGCAAACCAAAGGCGCTGCCATCTTGGCGGGCGTGCAGTCGAGCCAGGGCGCGCCTGTGACGCTCGTGGGCAACAGCATCACGGCCGACGCCACCGGCAACACCGCGTCGAGCGCCATTTCCACGGGCGGCAACGCGGCCTCGTTCGGCGGCACCGCCGCCGTGGCGAACCAGCAGGCCAACTACCAGGCGCCGCTGACGGCCTACGTCATGCCCTCGGTCATCGCCGCGCAGACCGGCGAGGCACCGGTGGGCACCGGCGGCACCAACGGCGCCGCGGTCAAGGTGTCGGGCAACACCGTGGCCGCCACGGCGCAGGGCAACCAGGTGACGCAGGGGCTGTCGCTGGCGGCCGGCACCGTGGCCCTGGGCAACGGCAACGCGCTGCTTTCGGGTGGTGCTGCTTCCGACGGCCGCGTCTCCGCCGGCGGCGCGGCCACGCTGAGCAACCTGCAGGGCCTGTACGACGGCGGCGTGGCGGCCATCAACCAGGGCTCGCAGGTCTGGCTGACTGCCAACGGCGGCGGCGCACCCGTGGCGGACAGCACGCTGTCGCTCACCCTCAACCGGCAGGAAGCGGTGGCGCTGGGCAACGGCGCGACCAACACGCTCACGCTGTCGGGCAACGCGGTGGGCACCGGCGCGGGCATCGCGAGCGTGCAGACGGCCGACGCCAACTCGGGCGTCGGCGCGGGGCTTTTCACCCCCGAGGCACGCATCGCGGTGAACGGCAACCTGCAGGGCGGCTCGGCCTCGCTCACCGACAACCTGCAGCGCGCCATCGCCTACGGCAACACGGCGGGCAACAGCCTGGGCGTGACGGCGGGCAACGTGAGCGCCACGCCGGCAGCCGGCGCGGCCTCCAGCGTGTCGGTCAACCTTGCGAGCGGGCTGCCGTTCGACAACAACGCCGCGGCATTGCCCACGGTGCGCGCGGCCTACGGCGTGCTCAACGACCAGTCGGTGGCAACCAACATCAACACCGCCGCCGTCGGGTCCAACACGCTCTCGGTGACCGTGGCCGGCAGCGTGTCCGACGCCGGCGTGGCGAACGACCGCAACGCCCTGGTGGCCGCCACCTACGGCAACGACGCGGCCAGCGGCGTGACGCTGAACATCAACAACCTGAGCGGCGCGAACGCTTCGGTGGCCAACGTCACCAACACGCAGGCGGTGGCGGGCAACGGCACCGTCATCTCGGCCAGGGCCGAAGGCGGCACGGTGGTGCGCACCGCGGTCACGGGCGCGCTCACCGACAGCACCGTGTCGAGCTCGGGCAACACGGCGCAGGCACTGGCCTACGGCAGCCGCGCCACGGGCAACACCGTGGCGGTGAAGGGCAACACCATCGACACCGCCGGCTTCGGGCTGACGGGCGCCACGCTCACGGGCACCACGCTGAACACCAACGCGGCCTTCAGCGTGCAGAACGCGCAGTCGGGCCAGGGCGAGGTCCTGGCGATGCGCACCGGCGGGCCCGAAGTGCGCACCACGGTCGAGGGCAACATCGCCGGCTCGAAGGTGGACGCCAGCGGCAACACCACGGTGGCCGGCGCCACCAGCAACAGCGCGGCCAACGGCGTGAGCGTGGACGGCGTCGGCGTCGCCACCACCACCGCGTTGCAGAACCTGCAGCTCACCAGCGCCTCGGTCACTTCGCAGACCGGGCAGGAATCCGGCGGTCTCGCCAACAAGGACGGCGTGCAGGTGGTGCTCGGCGGGGCGAGCCTGCAGGACTCGAAGGTCAGCGTCGACGGCAATGCCGCCGCCGGCTCGGCCACCGGCAACGCCGCGGCCAACCGCATCGACGTGAAGGGCAACAGCGTGGCGGTGGGCAACGGGTTGCCCATTGGCGGCGCGGCCAGCATCGGCGGCGTGGCGGGCGCGGTGGCGGACCACGCGCTGTCGAACATCCAGCTGGTGACCGGCACCACGGTGTCTTCGAAGGTGGCGGCGGCCTTCGGCGTGGACACCATGCCCGGCGCGGCCATCGGCGGCGCGACGCTGAGCGTGTCGAACAACGCGCAAAGCGCCAAGGCCGTGGCCAACACCGCGAGCAACGCGGTGTCCCTGGCCGGCACCGACGTCGCGGCCCGCTCCGCGCTGCTGTCCGCGCAGGGCAGCTCGGCGGCGGTGGTGTCGCGCTCGTTCACGCAGGCCTTCGCGCCGGCGTCCGTGTCGGGCTCGTCGGTGAGCATCGCCAAGAACAGCAACACCGCGCTCGGCGTGATCAACGACGTGAGCAACACGGTGGCGGTGGCGGGCGGCACCTCGGGCGCGGGCGGCTTCGGCATTCCGGCGGTTGTGCTGCAAGGGCCTGTGCCCGGCGCCAGCCTTGCCATCGGCGGCCAGGTGCTGGCCAACATCCAGTCGGCCGGCGGCTCGGTCACCACCACGGCGGACACCGCGCTCTACAACGAAGACCGCTCGGCGCCCGCCAACGCGGGGCTGCTGAACAGCAGCTTTGCCATCACGGGCAACGCGACCTACGCGGAGGCCTCGGCCAACCGCGCGACCAACGCGGCGTCGTTGAGCGGCGGCGCCTCGCAGTCGGCCACCGTCGCGGTGCTGAACGCGCAGGACAGCAACGCGGTGGTCAGCGCCAGCGGCAACAGCGTGGCCCGGCTGACGCTCACCGGCGCCAACGCGCTGAACGGCAGCAGCGCCACCTTGCAGGGCAACAGCAACACCGTGGCCGCCACCGGCAGCGCCGCGACCAACAGCATCGACGTGAACGGCAACACCCTGAGCGGCGGCCTGCTGCCGACGGCCGCGGCCACCGCGCTGCCGGGCTCGCAGGTGCTGGTGCTGGCCGACCAGGCGCTGGCCAACGTGCAGCAGGGCACCGGCGCGGTGTCGGCCACGGCGACCGGCAGCGTGGGCGTCGACACCGCCGCGCTGTCGTCGGTGAGCGGCTCGACGCTGAACGTGTCCGGCAACAGCCAGAGCGCCAAGGCGGTGGCCAACACCGCGCTCAACAGCGTGGCGCTGGCCGGGGCGAACGTGGGAGCGCGCTCGGCGCTGCAGTCGTCGCAGTCGGGCACGGCACCGGTCACGGCGTCGTCCACGCTCGAGCTGTTCGCGCCGGCCGCGTCGCGTGACTCGACGGTGCGCCTTTCGGGCAACAGCAACACCGCGCTGGCCGTGACCAACGACGCGACCAACACGCTGGGCGTGAGCGCGGCCAACACGCAGCCGCTCGGCAGCGCGGGCTCGGCCACGCTGGACACCGGCGCGGGCCTCGTCACGGCCACCGGCGACCATGTGCTGTCGAACCGCCAGACGGTCGGCAACCCCGCCGCCACGGTCAGCAGCACGGCCGCAACGACGATCTACAACGACGACCGCGCCGTGGCCGGCACGCAGGGGCTGAACAACGGCGCCGTCTCGGTGTCGGGCAACAGCACCTTCGCCGAGGCCTCTGCCAACCGCGCGACCAACACGCTGACGGTGGCGAGCGGCGCAACGCAGGGCGCCAGCGCCGGCATCGCGAACGTGCAGCAAAGCGCAGCAGGCGTGACGGCTTCGGCCACCACGGCGGCGGGCGTGACGCTCGCGGGCCCGGCGCCGCTGAACGGCGGCAGTGTTTCCATCGACGGCAACACCACCGCCGCCCTGGCGCGTGGCAACGCGGCGACCAACGTGCTCGAGTCCAGCGGCGGCAGCGGCTACGGCGCGGCGGCCACGGTGGGTTCGTCGAGCCTGGGCGGGCCGCTGGCGCTGAACGTGGGGGCGAGCGCGGCGGTGCTGAACAGCCAGGTCAACAGCGGCGCGGTGTCGGCAAGCAGCACGGGCGGCAGCTACCAGGTGGCGCTGAACGGCACGGGCGCAGGCGTGTCGGGCAGCACGGTCGGTGTCACGGGCAACACGCTGGCCGCGCAGGCGGTCGGCAACAGTGCGACCAACCGCGTGACCCAGACCGCGTTGAACACCGGCACGCCGAGCGCGGCCATCGGCAACTACCAGGTCAACACCGGCGCGGTGACGGCCACGGTGACGAGCGTGAACTTCGGGGTCGGCATCTCGGGGGCGGTGGGCAACAGCACGCTGCGCACCACGGGCAACCAGATCACCGCATCGGCCACCGGCAACTCGGCGGTGTCGACGATCTCGGCGCGCTGAGGGGCAGCCGCTTCGCCAAGCCGCGGGTCTTCGGGCCCGCGGCTTTTTTCTATGGGGCTCAGCTTTTGGGTTGCGCCGTGGGCTGCGCTTTGACCGGGCGCTTGAGCTCGGCGCAGTAGTCCTTCTCGGGCAGCGGCGGCGTGCGCCACGTCTTGTCGTATTCGCCGGGCACCACCTCGGCGGTGGCCGGTGCCGCCATGAGACGCACGGTGGCGACCTTGATGTCGTCGGGCAGGTGCTGCGGCACGCCCAGCGTGCGCACCACGTGGCCCGCGCCGGCGATCAGCAGCACGGTCTGCCCCGGCTTGCGCGCCTTGACGATGGCCTGCGCCATCGCGCGGTCGCGCCCGACCTGGATGCGCGTCATCGGCAGGATCTGCGACTCGGGCAGCATCCGGCAGTGGCCTTCGCGCACGGCCTCCTGCTGCGCGGTGTAGGCCTCGCCGCTGAGCTGGGCGTCGAGCGAGACGTCGGCCATCGCGTCCTTCATGCGGGCCCGCGGCAGGTTGGCGCCGATCACCGGCACGCCGGCGCGCACGGCGGCCATCACCGCCGGGCCGTAGCTGGCCCAGGGCCAGGCCTTGTCGCTCCAGTCGAGCGCGGCCTGCACCTGCGCCTCGGTGGCGGTGGGCGCCACATGGGCGGTGCCGCGGCCTTCCTCGGCCATCTCGAGCGCCAGCGCGGCGAGCTGGCCGCGCGTGGCGAGCGCCTCGACGGCCTCGCGCTCGATCACGTGGTGCTCGGGGGCGTCGTGCTGTTCGCCGAGCAGCAGGGCGTCGACGGGCTGCAGCGCGGCGATGCGGCGCGCTATCGGAGCGTTGGGAGCGTCGGCGCTCGGCTGGAAAACGCCGCAGCCGGCGATGGCAGCTGCTGCGGCGACCGCCAGCAAGGGGAACAGGAACCGGGGAGCCCGAGCGGGCCAGTGTGAAGGAGGCATCGCGCCATACTATGCCCGCCGCGCGCGCCTGCCGTGCCGTCCAAATCCGCTTCTTGCTGTCCGACCTGTCCGCTCTGTTCGCTGTTGGCGAGACCCTGTTCTCTTCTGTTCGTGTCTTCCCGTTTCATTGTTCGCGTGCTGGCCACGCTGTTGCTGGCGTTGGCCGCCGCGGGCGTGTGCCTGGCGCTTCGCACGCCGCTGCCCTGGATGATCGGTCCGCTGCTCGCGGTGTCGCTGGCCTCGATCGCTGGCGCGCCCACGGCCAGCCACACGCCGCTGCGCAACGCGGGGCAATGGACCATCGGCACCGCGCTGGGCCTGTACTTCACGCCGCACGTGGTGTCGCTGGTGGCCAGCGTGTGGTGGGCGATCTTGCTGGCCATCGCATGGGCGCTGCTGCTGGGCTGGAGTTTCGGGCGCTGGCTGCACGGCATGCACGCCGCGCGCATGCCGCATGTGCCGGCGCAATCCATGAGAGCCACGACTTACTTCTCGGGCGCCATCGGCGGTGCGTCGGAGATGACGCTGATGGCCGAATCGGCCGGCGCGCGCACCGACCTCGTGGCCGCCGCGCACAGCCTGCGGCTGGTGGTGGTGACGGTGACGATTCCGTTCGCCATGCAGTGGAGCGGCCTGCACGGCCTGGAAATCAACCCGCCCGGCGCGCGCGAAGTGAACCTGGGCGGCCTGGCGCTGCTGGCGCTGGCGACCGGCGTCGGCGGCCTCGCGACGCGCGCGCTGAAGCGCACCAACCCCTGGTTCATGGGGCCGCTGCTGGTGGCCATGGGCTTCACGGTGGCGGGGGTGTCGCTGTCGGCGGTGCCGGGCTGGATGTCGAACACGGCGCAGCTGGTGATCGCGGTGAGCCTGGGCGTGCGCTTCAGCCGCGAGTTCCTGCACACGGCGCCGCGCTGGCTGGGCTCGGTCACGCTGGGCACCGTCGGCATGCTGGTGCTGTGCGGCGGCGTGGCCTGGCTGCTGGCCTGGGCCACGGGCCTTCACCCGGCCACGATGATCCTGGGCACCTCGCCGGGCGGCATCGCCGAGATGTCGATCACCGCCAAGGTGCTGCAGCTGGGCGTGCCGGTGGTCACGGCGTTTCAGGTGTGCCGGCTGGTGGCGGTGCTGCTGCTGGTGGGGCCGATGTTCAAGTGGATCTACCGCTGAAGACGGCGCGTTGAATGCAAAAAGCGCCCCGCGGGGCGCTTTTTGTTGCCGGAAGTGTTGCCGGAAGAGGGCCGGAACGCGTGAACCGGAACGCGTGAACTGGAACCGGTCAGTGGCTCAGTGCACCAGCACCGGCGTGTGGGCCAGCTCGGCGTAGCCTTCAAGCGTGTCTTCCACTTCTTCCTGGGTGGGGGTGTTGAGCTGCCAGGCCGCGATCTGCTGCTGGAACAGCTCGGCCCAGGAGCCGTCGAGGTACACCTCCTTGCCCGAGCGCTTGTCCACGATTTCGAAGCCGTGGCGCTCCAGAACCGGCACATTGGGCTGCGCCGGCTCGTCGCCTTCATGGGGCTGCACGTGCACGACGACGAAAGACTCCGAGTCATAAAGCATGTTCATGGCGGGCCCTGTAAGGATGTCGATGGCGTTCATGGGGGTTAGATAGCAATCAACGCGCCAGTTTCAAGACAGGTTGTCCTTTTGTAGAACCAACGGGTTAATTTCTGCTTTTGACCTCGATGATGTGACTTTGTCCTCAGTTCGTGGGCCCCGCAGGCAGGGATTCGCGCAATTCCATGTCGGCGAAGTCGCCGTTGGGCTGTGTCTGTTTGATCCGTACGGGCAGGTAGCCCAATGCCGGTGCGAGCCAGACCTCGAGCTTCACGTCGAAGTCCTTGCGCGGGCTACGCGTGAGCTTGCGCACGGTGTATTCGCCGGCCTGCACGGTCACTTTTTCTTCGTTCTCGATGTTGAAGACCCAGGTGCCGGCCTCGCGCGTGCCGGCGGTCTGCACGGTGATCTGGCTGCCGCCGGGGTAGCGTGCCGGGTCGCCCGCCAGCAGGCCGCCGAGCTGCATCACCACGCTGAGCCGGTCTTGCGCGCCGGGCAGCAGCGGCACCGGCGGGGCGTTGTTGCTGAAGACGATCTGGCCCTGCTCGCGCGCGAAATGCGCCGCCACTTCGCCCTTGCGGCTCTCCGAATAGCGCTCGGGCTCGATGCCCGAGGGGCCGATGCGCCCCGCGCTGTGCTGGCTGAGGATGGTGGCGAACAGCAGCTTGAGCGTGAGCCGCGCGTCGTAGGTGCTGCCGTCCTGCAGCCATTCGAGCGTGCCGAACACGCCCTGCATCGGCGAGGCGCCGCGCTGGCCGGTGGCCGCGAACGACAGCTTGACCGAGCCCGGGATGCGCAACGACTGCGTGCCGGCGATGTTGCCGGAGGTGGGGCTCGCGGCGCCGGCGGTGCTGCCGGGCGAGCCGTCGCCTGTGCCGCCGGCCGCCGTGGTCGCGCCGGCAGCACCGCCAGCACCGCCAGCACCGCCAGCAGCGGCGCTGGCGGGCGCTTCGGGTGCGCTTGCTCCTGAATCGGGAGCGGCCTGCGCTGTCAGGTCGGGCGTGTCCGGCGTGGCGGGCACGGACGCGTCGGGTGCCGACTCCGGCGTGGGCGCGACCTGGGGGGCTTGGGTGGGCTGCGGCTTTGGCTTGGGCACCGAGGGCGCGCGCGGGCGACGCGGCTTGGGCGGCGCTGCCGGCCGGGCTTCCACCGGCTTGGCCGCGGGTGCTGCTGCGGCTTTTTCGGCCGCCGGCGGCGCGATCACGATGGTCCGGGTGATGAACTTGTTCGCCAGCGGCGACGGTTCCGGGCCCATCGCCATCGGCGCCAGCCCCAGCAACAGCAGGTGCGCCAGCGCCACCACCAGCGTCAGCCCGGCCAGCGCCCGCCACGGGGGGCGCGCCGGCAGGCCGGCGGACAGCGAGGGGGGAGCGACGGGCGTCGGCATCGGTGTGTGGAGTGGGGTGCTGGCGCGGAGGTTCACCAAGACCACCTCGGTACACTGCCGCCCGTTCAACCAGTTTAAGTGGGAGCGGCGCGCGGCCTGGTGCCGGCGCGGCGTCTTCCCCACGCATTCACGCAGGCACGCACCGCATCATGAAACTCGCCACCCTGAAGGACGGCTCGCGCGACGGCCAGCTCGTCGTTGTCTCGCGCGACCTCACGCTCGCCCACTACGCCACCGGCATCGCCAGCCGGCTGCAGCAGGTGCTGGACGACTGGGGCTTCATGAGCCCGCAGCTGCAGGACCTGTACGACGCCCTGAACACCGGCCGCGCGCGCCACGCCTTTCCCTTCGACCCGGCCATGTGCATGGCCCCGCTGCCGCGCGCCTACCAGTGGGCCGACGGCTCGGCCTACCTGAACCATGTGGAGCTGGTGCGCAAGGCGCGCAACGCCGAGGTGCCCGAGAGCTTCTATCAAGACCCGCTGATGTACCAGGGCGGCAGCGACGACTTCCTCGGCCCGACCGACGACGTCATCGTGCCCAGCGAGGCCATGGGCATCGACTTCGAGGCCGAGATCGCCGTCGTCACCGGCGACGTGCGCATGGGCGCCACGCCCGAGCAGGCGCTGGAGGGCATCCGCCTGGTCATGCTGGCCAACGACGTGAGCCTGCGCAACCTGATCCCGGCCGAACTGGCCAAGGGCTTCGGCTTTTTCCAGAGCAAGCCCGCCACCGCGTTCAGCCCCGTGGCCGTGACCCTCGACGAACTCGGCGAAGCCTGGCAGAAGGGCCGCGTGCACCTCGCGCTGCACAGCAGCTGGAACGGCCGCAAGGTCGGCATGTGCGACGCCGGCCCCGAGATGACCTTTCACTTCGGCCAGCTCATCGCCCACATCGCCAAGACGCGCAACGTGCGCGCCGGCAGCATCGTGGGCAGCGGCACCGTGAGCAACAAGGGCGTGGAAAAGAACGGCCATACCGACTGGCCCAAGGGCTACTCGTGCATCGCCGAGAAGCGCTGCATCGAGACCATCCAGGACGGCCAGCCGTCCACCGAGTTCATGAAGTTCGGCGACACGATCCGCATCGAGATGAAGGGGCTCGATGGGCGCTCGATGTTCGGGGCGATCGACCAGGAAATCGTGTCGACCGGTGGACGTCCGAAGGAGGCTCCGGTGTCGTTGGTGAAGACGCACGGGGGCGAAGGAGAGGCGGCCAAGGACTGACGTTTTTGACCCTATGGGGTCAATTCCGTCGATTTGGCGGCGGTAGCGGCCGTTTTTGACCTCATGGGGTCAAAAACCTCGAGCCCGGGCCGCCTCGACTAGGCGACCGCCCCCCGCAGCAACTCCTTCTGCGACCGTATCCCCAACCGCCGGAACGCCCGGTACTGATGCGTGCGCACCGTCGTCAGCTCCACCCCCATTCCCCGCGCCGCCTCCTTCGCCGTCCGGCCGGCCATCAGGTGCCCGATGACCTCGCGCTCGCGCAGGCTCAACGTGAGCAGGCGCGAGGCAAGCGCCGGCTCCACGGCTTCGCGCACGGCCACCGCGCTGCGCCCGTGCGCCGCGGTGGCGTCGGCCAGCAGGGTGGCGTGCGATTCGATCAGCGCGAAGTCCTGCGCGCCGAACTCCGGCTGCGCCAGGCTGCGGTAGAAGCTCACGGCCACGCGCTGCCCGGTCGGCAGCAGCAACAGCACCGACGCGCGCTCGCGGATGCCCACGTCGCCGTAGCAGGCCGCTCGGTAGGCCGGGTCGGCCACCTCGTCGGCGCGCTGGTGGCCCAGCCACAACTGCGCGCGCGACGGCAGCTTGCGCGCGGCGAGCCAGGCCATGTTGGGGTCGAGCAGGTCGAAGCGCTGGGCCACGTAGCGCTCCGACGTGCGCTCGGCCGTGCTGCCGTAGCTGCTGGCGGCCGACACCGCCTCGATGCGCCCCGCGGCGCTTACCGCGAACACGGTGCAGAAGGTGACCGGCATCACCCGCTGCATCGCCTTCAGGTAGCTGGTGGCCAGGTGCGCGGTGCCCACGCCGGACAGCACGTCGCCGACCACGGCGGCCGCCAGCGGGGTGTCGGTGGGGTGGATGCGCCAGCGTCTCATGCGGTGGTCATGCGGTGCTCATGCGGGTTGGAATCGGACGATCAAGGGTAAATACCTCGTACGAAGTTATGACATTGCCGCGGCCCGCGCATCGGGACAATCCCGTCGCATGACGAACCCTCCCGCAGCCGCCCCGGGCGATGCCGCCAGCGGCCCCGTGCCGCCGCCGGCCAGTGCCACCGAACTGCCGCCCTCGGTCGGCGCCTTCCACTACACCCGCTACAAGCCCTGGACGCCGCCGCTGGAGCAACTCGACCCCGGCGAACAGGCTGAGCTGCGCGGCGTCGAGCCCGGCCGCCACCCGGTGGTGATCGCCGGCGGCGGCCCGGTCGGCATGGCGCTGGCGCTGGGCCTGGCCAACCACGGCGTGCGCTGCGTGATCCTCGAGGCCGACGACACGGTGTGCGTGGGCAGCCGCGCGGCCTGCATCTCGCGGCGCAGCCTGGAGATCATGGAGCGCCTGGGCGTGCTGCCCGGCTTCATGGGCAAGGGCCTGCCGTGGAGCGTGGGGCGCAGCTTCTACAAGACGGCCGAGGTGTTCCGCTTCGAGATGCCGACCGACGCGCAGCAGAAGCTGCCGCCCATGATCAACCTCGAGCAGTACTACGCCGAGCACTACCTGCTGGAAGAAATCTTCCGCCGCAACGAGGCCACGCCGGGGCTCATCGACATCCGCTGGGCCACCGAGCTCTCCGGCCTCGCGCAGGACGAAGACGGAGTGACGCTCGACGTGCGCAACCCCGAGGGCGCCTACCGGCTGCACGGCCAGTGGCTCGCGGCCTGCGACGGCGGCCAGAGCTTCGTGCGCAAGGCGATGGGGCTCGCGCTGGAAGGCACGGGCTACGAAGGCCGCTACGTGATCATCGACATCGAGCTGCGCAGCGGCCACCCGACCGAGCGCCGCGCCTGGTTCGACCCGCCGTGGAACCCCGGCTCGACCGTGCTCATGCACCGCCAGCCCGACGACATCTGGCGCATCGACTACCAGCTGCGCCCCGGCCAGAGCACCGATGAGGCGCTGCAGCCGCCGGCCGTGGCCGAGTTCGTGCAGCGCCACCTCGACGCCATCGGCGAAGGCCACCTGCCGTGGAAGACGGTGTGGACCTCGGTGTACCGCGCCGGCGCGATGACGCTCGACAGTTATCGCCACGGCCGCGTGCTGTTCGCGGGCAACGCGGCGCATGCGATGCCGATCTTCGGCGTGCGCGGGCTCAACTCGGGCTTCGACGACGCGGACAACCTGGGCTGGAAGCTGGCCCTCGTGGCCAAGGGCGTGTCGGATGCAGCGCTGCTGGACTCGTACTCGCAGGAGCGCATCGCGGCCTTCCACGTGAACGCCGAGAACGCGATGCGCAGCACCGAGTTCATGTCGCCGCCCTCGCGCGGCTTCGACCTGCTGCGCGAGGCGGCGCTGTCGCTGTCGGAGGCGCACCGCGGCATCGCGCAGCTCATCAACCCGCGCCAGACGCAGGCGGTGCGCTATGCCGATTCGCCGCTGTCGAGCGATGGCGACACCTTGCCCGCCGGCCCGCTGCCGGGCGAGGTGATGCCCGAGCAGCCGCTCGAACGAGGTCACCTCACGGACCTGGTCGCGCCGGCTTTCACGCTGCTGGTGCTGCGGCCCGAGCTGGCGTCGCCGCCGGCGGCGGACCTTGCCGCGGCACGCGACGGCGCGTTGCCCTTCGCCGTGCGCACGGTCGCCAGCCCCGGCACCGAGGCGGCGGACGCGCACGCATCGCCCGCCGTCTTCGCCGCGCTCGGCGCGCAGGACGGTGCGGTCTACCTGCTGCGCCCCGACGGCCACGTGGCTGCGCGCTGGCACCGCCTGCCGGCCGGCGCCCTGCAACCTGCGCTGGCACGCGCCGCGGCCGCGCGCCTGGAGACCCTGGCATGAGCACCACACCCCTGCAACCGTCGCATCCCCTTCACCCGGACGCCCGCGACCGCCTCTACGCCGAGTGCGCGCGCGCCATCAGCGAAGCCGGCGCGGAGCGCGAATCGCTGTTCCTCGCGCGCCTGGCGCTGCTGCTGTTCGAGCAGGTCGGCGACGAGGCGCGCTGCCGCGCCGCGCTGGCCGACGCACTGCACGCGCTGCCCGTACCATCCCTGTCCGCTTTCGAATTACAAACTGGAGACTGATCCATGGATCGCCGCACCCTTCTCGCCACGCTCGCCTCCGGCGCCGCCGTGGCCGCCTCGCCCTTCGCCCATGCGCAGGAGTACCCCCAGCAGCTCATCAAGTGGGTCGTGCCCTATCCGGCGGGCGGCGGCACCGACGTGATCGCGCGCGTGCTGGCCGAATCGATGCGCCAGACGCTGGGCCAGCAGATCGTGGTCGACAACCGCCCCGGCGCCTCGACCAACATCGGTGCCGACCTGGTCGCCAAGAGCAAGCCCGACGGCTACACCATCCTGTCGGCCGACAACGCGGTGCTGGCCTTCAACGAGCACCTGTTCAGCAAGCTGCCGTTCAGCCCGGAAAAGGACTTCACCTACATCGGCGCGATCGGCAAGTTTCCGCTGGCGCTGGTGGTGCACCCCGACTTTCCGGCCAAGACCTTCAAGGAGTTCCTGGCCTACGTGAAGGCCAACCCCGGCAAGGTGAACTACGCGTCGCCGGGCAACGGCTCGCCGCACCACCTGGCCATGGAAATGTTCAAGGTGCGCACCGGCACCTTCATCACCCACATTCCGTACCGCGGCGCCGCGCCGGCCATGGCCGACGTGATGGGCGGGCAGGTGCCGTGCATGTTCCTCGACCTGGCCTCGGGCCTGTCGATCATGCAGAGCAACAAGGTGCGGGTGCTGGCCATCGGCTCGGGCGCGCGCAGCAAGCTGCTGCCCAACGTGCCGACGCTGGCCGAAGTGGGCGTGCCCAACACGGAGGTGTTCGCGTTCCAGGGCATCCTGGGCCCGGCCAACCTGTCGCCCGCGGTGGTGACCAAGCTCAATGGCGACCTGAACAAGGCCTTCGGCACGCCCACGGTGCAGAAGCGCTTCGAAGACTTCGGCATGGAAGCCATGCCCGGCACGCCGGCGCAGTTCGCGGCGCTGTCGCGCGCGGAGTCCAAGCGCTGGGGGCCGATCATCAAGCAGGCCGGCATCAAGCTCGACTGACCCGGCAGCAGGCTTTTTCGGCCTGCACCCGATTTTTCGGGAAACACCGCGGCACCGGCTTCGCCGGGCCGCAGGTGTTGCCCCCGGCAGGGGGTTGGCGAAGCGACACGAAGTGCGCGCAGCCTGGGGGCGAGCCTTATTTGGAGAACGCCTTGCGCGAGCCGTCCTCGAAGACCTCGTCGTCGCGCTGCAACTCGCCGTTCTCGTCCCAGACCCGCTCGCGCGTCACGCGGCCCTTGGTGTCGAAGGTCGACTCGGCCAGCAGCGTGCCTTTTTCGCTGAAGCGCTGGTGGGTGCCCACGGGCGTCTGCCGGCCACGGCTCGCCAGCTGGTAGCGGCCCTGCGCGGCGCGCTCGCCGCTGTCGTAGAACTCGGTGACCTCGACCGAACGCGCGTCGCCGGTTCCGCCCCCGCCGCTGTACGCGGACTTGCTGCTCGGCTGGCCGTTCAGGTAGTAGCTGTCGTCCACGATCGGCTCGCCCGCGCTGTTCCAGCGCTGGTCGCGCACCAGCGTGCCTTTTTCTGAAAACGCCTGCTCGCGGATGCGCACGCTGGTGCGCTCCTGCAGCAGGTAGGCCGTTTCGCGGCGCTTCACGCCTTCCGACGAATAGTTCTGCTCGGTGCGCTGGTTGCCGACGGTTTCGTCGAGCACGGCGGTCTTGCCGTTGTCGTAGAAGCTCTGCGAACGCACGCGCTTGCCCGACACGTAGGCCAGCCGCGAGCGAAGGTTGCCGCCTGCGTCGAACAGCTCGACCTGCGAGGGGCCCGTGCCCGAGAAGCCGCAGAGCTTGGCGTCGTCGACCACCGGCGCCAGCGCCGGCGTGTCGGCGCAGCGCAGCGCCGACAGCTGCCCGCGCTCGGTGAACTCGACCGAGGCCCGCTCGCTGCCGTTGCCGGTGTCGGGGTAGAACATGGCGCGGCGCAGCTTGCCGTCGGGGTAGAAGCTGCGCACCAGGCCGCGCTCCTGGCCGTCGTCGTAGGTGGCTTCGCGCAGCACGCGGCCGGTGGGCGAGAACTCCCGGGCGCGGCCCTGGATGTTGCCCTTGGCGTTGACGCTGTGCTCCTTGGCCAGCTTGCCCTTCTCATAAATGCGCACCAGGCCCATCGACACGCCGTTCTGCACCTGCTCCTCGCGCTGCAGCTCGCCGCTCGCGCGGTCCTTGCAGCGCAGCAGGCCGGTCTTGCCGGCCGTGGTGGCGCCGTTGGCCGGGTTCACGCCGCGGCCGTTGAGCTCGCAGTCTTGCTGGGCGTGGGCCGCGACGGCGACGACCAGGGGAACCAATGCGGCCATTGCGCGCCCGAACAGCCGCCGCACAGCGCGTCGTCCCATCCCCCGCGTGACCGGAGCGTCGTCAGCGGCGGGTTGGCGGGACATGGCGCGGCGCGGGCTCACGTGGCGTGCTCACTTGTCGTAGAGGGTGTCCAGGGAACGGAAACCCTTGACCTCGATCGGATTGCCGAACGGGTCGTGGAAGAACATCGTCCATTGCTCGCCGGGCTGGCCTTCGAAGCGCACCTGCGGCTTCAGCAGGAATTCGGTGTCGGCGGCCTCCAGGCGCGCGGCCATGGCCTGCCAGTCGGGCAGGGCGAGCGCCAGGCCGAAGTGCGGCATGGGGACCATCACGTCGCCGACGCGGCCGGTTCGCGCGGTGGCGAAGGGCTCGCCGAGATGGAGCGAAATCTGGTGGCCGAAAAAGTCGAAATCGACCCAGGTGTCGGTGCTGCGGCCCTCGGCGCAACCGAGGACGTCGCCGTAGAAACGGCGGGCACCATCGAGGTCACGAACGTGAAAGGCAAGGTGGAAGATGCTCTGCATGGTTTCGGATTATGGGCAGCGCTGCTGTGAGAATGCCGGACTTTCTTTCATCGTGGAGCAAGCCTTGCGGATACTCCGGATCCTCGTCGCCCAGATGCGCGACATCGACTTATCAGCGCCCCTGCGCCTCGTGCGGGGGCTGCGGCCTCTGTCGCAGTGGTCGCGGCTGTCGCGACTGCCGCAGTTGCCGCGCCAGCTGTTGGCCGGCGCCTGCTGCGTGTTCACTTTCTCGGCGGCGCAGGCCGCCTGCCCGCCCTCGGCCATCGCCAGCCTCGAAAAGCCCGGCACCGCGCTGCGCAACGGGGTCGACCGCGGCATGCTGTGGCGCATCGAGCGCGACGGGCGCACCTCGTGGCTGTACGGCACCATCCACGTCGGGCGCGGCGACTGGGTGCGCCCCGGCCCGACCATCCAGAAGGCGCTGACCCAGAGCGACACGCTGGCGCTGGAAATCGACTCGCGCGACGAGGCCACCGCCGCCGCCATGGCCCGGCCGGCCGACCCCGAGGCACTGGCGCGCGTGCTCACCGGCGAGCGCGCCCGTCGCCTGGAGCGCCAGAACGCCGAGGCCTGCGTGCCGCCGGGTGCGCTGTCGAAGCTGCAGCCCATCCTGCAGGTCACGGCGCTGGCCGGGCTGGTGGCGCGCGCCGACGGGCTGTACCCCGAATTCGGCGTGGACGAAACCCTGGCCGTGTCGGCCCGCAACAGCAACAAGCCCATCGTCGCGCTCGAAAGCGCCGCCGCCCAGCTGAAGGTGCTCACCGGCGAATCGGAGGCCGAAGAGGGCGAGCAGATCGACGCGGCGCTCGACGAACTGGAGTCGGGCAAGCTGCGCGGCCAGCTGAAGGAGCTGGCCGACGTGTGGGCGCGCAGCGACGCGGCCCGCCTGGCCCGCTACGCCGACTGGTGCGACTGCCTCAACACCCCCGCCGAGCAGCGGCTCATGAAGCGCCTGCTCGACGACCGCAACCCGAACCTGGCCGACGGCATCGAACGCCTGCACGCCGGCGGCAAGGGCGTGTTCGCCGCCGTGGGCGCGCTGCACATGATCGGCGCGCAGGGGCTGCCCACGCTGATGGCGGCGCGCGGCTTCACCGTGACGCCGGTGCTGACCGACGCGCAGGCCCAGACGGCGGCGCCGATGGCGGCGCTGGCGGCGCCTTCGCCCGCGCCGCGGGCCGTGCGCGGCGGCAAGGCCGTGAAGGGCCAGCGCGGTCAGGCCAACCCAAAGAGCGCAAAGGGAGCGCCGACGGCCAAGGGTGGCAAGGCGGCACCGGCGCCCAAGGGCGGCAAGGCGCCGGCCAAGGCCGCCGGCAAGGCACCCGCGAAGGCCCCGGCCAAGGCCGCGGCCCCTGCCGCCAAGGGCAAAGTGCGCAGATAATCGCGACCGCCATGCACCTGCTGCGCCCCCACACCCGCTTCCTCGGCCTCGTCGGCCGCTGGGTGCTGCTGTGGTTCGTGCTGTCGCTGGGCGTGGCGGTGGCCTCTCCGCTGGTGCATCCGCAGGCGATGGAGCTGGTGTGCTCCAGCGTCGGCTCCATCAAGGTGGTGGTCCACACCGAGGACGGCGCGCAGGAAATGGGCGCCTCCCACATGGACTGCCCGCTGTGCGTGCTGACCGGCGCGCCGCCGCCGGCCCTGGCGGTGCCCGCTTTCGATCTTCCCTTGCCGCTGGGCCGCGTGGTCCAGTCGATTCCCGCCGCGCGCCTGGCCGCGGCCACCGCCGCGCCGTTGCCGGCGCGCGGGCCCCCGACCTTCTCCTGACGCTTTCGCAACCCATGCCGCATGCGCACGACCGACGTGCGCGCGCGGCCTGTTCGGCTCGAAGTTTCGTGGAGAAGGTTCCTCTTGAAAAAGCATTCCCGCGCCCTGGCGATCGCCATGGCGTTTCCCATTTTTCCGTTCGCCGCGCCCGCGCTGGCTCAGCAGGCGATCACCGCCGAAAACGCCGAGGTCGCTGAGGCTCCCGGCAACGCCCGCGCTTCCGGGGCATCCGGTGCTTCCGGTGCCTTGAGCACCGTCACCGTGACCGGCGGCCGCCCGACCTCGCTGCCCGCGCAGATCCCGACCACCATCGAAGGCGTGACGCACGACCAGATCGTTGAAACCGTCAACGCCACCGACAGCGAAGACGCGCTCAAGTACCTGCCCAGCCTGGTCGTGCGCAAGCGCTACATCGGCGACTTCAACCACGCCGTGCTCGCCACGCGCGCCTCGGGCACGGGCAACAGCGCGCGCTCGATGGTCTATGCCGACGGCATCATGCTGTCGAACCCGCTGGGCAACGGCGCCACCTACGCGCCGCGCTGGGGCATGGTGTCGCCCGAGGAAATCGAGCGCGTCGACGTGCTCTACGGACCGTTCTCGGCGGCGTACCCCGGCAACTCGGTGGGCGCGGTGGTCGACTACGTGACGCGCATGCCCACGCAGCTGGAGGCGCACGTCAAGCTGAGCGGCTTCGTGTCGAACTTCGACCTGTACAACAGCCACTCGTCCCCGGCCGGCCAGCAGCTGGACCTGTCGCTGGGCAGCCGCAGCGGCGACTGGTCGTGGTGGCTCAACGCCTCGCGCACCCACAGCAAGGGGCAGGCGCTGGTGTTCGGCAACCGGCTCGTGAGCGCCGGCACGCTCGGCAACGCGGGCACGCCGGTCACTGGCGCGGTGCTGGGGCTGAACCCGTCGAACCAGCCGTGGTGGCTGGTGGGCGGCTCCACCATCTACGACACCACGCAGGAGCAGGCCAAGCTGAAAGTGGCGTACGACTTCTCGCCCACCGTGCGCGCCACCTACACGCTGGGCGCCTGGAACAACACCACGCACGGCGGCGTCGACACCTGGCTGCGCGACGCGCTCGGCCGGCCGGTGTACGGCGGACGCGTGAACATCGGCGGGCGCAGCTACAACCTCGACTCGCCCAGCGCCGCGCTCGCGCCCACCGAAACCGCGCTCACGCACTACATGCACGGCCTTTCGGTGAAGAGCCACACCGGCGGCGTGTTCGACTGGGAGGTGGCCGCCAGCCTGTTCGACTACGCGAGCGACACCTCGCGCACGCCGACCACGCCGCTGCCGGGCGCCTTCAACGGCGGGCCGGGGCGCACCACCGACATGGGCGGCTCGGGCTGGAACACCTTCAAGGCGGCCGGCACCTGGCGGCCCACCGGCTCGGCCGAGGGCGTGGGCGCGCACGTGGTCGACTTCGGCTTCCAGCAGGACACGGCCCGCCTGCGCACCAGCGTCGGCAACACGCTCGACTGGCTCAACGGCTCGCCCGTGACGCCGTTCTCGGCCTTCAACGGCAACACACGGCTGCAGTCGCTCTACGTGCAGGACACCTGGCGCTTCGCGAAAGACTGGAAGACCACGCTCGGCCTGCGCCACGAACGCTGGGAGGCCTACGGCGGCCAGCTCGGCAACGCCAGCACGCTGATCGGCTTCGCGCCGCGCAAGAACAGCTACGACTCGCCCAAGGCCGCCGTCGCCTGGCAGGCCACGTCCGACTGGCTGCTGAAGGCCTCGACCGGCCGCGCCGTGCGCATGCCCACGGTGAGCGAGCTGTACCAGGGCTCCATCGACGGCAACCGCATCGTCAACACCAACCCGAACCTGCGCCCCGAGCGCTCGTGGACCACCGAGCTCAGCGCCGAGCGCGACCTGAAGGGCTGGGGGCTCGACGGCGTGCTGCGCACCACGCTGTTCTTCGAGAACACCAAGGACGCGCTGTACAGCCAGGCGCTGAACAACCTGGTGAGCACGGTGCAGAACGTGGACGCCATTCGCACCCGCGGGCTGGAGGTGGCGCTGAACGCGGTCGACGTGGGCATGCAGGGCTTCGACCTGAGCGGCAGCCTGACCCTCACGCGCTCGAAGATCGCCGCCAACAGCGGCTTCGCGGCCAGCGTCGGGCAGGACCAGCCGCGCGTGCCCAAGGTGCGCGCGACGCTGCTGGCCACCTACCGGCCCGACGCCAGGTGGAGCTACACGGTCGGCGCGCGCTACAGCGGCAAGCAGTACGGCACGCTGGACAACAGCGACCCCAACGGCGCCGCGTACATGGGCTTCTCGAAGTTCTTCGTGGTCGACGCGCGCATACGCTACCGGATCGACCGGCAGTGGAGCGCGTCCTTCGGCATCGACAACCTGAACAACAACAAGTACTGGGCCTTCCACCCGTACCCGCAACGCACCTACGTGGCCGAACTGAAGTTCGACCTTTGACTCTCTCACTCCACCTGCAAGGACGACACGACATGACGAACTATTCGAAGCCCGCGCTCAAGACCCTGGCGGCATGCGCCATGCTGTGCGGCATGGGCGCCGCATTTGCGCACGTCACGCTGCCGCCGGGCGCGGCCACCGTGGGCAGCGACTACAACGCGGCCTTCCGCGTGGGCCACGCCTGCGAAGGCGCCAAGGCCACCACCGGGCTGGCCGTGCGCCTGCCCAAGGGCTTCGTGCTGAGCGACGCGCAGGCACGCAAGGGCTGGAAGCTCGACGTGACGAAGAACGGCGACGGCGAAGTGCGCTGGACCGCCGAGACGCCCGACAGCGCGCTGCCCGGCAGCGAGCGCGCCGAGTTCGTGCTGCGCGGCAAGGTGCCCGCGGCCCCCGGCACGCTGTGGTTCAAGGTGCTGCAGACCTGCGACACCGGCGTGGCCGACTGGGCCGAGGTGCCGGCCTCGGGCAGTTCGACGGCGGGCCTGAAGAGCCCGGCCGCCAGGCTGAACGTGGTGGCGCAGGGCGTGGCCACGGTCGACGTGCGCGACGGCTGGGTGCGCCAGTCGGTGCCCGGCCAGAGCGGCACGGGCGCCTTCATGAAGCTGACCGCGCCCACCGGCACGAAGCTGGTGGGCATCGCGACCCCGGCCGCGGGCACGGCCGAAGTGCACGAGATGAAGATGGAAGGCGACGTCATGAAGATGCGCGAGCTTTCCGGCGGCCTCGACCTGCCCGCGGGCCAGACCGTCGAGCTCAAGCCCGGCGGCTACCACGTGATGATGATGGACCTGAAGGGCGCGCTGGCCAAGGGCGCGAGCGTGCCGTTCACGCTGAAGTTCGAGGACGCCAAGGGCGTGAAGACCGCGCTGGACGTGACGCTGCCGGTGGGCGCGCCCGAAGGCGCCGATGCGGCCGCCGCGGCGGGGCACCAGCACAAGCACTGAGCTTGCCTAGAGCAGTTCGTCGGGCGCCAGCGGCCCGAAGAGCTTGAGCATCAGCCGCAGCGTGGCGCTGGTGTCGGGCTCGGAGGTCGCGTCCGGCAGCTTGCTGTCCTTCGGGGCTCGCCACACCAGCGAGCCGTCGACCAGCTCCACATGCCACGAGCGCTCGTCCATGCCGCGCTCGATCTGCTCCGACGCCGCGCGCGAGAGTTCGTTGCTGCGGATCAGCAGCGCGATCTCGGTGTTCTGAAGCTGCGAGCGCAGGTCGAGGTTCATCGAGCCGACCACCAGCAGCCGGCCGTCCATGACCAGCACCTTGGAGTGCAGCATGGCGCGCGATTCGCCCGTGACGCTGCCGGACCCGCTGCCGGAGCCTGCACCCGCGCCGCCGCCGCTGCCGCCTGAAGAACCGAACACGCTGCCGAAATTGCTCTGCTCGCTGCGCAGCTCGTACAGCTCGATGCCCATCTTCAGCAGCGCCTCGCGGTGCCGCGCATAGCCCACGTGCGCCACGGGCGCGTCGTTCGACGCCAAAGAATTGGTCAGCACCCGGATGCGAACGCCGCGTGCGCGCGCCGCGGAAAAGGCCTGCAGCATGTCCTTGCCGGGCACGAAATAGGGGGAAATGATGAGCAGGTCGGCGCGCGCCTGGCCGATCAGCTGCAGCAGGCCCTCGACCACGGTGTCGCCGTTGGCGGCCAGGTCGGACGCGGCTTCCAGCGAGGCCACGCCGCGCGAGGTGCCGGCCTTGTCGTCGGGCTGGCTCACCACCAGGCCCGGCGCCTTGGGGGTGTCGGGGCCGGAGGCGGAATCGGCGGCGATCTTGCCGGGCTTGTCGGCGAGCATCACGGCCGGCGCCCAGACGAAGGTGGCGGTGCGCAGGTCTAGCGGTTTCTCGTCCCAGGCGCGGGCGCGCTGCTCGGCGGTGGGCGGTGCGTCGTCGCTGGGTTTTTCGTCGTGGTCGCGGGTAGCTTGCGCGACCAGTTCCTGGTCGGCCTTCTTCGCGCGGTCGCGCATGGCCTGCAGTTCTTCGCGCGTGACCAGCGACTGCACCGGGTAGGCGCGCTCGTTGTTCCAGTAGCTGTCGAAGCTGCGCGACAGGTCCTGCACGATCGGGCCGGCCGCCAGCACGTCGACGTCGACGAAGTTGCCGTTGGTCGCATTGCCGAAGTACGCGTCGCCCAGGTTGCGCCCGCCCGTGACGCCGAGCACGTTGTCGGCCAGGAACAGCTTGTTGTGCATGCGCTGCTGGATGCGCGAGGCGTCGTCGATCGAATTGAACAGGCGGCTGAAGGTGGAGTCGCGCGAGCCGGCCAGCGGGTTGAACAGCCGCATCTCGATGTTCGGGATGAAGGCCAGGCCCAGTACCAGCGCGTCGCGCCCGGTGGTGTGGAAGTCGTCGAGCAGCACGCGCACGCGCACCCCGCGCTCGGCCGCCGCGCGCAGCCCGCGCACCAGCCGGCCGGTGCTGGCGTCGGCGTGAATGGCGTAGTACTGCAGGTCCAGCGTCTGCTGGGCGCCCTCGACCAGGGCGAGCCGGCTGCCGTAGGCGGCCTGCGGACCGCCCAGCAGCAGGAAGCCGGATTCGTAGCGCGCCTTGTCGGCCTGCCGGCGCTGCTGCACCAGGTCGGCCAGCGCGGTGCCGGTGGTGGGGGAGGCGATTGCGTGGGAGACGGGCCGGTCGACGTTCTGCGGCAGTTGCGCGCAGGCGCCCAGGATCACCAGCGCAAGGAGCGCTGCAGACCGGCGGAACAGCGTCTGGAAGGAAGAAGGCATGCGGCTCCCCCGGGGCTTGGACCGGGGCTTTGAGGGGTTAGCCGCATGTATAGCCTAGTCGGCGCCCGCCGCGCGTCGGACGGGCGGACGACCGGTGCCGGCGGGGTCGCCGGTCAGCGCGTGGCGCCCAGTTCTTCCTGGCGCTCGAGCGCGGCGAGCAGTTCGTCGTCGATCCTGGCGTGGCGTTCGGCCAGCTCGGCGGCGCGCGAGGCGTCGCTGGCGTAGAGGGCGCCGCCGTCGAGCTCGAGCATTTCCGTGATGCGCTTCTGCTCGCCTTCGAGGGCGGTGATCTGCGCGGGGAGGGCGTCGAGTTCGCGCTGCTCCTTATATGAGAGCTTCTTGCGTGCGCCTGCCGCCTTGGGGGCGGGGGCTTCGGCGGCGGGCGCGGGGGTGGCCGCTGGCGTCGGGGCAGACGTCGGAGCCGAGGCGGCGCGCTGTTCGGCGATTTCGCGGGCGCGCTTGGACTGGATCAGCCAGTCCTGCACGCTGCCCTCGTACTCGCGCCAGCGCCCGTCGCCTTCGTAGGCGATGGTGCTGGTGACCACGTTGTCGAGGAAGGTGCGGTCGTGGCTCACGAGGAACACGGTGCCGTCGTAGTCCTGCAGCAGGCTTTCGAGCAGTTCGAGCGTGTCGATGTCCAGGTCGTTGGTCGGCTCGTCGAGCACCAGCACGTTGGCGGGGCGGGCGAACAGGCGCGCGAGCAGCAGGCGGTTGCGCTCACCGCCGCTGAGGGAGCGCACGGGGGAATTGGCGCGCGCAGGGGAGAAGAGAAAGTCCGACAGGTAGCTCTTCACGTGCTTGCGCTGGCTGCCGATTTCGATCCACTCGCTGCCGGGGCTGATGAAGTCTTCCAGCGTGGCGTCGAGGTCGAGCTTGTCGCGCATCTGGTCGAAATACGCCACCTGCAGGTTGGTGCCGCGGCGGATCTTGCCGCTGTCGGGCTCGAGCTCGCCCAGGATGAGCTTCAGCAGCGTGGTCTTGCCCGCGCCGTTGGGGCCGAGCAGGCCGACCTTGTCTCCGCGCAGGATGGTGCCGCTGAAGTTGCGGATCACGGTCTTTTCGCCGAAGGACTTGGTCGCCTCGGTGAGTTCGGCCACGATCTTGCCGCTGGACTGGCCGGACGCCACGTCCATGTTCACGCTGCCCTGCACCTCGCGCCGGGCGGTGCGGCTGGCGCGCAGTTCCTGCAGGCGGGTGATGCGGCTCTGGCTGCGCGTGCGGCGCGCTTCCACGCCCTTGCGGATCCAGATTTCTTCCTGGGCCAGCAGCTTGTCGGCCTTGGCGCTGATGACCGCCTCCTGGGCGAGCTGTTCTTCCTTCTGCAGAAGGTATTGCTCGAAGTTGCCGGGGTAGGAGTTCAGCTTGCCTCGGTCGAGCTCGACGATGCGGGTCGCCACGCGGTTCAGGAAGCTGCGGTCGTGGGTGATGGTGACGACGCTGCCCTTGAAGTCGATGAGCAGTTGTTCGAGCCACTCGATGGAGTCGAGGTCCAGGTGGTTGGTGGGTTCGTCCAGCAGGAGGACGTCGGGGGCGGCCACCAGGGCCTGGGCCAGGGCGACGCGCTTGCGCGTGCCGCCAGAGAGGGAGCCGACGCGCGCGTTGCGGTCGAGGTGGAGGCGGTGCAGTGTTTCTTCCACGCGCTGCTCCCAGTTCCAGGCGTCGAAGGCTTCGATCTTCGACTGCAGGGCGTCGAGGTCGAGGCCGTCCGCACCGGAGAGATAGAGGTCGCGCACCGCAATGACTTCGGCCAGGCCCTGGCTGGCGGCGGTGAACACGTCCGCGTCCATGTCGAGCGCCGGTTCCTGGGCGACGTAGGCCACGCGCAGGTTCTGCTGCAATTGAAGGGTGCCGTCGTCTGTCTTCTCCAGGCCCCCGAGGATCTTGAGCATCGAGGACTTGCCGGCGCCATTGCGCCCGATCAGGCCGATGCGCTCCGATTCAAGAAGAGAGAAGTCCGCGTGATCTAGCAGGGGGACGTGACCGAACGCCAGTTGGGCGTCGAGGAGTGTGATGAGTGCCATGTGGTGCGGATTATCGGAGGAGGCACTCTCCGGGGTTTGCAGTGCGTCAATGTGGGCCCGCGGGTGGACAGGCAACTCGATTGCAAGATTGTTTGGTCATGGGGCTTGTCGGGCTCAAATCCTGGCATATACTTGCGGGCTCGACTGACAGTCACTGCAAAGTGAGTCGCGGTGGGTTCTTCGGAATTGACTGCGAGTGGGTCGGGTAAAAAAACTTCCTTCGAAGTTGACGCGGTTTGAAAAAGCAGTGCATAATCGAAGGCTTCGCTGAAAAGACTTCGGCGGCTGATCGCGAAAAGCGGTTGGCTGGTGAAGTTGAAGAAAGCGAAAAAAGTTTGACGGTACTTAAAAAACCGTGATAGACTACAAGGCTTCGCTGATCGCAGC